>CAWJCB010000004.1:0-168946 GCA_963841105.1 uncultured Alphaproteobacteria bacterium
TTTGTGCATTCATACCCGCCACACCAACATTGACGTCACACCAAATGCATTCTCAGCTCGCGGCCGACGATTCTGGCAGCACGCTGGAGGCTCTCAATGGTCGCGCCGCCATTATCGGGATCGAGCAGGCGGTCAACTTGCGCTCGACTGGTTTTCATCAGCTCCGCCATGCGTTTCTTGGTGATCCTCCTTTTCTTCATCTCGGTTGCAAGCTGGCGCGCGATCACGGACTTTATTGCAGCGGCGGTGACCTCCTCACGGATTCCTTCCTCAACCAGCCAGCTATCGAAGCTCAATTCTATGTGCGGGTTTTTTCTCGCCATGACTGCACTTCCTTCAATCTCTGTTTCGCGAGCCCCAAATCCTCCGCTGGAGCCTTCCGTGCTTTCTTGATGATGGCATGGAGCGCGATCAGCATCACAAACGCAATGGATCGTGTGGCGTGATGTGGCGCTTACGTTCACATCCGCTGGGCAAGCCACGTCATGCGCGCGGGATTGTGACCGATATTGGCGGGAGCGCGGCGTGCCGAAAAGCCGGCGCCGGCAAGCTTCGCAATCATCGCGCTCTCCGCATAACGCGTGAGGCCAAGTCTCGACCGCAGGCGCCAGTAATTCGAAGCGAGCGTGCGCACGAGTCCGATGAGAGCGGCTTGCAGGAAACCGTTTGCAGCAGCAAAGCGCAGCAGCGCCATCGCGTCGGTAACCGCGGTCACATGCGAGGGTATGACGTCGCCGAGGATGAGCAATCCCTCGCTTCGAAGCAGCCTGTGAAACTCTGCAAGCAGCCCGTCGAGCTCCTTGGGCGTGAGATATTGCGCGACCGAGTGGATCACGATGACGTCGAAAGAGCCCGGCGGCAGGGCCAAAACCTCCTCGGGCGTGCGGACCTCGATGCGGGCATGCGTGGCGAAGCGACTGGCAAGGGCTGCACGGACCGATGGCGCTGCCTCGCATAGTGTGAGCGCCTGTGCGGTCTCGGCGATCAAATCCGCGTGGAGCGCCTCGCCGCACCCATAGTCAAGAACGCGCGCGCCGGGGGGAATGTGCCGGCGGAGGTCGCACGCGATCTTTCGGTAGTGCACGTCACGGTGGCGGGCGTTGACGTAAATGGAATGATCCGAATCCCAAAAAGCTATCCAGTTGGCGGGTGATGTTTCCGATCTTGCGCCGGATCTCACGCGCGACGTGCCCTGCGCATCATGTCGGTGAAACGCTTGAACAGGTAATGGCTGTCACGCGGCCCGGGCGATGCCTCCGGATGGTACTGCACCGAGAACACCGGCCTGCCGTCCACGGCGAGTCCGCAATTCGATCCATCGAAAAGTGAAACGTGTGTCTCCGTCACGCCCGCGGGCAGGGTTGTGCGGTCGACGGCGAAGCCGTGATTCATTGAGGTTATCTCGACCTTGCCGGTCGCCAGGTCCTTGACCGGATGATTGGCGCCATGGTGGCCTTGGTGCATCTTGACCGTTTTGGCGCCGACCGCGATCCCGAGCATCTGATGGCCAAGACAGATGCCAAATGTCGCAATCCCGCGCTCGATGATGCCGCGGATCACGGGGACAGCATATTCACCGGTGGCGGCGGGGTCGCCAGGACCGTTCGACAGGAAAACTCCATCCGGCTTCAAGGCAATGATCTCCGCCGCGGACATTTGCGCCGGCACCACGGTCACCTTGCAGGCATTGCCGGCAAGCTGGCGCAGGATATTGCGCTTGATCCCGTAGTCGATCGCCACGACGTGGAACACTGTTTGGTGCGCACTGCCGTAACCCTTTCCCCATTCCCAGGGTGTCTGGTCCCAGCCAAAGCGCTGAGTGGAAGTGACCATCGGAACCAGGTCCATGCCGATAAGGCCCGGCCACGCGCGCGCCTCCTTCTTCAGAGCTTCCAGATCGAATTCTCCCGACGGTTCGTGCGCAATAACCGCATTGGGCATGCCCTTGGTGCGAATGAGCGCGGTCAATGCCCGGGTATCGATGCCGCCCAGCCCGATCACGCCGCGCGTCTTGAGCCAATCGCCGAGATGCCGCGTGGCGCGGTAGCTCGACGGCGCGGTGATCGCGGTGTGGAGGATCACGCCGCGTGTGCCCGGCGTCGCCGCCATGCTGACGGTTTCGATATCTTCTTCGTTGGCGCCGACATTGCCAATATGCGGGAATGTGAAGGTGATGATCTGGCCGGCATACGACGGATCGGTGAGGATTTCCTGATAGCCGGTCATGGCAGTGTTGAAGCACACTTCACCGGCTGCATGGCCGCTGGCGCCGAAACCGAAGCCTTCGAGCACGGTGCCGTCGGCGAGGACCAGGACGGCGGTCGGTCTCTCTTCCTTCCAACCGGCGCCTGGCTGTGAGCGATCAGGTTGTTTCTGGTTCATCGAGAGCATAAATGCTGACTGCGTGCTCTAGCTTGCGATTATGTTTGTGTCAACGCTGCTTTGCGGCGGACGCGATGTGGAAAGGCCATACCTGTGCTGCGCGACGAGATCAACAGTGCGTTGAAGCACGCGATGAAGGCGAGGGACGAGCGACGCGTCTCAACGCTGCGTCTGATCAGTGCAGCGATCAAGAATGCCGATATCGAGGCGCAAATGCACGGCCGCCAAGCGCTTGCGGAAGATGAGTTGCCTGCTCTCCTGCAGAAAATGATCAAGCAACGCCAGGAATCCTTCGACATCTACGATAAAGCCGGCCGCAAGGACCTTGCGGATCAGGAGCGCGGAGAAATCGCGATCATCAGCGCCTACCTTCCGAAGCAGATGACCGAGGTCGAGGTGAAAGCGGCAATCGACGAGGTTATCGGACAGATCGGCGCCCACAGCGTCAAGGACATGGGAAAGGTGATGGCTGCCCTCAAGCAGCGCTATGCCGGCCGCATGGATTTCGGCAAGGCCAGCGCGCTGGTCAAGGGCTTGCTTGCGGGCTAGTGCGGCACAATGCGTATTGCGGTAGCGGCGGGTTTATAACCCGCCCTGTAAAACATACACGGTGCTGAAGTGGGGCGGGTTTGAAACCCGCCCCTACAGTCCTGTGGATAGCTTGGAAAAAGCTTGTTTGCGCGCAACTTGCTCGCTCCGCGTGCGATCCGGCAACCGCGATCATAATTTGCGGCTATCATTTTCGCGCCGATTCGGAAGACGCTTATGCGCTTTACCCCGCAATTTCTTGATGAGCTGCGCGCGCGCCTCTCCGTGTCGGAAGTGGTCGGACGGCGCGTGCAATTGAAAAAGTCCGGCAGCGAATGGCGCGGGCTGTCGCCCTTCAACAAGGAAAGAACGCCGTCCTTCTTCGTCAATGACCAGAAATCCATGTGGTTCGATTTCTCGGCCGGGAAGAACGGCAACATTTTTGATTTTCTGATGTTGACGGAAGGGCTCTCGTTTCCCGAAGCCGTCGAGAGGCTGGCGGGCGAGGCGGGTGTTCCCCTGCCGAAAACATCGCGCGAGGACATCGCCCGGCAAGAGCGCAGCAAGACGCTTCACGACATTACGGAGGTGGCGGCGAAATTCTTCGAAGGAACGCTTGCCTCCCGCGCGGGGGCCAGAGCGCGAGGCTATCTAACCGATCGCGCGATCGACCCCGCGATCCAGCTGCGGTTTCGACTTGGTTACGCTCCTAATGAGCGGTTCGCGCTCAAGGAGCATCTGGGCAAGCAGGGCATAGTCACGCAGGACATGGTCGAAGCGGGCTTGCTGGTGGCCGGGGACGATATCCCTGTCCCTTACGACCGCTTTCGCGACCGCGTCATCTTCCCGATCACCGATTTGCGCAATCGGGTCATAGCCTTCGGCGGGCGGGCGCTCGAAGCGGACGTGCCCGCCAAGTACCTCAACTCGCCGGAGACGCCGCTCTTCCACAAAGGAGCAACGCTCTACAACATGGCTGCGGCACGCGCGGCCGCGCACAAAGGTGCCCCGGTGGTTGCGGTCGAAGGCTACGTCGATGTGATCGCCATGGTGCAGGCCGGCTATGAGGCCACGGTGGCGCCGCTTGGCACTTCGCTGACGACCGAGCAATTAGAGCTGCTTTGGAGATTGTCGGAAGAGCCCACGCTGTGCTTCGACGGCGATGCCGCCGGCCGGCGCGCCGCATATCGGGGCGTTGATCTCGCCTTGCCTTTGCTCCGGCCGGGGAAGAGCCTGAAGTTTGCGAGCCTGCCGGATGGGCACGATCCTGACGATCTTCTGCGCGCCGGCGGGCGCGAGGCCATCGATGCGGTAACCGGCGCGGCGCAACCTCTCGCGCACGTGCTGTGGACCCGGGAGATCGAAACCGGCAGTCTCGATACGCCGGAGCGGCGGGCTGCGCTCGAGGCTCGGCTTGCCCATGTGATCGCTTCCATCCACGACGACACTGTCCGCAAGCACTACCGAAGCGAATTCGCGCAACGGATGCGTTCCCTGTTTGACGTTGATCAGAAAGTGAGACCGCGGTTCGTGCCCCGTGGCGCGGGTGGGCGCGGCGCGCCAGGGTCGTTGATGGCGCCGCTGGGGAGGCGTTCACCCGGCCGCGATCCTGCCGGGGCCGCGGGCCTACTCGCTTCGGGGCCCTACGTCGCGGCAAGCCCGCAGCTTGCGGCCGGTCCGATCCACAGGGGCTACCATGCTGCCGTCCCTTGTCGCGAGGCGCTTATTCTGCAGGCCGTTATCAACCATCCATGGCTCCTCCACGACCATCTTGAGGAGCTCTCCGGGGTCGAGCTGCGCCACTCCGAGACTGCGAAGGTCAAGGCCGCCCTCATAGACATCCTTGCCCATGACCCTGGGACCAATGCGGACGGAATAAGGACGGAGCTTGATCGGCGAGGGCTCGGGGCAGTCACTGCGCGCGTGCAAAAGGCAATTACGACCGGCTCGGTCTGGGGGGCGGGGCGGGAGGCCGCCCCGGACGACGTCCTCGTAACCTGGAAACAGCTGATCGGCCTGCATCGCCAGTGGCATTCCCTGGTCAAGGAGCTGCGGGAAGCGGAGTGCGCGCTGGGGCGAGACTCAACGGAAGCGAACTATTCCTGGTTGCAGGATGTCAAGGCTCGCCTTGCACAGTTCGACGGGACGGAGGCTCTGATCGAGGGCTTTGGAGCCCAGTCAGGGCGCTCCGCCAGGGCGTTCTGAGGCGGATGTTCTGAGGCTGCCCCCAAAGGGGCAAACGAGGGACAAACGGGAAGAAACCGGTCCGATGCGCACGGAATTCGGCAAATCCTTGCGCATCTCCCACTCAAGGGTTAATCCCGGCTTAAGCACCCCGCGGTGACACTCCCGAGAGGCCGAATCATGGTCTCCATCGTTGACCGGCGCGATCGGCCATACCGAGTTCTCCGCATAGGGTAGGGGTGGTTGTTGTGGCCGACGCTCCGATGAGCGCGCAGGAGACATGCATGGCGAGCAAGGCGAAGCCAACGGCTAAAGAAAAAGAAAAAGACGAGGCGCCGGAAAAGGAACTGCCTGAGGCGCCGGACGCGCCGTTGCCCCTGCTCGATCTGAGCGATGCGGCCGTCAAGAAGCTCATTCGTACGGCGAAGAAGCGTGGATACGTCACGCATGACCAGATCAACTCGGTGCTGCCATCGGAGGAGGTGAATTCCGAGCAGATCGAGGACGTCCTCGCCATGTTCAGCGAGATGGGCGTCAACGTCGTGGAGACCGAAGAGGCAGGCGAGGACGAGGAGCAACGCGAAGAATCCGACGAAGAGGCCGAGGCCGAGAGCAGCGAACTGGTCGAGGTTGCGCGCGCAGTCCCCGCGAAGGTTGAGACCAAGGAGCCAACGGAACGCACCGACGATCCCGTGCGGATGTATCTGCGCGAGATGGGCTCGGTAGAGCTGTTATCGCGAGAGGGCGAAATCGCGATCGCCAAACGCATTGAAGCGGGCCGCGAGGCTATGATCGCAGGCCTGTGCGAGAGCCCCCTGACGTTTCAGGCGATCATCATATGGCGCGACGAGCTCAACGAGGGAAAGGTCTTCCTCCGCGACATCATTGATCTCGAAGCCACCTATGCCGGTCCGGATGCCAAGGCGATGCCGGCGCCAGTCGGCGGGGCGGAAGGACCGACGGTTCCGGCATCCCCGATCGCAGGCGCCCCGCCGCTGGCGCAGACGCCGGCACCTCCCGCCGCGCCTCCGGCTGCAACCCCCTTCAAGGCGTCTCCAGTCCCCGCCAATGGCGAGGAAAGCGAATTGGGTGGCAGCCCGCCGGGTGAAGCGGAGTTCGACGACGATGATTTGGAGAACTCGCTCTCGCTTGCCGCGATCGAGGCCGAGCTCAAACCAAAGGTGGTCGAGACCTTCGACAACGTGGCGGATGCCTACAAGCGCCTGCGCCGGCTCCAGGATCAGGATATCGAGTTCAAGCTCAAGAATACGACGCTCTCCCCCGCGCAGGAACGCCGTTACAAGAAGCTCAAGGATGACATCATCTCCGAGGTCAAATCGCTTCGCCTGAATCAAACGCGAATCGATTCTCTTGTCGAGCAACTCTACGACATCAACAAGCGTCTCGTCGGCTATGAGGGCCGGCTGATGCGGCTCGCCGAGAGCCACGGCGTCGTGCGGGAAGATTTCCTGAAGAACTATCAGGGCTCCGAGCTTGATCCGCGCTGGCTGAACCGGGTTTCCAAGCTATCCGCCAAGGGTTGGAAAAATCTGGTTGCCAAGGACAAGGACAAGATCAGGCAGTATCGCCACGACATTCAGGTGCTCGCCGGCGAAACCGGGCTGGAGATCGGCGAGTTTCGCAAGATCGTGCACATGGTGCAGAAGGGCGAGCGCGAGGCGCGCCAGGCGAAGAAGGAGATGGTCGAGGCGAACCTGCGGCTCGTCATCTCGATCGCCAAGAAATACACCAACCGCGGCTTGCAGTTTCTCGATCTGATTCAGGAGGGCAACATTGGTCTGATGAAGGCGGTCGATAAATTCGAGTATCGCCGCGGCTATAAGTTCTCGACTTACGCAACATGGTGGATACGTCAGGCGATCACCCGCTCGATTGCCGATCAGGCGCGCACCATCCGCATCCCCGTCCACATGATCGAGACGATCAACAAAATTGTGCGCACGTCCCGGCAGATGCTCAACGAGATCGGGCGCGAGCCTACTCCTGAAGAGCTCGCCGAGAAGCTCGGCATGCCGCTGGAAAAGGTGCGCAAGGTGCTCAAGATCGCCAAGGAGCCCCTCTCTCTTGAAACCCCCATCGGCGACGAGGAGGATTCGCACCTCGGCGATTTTATTGAGGACAAGAACGCCATCCTCCCGATCGATGCGGCGATCCAATCGAATTTGCGTGAGACCACGACCCGCGTGCTCGCATCATTGACCCCGCGCGAAGAGCGCGTGCTGCGCATGCGTTTCGGCATCGGAATGAACACCGACCACACCTTGGAGGAGGTCGGCCAGCAATTCTCGGTCACGCGCGAGCGCATCCGCCAGATCGAGGCCAAGGCGCTGCGCAAGCTTAAGCATCCGTCCAGGTCGAGAAAGCTCAGGAGCTTCCTCGACAATTAGAGCAATCTCGTCATGGCCGTGCTTGTCACCGCAAGTCGGGTTCCCACCCGACTTGCGGCACCTAACAGTTCGGATCTCGGCAAGCCCGAGGTCCCTGCCATCCAAGTTCTTCTGCCAAGAGACGGCAAGTCGTGGGTGACCGGAACAAGTCCGGTCATGACGGCGGGCGTTGACTAGACCAGATCAGGGGTATTATGTTACTCTATATCCTGCCGAAAAAATCCCGGCCGAACGGCGAATTCGGCATGAACCTTTTCGGCCCGGAGGCCGACTAACTCTCAAAACAAGCCAAGACTGTCTAAACAGGACTGGCTAAAGAGGTCAAATTTACAGCCCCGATCGGCGCTCACGCCCCCCCGATCCCCTGCGCCGATCAAAGCGACCCGCCCGGATTTCCCCGTCTGGGCGGGTCATTTTCTTTGGGCAAGCGGGCGTGGGTTCCGGCTTTTAAGCCTTCGTCAACCATGTTTCGTTATCTGTGCGGGCGCTTCGACGTGACAATCCTGGCTTCCAGGCCACCGCCCAGAACGCACTTCCATGTCGCACTGCCTCTCGCCGGCACTTCAGGAGGTCTCACATAAGTGGCGCGCACTCGCCGAACGCCGACGCGCCTATCTCGTCGATCTGTATCGCAGTGGCCGCTGGACGCGCTATTACAGCGAAGAGCAATTCCTTCATTGCCTGCAATCGGCTATTCGGGCGAGCGAGCGGTGGACCGAAATCGCGCCGGCGGCACCCCAGGCAGAAGCCAACCCAGAAATCGGCTTCCAAAGCAGCCCTGCCTGATGCTTGTCTGTTCGCTTGAGACCTGATCTTTCTTTTTTGGCGGTCGTTTCCTATCAATCCCCGCCATGACCAGCGCTCTCTTTTCCCCCATTCGTCTCGCGGAGCTTGATCTCGAAAACCGGATTGTCGTCTCGCCGATGTGTCAATACAGCGCCGATGACGGCGTTGCGAATGATTGGCACGTCAACCACCTGGGCATGCTCGCTAACTCGGGGGCAGCCTTGGTGGTAGTTGAAGCCACAGGGGTGGAACGTCGAGGACGCATCACCCATGGCTGTTTTGGGCTTTATTCCGACGACTGTGAATCCGCCCTCGCCCGCATCGTTGCCCATTGCCGTCGTTTCGGAACCGCCAGGATCGGCATTCAACTAGCCCATGCCGGACGCAAGGCCTCGGCCCATCGCCCATGGGAAGGCGGCCAGCCGCTTGCACCCGAAGACGATGCCTGGGAGACAATTGCTCCGTCCGCTGTTGCGTTCGGCCCGAGTTGGCCGCGCCCGCGCGAAATGTCACTGGCAGACATCAATCGGGTGCGAGATGCGTTCGTGAACGCAGCGAAGCGCGCCGTGCGCGCCGGTGTTGATGCAATCGAGTTGCATGGCGCCCACGGCTATCTGCTGCACAGCTTTCTGTCGCCGGTTTCGAATCAGCGCAGCGATCAATATGGCGGCTCGCCGGACCGGCGCATGCAATTTCCGCTGGAGATTGCCAAAGCCGTGCGCGCGGTCATCCCGCAAGGGATGCCGCTAGGCGCGCGCATCACCGGCCACGATTGGGTCGAGGGCGGGATAACCGCCGCCGACGCCGGCGCCTTTGCGCGGGCGCTCAAAGGCGTTGGTGTTGACTTCGTGTGCGTCTCTTCGGGAGGTATCAGCGCCGAGGCGCGGCCTGCCATGGGCGCCAACATGAATGTCGATTTTGCCGCCGAAGTGAAGCGCACAGCAGGGATCAGCACGCGCGTTGTCGGCCTTATTGCTACGCCAAGGCAGGCGGAAGCGATCATCGCTGGAGGCAAGGCGGACATGATTGCGCTGGCGCGGGCGATGCTCGACAATCCCCATTGGGGCTGGCAGGCGGCCAAGGTCTTGGGCGCGGATGTCGCGCGTCCGAAGCAATATCAACGTGCCGCCCCCAAGGTCTGGGTGGGCGCCAGCTTCCAGGATTAAGCCTGTACCCCGCTCGGTCGCTCCGTAACCCGGGTTGAGGGGCGGAGCGAAACCCGCCGTATTTCGCCGAGCGGCGCGGGGATCCTCTATGACAGCCTGCGGTGGCGGGGCGGCATCAATGTCGTCGCATTTCGGACGCGCAATATTGCTGACATCGCCCAAGCGGATCATTTCGAAATAACGGTCGCGTCAGCGGGACGTACGATCGATGTTCGGCAACTATCCAGGTGAGGAAGGTGCTGCCGCGGGTGCTGCAATTGCGGTGCCGTCATCGAACCCGATGCGGCCAAATCCGGGCAGCTTCAGCGCCGGATGACGCAGATCAATTCCTGCGACCAAACCGAGAAAGTTGAGCTCAACCCCTTCGACCCAGCCGACCTTGATGCCGAGCAGCCCCCATAGGGAGGCTTCCACGCCGGTGCCGCTGTCAGTCAGCCCGAGATAAGGATAGTTGCGAAAGTCCTTTCCGACAGCATTGGGCGGAAGAGTGATGCCAAGCTCAGGTACGGCACGCAGCACCGCGGCGGTGAACGTGTTGCTGTTTGGTCCGGGCCAGAGGCGATAATCGCCCAGATTTCTGTAAGTGTAGCCTTCGATGGCGGCTTTGACCTTCGGGATCAGCGCAGCCGCCGCGGAGCCGCGCACGTCCACGATGACGCGCGGCACGTCACCGAACCATCGGCCGTCGGGCGCCCAGCCATTATTGCGCACAGGCTCGCCCCAGCCGACGACGTCGTAACGATTCCAGATAGTGGCGTTGTCGGCTTTGAGAACCACCCAGCTGTGAACAGCGAAAATGCCCTTCCAGCGGCCGGTACGGCCGGTGAATACGAGGAGCCGGGCGTCGCCGTCCGCGCTCGCCGCGCCCAGCATGCCCACGCTCGACCAGTCGGCGTCGCGATAGCTCGCCGGCCGCTCCCTGCCGGAGTAGAGCGCCGCATGGACTGCCAGGGGGAAGATAAACAGGGCGAGGACGGTGGTGAGCACTTTTCGAGCGGGTGGCATGCGGATCAGGAACCGAAGCTTTCAGTCCGGAATATGGCGTCGTCTACGGTGCGCCGCCACAAGCGCACGGTCAAAAAAGCCCGCCCGACACCGGCCCGCTCTTCACCTCTCCCCAGAGGGGAGAGGTGACAACGGAGTCCTGTCCGTTCGCAGCTCCCATTTCATCGAAACGCGGTTTGGGCCGCGCGCAATCACTTCATCGCACCCGGTTCGCGCTAAGTGTGAGGTTTGCATACCGCTCGGCGCCGGACTGTGAAAGGTCCCCGGTCACCGGCTTCGATCGGGCCATGCCGACAATCGCGCTGCGACACTCGGCGATGACATTGTTGGCAATGAGCGCAGTCCCGGCGCCCGGCACCACCGATACCGCAACGCCGATATCGGCTTTGCGCACCACGTTGCCGGTAACCGCAATGTCCCTCAGATAGTGTCCGAAGCCCAGCAGGATTCCCGCAGTGGGGGCGTTCTCGATGACATTGCCGGTCACGGCGGTGTCCGCCTCGACCGCTATTCCGATCCCGGCCGCGTCGCCGGGGTCGGTGCCCGCCGGCCGTTCGGGCAGGAGGTTGCGGATGATGTTGCCCTGCACGACGGCGAGGCGGCCGCCCGCATTGAAATTGGTGATCGCTACCCCGATGGCCGCGCCTTCGACGGAATTGTTGGCAACGACCGCCCCCTCGAAGGCGAACTCGGCGTAGAGGGCAACTTCGCGCATGTCGCTGATGGCGTTTCCTTCGATGTGCAGGTTGGAAGCGGAATTGCCGCGCACCGCCGAGAAGGCGCAGTTTTTGATCCGGTTCCCGCGAACGACCACATTGGCCGCGCGAAAGACGTTGATGCCGTTGCCGTATTGACCCGAGCCGCCCGAACGATTGCCGATGTTGGAAATGCGGTTGTCGACGACAATGGAGCCGTCGTCGCCGCTCGCGGTGCGCCAGACCTGGATGCCGTTATTGCCGGCGCCATCGATAAGGTTACGCGCGATCACAAGACCGCCGGCGTCGACAACGTGAATCGCTGCGTCGGCCACCCCGCTGACCGCGTTCTCGCTGATCTCGCCTGCGACCGAAATGCACACGAGACCGTTGCGGCCGGACCCCTTGATCTCGCATTGCGTGATCTTGACCGCTTTGCAGTTTTCCAGCTGCGCCAGGCCGCAGCGCTCCGGCAACGGCAAACCGGCCCCATCAAGAATCAAGCCTGAAAGCGTGGCATGGTCGGCGGCGATGCCCGAGAGAAGCCACGGCCCCTGCGTCAACATCAGCCTGGTCGCGCCGCGGATGCCGAGGAGGTGGGCCCCTGTGGCGAGCTTGAGGCTGCCGACGCGATAAGTACCGGGCGGGACCACGAGCGGCGTGCCGTTACGCGCGGTTTCGTCAAGTGCGCGTTGCAGTATGCGAGTCTGGTCGTCGGTGGTGCCGGCGCGCAATCCGAAGTGAGTCGCATCGATGCCAAGCGCCGAGGGAAGAGGGCCGCCGGTCGCGGCCCGCGCCGGTTGCGCGGATGCGACCGGGACCAGCGGAGCGGCGGCCAACGCAAGCAAGGAACGGCGACGAAGCTGCATGCGAAATCTCCATGCGAAACCTGAATGCGCATCCATCTACAAGATTAGGGCCAACTGCTGCCAAGCCGCGTATCGCGGGGACAACAAATGCGCGTAGCGTTAACGCGCTCTAAAGCTATGCCCGGCGCCGCAACGCGCCGCGGAGATGATCGCCCGCACGATGGCCTCGCCGACCCTTGCGAGGTCATCAAATGAGAAGCGCGCCCGCCGCGCAGGATGAATGTGGGTGCGGTGAATATGGGGCACGTGGATGAAGGAGGTCACCCGCGGCGCGCCGCCGCGGGCGGCCTCGGCGGCGCGCCAGCACAGATAGTTGCAGAGGTAGTGGCCGGCATCGCGCGAGAGCGCAGCCGGCAGTCCCGTCGATCGCGCGGCCATGAGCAGGCGCTGCGCCGGCGTGCGCAACGTGAGGGCGTGCGGCCCTCCCGCAAGAATTGTGCTGGACAGGGGAAGCTGGCCCGCGACATCAGGCACGCCGCGCGCGAGCACATTGCGGGCGAGTGTCTCGATGCGCACGTGCTTGGTTCGTAGCGCCAGTCCGAACATGATCAATGCATCCGGCCTGTGGCTTTCCAGCAGCGCCGGCATCTCGCGGTCGACGGCGTCGTAACTGACCGTGAAAACGTGAAACGCGCGACGCACATTGATGAATGCAGGATGTCGCCGTTGCGCCAGCTCTTGGGCCAAGACCTCGGTCGGATTGAACGGGGCGCCGGGAAACGGGCCAAAACCAGTGATGAGGATGCTGAACGTCATGCCAACTCCTCCCTCTCCCCGCAACGGGGTCCCCGCGACGCCGGCATCGCGGGGTGCCCTGCGGGGAGAGGGTTGGGGTGAGGGGCACGCTTCTCGTGCTGGTGATCTTTTTTGTTGACGTGCATCTTGGCGCTCCGTTTTGTGGATGAGACTCCAGCAGATCGCGCAGCGGCACGCTGCGGCGCGGGAGCGACGCTGCAACGGCGTTCAATGCACAATTTGGGAGGAGATGCTTTAATCAATGAGTCGCGTTACGATGTCAAGCGCGGCTGTGGGTCAGTTTGAAGCCCACTACCCGAGGCGGCGGCTTTCCTTGCAAAGTTGGCGGCGCAGCAAAGTGAGGGCCACCGCGGGCATTCCAAATTGATGCAACCCTAGCTGCCCCGTCCGGCTAGCCGCGGCCCCGGGTCGCGAATGATCCTGGGGTGGGGGCGCCGAACACTGGTGGCTCGCCACCTTGAGCGCCTTGCCGATCGCGCTCACGCTCGTCTTCCTTAGCAGCGAAAAGATGCTCGCTACACGCGTCCGATCGAACGCCTTATCCAATCCTTGGCGAACCTCCATCATCGATACGAACGTATCTAATTTTCGAAAGCGACAGCACAGTGGCGATTGAGTCATGCCTTTCGGAGATATCCCGCCTGATCGCCCAGGCCCATATAACGCTCCGGCACCAACCAATTTTGCTAGTATGTCGATGCGACGTACCAAACCTTCTGTTTCGAATCGCAATGATCTGAAAAGCGATGGACAAGAAGCACCAAATTCCCACGCCCGCTCACTCCCACCAGAGGCGTGAAGCGCTTCCTTGGCAACAGCCGAAGGCAACTGAGGAAAACCCCGAGGCCTTGCGGCGTGTGCAGGCGATCCTGAATAGCCCCAGCTATCGTCGGGCCGATACTGATGTTGACTTTCTCGCACGAGATGGCATGCGCAGTGTGCGCCTACAGATCGACTATCTCAAGCCCGAGTTGCTGCTCGAAGAGCATGAGGTTCATCAAACGATCGTGGTTTTTGGGAGCACGCGGATTTGCGAGCCAGCTGCCGCGCGTCGCAAGGTGGAAGCGCTGCACGCATCGCTGGCAGCCGACCCAAGTAACATCAAACTGGGACGTCGCCTGGAAATTGCTGAGCGTATCCATGGCAAGAGTCACTATTACGAGGTGGCTCGCGAATTCGGGCGTCTCGTGGGCGGTGCTAATCATGGCGCTAGCAAAGATCATACGGTCATCGTAACCGGGGGAGGGCCGGGAATGATGGAGGCCGCTAACCGTGGGTCATTCGATGTCGGAGCCAAGTCCGTCGGACTGAACATCAGCCTACCTCATGAGCAATATCCGAACCCCTATGTCACGCCCGAGCTCTGTTTCAGCTTTCATTATTTCGCCCTGCGCAAGCTGCATTTTCTCCTGCGAGCCAAGGCGCTGGTCGCGTTCCCGGGTGGTTATGGCACGATTGATGAATTGTTCGAGGTTCTAACTCTGATCCAGACCCGCAAAATCAAGCCAATCCCCGTCGTGTTGGTGGGTGAGAGCTATTGGCGCCGGGCGGTCAACATGGATTTCCTCGTCGATGAAGGTGTCATCGATCCGGAGGATCGGGATCTGTTCTGGTTTGCCGAGACGGCGCAGGAAATCTGGAACGGTATCTTGCACTGGCACGATGCGGGCGGTGAGCCTTTGCGCGCCACAACGTGAGACGCCTGAATTGCAAATACGGCTGCAACGCCTGTGCAGGTTCCTGTCATTAGCGAATACCAGGAGAGTGACTTGAAATTATCCTTCCATGGCGCCGATCGCAGTGTCACCGGCTCCTGTCATTTGGTGGAATGTGCTGGGAAGCGGATCTTGATCGACTGCGGGCTCCATCAAGGTAGCCGCGAGTTAGACGAGGAAAATGCCGGACCTTTCGGTTTTGATGCCGCCGGCATCGATTTCGTGCTGCTGACTCATGCACACCTGGATCATTGTGGACGTCTGCCGCTATTGGCCAAGAGAGGGTTTCGGGGCGAGGTCATTACTACGTCAGCCTCGCGTGAGTTGGCGCGATTAATCATGTTGGATTCGGCCCACCAGCAGGAGGAAGATGCGCGGTCCCGCGCACGCAGGGCAGGGCCCAACGGTGCAAGCCAACACAATAACCAGCCGCTCTATTCGACCCTCGATGCACTGAACTGTCTCGATTATTTCGGACGGACCGCGAACTACGCACAGGTCTTCGAGATCGCCGCCTGCGTGCACGCAACCTTCATCGACGCTGGTCACATCCTCGGCTCGGCCAGCATTTTCCTGGAGCTGGAGGAACAGGGCCGTTTGACCAGCGTGCTGTTTTCGGGCGACCTGGGCAGCGCCGGCCGCGTGCTGCTGCGCAGCCCCGCAACGCCGCCACTGGCCGAAAACGTCGTAATGGAAACCACATACGGCGACCGACTGCACAAGCCGTTGGGCGCATCCATCGATGAGTTTTATGTGGCCATAACCGAAACATTCAAACGCGGAGGAAACGTCGTAATCCCGACCTTCGCGCTGGAACGCGCACAGGAGCTGCTCTATTACTTAAGTGAGGGCATCACTCAGGGTCGGCTCACGAAATCGACGCAAGTGTACCTGGATTCACCGATGGCGATTTCAGCCACCGAGATTTTCCGGCGCCATCCGGAGTGCTTTGAGCCGGCGACGGCGAAGTTGTTTCAAGAGAGACACGACCCCTTTGCTTTGCCGGGATTGCACTTCACGCGAGAGACCGCCGAATCCGTTGCGATAAACAGCATCCCTGGCGGGGCCATCATCATGGCCGGCTCGGGCATGTGCACCGGCGGCCGTGTGCGCCACCACCTCCAGCACAATCTCGGTCGCGAGGACTTCGAGCATCGTGTTCGTCGGCTACGCAGCCATCGGCACTCTGGCGCGGCAAATTATCGACGGCGCCAGGCAGGTGAACATCCTCGGCGAGAATATTCCGGTTCGAGCTCGCATCTACACCATTAATGGTTTCTCTGCCCATGCCGACCAGTCCGAGTTGCTGGCTTGGGAAAAGCAGACCGGGGCGAAACGAATCTTCCTTGTTCACGGCGAAGAAGGCACCATGAGGCAGTTTGCGTCACATCTTGCCGACGCTCGCGTCGAAATGCCGGAGCCTAATCAAGTTTTTGAGTTGTGAGCTGACGCGTTGACGATGCTCGTACCGAGCGCCAGTTTTTGCTTGAGCAAAGAACCCGTCCGACTTGCCACCGCCGCCGCCCCAAAAGGAGCACAATTAGCTCCTGCGACGCCTTGATCCAGATACGCGGATAAAGTTTTGAACTGACTGGCTGAGAATCTTGCTCGGCGCGACCGCCACGGGTCTTGGCGCCACAGCTCAATAGGAATCTTTTGCCCCAGCCGTCGTAAATTCCGCCGTGCAACCCCAAGCTTGATCGAGGCGGCACCGCTCATCGCCGACACGGACAATGGCAAGCGGCTGGCGGAACGGAGGTGCACGTCACGTCATGTCATGTCATGTCATGTCATGTCATGTCGTTGCGCCAGACCAGAAGACGGCAAATGCCGCCGTTCCGCCATTCGACACAATTGCAAAGACGGTCGGATTCAACGCGGAAAAGCCCGTTTTCTTCTTGCCAGAGCCGCACCCGACGATGCCCAGCAGGCTGCTGACGCGCAACGAAGCGAACGATATCGCGGCCTATCGGCCGCCTCGCGAAATAGCCGCTGCCGCGATCGCTTAGCGGCAGCGTTGATGATTGCGACGACCGCGGCGCCATCAATCCAGCTCCCCCGCAATGTTGCTCATCGTCGAAGAAGGTCTGTGGTAACAGTTCCGCCAGGAACATGTGATGGACTTGGCGGATAAACGAGGGGCTCTCATCAGGATCTGAGGACGCCTTAGCGCTCGCACGGAGATTGCAGAACGCCACCGGTTATCTGATAGAACGAGCGCTCGATCGCGTTCCGGGTTATTTCGACCAGCCAGACAGCAGCGTTGAGCAGGTTGTGCTCGGCTTCGCATTTGGCATCCGCGTATGTCTGCTGATCGGGGAAAAGCAGCCGACCATATTGCGACGCGGTAACAGCCGGAATTGACCCTTATCGTCGCTTTTCCGCGCAGTCCCTTTGCGAGAAAGATGAAAACAAGCGGTCCCGGCATCGCTGCGATAGCCGGCCGCATATCCAGGCACCAATCCGGCATCACATGCGCTGACTGGTCAGCTTCTCGGACTGCAATAGGCTCACGGCAACGCCGCAACCACCATAACTTCAACGAGCATCCCAGGTCGCCAAAAGTCGGTCGTGAGGCAAGCCCGCGCCGGAGGGTTTGCCGAATCGACCCACTCGTTCCAAACCGAATTGTGATCTTCGAACAGACGCATGTCAGCGATCCAGACCTGGGCACTTAGTAGCCGTGATTTGTCGGTTCCCGCGAGGTTGAGAAGCTCATCGACGCGTCGCAGCACTTGAGCAGTCTGGGTTTTGATATCGCCGACAATCGTGTTGGGGGTGATGCCGGCGAAATAGGCGACTTTGCCGTGAACGACTGCCTGGCTGATGATCGGCTGACCGCGATTCTCGTCGGATATCTGTCTAATTTCGTGGCGTATGATCGACATGATATTCCCTTTCTGTTGATTGAGTGCCTCGAAGGCCACAGGCCCACATCAATTGGCGGGCTTTCCCTATCTTTTCCGTCCTCCAGCGCTGGCCTTTTTGGGGCCGCTTACTCGAATGGAAGCATGACGATCGAGCCCGTTGTCTTGCGTTCGCCCATGAACTTGTGCGCGGCTGCAGCCTCCCGAAGCGGAAAGGTTTTGACAACATTGCTCGCTATCGCCCCCTGTGCGACGGCATCGAACAGGGATTTTGCTCCGGCGTCGATTTCGCTTCGGTTCGACATGTAATGCGAAAGCACGGGACGAGTGATGATGAGGGACCCGCGAACGCCCAGATCTTCGATAAGGTTGATCGGATCAGGAACGCCTGACGCTTGGCCGTAAGCTGCGCACATACCGACCAGCCGTAGACAGTCAAGTGACCTTTGCAGCGTGTCCTTACCGATCGACTTATAGACAACGTCTACGCCTTTTCCGTCCGTAATCTTACGGGTGACAGCTACGAAGTCTTCGGTCGAGTAATTGATAACGTGATGGCAACCGAGATTTTGAGCGATCTCGGCCTTCGCGTCAGTACTAACGGTACCGATCACAGTGGCTCCGAGATACCGCGCCCAAGGGCAAAGGATGTGGCCCATGCCGCCAGCAGCCGCATGGATCAGAACATAATCTCCCGGCTGCACCTTGTGCGTTCGATGCAGAAGATATTGCGCGGTCATCCCCTTCAGGATTATTCCTGCCAGTTGAACGTCATCCAATGGCAAGTCCTTTGGAACCTTGATCAACTTGTCAGCCGGGTAAAGGCGCTCCTGACTATAGGCTCCGAGTGGGGGAAGGCAGGTGCAAACTCGTTCGCCGACGGAGAACCCGGTGACGCCAGGACCCAACTCCTCGATCTCGCCAACTCCTTCGAAACCGACGACAACCGGCGGATCGCCCACGATCATCGGGTGCGGGATACCTGCTCGATGGTACGTGTCAGCGAAATTCACGCCGACAGCCGTGCTGCGAAGACGTACCTGGCCACGCTCGGGAGACGCGACCTTGGTCTCCTCCCACACGAAGTTGTCGGGTGCGCCTTTCTTGTAGATTACCGCCGCCATTCCCATGATGCGTTCCTCTTGTTAGCGCATTCTTGCTGCGAGGTTCGCAATTGTCTCGCGCGAACAGTTCGGCCCATGCCAAACTGTTTTCGATTGATATGCTCCCGGTACCAGCGATAGGGTTAAGCATGGTCGCGGCGGCAAATCTGGTGGAAGTGGCCGCTCTCGTGGGCGACACTGCGCGAGCGACGATGCTTAACGCCCTTATGGGCGGCCAGTCGCTGACGGCCACCGAGCTTGCTGACTGCGCCAATGTCTCTCGCGCGACGGCGAGCGGCCACCTGAGCAAGCTGGTTGCCGCGCGGCTTTTGACTGTCACCCGCAGCCGCCGCTTTAGCTATTATCGGATCGCGTCCCCGCTGGTCGCGACAATGCTGGAGAGCATGAAGGTCGTCGCCGCCATAGAGGTGCCACCCCGCCGTCATCCGCGGTCAGCAAACGACGAGGCACTCCGTTTTGCCCGAAGTTGCTACGATCACCTGGCTGGCCAGGTAGGAGTTGCTGTTACCGATGCACTTGTGGCCATGGGGCACATCGTGCTCACCGATGAAGGCGGTGAGGTCACGTTTCGGGTGGGCATTTCCTTTCCGCGTTCGGCGCTGATCTGAGGCAGCGGACTCGGCGAATTTTCTGCCAGCCTTGTCTCGACTGGAGCGAGCGTCGTTATCACATCAAGGGACTCGTCGGAGTCTCGGATTCTGAATCGCCTATTGGAGCTCGGATGGCTCAAATGTGTGTCAGGCAGCCGCGCACTCCAATTAACGTCGTCTGGAAGGGCGGGCTTGTTTGAAATGTTCCAGATCGAGATCAACGACGAGGGTGTGCTGAGCGGTCGGATATACGACGCAGCACGCCTAACAGTTTAAGCCGAGCGAACGTAATCTGGTGCAAATGCTGCAGGGTCACCGTTTGCACATTTCGACGATTCTGGGTCGGCCGTCGTGTCTGCGATTCCCCAACTCCGTGGCGGTCTGACGCCGAGAAAGGTTGCTGTTCTTCTTGCAGTGCGAAGTGAAGCGATTGGCACAAAGTGTGGTGCTGCCTGCCCCCATCTATGGCTGCTATCGGATGAGTACCGGACTCGAAGCGGGTTACGGCTTGCTGCTTGTTGGATCGTCCATGACCCAACCAGGTGGCGCGCGCCACCATAGTTGCCAGGAGCAGCTTGGGTCAGTCCGCCTTAGCACCTGAAAACCTGACCACTTTCGCCCACTTCTCAGTCTCTTCGATTATAAATTTCTCGAAGTTGGCAGGCGTTCCAGTAAACGTGGTTAGACCTAAGCCGGTAACCCGCTGCGTGAATTTACGCTCGCCCAAAACAGCATTGACCTCAATGTTGAGCTTGGTGACGACCTCGCCAGGTGTATTTTTTGGCGCGCTGAGGCCATACCACTGGCTCGACTCGTACATTGAAACAATTTCACTCGCTGGTGGGACGTCCGGCAGTCCTTCGTAACGGTTGACGGTCGTTACCGCCAACGCGCGCAGCTTGCCATCCCTAATGTACTCAATCGCTCCGGACAAAGGAGAAAAATAGATATCTACTCGTCCGCCGAGAAGATCAGTAAGGGCCGGCGACGCGCCGCGGTAAGGCACGTGGACCATATCGATGCCAGCCAACATCTTGAACAGCTCGCCTGAGACGTGCGACGCCGTTCCATTGCCGGCGGATGCCATGGTGATTTTTCCCGGATTGGATTTGGCGTAAGCGATAAATTCGGGCAGGGTCTTGCTCGGACTTGATAGGGACACCGCTGCGACAAGAGGTTCCCGAGCAAGCATCGCAACGGGAGTGAAATCGCGGTAAAAATCGTATTTAAGATCATTATAGAGTGTTGCGTTGATTGCGTTCGCCGCCGTGGCTACGAGGAGCGTGTAGCCGTCCGGGATCGCTTTGGCCGTCGCATCAGCGGCGATATTACTGCCCGCTCCTGGCCGATTCTCAACGACGAAGGGCTGACCAAGTTGCTCCGACAGCGCTTGAGCAACCAGCCGGGCGATAGTATCGGCCGGCCCTCCTGCTGCATATCCAACCAACAACCGCACAGGCCGCGTCGGGTAGGTTTGCGCCCTTGCGATTCGCGAGATTGTCGGCAGCGCCGAAGCGCCCGCGACCATATGCAGAAATTGTCTACGGGGAAGTTTCATTGTGATGCGCTGTCCAATCACGTCGCTTCTTGGAGTCGCCTCGCTGCGCTTGAGCGCTCGCGTGCGTTTGCAGCTGACCGGTCGGTACCGCGTCTAACCTGCTCCCTGTGCCAGCTGCTTAAGAACGAGGCGCGCGACCTGGCTGCGTTGCGTCTTGCCGTTGGCGTTTTTGGGCAGCTCGGCCAGCACGCGGACCAGATGCGGGAGCTTGAACGGCGCGATCCGACCCGCGAGCGCGCGGGCGAGGCTCGCAGCATCCATCGGCTCATCCCCAACGCTCCGCCGGGGCACGACCGCGGCAGCGATGCGGTTTCCGATCACGTCATCGGGAAGAGGAAAGACGCAGGCTTCCTCAAACGTACCCAGACCAAGAATGGCCTCCTCCAGCTCACGCGGCGCAATCAGCACGCCCTTGCTTTTGAAGCAGTCGTCGGCGCGGCCCATTATGAAAACGTACCCGTCGGCATCCATACGCGCGAGATCGCTGGTTAGAAACCAGCCATCGCGCAGGGTCGCGCGGGTGCGCTCCTCGTCGCCCAGATAGCCCAGGAAGAATCCGGGATAGTCAGACGCGAAGGCGAGCGTCCCGATGCCGCCGGCGGCAAGAGGGTTGAGCTCGCCATCGAGCACGGCCGCCCGTGCGCCCCAGGTCCGACCGACCGACCCTTGACGCTTGGGGATGCCAGGCCCATCGCCAATCACCATCTGCGCTTCGGACACGCCATAGTGCTCCCAGATCGGGCATCCGATGCGCCACTCCCATTCGGCACGCACGGAATCCTCCAGGGGCTCGCCGGTCGAGTTAGCGCCACGCAAGGAGCGTAGGTCGTAGCGGCTTTCGATCCCTGCAATGCCGAGAATGCGCCGGTACAGGGTCGCCACGCTGTGCAGGAGGGTCACGCGATCTCGCTCGATCGTCTGGAGGATGCGTTCCGGGCTGGCGCGATCCTCCATAATTGCGCCGGCGACGCCGTTGCGCAACGGAAACAGGACGTTGTGGCCAAGCGCGCTGATAAAGCTCCACTCGCCGGTTGCCAGCAGGACGTCCTCCGGTTGGGGCGGAACGCGCGCCCGGTTGCTGTCGCCGAGTACTTCGAGCCAACGATGAGCGTGCACCACCCCTTTCGGCTTGCCGGTCGTGCCGGACGTGAAGACGATGAACGCGGGAGCATTGCGGTCGGCATCGAAAGGAGGCGGTGCCGCGACCTCATCCTCGCCTGTTCGGCCGTTCGAGGAGCGCAGACCTGTCGATGTCACAACGAACCGCCGCGCGAGTGGCGCAAGCCTGCTTGTAGCTGGATCATACGAGAACTGCTCGGAAAGCAGAAGGATGAGGGGGCCGCAGAGCGCGACGATGTGCTCAAGCTCGCTACGACCGAACTGAGAATTCTGCAGCACAGGTATTGCGCCGACCCAGACGCAGGCAAGGAACGCGGCGGCAAATTCCGCCGAGTTTGTCATGCGCAAAAGAATCCGGTTGCCGGGGCTTGCCCCTGCACGCGCGAGATCCTTCACGACGGCGAGCACCATGCGCTGGAATTCCGCATTAGTGACCGATCCCTGGGCCGTCAGGAAGGCGCTGCGATTGGCCCGCGTTGGATCACGACCGGGGCGCAGCGCTATCTCGGCGAGATTCATGGAGCGAATCTCAATTGCCGTAACCCGGCCCACGGTATTGCGGAGGACGCTTGTCGAGAAACGCCCTGATCCCCTCCCGGCAATCCGCCGTTCGCGTAATCTCCATCACGAACTCGAGCTCCATCTGGGCGCCTTCTTCGCTCTTGTTGTGATCCCAATAGCGCCGCACCAGGGCTTTGGCATGCCGTACCGACAGGAACGGTGCGGCCGCGATCTTTCCGGCGATGGTGAATACTTCTTCCATCAACTTCTCGTCGGTGAAGACCCGCTCCACCAACCCGATGCGTTCGGCCTCGGCGGCGTCGATAATCTTGCCGGTGAGGATCATTTCCATGGCGCGGCCCACGCCGACAAGCTTTGGCAGGTTGCGCGCGCCCCCCAACTCCGGAACAAACCCGGCCGGTACCGCGACTTCGCCGAAGCGGGCCGACTCCGACGCATAGCGCATGTCGCAGGCGGTCGCGAGCTCGAGCCCGATTCCGACCGCGGGTCCGTTGATCGCGGCGATGGTCACCGCGTGAAGCTCTTCAAGCTTACGAATGGCGCGCTGTATCACGACGTGGCGCAGATCGTTGAAGAAATAGTTCGCCAACTCCTTGTAGGCGCCGAACGCGCCAAAATCGTGCTCTTCATCGAGCGCCCCAAGTGGGGCGGCTTCGGTGCGCAGATCACCGCCGGCGGAAAAACCACGTCCTTCGCCGGTGAAGATGACAACTCGAATGCGATCGTCGCGCCGGATCTGATCGAGCAGCATGTCCAGCTCAACCCGCATCCGCACGTCGATCGCATTAAGAGCCTCCGGCCGCGACAGTGTCATCAGGCCTATCGAGCTTCTCGTCTGGCCGGCTCGGCGTAGCATGAACGGACCATTTGAGCGTCTTGAACTGTTGCATCGGCGTTTTCCCTTATAGCCCGGTCGGTAGGAACGAAAGTTTATCGCCATGGAACTGGTATTGCACCCATGCTTGGCCCGCGCCGTGTTCATCTCTCTCGCCGCGCAGCCGCTGACATGGCAACTTCCGTTGACATCGGGCGCAGAAACCGCCGCCGTCGGCCAAGGTCTGACGCCACCGATCTGATTATTCTCAAGGAGAGCGTCTCACATACGCAACCAGCCGGGCTTTATGGACCCGCGGGAGTGGATCGACCTGTTGGAGCGCGAATACACCAAAGCCGGTGGGCTGGTGAGCTACGGCACCAGCCTCACCGATGTAAATCTATCGTCAGGTCGGGGTCCCAAACCGGTCATTGACGACCGGCATTAGTGGAACGGGCGCGCGTTAGGGAACACCAGCGCGCCCTATTCGGGCTTAATGTTTGCCGCACGGATAACCTTGGCCCACTTCTCGGTTTCGTCCGCGATGAGTTTCCCGAAATCAGCGGCCGAACCCTGAAGGACCGTGCCGCCAATGTCAGCAAGCCGCGCCTTCATCTCGGGATCGGCGAGCGCCGCGTTAACTTCCTTGTTCAGCTTTTCGACAATCCCGACAGGCGTGTTCTGAGGCACACCGATGCCGTACCACTGGCTCGTCTCATAGCCCGGTACGAAATCGCCCATGGTCGGGATATTTGGCGACGCGGTGGGTGTAGCGGGCGAGATAGCGCAACACCTCTTCGGGGCCGCCGACCTGGCGTTTGCAGTAGAGCGTCGCGCGGCACGGCCGCCTGTGACCCTCAAGAGAAATTTAGAGGCGAGGCGGAATGTACTGACCTCAACCTTCTAGAAAGTGCCCCCGCTTACTGACCGGGCGTCCAGAGCGTGCTATCGCTCGAATCCCTCGATCGCCCGACACCCTCTTGGAGGGCTATCGCGCAATTCGCCAGGGCAGTCGGACATGAAATCGCCTCCGGCGGTTTGACATCGGTTCAGCGCGTTCGCTTAACCTCCGTACAGCTGACTACCGTGGACCTGGTCTTGCCACCCGTATGCATGTAGCAGAACGAGAGCGCGTCGTCGGTGTCGAGCTGTCCATTCCAGAAGCCGTCCGTGTCGGCGAAGACGAAGCTCCTGTTGTCCTTGCCAGTAAGCTCGCCGATGAACGGTTCGTCGGTTTTCTCCCCGGCGCCTGAGAGCGTCGTCACGCCTCAGAAGCGGCGGCCGTCCTGCCCGGTAATGTCTATCATCAGGTCCTTTTCGAGGAGTGCTGGTTTGTCCCAGGTTCCACGGCCCTTCGGCCAATGCCCGCCCTTGCCCACAATTATAGTGTAAGTCTTTCCGATCCATTTGCCTTTGATGTCGGGCACCTGGTCTGCGCCGATCGCAAACGCCGGATAGGCAACCAGTGTGGCGACCGCGAGGTTGCGAATCATCGACCGATTCATGGACGCTCTCTGTATCATGGCGGCCACTCACATTGGCTTCTGAAATTTAAGCACGAACTCGTCGACCGCTTTGCCGCTCGGCGGCTGGATCGAAAAGTCGCGCGCATCCCCGGGGTGGCGCCAGAAATCGCCTTCGGCGACGATCTTGAATCCGACCGCTTCGACTTCGCGACGCAATGCGCTCTCCTCGATGCGATGCAGGCTCTTGCCGACCGAGGTGCCGTCGCCTGATTTTGCGGAATGGTCGGCGATCACGAGCATGCCGCCGGGCTTGAGCGCCGCGAAGAGCTTGCGGTTCATCTCGGCGCGGTCGACCGGCATGTAGGTGGTGTCGTGGTAGAAGAATAGAAACGTGATGAGGTCGAGATCGCGCACGTCGGCGGGCAGCGGATCATCGAATTGCCGCGCCAGGCTCACGATGTTCTTGCCGCCCGGCGTTTTCAGCCGCGCCTCGAACCGCGTCTTCGCCCGCTCGCCGATATCGGCGGGATTTTGACCGTAGACCACGCCGGCCGGGGCGACCGCGCGCGCTATCAATTCCGTGCTGTAACCCCCGCCGGCGCCCATATCGAGCACCTTCATGCCGGGACGAGCGCCGGTGAATGCGAGCAGCTTGACCGGGTCACGCCGCTTGTCGGTCTGCAGATCGGCGTCGGTGCGGTCGGGCGCGGCGACGATCGCGGCGTAATCAGGCGCCCGCTCCTGCGCCGTCGCGGCGGTCATCGCCAGGCAAGCTGCAAACATGGCGGAGGCGGTCAGACAGCCAGTCCAGAAGCAAGTAGGCCTTCGCGCTTCAACGTGTCCGGTCATGGTGTTTTCCTTCGTCTTAACCAGGAAGTTCTGGGTCGCGGCGGGAAGTCTAGCCCGCTTTCCGCCGGCAGTTGCTCGAAATTGTTGGTGGCGTCGAGCCCGGATTGGGGAAATGAGTCTCGCTGAGGTCAGAACCGCCCCGAGGAAATCAGTGCCGACCATGTTGACCGCGATGGGGTCGCGCCCCCAGCACTGCGTCCAAGCGAGGCGCCGCTCAAATCCGTGCTCTTGAGGAATTGATCCAAAGCGGACAGTCCCATTGATATAAGTCCACGTCGCAGGCGGCGCCATGTGGCTTGATGGCCGGGGAGGCAGGAGGTCCATTTATGAAAATCGACGGAGGATGTCACTGCGGCATTCCCGGCCTCGCCACCGTGGGTCCCCCTCGCTGTCGTTGTCGGTGGGGCCCTCTCAGCCTGGCCCCTACGCGGTAAACAAGGACTAAAAATGCGCGCGGCATCGGCCAAGGCGGCGCGCGCAAAACAGTAGGAAACACAGGACGCGCGCGGGTTGAAGAAATTGGGTCTCACTGGGCGCACCGGTTGACCGCCGCAGCGGGTTCCGTAATCGTTGCCAATGGGGGTGTCTCTGTGATTGTCACGACCTTCCCCAGAGCTGTGCGGGTCATCGAGCATACTTTGATACCGTTGAAGGACGGTACGACCCTGGCGGCTCGCATCTGGCTGCCGGAGGATGCTGAGCAGAATCCAGTTCCTGCAATCCTGGAGTATCTCCCATATCGTAAGCGCGACGGGACTTACGAACGAGACGCGCTGACTCATCCCTATCTCGCAGGTCACGGCTACGCGGGCGTCCGCGTCGACATTCGAGGGTGCGGTAAATCGACGGGCTTGCTGTTCGACGAGTACGCCAAGCAGGAACAAGACGATGGCGTGGAGCTGATCGCTTGGCTGGCAGCACAACCCTGGTGCAATGGCGCCGTTGGAATGATGGGAATCTCTTGGGGTGGGTTCAATGGACTTCAGATTGCGGCGCGCCGTCCCCCGGCACTCAAAGCAATCGTAACTATTTGTTCAACCGACGATCGGTACGCCGACGACGCGCACTACATGGGCGGCACGCTTCTTACTACCGCTGGACTTGAGTGGGCCTTTTTCTTTTTCGGCTTGATGTGCCTTCCGCCCGATCCGGCGCTGGCCGGCGATGGCTGGCGAGCGATGTGGTTGGAGCGCCTGCAGAACATACCGCTGTTCTTCGAAAATTGGTTGCAGCACCAACGACGCGATGCGTATTGGAAGCACGGATCGGTATGCGAGGACTACGCAGCGATCCAATGCCCGGTCTATGCGGTCGGTGGTTGGACTGATGGTTATAAGAATGCAATCCCGCGCCTTCTCGAGCGACTGAAGGTGCCCCGCAAGGGTCTTATCGGGCCATGGGGACACGCCTATCCGCACTTTGCACTTCCCGGACCCCAGATCGGATTCCTCCAAGAAATCCTGCGTTGGTGGGATTATTGGCTGAAGGGCGTCGATACGGGCGTGATGGATGAACCGATGCTGCGCGCGTGGATGACGGAAAGTGTGAAACCGGCGACCCACCACGACACGTTGCCGGGCCGGTGGATTGCCGAGCCTTCGTGGCCATCACCAACAGCAATAACCCGGCGGGTGTTCTTAACCGATGCGGGACTTCGAGAGGCAAGCGCACCTTTGACGGCTCGGGCCGTATGCTCGCCGCAGACGGTTGGTAAGTGTGCGGGCGATTGGGTTCCATTCGGTCGTGGGCATGATCAGGCCGGCGACCAGCAAGAAACGACGCCCGCTCGCTGACTTTCGAGACGCCGCCACTGGATACGCCGATCGAGATCCTTGGCGCCCCGATCGTCACGCTTGATGTCGCATCCGATCGGCCGATTGTGAACCTGGTGGTGCGGTTATGCGATGTGCACCCATCCGGTGAATCGTCGCGTGTCAGCTATGGTGTGCTCAACCTCACTCATCGTGACGGACACGAAAAGCTGACGCTGCTAACGATAGGAAAGCCCTACCGCATTCGCATCCGGCTCAACGATGCCGGTTCTGTGTTTCCGGCCGGCCACAAGGTGAGGCTGGCGATTTCCACGGCTTACTGGCCGATGATCTGGCCTAGTCCGGAGACGGCGACGCTGCTGATTTTTGCTGGCACCCTCGATCTGCCGCAACGCTCGCCCAACGTCGCAGACGCCAGGCTCTCGCCTTTTCCTGAACCGGAGTCGGCGTCACCCGAGAAGCCAACCGTCTTTCGTCGCAATGGTGTGCGGGTTGAGCGCATCGACCGCATCGGTCTGGAATTGGGCACACAGGGCAAGTCGCAGTATCATGTCGAGGAGAATGATCCGCTCAGCGCCGTTGCCGAGCTGCGCCATACCCAGACTCTGTCGCGAAACGAATGGCAAATCCGGGTCGAGACGCAGTTGCGGCTGTCATCCACGGGCAATGCCTTCCTGGTGCAGGGAGGCTTGCGCGCCTGGGAGGGCGCGAACGAAGTATGTCGTCGCGACTGGGATCGCTCTATTCCGCGAGATTTCATATGACCATCTGAATAATGATGCCTGGCTTGATGAGAGCAGAATCTTGCTCTGCCACAACGCGGACCATGCGCGATGTTTGTGCAAGCCGGGAACTTAGCCCTTTTAATCAGCGGAATTTTGCGCCGAGTGGTAGATTGGTCTGAACATCAGGAGATCGGACGTCCATCATGCCGAACTACGACGCGATTATCATTGGCACTGGACAGTCCGGCCCGGCCTTGGCGCGGCGATTGGTGGCTGCAGGCCGGAAGGTCGCGATCATCGAACGCAAGCTGTTCGGCGGCACATGCGTGAACACAGGCTGTACTCCGACTAAGACGCTGGTCGCGAACGCCTACGTTGCACATGTTGCACGCCGCGCTGCCGACTACGGCGTCAGGATTGAGGGGTCCGTTAATGTCGACATGAAGGCGGTCAAGGCGCGAAAGGACGCTGTTGTGGCTGTGTCCCGCAATGGCGTCGAGCAATCACTGAAGGCCTTACAAGGATGCACGGTTTACGAAGGCCATGGCCGCTTTGTTGCGGAAAAGAAAGTAGCGGTGAACGGCTCTGAGCTGACGGCCGATCAGATCTTTATCAATGTCGGCGCGCGAGCCGCGATTCCACCGATACCCGGCCTCGACCAAGTTCCGTACCTGACCAACAGCTCGATGATGGACATCGATTTCCTCCCCTCACATCTCGTGATCCTTGGCGGCAGTTACGTCGGCCTTGAATTTGCTCAGGTCTATCGTCGTTTCGGAAGCGAGGTGACCGTGATCGAATTCGGACAGCGCTTGATCTCGCGGGAGGACGAGGACGTCTCACAAGCTGTTGCCGGTTTCCTCAAGGAGGAAGGCATCGACGTGCGCGTCGACAGCAAGGTGATCGGTGTGGAGAAGCAGCGAAACTCGATCGCGGCGAAAATCGAATCGGCAGGGAGGATCTCACGAATTGCTGGAACTCATATGCTGGTTGCGACCGGTCGGCGACCGAACACTGACGACCTTGGCCTCGACAAGGCGGGTATCGCCAGCGACGCGCGCGGGTATATCCTGGTGGATGACCAATTGCGCACCAACATTTCCGATATCTGGGCAATGGGCGACTGCAATGGCCGCGGCGCGTTCACACACACATCGTGGAATGATTTCGAGATCGTGGCGGCGAATCTTCTCGACAACGATCAGAGACGAGTGAGCGACCGCATCACCGCCTATGCGCTCTACACCGATCCGCCACTTGGCCGCGCCGGGATGACGGAAGCGGAAGTCCGCAAGACCGGCAAGTCTGCGCTGATCTCGACCATGGCAATGAAGGACGTCACTCGCGCGTATGAGAGAGGTGAGACCAAGGGTTTCATGAAAATCCTTGTCGATCGAGATAACAAACAAATACTGGGCGCCTCCTTCCTGGGACTCGAGGGTGATGAGGTCATCCATTGCGTGCTCGATATCATGTACGCCAAGGCGCCCTACACAGTGATACAACGCGCGATGCACATTCATCCCACAGTGTCGGAGCTTATTCCAACTATGATGGATAAGCTCAAGCCGTTGCAATGATCGGGCAGCGCTGAGCTACGCGATCGCGGCTGTTTGGAGACTTCGCTTAACACGCGACTTCGCGTAAGATAGCCGAAGTTTATCGTCGAAACCGTTTGCGTGCAGGGCGTTGCAGTGCAGTCTATTCGCGAAGAGCGGCGCGATCAGATGTATCCCGCCTTCGATCCGACGGAAATCGAGCGGGTGCGTAAGTTTGGCAAGGTGCGCTCGTTTGCTGGCGGTGAGCGGCTCTGGACTGCCGGCAAAGTCGCCCCCGGCCTCATGGTCGTGCTTGCTGGCAGCATCGCGGTCACACAGCACGACCAATTCGATAATGAAGAACCGATTGGCATCCATCGGCCAGGGAACTTCTTGGGCGAGCTGGCCCAATTGTCGGGCCGCCCGGCCCTGGTGGACGCGATCGCAAAGGAGCCGGTACAGGCACTCATCATCCCGCCGGAGCAGCTGCGTGCACTGATGATCGCAGAAGCCGAGCTTGGCGAGCGCATCATGCGCGCCTTGATCCTGCGTCGCATGGCCATCCTGCAAGCCGGAGTGGGCGGCCCGATCATTCTTGGTCGACCTGAAAACGGCGACGTGCTGCGGCTTGAGGGCTTTTTGCGCCGCAATAGCCATCCTTATCAGTTGCTCAACCCGGAGACTGACGCGCCCGCAAAGATCCTGATCGAGCGTTTCCACATTGATTCAGGACAGTTACCAATCGTGCTGTGTCCGGGCGGACAATTGCTGCGTAATCCTGGTGAGGACGAACTGGCGCGCTGTCTCGGTTTGGTGCGGTCCATCGATCCGAAACGTCTCTACGATGTCGCCGTGATCGGGGCCGGACCTGCCGGTCTTGCCACCGCCGTTTATGCGGCGTCGGAGGGGCTTTCGGTCGTCGTCCTTGATTGCCGCGCTTTCGGAGGGCAAGCCGGCGCCTCGGCGCGAATTGAAAACTATCTGGGCTTTCCGACAGGGATAAGCGGTCAGGCGCTGATGGCCCGCGCCTATAATCAGGCGCAGAAATTCGGGGCCGAGATGGCAATCCCGGATGAGGCGACGAGCTTCAATAACGACGATGGCGGCCCCTTCACGTTGAATCTGCGGATTGGTGAGCGGGTGAGCGCCCGCTCCGTGGTGCTTGCCACCGGGGCGCGATACCGGCGGCTGCATGTCGAAAACCTCGATGCCTTTGAGGCGTCAAGCGTGCACTATTGGGCATCGCCGTTGGAAGCGAGGCTATGCGCCAATCAGGAAGTTGCATTGGTTGGCGCCGGCAATTCCGCCGGCCAAGCCGTGGTTTTTTTGGCGAGCCAGGGCGCTAAGGTCTGGATGGTGGTGCGCCGATCCGATCTTTCGGCGACGATGTCGCGCTATTTGATCGATCGCATCAATGGCCTCGCCAATGTTGAAGTGGTAACGGACGCAAGCATAAGCGGACTTAAGGGCCACGGCGGAATGCTGGAAGGGGTGCGGTGGCGGATCGGCGCGACCGGTGAGGAAGTGCGACGAGCGATCAATCATCTATTTCTTTTTATCGGTGCCGAACCCAACACCAACTGGCTTAAAGGTTCTGGCATTTCGCTGGATACCAAGGGTTTTGTGCTTACGGGCGACGACGCGGGCGTTGGCAGGCATACCTTGGAAACGACGCGACGGGGTGTTTTCGCCATCGGCGACGTGCGGGCAAAATCTGTGAAGCGCGTTGCCGCCGCGGTCGGCGAGGGCGCCCAAGTCGTGGCAGCGCTGCACACCTACTTGGCTGGCGACAAACCAAATCTGGAACCAGTCCTGCAGTCCCGGCCAAAAGCCGTTCAGATTAAGGCTATCGAATAGCGCCCCTTTGGTCCGCCCGTCGATGAGGAGCAACTGAAGCAAAAGGAAGTCAGAGAGGGCCTATGAAGTCCGAGGGGGATGGTATCAACCCGGCGGCCAAGCCAAGCGGAACAGGTTGCGTCGAATGCTTGGCTCTGGGCGGATGGTGGTTGCATCTTCGCAGATGCGCCGAATGCGGTCACATCGGCTGCTGTGATAGTTCACCAAATCAGCATGCATCGAAACATAACGCCGCTACGGGTCACCCGACAATCACGAGCTTCGAGCCGGGCGAGCGGTGGTTTTACGACTATCGTACAGAAGAATTCTTCACCGGCCCGAAGCTTCACGCTCCTCACTCGCATCCGTTGGATCAACCGGTGCCCGGACCGGCCGGAGCGGTGCCTTCAAACTGGCAAACGCTGCTTCACGAATAGGGGGCGGCTCTTTGGTTCGGCTGCAAGCCACGCGGTCAGATCTCGACGTCACAAGGCCCCGCCTGAGAATCCGAACGGTTAGAGATAGTGCTGTCGCAGCTTCTGCCTCGTCGACCGGCGGTTTTGCTGTTTGAGAGGCCCTCATATGTGCGATGTCTGCTATTGGTGGTGTAAATAGCACGCCCTGCACTGCGATGTGAGAGAAGACAATGAATGAGGACCAGAACATTCGAGCGGCTTTGGATCGCCACTGGGCAGCCTCAGACGCGAATGATTTCGAGGCAGAGCACGAGATTTACCACGACGATGCAGTGCTTGAGTACCCGCAGTCCGGGGAGCGGATCCGCGGTCGGCGCAATATTCAGGCGTCTCGTTTTGCGCAGCCGAACAAGAAGCGCTTTGTGGTGCGGCGCGTACTCGGTGCTGCCGACCTTTGGGTCACTGAATTCGTCCTTACATACGACGGCTTGCCGTCTTACACGGTGAGTATCATGGAGTTCAGAGACGGGAAGGTTGCCCGTGAGACCCAGTACTTCGGCGATCCCTTCGAGCCGGGGGCCTCGCGCGCGCAATGGGTCGAGCGGATACGCTGAAATGTTCGAGCAGGCGCTGACGATTGCCGAGAACGAGATCGTGTCATTCGCGTGCGCGGGGCGCGTCGCCGCAATCGAGCGTGAGCTCGACATCCCGCCGGAATCGATCGCGCGGCGCGACGAGCTCGCTGCAATGCGGCGCGCCATCCCCGCCCTCGAGCGGCTGGCGCGTTACGAGCGCCGGGCATGGTCGGCGGGAGAGCGCGCCATCCATCAGTTCATCGAGATCAGGTCTGGTAGCCATCATTGGGAAAGCGACATTCCTCAATCTCAGATTGAGTTGATTAGATCAAACAATCTGAATCGAAATTTTGGCAGAACGAACCCAATTTGCTCATTTCCGGGCACGGGAGACCGTGTGTCGATTGATCGAGAGCTGTAACGATACCTGATATTCAGAATCTTCAGCGCAGCAGCGATCTCTTCGACCGCCATCTCGGCGGATATGCGCCCGTCGGCAACCGCCGCCTCGAGCTTCGGCAGATTCGCCTTGAGCGCGGGATGGGACCGCATATGTGTGGCGATCCGCGCCTCCAACATTGACCACATCCATTTGACCTGCTGTTGGCTCCGGCGCTGGGCAAGCTCCCCGGAGGCGCTCATGCGCTCGCGATGTTCGAGGATGAGTTGCCAGAGTTTCTCGACACCGTCGCCGGTGAGCGCTGAATAAGCCATGACGGGCGGCGACCAGTTTGCGGATTGGGGCGACAATATATGCAAGGCGGCCTGGTACTCGGCGGCGGCAGCCTCGGCGCGGATGACATTGTCTCCGTCAGCCTTGTTCACTGCGATCATATCAGCAAGCTCGACCACGCCTTTCTTGAGGCCTTGGAGCTCATCGCCGGCGCCCGGCAGCATGAGCAAAAGGAAGAAATCGGTCATGTCGGCGACCACCGTCTCTGATTGGCCGGTGCCCATGGTCTCGACCAGAACGGTGTCGTAGAGCGCCGCTTCGAGGACCAGCATGCATTCTCGCGTTTTCGCCGCCACGCCGCCGAGAGTCCCGGAAGAAGGAGACGGGCGCACGAACGCATTCGCATTATTGGCGAGGCGCGCCATGCGCGTCTTGTCCGCAAGGATGGACCCGCCGCCGCGAGTCGAGGAAGGGTCGATGGCAAGAACGGCGACCTTGTGCCCTCGCTTGGTAAGAAGCGTTCCCAGTGCATCGATGGTGCTGGACTTGCCGACGCCAGGCGCGCCGGTGATCCCGACGCGTACCGCATTACCCGTGAACGGCAGCAGGTTCTGCACGAGGTAGCGCGCTGCCTCCTGATGATCGCTGCGCCTGCTCTCAATCAGCGTGATCGCCCGAGCGATGACGGCGCGCTCGCCATGGCGGATTCCCTGCATCAGCTTATCGAGCTCGGGAGGGGCTCGCCGGCGCCGCAATGACATGATTTAGCCTCAGATGGCGGTGGCTTGGCCGCGAGCACCCGGCCGTCCCGGAGCGTTTCCTATTGAAACCAATGAGGTAACTCCATTCAAAATCGTGTCGCTCGCAGCCGGAGATAGGATGAAGTTTCCTCCCCCGCGACACCGCCGGGCGGTAGTATAGCCGCGACTGCGGGTCTGGGAGGGCTGCATGGGTTGGCAGAAGCCTACAGCGACTGCTCGGGTCAGTTATCTGGCGCTCCTACAACTGATGCTCGCACTCGGGGTGAGCCTTGCCGCCGGCGCAGGCCAGGCGGCCGATCTTGTCTGGGAAGTCGAAAATCCGTTCCGGTTCTTCAAGCCGACGCGCTCTTTCGCGCTGCACGAAGCCGCCTTTAATGCAGTGCGGGGAGAACCCTCCGCGCCGCTGCCGCCCGATATCATCTGGCGCACCGAACGGGCGCTTAACGATCCCGACTGCAAGGACGCTTCCACGCCCGACCGTTGTGCGGCAACGGCCGGCAAGCGTTATCAGCAGAGCCGGCTCGGGTGGGCGGCGCAAACATTGGCGGAGACCTGTTACGAGAGCAATGGCGCCCCGCGTCGTTATTCCACGCGATGCGAGCGAAAATATTCGTGGGGGACGGCGAAGGAAGATTACGTTCTTCCCGAGGCTCATACGATTGCGATTCGCATATCCGCTGAGCAGCTGGCGAGCGCTGGCGGGGACTGCAACTGGACGTGGCAATCGCGAAAGCCCGGCGGCAAAACCGAGAGCAGGAAAATCCCGTGTCGGGAAAAGCTCACCATCGCGCGGGTCCCTTACGCCATGGAGCGGGCCCATTCCGGCGTCGCAGTGAGCGTCAAGCTTCCTGACGGGCGCGAGCTCGCGGATCAGGACGTCGTTGTCGATGACCTTTTCATTGTGGCGCTTGGCGATTTTTTTGCCTCCGGCGAAAGCAACCCCGACCGGCCGGTGCAATTCAGCGCCGCGCGCGAAATGGTTTACGACCCGATCGTGCTGACGGCACAGAACGATGCTCCGGACAAGGCCGAGACGCCTGGCTACGGCATCGCCTCGAATCCTGGTTACGGCCTCGCCTCGAATAATGACCAGACCAATCCGAAGGTGCTGCCGCGGCGATTCATGGATGACGAGGCAGCCGAACGCTTCCACAAGCTCGCCTCGCCCGAATTCCTTGCGGCGTTCGAGAAGGCTTCCGCGCGCTGGCTGAGCAAAGACTGTCATCGCTCCCAGTATGGGTATCCGTTTCGCGTCGCGATCCAGCTCGCCCTGGAGAACCGCCACCGCTCGGTGACGCTTGCAAGCTTCACCTGCTCCGGCGCGGAGGTGGCCGAAGGCTTGTTTCTGGACATGGACCCGCGTGAGGGAGCAAATGAGATTCCCGGTGGCAAGGTCCAGGCGCAGCTCGATCAGCTGAGCAATCTCCTCTGCCGCGGCGCCCGCGCCCAGAACGCGAGCTACACGCTCCCGGTCTATGGCCGTGGCAGCTCGCAAATTGCCGCGCAGACAATCACCAAGAGCTGGTGTCCGCCGCAATTGCGCAAGCGCGCCATCGACGTGGTTTTGATGTCGATCGGCGGCAATGACGTGGGCTTTGGCGCGCTCGCCGCCTACGCCTTGACCGAAAGCCTGGGTGACCTCGCGCCCATTGCCGCTATCGGGGGCGGCAGGATGCGCTTCGGACCGCAGGTCGCGCGCGTCTACCTTGGCGTGCTGGACCAGCGCATGAAGGCTTTGCAGCACGCGCTGCACGACGGCTTCGGCGTTGCTCCTTCCCACATCGTGCAGTCCTCCTATGAGCCCATCCAGTATGATGAGAATGGACGGCTGTGCGGGTCGCAGCCCACCCTCGGCATGGACGTTCATCCTGGCTTTCGACTTAGCCGCGAGCGGCTGGCGGAGACCGCCGATTTTTTGGCCGAGTTTCTTGCGCAGCTTGAATGCATCGCCGGCAGCAAAGGGCGCAGCGGCTGCTCTTCGCGTCTTGCAACCGGCCAAGGGACAGGTTTTGCGCTGGTAACCGACCACATTCCCGAGTTTGGGAAACGCGGCCTCTGCGCGCGCGATCCCAAGCACGCGATGGCGGACGCCATCGCGATGCGCATGCCGCGCCGGCCGCCGAACGGCGATCCATTTGCGCCCTATTCACCTGCGGCGACGCTGCCCTATGCGCACCGCTGGCGCCTGTTCCGCACCCCGAACGACGCTTTCCTCACCGCCAACACCCATCGCGAAGGCAGCCCGCTGTTCGATGTCCTCCAGCCCGCCTATGCCGGCCTGTTCAGCGGCGCCATCCATCCCACGGCCGAGGCGCACGCCATCGTCGCCGATCATGTCGTCCGCCACGTGCGCGCGATCATCGACAAGCCCGCAGACAATCGCGATGTGATAGAGAGCAAGGCGCAGTAGGCGTTCCCTCACAGCCAGATTAATCGCACCGAGTTGGGCAGGGCAGGATCGCACTGATCGCGATTTGCTACTATATCTACACAGCTCAAGGCATGGTGCAGCGATGAATATTGCAGTGACCCGCGCAGCTGACGGTTTGCTCCGCCGGGCGTTCACCGTCGACGACATCAGCCGCATGATGGAAGCGGGGATATTCAGCGAGGACGAATCATTTGAGCTGATCGAGGGGGATCTTGTGATGATATCGGCCAAGCACGTGGCGCATGACCGCATCAAGCACTTGCTTACCTTGGCACTCGCACGAGCAGCTCCAGATGGAATGTTTGTAGGGATTGAAGCCTCGCTTCAGCTCGCGCGTGATATTCTGGTCGAGCCGGACATCACTGTTATCTCCAAGTCAGTCTACGACGTCCCGCCGAAGACCTTTGCGCAGCCGCGACCCGAGGATGTATTGCTTTTGATCGAGATTGCCGCCTCCAGCCTTGCCTACGACCGGAAGCTGAAGGCGCGGCTTTATGCCCGGCACGGCATCCGCGAGTACTGGGTCATTGATGCGAACAAATCGGTCACCTGGATTCACACCGGTGCAAGCGGCGACGGCTGGTCGTCCATTGTGGAGCGCGGACCGCAAGACACGCTCGCCACGCCGGCGCTGCCGAATTTCTCTGTCCGGCTTGGCGAGTTCGCATGATCATTCCGCCGCCTGGCGGCCATGTCCGAGCCGCCGATTGAGCTTGGTGAGGAGCAGCTCCGCCGCCTCGGCAATCACCGTCCCCGGCGGAAAGATTGCCTCGGCGCCGGCTTGTTCCAGCTCCGGATAATCCTGCGGTGGCACCACGCCGCCAACGACGATCATGATGTCGCCGCGGCCTTCCTTCACCAGCGCCGCCTTGAGCTGCGGCACCAGAGTGAGATGCGCCGCGGCAAGCGAGGAGATGCCGAGCACATGCACATCGTTCTCGACCGCCTGTCGGGCCGCTTCCTCCGGCGTCGCAAACAGCGGGCCGATGTCAACGTCGAAGCCAAGATCGGCGAAGGCGCTGGCGATCACCTTCTGCCCGCGGTCGTGACCGTCCTGTCCGATCTTGGCCACCAGGATGCGAGGCCGCCGTCCTTCATGCGCCTCGAACTGGGCGACCAGTGCCTGCACCCGAGCCATGCTTTCTGACATCGCGCCGATCTCCCGCTTGTAGACGCCGGTGATGGCTTTTATCGGTGCGGTATGACGGCCAAAGACCTGCTCGAGCGCCGACGAAATCTCCCCAACGGTTGCCTTTGCGCGCGCCGCCGCGATGGCAAGCGCGAGAAGATTGCCGTTACCGCCGGCAGCGGCGCGGGACAAGGCCGCGAGTGCCTCTTCCACCGCCTTCGGGTTTCGTTCCCGTCTGAGCCTGGAAAGCTTTTCGATCTGTAATTGCCGCACAGCCGCATTGTCGATCTTGAGCAGCTGGATCGGCGTCTCATGCTCCGGGCGAAATCTATTGACGCCGATGATCGCCTGCTGACCGCTGTCGATACGCGCCTGCGTTTTCGCCGACGCCTCCTCGATGCGCAGCTTCGGCAGGCCGGCTTCGATGGCCTTCGCCATCCCTCCGATGCGCTCGACCTCTTGAATGTGCGCCCACGCCGATCTGGCGAGCTCATATGTCAGGCGCTCGACGAAGAACGACCCGCCCCAGGGATCGATCATTCGCGTCGTGCCGCTTTCCCGTTGGAGGACGATCTGGGTATTCCGCGCGATACGAGCGGAGAAATCGGTGGGGAGCGCAAGCGCCTCATCGAGGGCATTGGTGTGGAGCGACTGGGTCTGTCCCTGCGTTGCCGCCATCGCCTCAATGGCCGTGCGTACCACATTGTTGAATACGTCCTGCGCGGCTAGCGACCAGCCGGATGTCTGACAATGCGTGCGCAGCGCGAGCGAGCGGGCGTCCTTCGGCTCGAACTGCTGCATCAGCTTCGCCCAGAGAAGCCGCGCTGCGCGCAGCTTTGCAACCTCCATGAAAAAGTTCATGCCGATCGCCCAAAAAAACGAGATGCGCGGTGCAAAGCGATCCACGTCAAGACCGGCATTGAGGCCGGCGCGCACATATTCGATGCCGTCGGCCAGCGTATAGGCGAGCTCGAGATCCTGCGTCGCGCCCGCTTCCTGCATGTGATAGCCGGAAACGGAGATTGAATTGAACTTCGGCATGTGCGCGGCGGTGAACGCGAAAATGTCCGAGATGATGCGCAACGACGCCTTGGGTGGATAGATATAGGTGTTGCGCACCATGAACTCTTTGAGGATATCGTTCTGAATTGTGCCGGAAAGCTCTTGCGGCGCCACGCTCTGCTCCTCGGCGGCGACGATGTAGAGCGCGAGCACCGGCAATACCGCGCCGTTCATGGTCATCGAGACCGACATGCGATCGAGCGGAATGCCCGCAAACAGAGTTCGCATGTCGAAGATTGAATCTATCGCGACACCGGCCATGCCGACGTCGCCGGCAACGCGCGGGTGATCGGAATCGTAGCCGCGATGGGTGGCGAGGTCGAAGGCGACCGAGAGACCCTTCTGCCCGGCGGCGAGATTGCGGCGATAGAAGGCGTTCGATTCCTCCGCTGTGGAAAAGCCGGCATATTGCCGGATCGTCCACGGCTGGGTGACGTACATGGTCGGATAGGGGCCGCGCAGATAAGGCGGGATGCCCGGGAAGCCATCGAGAAAATCGAGCGTTCCGGCGTCGTCCGGCCCGTAAACCGGTTTCACCGGGATACCTTCCGGGGTTGGCCACGCAGGGCCTGTCGCGTTTGCCGCCGCAACGGGCGCCTCGGCGAATTCCACCTTGCTGAAATCGGGAATGCTCGGCATGGCCGTCATAGCGTCAGCATTTCATATCCGCGGTTGGAAGATGGGGCATTGTATCATTCAAATCCAGTCGCTTCAGGCGGCGGCCACGAGGGAGTAGGCTGCCCGTAGCGCTGCAACGACATCGCAACCGGCAAAAATGAAGCCCGACACGGCCTCCGGCCCGAGCGACGCGGCGATCCGGTCCGGCTGCCCGGCAATCCAGACCAATCCGCCCGCCGTGCGCAATGCCTTCGCGGCGCCACTTGCCTGGCGGGCGTAGATCTCGTCCGACGAGCAAAGGCAGGCAAGCTTCGCCCCGGATTGCGCAAAGGCTGCAACCATCGCCGGCTGCTCGGCAAAACCATCGTTGGTCAGCGCCTCGATGCCCCCGGCCTCGAACAGGCTCTTGGCGAACATCGCACGCGAGCCGAAATCGGAAACCGCTCCCAGATTGGCGAGAAAGACCGCGGGTCGCGCGCCGGTGCGCGCCAGCATGCCGTCCGAGGCATCGCGCAGCTCCTCGAATGGTTCTGCGAGCCGCAACGGTGCGATCGACGCGAAATGGATCACTCTCTGGGAGGCAGGAGGTTGCATCCTGGCCACCTCGGCCACCGCTACCGGAAGCTCGGCAAGGTTGGCAAACTCGGTCGTGCCGGTGAGCGCATCTGTACGCAGCGCCAGCGCCGCCTGGCGTTGTGCGCGCACGGCGGCGATCTCGCGTTGAATTTCGCCGCGCTCCAGCGCCGCCCAGGCACCGCCCGCTTTTTCCATGTCTTGAAAATTCCTCCAGGCAGCGCCGCACAGCTGGTCGGTCAGGTCCTCGATGCTGCCTGCGCCGGCCGCCGGATCCGCGACTTTGGCAAGATTTGATTCTTCAAGCAGCACGAGCTGGGTGTTGCGCGCAGTTCGCCGCGCAAAACGATCGGGCAATCCGAGCGCCATGGTAAACGGGAGCACCGTGACAGCGTCAGCGCCGCCCAGCCCCGCGGAAACAACCGCAATGGTGGTCCGCAACATGTTCACGTAAGGGTCGCGTTTGGTCATCATGCGCCAGGCGGTTTCGGCCGTAACGAAGATGGCGCCGGGCAAGAGGTCGCAAGCCGCTTCAACGCGCGCCCATAATTTGCGGAGCGCGCGAAACTTGGCGATCGTCAAGAACTGGTCCGCATCCGCTGCCAGGCGGAAATAAAGCATGTGGCGGGCGGCATCGAGGCCGATGCCTTGAGCCTCCAGGGAGCGCCAGTATTCGACACCCACAGCGAGCGCATAAGCGAGCTCCTGCGCCTCTGAGCCGCCGGCGTTGTGCACGATACGTGCATCCGCGGTTGCGAACGGTCCGCGAAAGCCTTGCTGCGCCAGAGCGGCGACGGTCTGACCGAGCTCGCGCGCAAGCGAAGGCCAGGGAAGGGGGCCACCGCCCGCCATCGCGGCGGCGCCGATGGGATCGAAACCGAACCGGATGCTGCATGCGGACGGCCGCATGCCGTGGCGCTCGATCACTCCCGCGATGGTCATCGGAACATCGCCGGCGTGCGGCCCAAGGTCCAGGTCGAGGGCAATGCGAGACAGGTCTACGCCTGCTAATGCCTGTGTGATCGCGTCGCGCTCAGCGGCGAGACCAAAGCCGTAGGCGCCGATTGCTCCTGCGAATTCGAGCCCGAGGCCGGTCGCGCCATTGGCGAGATCGTGCAAGGCCTCGGCATTGGCGGCGGCGGGCTGGGGGTGATCAACGCGCTGCATGATTGCCCAGGCTGTCCCGGGCTCGCGTCCAGCGATGGGGAGCGACTTCGGGCGCCTGGGGCTGAGAGGTTCGACGCGCAGACCGTCATAGGTTTGACTGACCAGCTTGTCTTGGAACGAGGCGCCCTTGAGCACTTGACCGACCAGGCGCAACCACTGCTCTCGCGTGGCGACTGGAAAGTCACGGCCAAGCGGAAGGTCAGGGTTGGAACTGTCGACCATTGCTGCAAATTCCATGGGCCGCGCCGGCAACGTGCCTTTCACGGAGCTCGGTGGTCAGACTACTGTCTGCAATCGGAACGTTGCATTGGCCGCCGGCAGACCGTCAATTGAGTTGGGTGCCCGGTTCCACTCATTAAGGATGCCAAGCTGGTGGCAATGACTCAAATTAAGCAAGCTCAAAAATGAGCGTCTTCAGGGTAGCAACACCGAACGCGACGATTATTGTCTGGCAATCCCTCGGACATGCGGGTGTGTGGAGGAGTGCAGTGCAATGATCAGGGTTCGCAGGATTGGCCACGCCACTTTCGAAACTCCCGATGTCGATCGTCAGATTGCCTACTACACCAATGTTCTCGGCCTTGCCCTGGTCGAGCGCGATAAAGATGCGGCCTACCTTGCAAGCCCGTTTGATCAACATTCGGTGGTGTTGAAGCAGGGACCGACAGCGCAATGCTCGCGTCTGTCCTTCCAGATCGCGCCGGGGACCGATCTTGCCGAATTCCAGCGGCAGCTCTCGGCAAACGGCGTCAAGTCCGAACGCCGCAGCGCGCCGTCCCCTTCGATCAAGGAATTCATCTCATTTCAAGACCCAAAAGGGACCGGCATCGACATCTTCACGGATTACGAAACGTCGCGCCAGGAGTTCCAGCCTACCGGGATTGTGCCGCATAAGCTCGGTCATGTTGCATTCACGACCACCGAAATTCAGAAACTGGTCGAATTCTATGCCAATGTGCTCGGCTTTCGCATTTCGGACTGGATGGGCGACTTCTTCGTGTTCATGCGCTGCGGGCCCGACCACCACACCATCAACCTGGTGCAGGGGAAGAGCACGAAAATGCACCATATCGCCTTCGAGCTCAAAGATTGGCCGCATGTTCAAGCGGCTTGCGACCATCTCTCGCGCCATGACATCCGGCTGGTCTGGGGCCCAGGGCGGCACGGCATCGGGCACAATATCTTCACCTACCATCGCAATCCCGACGGCCAGATCACCGAGCTCTTTACAGAGCTCGATAAAATCCACGATGAGGACCTCGGTTATTTCGAGCCGCGGCCATGGCACCGTGACAAGCCGCAGCGGCCCAAGGTGTGGACCCCTGGCCCAGGCGCGGCAAACTATTGGGGCGATCCGCCGCCCCCCGGATTCCTGGAGTGATCCAAGCACTGGACGATCGATTCCATGAATCCAATCAATTGGAAAACTCACAGACCTCGTCCTGAGGAGGCGCGCAGCGCCGTCTCGAAGGATGGAGGCTGGCGCGATCTCGCTTGCGGCTGTCCTTCGAGACGCCCGCAACGCAGTCAAGCTTGCGCAGACTACGTAAACTTGTCTGCGTTGCGGGCTCCTCAGGACGAGGCCGGTGGTATTTTCAAACTAAGGAAACGCTGACCTGGAGTGATCCAAGAATCTGGAGTCGATTGTGTCTGTAGAGCTCAAATCGTTGATCGAGGCGCTGACGAGCAAGATGCTCAACAAGCGGCTCTTCGTCGTGATCTGGAGGAGCCTTGGTCATCCCGATCTCATCAAGCGCGATCTCGAACGGCATCTGCAGTACATGATCGGCCTCGAGAAACGCGGTGTCGTGTTCGCATCCGGACCGTTCACACCCGGTGCGGGCGTCGCCATGGGCGACGGCTTGACGATTTTCCGCGCGGTCTCGATCGACGAAGCGAAGGTCTTCGCCAACAGCGATCCTTTTGTTCTTAGCGGGGCGCGCACGTACGACGTCCGTGAATGGACGGTCATGGAAGGACGCGTGGGATTGGAGCTGGACTTTTCCGATACGACCTACAGGATCAAATAACGATGGGGGCCGGATCAGGTGGGGTAGGCTGGCGCGGTGATTGCGTCGCAAATCCACAGCAATAAGAATTGCAGACCTCGGAGGGCTTCATGCAGACGATCGGATTGGTTGGGGTCGGCAAGATTGGCCGGGAGGTGGCCAAGCATCTCCTTGCTGCCAACTATAGGGTGCTCGGCTATCGCAGAAGCTCATTGGCCGAATTCGAGGGAGCTGGAGGCACGCCTGCGCGGTCTCCGGCGCATATCGCGCAAGAGGCCGAAATTATCCTCACGTGCTTGCCCGGCGGCACCTCGCTAGACGAGGTCGCGAGCGGACCAGACGGGCTGATTCAAGGCGCTCGCGCCGGCCAGATCGTCGTAGAGATCGGCTCACACCCGTTGTCGGCAAAGGAACGGCAGCTCCAGGTTTTCGCCACCAAGGGCGTAACCTTTCTCGATGGCGAAGTAAGCGGCACGCCCGGCATGGTCGCGCAGCGCAAGGCGCCGGTCTATCTCGCCGGTGACGCCCAAGCCTGCAAGACCGTCGAGCCCGTTGTGCACGCGTTTGCGGAGATGTGCATGTATCTGGGGCCATTCGGCGCGGCGAGCAAGATCAAGTTCGTCAACAACCTGCTTGTAACAATCAATACGGCAGCAATCGGCGAGGCCGTCTGGCTTGCGCTCAAGGCCGGTATCGATCCGGAGATGATGATCAAGGCGATCAGCAACGGCAGCGGCGGTTCTGTTCTGTTCCCGATCCGCGCGAGCCGAATGGTAAAGCGCGATTACATTCCACCGGGCGGTACCATGGAAGGTCTATCGCATTACTTCGGGTACATCGGCGATCTTGCCGGGGGCGCGGGGGCTGCAACGCCGCTGTTCAACCTTTCGGTCGAATTGTTCCGGCGCGGAATGGCGAGCGGGCGCGGCGAGCAAGACGTTGCGGCAGTGATGGAGGTGATCGCGGACATGAAGCCGAAACCAGCGCTCCCATAAGCTCGTAAGGCTACTCGTTGGACGGCGATCCAGCGTCAATCTTCTTGCCATGCCGGATCTCCACTATTGCAGTGTGACGCCATTGTCGCAAACCTCACAAAGCAACGGAGGGAGAGATGTCCTTTCATTCAGCCAATCGTACCGCCAGTTCACCAGCGAGCTATGCCGGCGCTTTCAGTGGGGCGCATTCTCTGGGTATCGATCGCGCCAACTACATTGCGCTGCACTCAAAAGACCCCGCCGCGGCCGCCCGGTTCGCAGAAAAGCACATGGGCTTTTTTCTAGTTCACGCGGACAGCGATGGACGTCATTATCTCGGCGGGCATGGCCTTGATCCATATTCGTTGCTGTATACGCCCGGCGACCAGGGCGCCGTCGATCACATTTCCTATATCGTTGACGATGGTGCCGACCTTATCGCTGCTGAAGCCGCTCTCAGCGAGATGGGGAAGGAGGTCAAGCGGGTAGAGGAATTGCCGCTGTGGCGACATGGTCCTGCATTGCGTTTCAAAAATCCGTCTGGCCAGACAATCGAGCTCACAACCGGTGTGCGGACCGATGTGCCCATGGCGGCGCTGGTGGCTGCGCCACGGACCGCGCCCGGACCAATCACATTCGATCATACGATCGTGCGGGCAACGGACGTCAACGGCGCCTTCGAGTTCGCGGCGCGCGTGATGGGATTGCGTGAATCCTCGCGCATTGTCGCGCCGGACGGAATTCCGGTGCTCGGTTTCTTTCGCGCGCATACGCTGTATCACTGCTATGGTGTCGCGCGTTCGTCGTATGATGGCCTGCATCATTTGCAGTTCACACTCAAGAATCCGCCCGCGGTCTACGCGGCGCACGAGAAGCTGGCCGCCAGCAATGAGGTCGAGATGATTTGGGGACCTCTCCGGCATGGCGCGGGACACAACATCGCATTCTACTTTCGCGATTACACCGGCAACATCATAGAGTACTCCTGCGAAGAGGAAATCATTCTCAACGATGCGACCTATGTCCCGCTCGCCTGGCCTGTCACGGACCACAAGGCGGCCGATGAATGGCACGAGTCGGACATTCCATCGGCGATGAAGTGAGCTTGCCGCGCCTGCCGCACGGGCGGACGCGATAATACCTCCGCTTTCAGGGGAGGTATTATCGGAGCTTGCCGAACTTTCCCGCCGGCGCCAGGCGCTCGATGCCGGAACTGTCCACTCGCGCCAGGGCGTCGCGCACACGCACCCCTGCGATCACATGCTCCGGCGCTATTTCCGCCAGCGGCACCAGCACGAATGCGCGCGCGAACAGCCGCGAGTGTGGCAGCTCGAGCTGTGCGGTGCGCAAAGTGAGATCGTTGTAGGTCAACAGATCGATATCGATGGGACGCGGACCCCACCGGCGTTCCTGAGCGCGCGCGCGTCCAAGCGCGCGCTCAACCGCCTGCACGTGCGCCAAAAGCTCGTCCGGAGACAGGGCCGTTTCGACCGCAATGCAAGCGTTTATGAACGGCGGTTGGTCAACATCGCCCCAAGGCGGCGTTCGGTATTCCGACGAACGCGCGAGAAGGCGTGTTTGTGCGCTGCTGCAGAGCAATTCGATCGCCTGATCAAGCGTGCAGCGCACTTCGCCGGTGTTTCCGCCAAGCCCGATCAATGCTTCAACCATGGCGTTGGCGAGCGCGTGCGATGGTCACGCCGACATCGGCGAAGGTCGCGGCGATCGGCGCATGCGGCTTGTGCACCGTCACGCGCACGCCGCTCACCGCGATGAAGCGGTCGAGCACGGCTTGGGCGACGGCCGCCGCCGCGGCTTCCACCAGCCGATAGCGCCGCGCACAAAAAGCCTCTCCCGCCACCGCCGCGACTTGATCATAACCCACCGTATGAGCAAGCTTGTCGGATCGGGACGCTTCCGTCAGGTCAACATCAAGCGCAACATCGAGGGTGAATGTCTGCCCCACCTTGGCCTCGTGCTGCATCACGCCGTGGTAGGCGTGGAGTGCAAGACCGGAGATGAAGATCGTATCGCTCATCGCAGTTTCTCGATCGCCGCGGCGACCCGCAGCGCCTGCACGGTTGCTTGGACGTCGTGGGTGCGGATGATGGCGGCACCGTTCGCCACTGCGATCACGTGGGCGGCGATCGAGCCGCCGAGCCTTTGATCAGGCGGGGCAGGCGACACCTCGGCAATGAAACGCTTGCGCGAGGCGCCGACAAGAAGAGGTAGGCCGAACGAATGCAGCACGCGGAGTTCTGGCGATGGCCATTCGACTTTGTTCCGGGGTCTTGCCAAATCCGATTCCGGGATCGAGCACAATATTCCGCCGCTCCACTCCCGCCGCCGCGGCGATTTCAAGCGAGCGCGTGAAAAACCTGGCGATGTCTGCAATGATGTCGAGAGAAGGATCAGCGCGTTCCCGGTTGTGCATGATGATGACCGGCGCCCTGCTTTCGGCAGCGAGACGCGCCATGGCACAGTCACGCTGCAAGCCCCACACGTCGTTGATGATGGATGCGCCACGGGAGAGCGCCCAGGCGGCAACGCCGGCCTTCATGGTATCGATGGATATGGGCACGCCGAGCTCGGCCGCTGCGGGCAGGATCGGTTGCAGCCGGCGAATTTCTTCTTCCACCGGCACGGGAACTGCTCCGGTGTAAGGACGGGTGGACTCGGCGCCGATATCCGCAATATCAGCCCCCTGCGCGACGATCCGGCGGAGCTGATCCATGGCGTTTTGTGGATCAAGGAAATGCCCACCATCGGAAAAAGAATCGGGGGTCACGTTGAGAACGCCCATCACCAAGGGGCGTCCCAGCGCCAGAAGACCAGCGACTCGGTTTGACGCGTCAGCTCGATCGCTCGACGGTCTCGGGTGCCGATACGAGACACTCATGGTGGCGCATTGCGCCGGAGTGCTGATGGGAGTCAAGCGTCTCGCCAGCTCCCAAAGACGGTACCTCGAATCCAGCGCACCAGGCGCGGATCAATACGTGATCTTTTGGGGAAGCTTGCGAGCATGCTCGACCCAGCGGGTCACGAGCTTCTCAGACGGAAGAAAGCGCACGAGCTTGCGCCTCTTGTTGGCGTCCGCCATGGTTTGCGCCAGCTTGGCGGGGTTTCGATAGCGCAATTCCTTGACGGTATCGACCCCGACTTCGCGCAAGAGGCCCGCATATTCCTTGCCCATTCCCTTGATCCGCAGCTTGTCGGCAATGTTCGCCCAGCGCAGCAGCTTCTGCGGCTCTACTTTGACCTTGGCAGCGAGAATCCTTGCGTCCTTTCGGGCTCTTTGCGGCCTCGAGCAGCTTCTCCGTCGTCCTGATGCCCATGGACTTGAGGACCGTGACCTCGCCCACGTCGATTTCTTCGATCGTGGTGAGGGAATAGGACGACATTTCAGAGCTCCTAGGATCGTGACTTGGGGGCGCCGCTCAGCGCCACAGGTCACTGGACGGGAGAACGCCGCCTGCGAACCCCGTCCTCCTTGCGAGGTTCGCGCAAAAGGATTCTATTGGGGGATAAATCCCACGCGCATCTTGTCGTGAGCTCGCGCGAGGGCGCGACCACAAGCATGCCGCCGCTGATCTCGCGGCGGCGCAGTCATAGCCCGCGCTGGCGACGAAGCGTCTCGTGAGGTCGTTGTCCATTGCCCCCCTCGCCAACCTGCGCCTGGCAGGTACCCCTTCATATTAGGCGCGCAAAATTTGAGAAAACAAGCACCGCCGAGAGACTAAGAAGCGTTGTTGCATTTGAGCACCATCTTACCACTGCTCGCACGCAGGAGATCACAGGCTAGTATCCCAATTCCGAAGCTCGGTGCTTGCGGCCTTCTCCGATGCGAACTTCGACATCAAAGGGATACTGGCAACTCTATGGATTCTAGGGCGGTTTTGAATTTGAAGTTCCTACACGAGCTCGCGGCAACAAATGATAAGAACTTCAAATTCACGGCTTGATGGGGCAATGCAGTCGCCACACGCGATTGCTGCGAATGAATTCGTACGGCACGGTTGACCGTCGGTCGCGATCAACGACATAAGGACGAGCTCAATGCGAGGGTCATGCCATGACGGACGTTGATACGGACGGCACCATTTTCGTCGGCAAGGGCAGCAAGCCTGAGGTTTTGACTATCGCATTCGCGAACCGGCACGGCTTGATCACCGGAGCCACCGGTACCGGCAAGACCGTCACCTTGCAGGTGCTGGCTGAGGGCTTGTCGCGGGCGGGGATCTCCGTCTTTGCAGCCGACATCAAGGGCGATCTGTCCGGCATCTCGGAGCCCGGCGAAGCCAAGGAAGCTCTCGTCAGCCGGGCCAAGAGCCTCGGATTGGATTACGAACCCGACCAGTTCCCGGTTGTTTTCTGGGACCTGTTTGGAGAGCAGGGTCATCCTGTTCGCGCTACCATCTCCGAAGTGGGCCCGCTTCTGCTGTCCCGACTGATGGATTTGAACGAAGTTCAGGAAGGCGTGCTCAACATTTGCTTCCGCGTCGCCGATGAGCAGGGCCTACTTGTCCTCGATCTCAAGGATCTCAGGGCCATGCTCGGCTACATCTCCGATCATGCCGCCGAGCTCACCACCCATTATGGAAACGTTTCAAAGACCACAATCGGAACGATACAGCGGCAGTTGCTGGTCCTGGAAAATCAGGGTGGAAATGAATTCTTCGGGGAGCCTGCGCTCTCGCTGAAGGACTTCATCCGCACCGACAGGGACGGGCGCGGATATGTAAATATTCTTGCCGCTGACAAGCTGATGGCGAATCCACGTCTTTACGCCACTTTTCTCTTGTGGCTGCTGTCCGAGCTGTTCGAGCAGTTGCCGGAGGTCGGCGACCAACCCAAGCCGAAGCTCTGCTTTTTCTTCGATGAGGCGCACCTGCTGTTCACGGATGCTCCCAAAGCGCTTCTCGACAAGATCGAGCAAGTGGTTCGATTGATCCGCTCCAAGGGAGTTGGCGTTTATTTTGTGACGCAAAATCCGCTCGATGTGCCGGACAAGGTTTTGGCGCAACTCGGTAACCGCGTTCAACACGCGCTGCGCGCCTTCACGCCGCGGGACCAGAAGGCCGTTCGAGCGGCGGCGGAAACGTTTCGGCCGAATCCCAAGCTCGATACCGCGAGAGTCATCATGGAGCTTGGCAAAGGCGAGGCGCTCGTGTCTTTCCTCGAAGGCAACGGCACGCCGTCAATGGTGGAGCGTTGCATGGTGCGTCCGCCGTCTGGGCGTATTGGACCGATCAGCGCGGAAGAGCGCAAAGCGCTCATGGCCAAGAGCCCGGTGAAGGGGAAATACGACCAGGCCATCGACCGCGAATCCGCCTACGAAGTCCTTCAGGGCCGCATGCATTCAGGGGCAGTGCTCCAGCCCGGCGAGGCGTCCTCCGCACCTGGGACGGAGGAGGCATCCGCGCCGGGAGGCCTGGGCGCAGTTCTTGCCGCAATCATGGCTTTGCTTGCGAATATTTTCGGCACCAGCCGCCGTCGCGGCAGCCGGCTCTCGACCGGCCAGGTGATTGCCCGCCAGGTCACGCGCTCCGTCACCAACCGTGTCGCGGGCAAAGTCGCCGCCGACATCGGGAAATCCATCGGGGGAACATTGGGCGGTTCGGTAGGCAGGGCGATCGTGCGCGGCACGATGGGTGGAATATTGCGCCGGTAACAGCATTGCGCAACACCACGTGAGGCGTTGGCCATGATCCCTTCACAAGCGCTCAAGGACGTGCTTGCTCAAATCGATGCTGATCTCGAACGCAGCCTCGACCGTCTGTTCGATTTTCTCTCGATCCAGTCCGTCTCGACCGATCCGGCCTACAAGGATGAATGCGCTCGCGCCGCGCAATACGTGGCCACGGCTCTGACCGGCATTGGCTTTGATGCCAGCATTCGGCCTACCGCCGGACATCCAGTCGTGATCGGAAAAACTGCTGGCGGACAAAATGGCGGCGGGCCGCGCGTGCTGTTCTACGGCCACTATGACGTGCAGCCGGTTGACCCTCTGGATCTGTGGGAGGCGCCGCCGTTTGCTCCGCGGCTCGTTTCGGAGCCCGACGGCCGCAAAATAATTGTTGCGCGCGGAGCCTGCGACGACAAAGGCCAGGTGATGACCTTCATCGAGGCTTGTCGCGCTTTCAAGCTGGTGACCGGACAAATGCCGCTGCCGATCACCTTGATGGTTGAAGGCGAGGAGGAGTGCGGCTCGAATCACCTGTTCGGCTTTGTGCGGGAGAATGCGCAGGAGCTCACGCTCGATCTGGCGCTCGTCTGTGATACCAGCATGTGGGACCGTTCCACCCCGATGGTGACGACTTCGTTGCGCGGTCTCGTCTACGAGCAGGTGAAGGTCACCTGCGCCGACCGCGATCTGCATTCCGGACTGTTCGGCGGCGCGGCGCAGAATCCCTTGCGGGTGCTCACGCATATTCTGGGCGCCATGCACGACCCGGATGGGAGGGTTACCATTCCGGGCTTCTACGAAGGCGTCAAAGAACTCCCCTCGCAGGTGAAAAAGGAGCTTGCCGGGCTTGGCCTGACGGCGGAGGAGTTTCTTGGTGAGGTGGGACTTAAGGTGGCGGCCGGCGAGAAGGATCGGATGCTCATTGAGCAAATTGCCAGCCGGCCGACGGCTGAGATCAATGGAATGATCGGCGGCTATACCGGCGAAGGCGCGAAGACGGTCATCCCGAGCCAGGCGACCGCGAAGGTTTCGTTCCGCCTCGTCGGCGATCAGGATCCGGAAAAAGTCCGCGCAGCGTTCCGGGACTTCGTGCGGGCGCGGCTCCCCGCCGATGCCAAGGTTGAGTTCCAGAGCTTCACGGGCGCTCCTGCGTTCGAGGTTTCGTTCGACAATCCGGCGCTGGCGAGGACCTGCGAGGCGCTGTCGCGCGAGTGGGGTAAAAAGGCGGTGACGATCGGGGAGGGGGGCTCAATCCCGATTGTCGGCGAATTCAAACGCGTGCTCGGGATGGAAACGATCCTGGTCGGGTTTGCGCTTGATGACGATCGCGTGCATTCGCCAAACGAGAAGTACGATCTCACCTCATTTCATAAAGGCACGCGTAGTTGGGCGCGGATTTTGGCTGCCCTCGCGGGATGATTGAAGGTGTAGCCCGGATGAGCGAAGCGACATCCGGGCCTCGCTGCCAAACAATCCCGCATGTCGCTGGCGCTCATGCGGGCTACATAACCCGGACCTCCGGCCTCAACGCGGTTTTTTTCGAGCCGCTTTGGAAATCTGCGCCGGCCAGCTGACGATGCGGTTCTCAAGCTCGTCGTTGGCGACGTCGTCCTCGCAAGCGCCTACGCGACCACGGACGGAAATTCCTGCCTGGTGGACGGTGTCAGGGTCCCCGGAGACGAGCGGGTGCCACCAGTAGAGGTCGTGCCCGTCGGCGAGCCGACGGTAGGCGCAAGTGGGCGGCAGCCAGACGATCCTGTTGATGTTGCGAGGCGTCAGGCGCACGCAGTCCTTCACCTTGGCCGTTCGGTTCGCGTAATCCTGGCAGCGGCACGTCTCTGCGTCGAGCAGCCGGCAGCCGACATCGGTGAAGTACGTGCGCGAAGAATCCTCCGCGTCCTCCAGCTTCACGAGGCAACAACGCCCGCAACCATCGCAGAGGCTCTCCCATTCCGAATCCGTCATTTCGCGCAACGACTTACGCCGCCAAAATGGAATGTCATCGGAGTCCATGCCGTCGCGCAGCGGGGGTTTGCTCACGGATGTGGCCGCCACCGCGGGATGGCGCTACAAGCGAATTTAATTGTCATTTCCATTCACCTTGTGGCTATCCCGTCATAGTTTGGAACCAGCCTTTCGGCTACAACATTCGCCAGCGGCTGGACGGGATGGGCCCGCCGCTCGCCTGAACTCGTCCTGAGGGTGACTTTGCGCCACATCTTCCAAGATGACGGGAACCGCAGCAGCTGGAAGGCTTGGTTCCGGCGGTTTTTCCTTGACCTCGATTCGCGCATCGACTTTGGGCTGTACTTGGCCAAGACCTGGGGCCGCGAGCTCTATGAACGCTTCAGCGAGTTCATGGACCGGTTCCACGTGGCCGGCTGGCGGCGCTGGTATTTTGTCGAGCCGCTGTCGGAAGGGCTCACGCTCGGCACCGGCGGTCTGCTGGTGATGCTGGCGCTTGCGATCCCTGCTTTCCGTGAGACATCAGACGACGACTGGCTCAAGAAATCGGAGCTCGCAGTTACCTTTCTCGACCGTTACGGCAATGAGATGGGCATGCGCGGCATCAAGCACAATGACGCGCTCAAGCTGGAGGAATTTCCCGACCACCTGATCAAGGCGACGCTCGCCACTGAGGACAGGCGGTTCTATGACCATTTCGGCATCGACATTCCGGGCCTGTTCCGCGCCATGACGGCAAACGCCAAGGCCGGCGGAGTGGTGCAGGGCGGGTCGTCCATTTCACAGCAATTGGCAAAGAATCTCTTCCTCTCGAACGAGCGCACTCTCGAACGCAAGGTCAAGGAAGCGTTCCTCGCGCTTTGGCTTGAGACGCGACTGCCGAAGAATGAAATTCTCAAGCTTTATCTCGATCGTGCCTATCTTGGCGGTGGCACGTTCGGCGTTGATGCAGCCGCGCAGTATTACTTCAACAAATCGGCCCGGGACGTGAATTTGGCCGAGGCGGCAATGCTGGCCGGCCTGTTCAAGGCGCCGTCAAAATTTGCGCCGCACATCAACCTGCCTGCAGCGCGCGCCCGCGCCAACGTGGTCTTGGACAATCTCGTCGAGGCCGGGTTCATGACCGAAGGCCAGGTGTTCGGCGCCCGGCGCAATCCTGCTACTCCGGTCGACAGACGCGATGAGCGCGCGCCCAACTATTACCTGGACTGGGCGTTCGACGAGATGAAGAAGCTGGTCCTGACATTCCCAAAATCGGTGCACGAGCGGGTGTTCGTGGTCCGCTTGGCTCTTGATACCGATCTTCAGAAGCATACGGAGCAGGCCCTCGAAAATTCGCTGCGGCAATATGGCCGCGAATATCACGCCAAGCAGGGCGCCACCGTCTTGATGGAGACCGACGGTGCGGTGCGCTCAATGGTAGGAGGGCGCGACTACGGCGAAAGCCAGTTCAATCGCGCCACCGACGCGCTGCGCCAACCAGGCTCCTCGTTCAAGCCATACGTCTATTCGACCGCGCTGATGAACGGCTTCAAGCCCACCTCGATCGTTGTCGATTCCCCAGTTTGCATAGGCAACTGGTGCCCGAAAAACTACGGCGGCGGGCATGCCGGCGCGATGACGCTGACCCAGGCTCTTGTCCGCTCGGTCAACATCATTCCGGTCAAGCTGTCGATTGCGCTCGGCAACGGGAATCCGAAGATCGGCCGTGCGAAGATCAGGGAGACGGCGCGTAAGGCGGGGTTGCGCACCCCCCTTCCCGATACGCCATCGATGCCCATCGGCGCCGATGAAGTGACCGTGCTCGATCACACGGGCGGCTACACCATGTTCGCCAATCTCGGGAAAGCGATGACTCCGCATGCCCTTCTGGAGGTCCGCAGCGGAGCCGGCGAGCTCATCTGGCGATGGGATCGCGATGGCAAGAAGCCGGTCCAGGCAATTCCGGCAAGCGTCGCTACCGACATGGTCGGCATGATGACGAAGGTGGTCGAAGAAGGCACCGCCAAGCGCGCGCAGCTCGACGGCATCAGGGCCGCTGGCAAGACCGGCACCACCAACGCCTACCGCGATGCGTGGTTCGTCGGCTTCACGGGCAACTTTGTTTGCGGCGTGTGGTTCGGCAACGATGATTACACGGTGATGCATCAGATGACCGGCGGCTCGCTGCCGGCGCAGACCTGGCACGAGATCATGGCTTACGCCCATCAAGGGGTCGAGCTGAGGCCCATTCCGCTCCTCGGCGGAGGAGGGCGGCCGGTTGTGTCCGAGGCCAGGAGGGAGGGAGGCGCACCCGAAGGAGGGCGGCCCTCCATTCTCACCAGGCGCGCGACGGAGGCCCTGCTTCGCGTCGAGCGGCTGTTGGATGATGCGACGCGGGCGCTTGCGACAGGCCGTGAGCCAAGCAAGACGACCGACGCCCGGGACGCACCTATTCGGCAGGAGGCCACGGCGGCCACACCCGATCGGGCGCCGCCGGTTCCCCGAAATTGAATCTGGCAAGTGTCGCCGCACTAGCGATTATTGGTACACCGACCAGCCATCGAGATCTCATTGGACCGGTCATGCGTTTGCTTTTTGGAGCAATGTTTGCGCTGGTAGTCGCGGCGGCGATAGGCCTCGGGACGACATGGATTGCATTAACCGAGGGCATTGCATATGGCGGGGTCAGGATCGGCGCCTGGACCGCCTGGCCGAAGAACGGAACAGCGGGGATTGATCCATACGCGCGCGCGATGGTCGCACGCACCGGCGAGTTGCCGGTCGGCTCAGGAGACGGCGTGTCCTTCTACGCCCGCGCCGATGATGCGGGCGAGACGCTCGACGGGCGCTGCGACGTTCTGCTGAAGGGCATCACGCCGCAGGCGAGGTTCTGGACCCTTACTCTCTATGATCCCGAAGGCCGTCTGGTGGCGAATTCAGTCCGGCGGCATGGCTTTACCAGCCAGGAAGTCATTCGCAACGCCGACGGCACCTTCGACATGCTCGTCGGGCCACGTGCGCGGCCCGGCAACTGGCTGCCGACGGGCGGGGTGGAGAAGTATCAGCTCGTTCTGCGTCTCTACGATACCCCCATTGGTATGGCCACCCGCTCCGGTTCTGAGGCGCCGATGCCTTCGATCAGAAAGGGTGCGTGCCGATGATACGCTTGGCGTTATGGTTGCTTGGGGCGCTTCTGCTTGGAGGGATAGTGCACCTTGCAACGATCCTGCTGCTTCCGAACCTGGCGACTCAGGACGCCTATGCGCGTGTCTCTGTGATCGCGCCGGTCAATTCCGTCATCCCGTTGCCGCCGCCTACCCCGGAAAATGCGCTGATGCCCTTCATGGATCCGGCCTTTGCTGTATCCGTGTGCCGCTATGATCTGTCGCGAGGATCCTTAAAGTTTTCTGTGCCGATCAGTCAGGCCTACACATCGGTCTCTTTCTACAGCCGCGGTGATGTCTCGTATTACGCGATCAATGACCGTGCAGCGGGACGCCGCGTGATCGAGCTTGACCTGATGACTGTCGCCCAGCGTGCAGACCTGCCGGAGAACGAGGACATCACCAGAGCGGATCGCCTGATCGTGACGTCGCCTACGGAGAGGGGGCTGATCGTGATTCGGGCTCTTACCCCCGAGTCAGGATGGATCCCGGCGGCGCGCGCCGCGCTCGCCGCGGCTCGCTGCCGGCCGCAGTAGGGCCTACGATCGAGTGGCCCGGCGGCGCCGTCGACGGCGCGGACTGTTTGCGGGCTCAGGTTCGAACCCGGTGATTGTCGGGCCGGCATGTCGCTCGATCCGGATCACCGGAAGAATGATCACCGTTGCGACCCCCGACTTGTGCGCACTTGGCTTTGCCGCGCGTCCAGTGCGCAGCACTGGTGAAAAATCTATCACCGTACCCATCTTGTGTTCCCCCGCCCCTGTGGGCCGGCCGCACCAGCCCGGCTCGTGCCCGATTTGAGAGGCGCAAGGTTAACGGTGCGCTAACGTGATCATTGTAATCTGCTTCAATTGCGAAGTGTTGCAGCGAAGGCGCAGTGCGCATGATAGAGTCGGTAACGACTTTTCCCGACCTGGATGATCTCGTCGATCTGGCGCCGGGTAGTCAGATCGACATGCGTCCCACATTGTTGCGCGTCTTGACGGATCTCTACCTGCAGCGTCCGGCGCACACCCCTGAGGATGAACGTTATTATACCGAGCTGACGCTGAGGCTCCTCGACGCCACGGATGCTCCAGCGCGCGCCGCGCTTGCCGAGCGCCTGGCCTGCTATCCGTCAGCCCCGCGTGCCGTAATCGAACGGCTGGCGCGCGACGAATTCGAGGTGGCGGCGCCGATCCTCGCGTGTTCGCCTTGCTTGTCCAGCTCTGACCTGGCGGCGATCGCCAAGGAAAGGGGCGCTGCCCACGCCGATGCAATCGCCAAGCGTGGTTCCGTGAATTGCGCGGATGCACCAACATCGCTCAGCCATGGTCCCGCCATGGCAATGGAAGCTTGCGAATTGTGCGAGCTCTTCTATGCCGCCGGCCCTGATGAACGCCGCCTCATCTTGATGAACCTCGACTATGCCCCCATCGAACCCATGCAGCCTTGCGCTTTCATCCACCGTGCAGACACTTGGCGACTCGAAGCTGCCGTGCTCCAGCATAATACCGACGCGGTCATACGGGAGCTCGAATCCGCGCTTGGCATCTCGCGGGTTCATGCCCGCCGCGTCGTTGCCGACAATTCCGGGGAGCCTGTCGTCGTGGCCACCAAGGCGATGGACCTTCCGGCCGATGTCGTTCAGCGTGTGTTGCTTTTCATGAATCCACGCATCGGCCAATCGGTTGATAGGGTCTATGAGCTTGCCGGACTCTATGGCGAGATCACGGTCGTTGCCGCGCGCCGGCTGGTGGCGATATGGCGCGCGGCGGACAAAAGCGACAAGACAGCGGCGCATCACCAGCCGGTGGCATGGAGAACTGCCGCGGATAATGCACGCCGGGCACTCTCGGAGGTATCGCGCCGCCCTGCGCCTGCGCAGCAGATGCGCTTATGCGCCGTGAGATGATGCATCTCCGGGGCGGCGCATCATGCGATCACTCCATCGAGAAAGTTGCGGCCGGCGCGATCCTCGACCTCTACTATCCAAAGGTCTGGATCGAACCGCAGTTCCCGATTGAGGCGATCCTCTACCTGCGCTTCTGACGGCCACGAAACCGCGATGCATCGCGAAAACAGGCGTTCTGGCGGTCGCGCATCCTCGAAGACGCTCTGCGGTGCCGGGCCGAAAAGCTCGGCGGTGCCGTCCAGCCGGTTGACTTTTACAAAAATGGTGCCGGCCTCCTCTGCTCCCCGGCGCCGCACTGCGGCGAATGCTCCCTCGGTGAAGCAGCGGCGAACATAGGCCGCGACCCAAATTGTTGACTTCAACCGCATGCAACGGGTTCAGTTGGGAGCTTGCTGGCTGACATCGAGCGATGGGTGACTGCGGCGAGCCATCCGCAACGCAACGGAGAGGACCATCTCCGTCCAGCGGACGGAATTCGGTTATTCCAGCGGTCAACCGGTGGCGGCGGCGAGCTCACGGATGACACGATCCGAGACCTGTCCGGTGGGCGGCATCCTGCGTTCACGCTCGAAGCGCTCGATGGCGCGCTGGGTGTCGGCATCAACAATCCCGTTTGGCTTGATTTGACCATAGCCGAATTCCGCCAGGGCGCGCTGCAATGCAACCACGCGCTGAGATGCAGCAGCCGGCTCAATCACATTCTCGGTATGCGGGCCAATCGCACCGACGGTTCCCGTCACGCCCTTAGCGGCCTTCGTCGCAGATCGAAGGATTGCCTGCAGCAGGGCTTCGTTTGGCTGGCTGCTCGGCTTGAGCCCAAAGGTCTGCTCGAAATCCCGGATAGCCGCGTCGGTCTTGGGCCCGTAAAGGCCATCCGTCAATCCGTCATAGAAACCCCGGCGCGAAAGCTCGCGTTGGATGTCCATGATGATGTCACCCGGCATCCGTGACGATGCTGCGGGCGACACCACCGGTACCCTGGGGGCAGGGGCTGGAATTGGCTCAGGGCGGCGCATGAAGGTGGTGGCCGCGCCATTTCTGTCAGGCGCCCCCGCGGTTTTTGTCGGGGCCTCTGCCGGGGTGAAGATTGGCGCGGGGTGCCTGCCTGCCTGCAGGAACAGCACGTTGATCAGAATTGCCGAAGCAGCGAAGATTGCCACGGCTGATCCAACTGCGTCGCGCGCGCTCCATCCCAGAAGCTGAAAAACGAAGGGCAGGCGCAAGTCCTTATGACGCCCTCCGGTTGTGCTGTCGATATGTGGCTTTTGGCTACGCACTTCTCTTCACCGCAACGGGATTTTGCTGCGAAACATACCCGTATTTTCGTGAGCGTCCGTGAACTTCCAACGAACTTGGGACGCGCTCCCCTTGGATAGGCATCGTGTCAGAGCCGGCTTAAACGAATGCTAAGCCACGGGTTGCGAGAGCAGGCACCGTTGACAAATCATTTCACAGCTCTTTTCCACGCCACAAGCCGCGATGGTGAAAAGTCCGTTGCCGCAGACGCGGCGGCACCTTGGAAGCAGCCAAATCCGCGAGCGTGCAGCGGTTTTTCAGAATGACTGAGTCCCCAAACCGGCTTGTCTTTTCACCACCGACGTCGCGCGTTGACAGGGTAACGCGACTCGTTGATAAAACGTCACCCTCCAAGACCGTGAAATGAGCACCGCGCTACCGACGCGAGCTGCAGGCATTTGCCGCGGCGTCCGGGTGCCCCCGCCACGCGACCCCCGTACCAAACGCCACGATTCATGAATGTAGGGGCGGGTTTAAAACCCGCCCCTACGCGACACGCCTGGGTGATGCGGATTGTTGTCCACTCAACCGGGATCGGCTTGTTGGTGTCTGAACGAGTTAGTGTCTGAACCGTCGTCTATCAGTTTATGCCATAGCTAAAATTGTTCGAAAATACGCCGCACATTCGCATTGAATACTCAGAAAATGCGCTGTTCCACTCCAACTCAGGCTTCAAGGCTCTTTGCTAGGGTGCCGATCGAAGTAGTCAGACCGCTTGGGCGTGAGGGGTGGCTATGCGGTTCTTGTTCCGAATTGCTTTTTGGCTTGGCGTGGTTCTTGTCTTCTTGCCGAGCGGTGGAGAGCACACCACGTCGAATGCGCTGCTGAGCGCGAGCGAGGCCGTTTCGGCGGCACAGGCAACTGTGAGCGACGCGCGCGGCTTTTGTGAACGCCAGCCGGACGCCTGCGCTATCGGATCGCAGGCGGCAGCGGCGATCGGACATCGGGCGCAAGCGGGCGCGAAGATGCTTTACGACTACTTGAACGAACGCTTCGGAGCAGACGAATCCAGCGGTCGCGCGCATCGCGGCCCGGACAAGGCAACGACACGCGCTTTGACACGAGCTTCCGGCGATACGCTCGTGCCATCAGATCTCGCTACCGCATGGCGTGGTCCTCGGTCGCGGCAAGAAGCCCGCCTGGATCGTCAGCAATAAGCCTTAGACGAGCGATTCCATGGAATTGGTCATTCCGGGGCGCGGTTAAACCGCGAACCCGGAAACCACAACCACGAACCGGGGTTAGCGGTCCCGGGTTCTCGGCACCCCAAGTCACTACCGACACACGGCTTCCTTCCCGTTCGGACACATTGATCCTATATTATCAGGATATTCACTCGGTCGCGGAGACGATCGCGAGATTCATGACAATAAACGAGATCACGGACAATTTTGCGCTGCTCGAAGAGTGGGATGACCGCTACCGCTACCTTATCGAGCTCGGCAGAGCCCTGGCGCCCCTGACTGAACGCGATCGGAGTGAAGCAAACAAAGTTCAGGGTTGCGCCAGTCAGGTATGGCTCGCCACGCGGGTTCGTCCCAATGGCGCGGGAGGACCTATCTTGAATTTCGTGGGGGACAGTGACGCGCATATCGTGCGCGGTCTGATAGCTATTTTATTGGCCATATATTCCGGCCGGCACGCCCGGGACATTCTTGCGACGGACGCAACCATCACATTCGAGCGCCTCGGATTGCGCGAGCATCTTACGCCACAACGATCCAACGGATTCCGCTCGATGGTCGAACGCATCCGCTCTGACGCGCGCGACGCGGTTGCGGTTGGCGGAAAAATGCGGGACTGCTTAACCGACGAGGTGTCGTCACGTTAGCTTGTATGAATGACGCCGAGTCAGTCTGAGGCCATCTCGACGCGCTGATCCCTCTTCGTTGCATGGCTACGCTTGGCGCCCTTGGCTGCGTGAGGTCGCTGTTGGCCTAGTCCCATCTGCTTTGCGAGCCGCGAGCGTGCGGCAGCATAGTTCGGGGCCACCATGGGATAGTCGCTGCCAAGACCCCACTTTTCACGATACTGATCCGGCGTGAGATTATATTGCGTGCGCAGGTGTCGCTTGAGCGATTTGAATTTTTTTCCGTCCTCGAGGCAAACGATGTGCTCGGAAGTAATTGACTTCTTGATTGGCACCGCCGGCCTTTGCGCGTCTGCGAGGGTCTCGGCTTGTCCGCTGGATACGCGTGCCAGAGCCGAGTGCACTTGGCCGATCAGTGCGGGTAAATCTGTCGAAGAAACCGAGTTGTTGCTGACATAAGCTGAAACGATGGATGCCGTTAGCTCGATGAAGGTCGAGGTATTGTCAGCCATTGGAGGAGTTGCCCTCGATATGGGCGCGAAGCTCTGCCACGGAGCCAAATCTCACCATGCCCTGTGGCAGTTTGGCCTCGATCGACCCATCCGTATAAAGGGTATATGCCATGCCATCGACCACGCCGGATTTTAGAATGCCAGGGGACGCCGGTGCTTCCGGCGGCGGTGTATTTGGACGTAACTGCGGTAACGACGGGGCGGCGGTTGCCGCTTGGCGATCGAGAGCTCCAGGCCTGGTCGCCGGCGGCTCTGTGGGAGGCACAGGGCTTCTGCTGGTCCGGGCGTCCTGCCAAGGCGCTTCCGTGTGCTCGGCTTGGGGGGGACGTGCGGGTTTCGTTCTGAAGAGAAAGTCAAGCCTTGAGGCTTTCAGGGCTTCGACTGCCTTGTCAGTCCGATCTTCGGAGGCCTCCGGCGGCGCAGGCTCAGCCCTTGTGCGGGCCATTCCCTGGTGAGAAGCGGCCGCTCCGTTCGGCGATAACGGCGCCTCTTCGCTGTAGCCCGGTGCCGCAGGTTCAACGCGACCTGTTTCCGTACGAGGAATGGTCGAGCGCAGGCGCTCGATCGCTGCGGCTGAAACCTCGACCGAAGAAGGCGAGGCGGGATGGACAACTGGCCGGCCCTCTCGAGCAGGGAAATCAGTCCTCGGTCGAGGCGGAAGGGGAAGGTTTGGTGCGGGTTGCCGCCCGGGAGCGGACACCGTAGCAGGTACCGGGGGCATTGGAGCCGCTACTACGGGCGCAGCCAAGCCCTCCAAACCGTCTCCCCTACGCTCCCCAACTCGCAGCTCGTTGCCTTTGAGGTCGTTGGCCAAGCGCGCGAGCTCGCCCACAACGGCGGAAAGACCGATCAGGATGAAACCGCCAGTAAGCCCAGTCGCCCCACCTGATATCAGGGCAGGTCCCATAGGGAACTCATTGAGTTGAATACCGAATCCGAGAGCGACGATGGCCGATGCGGCGACCACAACGCCCAACATGAACAATAGTACCGACATCACCTAAGCCCCGCCCGACACGCCAGCCGCAGCCCCAAAGGTATGGTTACCAAATAATAGTGACCCTGTTCTGCGGCATTCGCAATAACTAATGTGGCGGTCCCCCGGCCAGCGCCGAAGCTGCTTAACAAGATGCACCGGGGGTCGCAACAACTCTCGCGGTCTTACAAGGGCTAATATTGAGCTAATCTTGCCATTTGGTGCCTCAAAATGGTACTCGCGCGTCCGCCATCTGCCGGTGTCTGACCTTCTGTTGCGCCGCTGATGTAATTCGCCCGCGGGAGGGAAGGCGACATACCGCTGCTGGCTGCGCGGATCGCCCGCCATGGTACGCCGGCCGTGAAAACATTATGTAGGTTAGGTTCGTTCAGTCCCGATCGCGCTGCTCAAGAGGTATGCCAATGGCCTTCACACTGCCTGATCTTCCCTACGCCCATGATGCTCTTGCCCCTTACATGTCACGCGAAACGCTCGAGTATCACCATGACAAGCACCATCTTGCTTACGTCAACAACGGCAACAATCTCCTCAAAGGAACCGAATGGGAGGGAAAGTCGCTGGAAGAGGTGGTGAAGGGCTCCTTCGGCAAGAATGCTGGTCTCTTCAACAATGCTGGCCAGCATTACAATCACACCCATTTCTGGCAATGGATGAAGCCCAACGGAGGCGGCGACAAGATACCCGGAAATCTCGAAAAGAAGATCATCGCCGACCTCGGCTCCGTGGCGAAGATGAAGGAAGATTTCATTCAGGCCGGAGTTACGCAATTTGGGTCTGGCTGGTCGTGGCTTGCCGTCAAGGGCGGCAAGATTATCGTGTCCAAGACACCCAACGGCGAGAATCCGCTGGTGCACGACGGCAGGCCGATACTTGGTTGCGACGTTTGGGAGCACTCCTACTACATCGATTACCGCAATCGGCGCCCCGACTACCTCAAGGCCTTCATGGATCATCTGGTCAACTGGGAGTACGTGGCCAAGATGTTTGACGCGGCCATGAAGTGAGCTCGCTGCTGCAATGCATGTTCGGATCGAATTGATGCCGCGTGCGCTCACCCACCTCCGTCACCCGCGGGTTTGACCCGCGGGTCCATCGGCTCCGCGAGATGTTCTTGCGAAGAAGATTGATTGCCGGGTTAAGCCCGGAAATGACGGAAGATTAGAGTCCTTCTGTTCGTCGTGCATCAAGCTGGGCGAAATGCGCTCCTTGACTCCGGGAAACAACGCTGGCGCGCAGGCGGGGAATTGAGCAATTCATAATCTTTTCCCTCGTTTGCGCGCGCAACAGCTTCAGGGTTTGCCGCCGTCTTACGCGTTGAGCAGCGGGAGAATCTCGGATCATCTCGCCGTCGCTGTGCTCGCAGTCGTCGCCATCCTGGCGCTTGTCACGTTCCGTGATTACGGCCTGAGCTGGGACGACTACGCCCATTCCGAATACGGCGACCTCCTGCTCAGCTACTACGCCTCCGGCCTGCATGACCGGCGCGCCCTGTCGTGGGTGAACCTGTACTACTACGGCGGCGGTTTCGATCTCCTTGCCGCAGCGGCCGCGAAAGTCCTGCCCCTGCCGCTGTTTGCGACCCGTCGTTTGTTGGGCGCGGCAATTGGAATGTTTGGGCTGTTTGTCACCTGGCGCACTGGCCGCCGCGTGGCTGGTCCGCTCGCAGGTCTTGTGGCGCTCACGCTTTTGTCCGCGTGCCCGCTCTACTACGGCCACATGTTCATGAATCCCAAGGACGCGCCCTTTGCGGTGGCTATGGCACTTCTTCTGCTCGCGCAGGTACGTGCACTCGATGAGTATCCACGGATGTCCCTCGCTACTGGAGCGCTGCTTGGAGGGGGTGCTGGCTTGGCGTTTGGCTCTCGCATCATGGGCGGCTTTGGCGCACTGGAGTTTTTTGCGGCCCTTGCCTTCCTGCTTGCAGCGCAGGCGCGCGCAGAAGGAGCCCGGATTGCGGGCTCGAAGCTTCGGCAATTTGCATTTGGATTGTTGCCTGCCATGCTGCTGGCCTATCTGGTCATGGCGCTGGTGTGGCCTTGGGCGGCGGTTGACCCGCTCAATCCATTTCGTGCGCTTGAATATTTCGCGCATTTTTTCGAAAAACCTTGGTCGGAGCTTTTCGGGGGAGCGGTCATCCTGGTGACGGAGATGCCGCGCCGCTATGTGGCGACACTGTTTGCGCTCAAGGTCGCCCGAGATGCTTTTGGCGCTCGGGCTTGTTGGAGCCATCGCCGCCGTGATGGGCATAGTGCAAGCCGAGATTTCGATCCGGCGGCGCGCTATTCTGCTTCTGGTGACGCTCGCCGCGTTACTCCCCCTCGTCACCGCCGTTGCGCTGCGACCGGCGATGTACAATGGCATCAGACATTTTATCTTCGTGACACCGCCGCTTGCGATTCTCGGCGGAATTGCCGCCGCTCGAATTGTTGAAGCGTTGCGCGGAGCTCCCCTTATGCGGATCGCGGTCAGCCTTGTGTTTGTTCTCGGCATCGCCCTTCCTGTGGCCGAGATGATAAAGCTGCATCCATATGAATACACGTATTTCAATTGGCTTGCCGGGGGCGTTGCGCAGGCGCGCGAGCTTTACATGCTCGACTATTGGGGCCTGTCGCTAAAACAGGCGTCGGACGAGCTTCGCGCAACGCTTGCTCGCCGGGAGGAGAGCAAGCCTGAGGGCCGCCCTTGGCGATTGGCCGTGTGCGGCCCGCACCGTTCGCCGCAGGTCGAGCTCGGTCCTGACTTCTTGACCACGTGGGATGCAAAAGACGCGGATTTTGCAATGATGCTGGGCGAGTTCTATTGCAGGAAATTTGATGCCCCGCTGCTGGTTGAGATTGCGCGCGATGGAGTGACCTATGCCCGGGTCTATGACATCCGCGGCCGCTCCTATGACAGCCTGCTTACGCGACCGGGCCTATGATCGCGGTCGTGCGGTGAATTTGAAGTACCTGTCATTTGTTGTCGCAAGCTCGTGTAGGAACTTCAAATTCAAAACCGCAGTAGCCCATAGAGTTGCTGTACCCTGGCGGAACCGGACGTGAGCGCAGAAGGAGGGTTCGGGCTTTGACCCCATTCCAGACATGCACGCGATCCGTTTTGACGATCGGCGTGACATGTGAGCAGGCCTCGTTGCCCCGGTCTGCACTACCGTCATCACGGCGAAGCGGGTGACCCCAGTTCAGTTTCGGCGAGGTTTGCTGGATATCCGGGTGGTCAAGTCGTCAATTCTCGAGAGGAAAATTCTCAGAATCGGGGATGTGTTCGCCTTGTGATATCCGACCATTAGATCGATGGTCGGCGCTTCGCCTTTTAGGGGACGGCTGATGACAGACCACGGCAAGAAGTTCTCTGCAGAGGCCGGCAGCAGAGCCACACCGCGCGTTGACGCAACCAGAGAAATGGCCATTGCGAAATTATCGATCTCAAGATGCGGTGCGATCTCAATTCCAGATCGCTTCAGATAATCGTTGACAACAGCCCGCAGCACGCGCGGGATTTCTGAGATGCCGATAAACGTTTGAGCCGCAAGATCGTGCGGATCGATGGTCTTGTGCTCGGCGAGTGGATGATCGCTGGGCAGGATGACTACGAGCGGCTCCTTCGCCGCCAATTTGTATTCGAGATTCTGGCTTCTGCTCCAGCCGGAGGAAAGCGATATCGAGCTTCCCGCGCTGGAGATCGTTTGCGAGCGTTGTCGAATGGTCGCTCGAAACTCTGATTTCAATATTGAGCAATTCGTCTCGAAGGATGCTTGTCGCATGAGGCAGCCAATCAACTTCCTGTCCGGTCAGGAAGCCCATCGCGAAAGTCGGTTTGACAGGTTGCGCGGCTCGCCGCGCTGCCTGCGCGGCCGCCTCCGCCTGAGTAAGCGCCAGTCGTGCATGGTCGAGAAAGGCGCGACCGGCGGCGGTCAATTCGATGCCGTGCACGCTGCGACTCATCAGCTGAACGCCGACCTCATATTCGAGATCCCGGATCTGGCGACTGAGCGAAGGTTGCGCCGTGTGCAGCCTTTTCTCAGCTGCGACGGTGAGGCTTCCTTCCTCGGCGACCGCGACGAAATAGCGAAGGTGCCGTAGCTCCAAAAACCCATTCCATATCTTCAAGGCATGGGTCCCAACTTACAAAGTCTTTTTCGTTGACGCTAGGGGGGCTTAGATAGGTCCTCAACGGAAGCACGCCTACGAGTGGTTCAGCCTCCAAGTGGCTGTCCGAGCGTGCGCCATCCATGCTTCGCCGGTAGGGCGAAGCACATCGCGAGGATTAGCAATGAGCAACCCAGTAGTCTTAATCACTGGTGCCTTGACCGGCATCGGTCGCGCCACCGCCATCGCCTTCGCGAAGGAGGGCGCGCGCATCGTCGCCGCCGGCCGCCGGGATGCGGAAGGCAAAGCCCTCGAAGCCGAACTTCGCGGCCTTGGCGCCGATGCCTCCTTCGTCAAGGCCGATGTGCGCCACGAGGATGACGTGCGCAGCCTGATCGACCAGACCGTTACGCGCTTTGGCCGGATCGACGCCGCCGTCAATGCCGCAGGCACCGAGGGCCAGCCTGGCCCGGTCTTGGATCAGACCGCCGAAAGCTACGCGGCCACCTTCGACACCAACGTGCTCGGCACCCTGCTCAGCATGAAGCACGAGCTGCGCGTGATGCAGCCGCAAGGTCGCGGCAGCATCGTCAACATATCCTCCACGTATGGGCACGAAGGGGCAGCCGGTGCCTCGGTCTATGTCGCGAGCAAGCACGCCGTGGAAGGCATGACAAAGTCCGCGGCGCTGGAAGCGGCCAGCTCTGGAGTGCGCGTTAATGCCGTCGCGCCGGGTCCGACCGAGACTGGCATGCTCAACCGCTTCACCGGTACTGCGGAGAGGAAAGCCGCGTTGGGTAAGACCGTGCCGCTTGGCCGGATCGGCGACCCGGAGGAGATCGCCCGCGCCGCCGTCTTTCTCGCTTCCGAAAAGGCATCATTCATCACCGGGCAAGTCCTTACTGCCGACGGCGGCAAGACCGCCGGCTGAAAGCATTCCCATTCACGTTTCATCGACAGGGATTCTACAAGGAAACGATCATGACGACGCACACCCACCACACGGCGCCGACGCAGTTCGTCGAGGCCAACGGAATTCGCTTCGCCTATCGCCGATTCGGCAAGGCCAGCGGCGTGCCTATTGTCTTCAACCAGCACTACACGGGCACCATGGATTACTGGGACCCGGCGGTGACGGATGGCTTGGCTCGCGACCGTGAGGTGATCTTGTTCAACAACGCAGGCGTTTCCAGCAGCTCCGGCGAGGTCCCGACCACGTTCGAGCAGATGGGCGCTAACGCAGCCGCCTTCAGCCGAGCACTTCGTTTGAACAAGGCGGATGTTCTGGGCTTCTCGATCGGCGGCATGGTTGCGCAGGAAATCGCGCTGCAGGCGCCCGATTTCGTCCGCAAGCTGATCCTAGTCGGCACCGGTCCGCGCGGCGGTCAGGGAATGGAGTTGCTGACTCAGGTAGCACAGCGGATCTTCGGCGCCCCCTATGATCCGCCCGAGCACCTCTGGCTCGCGGTCCTTTTCAGTCCGTCGGAGGCGGGCCAGGCGGCGGGAAGGGAGTTCCTGAAGCGCAAGCATCTTCGTGACGAGGGGCGCGATCCCGAGGTGAACGACAAGGTTTCGCCCGCCCAGATTGAAGCGATGGACAAGTGGGGCGTCCAGCAAGAGGGGTCCTACGGCTATCTGAAGACGATCAAGCAGCCAACACTCGTCGTGAACGGCAGTAACGACGTGATCATGCCCACGGTCAACTCTTTCATCATGCAGCAGAACATCCCGAATGCGGAGCTAATCGTCTACCCCGACTCCAATCACGGCTCGCAGTTCCAGTATCCCGAGCTCTTCGTCCGTCATGTCTCAATGTTCCTGTCGGAGGACGAGTGCCGAGGCGTGTGAGGATCAAAAGCGGTCACGTTATACGGCACAGCAACAACCAGGACGATGATCATGCCGAGTCTCACCGGTAAAACCGCTCTCGTGACTGGCGCTTCTCGCGGCATGGGCCGCGCCAGTGCACTTGCGCTCGCCGCGGCCGGTGCCCAGGTTCTCGTGCACTACGGCCGCGGCGCGAATGAAGCCGACGGTGTTGTCGCAGAGATACGCAAAGCCGGTGGCCGAGCGGATACCATAGCAACCGACCTCGCCGCGGCGGACGGCGCGCACAAGCTTGCCAAGCAAGCCCGCAGCATCATCGGCGATCGCCTCGACATCCTTGTCGCCAATGCAGGGATATCGAAAGCCGCAACCATCGAGGCAACGACGGTCGAAGACTTCGACAAGCTCTTCGCAGTCAATGTCCGGGCGCCCTTCTTCCTTGTGCAACAACTCCTTCCGATCATGTCGAAAGGAAGCAGCATCGTGTTCGTATCGTCGCTCGCGGCGCATGCCGTTGTCGGTACGATCCCAGCGTATGCAGCAAGCAAGGGGGCCATTGACACTTTGGTGAAGCATTTCGCCTCGCTGCTTGGCGAACTCGGCATCCGCGTCAATGCGGTGGCGCCGGGCGTCGTTCAAACCGAGATGTCGGGCTTCGCCAAGACAGATGCAGGTCGCGACTTTGCGCTCGGTATGCAGGCATTGAAGCGCCTCGCCCAGCCCGACGACATCGCGGGGGTTGTTGCCTTCCTGTCGTCCGACAAGGCGCGGTGGATTACCGGCGATACGGTCCGTGTGGACGGCGGCTCGAAGCTCTGAGCTTTGGTGGTGTTTGACGCGAGTAGATTAGCCACGTTACGGCACAACGATGTCCGCTTCTAGCACGGCCCGGTTGCCGATAAGTCCAGTCAACGAGCTTAATTGAGAATTTGACGAACCTTCTTTTCGATGGCCTCGTGCGTCAGCGGCTTGTGCAGCATCTCGATATCGGTATCGCTGGGCCACTGATGAATGATTGCGTCGCGCGAATAGCCGGTCATGAATAACACCCTCGCCTCCGGCTGACGTGATTTTAATTCCTCGGCCAGCTGACGTCCATTCATTCCAGGCAATACGAGGTCGGCCAGAAGCAAATCCACCCGGACATTATCTCGATCTATCAGTGCCAGTGCCGAATCCGCATCATGGGCTTCCAGGACCCGATAACTCAACTCGCGCAGGATTTCGACGACGTAGGCTCGAACATCGTGATCGTCCTCGACGAGGAGGATCGTCGGAGGGGAACCCGCAGTAGGAATTTCCGGTTCGGCCGTTTGTTCCTCTCGGACGTTCCCCGGCAAAGCAGGGAGGTAGATCGTGACTGTCGTGCCGTGCCCCGGTTTACTGTCGATCTCTACATGCCCTTTCGACTCTTTGACGAAACCGTAAACTTGACTCAGACCGAGCCCGGTTCCTTGCCCGGCTTTCTTGGTCGTGAAGAATGGTTCGAATACATGCCTCAAAATGTCCTTCGACATTCCAGCGCCCGTATCACGGAGGGCGATCAGCACGTATGGTCCAGCGACAAGTTCATCATGTTGCTGGCAGTACTTCTCATCGAGCAAGGAATTCTCAGTCGTGATCGTCAGCTTCCCGCCCGCAGCCATCGCATCGCGGGCGTTTACGGCAAGATTAAGTATGGCAGCCTCTAGTTGGGCTGGATCGGCCTTCGCCTGCCACAGCCCGTCGGCGCTGCGGATGTCAAGAGTAATGGTCTCGCCCAGCGAGCGCCGCAGGAAATCAGAGAGCCCATGGACGAGTCTGTTGACGTCGAGGGGCTTTGGATCGAAGGGCTCTTTTCGGGAAAACGCCAACAAGTGTTTAGTGATCGTCGTCGCCCGTTCGGCGCCGCGCATCGCATTGTTGATAACACGGCGCAGCCGTTCAGCCGGCGCCTCCGCCATTGAATCCAAGTGACGTTGCGCAATGTTGAGGTTACCGACAATGACGGTCAGCAGATTATTGAAGTCATGCGCTACGCCACTGGTCAGCTGACCGACTGCTTCCATCTTTTGCGATTGGGCGAACTGCTCGCGCGCCTTGCCCAGTTCCTTGCGCATGTCGCGGAGAATTCTCTCGGCGCGTCTGCGCTGCGCCGCATCGGTCGCCAGGACGAGGCTGGGAATTGCTATACCTATCAAAAAGATGATGAGAAGAGACGACGACCCGTCTGGGATGCTCCGAGCCACCGGCCCCCCCAAAATGGTCCCGCCAGTCCCGAAAGCCACAAGAACGAGAGCCGCAGTGGCGCTGCCCCGCGGACCGCCACGCAGAGCCGCCCATATCGAAAGCAGCACCGCCAAAATGGCTAAGGGTGCCACGCTCGGGATATCGGGCGCCAAAGGGGTCAAGGCGACTGCTCCGAATGCGCTTACAGTCGCAAAAATCGCGATGGATTCCAGAAATCGGCCAATATTTAAAGAAGGCGGCCAGTCGGTTACCCACAAGACCAAGGCGGGCGTGATCATAAGCACAGCGGCCAGATCGCCCAGCCACCACGCGAACCAAATCGAAGCGAATTTTTGCCAATCAACTTGTTCAATGCGGGTTGAGGTTCCGAGATCGAGAGTGACGTACGAGCCGACGCTTGCACTGATGGCTGCGACAAATATCGCGATCAACACGAATTTGGCAGTCGTAGCCGGCGCGGCAAAGGCATTGCGGCCACCAGCCCACCAATTGACCAGAAAGCCGCCAGCGATCGCCATGAAAGCATTCCCCGCCGCGGCCGCGGCTGCAGCAAAGCTCGGCTCGGACGAAACTGCATTTGCAACATAGGCGGCGACCAAAATCGCTGGTGCAACCCGGTATCCTCCAACCAAGACGGCAGCCAGCGCAAAGCCGGTCGGCGGCCAGATCGCATTCGCGCCTGGGTACACCGCGAGGAGCTCGAAGCTAAGTCGCACGATAAAAAAATATATCGTGCCTACAGCCGAGAGCCGGATGAAGTATTTCAGGGCACGAACCAAGGCGGGCGATCCGTGAAATTGCAGAGATCAGTTTCAGTAGGGGAAAGCCACGGGGAATTAGAAGCAACGCAGCAATCTTGAGATCACGGTTCGGTACGGCCGAGGATATTCCGCTCGATCTCCGCCAAAGCTCGGCTCGCAACACTGGAAATTAGGCGCAGCTCGAACCCTCCGAGCTTTCTCGGGGCCTTTAGGCAGGTGACGACTCCCGTTGTCAAGGTCCTCCATTGCCTAAAGCGCGGAGATATTCCCGTTGACCAACCAGGTTCTCAGCCTCAAGCCAGGATCGGAAGCGGGTTCATGTGCGGCATGATACTGGAGCGCGTCTGTCTGCTGATCTCCCGCCCTCCGGTAGCCACAAGCACCTGACCTTAATTCTTCGTAGATGAAAAGCATGAACTCGGTTTTGAGCAAAGCCTATGCGACGGCGAGAGCCGACGTTGCATCCCTGGCGCATATTTTGGTCAACCGAACCGAAACTTGCTTAGGTGGCCGTTCGTGCAAGCAGTGCCGCAACTTGCACATTCCTCCACTCCTTTCCGCGTGCTGTGGTAATTCCCCCGCTTATTGAGAGCGGCGGCTATACCGGCGGCGTTGGTTACTCCCTCTTTTTGAATTTCAAGGATGACCGGGAAATGCAAGTCGCGGCTCGGCCTAGAGGGATATGCGCGATCAGGCCGATGCAGAGAGCAAACAGGACGCACACGTGCCGAGCGGCATCCACAATCAGATCGTTTCGAACTGCACGACGCAATTCTTCGGCAAGAGAGCGCGCCGGCGACTACAGGGGCAGCCCAGAGATTATTGCGGCGCGCGGTGGCAAAGCCGACCCCCCCGTGTGCCCCCAAGTTCTCCGCGCTGGGGAAACAAAGAAGGGCTGCCCCGCGGGCAGCCCTTCCATTGTCGAGCCGTGGTACGGCCCTAATCCGTGCAAGCCTTGTTCAGGCCGCCAAGACCCCCAGAGAGGTAAGGATCCAGCTCACGGATGCCGGCGACCGCGGCGATGGACAATGAGACACTGGATCACCTCCTTTCCACTGTTGACGATTCGCGTACTGTAATCTGGATAAGCCGGATTTGGAAGACGGAATTCGGAACCCGCTGGACGATCGTTTCCATGAAACCAATCCATGTGAGAACCGACATACCTCATCCTGAGGAGGCGCGCAGCGCCGTCTCGAAGGATGGAGACTGGCGCGATCTCGCTTGCGGCTGTCCTTCGAGACGCCCGCAATGCAGTCAAGCTTGCGCAGACTGCGTAAACTTGTCTGCGCCGCGGGCTCCTCAGGACGAGGCTGCCGGTATTGATGTGATTCGAACCAAGGAAACGCTGAACTAGATGCGATCACAAAACATTCATGGCTATCGCCAATCAATCAGGCTGCCCAGGAAGCTCCATGTTCTGAAGCTCAATGTGCGAGGTTTGGCGACCGTCTTTGCTCTCGCCATTCTGCCGTGGCTTGTCGTTTCCGGCCATGCGCAGGAGTTTCCCTCCCGAACCGTGCGCCTCGTCGTCGCTTTCCCGGCGGGGGGGCCAACTGATTTTGTTGCAAGGCTTGTCGCGGACAAGCTCAAATCTTTGCTCGGCCAAAGCGTGGTTGTAGAGAACAAGCCGGGCGCCAACGGTGCGATTGGCGCGGAATATGTGGCGCGCGGCGAGGCGGACGGGCACCTGTTGTTCCTTACGACCACGGGCGCGGTGGCGGTAACGCCGCATCTTTCAGCTAAGGTGTCGTACGATCCGATCAAGGATTTCGCTCCCGTGACGCTGGTTGTGCGAAACACCACGGTCCTGGTGGTGAAGCCATCGATGCCGGTAAGCTCGGCAACGGAGCTGGCGCGCATGGCCAGGAACAAGCCGGGCACAGTGCCGTTTGCCTCGACCGGCTCGGGCAGCATGCCGCACCTTGCGCTCGAGCTTTTTCAATCGGCTGCCGGGGTGAAATTTCTGCATGTGCCGTATCGTGGGGCTGCTCCTGCACTGACGGATTTGCTCGGCGGGCAGGTTGCGGCGCTGTTTGCCGATGCGCCGGTAGTTCTGTCCCAGATCAAAGGCGGGACCCTGAAGCCTCTAGGCGTCGCGTCCGCGGCCCGAAACAGTGCCTTGCCCGAGGTTGCGACCCTCGACGAACAGGGATTTCCAGATACAGTGGCGGATAACTGGTATGGCCTGCTTGCGCCAGCCAGGACGCCGGCTGCGGTGGTGGCAAAGCTGCACGACGCTGTCGTGCGCGCCATCAATGCTCCTGATGTTCAAGTTCGCCTCGTTGAGTCGGGCGCTGTTCCGGCTCCGACGTCGAGCGCGGAATTCGGGCAAATGCTGTCGCAAGAGCTGGCCCGCTGGGGGCGCGTTGTACGCGAGAGACACGTAAAGGAAAACTGACAGGGTTCCTGCGCGCGTTGCTCGTGCCGAGCTCAAGCGTCTGGTTTAGCCCTTCGACCGGCGTGCCCTTCGCCCCGCGCCTTCGTCGCATGCAAAGCTCTGTGCGCACAGCTGTAGCCGCCAACGGTCCAGCCGCATCGCGGTTGCGAGCATCTCCATTCCGCCACCATGCGCGCGTGCGCAACACTCCACACGACGTAGTTTGGTTGCGCCGCCGCCTCGGCCATCATCAACAAGGATATGCAGGGGAGTGCGGGAATAAGCTTTCTCATGACTCTTTCGACGCTCCTGAAACCTATTCGATCACAGATACTTTGCCCGAATATCGATCGTCGATTTGATGCCTATGGTGTCGAGGTGAGCCTTGAGCCAACGGTCGGCGCGATCTCGTCCGATGTCATGAAGGTGCGTCAAGAAATCCCAATCGGCATTGAGCGTGCTGGCAGGTCCGAGTCCCTGCATCACGTCGTCGGCCTCGATGGCGTGGATCAGCATGCGTTTTAAAGTGCCGTCCGCGAGCTCTCCATCGTCGATGAGCTTGGTCACAAAGGCAATCGCGCGCATCTCTCTGAAGAGCGATGAATTGAAGCTGATCTCGTTGATACGGCTTATGATCTCATGCGCCGTGCGGGGAATGTCTCGCCGTTCCGTCGGATTGATGTGAATGACGATGATGTCGCGCGATTGGCAGCCGTAGATCAGTGGGAAGAGCGCGGGATTGCCCACATATCCGCCATCCCAGAAGCATTCGCCATCAATCTCGATCGCCTGAGAGAAAATCGGCAGGCATGCCGAGGCAAGCACGCGCGACGCGCAGATTTCATTATCCGTGAAAACCCGGACTTTTCCTGTGCGCACATTGGTCGCGCAGAGGAAGAGCTTGATGGCGCATCGACGGCGCAAACTCTCGAAATCGACCGCCTGCTCGAGCACGGGCCGCAGCGGATTGTAATTGAATGGATTGGTCTGGTACGGCGAAAACACGCGCGAGAGCATGTCGAAAATGAAATACGCCGGCGAGTGCTCGAGCCGGTGGTTGTGGGTGGCGCGGTCGAACCACGACGGCTGCAGAAAGCTGGAGCTTGCGAGCTGGGCCACTCTTCGCCAGAAGTCCGCCAGCGCGTTCCTGGCGCCCTCGCGGCCACCTGCCGTGAGGCCATGGGCGAGCACGGCGGCATTCATGGCGCCGGCACTGGTGGCGCTGACGCCTTCAATCTCAAAACGCGGCTCCTCCAGGAGACGATCCAGCACGCCCCAGGTGAATGCGCCGTGGCTGCCCCCGCCCTGAAGCGCGAGATTCGCAATCTTCTTTTCCGCCGTCACCGCGCGGCTTTCATTTCACAACAGCTGCTCCGGGGGGCTCGCAGCGCCTGCATTTTTGCTATTCGACGATATTTGGTCATGCAGTGCAAGCAAGTGGACTTACGCAAGCGGACTCGCGCAGCACCTTCTCCACCAAATCCCAATAGGGGCGGCCGTGGCCGATTGCGGCTTATCGCTTCACGCGAGGCCGTGATGGATCGCTGAGTCTGCGTCAGGACGCAGAATCTTCGCCGCCATCCTCAATTCCGGCGAGACGGTTTCGCACGCTCTGCCCAGGGGGCGAAGGGCCTGGCTCCCGGCCGTGCGGGGCGCGGCCGCTTGAACGGTGAGGAGCTCCGCGCCGGTGACGGCGCGCAAGCCGAAACATGCCGCTCTGAATGTAAGCTCGCGCTCCGACGGGAGCGAAATTCTCTTGTTCGATCTGCCTTGAGAGGGGGGGCCCATCCGTCGCCAGCCACCCGTCAAGCGCTGAAAGCCAAAGGAGAACGAATATGCCGATCATCTGCGTCAGCACGGACGTGTGACCGCGTTCTCCAGGAAGCGGTGCAACGCTTCAATCTCGGCGGCACGCCCACGGTCACGCATCTGGTTGCGGCCTGACCGCGGCAAGGGCGAGCACGACTGAGCAGCGCAGCCGACCGCAAGGGCGCTTCCGATTCTGCTTGACAGTACGTAAGTTCATGCTTACGGTAAGTAATGACTTACGCAATGGTATTTGCAGCCCTGGCGGATCCGACCCGCCGGCGCATATTCGAGCGGCTCAAGTCCGGCCCACAGGCGGTAGGGGCGATCGCGCGCAGGATGCCGGTCAGCCGCCCGGCAGTGTCGCAACATCTGAAGGTGTTGAAGGAGGCAGGTCTTGTGGCCGACCGGCCGGAGGGAACACGGCGCGTCTATTACATCGATCCCGACGGCCTTGGCGCATTGCGCGCGTGGCTGGATCAATTCTGGGATCAGGCGCTCCTGGCATTCCAACAAGAAGTCGAAGGCAAACCGAAGGACAAAGGCAAATGACGGTGACCATCAAGATTGCGCCCGTGACCAAGAGCATCCGCGTCAACGCATCTGCCGCGCATGCGTTCGAAATATTCACCTCGGGCCTGGGGCGCTGGTGGCCGCGCGACCATGGCATTGGCAAGACGCCGAGGAAAGCGATCGTGATGGAAACGCATCTTGGCGGACGCTGGTATGAGCTTGCCGAAACGACACGCAGACGACAGTCGGCAAGATCATCGTCTGGGAACCGCCGCGGCGCTTCGTCATGACTTGGGACATCAACAGCCAGTGGAAGCCCGATACCGCGGTCAGTTCCGAGGTCGAGGTGCGCTTCATTCCCGACGGCGCGAATGTGACGCGCGTGGAGCTCGAGCATCGCAAGTTCGAGCAGATGGGGACCGAGGCAGGCGAGTCGATGCGCAAGGATGTCGATCGCGGCTGGCCCGGGTTGCTGGAGCAATTCAAGAAGCAGGCCGAAACATGACGATCAATCAGCTGACATAATTTCGCACCGCGATTATGCCAAACCCCACATATCCATAAAATGGAGCGATCATGACAATGGAACTGTACGTCTTTCCGCCGTCACCACGCGCATTCAAGGTAATGGCGGTTGCCAATCATCTCGGCATCGACCACACATTGCGCTTCGTCGATCTGGTCAAAGGCGATCAAAAGACGCCGGAATATGCTGTGCTCAATCCCAACATGCGCATGCCGACGCTAAAGGACGGCGAGTATGTCCTATGGGAATCTGGCGCCATTGAGCAGTATCTCGCCGGGAAGAAGCCGGAGAGCGGGCTGCTGCCGGCAGACGAACGGGGGCGCCTCGACGTCACGCGCTGGCAATTCTGGGATATTGCCCATTGGGATCCTGCCTGCTCAACTTTCATTTTCGAGCATGTGGTCAAGCTGATCGTCCTCAAGAATGGGGAGCCCGACCAGGGGGCTCTCGCGAAGGGCGCGGAACTATTCCATCGTGCCGCATCGGTTCTCGACGGCCAACTGAAAGGAAAGAAATTCGTCACCGGCGAGAAGCTCACGCTCGCTGATTTCTCGCTCGGCGCATCGATGAACCTTGCCGAGATGGCGCATTATCCGGTTGCGCAATACGCGCAGATCAAGCGTTGGTACGCCACGCTGCGTGCTTTGCCGTCCTGGCAGAAAACTCTTGCGCAATGCGCCATGCCAGCGGCCGCCGCCGCGTGATTGCACTGATCTGACGACAGTAAAGCTGTAGCCCGGATGAGCGCGCTTGCGCGATATCCGGGTCCCCCGCATATCGATAGCCCGGGAGCAGGGCCGCGCTCATCCTTCGAGATGGACGCACGACCATGGAGCATATTCTTGGCTTCGTCTGGTCGTGCGCCCTCATGATGAGGCGGAAGAAATGCGCGACAGCGGCGTTCCCGGGCCCTACCCTGCGTTGATGATAACTCTAAGTGCTTCCCAACTCATAGACTTGCTTGTCGGCGGGCTTGCCATCGGCTGCGTCTACAGTCTGATCGCGCTGGGCTTTGCCATGATCATGCGCGCCACCAGCATCATTCACTTTGCCCAGGGCGAAGTGATGATGCTGGGATGCATGTGCGGGTTGACCTCGCTGTGGCTACTGCCGAAGCTGCCGCTTCTCCTGGTGCTGATCGTCGGCATGGGCTCCTCCGGATTGATTGCGGTCGCCATGGAGCTCTCTGTCTATCGCACGCTGCGGCGCCAACGCGTGCCGCTCATGAATATCATTACGGCAACTGTCGGCATGTCCATCCTCTGCATCAATGCCGCCCGCATCATATGGGGTTCCGAACCCCTGCGCTTTCCGGAACTGTTCGCGTCCACGGCATACGATTTCGCCGGAGTGCGCATCTCGCCTGCGTTGTTTTGGATCATGGTGCTGGGCATTGGAATCATGTCCACGCTTCAGCTCTTTCTCAAGCACACGCGAACCGGCATCGCCATGCAGGCGGCCGCCCAGGACCCCGTTGCCGCGCAGCTCATGGGTGCGAACCTGACGCGTATCACAGCCTACACGTTTGCGATCGCCGGAATGATGGCGGGCGCAGCCGGTGTCATGCTCGGGTCGATGTTCTTCGCGTTCTTTGAGATGGGCTTCGTCACCGGGTTGAAGGGATTTGTCGCTGCGACGCTGGGCGGGCTCGGCAGCATCGTCGGCGCCATGCTCGGGGGCATCCTGTTCGGACTGATCGAGACATTCAGCGCAGTGTTTTTGTCGTCCGCCTACAAGGACGCCATCGGCATGGTCCTGCTGATCGCGATCCTGTTGGTCCTGCCGAATGGGCTGGTTGGACTATGGCGCAAGCGCTGGTAGCGCATTCATCTGGACTGAGAGCCGCGGCCGGCGTCGCATCCCGGCGCGCAACGCTCGTCGCGCTGGCCGCATTGGTTGCCTTGCCCTGGGTCGAGCCGGACAAGTTCGTGCTGCATGTCTTAAGTCTCGTCGCGATCGCGTCGATCGCCGCCATGGGACTGCAGGTTCTGCTTGGCGGCTCAGGACAACTCTCCATCGGCCAAGCCGCGTTCTACGGCATCGGCGCCTATACCTCTGCCTTGCTCACCTCGAGGTTCGGCCTTGCATTCCCGGTCGCTCTCATCGCGTCCGCGGTTACGGCGGCTTTGGCCAGCCTGCTGATGGTGCCGATAACGCGGCTGACTGGCCCATACCTGGCTGTGGCCACCCTGGGATTCTCTATCATCATTTACCTGGTCCTCAAGAACGAGGAATGGCTGACCGGCGGTTCATACGGATTTATTGGTATCCCCCGAGCCGAGCTGTTTGGCTACGCGCTACGCGATCCGATGTACAGCTTTTATCTGTGCACAGGGCTTGCGGCGCTCGTCTATCTTCTCTTTTCCCGTATCCAGGGCACGCGCTTCGGCCGCGCTATAAACGCAGTTCGCCAGGACGCTGCCGCGGCGGCAGCCAGCGGTCTGTCGGTGACGCTGCTCAAGAGCCAGTGCTTCGTGATCGCCGCCTTCGTCGCCGGATTGGCAGGGTCACTCTATGCGCACGAGGTGCGATATCTTTCGCCCAACGATTTCACGTTCTGGAAGTCGATCGAGATTCTCATCATGGTAGTGATCGGCGGCATCAACAGTTTGTTCGGCGCCGCGCTCGGCGCGGCAATTGTCGTGGGGCTGCCCGAGTTCCTGCGGGAGATGGGCGATTACCGCATGCTGGTGTTCGGGGCGATCCTGATCGCGACCATGTTGTTTGGCGAAGGGGGCCTGGCAGGATTATGCGCCGCTGCCGGGCGATCCGTACGCACCGGGCTCAGCGGATTTGCCTCCGTTCTATCGCGGGCTCGGCGGAGAGCGCAGTGAGCTTCGCCGCAAAGGAGCGCGTCGCGCTGCTCGAAGCCAAGAGCGTGACCCGGCTCTTTGGGGGCGTAAGAGCCGTCAACGCGGTCGACCTTCTGGTTATGCGCGACAGTGTGCATGGTCTGATCGGCCCCAACGGTGCGGGCAAGACCACTCTGCTCAATGTCATTGCCGGGATGTTGCCGGTGAGCAGTGGGAGATTGCAGTTCGGCGACGACGACATTACGCGGTTTTCGACGTCGAAGCGTGCACGCATCGGCATCCGCCGAACGTTCCAGAACCTGAAGCTGTTTTTGGAGATGACCGCGCTGGAAAACGTCGCAATTGGGCTGCATGCAAAGACCGGTTGCGGTTTTGTTGATGCCATCCTGAGCACGCCGCGCTCCCGCCGCGAGGAGAACGACATCTCGGATCGATCAATGCAAGCCTTGAGGTTTGTAGGTCTCGGCAACTTCGCCCACGCACGGGCGTCCACGCTCGCTTACGGACACCGGCGCCTCCTGGAGGTCGCCCGCGCGATCGTGGCTCGTCCCAAGCTGCTGCTGCTCGATGAACCTGCCGCCGGGCTGAACGAGACGGAATCGTCGCATGTGAGCGAGCTTATCGGCGGCATTCGCGCACAAGGCACCAGCATTGTCCTGGTGGAGCATCATATGAATGTCGTCATGAATGTGTGCGACGAGATCACTGTGCTCAATCATGGCCGCAGGCTTGCCAACGGCATGCCTTTGCAAATTCAAGAGAGCCCGGAGGTGATCGAGGCTTATCTCGGGCGTGCGGCGGAGGGCGACGGTGCTCAAGCTTGAAGGCGTGATAGCCGGCTACGATGACGTGATCTGCCTGCGCGGGGTCTCGGTCGAGGTCAAGCGCGGTGAAATCGTCGCGCTCATCGGCGCCAATGGCGCCGGCAAGAGCACCACTTTGCGAACCATTTCCGGTTTGCTCGCGCCGCGCGCCGGAAGGATCACATTCGAGGAACGGGAGATCGCCGGACTGTCCCCCGACGCGATCGTGGCCTTGGGACTGGTGCAGGTGCCGGAAGGGCGGCGCGTGTTTCCCGAGCTATCCGTGGAGGACAATCTGCGAGCCGGCGGCTATCTGGTTCGTAGGAGAGCAGTCGTCCGCGAGACGCTCGAAGAGGTATTTCGACTCTTTCCCAGGCTGGCGGAGCGGCGCAAGCAATTCGCCGGAAGCCTCTCCGGTGGCGAGCAGCAGATGCTCGCGTTCGGGCGGGCCATGATGGCGCGTCCCCGGCTCTTGCTTCTCGATGAGCCCTCGCTTGGTCTCGCTCCGCTGATGGTGAGTGAAGTGATGCGCTCGATCCGGATGTTCCGTGACCGTGGCATGACCATTCTGCTCGTTGAGCAGAACGCAAATCTGGCATTGCGTCTCGCTGACCGCGCCTATGTAATGGAAGCGGGAGCCATCACGCTGGCCGGTCCTGCAAGAGGGCTGCTGACGGATGAGCATGTGCGTACGAGTTATCTCGGCGCCAAGATGGCGCTACAAGATGGCGCACGGTGAAAGCATGCTAAGGTAGACGATTGTCCCGACCCCAACGGTGTGCGGAGGTGCCATGGCTATCAAGACGATTGACCGGCGGACATTCGTGGGCGGCGCGATTTGCGCCACGGCGTTGCTTGGCGGCAATTCGCCGGGCCTGGCGCAGCCGAAGGGATCAATCAAGATCGGTGCATTCGGGCCGATGTCGGGCAACGCCGCGGCCCAGGGCCAGAGCATCCGTGAAGCGGTGGAGATGGTGGTCAATGTCAAGAACGCTAACGGCGGCGTTCTTGGGAAGCAGATCGAAGTGGTCATCGGCGACGATGCGGGCAAGCCGGAGGAAGCCGCCGTCGTTGCGCGCCGCTTCGCCACCCGCGATCAGGTCGTCCTTGCCATCGGCAGCGTGAGCAGTCCCGCCAGCCTGGCGGCGGCGCAGGTATTCCGGGAGGAGGAGCTCCCACAAATCGTTGTCAGCGGCACGGCGCAGAGGATCACCACGCAAGGCAACGAATGGGTGTTCCGCTCGGCGGTGCCGGACCGCAAGCTGGTGTCCGACATGGTCGAGTTCATCAACGAGAGGATGCCCGGCTTGAAGCGGTTCGGCTTTCTTTACGTGAACGATGATTTCGGCAAAGGCGGTTTTGACGCGTTTGTGGACGCAGGCAAGACGCGCGGCATGAGCATCACCGCCGAGGAGCGCTACTCCCGCGGAGACCTCGATTTCACGGGCCAGCTGACGCGCATCCGGGCGAGCAACCCTGATGCCGTCGTCGAATGGTCGCGGTATACCGAAGGCGCCTTGATCCATCGACAGATCAGGCAAATGGGATGGGACATCCCGCGCTTCGGCTCCGACGGGATTGCAGCGCCTGCATTTCTCGACCTCGCCAGGGATGCCGCGAACGGCGTTATTTATCCCACGCATTTCAGCCCTGCCACCTCGTCCAACCTGCCGGCGGCGCAGGCCTTCATCGAATTGGTGCGCAAGACCTACAACAAGTCGCCCGATTACGTGCACGCGCAGGCATTTGATGCCATCAACATCGCTATAGCCGCTATCGACCGCGCAAGAAGCGCGGATAGAGCAGCGGTGCGCAATGCGCTGCGTCAAACTGATTATCAAAGTGTTCGAGGCCCCTTCAAGTTCGATCAAAAAGGCGATCCAACCCTGGTCACACACATGGTGCGCATCGTCGATATCAAAGAGACTGACGCGCGCAGCTGATCGGAGGAGACATGTGATCGGAGGAGACATGGGATCGGAGGAGACATGGGCATCAAGGTCGTAAAGTCGGATGTGCCGCGTCCGCTCGCCAACTATAACGAGGCTTTCGTCGCCGGGGATCTGGTCTTTGCCGCCGGCCAGCTTGCCAGCGACTTCAAGGACGGAGTGCCGGTGCAGGCGCGCAGAAAGGAGAACTTTCCCTATTACGGCTCGGATATCGAGCTGCAAACCATCTACGTGCTCGAGAATCTGAAGAGAACGTTTGCAGCAGCCGGCTCCTCGTTCGACCACGTCGTCAAGGCGCAGGTCTTTCTCACTGATCTCAATAATTTTCATGGCTTCGACACGGTGTGGAAACGCTATTTCAAGGTGCCGCCGCCGCGCACCACGATCGGCTGCGCGGGCTTGCTGGTGAAGGACACTCTCGTTGAAGTCGATCTCATTGGCTATGTGCCGAGGCAAGGCCTTGGCCACAGAGTCATTACATCCGGCGCACCACGCCCGCTCGCGAACTACAACGAGGCCTTGGTCGTTGGCGATCTGATATTCGCAGCCGGACAGCTTGCCAGCGATTTCAAGGGCGGAGTTCCGGCCGAGGCGCGCAAAAAGGAGAATTTTCCCTACTACGGCTCCGATATCGAGCTGCAGACCGCCTACGTGCTGGAAAATCTGAAGAAAACCTTTGCGGCAGCGGGCTCCTCGCTCGACCATGCGGTCAAGGCACAGGTGTTCCTCACCGATCTCAACAACTTCCACGGCTTCGACGCGGTGTGGAAACAGTATTTCAAGGTGCCGCCGCCGCGCACCACGATCGGCTGCACGGGCTTGCTGGTGAAGGACACGCTGGTCGAGATCGACCTGATCGGCTACGTGCCCCGCGGCGGCTTCCAGCATCAAGTCATTCAGTCACCGGCGCCGCGACCTCTTGCGCATTATAGCGAGGCATTCACGCTTGGAGATAACGTCTTTCCTGCCGGACAGATTGCCAGCGACTATGTGACCGGTGTGCCTCCGGCGGCGCGCAAGCACGCGAACTTTCCCTTCTATGGCTCGGATATAGAGCTCCAGACGGCGTACATTCTCGACAACCTTACCAAGACGTTCGAGGCGGCGGGCTCCTCGCTCGATCACGCGGTCAAGGCGCAGGTGTTTCTCACCGATCTGAACAATTTCCACGCCTTCGACGCGGTGTGGAAGCGCTATTTCAAGGTGCCGCCGCCACGCACAACGGTCGGCTGCACGGGTCTGCTGGTGAAGGATACGCTGGTCGAGGTCGACCTGATCGGCGTGCGTAAGTAAGAGCGGCTGTCGTCTTTCACCAAACGGCCTATATCTTATCTACTCCTATATCGAGAAAGATGTCCTCGACGAGCACAACTTTCGCGACCTCAGTTTTTTGGTGGTTGCGGAATGGAACGCCCCTTGTCCTTTGTCGCTACAATGAACTCCAAGAAGCGGAGGTTCTCAGTAGCGCTTGGGTTCCAGTGAGAGTGAATTGTGCCAGCAGCAACGAACAAACTATCCTCGGCTCGCAGCGTAACCGGTGGTTTTCCATCTTCCTGCCAGACGCCTGTACCTGAAAGAACATGGAACGTGACTGCTGCCGGATGGAGGTGTCGCGGGTTGATCCCACCTGGAGCATATTCCGTCTCGTAGACTGCAACTTCTTGATTCGCCGTATCGGGCAGTACGATTTTCAGCAGGGGTGCATGCGGTATCACGCCACGCTTTTCTTGGCTGCCGGCCGGTTCTGCCTGAAGCATGCATAGGAATCCCATTGTCGCGATGCTGATCCAACTGAGGTGCGATGTCTTGGCCATTTCGTTCCCGAGGCTGATTAGTGGAAGTGCCGAGCGTATATCAACGGCTGCGCCGCCGTGATCGCCAGAGCGGCAGGTCAGGAGAACACGACGGACAGCTGCAGTGTTCCGCGCTGCTCGAGAACCTCCACCGACACGCTGCTGCGGTGGCGCCGCACCTTGATATCGATGCTGCCGTCGTTGAGTTGGAGATCGTGCAAGACCAGTTCGTCCAGAAACGAGGGCAGCGACGGATTGTGAAGCCGGATCTCGTTTGCGTTCGGATCAAACTGCAAGCCGAGCGAGGCCTCGATGAGCGTGAATGGCGTAGCGCTCGCCCAGGCCTGCGGCGCGCATGCGACGGGATAAAGCGTGGGACCGCGTGCGCGCCCACGGCGGAAGCCGCAGAAGAGCTCCGGCAGCCGGTGCATGTCCATATAGGCCGCGGCATCGAACAGACCTGCGAACAATCGCGCGAGCAGATCGTACCGGCGGCAGCGCGCTAATCCTAATGCGATCAACGCGTTGTCATGCGGCCAGACCGAGCCGTTATGATACGACATCGGATTGTAACGCGCTTCCGTGCTGGCGATGGTGCGAATGCCCCAACCGGAGAAAAAGGGGTTGCGCAGGAGCAAGTCGGCGACTTGGGCCGCCTTTTCCTTTTTCGCGATCCCGGTGAAGAGGACCTGGCCGGCATTGGAGCTGCGCACCCGGCACTGCTCCTTTTTTCCGTCGAGGGCGAGCGCGTACATCCCGATCTGCGGGCACCAGAATCTCGCATCGAACTGCTCGGCAAGATGTTCTGCCTCGGCGACGAGCCGTCGCGCGCGCTCGTTGTGGCCGAGACGCTTTGCGCATCGCGCCGCCATGAGCTTGGCGCAGTAGACGTAGCCCTGGACCTCGCATAGGGCGATCGGACCTTCCGCCAAACGTCCATCGGCATGGAAGATGGCGTCCTGCGAGTCCTTCCAGCCCTGATTGGCAAGGCCTTGCTCGGTCGCCCGGTGGTACTCGACAAATCCATCGCCGTCGGGATCGCCTGGACCGTCGATCCAGGAGAGCGCCGCTTCGAGCGCGGGCCATAGCTCGACCAGCGTTGCGTCGTCACCCGTGCGCTCGGCATACAGGCCAGTGAGCATGACGAACAGCGGCGTTGCATCGACGCTGCCGTAGTAGAGGCCGAATGGCACTTCTCCCAGCGCGGCCATCTCGCCGCTGCGCATCTCGTGCAGGATCTTCCCCGGCTGCGCGTCGGAGGCGGCATCATTGGTCTTGGCCTGGTAAGCGGCGAGCCGGCGCAACACGCCGTGCGCGACGCGTGGATCGAGCCAGAGCATCTGCATTGCCGTGATCAGCCCGTCCCGACCGAAAGTCGTCGAATACCAGGGAATGCCGGCATAGGGGTAACGGCCTTGCGGCGTGTTGCTGATCAGCATGTAGAGGTCCGACATCGAGCGGCACAGCACCTCGTTGAAGACGTCGTTTGAGGTTTCGACCGTGCAAACGCGGCGGGAAACGGCGCGGCGATTTCGATGAATGGCGCGCATGGCGCGCAGCGGCGCAATCGTCTTCGGCGGATTGGGGATGCCGCAGCCAATCGCAAGGTAGATCGGCGCTGCCTCCATAGAGGCGAGCGTGAGCCGGTAGCCCGCCGTCAACTCGGTGATCTCCGCGGGCGGTGGATCGAGCACCAGGGAAGTTTGACGCTGCTTCCCGTCAAGCCCTTCATAGATCAGGCGGGTCGAGGACGGCCGCGCAACCTGCCTGCTGATAGCGCCACGGCGCTGCCGGCGCAGGCCGCGCACTTCGAACAAATCGGCAAAATCGCTGTCGAACAAAAGCGTGAGGCGCAGATCCACCGGCCTCTCACCATAGTTGCGGATGACAAAACGTTGGTACGCGGCATCGCGCAGCAGAAAGATGGTGCGCACCACATGCAGCGTGTCTTTCGGGAGGACGAGCCGATTTTCGTAATACGTATCGGGATTGGTGAGATCAATGCTCAGCAGCGTGTTGTCGTCGCGGACGTTCGAGCCAAGCGGCAAGGGTTGCGTGCCGTTGAGCAGGAATTCGAGATGCGAGAGAAAGCGCGTGTCGCAGTGGAACAAGCCGTCGGGGCCGCCGGCGGAAGCACCGATATCGCCGTAGCTGTCGAGCACGACAAAGGTATCATCGTGCTTGAGCACATAGCGCGGCCGGGTCGCCGATCCCGTTGCGGGAATATAGAACGGCGCCTCGGGAACATCATCGTGCAACAATTTCGGGAGCGCGGCGCTCTCGGTCGCCATGCAGTTCCTGTCAGTTCATTCCCTGTTCCAGCGCCGGCTGCAGCGGGCGCCGGGTGGAGGCCTGCTCCGCGCGCGATGTCTTCCTGATCAAGGAACGATATAGCTGAATGTAATCCTTGGCCATGCGAGTAGCGGAAAAACGCTCCTCGAACCTGCGCCGCACCGTGCGCCGATCCAGCGCGAGCACCTGCGGGAGCAGGCGCACGGCGTCGCTCATGCCATCGGCGAGGGCGCCGGTGATGCCGGCATCGATGATTTCCGCAACCGAGCCGCGCCGAAAGGCAAGCACCGGCGTGCCGCATGCCATGGCCTCGATCATGACGAGGCCAAACGGCTCGGGCCAATCTACCGGAAAGAGGACCGCCCGCGCCTCGCCCAGAAAATGGATCTTTTCGCGCTCGTTGATCTCCCCGACAAACTCGATACCGGGCAGGTCGAGCAGCGGCACGATGCGCTCGCGGAAATAGGGTTCATCGACCTTATCCACCTTGGCCGCGATCTTCAGCGGCATACCCAGCGCTTGCGCTATCTGAATGGCCCGGTCGGGTCCTTTTTCCGGTGAGATCCGTCCGAGGAACGCAAGATATCCGCCGCGGGGATTGTAGGTAGGCTTGAGCAAATCGAGAGGGAGGCCGTGGTATACGGTGGCCACAAAATTGCTGCCGGAGATCGGGGTCCGCTGATGATTGGAGATGGACACCAGTGGCATTTCGGCAAAACCGACGTACAGAGGCTTCAAATCGGGCAGATCCTGCCGGCCATGCAACGTGGTCACGGTCCGATGCGCCATCGGCCGGAAGAGGGGAAAATGAAACTGATCGATGTGAAAATGCAGGACGTCGAACTCATCGGCGCGCTCGCGCACGCGATCGAGCATCAACATGTAATATGGGATGGGGTCGCGCACGTTCGGGTCAAGCCGCAGCGCCATGGACGCACACGGAACAAGAGTAGCGCTTGTCACAGAGTCGCCACTGGCGAACAGGGTCACGTCATGACCCAGCCTGACCAACTCGTCAGTCAAGTACGCCACGATTCGTTCGGTGCCGCCGTAAAGCCTGGGGGGCACGCTCTCGCTCAGAGGCGCGATCTGCGCAATCTTCATAGCAGGGATTGTCTCCAGCAGGACCCACTCGTTGGGCCAACGTATCTCGCCAGGAAAGGTTCCGTTGCGCTACCCGCATGACCCCCCTCAGGGCTCGGCGTAGGCAATGGTCGACAACAGTGACACTTCTGCGCGACGAGAGTCGAGGCGGGTGTGTTGCACAATAATGGGAACATCGGATTCGAACACGGAGGCGTAATCCGTATCAAGTGGAACGCGCTGGGGATCATCGAGATCGTTGAAGCGCAAATGCAGCGTCCGGCGCGGTTGAACCCTTAGGCGAAAGGGTCCAACCGGCTCGCGGTCGGCCAAGAAGATCGTGATGCTGACATTGGCCACTTGGTCACTGGCGTTGAGGATGCAGGCTGTCTCGTGCGAAATGAGTGCACGGTCCGAAAAGGCGCTGTCCGATGGGATGTAGCCTTCAGCAATCGCCCACCGCCTGCGCCCGATTGCTTGCATGGCCATGCCTCCGTCCGCGAGGGAACTGCAACGCGGGAGCGCTGCCTTTGTTTCCTCTGATATGGAACTTTTGTTCCGCTGACGCAATTGGCTCGCCTGGGGCCTCGGAGTGCGCCGGCGCTCTGTGTCCTGCAAGCCGAAGGGAAAGGAATGCGCGCACTCACCGTTTCGCCCGGCATCGCCAAGTCCGCTCGCATTGACGATGTACCCGAACCGCCGCTCACGGACGGCTCCATCTTGGTGCGCGCGCTGGCGCTCGGCGTGTGCGGGACCGATCGCGAAATCGTTTCCGGCGCGTATGGCTCGGCTCCGCCGGGCGAGAAGCGTCTGGTGCTTGGCCATGAGTCGCTGGGGGTGGTTGAGGTGGCGCCGCCGGATTGCGGCCTCAAGCCGGGCGACCATGTCGTCGGGATTGTGCGCCGGCCCGACCCGCAGCCTTGCAGCGCATGCGCTGTCGGTGAGTGGGACATGTGCCGCAACGGAGGCTACACGGAACGGGGTATAAAAGAGCGGCACGGCTATGCGGCCGAGCGCTTCCGCATCGAGCCGCAATTTGCGGTCAAGGTCGATTCCTCTCTTGGAATCTTGGGCGTTCTGCTCGAGCCGGCCAGCATACTGGCGAAAGCCTGGGATCACGCCGAAGCGATCGGCGCCCGGTCGCGGGGATGGTTGCCGGGGACGGCACTGGTCACGGGCGCGGGTCCCATCGGGTTGCTGGCGGCCCTGATGGGGATGCAGCGCGGCCTTGCTGTGCACGTGCTCGACCGAAACACGGGCGGACCCAAGGAGGAATTGGTCGGCGAGCTTGGCGGGACATATCACAGCGATCCCGGCATTCTCGATCGGCTCGCGCCGGACATCCTCATCGAGTGCACCGGCGCCGCCTCCATCATTCGAGCCTGTCTCGGCTCTACGGCGCCCGCCGGTATCATCTGTCTTGCCGGGGTCTCCGAACCCGGAACATTGCTGGACGTGGATATCGGCCGGCTCAATCGCACAATGGTGCTGGACAACGATTGCGTATTCGGCTCGGTCAACGCTAATCGCCGCCATTATGAGGTGGCGGCAGAGGCTCTCGGACAGGCGGACAGGAATTGGTTGCGGCGGCTGATCACGCGCCGCCTCCCGTTGGAAAGATGGAGCGAGGCGCTGGAGCACCGCCCGGGCGACATCAAGGTCGTAATCGACTTCGCTCAATCGCCTTAAAAATCGAAGGCAGGAGCGAGGCATGCCTCGCCTCTACAACCAGCTCATGCGGCGCCGGAGTTAGCCACCGGTTGCAGTCCGAGATGCTCACGCCAGTGCGGCAAATCAGGGTCCTTTGTCAACGACGCGAGGAAAAGCTCGCCCCACGATTTCAAGTCGTTCTCGGAGACAAGGTGGAACAACTCCTTGTGCCGTGCGCGGCGCTCTTGCAGCGACATGGAGAGCGCGTGCGAGATGGAAGTCGCCACGGTCTCCGGGTCGTAGGGATTGACGAGAAGCGCCGCGGTCAACTCCGCCGCCGCGCCGGCAAAACGCGAAAGAATGAGGACGCCGGGATCATCGGGGTCCTGGGCGGCGATGTATTCCTTTGCGACCAGATTCATGCCGTCCCGTAACGGCGTAACCAGCGCCGCGCGCGCAGAGCGGTAGAGACCAGCGAGCACGCTGCGGCTGTAGGCGCGATTGACATAACGAATCGGGGTCCAGGCGACTTCGCCGTACGTGCCGTTGACGCGACCCGCCGCTTCACTGATTGTCCGCTCCATGTCAGCGTATTCCTGGATTTCAGAGCGGCTCTTCGGCGTGATCTGTACGTACGTGACCTTGCCGCGCCAGTCTGGATAAACGGCAAGGAACCGCTCGAAGGCATCCAAGCGCTGCGCCAGACCCTTGGAGTAGTCCAGCCGATCGACACCGATCACCATCGCGCGCCCGGCCAGGCTATCCACCACATTGCGGACCAAAGACGAGCGGACCGATCGGCGAGCAAGCCGACTGAATTCGTTGGTCTCGATGCCGATCGGAAAGACGCCAATGCGCACCGTCCGCTCGCCGGCTAGAAACGTAAGCTCTCCGCGTTTTTGCAACCGGCATTCGATTTCCAGATAGCGCGCGAAATTGCTCGCATCGTTCTCGGTTTGAAATCCGACCAGATCGTAGGCGGTCAACTGCGGAATCAGCCAATCATGATTGGGAAGCGCGGTGAGGAACTCCGGTGGCGGGAACGGAACATGCAGGAAGAACCCAATAGGATTGCGGTGTCCCCGGTCGCGCAGCATCTTCGCGAGCGGAATGAGATGATAGTCATGCACCCATATCACGTCATCGGGACGCAGCCATTCGTTTATCTGATTGGCAAAAAGCGCATTCACGCGTCGGTAGCCGCTGAGATCGCGACGCGAGAACTCGGCGAGGTCCAGGCGGTAATGTAGAATAGGCCATAGCACCCGGTTGGCAAAACCGTTGTAGTATTCCTGATAGTCGACCGCGGCGAGATCGGTCACGACATAGGACAGGCCGCCTTGCTGAATTGTCCGCGTGGTGACGTCTTCATCGACGGAAACCGTGCCGCTCCAGCCGAACCAAAGTCCGCTGTTGCGCTTGAGCAGGGAACGCACGGCAACGGCCAGTCCGCCGGCCTGGTTCGTGCCATCGCGGCTCGGAATGGCGACACGATTTGAAACGACGATCAGCCGCGCCAATATCGATCCTCCCAGCTTCGCGACAAGCGCATGGCAGTCAGAATCAAGCCGGCCATGGAGTAGGTCTGCGGAAAGTTACCCCATAGGGTACCAGTCTGTGGGTCGATGTCCTCCGACAGTAACCCAAACCGGTTGCGGTACGCCAGCGCATCGACAAACAGATCATGTGCTTCCGCGCGCCGTCCAAGCGACCACCAAGCATCGATCAGCCAGAACCGGCAAATCAGAAAAGCAGTTGCGGGCAAGCCGAAATCGTCCGCCGCTGCGTAACGCATAACGTGCTTCTCTCGCAAAAGTTCTCGCTCCATCGCCTTCACCGTGCTGATGAAACGCGGGTCTTCAACCTCAATGACGCCCAGATCCGGCAGCAACAAAACGCTCGCATCGAGCTCATCGGAGCCGAACGCAGCGGTAAAGGCTTGACGCTTTTCATTCCAGGCGCTCATGAGGAGCGCATTGAGCACCGGTTCGGCCACCGCATTCCAGTGCGCGGCGCGATCCGTCAGCCCAAGCTGAGAGGCGATCGCTGCGAGTCGCTGGCACCCTGCCCAGCACATCGCGGTGGAATGCGTATGGATACGTTGCCGGCCGCGGTATTCCCAGATGCCGTTGTCGGCTTCCAGCGCCAGCTCGCCCGCCTTGGCCCCGAGGGATTCGAGCAGCCGAAACAGCCCCTCGTCGCCAAGGCGCGGCAATCGGCGATCGTAGAACATCGGCATGGCGGCCAGGATGATGCTGCCGTAGGTATCGTTCTGCACTTGCTCCGCGGCCGCGTTGCCGATGCGCACCGGTCCGTCCCCTCGATAGCCCTTCAGGTCGGTTGCAGTCCTTTCATCCATCGCATCGATGGGGACGACGCTGTACACGGGCCGCATCTGCTCGTCGGGGTTCGAGGCGATGTTAAGCGTGAAGGAAATAAAATCCTCCATGGTCTGCGTCGCGCCAATGCGATTGAGCGCCTTGACCACAAAATAAGCGTCACGCAGCCAGCAATAGCGGTAATCCCAGTTGCGGCCAGAGCCCGGGGCTTCCGGGATGGATGTGGTGTGAGCGGCGATGATGCCGCCCGTCTCCTCGAAGTTGCTGAGCTTGAGCGTGATTGCCGCGCGGATGATCTCGTCCTGCCAGTCATAGGAGATCGACAGGCCGCGCGACCAGTCCAGCCAGTAGCCGATGGTGCGGTCGCAGTACTCCCGGCAGGTGGTTTCGAGGTCTCCTTGAAATTGCTCGTCAACCCCGAAGACGAGATGCACCGGGCGGGTAAGGACGAACGGGGCCTCGCGCTCAATATACGATAGGGGCGCATCCGTGGTGAGCCGGATGATCGTCCCTTCGTCCAGATAGCGTATGTTATTGCTTCCCATCGAATGCTGCGCGAATGGCCGGCCGTAATGATGCGTGGGACGGAAACGGATGGTAATGCGCGGCAGTCCTGCGACCGGCTCGATGATCCTGATCAACTGCGGCGGGCGGAAAACCCGCCCGAAATGCCGATGGCGCGGGGCAAAGTCGGTAATGCGGATGGCGCCGCCGTTTTGATCGGTGAGCACGGTGGAAACGACAGCAGTGTTGCGCAGGTATTCGGACTGAAAATCGACCAATCCGTGCAGCACGACGTCGGCAAATCCTTTCTCCTCGTCGCCCGCAAGCAAGCGGCAGAAGATCGGATCGCTGTCAAAACGCGGATAGCACCACCACACCAGGCGTCCCGCGGGATCGCAGAGCGCGGCCGTGCGGCCGTTGCCGATAACTGCAAGATCAAGGCCGTGATCTTTCATGAAGCCGCAATGGCCTCATTTTCACACAAGTCTGCGAGCCAACGGCGGACATCCGCCGGCCGCTCAAAGCAGAAGTCAACTCCAGGAAGCTTGGGACCGACGCAGACGCTCACTCCCTCCAATTCGGGAATGATTGCAAATACGCTCAAGTCAGTAACGTCATCACCAAGAAAGATGGGCCGCCGTTGTGCAAACGGCGCATATTTCATCAGTTCGCGCACAGCCGTTGCCTTGGTGACGCCTCTCTGCTTGATCTCCACCACAAGCTTGCCCGGCAACAACTCAATGGATGCGCCGCCGACATCAGCGCAAATTCTTGCCGCCGCTTCCCGCACCGCCCACTCCTTGTCTGGCGCGAGCCGGTAGTGCAACGCGAGGGAGTAGCCTTTGTCCTCAATGATGATGCCCGGGCCAAGCTCGGCGATGGCCGCAAACTTCTGCTTGAGCTTGGCGTCAAGCGGGGGCAGGCGCGGCGGCTCGGGCATGGTTCCAGCCACGATGCGCATCTCGGCGCCATGTCCGCCAATGGCCGGCATCTGCAAGGGTGCAAAGATGAGATCCAGCTCGCTGATCGGCCGGCCGCTGACAAAGGCAACGCCGCCGCCCGTGAATTTCAGCAGGCGATCAAGGGTCTCGCGCAGCGAATGCGGAACAAAGACTTCGCGGGGTGTCGGCGCGAGATCAAGAATAGTCCCATCGACATCGAGCAGGAGGGCCGTCTTGGTCAAGTCCGCGGGCAATCGAGGCGAGGTTGTCATGGTCATCGTCCGGCACGTCGCCTGATCTTTATGGATTGAGGCCGCGCTTCTCCTACAATATTACCCGAAAATGCCGCAGTGCAGCAATCGTGCAACAATAGGGCTACAATGGAGATGGTTCCACAGTCCAGGCATGGGAATCCTTCGTTGTTCGCCGGCAAAAAACTTCAAAGCGCCATTCCGCCGTCGACGAGATGCGCTTGTCCGGTGATGTAACTTGCCTCGTCCGACGCGAGAAACACGGCGAGGGCCGCGACTTCCTCGGCTCTGCCAAGCCGACCCATGGGTTGGCGTTCCACAAAGGCACGCTCGATCTCAGCGACGGATTTGCCTGTCGCCAGTGACCGTTCCTTGATGCGGCCCTCGAGGGAGGGAGATTCGATAGTGCCTGGGCAGATTGCATTCGCCCGGATCCCTCGCTTGATGAAATCGGCGGCGACGGCCTTCGTCAGCCCAATGACGGCAGCCTTGGTGGCGCCGTAAGCATACCGGTCGGGGACGCCTCGGATGGACGATACGGCAGATGCGATATTCACGATAGCGCCCGCGTTCTTCTCCAGCATGCCGGGGAGGAAGGCTTTGATAGTCCTATGCATGGATTTCACATTGAGGTCGAAGGAGAAGTCCCAGTCCCGCTCGGCGCAATCGAGGATAGTTCCGTTGTGCACATAGCCGGCACAGTTCACCAGAATATCGACCTGGCCGAATTCTGACGTGATGGTTCTCGCAAGAGTTTCGACTGCCGCGGTGGAGAGCACATCGAGCTTGAGGCGCTTTGCGCTTTTCAATCCGTCGAGCTTGCTCTCCTCCACGTCGGTGGCGACGACGGTCGCGCCTTCGGCGATGAAGGCCTCCGCTATGGCGCGGCCGATTCCCTGTCCCGCGGCGGTGACGAGCGCCAGCTTGCGCTGCAGACGTTGGGGCATGGCTCTCTCTCCATAAGTCAGTGATTGTCACGCGCGACGCTCTTTTGCGCCACACGCTGGTATTTCACGGCGGGCTTGAGCACCATGCCATCGGCGAGCTGGTCGACCATGGCGCGCTGGATTTCCTGCCAGGGCGTCTGGCTGGCTGGATAGCTCTCATTGCGCTCATTGAGGGCGCCGCGGCGGGTTGCAAGCTCGGCGCCGGAGATCAGAATATTTGCTGTTCCTTTGTTGAGATCGATGCGCACGCGATCGCCCGTGCGCAGAAGCGCAAGCCCGCCGCCAATCGCGGCCTCCGGAGAAGCATTCACAATCGAGGGCGAGGCCGAGGTTCCTGACTGGCGTCCGTCCCCGATGCATGGAAGCGAAGTCACGCCCTGTTTGATCAACGCGGCGGGAGGTTGCATGTTCACCACCTCAGCCGAGCCCGGATACCCGATGGGTCCTGCGCCGCGCATGAACAGCATCGTATTCTCATCAATGCGCAATGAAGGATCTTCGATGCGATGGTGATAGTCCTCCGGCCCATCGAAGACGACGGCGCGGCCTTCAAAAGCATTCGGGTCCTGCTGATTCGACAGGTAACGGTCACGGAATTCCTGCGAGATCACGCTCGTCTTCATGATCGCGGAATCGAACAGGTTTCCTGACAGGACCTTGAAACCGGCGTACGGCTTGAGCGGATTGCCGTATGTCCGGATCACGTCCTCATCCTGCGTCTTCGCCGCGCGCACGATGTCGCCCATGCGCTTGCCGCTGATGGTCAGCGCTTGCGCGTGAATGCGTCCAGCCTCGTCCAGCTCGTGCATGACCGCAGGCAGCCCACCCGCGCGGTAATATTCCTCGCCCAGATACTTGCCGGCTGGTTGCATGTTGACGAGAAGCGGCACCTCGTAGCCGAGCATCTCCCAGTCCTCGATGGCAAGCGGAACGCCGATGTGGCGCGCGATGGCGTTGATGTGAATCGGCGCGTTCGTTGAACCGCCGATCGCCGAACAGGCAACAATGGCATTCTCGAATGCCTCGCGGGTCAGAATATCGGAGGGCTTCAAGTCCTCCCGTACGATCTCGACGGCACGCCGTCCCGTCTCGTAAGCCATTTGCGCGCGCTCTCGATAAGGGGCGGGAATGGCGGCGCAGCCGGGCAGCGATAGCCCCAGCGCCTCCGCGAGCGCGTTCATGGTCGATGCAGTGCCCATGGTATTGCAATGACCGACGGAAGGCGCCGACGAGCCAACCAGGTCGAGAAATTCTGGATAGCTCATCCGGCCGGCAGCGTGCTCCTGGCGCGCCCACCAGACCACCGTGCCGGAGCCGGCCCGTTCGCCTTTCCACCAACCATTAAGCATCGGACCGCCTGACAGCACGATCGCCGGCAAGTTGACGGTCGCTGCCGCCATGATGGCAGCCGGTGTGGTCTTGTCGCAGCCGGTGGTGAGCACGACGCCATCGAGCGGATAACCGAAGAGCACCTCGACCAGGCTGAGATACGAAAGATTGCGGTCAAGTGCCGCCGTCGGGCGCTTGCCGGTCTCCTGGATGGGATGCGTCGGAAACTCAAACGCGATACCGCCGGCATCGTGAATGCCTTCGCGTACCCGTTTAGCGAGCTCGATATGATGGCGATTGCAGGGGGAAGATATCCGACCCACTCTGTGCAATGCCGACAATTGGCTTCCCCGCGGCGAGCTCGCCACGCGTCAGCCCGTAATTCAGGTAGCGTTCGAGATAGAGCGCGGTCATCCCGGGGTTATCGGGATTGTCGAACCATAATTGCGACCGCAGGCGCCGCTTGCTGAAATCGTTGGGCATCAAAGTCATTCTCTCCGGCAGATGTCGATGGCGCTCATATATGGAGGGCCGGCTGCGAGAGTCACTACAGAGTCTCATCCGCTCGCAAGCTTCTCGTAGGCTCCGGCGTTGCGCAACGCTGCAACGATCCGATCGGGCGGCAGCGGCATTTCGGTAAAGCGCACGCCGAACGGCGAAAGTGCATCCTCGATCGCCCCGATTATCGCCGCCGGCGCCGGAATGGTGCCACCTTCGCCCGCTCCTTTGACCCCGAGTGGGTTGAGCGGATTTGGGGTCTCGACGTGCTCGATGGTGCAACCCGGCACATCGGGCGCCGAAGGCAGCAGATAATCCTGAAAGGTCGTGGTCATCGGCTGCGCGGCCGCATCATATTTCATCCATTCAAACAGGGCATTGCCGATTCCATGCGCGACCCCGCCCTGCACCTGGCCGTCCACGATCATGGGATTGATGACGTTGCCGCTGTCATGCGCCACCGTGTAGTTGAGGATCGTCACGCCGCCGGTGAACGGATCGACTTCGACTTCGGCCACATGCGTCCCATTGCAGTATGAGGCCTGGGTCGGCGTGAAATATGCGGTGTGCTCGAGACCGGGCGCCTGGCCCGGCGCAAAGGAGAAGCCGGGCATGCCCTGAGCCACGCGCGCCAGCTGCCCGAGTGACATGGATGGCTTGTTTCCGGTTCGTGCGGTTGCGCGGCCGTCCTCGACATCGATCTGATCTTCCGGGACATCGAAAGTCCGGGCGGCGAGCGCAACGACTTGTTTGCCTACGCTGGCGCCGGCGATGCGCGCCGATGAGCCGGCATTGACAGCTTGACGACTGGCGAAAGCGCCGACTCCCTGCGAAATTGCCGCTGTGTCGCCAGTCGTCATCAGAATGTTCTTCGAGGCGGCAGCCGACCGCGTCCGCCACGATCTGCGACAGGGTGGTGATTGTGCCTTGTCCTTGGCTGGTGGCACCGGTTGCCACCGCGACTTTCCCGTTGGGGAGAACCCGCACCGTCACGCCTTCGAACGGCCCAAGACCCGTGCCTTCGACGTAGTTGCCGATGCCGATGCCGATGTAGCGGCCTTCGGCACGGGCAGAAACCTGACGGCTGCGGAATTCATCGTACGCGGCAAGCGAGAGGGCGCGCTCCAGACACTTTGGAAAATCTCCGCTGCCATAGACCAGCGGCTTGCCGTCGCGGAAGAGAAGCCCCACCGCGTACGGCATCTGCTCCGGACGCACCATGTTGCGGCGGCGCACTTCCGCGCGATCAAGGCCAAGCTCACGCGCAATCCGGTCGACCAGTCGTTCCATGGCGAAAACGGCTTGCGGGCGCCCGGCGCCTCGCACCACGGTGGTGGGTACGCGGTTTGTCAGAGCTATTGTGAGATCCAGTCTGTAGGCCGGCACCACGTAGGGGCCCGGGACCGTGGTCGCGGCGATGTAAGGCGCGATGATCCCCCACGGCAGGAATGCTCCCGTATCGTGCAGCATGCTGCCGCGCAGTCCAAGGATTTTTCCCTCGGCATCGACAGCGACAGCCACCTGCCAGTGCTGATCGCGCTCCTGCGTCGCAGAGAGAAAGTGCTCGCGCCGATCCTCTTGCCAGGTCACTGGGCAATTGAGCTGCATCGCCGCGGCGGGGATGACGGCCTCCTCCGCATAGAACGGCGCTTTGGTGCCAAAGCCGCCGCCTACGAACGGCGCGATCACGCGAATCGATTCAAGACTGCGTCCGAACAAGTCCGCGAGCGTTGTCCGGGCGAGATGCGGCGTCTGTGTCGCCGACCAAACCGACAGAAGATCGCTCGCAGCATCGTAACTTGCCAGGACCGCGCGACCCTCCAGCGGCATCGCCGCGCCGCGATGAGCAGAAATTTCTTCTTCAAATACACGAGCGGCGCCCGCAAATGCTGCTTCAACGTCTCCATAGGCAACCGGGACCGATGCAGCGATGTTGCTTGCAACATCGCTGTGCACACGCGCAGCGCCCGTTGCCACTGCGTCGCGGCAATCGCTGACCCAAGCAAGAGCTTCGAAGTCGACGCTCACCGCGGCCGCGCCATCCTCAGCCGCATGCCGGCTCTCGGCCACGACAACAGCCATGATTTCGCCGACATAAGAGACCTCCTCGCGTGCCAGTGGCAGCTGGGTGCGCACGGTCGTGATGAAGGGACTGGGCACGAGCATCGGGATGCGGCTCCGTGCCACACACGCCGGAAGATCGCCGGCCGTAAGGACCGCACGCACGGCCGGCATACGCCGCGCCTCTGAGGCGTCGATGCCGCGTATTCTTGCATGCGGATGCGGGCTGCGTACAAATGAGGCGTGCAGCATTCCGGGCAGCATCAGGTCGCTGACGAAGCGGCCGCGGCCGGTAAGCAGGACAGGGTCCTCAAGGCGCGCGACACGGGCGCCAAAATGCTTCGCGCCCATCGCCGTTTATTCTCTCGTGTGCATGCCCTCGCGACGATATACCGGCAGGATTGCATTGCAATGGAAACCGGGGATGATGCATCGATGTCGAGAAGCTCATCCAATGCTTGACACTGCGAGCCCGCGTACGGCTGGGTCGCCTGTGGCCGCGCCGCCGCTGGACTTCCGGGCGCATCTCGACGCGCTTGAGGCTCGCGGGCTCCTGGTGCGCGTAGACCGCCGGATCAACAAGGATACGGAGCTGCATCCGCTGGTGCGCTGGCAGTTTCAGGGCGGCCTGCGGGAGGATCAGCGCCGCGCCTTCCTGTTCACCAACGTGGTCGATGCCGATGGGCTCGCATACGCAATGCCGGTTGCGGTGGGCGCACTGGCCGCGTCTGCGGAGATTTATTCCGTAGGGATGGGCCGTCCAGTGGACGAGATCGAGGCCGCCTGGCTGCGCGCAATGGAAAATCCGATTGCTCCCATTCTCGTGTCATCGCCGCCATGTCAGGCCGTGGTGATCAGGGACGACGATCTACGCGTACCGGGAAAGGGCCTGGCGGCCCTGCCGGTGCCGATCTCGACGCCAGGCTTCGACGCGGCGCCCTATCTCACCGCCACACTGTGCGTTACACGCGATCCCGATACCGGCATTCAGAACGTTGGCACCTATCGTGCTGCGCTCAAGGCCACTGACCGGCTTGGCGTGCGAATGTCCTCACGCGTGGGCGGCGCCGGTGGTTCTCTGCATTGGCGCAAGCACAACAGACGCGGCGAGCCGATGCCTTGCGCAATCGTCGTCGGATGCGCGCCCGTGGCGATGTTTACCGGAGGAATAAAGCTTCCGGTCGATGTCGATGAGATCGCCGTGGCAGGAGGGCTGGCGGGTGCGCCAATCCGGGTGGCCAAAGCAATCACCGTCGATCTTCGCGTTCCGGCGGATGCGGAGATCGTGATCGAGGGACTTATTGACCCTGATCTGCTTGAGCCGGAAGGCCCATTCGGCGAAAGCCACGGCCACATAGCGCTGGAAGACTATAACCTGTCGATGCGCGTCACCGCGATCACGCACAAAGTCTCCCCCGTGTTTGTCTCCATCGTGAGTCAGGTAACGCCAAGCGAATTGAGCGTGCTCAAGCGCGTTGCGATGGAGCCGCTGTTCCTCACGCATTTGCGGGCACGGCTCGGGGTCGCCGGCGTCCGGCGCGTTGTCCTGCATGAGCCACTTTCCAATCTGCGCAGGATCATCTTTGTGCAATACGCGCAAGGCACGCCCCGCACCGAGGTTTGGCGCGGGCTGCACGGGGCGGCGACGTTGCTCGCGGACTGCGGAAAGATTTGCATCGCGGTCAGCGAGGACATCGATCCGGCCAACACCGATGCGGTGTTCTGGTCGCTCGCGTATCGGTCCAATCCCGCCGACGATGTGCATATCGCGCCGCACCGTTCGGCCGGGCATGGCCCGAAATCCGGCCCGCGTCAGGAGGAATCAACGATTCTCATCGACGCGACGCTCAAGCACGCCGCGCCGCCGCTGGCGCTTCCGGCGCGGGAGTTCATGGAGCATGCGCGCAGGATATGGGACGAGCTGGCTCTGCCGCCGCTCACGCCGCGATCGCCATGGCATGGCTACTCGCTTGGCGACTGGTCGGAGCGGTGGGACATCTATGCGCGGCGCGCGGTTGCCGGCCAATGGGCACTAAGCGGAGAGGAGACGCTGTCGCGCCGCCGCGGCGGTTTAGTTCCCGAGACGCCAGTGCGGGAAATCGACGAAAAAATGCGCCCGTAACGTAGGTTGGGCCGAGCTCTTCCGCGAGACCCAACGTGGGCGACGCAGTGTTGGGTCTCGTGAAGAACTCGACCCAACCTACGCATTACTACACGCGCGGGTCGGTAGGGGCGGGTTTCAAACCCGCCCCTACAAACAATTCGCGCCGTTCCATCTTCAAACCACCACGCATAGCCGCTTCGCCGCGCGCGTCACGCCGGTATAGAGCCAGCGGCCGCGGTTCTCGCGAAAGACGTCGGACTCGTCGAACAGCACCACGTCATCCCACTGCGAGCCCTGTGCCTTGTGGACGGTGAGCACATAGCCAAAGTCGAACTCATCGAAGGGCTTGCGCTCGAGCCAGTCGAGCTCCTCGATGCGTCCGGTGAAGCACTCCGGTCGGACCGCCACCTTCACCGTCTCGTCGAGCCCGTCACCAAGGTCTTCGTCAGGCTTGATCCGCATGCGCAGGATCTTTCGCCTCGGCTTCGGCCGCTCCTTGACCACCCATAAGCTGCCATTGAACAGCCCGTTGCGCCGGTTGTTGCGAAGGCACACAAGCTTGTCGCCGCTGACCGGGAGCGCGCCCGCCAGGCCGCGCCGCTCGCGCAGGCGCATGTTGTAGGCGCGGCGGGTGGCGTTGCGGCCGACCAGAATCTGATCGGCCGCGATCACCCGCTGCGGATCGAGATCGCCGCGGTTGACCACCTGGGTTTCTCCGTATTGTCCCGGAGCAAGCGATTTACCCTCCCGGATATCCATCGACAGGCGGACAATGGGATTGTCGCGGGCCTGCCGGTGCACCTCGGTGAGCATTGCGTCCGGCTCGGCATCGGTGAAGAAGCCGCCGCCCTGGATAGGCGGCAGTTGCGCAGGATCGCCGAGCACCAGCAGTGGCACCTCAAAAGACATGAGGTCGCGCGCAAGCTCGGCATCGACCATGGAGCACTCGTCGATGATGATGAGCTTCGCATGCGATGCCGGCGCCCTGTTCCAAAGCTCGAAGGTAGGGTTCTCCTCCTTCTGGTCCTGCGGCTTGTAGATCAGCCGGTGAATGGTCGATGCGCCGTCACAACCTTTGCTGCGCATGACGCAGGCGGCCTTGCCGGTGAATGCTGCAAATAAAACCTTGCCGCCGATCCCTTCAGCGATGTGCTTCGCCAGTGTCGTCTTCCCTGTCCCGGCAAATCCGAAAAGGCGGAATATGCGACGCTGCCGCCGCTCGCCCTTCCACCAATTCGAGATCGCCTTGAGAGCAGCATCCTGCTGCGGCGTGAAGACTGGCATGGGCTGGGCCGACCGCGCATAAATTACAAGTTCCGACCTAAAGGAACAAACTGGCAACTTTTGTCAAGCTTCAGCCTGCTGATGAAATGTGCAAAGACTACGGTAGTGGACGCTTTCAGGCCGGTTGACCGGCCTCGGCGCAAGAGGCAGCCATGAATGAAGACGCCTTCAACGCAAGTATCCGGAAGTTTCTCAAGACGCTGGGCGTGAGCGCCCAACGCGAGATCGAAAAGGCGGTGCGCAAGGCCTTGGAGGATGGAAAACTCAAGGGTGACGAGAAATTTCCCGCCAAAGCGACGGTCACCGTCGCCGGTATCGGTCTTTCGCACGAGATCAATGGCGAGATCGAGCTCCAATAATCATTCAATCGTAACGCCGCTGGCCTTGATCGGCCCTGCCCATCTGTCGATCTCGCTTTTGACGAATTGAGCAAGGTATTGGGGAGTGGCGCGCTCCTCGGGCACTATGACTGCGCCCAGGCTTTCCAGCCGCTCTCGCACGCTGGCTGTCTGCATGGCTCCGAGGGTGGCCTCGTGCAGCTTCCTGACGACCTCGGGTGGCGCGCCCTTGGGCAGGAAAATGGCATTCCACGTATAGGCTTCAAGATTCGGGGTTCCCTGCTCGAGTGCGGTGGGCACGTTCGGGAGCGCTTTGGAGCGCTCCTTTGTCATGATGGCGATGGCCTTGACGGTGCCGCCGTCAATCTGGGGCTTGGCGGTGCTGACGATTTCGCAGAGATAGTCGATGCGCCCACCTTGCAGATCCTGCATTGCCGGACCGGTGCCGCGATAAGGAACGTGGGTGATATCGACGCCGATGATGTGATTGAGCAGGACGCAACCCAGGTGAGTCGCAGAGCCGGCCCCGGCTGAACCGTACTGCATGCTGGCCTGATGCGCTTTTGCATAAGCGATGAATTCGGCAAGATTGTTGACCGGGAGGTCCTTGCGCGTGATCAGGACGATGGGGATCTCGGCGATGAGTGCAACCGGGGTAAAGTCGCTCACTGCGTCGTAGAGCGGCTTTTTGTAGAGACTCTGGCCCTGAGCGTGCGTGCCCACGGTGCCGAGGACAAATGTGTAACCATCGGGTTTGGCATCGGCAACGCGCTTGGAACCTGTCATACCGCCGGCGCCGCCGACGTTCTCGACAATAACCTGCTGGCCGAGGATCTCGCTCATGCGCTGCGCCATCACCCTGCCGAGGACATCCGTGGGACCGCCGGCTGCAAACGGAATGATCATGGTGAGAGGCTTGGACGGATAGTCCTGCGCCGCAGCTCCGGTAAGCAACATCAGCCACAGGGCTGCGACGGCAACCGCTACGCGCGCCAGCATGTTCATTCCTCCTCGCTATCGGCGCAGACTGCTTTGACGCAGACTTCTTTGACGCAGACTTGGGCTCGCTGCGCCCGGTGGTCAAGGAGGGCCAAGGCGCTGCCTCCCTTCCGCGCTTGTGACCGACTGCCTCACCGCGTAAGAAGCCGTGATCATCATTCGGAGAAGTAACAGTGTTCCCGACCCGCGTCGCCATCGCCGGTCTTGGCGCCATAGGACGTGCGCTGGCGCGCAAGCTGGCGGATGAAGTGCCGGGATTGGCGCTCGCCTGCGCCGCAACCGGTGATCATGCAAAGGCGCAGGCCTGGCTCGATGCCGAGCATATCGCATGTCCATTGCTGGAGCCGGAAGACTTTCCGATGCACGCCGACCTTGCAGTCGAGTGCGCGCCAGCTTCGGCCTTGGAGCGCATCTGCAAGCCGATGTTGGAAAATGGGAAGAAGGTGATGGTGCTCTCAGCCGGAGCGCTCCTCCCGCGCCCCGAGCTCGTCGAGCTTGCGAAAGCGCGGGGAGGGCAGATCATCGTGCCGACCGGCGCGCTGCTGGGTCTTGATGCAGTCGCGGCGGCGGCGGAGGGCTCAATCCGATCCGTTCGGATGATCACGCGCAAGCCGCCGCGGGGCCTGCGTGGCGCGCCATACCTCGAGGCGCGGGGCATATCCGTGGAGGGACTCAATGAGCCGAAGCGGGTGTTCGAGGGGACCGCCCGAGAAGCCGCGGCTGGTTTTCCCGCAAACGTCAACGTTGCGGCGGCTCTCTCGCTCGCCGGTATCGGCCCTGACCGCACCATGATCGAGATTTGGGCAGATCCCGGATTGGATCGGAATTGCCATACCATTGAAGTGGATAGCGATGCGGCGCGGTTTGCCCTTTCAATCGAGAACGTCCCTTCCGAGAATCCCAAAACGGGACGGATTACCGCCCTGTCGGTGATCGCCGCCTTGCGCAAGCTCCATGCCCCGCTGCGGGTTGGAACGTGAGGCAATCTCGCTCGTCGCTTGCTTTTCGGCGGCTGGATCGGCCGAATAGGTAGTCCCGATAAATACCACATTTGCCGCGCATATTGCGACCTCGTGGGTCGGGGGGCCCGCGGGGGCAAACCACCACACAAATCCCACCTCAAGGACATTGCACCAGCTGTGATGCAGCCCGTCTCGTTCCTGCCTTCACTGTGGCGGAAAGGTGAACCCAACCGTGCGGCGCCGCGACTAACGTGCAGCCGGCCGCCAACAGCGATGCAATCGACATCAGACGACTTGCTGATTGGACGAATAGCGAACGGCGATCGGCTTGCCATGCAGGTCCTGTACGCGCGTCATCACGTGCGGGTGTTCAGGTTTGTGCTGCGCCTCGTCCGGGATGAAACCACGGCTGAGGATGTGATTAGCGAGGTGTTTTTCGACGTGTGGCGCCAAGCAGGTCGTTTTGAAGGACGATCGTCAGTGTCAACATGGATGTTGGCCATTGCCCGGTTCAAGGCGCTCTCCGCGCTTCGGCGCCCAACTGATGAGGAATTCGACGAAGCGGGCGCGGCGGCCGTCGAGGATGCTGCCGACGATCCGGAGATCTCGCTGGAGAAGAAGGACAAGGGCGCGTCGATTCGAAAGTGTCTCGCGGGTCTTTCGCCGCAGCACCGGGAGATCATCGATCTCATCTACTATCACGAGAAATCCGTGCTGGAAGTCGCGGAGATAGTCGGAATTCCTGAGAACACCGTGAAGACACGAATGTTCTACGCACGCAAAAGGTTGGCGGAACTGCTCAAGGCGCAAGGTATCGAAAGAGGTTGGCCATGAACATAATGAAACAAGAACGCCAGGAGCTGGAAGCGCTGCTGCCATGGCACGCGAACGGCACTCTCAATCGTCGCGACTCAGACCGCATCGAGCAGGCTCTCTCCGGCGATCGGGAGTTGGCGCGGAGTTACGAGCTTGTCCGCGAGGAACTTGCAGAAACGATCCATCTTAACGAGACGCTCGGCGCTCCGTCGGCGCGCGTGATGGAGAAGCTATTTGCGGCCATAGATGCTGACGAAGCACGCTCCCCCCGCCGCCGGCGCTCTTTCGACCTGGCTCAACGCGTCTCTGGTTTGTTATCGGCGTTCACGCCGCGCACGCTCGCCTGGACGGCTACGGCCGCGGCACTGGCCATTCTGGTTGAAGGGGCGATCATCGCCCGCGTCGCATTGCGGGACGACGGCATGATCACCGGCTCGACGGGTCTGCGGCTTGCCAGCGTGCCAAGCCAGGGCTCCTTTGCCGTCGTGCGGTTTGCGCCGCAGGCAACGGCGGCGGAGATCAGCAATTTTCTTGGCGCGTACAAGGCGACCCTCGTGGAGGGACCCTTGAAGTCGGGTGCCGGTCTTTACCGGATCAAGCTTGCCGAGTCGCCACTCGCCTCCGGCGAGACGGGCAAGATCATCCGACAGATGCAGGAAGAATCCAGGATCATCGGGTTCATCGCTGCGGCCGAGTAGCGCCAGAGCGGCTCGGGTTTCCAAGCGCAGTATCCAAGGAATTCTGCGCGCGAGACCCGTACCCGGAATCACAATTCACTGGTACATACGGTCGTGAGACTCGGTCGCAGCCGCACCCGCGGCGCAGGCCGGCGACTGCCGACACATGAATGCGTTCGCGGTGTTTTTTTCCCCTTCCGGCCGCGTCGAGCGCGCGCCCTTTGTCCGTTCGGTGATCGCGCTTTATCTGGCAGCATTCATTTCACAGATATTGCTGTCGCCACCTGCACTCTCCTATGCCGGGCCGGCAGCGTTTGCGTTTGCGCAAGTGCTCATCGCCTGGAGCTGGTTCTGTCTGCACGCGAAGCGCCTGCGCGACGGCAATCAAGGCATCGGTCTGGCCGCCGCCGTAGCGGTGCTCTACGCGCTCGCGGTCGTGTTGCTTCTGCTTGTCATGGCGCTCATTGGCTCGCCTCCCACGGGCGCGACTCAACATCCCACGCATGTGTCGGACCTGTTTGTGCCGTTCCGGCTTGTCGCCGTGCTGACCGGCGACGCGGATCGCAGCTTATTTGATTACGTCGCGCTCGCAGTTTTGATGCTGGTCCTTGCGCCTGTCCTGCTGATGGTTGGATATTCCGTCTCTGTGGCGCGGCAGCCGAGCGTTGCTCCTGCGCTCACTGCACAGCCGGGCGCATAACGAATGCGCCTGTCACCATGATTCTCGTTCAGGTCGCGGCCATCGGCAAAAACGGGGTGATCGGGCAGGGCGGCCGCCTGCCTTGGCGGCTAAGATCGGATCTGGCGCACTTTCGAAGCATCACAATGGGTAAACCGATCGTCATGGGACGCAGGACGTTTTGCGCGATCGGCAAAGCACTGTCCGGCCGAACAAACATCGTTGTGAGTCGCGATCCCGCTTTTGCGGCGGAGGCCACCCTGGTCGCAGGAAGCATCGAGGCTGCTCTGAGCGTGGCCCGCGGCGATGCGCTACGGCGCGGAGCCACCGAGATCGTCATCATCGGCGGAGCCGATCTCTATCGACAAACGCGTGCCGCCGCCGATCGGCTGGTCATCACGGAGGTCGATTTGCAGCCGGAGGGTGACACCACTTTCCCTCCGATTGATCCCGGCGTCTGGAAGATCGTCAACCGCCAGGAATATGCTGCTCAACCCGGCGATGACGCGAGCTTCACGGTGACCACTTATGAGCGGATGCAATCTGGCGGGTGAATATGCTCCTGCATTTCGCATATGGCTCGAACATGAGCCGCCGGCTCATGGGCATGCGCTGTCCTGATGCGTGTGCGATCGGCACCACGGTGCTGCGGGGTTGGCGTTTCATCATCAGCCCCGATGGATTCGCCTCGCTGGCGCGCCAGCCGGGCAGTCTCGTGCATGGCGTCTTGTGGCGCCTGAGCACGCGCGATGTTGCAGCCGTCAACGCGTATGAGAATGTGCAGTCGGGCCTCTATGTGAGGCGTCTCGTCCCCGTGCCACTGGAGCTTTCTGCACCCGCTCTGGTCTATATTGCGCGCCGGCAAGGCACAGGGATTGCGCGTCCCGGCTATGTCCAGCAGGTCGTCGAAGCAGCTCGCGATTGGGGACTGCCGCAACCCTATATTCTTTCGCTTGCACGCTGGAGCCCGTCGCGCTGGGGCGGCGCCCGCGCCAGAGATGTCGGCGAGGCCGGATGCGAGGCCGGATGAACGTCGTGCGTCACGTGCTCGTCCGGGGCCGGGTCCAGGGCGTCGGCTATCGCTATTTCGTCCAGACGGCTGCCCTCGATGGCGGACTGGAAGGGTGGGTGCGCAATCGCCGTGACGGCTCGGTGGAGGCTGTGCTCGCAGGTCCGCCCGCCACGGTGATGCGCGTCGTGGATGCCTGCCGTCGCGGTCCGCCGGGCGCCCGCGTCGATGCCGTCGATGAACGCGAAGCCTCATCCGCGGAGATGGGGCTGCGCCGGCCAGGCGAACGGTTTTCGGTCGCCTCGACGGCATGATCTCAGGGTTCAGGCGCGCCGTGGTTGCCTGAATTTGCAGGGCCGAAAACATTTGCAAATTCCTGCACAAGCGCCTTGTCAATCTCCGGCAGCGTAAAATGCGCGCCGAGGTCGGCGAGACTTGTCACGCCATAGCCCGGCGCATTGATGCCGCATGGCACGATGCCCCTGTAATGCGTCAGGTCGCAGTCGACGTTGAGAGCGATGCCGTGCATCGTCACCCATCGTTTGATCCGCACGCCAATTGCAGCGATCTTGTCCTCACATCCCAAGCCTTTGCTGGGCCGGCGTACCCAGACTCCAATCCGCCCGGCGCGCCGCTCGCCGGCGATGTCGAACCTTGCCAGCGCACGGATGATCCATTCTTCCAGCGCGGCGACGAAGCGGCGGACATCAGCGCCGCGGCGCCGCAAATCGAGCATCACGTAGACGACCCGCTGGCCCGGACCATGATAGGTGAGCTGCCCGCCACGGCCGGAGGCATGGATGGGAAAGCGCGCGTCGATGACATCCACATGCTTTGCGCTGGTGCCGGCAGTGTAGAGAGGAGGATGCTGAAGAAGCCAGATGAGCTCGCCGGCGGTCCCCGCGGCAATGGCGGTTGCGCGCGCCTCCATCACGGCGACCGCGGTGTCATAGGCGACGAAGCCATCGCTGACGCGCCACTCGATGCCGGGCGGCACGCACTGCTCGTCGCCGAATGTGAGGCTATCGATGATGGCGCTCGACACGTCGTGGCCGATCCTTGAGGTTCGCGCGTTTCCCGGCCGATACGGCGACCTTGCCGCGACCGGAACGCTTCCGCATCCGCAAGTCAAGACCGGCGCGGCTGCGCCGCACAGCCGGCTCTTGTTCCACCCGGGATGATTTGTTACATGACGCCCGGCGCTTCAAGGCGCGGCTTGCGAGCCGGCTGTCATCCCTGCGGTCGTGGCGGAATTGGTAGACGCACTAGCTTGAGGTGCTAGCGGGGCGACCCGTGGAGGTTCGAGTCCTCTCGACCGCACCATTGACTGTACCGGCCTTTATCCCTCAATAGCTTCTGATTGGCGGGGCACGTAGAGCCTGCACGGCTCCGATCACATGAAGCCAGGATTGCGTGGGAGATACCGAGTCCAATCTCCAAAATCGCGCGTTGAGACCAGCACCATTGGAAATGTGATCCGCATGCCGTGCTCGGCGGCAATGCTGAGTGCCATGTCGCCAGTGCCGGGGAGGAACGCCGAAACCTGGGACGCTCCGCTCCCTGCAGCCAGGTTCAGTGCAGTCTTGAATGCGGCGCCCATGGCGTCTCGCTGCGTCACCGCGAGCGGGCCAATATGACCGTTGGCAGAAATGTAAGCATAGCCGATGCAATCATCCCCTCCATGAAAGAGATAGCCTTTCATCGTGCTGTCGTTGAGCAGATACCTGTGATGCCTCTCGCGGGATATGCCCAAGGCGCCTGCATCAATCTGCTTAAGACGGCTCAGGTGCGAAGCTGTGGCTTCAATGTTCGTGCAGCGTAATTTCTCGCCTGGAAGACGTTTCATCAACGCGTCCCGCTCCGCGTTGAAAAGATAGATTGGAAGCCGGGGAAAGAGTCCGTGGCGGATATACAGTCCTTGTGACACGATATTGAAGGTGAAGGTGATGAGGGCTTTGTTGGTGGCGCCTGTCTTCCTCGCGTGCTCAAATGCTCGCGCCAGAAGTTTGTTGCCAATTCCGCGGCCCTGATGACCGGGAGCAACGAATAGTTCCGCGAGAAACCATAGGTCGTCACACACCCAACTGAAAGCGAAGCCGAGAATTGCTCCGTCGGCTTCAGCCAACCACAGGCCATCGGGATCATCCCTTAGGGAAAACAATTGAAAATCAGGAGGACGCAAGGTTGCCATCGGCCCAAAGCCGTGACGTTCCGTGAGGTCATTGATGCTGCGAACAACGAGCTCTTCGGCTCTGTGCAATTCTTCGGCACGGGCAGGTCGGAATACGGTTGACACTCGGACAACTCCGAAATGGTGACCTATCGCGAGCTTCAGGGTAGAACAACAACCTTCGCGGTGTCCAAGGAGCGGTTCGCGAAGTGGCGTGGCCGGGTTGGCGGCACCGCTAGTGCTGATCCGTCAGCAGCGTGACCGTTGCCCTCCAAACGGATTGCGAGCGGCACGCGCTGGTCAATGAGCCATGGCAATGCAAATCGGTGCGCCGCTTCCGCGCACCAACAGTTTTGTTTCCATCGTACAAAGGCGTTCACGTCCGCCAACTAGCCGCGCAAGTTGCGTACTCCCCTTCACGGGAGCCGCTCGCACACTGCCACAGCTTCGGCGGCAGATCGTAATCCTAGTCGTCGGATTGAATGCTGGATTGGTGATAACCCAGTCGAATGAATCGGCCTCATATGTCACGTTGAGACGATCCGCGACGCTGCCGAAGGGAGATCACAGGCGCAGGCGCAGTGGAGTCGTACCGCCCCGCTTCCTGGGTTGCTTAGCCGGCGCACGGACACGGCGTAATGTTGTCGATCCAATATCGCTCCACGGCTTCGTCAGCCCAAAAATCTACTCCGACTTTCACCGAAGGTGGGCGCCATGTGAACTGCTCTCGGAACTCGATCTCAGGTCCGATTTCCTTTAGCCGCGAGAAAACGATCTCGAAGTGTCCCGCGGAATTCGCCGCGCAGCGGGATGCATCGACGGACACGACCGCGGTCCATTTTCGCTCCAGCGTTGGTGGTTGCATCTCTGAAAATTGGACTTCCTTGAACGCCAAGGCAGGCCGGCATGCCGGTTGGCCAACGGCTTGCGTCATGCTGATGAGTCCAATAACGCCTGCCAGAAACGCAGACATGCGTGATCGATCCATGTGTTGATTCTCTTTCGGGTTGATCCGTGACAATCACGTCATTAGCGGGGGTGAAGGCTCTTTCGGGCCTGAATACCGCGGGGCTGCATGAAGAGCCCGATTGCGCTTCATCTTCCGAAGCTCGGCCCTCTTATCTCCCTGTCAAAACCCATCCGCAAAGCATCATTTCTAGGCCATATATTAGAAAATCTCATAAACTCTGGACCGTCCAGCAATTTGGTTTAGATCAAAAACATACGCCGTAAACTCCAGAGGACGCCGCCTGCGGCGATTGAAAGGGCTCGGGAATTACTTTGCGTGAAAGCATGCCCTCGCTATTGTTTCATTAGTTTTTCTCAATAGGATGAGCGATGCTGCGTCGGTTGCCACCGTTGAACGCCCTCAAGGCCTTCGAGGCTGCGGCGCGCAGCGAGAGTTTCACGCGAGCAGCGCAGGAGCTGAGTGTCACACAGGGGGCGGTAAGCCATCAGGTCAAAGCGCTGGAGGCGATACTCGGCATCAAGCTTTTCAGTCGCGAGCGCCAGCGGCTGGTGATTACCGAGGCTGGTCGCGAATACCTTGCGGTGATTCGCGATGCGTTGGATCGGATCGCGGTGGGCACCGAGCACCTCGTGCAGCGCCAGAGCTCGGGTATTCTGACAGTCAGCACGTCACCGGATTTTGCCGCCAAATGGCTCGTGCACCGACTCGGCCGGTTTGCAGAGAGCCATCCGGATATTGACCTTCGGATTTCCGCAGCGTCACATCACGTTGACTTTGCACGCGAGGACGTCGATCTTGCGGTTCGTCATGGCGATGGCAATTGGGCTGGGCTTGCCGTCGTGCGCCTTTGCCCCGAACGGCTTTTTCCGGTTTGCAGCCCCAAGCTTGTCGCGGGGCGCAACCGCATAACCACGGCGTCGAACTTGTTAAGTTTTCCGCTGTTGCGTCTCGGTGACTGGAAAACCTGGACGAGATGGTTTGAAGCCGCCGGCGTCGCCGACCCTGTTGCTCACGGTCCGGTTCTAAACCGTGCGAGCATGTTAATAGACGCTGCCGTCGACGGTCAGGGCGTTGCGCTGGCGCGCACTGCGCTTGCGGCTTGGGATATCATCAACGGTCGTCTCGTGAGGCCAATCGATGTTTCTCTGCGAATGTCCAACACGTACTGGATCGTCTGCCCGAAGGTGACTTCCGGCGTACCAAAGATCGCAACGTTCCGGAATTGGCTGTTGGCCGAGGCGGCCGAAGACGCACGCCGCCTGAAGCTTTTGCTTCATAAATGATGAGTGGCGAGCTTGGGGCGGACACATGATCAGATTTTCCCGTCGGCAATTTGGTCATCTCGCAGCGGGTGCAGGCACGTTGTCAGCCGTGACGCAATGGGCGTGGGCGCAGGCTTATCCGTCGCGTTCGGTGCGCATCATTGTCGGCTTTGCCGCCGGTGGCTCGACCGACATCCTCGCCCGAATGATGGGTCATTGGTTGGCGGAGCGCCTGGGTCAATCATTCGTCGTCGAGAATCGACCGGGTGCGTCCACCAATCTTGCAACCGAGGCGGTCGTCAGGGCATCGCCCGATGGTCATACCTTGCTCCTCATCACCGGGGGCAATGCAGTCAACGCGACGTTCTACAGCAAGCTGAATTTCAACTTCCTTGACGACATCGTTTGCGTGGCAGGCCTCTGTCGCGAACCCCTCGCCATGCTGGTGAATCCGTCAGTGCCGTGCAACACGATCTCAGAGTTCGTCGCCTACACAAAGGCCAATCCAGGTAAGGTCACCATGGCGTCCGGAGGAAATGGAGCGCCGTCCCATATGGCCGGCGAGATGTTGAAGATGATGACCGGCGCCAATATGGTCCATGTTCCATATCGGGGAGCGGTGCCGGCGCTGACCGATCTCCTTGCCGGGCAAGTTGATATGTACTTTGTCCCTTTGTTTTCAGCACGCGACCACATCAATGCAGGCAAGCTGCGCGCGCTTGGCGTGACAACATTGGAGCGATCAAAGATCCTGCCGGAGACGCCGACTATCGACGAGTTTGTGCCCGGGTATGAGGCGAGCCAACTCTATGGCGTCGGTGCGCCGAGGGGCACGCCAGCCGAAATCGTCGATAAGCTGAACCAGGAAATCAACGCCGGCCTGGCCGATCCCAAGCTGAAAGAACGGCTTGTCCACATCGGCGCTATTGCGTTGCCTGGGTCGCCCGCCGACTTCAGCAGGGTTTTCGCCGAAGAAACGGAAAAATGGGCGAAGGTCGTCAAGTCTTCCGGTGCAAAGCCGGACTGATGAGGGGGAGCTGTTTCAGCGTCTGACATGCGCAACGATCCGGGCTTCATGGACCTGCGGCAGTGGATCGAGCTGCTGGAGCGGGAGGGCGAGTTGCACCGGATCACCGCGCCGGTGAGCTGGGACCGCGAGATCGGGACGGTCTCGCGCAAGGTGCTGGAGCGCAAGGGCCCGGCGCTGCTGTTCGAGAACATCCGCGGGTACGAGAACGCGCGCGGCCGGCGCGTCTTCACCGGCGGCATCGGCACGCGGGAGCGACTCGCACTGGCGCTGGGTTTCCCGAAGGACACCAGCAATCGCGAGATCGTTGAGCATGTGATGCAGAAGAACCGCGAGCGCATCCCGCCGGTGCGGGTCGCGACCGGACCGGTCAAGGAGAACATCGTCAAGGGCGACGCGATCGACCTGCTCGAATTCCCGGTGCCGAAATGGCACTACCTGGAAGGCGGGCGCTACATCAACACCTATGCCTGCATCGTGACCAAGGACCCGGACACCGGCGTGCAGAACGTCGGCATCTATCGCGGCATGGTCGGGCGCAAGAGCTCGATCCCGTCGCTGCTCATCAAGGGCGGCCAGCACTGGGGCCAGCATTTCGCCAAGTATGCCGACCGCAGGGAGAAGATGCCGGTCGCCTGCGTCATCGGCTGGGACCCGATCATGGGCTTCCTCGCAGGCAGCCCGCTGCCTGCCGCCATGTGTGAGCTCGACGTGCTCGGCGCCTACCGCGGCGTCCCGGTGCCGCTGGTGCGATGCGAGACGGTTGACCTGGAAGTGCCGGCGAGCGCCGAGATCGTGATCGAGGGGCTCATCGATCCCGATCCCGCGAGCTACGAGATCGAGGGACCGTTCGCCGAGTTCACCGGCTACGTTTCAGATCTGCCGACGCCGCGCCCAACCATCGAGGTGACCTGCATCACCCACCGCAACGACCCGATCCTGCGCGGCACGCAGGAGGGCAACATGCCCAACTCCTACAGCGAGAACGCCGTAATCTCGTCGGCGCAGCGCGCCGGCATCGCCTGGAACATCCTGATAGCCGCCGGCATCCCGGGCGTGCTCGACGTCTACGCCGACCCTATCACCTGCGGGATCAACATCTACATCAAGATCCGCAAGCAGTATCAGGCGCAGCCGAAGCAGATCGCCGCGGCGCTATGGGGCGCCGGCGCCGGGCAGGGCCGCTACAAGCACGTGTTCGTGTTCGAGGACGACATCGATGTCACTTCGTACGAGCAGATGGACTGGGCGATCGCCTACCGGGTCAACGCGGGCCACGGTGGCATCGTGATCTTTCCCGGCCTGCTCGGCCACGCGCTCGACCCTTCAACGCCGCTCGAAGAACGCGACGTCAACCAGCTCGGCGCCGGCATCTGGAACCGCGTGCTGATCGATGCAACGCGCAACTGGAGCTTCGCGCGCCGCCCGGAGTGGAATAACGAGCGCTTCCCGCCGACCGTCGCGCCCGCGCCCGAGGACGAGGCGCTGGTGCTGGAGCGCTGGAAAGAATACGGCTTCGAGTAGCGCCGCCCGACGCGTCAATTCGTCATCGCAGCAATGCCCAGGCCGCGGGCAGGCCACGATGGATGCGCGGTCGAGCGCACGGATCACAAGCAAGGATGCGGAGATCAGGCTTGCACGGCGCGCAGCACCGTATCCACGACCCACCCCCGCCATGCCGTCAAATTGGCGCTATCCATGAGATCCGTCCCGAGAAAGGCTGACAGCGTATAGCGGTTCGAGACGTAGAAATAGTTGAGCGCCAAAATCGAGAGATAGATGTGCAGCGGCCGGACCCCGCGCCGGAACGCGCCCTGCTCGACGCCGCGCCGGTAAACCCGTTCCATCAGATCGAGCGCAGGCGACGATAGCTCCTTCATCGCGTGTGATCTGGACACGTACTTGCCTTTGTGCAGGTTCTCGTTGTTGAGCAGGGCGACCATTTCGGGATGGGTGAGATAGTGATTCATGGTAAACCGCGCGATCTGCTCGAGCGCACCGACGGGGTCCGTCAGATCGAGGTCGAGAGCGCTTTCGGCTTCCCACATTTCGCGGTAGATCTTCTCGATCACCGCTATGAAAAGCTTCTCCTTGCTGCCGAAATAGTAATAGATCATGCGGTCGTTGGAACGCGCCGCGCGCGAGATAAGATTGATTCGCCCGCCGCCGAGCCCGCGCTGGGCGAACACCTTGACCGCGGCTTGAAGGATGCGTTCGCGCGTGTCGGCTCCCCGTCCCGGACGCCCACGCCGCGGCGGCGCGTCCGTTTCCCGAGACGTCCTGGTGAGGTCCTCAGCCGACATTTCATCCCCCGTGCCAGGCGCCGCCCACGCGCCCTCGTCATCCCTTGTAGTGATCTGCACCGCTGCGCCGACCCTGATCTTCCGGAGCCTCCGCCGCACGCGCCACGACCGCGATCCGGGGGCCAGTGAGAAAATGCCATTGACGCGGCGACACCTTCAAGTAAAATTAAGTAAGTACTCCATAAAAACCTTTCGGTGCCCGTTCGATCCTCGGAGAGACAAGCGATGGATGACTATGTCCGCAATGCCTGGTACCCCGCCACCTGGTCGCGCGACATCGCGCGCGAGCTCACTGCGCGGCGGATCCTCGGGCAGGACGTCGTGCTCTATCGCACCGGCGCGGGCGCGGTGGCCGCGCTCGAGGACGTGTGCCCGCACCGGCTGACGCCGCTTTCGATGGGTCGGCTCAGGGGTGACAGCATCGAATGCGGCTATCACGGTATGACCTTCGACTGCCAGGGTAAGTGCGTGCGAATTCCCGGCCAGGCGATCATCCCGCGCAACGCGAAGGTGCGGTCCTTCCCGGTGGTCGAGAACATGGGTCTCGCCTGGATCTGGATGGGCGATCCGGCGCTCGCCGAAGCGTCGCAGGTCTATGACCTGCCGCAATTTCATGATCCGCGCTGGAGCGCGGTCGAAGGCGATGCGCTGCGGATTGACTGTCATTACCTCAGCCTCGCCGACAATCTGTGCGACCCCGCGCATGTCAGCTTCGTTCATCTCTCGACGCTCGGCAACGCCGAGGGCGAGGATGTACCGGTTCATAACGAGAAGCTTGCCAGCAACAAGCTGGTGACCTGGCGATGGATCATCGATTCGCCTGCGATCCCGCTGTTTCAGAAGTTTGGCAAGTTTGCCGGCAACGTCAACCGCTGGCACTATTATCACTACACCGCGCCGAGCATCGCCGTGATCGACTTCGGCAGCGCGCTCACCGGCACCGGCGCGCCGGAAGGCGCGCGCGACAAGTGCATCCAAATCTATGCGTGCCATTTCATCACGCCGGTCGACGCCGACAGCTGCATCGACCATTGGCTGTTCGTGAAGAATTTCGCGACCGACGCGGCGACCTCGCAGGCCATGGTCGAGCAGTTCCGCGTCGCATTCAACGAGGACAAGACCATTCTCGAGGCGATCCATCGCAAAGAAAAAGAGCCGCGCGCATGGCATCCGCTCAGGCTCGCGATCGACGCGGCCCCCACGCGCATGCGGCGAATGGTGGAAAGCATGATCGAGGCCGAGCCCGCGCCCCAACGTGCCAGCGACGCCAGCGCGGCATGAGCCCTTGGGGTTCGCCGCGCGACGGTTCGATCCGGATTGGCAAGATGGACAAAATCAGGAGATGCAGCATGCAGGCGCGATCCACAGCCCTGGCACTGTTCGCTACGCTCATCGCCGGCGGTGCTGCCCAGGCGCAGGGCACGATCAAGATCGGCGACATCAACAGCTACAAGGCGATGGCCGCTAACATGGCGCCCTATCGCAAGGGGGTTGATTTGGCGGTCGAGCAGATCAATGCCGCCGGCGGGGTTAAGGGGAGGAAATTCGAGATTGTCTCGCGCGACGACGGCGCTAATCCCGGGGACGCAGTGCGCGTGGCGGACGAGCTCATCCTCAAGGAACGAGTTGATCTGCTCAGCGGCACCATCCTGTCGCACATCGGAGTCGCCATCACTGACTATGCCAAGCAGCACAAAGTCTTCTTTCTCGCCTCCGCATCGTTGACCGACAGGATCGTGTGGGAGTCCGGCAACCGCTACACCTTCCGACTGCGGCCCTCGACCTATACCCACGCCGCGGTGATGGTGCCGCATGCCGCCAAGCTCAAGCGCAAACGCTGGACCTTCGTCTACCCCAACTATGAGTATGGGCAGTCGGCGGTCGCCAGCTTCAAGGAGCTGCTCAAAAGGCAGCAACCCGACGTCGAATTCGTCGCTGACTTCGCACCCCCACTTGGAAAGGTCGATGCCGGCTCGGTCGTCCAGGCGCTCGCGGATGCGAAGCCCGACGCCATCTTTAACGTCCTGTTCGGTGGCGATCTCGCCAAGCTCGTGCGCGAGGGCACGACGCGCGGCCTGTTTCGCGAAGTCGATGTGGTGAGCCTGCTCACGGGCGATCCGGAATATCTCGAACCGCTCAAGGACGATGCCCCGGACGGGTGGTACGTCACGGGCTATCCTTGGTATCTTATCAAAACGCCCGAGCATCTGGCGTTTCTCGACGCCTACCAGAGGCGCTTCAATGATTATCCACGCATCTCCTCGATCGTGGGGTATTCGACGATCCAGGCGCTTGCCGCTGGCATCGCGCGCGCCGGATCCGCCGATGCCGATGCTCTCAGCAAGGCCTTCGAAGGACTTGAGTTCATGTCTCCGTCCGGCAAGGTGGAATTCCGCGCGATCGATCACCAGTCGACGCTCGGCCTCTATGTCGGCAAAACCGCGCTGCGGGATGGCCGTGGCGTCATGACGTCGTACGAATACCTCGACGGCGCCGGGTTTCAGCCGAGCGACGAAGAGGTGCGGAAAAGGCGTCCGGCGGACTCAAAATAGGCCGGATATCCCAAACCCTAATTTTAGTGCTCACTTTCACTGGAGCATGACTCGCGTGTATTGGCAGGCGCACCCCCCTCTCCCCGTTGGGGTGAGGCGGTACGTAGGAAAGGTGTACGGGTAATCGGGGGGAGAGCCGGCGTGACGGATGGGTGCCCTTCAGGCCGGTGGACTGCTCCTAAGTGCGCTGAGCCCGCTCGCAGGAGCTGCGACGCAAGCGTCGCGGGGTGCCCCTCCAGAGGGGGCCCTCAGCGGTAGAAGGCGCCGCGGGGCGGCCGCGGCCGCGCGTAACGCATCCCGCTGTTGGAGAATATCGGCTGGTACGTGGCGACTTGGCGCGCACGGTGGGCCAACCTGCGGTGGTGCGCGGGAGCTGACCGCGCCGGAGCTGCGATCTCCGGCTCGTGTTTCTGCTCGGGTGCGGGGTCAAGGATCGCGCGCGAGCCCTTGATCGCAGCCAGCGTGCGGCTGTCGAGGTTGTAGAGGTCGCGGCGCGTCTGCAGCTTGCCCGCGTCGTCGACAAAGGCGGTTTGATAGGTCAGGTGAATCCAGATCGGCACCGATTGCAGCTGGATCTCCTGCTCGGTGTTGCCGAACATGCTTTTGATCTTCTCTGCCGTCCACTGCTCGTCAGGCCGCGCCATGTGGGAGAGAATCTCGGCATATTTTGCCGCATCCTGCACGCGCATGCAGCCGTGGCTCTCGGCGCGCACGTCGTGGGCGAAGAAATATTGGTCCGGAGTGTCGTGCTGATAGACCATGAAGCGGTTGTAGAAGTTGAAGCGGATGCGCCCGAGCGGGTTTTCGCCGCCGGGCGGCATCGTGATCTGCACCTCGCCGTCCGCCGCAGTTTTCACGCGCAGGCCCATGCGCGACAGCACGCCCGGGTCCCTTGCCCGCGCCGGCAGGTATTCGTTGTGCACGATCGAGGGCGGCACGTGCCAGGTCGGGTTGATGGTAAAGGAGTTCATCTTCTCCGAAAGGAGCGGGGTAGGCATGCTCGGCTTGCCGATGACGATGCGACTGGCCCACACCTGCCTGCCCTCGTGCAGCACCTTGAGCGTGAAGTCGGGCTCGTTGACCTCGACATGCGCGTTGCCGAGATCGCGCGGGTACCAGCGCCAGCGCTCCATGTTGGCGATGACGGTATCGACGCGGCGGTCAAGCGTGGGACGGTTGAGCTTACTGACCGTCCGCGCGTCGAGATTGCCGGTTGCCGGCAGGTCGTTTGCGCGCTGGAAGCGCTTCACGCCGTCGGCGAGCTTGGCGTCGTAGCGCCGATCGGACGCCTCGCCGGAGAGCTTGAGCCTCTCGCGCAATGACGACACACGCGCATCTTCCATCGGGTGCTTGCGGTTGAAGCTGAGCACCGGACCCGCGGCGATCTCGTTCAGTCCGCCAGCGGCCCTGCCGCGAAGCTCTGCAAGCGCCGTCTTGAGCTTCTGATAGGGCTCGTTCTGCGGGCTGAATTCATCGAGCGCGTTACCGGCATCGGCGGCCTCCGCGACTCTGGCGAGCACTTGCGCCGGATCTGGCGGCGCTTGCGGCAGCCCAATGTTGTCCTCCCTGACCAAACGATAGGAAAAACGCCCGGCCTGCACATGCCGCGCATAGGTGAGCACGGACTGCGTGAGCGCGAGATCGGCGGCGGCGAGCGCATCCGGAAGAGGCCCGGCAAAGTTCGGCGTCATGTAATCGCCGGGATCGAGGCCGTCGGCATCGGCGTTCTTGAGGCGGGCAATCACCGCCTTGCCACGCGCATTCTCCACCCCCTTGTCGAGCCAGAGCGGCGCCAGATTGCGCTTCCGATAGAAGGCTTCGATCGCCGCATGCTCATTCTCGCTGGCGAAGATACGGTTCGGCTTCGTGGCGAGGAGATCGCGAATCCGTTCCGCGATCACGCGATCGGCGGGATCGAGCGAGGCCAAGGTATCGGGTGCCGGGGTCTCGTCGGCCACGCTCGCCGGAGCGCCCAGCCCCGTCTCCTGTGCGAGCGCGCAAAGGGGCGCGGCAAGCAAAAGCGCAACTGCTGCGCTTGCGAGGATGTGGTCGCAACGGACGCCGCTCATGCCGCGTTTCTCCCAAAATCCCGGCGGACCTGCCGCGTGCGCGCCAGATTCGCACATCGCCGTGCGGCTCCAGACTGAGCCCAATCCGTGCGTCGAGCAACGGGCGGCGTTCCAGTTGGCGTCGCTTTTTGGTGATTTTGACTCACTGTCACTTCGTTGCAACGTTCTCGCGATTGCGCGAGCGTTTTTTCTTGATGTGTGTCTTGGCTACAACGTCAGCAACTGCACTTGCGTCGGCGCCTCGGCGGCGCATCAGAGCACATCCAACTTTCGGTAGGGCGTTGAACGGCCGATGTGTCACGCGCCGTGCCAAGTCGACACCTACGCTGCTCGCATCTCAAGGGCGCCAAACCGCCGACCTGGCGGTGCAGGCGCCGACCGGGTACGAATTGGCGATTAACCTCGAGACTTATCGCCAGCAGCTCGCGCGAGTGCGCAATGTTCGCGGCTCGGTTGCCGTTGGCGAGCAGCCCATAGTGTCGGATGCGACGGAAGCCCTTCGGCATGAGGTGAATCAGGAAGCGTTGGATGAGGTCGTCGGTCGCCAGCATCATCGTCTGTAGTGGCCCGGCTCCTTGATGCAGATTGCTCACAAGCTCGAACTTCACCGACTGCGCCGCGCCCCCTGCAAAAATGCCAGCCAGTCAAGCCACTCGGCCAACGCCAGTCAGCTCCGCGATTTTCTTGGCGTGCGCAACCGCTGCGCGTGCCCCCGTCGTCTTCGTGAGCAGGTCAAGCGTCACGTCTTCGTCGTCGCCTACCGGCGTGAGCGCCTGATCCATATAGCCTCGCGCGTCGGGGTCGCGTGCGATGGCCGTCTTCCATACAAGGAGCCGTCCGATCAGGCCGGCCAGGATCGCGTGCTTGTAAAGGGTCTCCCACACGAAACGCGGCCAAAAGACCCATGGGCTTTCGCGCGGCAGGCCGGGGCGACGCTCGGACGGATGTTTGAGACGAAGGATGCCGCTCTGGAGCGGATGCACCTTTTCGAGGCGATCCGTCGTCGAAAACGTGAGCAGCAGCTTGACGAGGCTACCCATCGGCCCGCCGGTAGCTGCCGTGCGACGCAGTAGCGTCTTCATATGCTCCGGCTTGTAATATAGCGACCAAGCTTCATGATAAATCGCCTCCCACTCCTGCCCGCTCATTTTGATGTGGCCGGTACAGGCATGTTCCGTATCGTAGTTGTTGAGGTCTGAATCCATCGCGATGCCCTTAGTCCAGAGGGTCCGGTGATCCTCCGAGCCGGGCAGCGGCGTCAGACAAAAGAACTCGAGAACGTCGAGCGGCAGCTCCTTCTGAACGATAGCGATATCGCGTCTAATGCTCTCCGGTGTATCGGCTGGAAATCCCAAAATGTACCCCGCGAGCGTCATCATCCCCTGCGCTTTCCAGGCGAGCAGCATCTTACGGTACTCGGTGATCTTGTTTTGGTGCTTTTTCGCTGCTGCCAGATTGTCCGGGTTGACGTTCTCCAATCCGATGAAGACCCGCGTGACGCCGGCTCGCTTCGCTTTCTCTACGAAGGCAGGGATCTTGTGGCAGAGCGTGTCGACTTGAATCAGCAAGCCGAGTGGGATGCCGTGCTTTTCACGGAGCTCGATCAGGCGATCGAAGATTGCTTCCCACTCCCTGTTGCGTGCAAAATTATCGTCAGTAATGAAAAACTTGTGAATACCTTGCGCCCAGTTGAGGCGCACGAGATGCTCGACATCGTCCGCTGAACGAAAGCGCGACTTGCGGCCCTGCACGTTGATGATGGTGCAAAATGAGCACTGGTACGGGCAGCCGCGGCCTGCGTCGAAACTGGCGCTCAGACCAAGCGTGCGCGCAATGTATCTCTTCGGGAGGAACGGCACGGGCGTGCCCTGCAATCCCGGCAGGTCCTTCATGAAGTTGTACACCGGCGCAAGCCGGCCCGTGGCCGCGTCGCGCAACACCATGTCGAGCCGGCTTTCGGCTTCCCCCGCAAACATCGAGATACCCATCTCCCGGCAAGAATCGAGATCAATTGCGCGGCCGTCGAGCATTGAGAGGCATCCAGATACGTGGAAGCCTCCCATGGCAACGGGAATCCCAGCGGCCCGGAACGGTCTTGCGATGTCGAGGGCGCGGGGATACTGGTTCGACTGCACGCCGATGAGCGCGAGAAGGCCGTAGTTGCCGTGGCGACGGAACTGAGCGAGCAGAGCCGGCACGTCGATGCGTGTGTTCGTCTCATCGAGCACTTCAATGTCGATGGCGACGTCGGGCCCAAGGACCTGCCGCTCGGCGCAATCGGCCGCAATACCGTACACAGCCGCGAGCGAATTCGACGGAATCATCGCGCGCCACCAGCGGATCACGTACCCATAATCATCGTAATGCGAGGGTTTGATCAGAATGAGCTGGAAGCATCGTTTCGCGGCCATAGTGGACTGCAGCACCGTCGGTCTCCCGCGTTGACGCCATTCGGTCTATTATTGCACGCGAACGCCACCTCGGAGGTCCGGGTCCAAACCGCGTTCAATCGATCCACTGCCTAAATGGTCTTGACGTCAAGTGGCAAGCTCACGCTGTAAATAGACGGGCAGGGCGTGCCTGCTCTGCTTCAGGCGCCGGGACTCGCGCTACAGTTCGGGCGCTCGCCGCATTGGATCAAGAGCAAGAGCGGACCCCGGTCTGGCGGACCACGGTAAGGTCTAAAACCGCTCGTGCGCAATGCTCGGTCTGCGACGACGGGCTCACCATTCAGTCCCACGTAAGCGACAGGGAGTAAGGTCAGCCCAAGGGGCGCGCGACGTTCCAAGGAGGATATGCAATCATGTTGCGCAAAACTCTCATCGCCCTTGCCGGTGCCGTTGCTATTAGTGCTGTAGCGATCGCCCCAAATTTCGCATCCGCCCGTGGTGGTGGTCATGGCGGTCATGGCGGTGGTCATGGTGGTCATGGCAGTCATGGTGGGCAGGGTTTCCACGGTTTCCATGGTGGCGGCGGTGGCGGCTTCGGCTACGGTGCATACGCATACTCTGGTGGGTACAACTGCTGGCGGCGGCATCGCAGGGTGAGGCTTTGGGTCTGCTGATCCAGCGTCGTATCGCCTAGACGTTGCAATCAGTGACCTGCCGGTTCAGGCACCGATCAAGTACGGACTGGTGGTCGCGCAAATTACAGGCTCGTGGGCATACGGTACGCTTGATGCCGCCGGCTTACGTGAAGCCCTATGGGTCGCTTACGGGTGTCTCTCCTTGCTGCTGCTCAGGCGATCGGCAATTGCCAGCAGGAGCATCGCGGTCGCGAAGGCCAGCAAGATACCCACCACCCAGCCAAGCCTGGCGCTGTCGGCGTGGCGTTCGATATCCATGAACCACTCCAGCACGTTGACAGCGGCAATGGCTGCAATCGAGCCGAGGAGCTTCTGCTTCAGGTCGGAAAATCCGATCTTGACCAGTCCCTCCGGCCAATCCGGATGTTTCACGAGATCGATGTGAGCGACGAAGTTCTCATAGCTCGAGCAGATCACGATGACGATGAGATTGGCGACAAGGGTGAGATCGACGAGCGTAAGGATGCCGACGGTGATATCAGCGGGCGCGGCAGCAGGGGCCTGGATGATGAATTCCGCGAGCTTGAGCATGAATTTGTAGACGAGTGCGGCCAGACCGAGAATCAGACCAAGCAGGAATGGCGCCAGCAGCCATCGGCTGTTGAACACGATCGCTTCGAGAATGTCCTTTACGCGATGCATGTGCAGATTCGCGCGCAGGCGGTGTCACTGCACAGCCGGGAACGCAGACCCGCGGCCGCGGTGGTCGTCAGAACCAGGGGCGGAAAAACGGGAATTGTGGTCCTGATGTGTAGTGCCGCGGCCTCGCATAGCGTTCCCGCCGCGGGGCTGTCTTGACCTCGCGCACCTTCGTTTCGGGCTTTGGGGCGACGACCTTGCTGTCCTCAGCAATGGGCTCTGGCGGCGCTAATGCGAACGCGGCGCGCGGCTCCAATTCGGCCGGCGGGACCCATGGCGCATCGGCGTAGTTCACAACAGTGTTAGGCGGCGGATGATACGCGCCGAGCCCCTGGTTTGTGACGACCGACGGTTGCATTAACCAAAAAAGGCAGAGCGCAAGCCCGCCGTACACCGCAAGAAATATGGCGAATGCCGCTGCGATTCCGGAGTTCTGATGTGAGCCACGCCGACGCAAACGGATGCCCCCCTGCTAACGCCCCAACAGCGGCAAATTGTTAGTCGCTGGCACCGGCAAAATGGTTCAATTGTCACGGGCATTACCACGGGGACGCAGCACTGACTGCCGCCTGATTCGCTTGCCGTGCAAAGGCGATTTTGAATATGCACATTGCCCGGCGCGCTCATGTCGGGCGAAATGGCGCTACACTCTCGGGACGTGTGGGCACGCCGCCAGGATGGGATATTTGTTGAGCTCCGACCTGTGTTCGGCGGCTTTGCCCACCCTGCGCTGATTCCTATCGACCGCGATTCACACTAGCGCGCCGGCAGGCCCAGATGAAAAGCCACAACACCGACGGCGAGATTTAGACCGATCTGGCCGCCCAACGAGATGGGCTGCAAAGTGACCGTCCGGTTGGAGCCGCCGATCAGAACATTCGCGCCAAGCCCGGCGCCCACTGATGCTTCGCCGCTCGCTCCGACGTAATCCCCTGCGAGGAAGCCGGGGCCGGCGACTGTTCTGGTGAACACCGCCCAGACCATCTTGCCGCCGCCGGTAATCCCAAGATCGAGACCGTACTTGGTTATCGTGCCATCGTAGTCCTCTTGCCGGCTTGGCCAGCTCGGCTGATCCGGCGCGAACACGCACGATATCTGCTTCTGCGATCCGATGATGAATCCGAGGCCGCCAGATACGTTGCAAGTCAATAGTCCCGCCCTGATTTGCTGCGCTGCCGCTGGCGTTGCGCAACCCACAATCAGCAACAGAGCGACGGCGAACAGACGGTTCGACATGGGACCCTCCAGCCTCGGTGTACCTCCCCTTTCAGGGGAGGTCGACCGCCGGAGCGAAGCGACAGGCGGTCGGGTGGGATCGCTTCGACGCCCGAGATTGCTGCAGCCGACCACACCCGGCTCGCTTTGCTCGCCGACCTCCCCTTTCAGGGGAGGTATTAGATCGAGCTCACCGCGTTTGCGGACCCAGATCGACCGGCGGGCGCACCCCCGACAATTGGTGCCCAATCGGGCGGGGCGGACGAGGTGGACCCTCCGGGACGGGGGAGGCTGGAATGGTCCCCGTCGTGCCCGGATCCTTCGGCGGGGCGCTCGAGCTCGCAGCGGGCTTTTTGGGGGCAAACTTGTTAGGTACGTGCTTGTTGTGAGCGAGCTTTGGCTTCTCACGCAGACTGAACCGGAATGGACGGGAATATCGGAAATTGTACGCAGCCGGAACGGGCAGCACCGTCGCCTCGGCCCGCGCTGCATGGAGCACCGGAGCCGGCCATGCCGTAGTCGCGAGTAGCGCAGCCCCGCCGTTGTGCGTCTGGCGTTCAAAGGTCTGCGCCAAGGCGATCTTAACGCCGGGGTCGCCGAAGTGCTCGATTCCAAAGTTCTCCGGAGCAGGAACTGAGAGGATGGTTTCCTGCGGTTCTGCTCCGACCACAAGCGTGCGTGGCCAGACCTGCTGCTCCGGGGTGCGGCGCGCCACCCATTGCTCCGGCTCCGAAACCGTTTTTGGCCGGTCGGCGGTGGCCGGCACGACATGCACAATCTTGTAACCGCGCGCCTTGAGCTCCTTGAGGATGCTGGGAAAAGCCAGCGCGGTGGCGGGCTGAATATCATGGAGCAGCAAAATGCCCTTGCCGCGTGCCTCGATTCGGCTGATCGCACGTTTGGTGACTTCCTGGCTCTTGATGTGGGTCCAGTCATCCGCAAGGAAATCGAGGCTCCACGTCATGTAGCCGTGCGCGGCGAGATACTGTTCGACCGAGTCCTGCCGCAACAGTCCGGGGATGCGGAAAAAGGGAGAGATAGCCTTGGGATCGCCTAGCGCGGCGAGCAGGGAGGCGTGACCGGCATCGATCTCCTGCGCGGCCTGATCGGTGGTCATCTTGGCGAAGGTGAAGGGATGATTCTGGCTGTGGTTCGCGACCGTGTGCCCTTCATTGTAGACACGACGCACAATCGAAGGATAGCCGCGCGCCATGCGGCCGACCATGAAGAAAGTCGCCTTGACGCACTCGGATGCGAGCGTGTCCAGAATGCGGTTGGTGTAAGGGGGCAACGGGCCGTCATCGAAGGTCAATACGACCTCGTGATCCTTGAGCGGCAGAGATTCTGAGTACTGCAGGCTGCCAACGCGGGGATGCTCGCTTGGGTCGATCGCAATGGTGCGACTAACGCCGAGTGCTTCCGCTGGGCATTCACCGGCAGCTGCTGCTGCGGTCCCGAGGCTGATCACGGACGCCAGCAAGCCATATGCGACAATGATGCTGCGCATTCCCCCGATCCAGCCCCGACTGTCTGACAGATCACCCGGAAAATACGCCCGGGACCGATGGCGATGTGCCCACTGTATCGAAACACTAGGTGGAGGCAATTTAATGACACCTTAATCCACCAAGGGCTGGCATGATTAATAGCCTGTGTGATGACTGCGACACGGTGCCATGCCACCGCAATGCAGCCGCTCACGTCAATTGACTGGTGCGGGGCTCGATGCGACGTGGAAGCATCGTTGCCGTCCGCAATTTGATGTCATGCCAAAGCACAATTCCGCCGCGATTCGCCTCGATGCGACCAAGAACGAGCGCAATCTCCTGCTTGGGCGAGATGCGGTCCCAGTCACTCGCCCTTCAGCACCGCCGAGGCGATCGAAATTTGCGTCCCTCGGTCTCGGCGCCTGCCCATGCAAGCGGGCGCCTGCGGCAACGGTGGCCGCGCATCGGATAACTCACGGAAGAGAGCTCAGCACCCGAAAGGGTGGCGGTCGCGTGACCAGGTATTAACCGTACCGGGTTACGATGCCGGCCGTGCGCACCAGAGGTGCCGAGTGCGTGGATTTGAAGTTCCTATCAATTGTTGCCGCACGCTCGTTAATGAACCGGTGATCGCTGCTCATAGAAGGCTTCCCGTGATTGAGGCCGTGCGAAACACCGTACAGAAATGGACGGACCGGCATGGGCGGCGGTCCGCCGAGCGGATGCGCCGGGAACGGACGGTGCTGCGACTGATTGCACCGTTCGCGGTCCTGGTCGTTGCCTCGATTGTAGTCTGCACGGGGCTCGCTTACTTCCTCGCCAAGGGGACCGACGACCACCTTGAGGCTGAGCATCGCCAAGCCCTGGCGGAAGCGGTTCAGGCCTTGCAAGCGGTTTCTCCCGACCTCGCGCAGGTAGAGCCGCGACTCATTGGCGTGCTGGGACGCGCATCGGGCCTCAAGGAACTGCGGTTTGAGACCGAGCCAGGTGTTGGGCGGCAGAATGGCCGCGAAGTCCAATCGGCGCTTGACGCCAGGGGCCGCATCGTAGGCTGGTTCACTTGGGAACCAGAGCGGCCGGCTGGAACGACCATTGCGAAGCTGCTGCCATTGGCAGCAGGCATTACGGTCGGACTTCTCGCTTTCACGGTGCTGGCGATTTGGCAGCTAGGCCGATTGCGGTCTCAGCTGGCCAGCAGCGAGCAACATGTGCAGAAGCTCGAAGACCAGGACCCGCTCACGGGGCTCCCGAACCAGGCTCGCTTCTTCCAGTTGCTCGAGCACGCCGTCGCCACCAGGGAAGGGCAGGCGACCTTGACATATGCAGTCTTCGACTTCGATGGCTTTGACGAGGTGAACAGGTCGGTCGGCTATGCTGGTGGTGACGAGGTGCTCGCGGAGATCGGCAAGCGGTTACAGCGCAGCGCTCGGCCTGGGATGGTCATCGGTCGGCTTGGCAGCGATGAGTTCGCTTTGCTGATATCCGCGACGCAACCCGATTCGGGGGTGGCGGCAATCGATGCGGTGCGTCAATCTCTGGCTCGCCCGTTCTGGATTGAGCAGGTCGTTCACGCCAGCATCAGCGTTGGATTCGCCACGGCGCCGCGTGACGGCGTGACGCGCGACGCACTCACGCGCAGCGCTGATCTCGCATTGCGCGCTGCCAAGCGGAGCGGCAGCGGGGCGATCGTCTCCTATACTGCCGAGATGGAAGCGGAATTCGAGGAGCGGCGTTTCATAAGGCGCGAGGTTCCTCGGGCGATTGCCGCCAATGCTTTCGATGTCCACTATCAACCCATCGTCAGGGCAGATGGGGGCGACATCGTCGGTCTGGAAGCCTTGTTGCGATGGCATCATCCGACAAGAGGCGTTGTGCCGCCATCGCTCTTCGTGCCGATCGCAGAAGAAGCCGGGGTCATGGCGCAGCTGGGAGAATTTGCTCTGCGCCGCGCAATTTCGGATGCGGCACGATGGCCCGATCTCTACGTCTCCGTGAATTTGTCGCCTGTCCAAGTGCGCGATCGCGCCTTCATCGATCTCGTGTCATCGGTGTTGCAGGAGACCGAGTTTGATCCGGCCCGCCTCGTTCTTGAAATGACGGAGAGCGTGTTTATCGACAAGCCTGCTGAGACTGCGGCTCGGCTGCAGGAACTGCGCGCCCTCGGCGTCGGGCTCGCCCTGGACGATTTTGGGTCAGGCTATTCGAGCCTCAGCTATTTGCAGAAACTTCCGTTTGACAAGATCAAGATCGACCGCAGCTTCGTCGCCGCCCTTGATCGATCCGGCAACGGAGGAGTCATCGTCCAGGCTATCGTGACGCTCGGACGAGCCTTGGGCATGGGAGTCGTGATCGAAGGGGTGGAAACCGAGGAGCAGCGCGTATTGCTGCGCCTTGCAGGCTGCAGCGAAATGCAGGGATTTCTGTTTGCGAGGCCCGCTCCGCGCGAAGATATCGATCGTTTGCTGCGGGCCAGGCCACAATCGGCCTGGATGCCATTGCGCGCCGGTTACGGCAAAGCGTGAAGCGCGCGGCTCCAGATTCCTTATCTGGTCGCATTTTCTGCGGAAAACCGGCGTCCACTTTTCCGGAAAATGCTCTAATGCTGCGTCGGTCTTGATGCTCTGCCAGCAATCCGCGCTCGCGGTGCTCGGGAGCCGCGCATTCGGCCGCATGGCGCGGGCGGATGCCGAGAGCCACGTCAAAGCTGTCATGACGGCGAGTGTCGCCAAGATACGCGAGCAGCTGAAGCTCGGTCGGCCGGTCGGTGTATCCAACCAAGGTATGCAGCAGGCGGCCGATGATGCTGTCCTGCGGCAGCCACGCTGAGCTGTCCCACAGCCGGTGTCCCAACACATTGATCAGACCGGCGGTATCGAGGAACTGCGCTGCCTGCGCGGCCATCCCGGCGGCCAGCAGCGCGATCAGCACGGTCGTGACCGTGAAGATGTGTCGCGTCGGGATGGCGAGCAAGCCGTAATAGGTCAGCGCGGTAAACGCGGCGCCGGCCGCGAGTCCCAGGGCACCGCCAAGCACCAGAGAGGATGCGGAGGTGCCGGCGGCCACTATTCCATAGAGGAACAGGACCACTTCGGAGCCTTCGCGCAGCGTGGCAAGACCCACCACGAGCGCCAGCGCTGTCATCGGTCGCTCTCCGCTCGTCACCTTCCGGCCGACGGCGGCCATGGACGCAGCTATCTCCTGGCCGTGGCTGGCCATCCAAAGATTGTGCCACATCAGCATGATCACCGCGATGCCGAGCACGCCGGCATTGAACAGCTCCTGGCCGGAGCCCTCAAACGCGTTGGCAATCGTCTCCGCGAATATTGCGAGAAGTCCAGCGCCGGCCAGTGCCGCCAGGACGCCGGCGCCAACCCAATATCCGCGCCCGCGCACGCCGCGCGTCACCGCGAGCACGATCCCGATGATCAGACCGGCCTCGATGACTTCCCGAAAGACAATTACAGCTGCGCCCAGCATCGGACTATTCCGCGATCACGACGCCTTTGGCCGTTTCCGCGTGGAACTCGCCGGTGAACTCGTAGCGGCCGGCAGGAAGAGGACCAATGCGGACCAGGGCTTTCGATTTCCCGGCAACCACCTTCTCAACCTTGAGCGCGGGACTGTCGAATTCCTCTGGCGTCGAATCTTCGTTGCTGATGGAGATGGTCACGCGTTTGCCCGCGGGCACCCGGATTTCGTCAGGCTCGAACTTGTGGTTGCGGATGATCAGGTTAAATTCCTGCGCCTGAGCGCCCGGAGCGTCCAGCGCTGCGAGCGCGATCGCTGTTAACGTCGACCCGAGCACAATTGCGCGCAGCATTCCGTTGGCCATATTACTGATGCCCTTATGAAGGGCTTCGAACGCTGTCATGCAATAGCATTCTTGAGTTTATTGAATGATTCTAATCTCCTACCCTGCCGTCCCGGGTCACCGCTCTGCGCGTTGGCTGTTGCGCCGCGAGAGGGAACAATGAAATTTGTCGAGGCTAACGGCGCCAGAATTCCTGCTCTCGGCCTTGGCACGATGACCCTCATGGACGATGCCTGTGTCCAGGCAGTGAGGACAGCATTGCGCCTTGGGTTTCGCCATATCGACACGGCTGAGCGGTACGGCAACGAGGCGGCCGTGGGGGAGGGACTCCAGCAGGGGCTTCGGGACGCTGCCCTCGTTCGCGAGGACGTCTTCGTCACCACGAAGGTCTATCATGACAAGCTCGCGCCCGCGGACTTTCAGCGTTCCTGCGAAGAAAGTCTGAGCAAGCTGAAGCTTCCGTTCGTCGATCTGTTGTTGATCCATTGGCCAAGCCCGAGAGTGCCGCTGTCGGAAAGCATCGCCGCTCTTTGCAGGGTCAAGCGTGAAGGACGAACGCGACACATCGGAGTTGCGAATTTTCCCACTGCGTTGCTTGCAGAGGCCGTGAAGCTCGCAAGCGAGCCATTGGTGACGAACCAGATCGAGGTTCACCCTTTCCTCGACCAGAGCCGGGTTCTCACAGCATGCAGCAAATACGGCATGGCGGTCACCGCCTATTGTCCCCTTGCCCGCGGCAAGGTGTCTGGCAATGCAGTGCTCGCGCGTATCGGGGCGACGCATGACAAGAGCGCCTCGCAAGCCGCGCTGCGCTATCTCATGCAACAAGGAATCATTCCGATTCCGCGCACGGCCAATCCGGATCACCTCGCAGCCAACCTCGCGAGCTTCGATTTCACGCTGAGCAAAGCCGAGATGGCTGCGATCGACAGGCTCAAGCAACCGGACGGACGGGTGGTCAACCCGCCGCACGCGCCGCGATGGGACGCATGAAGCTCATGCACCGGTAGGAAGCACTGCTCTTGGTTTCGGGACTCAACATGGCTGCCGCCCCCATACCGCTTGTTGGCCTCGGCACGTGGGATCTCCGCGGGCGCACCTGCGTGCGCATGGTGGAGCAGGCGGTGAGGTTGGGTTACCGCCACGTCGATACGGCTGAAATGTACGATAACGAGCGTGAGGTCGGCGAGGGTTTGCGCGCCTCTGGCGCCAGACGCGATGACGTTTTCATAACCACCAAGGTGTGGCCGTCGCATTTTGCTCCGCGCGATCTCGAACGTTCGGCGCAGGAGAGCCTTTCCCGCTTACGGTTGGCCCATGTGGATCTGCTGCTGCTGCATTGGCCAAATCCGCAAATTCCCCTGCACGAAACTCTGGCAGCGCTTTGCAAGGTCAAGCGCAGGGGGCTTGCTCGCAACATCGGCGTATCGAATTTCACCGTTGCGTTGATCGAGCAAGCCGCAAAGTACGCTGACGAACCGCTCCTCTGCAATCAGATCGAGCTGCATCCCCTTCTCGACCAATCCAAGGTAATAGCCGCCTGTCGAGCCTGCGACATGGCGATCATCGCTTACAGCCCGATCGCGCGCGGAGGCGTCAAGAGTAATGAGCTGCTCGCGCGAATTGGCGAGAGGCACGGCAAAACAGCGGCGCAAGTCAGCCTGCGCTTCCTTGTGCAGCAGGGGATTGCTGTGATCCCGCGCACCAGCCGCCCCGAACGCCTCTCGGAAAATCTCGCGATCTTCGATTTCGAGCTCACGCGACCGGAAATGGACCAGATCGCCAGCCTGGCCAGCCGGGAAGGGCGCATCGTCGATTACGCCTATTCCGGATCGTCCAACTGGGATTAGGTGGAGAGACTCACAACATGAGTCGCTTTCGCCGCGAGGCCGCTCTCGTTCTGTTTTCCGGAGGGCAGGATTCGACGGTTTGTCTTTGCTGGGCGCTTGAGCGCTTCGAACGCGTCGAGACCGTCGGCTTTGATTACGGACAACGCCACCGCGTGGAGCTCGATGTGCGTCACCGCGTGCGCGAGCGCGTGCGCGCTCTGCGGCCGGAATGGGGACCGCTCCTCGGCGAGGACCACACGGTGCAACTAGGCGCTCTCGCCGCGCTTTCCGAAAGCGCGCTCACGCGCGAGGTGGCAATCGAGATTGGGACGAACGGACTTCCCACCACGTTCGTGCCGGGCCGCAACCTCATTTTTTTCAGCGTTGCCGCCGCACTCGCCTATCGCCGAGGCATCAAGCATCTCGTCGCAGGGATGTGCGAGACGGACTATTCCGGGTATCCGGATTGCCGCGACGATACGATCAAGGCGATGCAGGTTGCGCTCAATCTCGGCATGGAGCAGCGTTTTGTGATCCACACTCCCCTGATGTGGATCGACAAGGCCGAGACGTTCGACCTGGCACATCAAATCGGGGGAGAGCCGCTCGTCGATGTTCTGGTGGAGGATACGCACAGTTGCTACTTCGGCAACCGTCTGGATCGCCACGCGTGGGGCTATGGTTGCGGGGAGTGCCCCGCCTGCAAGTTGCGCGCGGACGGGTATGCGCGCTGGAAAGCCGCACGATGACGCAAGCGAGCGTGGAAAAGCAACGTCGGCGCGAAGGAGCGGTTTTTCTCCTCCTGTTCGCGCTGACCATTCCGGCGGCGAATTGGCTCATTGGCCATGCCGGAACCACATGCGTGCCGGACGGACCATGTCTGATAGCGGTGGCGCCCGGCCTCATGGCCCCCTCCGGCGTCCTCATGATAGGCGTCGCGCTGGTCTTACGAGATTTGGCGCAGCGCCGCCTTGGCATCGTGATCGCGGCGTGGGCGATCGTCGTTGGTTCCGTCATCTCGGCGGCATTGGCGCCGCCCTCGCTCGTGCTTGCATCAGGAGTGGCGTTTCTGCTTTCCGAAGTTGCCGATTTCTGCGTGTACACGCCTCTGGCGCGCCGACGACTGGTCACCGCCGTTGTCATTTCCAGCCTGGCTGGCCTCGTCGTCGATTCGGTGGTGTTTCTGTGGCTCGCCTTTGGTTCGCTTGATTTTTTGCTGGGCCAGATCGTCGGCAAGGCCTGGATGGTGCTGCTGTCCATTCCGTTCGTGACGTGGTTGCGCCGACGCGATGCGCGGCTCGGTATCGCGCCAGCCTGAGGATGTTCTTCACCATTTCCAAAATTCTGGGTTTCTTTGCGAACCCGTCAAATCTCGTCATTGCAATCGGGCTGCTGGGACTCTCCTTGCTGATCACGCGATGGGCGCGCGCGGGCATTTTTCTGGTCGCAGGCAGTTTCGCCATGATCACTATTCTTGGTCTTTCGCCCATCGGGAATGCGCTGCTCATTCCGTTGGAGCAGCGGTTTCCGCCTTGGGACGCTTCCCGCGGCGCTCCTGACGGCATCATTGTGCTGGGCGGCGTCATTTCGCCCGACGTTTCGGCTGCGCGCGACGAGGTCGCGCTCAACGAGTCTGCGGAGCGGTTGACCGTCATCGCCGGGCTTGCTCGTCGCTATCCGGATGCGCGCATTTTGTTCTCCGGCGGCAGCGGCGCGCTGGTCTACGATGAAGGCAGCGAAGCGCCCTTTGCCCTGCGGCAGCTGGAGGACTTCGGCATTGCGCCAAGTCGCATCATGTTGGAGGATCGCTCGCGGAACACGGTCGAAAACGCCGTCTACTCCAAACAGGTCGCCAATCCGCAGCCGGGCCAGCGCTGGCTGCTCGTGACCTCGGCGTATCATTTGCCGAGGGCAGTCGGCGTGTTCAGAAAGTTCGGCTTCCCGGTCGAGCCTTATCCGGTCGATTGGCGCACGCGCGGACCCGCGGATGCGTGGCGGCCATTTGCGACGGTCGGCGATGGGCTGCGGCGGCTGGATACGGCTGTGCGCGAGTGGGCCGGGCTGCTCGTGTATTGGCTCACCGGGCGAAGCTCTGAGCTTTTCCCCGGCCCTGTGGTCGAGGCCCATTAATCCGTCGCGTAAGGGTGGGCAAAGGCGCGCACGCAGACAAGTTTACGCAGTCTGCGCAAGCTTGACTGCCGCGCCGTGCCCACGTGTGGGAGACAGAGGCGCTGCCCCCGACCGCGTGTGCACGGCGCGCATGAGAATGAATTGAGGCGCGGATGCGGAATTGCGCGCCTTTGCACACCCTGCGGCTGTACTAAAGGCAAGGTCTGCAGCGTAACGAGCCGTTAACCAGCAATTGCAAGAGTCTTCACTGGTCGATTCGTAACTATCTCCCTGAGCTCCGAACGGTCGAGGCATTGCGCTTGAGGGCGATGCCGAAAGAGAGGGTTTGTCTGATGTCAATGGACACGCATCCAGCAGTGCCGCGAGGATTGTCGAGAGCGGTCCGCGGCCGCGACAATGACCGTTTGGTAAAATGGCTTTCGTCCGCCGCCAGCGCACTGACAGCAGCAATTTCTGTTCTTGTTGTAGCCGTGGTCGCTCTGGCCCTCGGCATCACCTGAGCGATCTGCATGAGCTCGGTCTCATGAGCTCGGACTGTAGCGTCGCCCAGCAATAATCATACGGCCGCGATCGCCTCGATCTCCAGTAGGAAATTCGGGTTTGCCAGCCCGCGCAGGATGCACAAGGTGCTACCGGGTGGATGACCGGCAAAATAGGTCTGCAAAATCCCGCGTGCCTTCGGGACGTCGTGTGGATTGCAGATGTAGATCGTAATCTTGGTGACATCGGAGATTTTGGCGCCCCCGGCTGCGAGCGCTTTGGTGAGATTATGCATCACCATCTTGGCCTGGGCGTCGAAATCGTCGGGCGGCAAAACCTTCCCGTCCGCGTCGGCGGCGACCTGCCCTGCGCAGAACACGAGCTTCTGCGCCCCTTCAGCCGTGACGACATGCGAATAGTTTGAAAACGGCTTGGAAATTCCGTCGGGGTTGATCCGTGTGATCTTTGCCATCGTTCCTCTACGGAGTTGCAGCAGTCAAAGGTAACGCGAATTCTGCGGGCGCCAAGGCGAAGAGCATTCGTCTTCGATCAAAGCTTCACCTTCTCTTGCTCGACCACGCGTCGGACCGCGGGACGCTCCATCATGCGGTCCTTGAACCGGGAGTAATTCTTGAGCTCCTGCATGGGGAGCTCGCGACGCACACCCCACGTATAGAAGACGAAGCCATAAGGATCGAGGACGGTGTGTCGGTCGGAAAACCACTCGCGGCCCGCCAACATCCCGTCGATCTGCTGCAAATAGCCGTGGAAAGCTTTCCTGCCAGTGTCCTTGAGAGTGGTAAATGCGGCAGGATCGCTCGCGTACCGCTCGGGCCTGCCGATATGCGCATGTGCGGGATGCACGCTCGCAGCGAAGAAGCCGATCAGCGACAGCGCCTTGGCTTCCGCTATCGCATCAGTCGGCCAAAGCCCAAAGCGTTTCCCAAGGTACGGCAGGATTGCCGTATTCTCGGAGAGCGGCTCGCCATTGTCGAGGCGCAGCACAGGCACGCGCCCTTGCGGGTTGATCTTCAAATAAGCTTCGGTTCGCTGCTCGCCACCTGCCAGATCGACTTGCCGCGGCTCGTATTTCTCACCGCTCTCTTCAAGGACGATGTGCGCAGCCATGGAGCACGCACCCGGGGCGAAATATAGCGCCAGCATTTAAGAATTCTCCTTGTTGATGTCCGATGGTGATGTTGTGACGACTAAATTAGCCGCTGAGAGCCGCTAATTATTGGGTCTTCGCCTGATACGGGCGGATGGGAAAATCCTGCGTCGGAGCGCCTCCGGATCTTGCATAGGAAAAGTGCCACCATTCGCGCGCGTAGTTTACGAAGCCTTGCTTGCGCATGGCGCCGACCAGCTTATCGCGCCAACTCCGCTGCTCCGGAGTGATGCCGGCGCTGGCCGTATGGCTTCGCGAATCGAAGCAATCATAGCCCGTGCCCATGTCGATGCTGTTGTCGGGGCTGCGCTGCGCGGCCGCCCCGGTGCACGGGCCATACGCCGCTGCCGGATCATAGGCCGGAAGCTGCGCGTTGGATGCTGGAATCAACGTGAGATCGACTGCCAGCCCGGTCGAATGCTGTGAGTGGGAAGCGATATAACCGAGCCCGAACAACGAGCCCTTTGGCAGCTTGGGATAGAACCGCTTGGTTGCGGTATCGGAGCGGCCGTCATGCGCCCAGGCCGCCATGGCGCGCACGGCTCGCGTAGGGCGGTAGCAATCGTACACCTTCAGGGAAAGCCCTGCGGCGGCGAGGTCAGCCTGGACTCGCTTGAGCGCCGTGGCGGCCTCGCGCCGCAGAATGCATTCGGCAGCCCCATAGCCGGGAAGCGGCCGACCCACGAAATTGTTGGCGCCGGCGTAGCGGATGTCCTGCACGATCGTGGGATCGACGGCGCGCACGTAGGCGAAGTTTCCGGGCAACTCCTGCGCCGTCGCCCGGCTCATCATTGCAGCGTCGAGCGCCAGCCAAGTGAAAGCCAGCCAAGTGAAAGTAATCCAATTTCGGAGGCAATGCGAGACGCACGCGAAATTCATCGTTGCCTGGAGAGACTTGCAGGCTGCGCGGCGGGCAAGAAGAACGGCCGGGAGCTCGATGCAAGGGCCGGCCGGCTTGCCTTTTCCGCATATCGCTGCTGCCGCGTGGCGCAGAATGTGTCCACGGCGTCAACGACTGCCGCGCCGATGAGCGATTGCCGCTCCGGAGATTCCAGCAGCAACTCTTCATCCCGATTGATGATGGAGCCGGCTTCCAGCAGCACCGCCGGCATGCGCGTATCCTTGAGCACGATCAGCTGGTCGTAGCGATATACTCCGGCCTCGGCATCCACCAGCTGCCGTTGCCGATGGCCCATGAATTTTTCCGTATAATGCGGTGTGTAATGCAAGCCTCGCGCCTTCATTTGCTGCCCGAGCAATCGTGCGAACAGAAGGCTGTTTTTGAAATCGCCGTTGCTTTGGGAAACGAAGATTGAATGCCCTTTGAACCTGTCGCTGTACCCGCGCTCCCTTCCTCCAAACTGCCATTTCTGCAGGAACTTGTCGGGGACGGAATCGTGGTGAATGGAGAGAAAAAGATCAGCCGATGACTTGTTTGAATGCGCGACGCGCTCCACCAGCGCCTTCCTGGACTTGCCTTTCGTGACCAGTAGGACGGCCCTTTGAAAGCCGGATTCAAGCAGATTCTGATCGATAAGCTTCGCCAGGCGAAGATTGAAATCGTATTCCCATTGGCCGCGGGCGCTGGTGGCGCCCGGGACTTCCGCTGTGTGTCCGACATCGATGATGACGCGAAATTCCGCCCGATTGCAGGCCGGTTGGCTGACCTTAGGCTCGGAGCGGACCGATTGAGCCCACATTCGGTCGGGCGCTGCGTTGACCACAATCAGTGCGAGAGCAATGGCTGCGACCGTTGTGCCCCGCGGGCGGCGCGACCGCAGGAAATGCGAAAATCCGGTCATGAAATCCCCACGACGTGTTTTGGCTGTGGCGGGCCCGTCCCCAGCACCCGCGATACACCCCAGCATTAGCCTACGAGATTGGCCTACAATTATGTTCAAAATTAAAGCGAGCAGCCCAGCAAATAATCAAGGTCCAGCAGCCGCTTAATCATAGACCGTATCGATATAGTGGTCCGAATCAACCACGGCCTCGATCACCGTTGGTCCATCAGCGCCGAGCGCCTGGGTCACCGCCGTTTGCAGCTCATCGGCGCCATGGGAGCCGACCGCGGGCACTCCGAAATAGTGGGCTGGCGGCGCGCGGTACTCCTCGCGCTGGAGCTCGGTGCCGTAGAGCGGAAACTGGCGCCGCATCTGTTTGACCTTGATAAGCGCCAGCCATCGGTCATCGAGCACGACGATCGGCAGGGTAATCCCCAAGCGTTTTGCCGTGGCGACTTCGCCGCAAGTCATCTGGAAGCACCCGTCGCCCAGGATGCAGACGACCGGCAGATCGGGTCGCGCAAGCTTGGCAGCGATCGCTGCCGGCAGCCCAAAACCCATGGAGGACCAGCCGTTGGTGATGTGGAAGCTTTTGGGTGAGTAGGCCATCCACTGGCTGGCGATCTGGTGCGTGTGGGCGCCGACGTCGAAGGCAAGAAGCCCGTCGTCTGGCAGCGCCCGTCGAACGGCGTCGATTGCGGCATACGCCGCGAAGTTCTTGCTCGGCGGCCGCAGCTGCGCATGAAAGCGTTGCCGATGCTCCACCAGAACGTCCGTTGTCCAGGCGTTATCGGTCGCAGGCAGCGCGGCAAGCCGCGACAATGACAGATCAAGATCGCCGGTCACCTCGTGCGCGAGCCGGACCGACGGCGCAATGTCGGCCGGCTCGATGTCGATCTGGAGGAGGGGCCGATCACTGATCCACGCCTCATACTCCACCTCGATCGTGTCGTAGCCCACGCCGATGATCAGATCGGCGCCAGCGAGAAACCTGCGCTGCGCCTGCCGGCAGGCGCGCTCGATGCAGCCCACCGAAAGGGAGTGCCGCTCATCGATCATGCCCTTGGCCATGGTCGTGGCGGCAAACGGGAGGTTATGCCGCTCGACAAATGCGACAAGCAATCGCGGGTCGGTGATGCGCATGGCGGAAGAGCCGAGAACCGCAATGGGCCGCTTGGCCGATGCAATAAGCTCGCCCGCCCGTGCAAGCGCGGCAGCTGAGGGCGCCGCCAGCTTGATCGCTTGCGCAGGCGCGGGCACGCGCTCATCCGTCGCAGCGAGCGCCACGTCCTCGGGCAGGTCGAGATGGACAGGGCCTTTCGGCTCACTGAGCGCAAGCGAGATAGCCTGGGTAAGCGTCTCGCCGATCGAGCCGCGCTCGAGCCGCAGCGTCGCCTTGGTGATCGGCTTGAACAGCGCATGATGGTCGATCCACATCTGAATGCGGCGACCGAGCTGCTCAGTATTTAGATTGCAGGTGATCGCGATCATCGGGGAGCGGTCAAGCCAGGCATTGCCCACGCCGGTGGCGAGATTGGTGGCGCCCGGCCCCAGCGTCGCGATGCAAAGCCCCGGCGCGCCGGTCATGCGGCCGGTGACGTCGGCGGCAAATCCGGCCGAGCCTTCGTGCGCGGTGAGCACAAAATCCACCCCGCCTTTGCGCATCGCCTCCATCAGCGGGAGCACGTTCCCGCTTGGGATGCCGAAGCCGCGCAGGATTCCGTTCGCCTTGAGGGTCGCGACTATCAAGTCGGAGTTGTTCATGCGAAAATCATCATCCAAGTTGCTTGCATGCGGAAACACCCCACTATATCGGCACCCAAGCGGTTAGCCTGAAAAGATCGGGTGACCATTCTGGAAGAGGAGCTTCAAAGCATCAACAATGGATCGCTGGACAGAGCCTGAGCCGAACAAGCCATCCGTGCTTGACCTCGTTGAGGTGACCAAGCGCTTCACCGCGCCGGATGGCGTCTCGCCGCTCGTGGCGATCGAGCGCGTGAGCTTCGACATCCGGCCCGGCGAGTTCGTAGCGGTTGTTGGTCCTTCGGGCTGCGGCAAGAGCACAATCCTAAATCTGGTCGCCGGTCTCGATCGGCCTGACAACGGGCGCATTCTGCTCAACCAGAGTCCGGTCGCCGGCCCCAACCCAACCGTCGGCTTCATGTTGCAGAAGGATCTGCTCCTGCCCTGGCGAAAGATCATCCACAATGTGGAATTCGGGCTTGAAGCGCGCGCACTCAGCCGCGCGGAGCGCCGCGAAAGGGCGCTGCGCGAGCTGCGGCGCTGCCGGTTGCTGGATTTCGCGGAAAGCTATCCCTACCAACTGTCCGGGGGAATGCGGCAGCGTGCGGCACTCGCGCGCACACTCGCAATCGAGCCGGCCATTGTGCTGCTGGATGAGCCGTTCTCGGCGCTGGACGCGCAGACCAAGCTCATCCTGCAGCAGAGCTTCGCCGGCACCATCGCCTCATCCGCGATTACCACGCTCTTGATCACGCACGATCTGATGGAAGCAGTGATCATGTCCGACCGCATCCTGGTGATGAGCGAGCGTCCGGGACGCATCATTGACGAGATATTGGTAGATCTACCCGACCGCGACAATCCGATGGCCCGCATTTCGGCGCCGCGATCGCGCGACTACGTTGACCATTTGCTCGCCAGCCTTCATTTGCAGGACAAGGCGGCGTGATGAGCTCTGAGGTCACGCCTGCCGTCCACCGCGGAGGCGGCCCCACCCGGCGACCAGTGGTGGAGGATTTCCCCGGAACTGCCGAGGGAGCTGCCTCCCATGCGCCGAACGCTCCGGCACGCCCCCCCTCGCGTTCCGCAATCCTGTTTGCGAGCTTGGCATTTGGAGTGATCTTCCTGCTCGTGTGGCAATTGCTGCCGCCGGCCCTTGGGGTGCCGTCCTACATCATTCCGACCGTCACTGATCTCGTGCGCGAGCTCGTGCGCATGCTTGCCCGCAATAATCTCATCGGGCATCTCCTCTCCACGGTCACCATCGCCGTCGCCGGCTTCGTGATCGGAAGCCTGCTCGGGGCGGCGATGGGCTACATCCTCGGCATGTCCGTGCTGGTTGAGAAGGTGCTGTCGCCATATATACTGGGGCTGCAAATAGCGCCGAAAGTGGCGTTCGCACCGCTTTTCATCATGTGGCTCGGCTACAACGCCTGGCCGAAGCTAATCGTCACGATTCTTGTCGTATTTTTTCCAATTCTCGTGAATGTTCTGCAATCGATGAAGACCATCGACCGCGACCTGATCAATCTTGCGCGCGCCTACAGCATGAATTGCATGCAGATTTTCTGGAAGGTTGAGGTCCCCGCGTCGATGCCGGCGCTGATGGCCGGTTTGCGCATTGGCGCGACGCTTGCGGTCATCGGCGTCACCGTCGGCGAGCTGGTTGGCGGCAATACCGGTCTGGGCTATCTCATCACGTTTGGCGAAGGCCAGGCCAATACCGCAATGGTGTTCAACGCCATCGTGCTGCTGACACTGATCGGCATTGTTCTTTACAGCGCCGTGGCGATCATGGAAGGACATGTCTTGCACTACATACCGCGCGCCTTGCGCTGATTTGGTTCGGACATCAGATGACTGCAATCGTGCAACGCTCCGCTGAGGGCTTGTCCTACCTCGTTTGCGAGAGCGCTGGCCCCATGCCCGTCGTCCTGCTGCATGGGATCGGCAGCAATGCCCGTTCTTTCGAGCCGCTCATGGCGAGCCTGGACGGCTCGTATCCCACGCTGGCCTGGGACGCGCCGGGGTACGGCGAATCGCAGCCGCTTGCAGTCGAATGGCCAGACGCATCCGATTACGCCGCCGCTTTGAACCGCTTGCTCGCGCATCTTGGAATCGCGCGCTGTGTCCTCGTGGGACACTCGCTCGGCAACCTTATTGCCGCTCGCTGTGCACTGGAGGCGCCGGCGCGCATCGCGTCGCTGGTTTTGATCTGTCCCGCGATCGGATATCGCGCGAGGAAAGGCGCCCCCCTGCCGCCTCAGGTCGCGGCCAGGATCGAGGAGCTCGACCGGTTGGGGCCTGAAAAATTCGCCGCGAAGCGAGCCTGGGGCCTGCTTCGCGACACTTCCCCGCAGCCTGATGTGCTGCGCGCGGTCGAGGCCGCCATGGCCGCCGTGCGCCGCCCTGGATACGACCAGGCCGCGCGACTTCTTGCAGGCGGACGGCTGATCGACGATGCGGAGAACATCACGCTCCCTGCCCTGGTGATCAGCGCATCGGAGGACCGGATCACGCCGCCGGAGAGCGGACACTTCGTCTATGCCGCCTTGCAGCGCTCGTCGCAGCGGCCTGCGTTCCGCATGATCGCAAAAGCCGGACATGCTGTGTGTCAGGAGCAGCCCGCCGAGATTGCTCGCGTAATTACGGAATTCGTCGTGGGCGGGCAACGGTAAAAGGAGGCTGAGGGCAACGTTATGAGGGCTGCCCGTGCGCGCATCCGTGTCGTCAATCCGAACTCGAACGACAACGTAACACGAAATCTCAACGCAGCCCTCGATCCGCTTCGGTTCGAGAACGGCCCTGAGATCGTGTGCTCGACCCTTGCGGAAGGGCCGTTCGGAATCGAGACGCAGGCCGATGTGGAAAAAGTGGTGCTGCCGCTGGCCGCCTTCGTTGCTGCCGACAATGCTTCCGATGCATTCGTGATCGCCTGCTACAGTGATCCGGGTCTCCACGTCTGTCGTGAAGCCACGCCGCGGCCAGTTTTCGGCATCGCCGAATGCGGCGTCCTGACGGCTCTGGCGCGCGCGGGCCGTTTCGGGGTCATCGCTATCGGCCAGCGCTCCATCGCGAGGCATATGCGGTACCTGCGTCAAATGGCGCTGACGGAACGGCTTGCCGGCGAGCGCCCGCTCGAAATGACGGTCGCCGAGACGGCGAGCGGAGAGAGGACCTTGACGCGCATGATCGAGGTAGGCCGCGAGCTCAGGGAAAAGGACGGCGCCGAGGTGCTGGTGATGGGATGTGCCGGCATGGCGCGCCATCGCCGCCCGCTTGAGCGTGCGCTCGGTATTCCGGTCATCGATCCAACCCAGGCCGCCGTGACCATGGCGCTTGGCGCCGTATGCGTCGCGGAGCCGCCCCTAGTCGCATCGCGCGCAGCTTGTTGAAGTCGCACGGGTTATGGCGGTGGGATCACGCCCGTCTGGCTGGTGATGCGGCGGTAATGCTCGATGCGCCGGTGGCGTTTGAAATCGAAGATCGTATTCTTGCCGAAGATGGTGGCATCGAGATCGCAGTCCGCAACGATGAGCTCGTCGCCTTCGGTTGCTGCCTCGCAGACGATCTCGCCGTCGGGATTGATGATGAGACTGCCTCCGATGAGAGGATGACCGTCCTCGTTTCCAGCCTTGGCGACCGCGACAACCCAGGTCGAGTTCTGATAGGCGCCCGCCTGCACTGCCAGGCGATTGTGGAACAGGCGCTTTTGCGGGCCTTCGTCGGATTTCTGAGAATTGACGGACGGGGTGTTGTAGCCGAGCACAATGAGCTCGACCCCTTGCAGCCCCATGACGCGATAGGTTTCCGGCCAGCGGCGATCGTTGCAGATGCACATCCCGACGATGCCACCCATGGTCCGCCAGACCGGGAACCCGAGGTCGCCGGGCTCGAAATAGCGTTTCTCCAGGTGCTGGAAGGCGCGTTGCGGATCGTATTCCGAATGACCAGGCAAATGCACCTTGCGGTACTTGCCGGCAATGTCGCCTTCCCGGTCGACCAAAATGGAGGTGTTGAAGTGATGGCCATCGGGCGTGAGCTCGGCGTAGCCGAATGAAAATCCCATGCCGTGGCGCGCCGCCTGCTCGAACAGCGGGCGCGTTGCGCCATTCGGCATGTCGCGCTCGAACCAGGCGTCAACCTCGGCGGGATCCGTCATGTACCAGCGGGGAAAGAAGGTGGTGAGCGCGAGCTCCGGGTAAACCACAAGATCGCAGCCTTGCGATTTGGCGGTCTCCAGAAGATCGAGCATGCGCCGCACCACAACCTGTCTGCTCTCAGCTTTTTGGATCGGCCCCATTTGGGCGCCGCCGATGCGCAATGCTCGGGCCATGGCCCTCTCTCCTTGCGTTTTGCCCTACGTCGCCATCCGGCGTTCGAGCCGGCTGACGAGACGCACGATCGGCCACAGCATCACCAGGTAGATCAAGGCGGCCAATACGAGCGGCGAGCTGTTGAATGTGACGGATCTCGCCATGTCGGCGGAATACAGAAGTTCGGGCAGAGCGACAACGCTGGCGATGGACGTGAGCTTTACGACCTCCACGGAATTGGAGATGAGATCGGGAAGCACGTTGCGCACCGCCTGCGGCAGCACGACGTAGGCCAGTGTATGGAATGTGGTGAGACCCGTGGAACGGGCCGCATCCCATTGGCCAAGGCCTATGCTCTCGATGCCCGCCCGGTAGATCTCGCCGTAATAGCTCGATGCATTGAGAAAAAACGCGATTGCGACGGCCGCAGACGACGATGGTCGCACGCCGGCGAACGGCAGCCCCGAATAAATGAAGATCAGCAGAACAAGAGGAGGGACGGCGCGAAAGAAGTCGATGCCGACCACCGCCGCCCAGCGCACCAGGAGCGTCGACGAGCGCGACAGCAACGCGAATACGAGGCCCCCCGCCAGCCCAAGCGGAATGACCATGAGGCAGATAAGGACCGTCTGGCGCAGCCCCATAAGCAGGAGCGGCAGCGCTCGTTCCATGATCGCGAGGTTGAAGAACTGTTGGCTGATCGCTTCCATCACGCTCTCCGCCAGGAGAACCGCGTCTCGATAAAGCGGCCGAGCGCGACAACGGGGATGAACAGGACGACGTAGGCGACGGCGCCCATCATGAGCGGGGTCGCATTGCCGGAGAACGATTGTGCGGTGGTCGCCTGATTGAGGATTTCGCCCACTCCGATCACCGTGCCGAGCGCGGTGTTCTTCGTGATCGCAATGGTGCGGTTGGTGATCGGGGGCACCGTCAGCCGCAATGCCTGCGGCAGCACGACGTGGCTCAAGGTGCCAAGGAAGGTAAGCCCGGTCGAGCGCGCGGCCTCCCATTGTCCCTTCGGCACCGACACGATGCCGGCCCAGAAAATCTCCTCGCAGAATGCCGCGAGCACCAGCGACAGCGTGAGCCACAAAACGGCGAAGGAGGACAGGTTGATGCCGACATTCGGCAGGCCGAAATAGACGAGCAGCACGATAACGAGCGGCGGCAACGCGCGAAACACATCGGCAAAGACCACAATGAGCGCGCTCACCGGCGCGATGCGAAACGAGCGGGCGATGGCGAGCGCCAGTCCGGCAGAAATGCCGGTGAGCACCACGGCGACCGCGATTTCCACAGTCACGCCCATGCCCTTCAATATTGCCGGCCAATAGCGCTCGATCAGCTCCGGCTTGAAGAAGGCATCGAGAATGCCGAACCGAGGCTCCATGGGTTGCTCATGAACTCTCTGTTGTCATCGTCCGCGGAAGGCGGACGATCCAGTAACCACCGGGCGAGTAATTGCACGCTATTCCTTAATCTAACACCCGTCGGTTACTGGATGTCCCGCATTCGCGGGGCACGACGGCGGGAACGATTGGGGCTTCCGGCTCAATCTTAGCGCTGCATTAGCGCGCGATGTCCGCGATGAAGGCGCGGGTGCGCGGCTCGCGCGGAGAGGAGAAAAGCTGCGCGGGCGAGCCCTCCTCCACGATGGCGCCGTGGTCCATGAAGATCACCCTGTCGGCCGCATCGCGCGCGAAGCGCATCTCGTGACTGACGACGAGCATGGTCATCCCGCCGCGCTTGAGCTCACGCATGACATTGAGGACGCTTCCGACGAGCTCGGGATCGAGCGCCGAGGTGGGCTCGTCGAACAGCATCAGCTTCGGCTCGAGCGCGAGCGCGCGGGCGATCGCGACCCGCTGCTGCTGTCCGCCGGAAAGCTCGGCTGGATAGGCACGCGCCTTGTCGGCAAGGCCGACGCGATCGAGCGCGGCGAGTGCGATCCGCTCTGCCTCCCTGCGCGATTTGCGCAGCACCTTGATCAGCGCGAGCGCAACATTGCCGAGAACGGTCATGTGCGGATAAAGATTGAATGATTGGAACACCATGCCGATCCTCCGCCGCATGGCGTTGATATCGGTCGAAGGCGCCATGATGTCGATGCCGTCGATCCTGATCGAGCCGGCGGTGGGTTCCTCCAGTCGGTTGCAGCAGCGCAGCAGCGTGCTTTTGCCGGATCCCGACGGCCCGATGATGAAGACAAGCTCTTGCGGCGCGACCTTGAGGTCGATGCCGCGCAGCACCTCGATATGATGGAAGCTTTTGTGCAGGTTGCGGATGTCGAGAATGGATGGCGCTGCCGCAGTTGCCGATGATTGCCGCTCGCGCCCGAGCGTCTGCGATAGTGTCGCTTGCTCAGCCGATTCCATTCAGCCGCACGAAGGCGTGTGGATAGTTGGATCATATCCGGGCATGTCCGGCACTCCGTAGCCGGGAAAGACGGTAACTGCCGCGGAGCCGGGTGGCGCCGCTACTGCGAACCACTTCTCGTGCAGCTTGGCGATGGTCGCGTCGAGCTTCATGCATTCCACGGCGTTCTCGATGGTCTTGCGCAATTCGCCGGAGTCTTTGCGCAGCGGCGCGGCCCAGACCAGGCCGGTCGAATACAAGTACGACAATTCGAGCTGCGGATTGCTCTTCGCAGCCCAGGCGATGACCGTGTTGCCGGCGACATTGGCGTCGGCGCGGCCGGCCAGCACCGCCTGCACCGCATCAGTCTGCGTCCCGAATGACTCGACCTTCCAGCCGATCTTGCTCTCGAGCTCGCGCGCCCATGCGTCGTAGGCCGAACCCTTGTTGACCGAGACCGTCTTGCCGCGCAGGTCTTCGAGCTTGGTAACCTTCGCGGCGCCTTTCTTGATGAGAAACTGGAAGTCCGTGTTCAGATAGCCCTCGGTGAATAACATGTTATTCGCGCGTTCCTTCGTCACGGTGGTCGGTGCGGCGAGGAAGTCATACGTGCCGGCTTGCAACGCAGGAATGAGGCCGGAGTATTGCGCGGCGTCGATGATGATCTTTCGCTTGAGGCGTTTGGCAATCTCATTGGCCAGATCGACGTTGAAACCTTCATAGCCGCCGGAAAGGCTTGGAAACGCGTGTGGCGCAAACGTGCCGTCGACCGCTGTGCGCAACGGCGGAAGCTCCTGGGCCGAGACTAAAGGCGCAAAGAGAAGCAGCACCGCGCTTGTCACCACCGCGTATCGCATTTTGAAAGTCCCTCGCTCTCCAACTACTCTCCAGCTACTCGCGATCAGGTTCGGCCCTCGTCCTGAGGAGCGCTCGAAAAGCGGTCTCGAAGGACGAATGCTTCGAGACGCATCGCACCGGAATGTGCGATGCTCCTCAGCATGAGGGCAAATGCGCAAGGTCAGGAGAAACTATAGCGATCGTTCGAAGCCGAACAAGGTGAATGCAAAGGCATCAAGCCGGGTAAGTGCTCAACTGGAGTGCAGGTGCTTTCGGGCGGCGCAAGGATGGCGAGACGGATCAGTTGCTCTTCAGTGGCCGTGAGTTATAGATGAGCTTCGGCCGTTTTCCCATTGGACCAGGGACCGATGCGGCATCTGCTCGATGCATCTGCGAAGGGAGTATACGCCATCTCGGCGACGCCGTTTACCGGCGCGGGCGAGATCGATTGGGCAAGCGTTGACGGCCTTATCGAATTCTATCTTGGCTGCGGAGTGAGCGGTCTGACGATCCTGGGAATGATGGGCGAAGCCCAGAAGCTCAGCGATGAGGAATTTGCCGAATTCACCCGTTATTTCCTGCGGCGTGTCAATGAACGGGTGCCTGTCGTCGTCGGAGTTTCCAACCCGGGCACGGCCAACCTCGTGAAACTGAGCAGGATCGCGATGGATGCCGGCGCCTGCGGCGTCATGATCGCGCCGCTTAGCGGACTTAAGACCGAAGCTCAGATCATCGGCTATTTCAGCGATGTGATTGCGAGGCTGGGTCAATCCATTCCGGTCGTCTACCAGGATTACCCGCAATCGACGCAAGCCCACATCTCCGTCCCAGGCTTCCTTGCAATCGCCGAAGCGCATTCCAGCATGGTGATGTTCAAGCACGAAGATTGCCCCGGCCTTAACAAGCTTTCGCAGTTGCGCAGCGCCTGTGATGGAACGGTGCGGCGTTACATCAACATTATGGTCGGCAACGGCGGCTTATATGTCCCGCAGGAGCTCCATCGCGGCGCCGACGGGGTCATGACCGGCTTTGCCTATCCCGACATGCTGGTGTCCGTGTGCTCGCTGTTCCTGTCGGGGCAAGGCGATGAGGCTGAGGACCTGTTCGATGTGTATCTGCCCCTCGTGCGTCACGAGCAGCAGCCCGGATTTGGTCTTGCCGTGCGCAAGGAGATACTGCGCCGGCGCGGGGCACTCACGTCGGCCGCCGTCCGCGCGCCGGGGCCGAAGCTCGACGCCGATGACATGCGCGAGCTGGATCGCCTGCTCGCCCGCCTGCAGGTGCGTCTCGCGGCGCGCGGCGATGTGCGCCGCGTTGCCGTGGGCGTAGCGCCTATCATCACAACCGCTACAGCTTCTATATTTTCCCGCGTATCCCCGCGTAGACGGCAAGCGGAGCCCCGGGGGTGAAAGTGCGAGGATCGTTCAGATTGAGGTACGGAAACGAATCAGTCTGGAAGAACGTGCCATAGGTGTAGTAACGCTGGTTGAGCAGATTTCGCACGAGGCCGAAAATCTCAATGTTGCTCGTAACCTGGTATGACGAGTGCAGGTTGACGACCGAATATGCCGGCACTTTTGGATTCTGGTTTGCCTGATCGCCGACAAGATACTGGCTGCCGACAACATTGATGTCCGCTCCCAGCTTCCATGCATCTGTGATCTTGTAATCGGCGCCGGCCTTGAACCGATGGTCCGGCACAGCGGGAATGTGATTTCCCGGAGCTACGAAGATTTGTCCGTTGGCATCGGCAAATGGATTGTTCGGGGAGGACAATATCAGCGGGCTGAGGAAGGTAGCTTCGACGAAGGTGTAGCTCGCGAATACGTTCCAGCGGTCCCATTGAAACGACAGACCGGCCTCGATCCCCCGCCGCAGGGTATCGCCGCCGTTCTGAAAGTATTGATGCCCGGGCAGCGGGCTCGCCACATTGATGATGTCGTCGGCATTTCTCGCACGGAATAAGCCCAAGTTCCAGTTGAGCTGGCCCTGCTTGCTGCCGCTGCCAAAGCTCCCGCGCAGGCCAGCCTCATAGGTGTGGGAAACGACCTGCTTCAAGGGCGGATCGCCTACCAGCGCATTGTCGAGAAGGCAGGGACGCATTGGATCGGCGCAGCCAAGCTCCAGGGGGGTGGGGGCTCGATTGGCTTCCGCGTATCCGCCATAGGCGGTGACATTCGGGGTGATCTTCAAAGTGGCGCCGATCACCGGGTTGAACCGGCTGTATCTGTGGTCGCCGTTGAGGCCATCGTTGTTGCCCAGCGTGTCACGCAGCCCGATCTGGGCGACGTTGAACCGTCCACCGAAGGTGATTGAAAGCCTCGATGTCACATCGAAGGTGTCTGTCGCGTACGCGCCGGTGTAAAGCGTCTTTGCGAGCACGCCAACCGGCGCGACATCCCCGGATGGCTGATTGATATAGACGCCCACACCCTGCACGAATGGCCACTGATCGGCATTGATGGTACCGAGCTCACTGATGGTGTTGAACTGGGCTCGGCCGTTGTCGAGGCTTGCGCCGACGACAAATCGATTGTCGTGTCCGAAAATCTTGGCGTTGGTCGCCGCCTGGAGGGAGCCGCCGAAGCTATTCGCCGCGGTTGAGGTGCGATCGATCTCGCCCAGCACGCTGTTGGCGAGCACCCCGGTCGCGGGAACCGGCAGCCCATTGAGCCCAATGAGATTGGTCAAATTGCCTTGCAGATCGGGGAAGCACAGAAAGCTCGGATCGGGGCATCCTGAATTTTGCGCGGCGGTCCCATTGCCATCGACGTGGCGCTGCCAGAATCCGCGATAGTAGGCGTTCCCCTGTAACGAGAGGGTGTCGATTGGATTCCAGCTGGCGCTTGCGGTGAGAAAGGCCAGCTGATTCTGCGTCGTTTGCGGAAGGGTGTAGGTGCTGGCCCAGTTCCTGTTGAGCAGCTCAATCGGGGTTGCAGCGGCGGCGCCAAAGTTGTTGGACGCGCCGGTGAATGTGACGTGAAACTCGGTTCGATCGCCGCGGGCGCCGAGGTCGGCGTAGATCCGGCGAAGTTGGGACGGAGAGTAGTCCCGCCAACCGTTGTCGTTGATGGCATCGGCAGTGAGATAACCCGAAAGGTTTCCGGCCTGCCCTCCCGTCTGCACCGAAGCCGCGCGCCGTCCGAACGAGCCGCCGCGCAATTCTGTTTCGCTGCCCTGGTATGTGAACCCGTTCTTCATGTCGATCGACAGGGCGCCGCCCAAGGCGTTGAGCCCATATACGGGGTTACTCGGCATGAGCGTCATGCGGTTGACGGCGGTTTCTGGTATGAAATCCCAGTTGACGATGTCGCCAAAAACTTCGTTGACGCGCACGCCGTTCTGATAGACGGCCAGGCCCTGCGGAGTGCCAACGACAGGCGATGCGGTAAAGCCGCGATAGTTGAGGTCGCGCTGAAACTCGTTTCCGGCCTGGTCGCCGAGTATTACGCCGGGGAGTCTCCGCGAAATTGCATCGAGCAGGTCAGGGGATGTCGCGTGGTCGAAATCGCTGGCCGAAAGCGTTTGGACATTTGCCGGGATCTTGTCGCGGTCGATGACGCCCGGATCGGTGGCGACGGGCGCGGTTGCGGGAACGGATTGAGATCGCGCTACGACGCCTTGCGATGGCGCGGTGGCGCGGCGCGAAGGGACGACAGGGCGCGGCAGTGGCGTGTCTGCGCGAGGGGCTGGCCGAGGGCTGGCCGGCGCGAGCGGCGTATTGGCGATGACCTTCACTTCGGGAAGAGTGACGGCACGGTCTTGCGCGAATGCTCCGTCCGCCGCCGCCAAGGCAGCGATACTCGCAGCGCTCAGCAAAACCCGGCGGATCATGCTGAGCGGCGACAAGCTTGCACGAGCAGCAAATCCAACCTTGCCACGCATACGCAACCCTAACCCGGGCAGATGCTGCCCGATTTTCGGACATCGCTCGTGCCGTGTCCCCTGCAACCCTCGCGTTTTTCAGAGAAACATCTGGAATGTGACCCGCGAGACACACAACGCACATCCTCACTGGCGTCATGCCCCGCGCATGCGGGGCATCCAGTAACCTCCGCCGATGCGGGTAAATCTCAGCGATCGATCAGCAGGCGGATCGGTCACGAAGGGCGGTGGCTACTGGATCGCCCGCCTGAAGCGGGCGATGACACCGCTTAAGGAGCTTTGCGGCCGCGGTGCTTATCGGCTCGGTAGTCGAACAAGCGACGCCTTGTTATAAGAACCAGCATCATCGACTCCCAAGGGCCATTGCAACCGGAGCGCTTATTGTTCCGTCTCTTACTTGCGGCGATCATCTCCCTCGGCTGGTTATCAGCCTACAGCGATGCTGCCGCGCTCAAGATCGGTTACCTGCGCGCGCCGCAGGCAAAGGCTCGCCTGTCGCTGGTTGAGACACCGGCAGCCGATGACGGTCTTGCTGGTGCGCGGCTTGCGGTTGAGGACAACAACACGAGTGGCAAATTCCTGAACCAGGAGTTCTCGCTTGATGATGCGCAACTCGCGGAAGGGGACGATCCCGCGGCCGCCATTGCCGCCCTTGCCGGGCGCGCTGTTGCGCTCGTGCTCGTCGATCTGCCGGCGGATGCCGTGCTCAAGGCGGCTGACGCCGGGCGGTCGCACGGTCTTCTGCTCTTCAACGTGGGTGCGATCGACGATCGATTGCGCGAGGAGGACTGCCGCGGGAATGTGGTGCATGTTGCCCCGACGCGATCAATGCTGGCCGATGGACTGGCGCAATATCTCGCCTGGAAGCAATGGCGCAGATGGCTGTTGATCGTCGGTTCCCACGCGCGGGACACGCTTTATGGCGATGCGCTGCGGCGCTCCGCCAGGCGGTTCGGGGCAAAAATTGTTCAGGAAAAGGTGTTCGAGGACACCGGCGGGGCGCGCCGGACGGACAGCGGCGTTGCCCAGATCCAGCGCCAGATGCCGGTTTTCACGCAAGGTGCGCCGGCCTACGATGTCCTGGTAGCTGCTGATGAGAGCGACGTCTTTGCAGCCTATTTGCCCTATCGGACCTGGGATCCAAGGCCGGTCGCGGGATCGGCTGGTCTCGTTCCCACGACTTGGGATGCCTCCCATGATCAGTGGGGAGCGGTGCAGATGCAGAACCGGTTCACGAAAATGCTCGGGCGGCGAATGACTGCGCGCGACATGCAGGCATGGTCAGCGGTGCGCATGATCGGCGAAGGCGCGGCAAGAACCGGCTCATTCGATCCCAGAACGATCCTCGATTACCTGAAGGGACCTGATTTCGCCTTGGCGGCCTTCAAGGGGCAGCGCTTGACCCTGCGGGACTGGAATCTCCAATTGCGTCAGCCGATCCTTCTCACCGACGGCAAGATGGTCGTCTCAGTGTCTCCGCAGGAGGGCTTTCTGCATCAGGTCTCGGAGCTGGACACGCTTGGCGTTGACCGTCCCGAAAGCAAATGCAGGCTGAAGTGATTTGGCACGAGCTTGTAAGAGTGGGCAAAATCGCCTGCCGTGCTCCGGATGGTGGGCTCGGCGCTTCGGCGGTTTTGCCCACGCGAGGAACAAGGACGTGGAATGCGGGACGTAGCCCACCCATGACGTCAGTGGCTGCGCGCGCGAGTCTGCTCGGCGCTCGCCTGCTCGTCTTGGTGCAGGGACGCAAGCGAGCGCCTTCACCGCCTACGTCTCCAACGAGAAGAGCAACACAATCAGCGTCATCGATCTCGACAGGCTTGCGGTCGTGAAGACGATCAAGGTTGGCCAAAGACCCCGTGGGATCGAGCTCACAAAGGATGGCAAGCTCATTCTGGTAGCGGTCGGCGACGACGACACAATTCAAATGATCGACGCCAGCACCCATCAGGTCGTCGGCACATTGCCATCCGGTCCTGATCCCGAGCTGTTCGCGCAGGATCCGAGCGGCAAAATTCTTTATGTCGCTAACGAGAACGACAATACGGTCACGGTCATCGATATTGAGAAACGCGTGCCGCTCGGCGAGGTGCAGGTGGGAGTAGAACCGGAAGGCATGGGCCTCAGCCCGGATGGCAAGATTCTGGTCAGCACGTCCGAGACAACCAATATGGCGCATTTCATCGATACGCAGACGCGGCGCATCGTCGCCAACGTCCTCGTCGATGCGCGTCCGCGTTTTGCGGAATTCAAGCGCGATGGCTCGGAGCTCTGGGTGTCATCCGAGATCGGCGGAACGGTCAGCGTCATTGACCCGATGAAGCATGAGGTCATGACAAAGATCGGCTTCGACATACCGGGACTGCGCAGGGAAGCGATCCAGGCGGTTGGGATCAGCATCACCAAAAACGGCAAAACGGGCTTCGTGGCCCTGGGTCCGGCCAACCGCGTCGCGGTCATAAACGGCGAAACGCACGTGGTTCAGAAATATCTGCTGGTCGGGCAGCGCGTTTGGCACATGGCTTTCACCCCGGACGAGAAGTACCTTGTGACCACCAATGGCGTATCGAACGACGTGTCAATCATCGATGTCGCAAACCTCAAGGTCATCAAGACCATTCAAGTCGGCGAGTTGCCTTGGGGGATCGCGATCTCGCGGGACTAACCGCAGCGAATGTAGCCCGGATTGAGCGCAAGCGAAATCCGGGGTCACCAGCGCTGATCGCCCCGGATTTCGCGGAGCTCAATCCGGGCTACAACTCAGGCTCGGCGTAAAAATGCACGGAATGACAAGTGCGGAGCCCCCTGCGCTGGACATCGGCGGCGTGAGCCATCGATATGGAACGCGGCAGGCGCTGATCGACGTGACCTTCTCCGTTGCTTCCTCGACATTGACGATCCTGCTGGGGCTCAACGGCGCTGGAAAGAGCACTTTGTTCTCGCTGATCACGCGTCTCTACGCCGTGCAACGCGGCCGCGTCCGAGTCTTTGCGCATGACATGGCGGAGGCGCCGAGCGCGGCGTTACGGCTGCTCGGCGTGGTGTTCCAACCGCGTACACTCGATCTCGACCTCTCCGTCTCCCAGAACCTGATTTACCACGCCGCCTTGCACGGCATCGGAAAACGGCAGGCGCGCGCGCGCATCGATGACCTGCTGGGGCGCACCGCGCTCTCGGACCGCGCGAATGACAAGGCGCGCACTCTGTCCGGCGGCCAGATGCGCCAGGTCGAAATTGCCCGTGCACTGTTGCACCGGCCCCGTCTTCTTCTCCTCGATGAGCCCACGGTCGGTCTCGACATCAAATCAAGGGCTCGCATCCTTGCCGACGTGCGCCGGCTGGTCGAGCACGGCGTCTCGGTGCTCTGGGCCACGCACCTGATCGATGAAGTCATGCAACACGACGATGTCGTGGTGTTGCATCAAGGCCGCGTTCTTGCGCATGGTACGGCCACACACGTCACGGAGCTCGCGGGCGCTCAGGACATACGCGCAGCCTTCATTGCGCTGACTCGAGCGAATGAAGCCGAGGACGCTGTCTCATGAGCGCCGAGGTGGTCACCCATCCGGATCAGGGTCTGACAGGCTTCGCGCCGGTCCAATATGCGGTCTGCCTCAAAGGCATAGTTTGGCGAGAAGGTCTGCGGTTCCTGCATCAGCGCGAGCGCTTCGTCGCGGCTCTCGTGCGCCCGCTGGTCTGGCTGTTCATCTTTGCTGCCGGCTTTCGGCAGGTGCTCGGTTTATCAATCATCCCGCCTTATGAAACATATATATTGTACGAAGTTTACGTTACGCCGGGGTTGATGCTGCTGATTCAGCTGTTCAACGGCATGCAATCGTCCTTGTCGATGGTGTACGATCGAGAGATGGGCAACATGCGGACGCTCCTGGTGAGCCCGCTGCCGCGCTGGTTTCTGCTTTCTTCGAAGCTCCTTGCCGGGATGGCGGTATCGTTGCCGCAGGTCTATACCTTTCTCGCCATCGCCTGGTTCTGGGACATCGAGGCTCCTCTTATTGGATATTTGGCCATACTGCCGGCCCTTGTCCTGTCGGGTCTGATGCTTGGCGCACTTGGCATGCTCATGTCGTCTATCAGCAAGCAGCTTGAGAATTTTGCCGGCGCGATGAACTTCGTCATCTTCCCGATGTTTTTTGCCTCGTCAGCGCTTTATCCGTTGTGGCGTGTCCGGGAAGGAAGTCCGTGGCTTTACTACTTGTGTGAGATCAACCCTTTCACCCATGCCGTTGAGCTTGTCCGGTTCGCGCTTTACGGACAGGTCAACTGGATTGCGCTTGCGGTCGTTGGCGGATGCACGGCGCTGTTCATGATCGGCGCAATCCTCGCCTATGATCCGTCGCGGGGGCTGCTTGCGCGGCGCGGCGAAACTTGAACAGTGCCTGCAGGACTTCAGTGCTTCTCGCTGCTTGGACCATGGGGTTGACTTTTCAATATGCGGCCTTCGCCGCCGATTCCCGTTTCGTGGACTGGCCGTGCATGCAGATCAAAGTGCCGGAAATCTCGGTGGCGGCTGTGTGGTCAGGTCCCCCGATCGATGACGTCGCAAGCGCCTGGCAGGAAGATACCGCGACAAGGGACTTGATAGGGCGCGTTGCTGCGCGCCGCACGCCACTCGATGCGGCGCAGACCGCCCTTTCTGATTTCCTCGCAGGCGCCCCGGAGGAGCGGCTGCGAAAGGCGAAGCTTGTCTTTGCAGGAGTGTTCGCGACACTCAATCAGGAACGCAGTCAGGTGATGAGCGGGATTGAGCGCCTTTTCCGGCGGCAAAGGGCATTTGCCGGCGACATCCGCTCGGAAATTGCTGCGCTTCGCAGTCTCCAGGACGCTCCGGATCACGATCAGCGAAAGGTCGACGATTTGACCAATCGGATCGAATGGGACATCCGCATTTTCGAGGAGCGGCGCAAGACGATCAACTACGCGTGCGAGGTGCCCATCCTCATTGAGCAGCGTTTGTTCGCACTTGCCCGCATGATCCAGGAATTGATGTAGCCCGCATTGAGTGCAACGAAATGCGGGAAAGAACCCGGGTTTCGCTGCCGCTCAACCCGGGCTACGGAACTTGTTGCGAAGCCGCGATCGCCTCCTCGACCGGAAATCCCGCTTCTTGCCAACCATCAGTGCCGTCAGGATACCAGAGGACGTTGGTATAACCCCACGCCACGGCCCGCTTGGCTGCGTTCCACGACATCCAACAATCTCGCAAACAGTAAATCACAACAGGCTTGTCGCGATTGCCACCGGTGGCCCGTTGCAACCCGGCTTTGAGGTAATCTTCTTTGGCCGGCGAAAGGTCCCCGTATCCCGTATCGGGAAGCCAGATGCTTCCGGGAATGCTCAATCTGCGCTGCCCGCGCCACAACGTGCCGGCCGGAAGGTCGACCGGACGCATAATCTGCGGAAGCACATCGACAAAGACCGCGGACCCCAATTTCCAAATGATTTCCGCTTGGAATGTTGAGACGACGCGAGCGCCGCGCAGGGTCGAAGGCGTCGGCGCCCGGTAATTTTCGCTGCGATAGAGCTCCGGCTCGTCGATCGGCTGGTCATGGCGGGACTGGTCATGGCCGGACTTGTCATGGCCGGAATTGGCGCCGCTCCCGAGCACCAATGCCCCGAGGACAACGATCATGGCCGCGTTGATCATCATCAGTCTTGCACAGCGGTCGTTATCCGCGGCTTGTCACGCGCGCGCTGCTGACAAAGCCTCTGACTGTCATCGCCCGCTTCAGGCGGGCGATCCAGTAGGCACCTCTCGTCGTAGCAAATGCGCCAATTGGTCCACTGAGATCCACCCACAGCCGTCAAGGTTACTGGATGCCCCGCATTACGCGGGGCATGACGCAATGAGAGGGCGAGCCAGGGGCCGACGATTGTTGGCGTTACCTTGCGATTGGACCTGCGAGCGGTCGATCGTTTGCGTCGAGCAACGGCACGCCGTAGCTGCGCAGCAGGTCATCGATGGCGCCCTGGTTCTCCGCAATCTTGCGGTTGAGCAGGCGCTTCCAGTCCTGATCGGTGAAGCGCACCCCCATGGCGATGTGGTAAGCGAGGCGGGGGCCGCCGGTCTCCTTGATCAATGGCACCACCGTCACCGGAGAGCCTGCCTGGCGCGCATAGTAGCCGGCTATGGGACCCCACAGAATGCCGGCATCGATTTCCCCGGCTGCAAGGTCGTGCATCATCGCCGCACCAGAGGAATCGACGCGGGTGTCGACGACCAAAGGGTAGGGCTTCGCATTTGTCATCAGGCCGCTGATGGCCATGTAGGTCGCGGGGGGCGTCCCGGCGACGATGCCGATGCGTTTTCCTTTCAGCCGCGGATCACTTAGCGTGTCCACGCCCTCGAGGCTGCCGCCTTCCTTGAATACGAGCGCATAAGCGGTGCGATAATAAGGGTTGGTGACCTGCACCAGGTCGTCGCCCTGCGGCACGCCCATGACAACGTCGCATTTGAGAGCAGCAAGCGTATTGCGCACGAACCCCGGCGCCTGAGGATACCAGGCATAGGTGAGGTCTTTTCCGAGCTGCGAAGCAAACAGCGCGGCGATCTTGTTTTCAAACCCCTCACCCTTGTCGGTTGAAAATGGCAAGTTATGAGGATCGGCGCAGACCCGCAGCGTCATCGGATCAACGAGCTCGATCGACAATTCGGGTCGCTGCTGCGCCTGCGCAAACGATCCTGTCGCCGAAAATGTGTGCGCAATAGCCCCGCAGAAAACACCGAAGAGCGCGGCTCCGCCTGCGCGTCCAGTTGCTCCCCGCTGTCGTGCCTCGCGAATGCGGGGCATCCAGTAATCGACGCGCGCGTAATTGAGGGAAAACAGTGGCAACTCCCACGTCCGGCGGCTACTGGATCGTCCGCCTTCGCGGACGACGACAATTGAGGTGCTCAGTTGCTCTGCCCCAGGCAGCTGCTCTCCGCCACGCCTGCGGCTTTCGGTTTGTCCTCACGCTTCTCCGGCCTTCCACGCGGAACGGCGTCATTGGCGCGGGCGCGCAGGTAGATGAAGATGTCGTCGAGATAGCACATCACGTTTCGGTTGGTCCCGAACCCCGGCATGACGCTTTCCTGCGCCGTGTTGACGTTCTTGCGCCCGTTGACAACAATCGAAGCGAATTCAGAGTAGCTCATCGTCTTGAGCGAATTGCCCAGCGCCGGTCCGTAAGACGATCCTTCACCGTCCGGACCATGACAGACATGGCAATCCGAGTGATAGCGCCGGAACCCGGAATAAGTGAACCAATCCACCGTTCCGTCGGGCTGCACCTTGTAGGTCGGATTGCTTTCCCTGTCGTAGTACTTGCCGTCTTCCTGCTTGATTGCAGCCGGATCGCCTGAGCCATCGGCAAATACGAGTCCGACAGCAAGTGGACCAACCGCGAGCATGATGCCGATGATCAGACTTCTCACGTAGCGGTCCCTTTGCGGTGTTGTTTGTGAGTAGTAGCTGCAGGTTCGATACCTCCCCCAGCAAGGGGGAGGTCGACCGGCGGGAGCGTAGCGACCGGCGGTCGGGTGGGTCCCTCGCCACGCGCCGAATGGTCGGATTGACCCCCACCCGGCTCGCTTTGCTCGCCGACCTCCCCCTTACAGGGGGAGGGTACAGCGCGTCTGCTTCGCGATCGCCACTGATCAGCCTCAGGGGATGGCGAACACCGTAAGCTGGCCGCCGAGCGAGGTATAGTTGCGCAGCGCAGCGTAGCCGCCGACCGCACCCAGGCCCTCTGTTGGCTTGGTCAGGCCGGCGGCAAGACCGATGCCTGCCCAGCCGCCGACGCCTGACAAGACGGCGATGTACTGCTTGCCACGATGCTCATAGGTGGTGACGTTTCCAATGATGCCGGACGGGGTCTTGAACTTGTAGAGCTCCTTGCCAGTCTTGGCATCAACGGCCTTGAGATAGCCCTCGAGCGTTCCGTAGAACACCACGCCGCCCGCCGTCGCCAAAGCGCCTGACCATACCGAGAACTGCTCGTTCTTCGACCAGACGATCTTGCCGGTACGGGCATCCCAGGCGATGAAATTGCCCATGTGGTTTTCGCCGGAAGGCGGAAACATCGACAGCGTCGCGCCGACATAGGGCTGCCCCGCGGTGTAGTTCACCTTGAACGGCTCATAGTCCATGCAGACGTGGTTGGTCGGGACATAGAACAGGCCCGTGTCAGGCGAAAACGCTGCCGGCTGCTCGTCTTTGCTGCCGAGCGCCGCCGGACAGATGCCCTTGGAATTGACATCCTCGCCGTTGTGCTCGGTTGAGTACTGCGGCACGACCAGCGGCCGCCCATAGGTCTTGGAATTCTTGTCCATATCGACCTTGCTGGCCCAGTTGACCTTGGGATCGAACTTCTCGGCGACGAGCAACTCACCGGTATTCCTGTCGAGGGTATAGCCAAAGCCGTTGCGATCGAAGTGAACCAGTATCTTGCGCGCGGTGCCGCCGATGCTCTGATCGGCGAGGATCATTTCGTTGACGCCGTCGAAGTCCCACTCGTCGTGGGGGGTCATCTGATAGACCCATTTGGTCATGCCGGTGTCAGGATTGCGCGCCCAGATGGTCATCGACCATTTGTTGTCGCCCGGGCGCTGCTTGGGGTTCCAGGTCGAGGGATTGCCTGATCCGTAGTAGATCAGATTGAGCTGCGGGTCGTAGGAGATCCAGCCCCACGTGCAGCCGCCGCCGATCTTCCATTGATCCCCCTGCCACGTCTTGAGGCTGGAGTCCTTGCCGATCGGCTTGCCCAGCTCGGTGGTCTTCTCGGGATCGACCAGGAGCGTTTCGTCGGGACCCTCCGAGTAGCCGCGCCAGACCTGCTTGCCCGTTTTCATGTCATAGGCAGTCATATGGCATTGCACCCCGAACTCGCCGCCTGAGATGCCGACCAGAACCTTGTCCTTGACCACCATGGGAGCCGATGTGCCGGTCTCGCCCTTGCTCGGGTCGCCGTTCTTCGTCTGCCAAACCACCTTCCCATCCTTGGCATCGAGTGCGACCAAGGTGGTATCCGCCTGATGCAGGAAGATCTTTCCATCGGCATAGGCGAGGCCGCGGTTGACCGTGTCGCAGCACATGACGGGAATGACGTTCGGGTCCTGCTTGGGCTCGTACTTCCAGAGAATCTTTGCCTCATTGTTCAGGTCGAGCGCGTAGACCGGGTTCGGAAATGGTCCGTGAACATACATGACATCGCCGATCACCAGCGGCCCGCCCTCGTGGCCGCGCAGAACACCGGTCGAGAATGTCCATGCGGCCTGTAGCTTCCCGACATTCTGAGCCGTGATCTGCTTGAGCCCGGAGTAGCGCTGGTTGGCGTAGTTCCCTGTCGGCATCGCCCAATCTTTCGGGTTCTGCGACATCTTGATGAGCTCGTCATTCGCCTGGGCGGCGCCCGCCGCGAGACCGGCCAGCGCTCCCAGGCAGCTCGACATCAGAAATCTTTTCATTGGAATCCTCCCTGCGACGATCTCCGGAGGCCAACGCCTGTGCGCCCGCATCCGATGAGATGGGAAAAGCTTCCGGCAGCCTGTGAAGCGTTGGGAGGCAAGCGCCCCCGCTGGCTTACGAACGAACGTCAGGTCTCCCTTGCGCTGACGACCTTGAAGCCGGAAACCTTAGCCTTAAAAGCTTATGCCCGACCGTAGCCCGTAGCAACACCAACCTTCGTCCCGATCGCCTCGTGCAAGTTGCAGCATGAAGGAACTACTGGCTTACCAACAGGCGGGCAGCGCATATTCGAGCTCCCCATTGCGGGGCTCTTGCGGAACCGCGTCGGTATGCCAAAAGCCATTCGATCAATTCGGACGGTTTTTCTTGCGGCTTTTCTTGCGTCCAGCTTGACGCTTTTTATTTTTCCCTTTGCTGCCCATCCACAACGGTCGTCCGAATCTCTCGCCATGTCCGAATTGGCGCCAGGCGTGTTCACGCATACCGGGGCGCTCGCCCTCATGACCCGTGACAATGAAGGCGCCGTCGCCAATATCGGGTTCGTTATCGGCGACGATGCTGTTGCGGTGATCGACACCGGCGGCAGTGTGCGCGAAGGGCGCAGGCTTCTCGCAGCGGTACGCGCTCGCACAAGCAAGCCGATCCGCTATGTCATAAGCACGCACGCGCACCCAGATCACGTCTTCGGTCATGCGGCGTTCGAGAACGAGGGCGCCGTTTTCGTTGGCCATCAAAATCTGCCGCGCGCGCTCGCCGCACGCGGAAAATTCTATCTTGATGCCTTTCGCCGCTCGATGGGCGACGACCTCATGGCAGACGTGAAGATCATTCCGCCGACGCGGGTCGTGGCGGACGAGACGCGTCTGGATCTGGGAGGACGAAGCCTGGTCGCGAAGGCGTGGCCGGCTGCCCACACCGACAACGATCTCACCGTTCTGGACGAGAATACGGCCACGTTCTTCGCCGGCGATCTTGTCGTGACGAAGCATGTACCCGTCCTCGACGGCAGCCTGCTGGGATGGCTGGCAGCGACGGACGACCTCGCGCTCATTCCGGCCAGACGCGTCTTGCCGGGCCACGGTCCGGCAATCGAGGATTGGCCGGGAGCGCTCGCCGATCAGCGCCGATACCTGGAACGTCTCACTCAGGACACTCGCGGGCTGATCTCGCGCGGAGCGCCTCTCGCCGTGGCGGCGCGTACGGCCGGGCTCGCGGAAAAGGATCGCTGGGACCTTTTCGAAGACTATAATGCCCGAAATGCCACGGCGGCATTCGCCGAGCTTGAATGGGAATAGCGCGGCGTTGCATCGTCGCTATGACATGTGAATGGGTCAACGCGATCAGCTCCTCAGCTGAGGAGCGAGCGTCTCGAAGGATGCTTCGAGACGCGCCCACCGCAAGTCGGCTATAGCCGACTTGCGCACCAAAAGTGCTGATCTCGGGTGAACCCGAGATCAGGCCGCTCCTCAGCATGAGGCCGGCGTAGGAGGATGCGGGATGAGCGGCGCGCCAATCTCGGCTTTCAGGACCATAAGTATCGCAATCAGTATTCTCGCAATCAGCATTCTTGGGCTGGCTGTTTTCGGCGCCTTGGCGCAGCCGGCGGTGCAGAATGATCCGTGGCCTGGGCTCGCGAGCGAGCTTTTCAAAGGGCGGCCCCTTGCGGACGGGGTGGGTCTCCTCGCTATCGACATGCCCGGTCGCGCCGAGGACGCCGCAATTGTTCCGCTCACTGTCCGCGCCAACCTCGCCCCCAACGATCCCCGGCGAGTAACGGCCGTCACGATTGTCATCGATGAAAACCCCGCTCCGGTGGCGGCAATTTTCAACATTGGGGCAAACGCGGTGATTTCCTCCATCTCCACCCGGGTGCGGGTGAACGCGTACACCAACGTGCATGCGGTGGCCGAGCTCAGCGACGGCCAACTCTATGTCGTCAACACATACGTAAAGGCGTCCGGTGGCTGTTCGGCCCCGGCCGCCAAGAATGCTGATAAGGCCGGTTTTGGTCGAATGCGTTTTCGGCAATTCAAGGAACCCGCCGAAGCGGCGGGCGGCAAGATGTGGGAAAAGATGCGGGAAGCCCAGGTCATGATTCAACACCCGAACCATTCGGGGTTACAAATGGACCAAGTCACCCGCCTCTACATTCCGGCATTTTTCATCCAGTCGTTGAACGTCTGGCAAGGCGATGACTTGCTGTTCGCCATGGAGGGCAGCATCTCGATCTCGGAAGATCCCAACATTCGATTCACCTATTTGCCAAGCGATGCAACGACACTCCGCGTCGAAGCGGCCGATACGAAGGATCAGGTGTTCAAGGGGGCTTGGCCGGTTGCGACGGTTGAGAATGCGGAGAGCGGTAACTAAAGCGATCCAAAGCTCGTCGTCATGGCCGCACTTGTTGCGGCCATCCACGACTCGCTTGCGGAAGAAAAGACGTGGATGCCCGGAACAAGTCCGGGCATGACGGAACGGGAGACACAGCCCTTCGAAAAAGTCTTAATTCAAAAAACAGCGGACCTCAGCTTCGGCCTGCGCGCGCCGCAAGTCATTAGCCACCGATCGCGCCGGCTCTGGCGACCTGAACATCGCGCCGAACCGGCCCGGCACCTGCGATAGGCTCAAGACAGTTTCTGCGGCGACATAACGTTCGTAGGGAATTATCGAGGCGATGACGTCGATCGAGCAGGAGCACTGCTCCAAGGCCTGGCGTGTCTCGCCATTGGTTTTCATGCATGCGAAAACATAGTCGGCCCGTGTAGCAGTCGGGTAATCGTTGAGATCGGCCGCGCCGAGCGGCATCGCGGCCAACGCGGCCGCCGCCACACCGAAGGAGAACGCTTGCATACGTGGAACGAGCACCATTCCCACTCCCTCGCGCCTTGCGGACGCAGGTCTCCGTAATTTTAGGGGGTCCGCCAGTGGGCTCAAGTGGCAGCGAGAAAATGCCGATATGCCCGTTGATCCAAGTCATCATCGCATGTGGGATGCTTGGCATCGCGTCAGGTGCGGCGACGGCGCAGGACATGATGCGGCACCTCGATATGAGCTCGCCCGAGATGACCTCGGCGGAAATGACTCGGGCCGACGTCGAAGCTGTGATCGCCTCAGCAGCGCCCGGGGATGCCATCAATTTCACGGGCAAGAGGCTGTCAGGCCTCGATTTGTCTGGCCTTGACCTCTCCGGCGCTGTCTTGCGTGCCGCCAAGCTCAACAAGACAAGACTTGCCGACGCAAAGCTCGACCGAATAATCCTGGATCAGGCCTGGCTGCTGGAAGCCGATCTCAGCCGAGCAAGTCTCAAGGGCGCCAACATGTTTGCCGCTCAAATGCAACGCGCAAGAACTCGATGGCGCCGATCTTTCGGGCGCGCGCATCACGGCTGACCTGACCGGGGCAAGCCTCGTCGGCGCCTTGCTTGTCGGCGCCAACCTTGCGGCCGATATGAAGAACCAGTCCATGGGTTTGATGCGTGCGGTGTTGCGATCCAGCAATCTTGACCGGGCGGTGCTGCGCGATGCCGATCTCTCGCGCGTGGATCTGGAATTCGCGTCTCTAAGGAATGCGGATTTGACCGGTGCCTCGCTCAGGGATGCGGCGCTGGGTGGCGCGACCCTCATCGCGGTCACCCTTGCCGGCACGGACTTCCTTGGAGCGGATCTGGCCTCGGCGAGGCTCATTGCGCCAATCGGGCTCGACGCCGCCAGGAATTTCGACAAGGCGCGAAACTTGGACCGTCTCTGGCGGGAGTGATGTGCATTGCCTGGTTACGCAGGAAAAACCCTCACGACACTGTTTGTCTCGATTGCACTTCAACTCGGCGGCTCTTCGGCGATGGCCGAGGGCGGCAAAGGCATCCGGTTCTGGAATCTCACATTACATACGATCACCAAGCTGCAAATGTCGCCCGCCGGCGAGAACAGTTGGGGGCCCGATCAGTGCCAGAACGATCGCGACGGAACGGTCGAGCACGACGAGCGCCTGAGAATCACCGGCGTCGCACCGGGACGCTTTGACGTGAGGCTCACGGACGAGAGCGGCCGCAGCTGCATTGTCAGGAATATCGAGGTGCAGCCCGGAGGCATCTTCTCGATCGAGGAACGGCAGTTGATCGACTGTCACCGCTGAGCTCGCGCTGCGGTCGCGGCCCAAATCTCTCCGGGCGTCATGCCCCGCGGAATGCGGGGCATCCAGTAAGCGATGTGTGCGCGATTGAGAAAAAGCGGTGCCACCTCACATATGCGGCGGCTACTGGATCGTCCGCCTGCGCGGACGATGACACTGAGAGTGTTCAGGCCCTGAGCACACCCGAGGACTTCGCGATGTGCGTTGCAATCGCATCCATCAGTCCCGGTGAAAGGCAGTCATAGGGCTCGAGCCGCAACTCTTTCAACCGAGCGCGCACGCCCGGCATCTGGTCGGGAGTGGTGCCGGACTCGATGATCGACGAGACAAATGCCGCGAATTCCGGCGGTGCCCAGCCTTGCTCCTTCGAAAGCTCTGTGTGGATGAAATCGAATCCGTAAAACGGGTGCTTGGTGTTCTCGATGCGGCCGTACATGTGCACTCCGCATTGGCCGCAGGCGTACCGCGCAATGGTCGCATTGGCGTCCGCGGGTTTGAGCTTGTCGGCGTTCTTCGTGACGCGAAGCTTGTCCCGCGGCACCACTGCCACCTGCGAGAAGAGCGCGTCCGCCGGCTTCCAGCATTTGGTGCAGCCGCAGACATGATTGTAGGCACACTGACCCGTGATGCTGACCTCGACGGGATTGGTTGTGCATTTGCACTGGAGCGTGCCGCCCGCAAAGTTGGGTGACCCGGGCTTCACGCCATTGTCTACTGCGGGATGAATAGAGATTTGTGCCATGAAATATCCTCCCAGGCTTGCTCAACCGAGCTATTGCTAGGCCGCGCATGAGCGGTCATGTTCTTTGCAGGAGCGGGTGCGAAACCCGCCGCTACGCTAGCCGCAGACTTCAGTCTGCGCCGTCAACCGGACGCGCTCTTCGATACTACACCTTTCGACGAGGAGGAAAACCGCCATGAAAACCCGTGCCGCTGTCGCCTTGGAGAAGGCCAAGCCGCTTGCGATCACTGAAGTCGATCTCGATGGTCCGAAGGCCGGCGAGGTTTTGGTCGAGGTGAAGGCCACGGGAATTTGTCACACCGACGAGTTCACGCTCTCCGGCGCCGATCCGGAAGGGCTGTTCCCGGCCATTCTCGGTCATGAGGGCGCCGGCATTGTCGTCGATGTCGGTGGCGGCGTGACAAGCGTGAAGAGGGGCGATCACGTTATTCCGCTCTACACGCCGGAATGCCGGCAATGCCCCTCCTGCCTGTCGCGCAAGACCAATCTGTGCACGGCCATCCGCGCCACCCAGGGACAGGGTGTCATGCCGGACGGCACCTCGCGCTTCTCGCTCGATGGCAAGAAGCTGCACCACTATATGGGCACTTCCACGTTCTCGAATTTCACGGTGCTGCCGGAGATTGCGGTCGCCAAGATCCGCGACGACGCGCCTTTCGACAAGGTCTGCTACATCGGCTGCGGCGTCACGACCGGCATTGGCGCGGTGCTCAATACCGCCAAGGTGGAGCCCGGCGCGAAGTGCGTGGTCTTCGGACTGGGCGGGATCGGGCTCAACGTGATCCAGGGGCTGCGGCTTGCCGCTGCCGACATGATCATCGGCGTCGATGTCAACAACGCCAAGAAGGAATGGGGCGAGCGCTTCGGAATGACGCATTTCGTCAATCCGAAGGAAGTTGGCGCCGACCTGGTTGCGCATCTCGTCAACATGACAAAACGCGGCGCTGACCAGATCGGCGGCGCCGACTACACGTTCGACTGCACGGGCAATATCACGGTGATGCGCCAGGCTCTCGAGGCCTGCCATCGCGGCTGGGGGCAATCCATCATCATCGGCGTCGCGCCATCAGGGGCGGAAATTGCGACACGTCCGTTCCAGCTCGTTACCGGCCGGGTCTGGAAGGGCACCGCCTTCGGCGGCGCGCGCGGCCGCACCGATGTACCGAAGATCGTCGACTGGTACATGGAAGGCAAGATCCAGATCGACCCGATGATCACGCACACCATGGGCCTCAAGGAGATCAACAAGGGATTCGATCTCATGCACGAAGGCAAAAGCATCAGAAGCGTGGTGGTGTTCTGATTCCGATGCATCTATAATCGACGGCCCGTTGATGCTGACTCATCTCCGTGATTGCCAGGCCTGACCCTTTCGGCGCCGGGGAGGCTCTCAGCGTCCGACAGGTGGTGCTCGGTGACGTGGTGCCGGCGTTCGGACGGCTGCGCCAGCAGGGCAAGACGCGTTTCCTTGGGCTCACCGCAATCGGCGATACCTTGCACGCGAATCCGAACGACTGCACGGCAACTCAGCGAGGGCCCACCAGACTTATCGCAAGCGACAGCGTACCCACAAAGACGAGGCTGAAAGCCCAACTCGCATCCAGATTGAACCAGCTCCACGACACGAACTTGAGACCCAGGTAGCGGTAGACTAGCCACGCTAGGAATCCGCCGGCTGTCATCATTGCGACTGAATGGACGACTGAGACCAAAACGGCCATGTCCAGATTGGCGTTTATGAGCGCGCCTGCCGCCTCGTGGTTCTTGTCGAGGTCGGTGGCCCGGCAGAGGCCGAGATAAATCGGAACGAGCATAAGTCCCGCGCCATGCGCTATCGCCACGGCGAAGGACCAGAGTCCCAGTTGCGTCGGTCGTATCCGCGCCAGCACCCGTGGATGGCGCCGGTTGACGAACCGGAAGATGCCGAACCCGATGACCAACAGACTGGCGCCGACCTGGATGTTTTGCTGCCATTCGACGAGGGCTACCAGGAGAGCGAATGGCAGAATCACAACAAGCATTGCCAGTAGGTGGCCAACCGTCAGCGGCCAAAACGCTGCCACGAGGGCGCGCGAGCTCCTTTCCATTAATCCGGCGGAAACGGCGAGCGGCCATCCCATTCCCGGGTTGATCCCGTGATAGAGGCCGCTCGCGACAACAGCCAGCCAGAGCCCGGCAGGTGTCCAATCCACTTCGGTCAGTTTTAAGCTGATGGATAGCAGAACGAATCCGTCGAGCAATCGCCGCCCTCAAGCCGGATCTGATGTGCCCGGTATCCGTCAGGGAAGCTCACCCAGTAGTCCTTTGCCAGCTCGAGGCCGCCGCTCGCGTTCGCATTTGCCATGACCTCAGCGCCTGGCACGCCGGCGGGATAGAACTGGTCGTCCCACGTCGAGTAGAGCGAGTTGGTCCAGTACACCCGCTTGCCGTCTCGGCTGATCTCGACCATCTGCGGACCGCCGGCATAAATCTTGCCGCTTGGGTGGGGCGTACGGCGAGCAATGCCGCCGACGTGGACTGAGCCCACAAGCTTCGGCTTCCTCGGGTCGCTGACGTCGTACTGACGCATCTCGCCGGTTCCCCAGCAGGCGACGTAGAGGAACCGGTCATCCATAGAGAGGTCGATGTCCGTCACCAGCGGCGGCACTGCGCCAAACCCCTGCAAGAGGGGTGGCAGCTGGTCCTTTGACGCCGTCTCGGGCGGGATCGTCGCCGTCTTTTCAATGTGGAACTTGCCGCCTTCGCGCCACCAGGTCCAGATCGAGCCTTCGAGGTTCGTTGTGTCGACCACGACGCCCAGGAACCCGTACTCGCGAACGGGATCGTGCGCGGGGCGCACTTCGAGCGCCATCTGGTGGTTGGCGCCAAGATCGATCGTCTGGGCATTGCGCCGGGCCCGAAGATCCCAAAAATGAATCCGATGGCCATACTTGTTCGAGAGCAGGTCTTCCGGGACGATCCCGTTCTCGAACTGCGGCGGCAGCCCCCATTCACTTGTCACCATGTAGTCGCGCGGCAAGTTCCACCAGAAATCATAGTGCAGGTTCTGGGGTCCGCGATCGATCTCCCAGCGGCCGAGGATGTCAAACGTCTCGCAGTCCATGATGAACACGCCAGGTGGCCCATTGGTGCCATCCTTACCGCCGCCGCCGAGCGTGCTGACGTAGATGCCTTCCGGACCGCAATGGACGGTGTGTGGCCGCGAATAGCCGGTCTTCTTGAAGACCTCCTCAGGCTCGATGATCTTGTGAATTTTCGCCTTGGTGGGATCGGGCTTCGTGTCCACGATATAAATGCGCGAGGAGCGGAGCCCCGGGATGATCAGGTAGCGCCGCTCGAGGAACGCGTGGCCGGCGAGCGGCGACAATGCCGACGAGCAGGCGTTCCAACCGAAATGGTGGAACTCGTCGCCCTTGTAGGGCATCGTCACCGTGTGGACGATTTTGCTAAATGTGGGCGAGCTGGTCTTCACGTCAACCACCGCGAGCGCGTCGGGCTTCGAGAAGTCCGGGCTGAGCAGCAACGTGTAGGCGAAGTTCTCTGGCGGCGCTTCCATCGCCAGCTTCGGGGATGCGTGGAAGGTCGGATCAGGCCTCATTGTCATTGGAGTTCTTCCCTGTTTGCTTCGAGGCGCAACGGCGGAGCCAGCGAGATCGACATGGCTATTGCTGCAATTTCCGCGAGCCGGGCGGCATCGAGCGCGAAGTTGCGCGCGAAATCTGGTCCAGGCGCGGCAAAGCGGAAATGTTCAACTGCCGCTCCTGGCTCTATGATGGTTTCCCCTGCCGCAATCGCGCGTATGACATCCGCTTCGTCGTGTCAGGCGGCGTCATACTCCGTCGAGATGTCTCTGCCGGTGTAATCCGGCATGAACGCTGCTGACACCAGGCTCACCACTGCGCAGGCAGCTATGTAGATGGAAATCGCGTAGCCCGAATGAAATGCGGCAAACAGGGCTGTCGCGATAAGGGGCGCCGGGCCGCCGGCGATCACGGAGGCAAGCTGATAACCCAAAGAGGCGCCGCTGTAGCGCAATCTTGGCGTGAAGCTCTCGGCAATCAAGGCGGCTTGCGGCCCGTACATCATGTCATGCGGGATGAGCGATAGGACGATTGCAATGAACACCGCCGCCGGGATTGCTGTGTCAACCATGCCGAAATAAAGGAAGCCGAATAACCCTGTCGTCGCCGCGCCGATCAGATACATCTTCCTGCGGCCAATACGGTCGGAGATGTGGCCCGACAGAGGAATCGTAACGAACGACACGCACGCCGCAACGAGAACCGCGATCAGAATCAGATCGCGTGACATATGCAAGGTGCCAACGGCATAAGCGAAGATGAACGCCGTGAAGATATAGAATGGCGCTTGCTCGCCCATCCGCAGCAATGCGGAAAGGATAATTTCCTTCGGATGTTTCTTGAGAACCTCGATGATAGGCGCTTTCTCGATTTTCTTTTTGTCCAGGAGCTGCTGGAACACCGGCGTCTCGAGGATGCCAAGGCGAATCCATAGTCCGACACCAACGAGAATGATCGAGAGCGCGAATGGAATTCGCCAGCCCCAGGTGCTGAACTGGTCACCCGACAATTGGCTGAAGGCGAGGACTGCGAGGTTCGCCAGGAACAGGCCGCATGGGACGCCGAATTGCGGCCAGGACGCCACTAATCCGCGCTGACCGTGGTGACGCGACCATTCCATCGCCAGCAGCACTGATCCCCCCCATTCACCACCTACGCCGATGCCTTGAATCATCCGCAGAACCGTCAGGATGACCGCGCCCCAAATGCCGATTGACGCGTAGGTCGGGACGAATGCGATGAGGAACGTCGCAATGCCCATGAACAGAAGCGTGGCGATGAGCGTCGCTTTGCGGCCAATGCGATCTCCGTAGTGACCAAATATAGCGGCTCCGATGGGACGGCCGATGAAACCAATGAAATAGGTGCCGAAGGCCGCGAGCGTTGCCGTTAACGGATCTTCGTTGGGAAAGTAGAGCTTACCAAAGATAAGCCCGGCAGCCGTGCCATAAAGGAAAAAGTCGTACCACTCGATTGCGGTGCCGATGGTGGACGCAACAACCGCCTTGCGCAGCTGCGCGCTATGTTCGGATGCGGACAGAGTCCCGTGTGCCGTTATTGTAGCCATTGATTGATTGCCCCAGATTGTTTCCTCGCCGCCGACGAGAACCGGTTTTCTCGACGGTCTATTTGGATGGATATTACACGATCCTGCGCCAGCGTGATATCGGAGATATGCATCGCATTCCAAAATCGCGTATCGCGGGCAGGGGGGTCTGTGACCTGTTTCACAGGGCGTCGAGAGACCCGGCTTTGTAGGGTGGGCAAAGGCGTGCCCTTGCACGCCGTGCCCACGCGACTGCGATCATTCTCCGAACGCGCCTGTCGTCTCACGGACGCGGCCGCCCCAGTCCCGCGGCAGCGTCCCACGCGCGACATAGTGGTGGAAGCTGCTGTGCGGCCAATCGCAAACCTGGGACACATGTCCATGCTTCACGGATAGGTAGGGCAAAGGCGTGCACGCAGACAAGCTTACGCAGTCTGCGCAAGCTTGACTGCGCTGCACGCCGCACCCACGCGGACGCAGCCATCGAAATCGCCGCAAAGTTCATGGCGGCGCTCCGCCGCCGCTTCGCCATTCTTGGCACATGCATCAGCGTGCGTACGTAACGGCGAGGCTGCGCCGGCGCAGCGAATTGCTCATCACAATTTTGGAGAATGACGTTTTATCTGTTAGTCGCGTTACGCTGTCAATCGCAAAGTGTCGCAAAATGTCGGCGATGAGCAACAAGCCGGTAAATGGCTGCCTGCGCTCAGGGGTGTCAGGCGCAAAATGACCTGGAGCGGATACTCAACTACAAGCGACGCAGTCCTGCGGCACCAGATTTCACGATCTCTCGCGTTATCTGCATCACGGTCCGGCAGGCGGAGAGTCGGTTTCCATTCGCCCCGACCGAGGTCGGCATGATCATCTCAACCGGCTATGTCGGTCAGCTGTTCGGAGCAGTCGTCTTCGGATCGCTTGCCGAGAAGATCGGTCGCCTCAAAACTCTCTTCATCACCATTGTGCTGTTCGTGTCCATGGACGTTGCCTGCCTGTTCGCCTGGAGCGTCGCGTCGATGATGGCCTTGCAATTCCTCAGGGCGTCGGTACCGGCGGCGAGGTGCCGGTGGCAAGCGCTTACATCAATGAGTTCATCGGCGCCGAGAAGCGCGGCCGTTTCTTTTTGCTCTATGAAGTGATTTTCCCAATAGG
>CAWJCB010000005.1:0-24399 GCA_963841105.1 uncultured Alphaproteobacteria bacterium
CTCGGTGGCAGAAAGCGGAGTTTCCATCCAGCGCCCGCTGGCGTCCGCGCGCGTGGCGGCATCCATGAGTTGCTGCACCCGATAGCCGGCAGCAAAGCCGGGCGAGGCGCAGACGCCGTTCTCGCAGGCATCGAGGAAGCGCCTGACCAGTCGCGACGCGGGAGCAATGCGGGAATTGCAGGCAGGATCGCCGCTTTCATCCGCCGTCGCCACGCCTTGCAGGCGATCATCGTCGCGCCGGCCGTGCATCAATGCAAAATTTCGGAAGGAAAATCCTGGGTCGGGTTGGCCAAAACGAGAGTGCCGTCATCCCCGTAGAGTCGATTTGGTGTCCGGATCCTAGAAATGACGCGCAGCTCATCTGCAGGGCGCCGCCGGCTCCGGAGGCGAAGGCCAGCGCCAGCGTGCCGCTCGCCGCGCGCCGCTGCCGGGCAGCGGGAACAGGCGCCCACCCAGGCCCGTGACCTCTCCACAGAACCATTCGAGGTTGTGGAAGCAGTGGGAGACGAAATTCCCCAACACCCCTCCACCACCGCCCGCGGCGTGTTTCCAGGCGTTTAGCCCCAAACGCACCGCGTGGCTCTCCGAATTCCAGGTCAGCACGACATGACGGAGGCGGCCGACACAACCTTCCTCGAGCATCGCTTTGGCGCGCCGCCACGACGGCAGCTCGGGAAAATTGAAATCGATGACCGTCGGCAGGCCGCTGCGTTGCGCCGATTTGAGCATGGCGCGGCCGCCGGCGAGATCGGCCGCAAGCGGCTTCTCGACGAAGACAGGCTTGCCAAGGTCCAGCGCCCGCATGGCGATGGCGGGCTGCAGGTGGGGAGGAACCGCAATCGCGACTGCGGCAACGGCTGGGTCTTCCACGAGCGCGCGCCAATTGCCGAAGCTGCGGGCGACCCGCGACGCATGCGCCAATTCGGCGGTCCGGCCGGCGTCACTGCCCGCGAGCGCCACGACTTCGCAACGCGGATCGGCGCGGAACGCCGGCAGCAGGACAGTGCGTCCGTAGTTGCAGCCGACGATGCCCACGGTGACCATTCTGAAGTCCCAATAGCGGCGGCGGATTCAAGCCGATGCCGTATCATGGCCAGGGGGCGACAGTCACCGCTCGGCCGCGACATTAAGGCTGCACAACAGAGTCGCCAGACGCGGTAAACTTGATAAAGTGGTGTCCTTCAATGCGGTTCCGACCAAGACTCCCAGCCCGAAATGCGTGCCTGAAACGGATAGACCAGAAATGGAACGTTAATATTATGGGCATTCCCTGTCGGGGGCATCGGCCTCGTCGCGCAGGCGCCGGTCGCGGGGGAATTGCAGGCTTGAATAATCCCGCGCGAAAATCGCAACTCAAGTGATGGCGGACATCCTTGCAAGCAGCAGTTGGAGCCTTTGGGATGCGCAGCTTTGTCATTGCCGGCTTGGCTCTCGCCGGTATTGCCGCCGGCACGCTTGTGCTCGGCGGCGCATCGCCGGTCGGTGACGCGCAGGGGGCGAAGAACGGCGGATCGCGCCTTACTTGCCGGGCTCGCCAAGGATGATCAGAAGAGCGTCGGCGCGCTGCTCGACCGGCGTTTCGTGTGGATCGGCGCTGACGGAAAAACCCACAGCCGGCGAGAGACGCTCAAGGAATTCGCCACGTTCTCGGCGGTAAACCGCTCCGAGGGCGCCGACCGCGATGTCCAAAGTCATTTCTACGGACGCATGTTCACGGTGCGCGGCAGCCACGACAATTCGCGCTTTCTGCGGGTTTTCGTCAAACGCCACCACGGCTGGAAGGCCCTCGTGGCGATGGAGACGCCTGCCGCGGACCCCGATGCGGCCGCCTCGGTCGAGCGTTCGGCCGGCAGTGGCGACTGCGACAATCCCTGTCGTACCGTGCCCTATGTCGCGAAAATTCAGACGGAGAAGGACATCCTCGCGGCCTGGCAGAAAACCAAGATGCTGGAATGGAAACCCGATGCCGATGGATGGGCAAGCTTCATTGCCGACGAGTTCATGATCATCAACAACACGACGGTGCGCAACAAGCAAGAGCGTATCGCCATTGCCAAACGCCAGCAGGATGCCGGCATCGGAACGCCGGGCGACCCCGTCACGTCCATGCGCATCTTCTCATTCGGCACGTGCTGCGCGCTGATGCTCTCGCGGCACACGCCGTACAGGGGCGGCAAGCCCTACGCCAACGTGCGCATCTGGGTGCAGCGGGACAATCACTGGCAGCTCGCGCTCAGCCAGCAGGTCTCGATCCAATCGGCGGCGCCGGCCGCTGCGATGGCGAGCAAAGAATAATTGTTCCCGTCACGCTCAACCTCTGAACTGTCGTCGTCCGCGAAGGCGGACGATCCAGCAGCCGACCAAGCGAGAGAATTGGCACGGCTTTGCCTCAATCGGGCGCGCCGGGGGGTACTGGATGCCCCGCCCTTGCGGGGCATGACGGTTAGTGTTTGTGACTGAGTAGCGTCGGCGTCTCGCCCGGAGCTATACACTTTCCGCGAGATCCGCTGCGCCGGCCAGATAGCTCATCTCTGCCTCCGGCTGCGATCCGGAGAAGCTCAGCGCGAGCTCCGTTGCGCCGGCAGTGAAATATTGCTGTGCCTGCGCAAGGCAGTCCTGCGCCGTTCCGGCAATGGCAAAGGCATTGACCCAGCGCGCATCGAGCACGTTCGACGGCCTTGTCGCCCGCGCGCAGGCGCTCGACAACGCGGACAAAATCGTGCTCCGCCAAATCTCTGGCGCGCAGCAAGGCCGATTTCGCCGCCGGGACCCGCTCCGCCAGCGACCAATATGCCGGCAGCGCCTCGCCAATCGCCGCACTGGCCAGACGCTGCGCCTCGGCGCGGTCCGGCCGCGCCGCGCACGCAATGTACTGAACGATTTGCGCGGGAGGCTGCCGGCCGGCCTTGTCCGCTGCCGTTGCGAGCACCTCGCCGGCGTGCCGCGTGAACTCGACCGGGCACATGTTTGAGATCATCAGGCCGTCGGCGATTTTTCCGCACAAGGCAAGCGCCTGCTCGCCGCGCGCCGCCATGAGGAGAGGCAGGTCGGGGCGCCGCGGCCGGTAATCCAGCTTGGCTCCGATCGCGGAGAATGCTTTTCCCCTATAGGTCACCTCTTCAGCCGCAAGCATCCCGCGCACGATGGTGAATGCATCACGCATCGCAGCAAGCGGGCGATCGCTCGACAGACCCATGCGTTGCGTGGCGCTCGCAATGCCGGAGCCGATGCCCAGACGCGCCCTGCCCTGCGCCAACTCGTCAAGCGCTCCAATCTCCATTGCAATGAGCGTGGGGTGCCGGTTGTACGGATTGAGGACGCCAATTCCGATGCCGATGCGGCCGGTGGCAGCCGCGCATGCCGCCGCCGCGGGAAGTACACCGCGGCCAAACGGGTTCTCGGCAAACCAGAGGGACGCAAAACCGTTGGCTTCGGCACTGCGCGCAAGCTCGACCGAGCGGCGCGGAGCGATGCCGCCATGCAGACGCACGCTCAGTCGCGGCCGCTCTACACCTCTCCCCAGAGGGGAGAGGTCGGAATGGGCGCGCTCGGCGCGCACATTCCGGGTGAGGGGCTCCGGAGCCATGCTAGAGGCGGGTCCCCCTCACCCGGATCGCGCAAGCGCGATCCGACCTCTCCCCTGCGGGGAGAGGTGACAACGGAGTCCCGTCCCTTCGCTGCTCCCATTTCATCGAAACGCGCAAATTCACCCCACTAATTAAACGCCGCCCGGCCGCTCGGCGGAGCTCGCGAGCGAGAAATGCGCGTGCACCACGCGCCAGCCTTCCACTTCCTTGCGGAACACCATGGTCGAACGGCTGACGAACTCCTCGTCGGAGTAATGGATGCTTTCCGGCGGCGGAACGCTGCCGGTCCATTTGCGCCGGGTGTGGCGATGGCACCAGATCACGGCGATCTCATCACCAACGACGCCGCCGATATCGAACGGGGTCCAATAGCTCGACTGCACATTCTTCGCGTAATACTCCCACAACCGGATCCAGTGATCGCGCCCCTTGTACGTGTGCCCATTGAGATTGAAGAATACCGCCTCCGGCGCCTTGCTCCAGATGGGATCGAGGCGATCAAGATCGAAGCGGGCATTCGCCTCGAGATAGTCGGCATGGAGCTTGAGGAGGTGCTCGCGGTTTTCCTGCGAGCCCCCGACGAGATTCGGCTCGGCCATGCGCTGCTCCCCACTATTCTACGCTACGCCGGCACGCCGGCGAATTCGCGCCGCACCGCGCCAACATCGGCGAGCGTCGGCAGGCCGGCCTCATTGCCGAGATGTTGAATCTTGTGAGCGGATGCCGCCTGCGCAAAGCCGAAATGCTCTTCCCATCTCTTCGCGGGATTCTGCCAGATAGGAATAGATATAGGCACCGTGGAACACGTCACCGGCGCCGCTGGTATCGAGGATTTGTGACCTCGGGACGGTGAGCGCCAGTTCCTCGCGGATTGACCCTGTCTCGTCATACCAGAGCAGGCCTCGTTCGCCCAAGGTCACGCCGCCGATGCGGCAGCCGCGGCTCTTGAGATATTCCAGCATATTTGGCGGCGTGAGCTCCATCTGCTCGCATAGCCGCTCCGCCACCATGGCCACGTCGATGTAGGCGAGGAGATCGTGCGTGTTTGCACGCAGCCCGCCGCCATCCAGCGACGTGAGAACCCCCGCCGCGCGGCATTGCCGCGCATAATGGATTGCGGCATCGCCCTGATGCCCGTTGACGTGCAGCGCGCGACAGCCGGCAAGGTCGAGAATGGGAAATGAGCTCAGATGGTCGTCATCGCGGCAACGCACGATGGCGCGTTTGCCCTCCCTCGGCATGATGAAGGAGAGCGAAGACGTTTTCACCTTCCGCGGATGGATCCTGAGGTCGTAGGCGGCCGCCATGTCCAGGAACATGCGCCCGAGCCAGTCCTGCGCGACGGTGGTGACCAGCTCCGGAACAATGCCCAGCTTCGCGCAGCAGAACGCCGCGGTGACGGCGTTGCCGCCAAACGAGATCGCGTAGGCGCGAGCGACATCCTTCTCGTCGCCGACCGGGAGCCGATCGGTCAGGAACGTGATGTCGATATAGGTCTGGCCGATGAACAGCGCTTGCATTCAAGCGGCTCTTTAGGAGCACGGCTGACTGGCCGCAAGACCCCTGCTCTGGCGCTTAATTTGCCTTGAGCAGCTTGAGCGTTTCAAGATAGTCGGCGATGCCCTTATCCAGGTCGTATTGCGGCGCATAGCCAAGCTCGCTCCGCGCGCGCGAGATGTCATAGACGCTGGACGCAGGATAAGGCATGCCGAGGAAATTCAAGCCGGGCCCGATCTCGATATCGGCCTTCGGCAGATGCCTGCGGATCACCCGGGCGACGTCCTGGAGCGTGACGCCCACCCCGCTCCCGATATTGTAAACGCGGCTCTTCGGGTTGTCGGCGGTGGCGGCCAAAAAGTTCCCGTTGGCCGTGTCCTTGTTGTAGAGAAAATCGTCTTTTTCCTCGCCGCCCTGGGCGAGGCGAAACGGCAGCCCATTTGCCGGATTCTCGACAATCTGGCTGGTCACACCCATCTTGCCGTGTCGCGCCGTCTTGCCGGGCCCATAGGTCGTGGCAAAGCGCAACACGACCACGTCGATCCCCATATTGGCCTGGTAGTAGAGACCGGTCTGCTCGCCCATCAGCTTGGCGCAATCGTAGATGCGCTTGGGGTTCTTCGGCAGATCCTCGGGGACCGGTTTGTACGTCGGATGGCCGTATTCGCCGAGAACGGGGCCGTAGACGCCTTTCGCACTGGTGAAAACCACGCGTTTGACGTCGAAGGCGCGCGCCGCCTCCAGCACGTTGACGGTTCCCATGACGTTGACCTGGATGCTCAGCGCCGGGTTGGCTTGCGACACGGCGCCGACGAAGGCGGCGGCATGCACGACATGGGTGATGCGGTGACGCTTGAGCACATCGAGGAGCCGCGGCATGTCGAGCACGTCGCCAAGCTCGATGTCTACCCTGTCGAGGATGTCGCGGACCAGGCCGTCGTCGCGATGACGGGCGAAGATGACGGGCCGATAGCCTTCGCGCACGAAGCGCCGGCTCGTCTCCGCGCCGATGACGCCCATGCCCCCCGTGATCAGGACCTTCATGCCTCGCCCTCAGCGCGCATTGACTGCGCCGGCGACGGGATGCCCTATCCCCAGCGGCGCCGCGTCGATGAGCACGAAGGCGACGCGCGCGCGCTTGTCGCTGCGATTGGCCCAGGCATGATTCGTGCCGCGCTGGACCATGACATCGCCCGCCTTCATCTTCACGGTGGACGCATCCATGTCCATCTCGATCTCGCCTTCGAGCACGATGATGTAATCGATCGTCTCCGTGCGGTGCATGCGCGGCGCGTTGCCCGGCGGAAAATCGATGACCGCAAAGCGGGTGCCACTCGCCGGCGGAGCAGTGCCGATGATGCGGGCGCCGAGATCCTCGACGTGCTCGCCTGTTGCGATGTCCGCGGGAGTGCGATCGGTTGACCAAATGAGCGTCGAGACTGTGCCGGGGCTCGGATGCTTCGCGTTGGTGGCGGGACCCTGCATGATCACCTTCGCAACCTTGCCGGCATCATGCCCGGTCACGAAGCGGCGGATGGGGGGATAGCTCGGTTCTTCGCTCACCCTGATGTCCTTTTGACTGCCTTCACAAAGTGTCATCCCGGGCGAGGCCGCAGGCCGAGAACCGGGACCCATAACCCCGGTTCGTGGTTATGGTTTCCGGGTTCGCGGCGCGCAGCCAAGTTTACGCAGGCTGCGTAAACTTGCCTGCGTCCGCGCCCCGGAACGACCAGTTTCATGGATTCGTTCGTCTAATCGAGCTTGGCTCCAACCGCCTTGATCAACGTCTCCCAATGCCGGGAATTGTCCTGGATGAGCATGGCGAACTGCGCCGGCGTGAGCTCGACACGCTCGAAGCTGTTGGTATGAAAGAACTCACGTGACGGCGGCAGCTCCAGAACCCGCGCGACGTCGGCGTGGATCTTCGTCACCAGCTCCGGCGCCATATGCGCTGGTCCCCACAACCCAAACCAGGCCGTGGTGGAAAATCCAGGCACGCCCGCCTCGGCTATTGTCGGCAGATCAGGGCGCAGCAGCGCGCGCTTTTCGCTGGCTACCGCGAGAATGCGGACCTTGCCGCTTTTCTCGTGCTCCTCGATGCTGCTGAGGTTGAGAAGCAGCATGCCGACGTCGCCCGCGAGCAGGGCGGTCGCGGCCGGCGCCGCGCCGCGATAGGGAATATGCACAATGTCGGTCCCGGTCCGCTGCTTGAAATCTTCCATGCTCAGATGCGCATAGGTGCCGATGCCATAGGAGCCGTAGTTGAGGCTGCCGGGCCTGGCCTTCGCGAGCGCGATCAGCTCCTGGACGCTGTTGACCGGGAGCGACGGATGGATCACCAGCACCGGCGTGATCCGGCACAACACGCTGATGGGCGTGAGCTCCTTCACCGGATCGTAGCCGAGCCTGCTGAAAAGATGCGGGTTGGCGGTGACGGTTGAATCCGGCGCCACAAGCAAGGTGAGCCCGTCGGGCGGAGCCTTGGCCACGGCTTGCGCACCGACGGAATAATTCCCGCCGGGACGGTTGTCGATCACAACCGGCGCTCCCCAGGCTTCCGTCAATCGCTGGCCCACGATCCGGGCCATGGTATCGGTCACTCCCCCTGCCGGCACCGGAACAATCAGCTTGACCGCGGCGCTGGGATAAGTTTGCGCACCCGCTGGACCATGAGCGCCCAGGCCGACACAAACAGCCATCAGCAGCGGGCGCAGGGGAGCTGCGAACATCAAGATGTGACGATGCATGTGGACTATCCCGCGGTGGCGCGCTCGGGCGTTGGCTCTTTGTCCAGCATCGCCAGGGCGTGCCGCAGAACGGAGCGCGCCTTCTCGGTGCCGCCAGTCTCGACCAGGTTCGGGTCGAGATAGAGGTCCAGTCCCGTCAGGTGCTCGCTGACGATCTCGGTCTTCTCACCTGACGCTGCGATAATTCCGTTCGACGGCATATGGAACAACCTGCCGGCTGATCCCTTTCATCGTGATTGCCGGCAGCGTATGCGCAACGGTCATGCCGCGAACCAGCGCATAGGTCTCGTAGCTGATGACGATATGCCCGGGCTCGGCAATCGACTGCAGGCGCGCGGCGAGGTTCGCCTCGGCGCCGATGATCGTATAGTCCATCCGGTCGGCGCTGCCGAAATTTCCGACGTTGCAATATCCGGTATTGATCCCCATACGGACACCGAAGGGATTCTCGATCCCCTCGCTGCGCCATTTCGAATTGAGATGGCGCAGCCGCTGCTGCATCTCTGAGGCCATTCGCAGGCAGGCGCGAGCGTCTTCCGCCTCGCCTCTCGTTTCCGGGTCGCCGAAAAAGATCAGCATCGCATCGCCGACGAACTTGTCGATCGTCCCGCCCTGCCGCAGCGCGATGTTTGACATCTCGGTGAAATATTCATTGAGCAGCTGCGTGATCACCTCCGGCTGCAGGCGCTCGGTGGTTGCCGTAAAGTCCTTGATGTCGGAGAAGAAGATGGTCAGCTTCTTGCGCTCGGTCTGGATCGCGACATCCTTCTGACCGCTGAAGATGCTTTTGTAGATCTGCGGCGAAAGATAGCGCGATATCTTCATCGACAACGTCGCCAGGAACTCGTTGGCCGTCTCAAGCTCGCGATTCATGCCCTGGATCGCCAGTGCATCCCGGCGCTGCATCAGCAGAAAGCCAAAGCCCGCGATCCCGATCAGGGCGAAATAGATCAAGAGGTATTTGAACGAGAACAGGTTCACGGCAATCGGCTGGCTGATGCTCACCTCCTGGATGCCGCGAACGTCACCGACCTTCCAGTCGCGTTTCGGGCTTTCCGGATGCGTGTTGTGGCAGCTGACGCAAGTCGCTCCCATGATCACCGGCGTCACCAGGCGGACGCGGTCGGTGAGGATCGACCGGGAAGCTTCGGTTATCTGCGCATTCGGATTGGCGCGTAGAGTGGAAAGGGCGTTGCGCTCAAAGTCGTCGAGCTGATGCGCCGCCCTGTTCCGGAAGGGATAGTCGGAAACAAACCGATAGTTGATGTCGTGCTGCTGCTCGTTGAGCACGCGGCCGAGCTCCAGCGAAAGCGTTGCGGGGATTGGAATAGCGCCCGGGATGGTCTCGTAGTTGTGCACGACTTGCGTCGCTCCCCCCGGCGCGGTCAGCACGCGGCCGACGACGTTGGTCGCGTAATAGGCCCGCACGCTGCTGATCACCGAATTGAGATCGCCGGCCTGCCGGCGCAGGGCCGTGTCCGACAGGTTGCTCAAATCGAGCCACACCGCGAGCGGCAGGCCGGCGAGCAGAGCAAGAACAAGAAGGACAAGCAAGAACCCGCGAGACCGCAGGCCCTTTGCAGTTGCCTGCGAGCTTTCGGCGGCCGATTGCAGAGTTGTCGCAGGAAAGCGCGCCATCGACTTGTCCTTTATCGCTCGGCCTGCACCTTTATGCCGAGCTCCGCTCCCCGACTGTCGGAATATTCCCTCGGTTTCTCGATCAGGTCACAGCGGCGGCCCGACTGAAAGAAGTTGAAGGCCTCGCAGCGCTTATCCTTCAAGCAGCGCACGGCGCAATCGCCATAGTTTTGCGCATTGGCTTGCAGATAGGGTTCATTCGGAAACGCCTTTTGCGGCCGCCGCTGAATCACCGGGTCGCCATCATCGAAGGCGACAGCGGCGCCAGTTGCCAGGGCTGTTACGCTGCGAGGCTCAAGCCGCAATGGATTGATGGACGACTTCAAGAAGCAGTAGCGGTTCCAAACATCGTAAGAATACGCTTGGCAGCGGCTGTCCTTCCTGCACAGGCTTTCGCACTGATCCTGAGAAATTCCTCTCTGCTTTTGGTAGTCTCCACCTTGCATGTCGCGGCTGGTGTAGGCCGTGAAGGATCGCCCCGCAGCTGCACCGGACGGCGGCGCCGCACGCGGAGGCGGAGGCGGGGGCGGCGGAAGGGCGTTGGCGCCGGCGGCATCAGAAAGCCGGGCGGGTACGCCTCTATCCGCGGATTCGTTCAGCTTATCTGTGATTGCCTTGGCGGCTTTCTCGGCGGGAGAGTTGCGGCAAGCATCACCAAGCGTTGCCGCTATCACTTCGAGGGAAGCGGTGGCGTCCTTCTGGCGTGCGGTCGCGTAACCGGCCGCCCAGGCGATCATCATGAGCGATCGGCGCAGCTTGCCGCTGTTGACCCGATCACCGACATCCGCGAGAAATTCACTACAGGTATAGGTATCAAGCACCAGCGCTTCCTGTGCGTACGCAGCACGACAGCAGCCAGCCATGATGATCAATACCGATGCCGACCATATGCGTACGTTCACATTTCCCCCCACGTTACGCCCAAACTTGCGTATGAGCGAAGCCGCGCCCTCATTTGTGATAGCTGAGCGCCGCTAAATTTAGTCCGTAGCGGGACCGGCTGCAATCGTGCGAATCCGCACAGCACCGACCAATCAAGACAAGGACGGGTTTCCGTCCTCCACCGTTGCCCGGCTGCGGCGGCCGTTTCTCTGCGCTGGATGCGCCTGCGGCCGCATCGACCAATCAGGACAACAGTTCAGTCGCGGTCATGCGGCGCCTCGGCATGGTCGAGATCGCAACTGGAACAGCGGCAACGGGATTGGTACGCTCGCCGTCGCCTGTTCTTCCAAACAGACCCGAGACAAGGGAGGCAACGATGAAAGCACGTCTTGCAATCGGTTGCGTTGCGCTGGTGTTGGTCCTTTCGGCGCACACGGCTGCGGCGGGCCCGCAGGAGGATGTCGCGGCGGCGGCGCAACAGTGGGCCACCGTCTTTGCCGAGAACAATCCGGACAGCATGCTCCCGCTTTATGCCAAGGATGCCGTCCTGTGGGGCACCCTTTCACCGACGGTACGATCGGATCCAGTCGCCGTGAAAGCTTATTTTGTCGGCGCCTTTGGCGCGCTGCCAAAGGCCACCGTCAAGTTCGGCGACCAGATGATCCGGATATACGGCAATTCCGCGGTGAACACCGGGTATTACACCTTCTCCTTCATGAAGGACGGCGAGGCGAAGTCAATTCCCGCGCGCTATAGTTTTACCTACGTGAAGGACGGCAATGACTGGAAGATCGTCGATCACCATTCGTCCGCGATGCCGGCACCGTTGAAGTAAACAGCGGCCGAATCACTTAGGCGCTGCCGAAGTCGAACGTGGACAAGATCCTGCTCAACTACACCATGACGACAGCTCCTCGGTTCGTCGGCCGCGAACTGGGCGTCTCGGACTGGGTCACGGTGGATCAGGATCGCATCGATGCATTCGCGGCATGCACCGGCGACCGGCAGTGGATCCATGTCGATGTCGAACGTAGCAAGCGCGAGAGCCCGTTCGGCGGGCCGATCGCCCACGGTTATCTCACGCTTTCGCTGGTCGCTGCGATGGTGATGGAGCTCGGCGTGATCCCGCCGGACGCTGCAACCGGGCTCAACTACGGGCTGGACAAGGTCCGATTCATCACGCCCGTCAAGGCGGGTGCACGGGTGCGCATGCGTGCAAGTCTTGCCTCGGCTGAGCCGCAGAATGGCGGACGGATGCTCCTCAAGCTGCAAAGCACGCTGGAGATCGACGGCGAGGCCAAGCCCGCCCTGGTTGGCGAGCTGTTATGCATGCTGATCGCCAGGCGAGATGCGACGCCATGAAGGCCGTGCTTTTCGCATTGATGTTCGGCATTGCGCTTGCCGCGACGAATGCCGAGGCTGGCAATCGCATTCGCCTCGCGGTGCAAAGGACCGGCACGCTCGCGTGGGAGCTCGAGGTCATCAAGGCGCATGGGCTCGATCGCGGGCTCGACCTCACGATCGAGACGATCGAGCTGGCATCGACGGAAGCCGGAAAGGTGGCGCTCAAAGGCGGATCGGTTGATGTCATCCTTTCTGATTGGCTGTGGGTCGCGCGCGACCGCGCCCTCGGCGGCAAGCTCGTTTTCTACCCGTCGTCGAGCACACTCGGCGCCGTCATGACGCCGGCAGAATCGTCAATCGCCGAAGTGGCCGATCTCAAAGGCAAGAAGCTCGCCGTGGCCGGCGGCCCGCTGGACAAGAGCTGGCTGTTGTTGCAGGCCCTTGCACTACGCGCCGGCCTGGATCTGCGAAAGCAGGCGATCATAGCGTACGGGGCGCCGCCATTGCTCTCCGAGAAGATGTTGCAAGGTGAGAGCGATGCAATATTGACCTACTGGAATTTCTGCGCCGGTCTCGAAAGCAAAGGGTTCAAGCGTGCGATCGCCATGGATCGCGTGATGCGGAGCCTGGGCGCGAAAGAGCCGGTCGCGATTGTCGGTTACGTCTTCGACGGCGATTGGGCCGCGCACAATAGCCTTGCCATCGACCAATTTCTGATTGCTGCGCGCAGGGCGAAGGAAATTCTGGCTTCGTCTGAAGCCGAATGGCGGCGGCTGGCGCCGCGCCTTCGTTTGACTGACGCCGGCGCGCTCGCCATCTACCGGCAACGTTACAGCGAAGGCATCGTCCGGCATCAGCCCGCCGAAACGGAAACTGATGCGCGGGGCTTGTATCTGGTCCTTGCCGAGACCGGCGGGGCGCAACTCGTCGGGCCAGCGCGCGAGCTTCCGCCCGGCACCTTTTATCGTCCAGCCCGAGAGTAGCCGGTTTGAGCGCAAGACTTATCTCTCTGGGACTCCTGATCGCAGCCTGGTATGTCGGCTCGCAGCTGGCTGGCGCCCGGCTTCTTCCCGATCCGCAGGCGGTGGCGCTGGCAATCGTCGATGAAGCGCGTTCGGGCGCGCTCGCCCTCAATCTGGGGGCGACGCTCGCCCGTGTTGCCGCGGCATTCGTCATTGCCATGGTCCTCGGCTCCGCGATCGGCCTCGTCATGGGACGCTCCCCTGTTGCCGATCGCCTTGGCGATCCTTGGCTGGTTGTGCTCCTCAACTTGCCGGCGCTGGTGATCATCGTGCTCGCCTATGTCTGGATCGGGCTCACCGAAGCGGCCGCCATCCTGGCGGTGGCGCTCAACAAGCTTCCGATCGCGACAGTGACAGTACGTGAAGGTGCGCGCTCGCTTGATCGTGCGCTTGACGACATGGCGCAGGTGTTTCGCATGAGCGCATGGACGCGATTGCGTCATATCGTGCTGCCGCAACTTGCGCCTTACCTGGCGGCAGCGGCCCGCTCCGGACTGTCCCTCGTGTGGAAAATTGTTCTGATTGTCGAGCTGCTCGGGCGCCCAAACGGCGTCGGTTTCGAGATCGGCGTTGCGTTCCAACTGTTCGACGTCACGCGCATCCTGGCCTATGCTCTCGCCTTTGTCGCGGTGATGTTGGCAATCGAAACGTTCCTGGTGCAGCCGCTTGAGAGACGTGCCGCCCGCTGGCGCCCACAACCGGCTTGATGTCGGCATCAGCCGAAAAAACTATCGCTCTGCCGCGGGAGGAACTCTGCAAGTTCTCGGCGAGCTTGCCTTTTGCCTCGACAACGGTGAGATCGCCGCGCTGGTTGGGCCTTCCGGCTGCGGCAAGACGACGTTGCTGCGAATCATTGCGGGGCTCGATCGCAATTTCCAGGGCAACATAACGCTTCCGGCGCACGGCACGCTCGGCATGGTGTTTCAGGAGCCGCGTCTCCTGCCCTGGCGCACGGTCGAGCAGAACGTACGCCTCACTGCGCCGCGGGCAAAGGATGCTGAAATCGACGCGCTGTTCGCCACGCTTGGGCTCTCCACGCACCGCGATCACTATCCAGGCGAGCTTTCGCTCGGCCTTGCGCGCCGCGTGGCATTGGCGCGCGCCTTCGCCGTCAAGCCTGATCTGCTGTTGCTCGATGAGCCGTTCGTGTCGCTGGACGCTCCGCTTGCGCAACGATTGCGCGACGAGCTGAAAGAGCTCGTCAAAAGGCGCCCGCTCACGACCTTGCTGGTCACGCACAATCTGGAAGAGGCAATCGGTCTTGCCGATCGATTGCTTTTTCTGTCCGCCAGTCCCTCGCGGGTTCTTGCCCAGGTGCCGATCGCCTGCCCGCGCAAGGGGCACAGCCCGGATGAGATGGCCGCCCTGCGCGAGGAGATCGCGCGGCGGATCAATCAAGCAAATCTTTGACCGTTGTCTCCGCCTCCAACCTGTTCAAAGTCAGGCGCGCGATGGTCGCCGGCGCTTGATCGGGAATTGCAAAGACCGAGCTGACATTGATTTCGCACAAGACGTAGCTGTCCTCGCCCGAGGCGGTGCGCGGTCCATAGAGAAAGTCGGCGTCCCAGATAATGGGAAGAGACGCCGTGTCGATTCCAATGGTCGCCATCATCTGCGGTGTCCACTCGGTTTCCATCTTCGCGCGGAGCGCCTGAAAGGGCGCGGCATCTGCCGCATGCATGATGCGCGGCCCGGGTTGTGCGGCCGGCGAATCGGGGCCTTCGGTCGGCGGAGGGATAAGCGCCTTGATGAGTTGATGACCAAAGCCGACGACTTTATCGACACCCATATAACAGCGGATCATCCCCTCGGGCAGGCGCGGCTGAAAAGGCTGATCGATGATGCATCCGCCAGAAGAAAAATAAGGTTCACAGCGCGTCATGAATTCTTTCAGCGGCAATTCTTCCGGCACGCTGCCGCGGCGTGCATGCAACACGGAAACGAGACTTGCCGCGCCTGCCGGTCGGTCTATCAAATGAACCTTCCAAACTCCTTGACCGCCATTGCCACGGTTTTGCTTAAGGACGCGCGGGGCGCCCGCTCGAAGTCCGGTCGGAAAGGCAGCAAGGAAATCCGCCATCGTGCGGTAGAGATGGGTTTCCGTGCCCCAGCCAAGATGCTGGGTGCGGTGCAAGACCTCTTTGACACCCATCTTGAGGATCACGTCAGGGTGCGCACTGACCCAAGGCCCCCTTGCCGCCAAATCGCGCAGCATGGCGTCGAGCTTCTCCCGCGTCTGCCCGTTATCGATCGGATTAACCCAGACCAGCACTCCGTCGACTGTCATAAGCTGCTCGAATACCTCGCCGGCGATGTCGTCGGCGTAGACCGCCGGCAGCGCGTCAATGCCGAGCGCAATCAGCTCCTCGAACACTCGGCGATAGCGATTATTGTCAGGCTTGGCAGCGCGCCGCGTTTCCTGATCGCCGCGCCAAAGAATTGCAATTCTGTAAGGTCTCATGGTCAGAGCACCCTCAGTGAGCGGACCCTCCAGCGGGTGGGCCGACGGTCTCTTGAGGTAATGGCGGTTCCTCGTAGGTGGAGGTATCCAGCGGCACCGTCGTGCCGCCGATTGCATGCCAGGCGGTGATTCCGCCGACGAGAGCCCTGGCGTCATAGCCCCGCTGTCGCAGCTCGGTCACGGCTCCACCACTGACCTGAAATCCGCAAATGCAATAAACCACGATCGGACGGTCTCGTGGCAGCTCCTCGACCCAGCGCAACAGCGCGGCGGGGGCGTGCATGGAGGCACCCGCGAGCATATCGGCGCGTCGAGGCAGGTCCACGGGCAGACAGAGATCCAGCAGTACAGGTCGGTGATTTTCGTCATCCTGGAGCGCGACCTTCAGCTCCTCTGCCGAAATCCGCGCCTCCGGTTGCGCCGGCGCGCCGAAAGGGAGGAAGAGCTCGTCTCCTCCCGCTCCTTCGCCGATCGCCAGGCGATATCGCGCGCCGATCCGCTCCCAATTCAGGTTGGCCATCACCTGATCGACATAAGCAGCGGCCCTCGCGCCAAAATCTAGATGATAGGCATGCTCGTACATGTCGAGCGCGAGGATCGGAGTAGCCCCTGGCAGGCCGTGCGCGTGGTCGGCCGCCCACTGGTTGACCAGCCGGCCTAAGCGCTCAGACCATGCAAGGAGCGCCCAGCCTGAACCGCCTGCCAGCGCCTTTGCCATAGCGGTAAACTCGACGCGCCAGGCCATGACGCTGCCGAAATCGCGCTCAAGCGCCTGGGCGAGTCTGGCGGGCGGCTGGGTAAGCCCGGTGGGCGCATTGTCGCCGTCTCCGCCGAGCGAGTCGAAGTAGATCTCATGTAGGATCACAGAGCCCGCAGCAATCAGCTCTTCGCGCTTGAGGCCGTTGATCTCGAACACAGGCATGTGCGCCCAGTCGATGGCCGCAAGGCGCGCTCGAATGGCGTTCAGCCGCCGCATCGCGCCGCCATAGTTGTTTTCGTAATGGCTCACGAGCAGTCGCTCAGAAAGCCCGTTCATCCGCTGCGGCTTGAGCAGGAACGGCCGTACAGCCACGATGGCAGGTGTGACCAACTGCCGAGGGGATAACGAAGGCGGCTTTTGTGCGTCCATGGTGGGCACTCTGTGGGCGATAGCGCTTGCCGACAAAGCATGATCTTTCATACTTGCCTTAGAATTTTTAATAGCTGATGGGGCCCGAGATGCCGCGTCGCAATCTCAAGACCGTCAAGGCGCTCGGGTTCGACGTGCCCGCAACACTGATGCCCGCGCCGACGAGGTAATCGGTCGTTTGAGGCAGCACTGATTGACATCCCAGCGAGGTCAGCTTCGGGTCTTGGTTGCGTAAAAACGCGGCGGCGCCGAGAACCGATAGAATGGACCTTTCGTCAGGTTGCGATTAGCGCCGTGAGGATTCTTAAGTGCAGTCAATTTCGATCTATCAGAGAAAGATCATTCTCCTCGGTTTCGAGCTTTCGGGGTTTTCACACAGCCTGGGTCATTTCCTGCTGTTACCGCGTCGCAATATGCTCGGCTGCTTCTCCTCGATCAGCGGACATTGCGTCCGCGCAATCTCCCGAAGCTGGATACAAATCTTCGACTTCTGAAATGACAGAGGCCGCCATTGCGGCGGCCCCGTCGTCGGTGCCCTGATGGAATGCAGCTAAGCGGCAGCCTTGGGGCCGTCCCCTAATGTCCCCACCCGGGGGCCTGAAGAGGTTTGATTGGAGTGTCTGGGGGGCCGGCCGTCGTCTTACGGGCTCCCATTAATAGCCTGAGCAGACTGAACTTGTGCGATTGAGATCAGCAGATCGAGAAACGGGTAGAACCGCTTCTTGGGCCAACTCGTCGCCGCGGACGATCCGAGGAAATCGAAGAAGAGTGTGAACCGCTCGAACAGCGGCATGTCGTTGTCGCTCACCTCGTCGCACTTTCACCCAACATCCACTGAAAGATGCGGCGTCTTAGTCTCGTCCACCACCGAACGGCCATCTAGCAAAGGTCATCTGGGATCATCGGAGCGCTGGAATCCGACGGTGATGATCGGTCGCAGCTTGAAATGCACGGCCGAGCGCGATCAACATTTCGTCGCCGAACGGACGCCCAATCAGCTGCATCCCGATCGGCAGTCCCGATTGCGATTGTCCGGCCGGCACCACCAGGCTCGGCAGGCCAAGAAAGTTCACCGGGCGCATGAAGCGTGTGATGGCTTGGATCGCCGCCTCCGCTTCAGGCGCGCCGCCAAGATCAGTCGCTACGATCGTCGGCGCGGTCGAGCGCGACGCCGGGGCAATGACCACGTCAACATCCCCGATGGCGTCAAGATGCGCCGCAAGTGCTGGTCCGCGCCAACGCAGCGCCTCGAGGTACTCCACCGCGCTGTACGCGAGTCCGTTTTGCAGTCGATTGCGCACTTGCGGACCATAATCCGCCTCGCGTGTGCGGAGCCACGGTGCGTGCGCGCTGGTGCCCTCGACCGCAAGCACGATCAGGGCCGCCGCACTCACCACAGTCTGGTCGGGCAGTTCGACCTTGGAGATATTGGCGCCGAGCTTGCCCAGCATGGCGATAGTCGCATCGAGGGCGGTCGCAATGTCCGGTTCCAGATCGTCGACATAGAATCGCGTCGGCACCCCGATCTTCAACCCCTTGGGCGAGGCGCGCGCGCGTTTGGCGTTCCAAAGCGGGGCGCCGAACGTCGTTGGATCGAGCGGATCAGACCCGGCGATGATGCCGACGATCACGCCGGCGTCCTCGGCGCTCACTGCCAGCGGGCCAACGGTATCGAGCGTGAATGATAGCGGCAGCGCGTTGGCGCGGCTGACGCGTCCATAGGTCGGCTTGAACCCGGTCACACCGCAGAAATGGGCTGGCAGCCTGATCGACCCGCCGGTGTCGGATCCGAGCGCCGCGGGCACCAGGCGCGCAGCGACGGCGGTGGCCGAACCCGATGACGAACCGCCGGTGATGCATTTCGGATCCCAGGCATTGCAGGCGGGCCCGAGATAGGAATTATGCCCGGTCGGACTATAAGCGAATTCCGACATGTGCAGCGCGCCGATACGAAATGACCCGGCGGCGTCCAGCCGCGCCAGTGCAGTTGACGTCGCCGGTGCGATCCAGCCCTCGCGCACCTTCGAGCCGCATTCGGACAACTTGCCCTTGACGTAATACATGTCCTTGTGCGCGAGCGGCACACCATGCAACGGGCCTTTCGCTTTGCCGCGCGCGAGCGCGCGGTCCGCTGCTTTGGCAGCAGCCAGAGCTTCGTCCTCCTCGACGCGTACGAATGCGTTGATCGCAGGCTGCCAGCGCCCGATCCGTTCAAGCATCCATCGCGTCAGCTCGGTCGAGGAGAACGTGCCTCGGCGAAGGGCGCCTGCGACCTCAGTAAGCGTCAAATCGGCAGGATCCTTCACCGCCCGATCTCCCGCCGCTGGACTACGACAAAGCTCGGCGGCTCGGTTTCCAACGACAGTTCGACGTTTGCGGCGGCGAAGCGCGCGGCCGCAGTCGCAACCGCACGCGCGATGCGGGCCGCGTCGTTCGTCCTGAGCGGCACGCGTGCCGCGGTGGCGACGGCGGTGACGCGATCGCGAGAAATGTCATCAAGCATGAACTACTCCGTGAATGGCTGGCCGGCGCGGCTATGGCCGGATGCCGGATCGCCTATATGGCAGGCGGCAGGGCGATCATTGCCAGTGGGCATGGGCCGGCTCAAGCTGGCAACCAGCACTTTGATGACTGGATCGCGGACGACGATCAACACACGATAGAAATCCCGGCGGTCGCAGCCTTGGCCGCCAGGGCTGAATCTTCCCTACCGACCGCAACGAGCACGGCGACTTGGTGGCGAACGAGATCGGCCGCCAGGGCGGCTAGGCGATCATATTGACCGTCCGCCCAACGATATTCGATCGCGATGCTCTGGCCCTCGATGAGGCCGGTTTCCATGACCGATCGTGCAAGCCGAAAGAGCCGCTCTTGCCAATGCCGCGGGTGTGTTCATGTCAATAACCCCTTTCATGTGCTTTCTATCCACTATCGCGAAGACCCGAGCCTCACAGCATTTTGGAAAGTCAGTTCCCCCCGCAGCTAATATTTCGGCCGATGTGATACGGCCCATTCTCTGGCGTGCTCGATCGGCGCGCGCGGCGGTAGCACGGCACGCAGCTTCTTGACTGTGGGTAAGCCTTCCATCTTCTCCCGCCAGCGGCAAAAGGCCGGGTACTTCAGATACATAGCTTTTGCCTCCGGCGCGAAGCTAAACGAATAGGTGCTGGGCAGAAGATAGAAGTCCGCGAGCGAAAGTTCGGAACCGAGAAGGTATTCCTTCCCATGCGCGAGCTCGCACTCCGCAACTGTCAGTGCCAGCTCAATTTTTGGCAGGGCATGCGCCACAACCTTCTCGTCTGACGGAATTCCAAGTTCGGGAAAGACATTCCGCTCGTGCGAGACGTGGTAAATCATATAGGGGTAGCAATAGGAATTTACGGCGCTGATCCACTGGTTCATGCGCGCTCGATCGCGAACGCTTTTAGGCTGTAGCGCTGGGTTCGGAAAGGTCTCCTCCAGATAACTGACGATGGCGCTCGTCTCATAAACTGTGAAATCGTCATCCCGCAAGATTGGCACGCGATTGAAGGGATGCAGTGCAAGATGGGTTGGCTTGCCCATCTGCGACTCCAGATCATGGAACGTGTATGGCACCTCCTTATGCGTGAGGACGAGCCGCACAATGTTCACGAAGGTGCTGCGCGGAAAGCCGTATACGATCATACCCGACATGCTGCGCTCCTTAGGCGAATTATTATTGCCCGACTGGCACCAAGACTTGACCAACACTCAAGACCGCGCCCGCCCGCGTTTGTTTTCGTTGCACGGTCAAAGCAAACGTACTTACCTGAGATGGTCGAGGGCTGCTTGCACCTTGTGAAGATGCGCATGCTCGCCTCCCCCCATCCCTTCGTCTTCGGCGCGAAGAAGGGCTCGTTCATCTGCTTCCCACCCCTTTAGAATGGCCAGCTTCTGGGTCGGATCGATGTCGTTCGCTTCGACAACATCCATTGGGGACTTGAATGTGCGCGCGGGGCTCAGTTTCACTCTGTCCACGTATTTCCTCCTATAAGCGCGATTTCTCTCCGGCAGAGAGCCAATCGTGCCTTCCGATCGCGGTAGGATTGCCTGCCCTGGCGAACATTTAAGGGATAGCGATCTGAGTGATAATCCTCTATCGCTTCACCATGCCTGATAAAAAACGCACAGCCCGGCTAGACTGGGATGATGTCCGGTATTTCGTGGCGCTGGCTCGCCACGGGACGCTCTCCGCGACCGCGCGAGCGTTGCGCGTGAATCACGCAACTGTGGCGCGTCGTATTGCAAGCCTGGAAACGCTGATTGGCCGCGCCTTGTTCGACCGTCGTGCCAACGGCTACGTGCTGACTGCAGAAGGCAAAGCCGTCCTCAAAGAGGCGAGTGTCATGGAAGAGGCTGCGCTTTCGGTTCTGCGACGCCTCGATGCCGGAACGGAATTGAGCGGCTTGGTCCGCCTGGCCGCCGGGCGGGTTCTGGCCGAGCGATTTCTTATCGAGCGTCTGCGCGCGTTTCACGAACGCTATCCGGCAATCGACCTCGAAGTGATTGGCGGGTCTCGGGTCGTAAGCCTGGCTAAGCGTGAAGCGGATGTCGCGTTGCGGTACGGACCGCCGAAAGACAGCGAGCTTTCGGCGCGGCGCGTTGCGACGATTACCTTCGGCCTTTACGCTTCGGCTACGTATCGCGAAAAGCTCAAGGTTGGGCAATCGCCGGCCTTTATCGGTTTCGACCAAGAGAGTGACTTCATTGCCGAGGCCAAATGGCTGGCCCACCAGTTTGGCGACCAGCGGTTTTCATTTCGTACCAATAGCCAGACAACACAGGCTGCCGCTGCTCGTGCCGGCTATGGCGTTGCGCTTCTTCCAAAATACATCGTGGCAAGTCATGAGCCGGACCTCGTGCAGGTCTTTTTGGGAGGACGTCTACCAGAGCGCGATGTATGGCTTTTGGCCCGCCGCGATCTTAAGAACGTTCCGCGAGTGAGAGCAGTGACTGACTATCTCGTCGAGATATTCCAGCGCCAGCGGCGACTGTTTGAGAGCTATTAGCTGTGGTTGTCCTTTTATTATTTTGTCAATAGCAACTGAAGCGGTCAAGGAGCAGCGTATCAGAAGAAGCGCATTCACTTAATTGATCGCGAAGCGCGAGGATATTTCCGGTGCTGGAGGGTGCGCTGACGCTTGCAGTGCTCGTTTCACATTGGAGGTGAGCACTGCCGCGAGGCCGCGACCCTCGCACCGAACGGGTCTCCCCCGATTACCCGAATCACCTTTCCGACGTGCCGCAGCCGGGACCGGGACCAACTGGCGGCAAGACGACGTCTCGATTAGCATGGGTTCCTAAATCGGCAGGTCTGGGCAGCAGGGGCGAGCGATGACCCGCTAAAGAAGAATGGTGGAGAGGAGAAACTGTGATGCCAAAGCTCCTGTCGTCCAGCGAGATCGAGCGCTTTCGCAAGGAAGGCTACCTTTCACCGGTTCGCACCATGTCGGAAGCCGAGGCGGCGGGTATCCGCAGGCGCCTTGAGGAATTTGAATCTCGCACTGGAGGTCCGCTCCGCGGCGATCTACGCCATAAGACGCATCTGCTTTTTCCCTGGCTTGCGGATGTCGTTCGCAACCAGAAGATCCTCGATGCGGTCGAGGATCTTTATGGCCCGGAGCTGCTGTGCTGGACCTCGAATTTCTTTATCAAGGAAGCTCGCAACCCAGCCTTCGTGTCCTGGCATCAGGATTCGACTTATTGGGGATTGAGCGAGCCGAATGTGGTGACCGCCTGGATCGCATTGACGCCAAGCAATGAAGCTAATGGCGCGATGCAAGTGATCCCGGGCACTCACAGAATGGACCAAATCCCGCACCGTGATACCTTCCATAAGCACAACCTGCTTACTCGCGGGCAGGAAATCGCGGTCGAAGTCGATCCCACAAAAGCGATAGTCTTGACATTGCAGCCTGGCGAGATGTCGCTCCACCATGTTCGTCTGGTGCACGGCTCACCGGCAAATCCATCGGGTGACAGGCGCATCGGCTTTGCCGTCCGTTACATTCCGACCAGCGTCAGCCAGACCGCCGGCGAGGACAGTGCGACATTGGTCAGAGGCGAAGACCGTTTCCATCATTTCGAGCTGGAGCCGCGGCCCAATCAGGAGCTCGCACCGGAGCCTCCTCGCGCTGCACAAGAAGATCGCCGAACGCAATGCTCGGATCCTATACCGCGGGACCGAGGTGAAGAGCTACAACGAGCAGGCTTCGATTCGCGGTTGAGCGGTCAACAAATATTTGCCAAGCGCGTCCGCAGTTCATTCGAGTGCTGACGTGACTGCAATGTGCTGACACTCACGTTGAGTGTCATCAATTCTCGACATTACGACTGATGCGGGCCGGTAGCGGGGCGCGGCACGAGGGCAGAGCTGCAAAGCGTTGATCAGCGCGTACCCAAGATCGAGACAACCTTTCAGGGCTTCTGCTCTGCACGGGCAAACGACTGATTGGCTGCACCATCAGTTGACCGCTCCAATTCGATTAAGGTCTTCTTGAACCATGTGCAAATGGATCATGAGTCGTTGCAGATCGACTTCGAATGGGCGCGCAACCTTGAGCGATCGCACGGCGGATTCAATTTCGGCGAGATGTGTCTGATACTCGGCCAGACGGGACCTGTCGGCGCTCTGAGTGACTTCCCGTTCAAGATTTCCCAGTACCCGGTGCAATTGGTTGATACGACGAATGCGCAGCCATCTGTAAAAGGGAAGCGCAAAGCCAATCACGGGAATCAGCATCGCGACGACAGGAATGACAAAGAACACGATGCGATTGAGGAGTGAGGTAAGCCAGAAGGACGTGTATCGTTGCCAGAAGGTCAGGCCCGAGCGGTAGAATGCCTCTGCCGTTGGCGAGAGGGGCAAATCATTGGGTTGCTCGGCCGGGAATTCACCGAGGCGATTGAAGGGGCCCACTGGCCAGTGGACTTCGCGCATCGCTTCCAGCAGCAAATACTGCAACGCAGGATGAAGGTCCTTCCGCACGAGCAATCTGTTGCGGGAGGCAAGCAGGTCAATGTCCGAATTGGGAATGTCGCGGCCCAGGTCAATGAGACCTCGCCACAACACCACATGCTTCAGCCCGGCGACTGTTTTGGCGATGGCCTCAGCTTGCGCCACGCTCATCAATCGGACCCCGGGGGCATCGAGCACACGCTGCTAGGGGTTGCCGTTCCAGCTGTGGAACGATTGCCACGTCGATTTCGCCTGCGATCAATGCATCGATTGCTTGCAGGGGAGTAGTCGAAATCAGAGAGCTGGGTAGTAGCGTCCAATGCGTCGGTGGCGGTGAGTACCTGCGACATAAGTCCGATCGTAGCGCGGTTCCCGGCGTGCCAATGGAAAGGCGCTTACCGCGGAATTGGGCAAATGGGTAATGGGGTCGGCGTTTCTGTAAAAAATGAATATCGGCTGCATCAAACACCCCACCGAGTGAATAGAGGGTCGCCGCATCGCGGGGTTGCGTAAAACCGAGCGCAGTGAGGGTCGCCTGTACCCCAGAGGCGCTATCGCGCAGAAGACTAAGATCCCCCACCGCGCCAGCAGCGTTGCGGACCTCCAGCTCAACACCATCGCGGGCAAGTATTCGAGCGTACTGTCTGGCAAACTTGTCGTACCCGGAGCCTGCCGTCCCGGCCGCAATTGCAAAGCGATGTGGCGGTATCGGATCTATGAGGCGATAAGTGATGTATAAGACGGCAAGGACAATCGCCCCCAAAGGAGCCACAATAACCAAGGGCTTCCACAAGACAGTCCTATTTTCAAAGCGTTTCAATGAAACCCTCCTTCGCGCCGCGCAGCAGCCTCGCGTTTCCCCCGCTATGCCTGGCGCCCGGTGACAATCACGAGCCTCATAACGCGCGATGATCTCATCGCTTAGCGTACGGTGTACCCGCCATCCACCACAGTGCATAACCCATCACGAAGCTTGCGCCGGGGCTGCAAAGCCAAAGAACCGCTGCGGCGATCTCCTCGGGACGGCCGAGCCGTCCAATCGGCTGCTCCTTCATCAGGTCCTTCATGGCTTCCGGTTGACTCACCGGCATCTACTGCGCGACCATCGGCGTA
>CAWJCB010000006.1:0-249156 GCA_963841105.1 uncultured Alphaproteobacteria bacterium
CCGCCGTGGTGACTGGCGGCGCCTCCGGCCTGGGGGCTGCGAGTGCAAAGGCTCTGGCTCGCGCCGGGGCCAAAGTCGCGTGCATGGATATCAACCTCGAAGCGGCGGTCGCGCTGGCGCGAGAGATCGGGGGGCAGGCGGTACGTTGCGATGTCACAGACCCCGAGCAATCCGCAGCCGCGCTCGCCGAGGCGCGCGCCCGGCAGGGTCCGGCGCGCATCCTCGTCAATTGCGCGGCGGTGGGGCGCCGGCGAAGCGCATTGTCGGCCGTGACGGCCCGATGCCGCTCGCCGATTTCGAGCGCGTCATCAGGATCAATCTGATCGGTACATTCAACATGATGCGGCTTGTTGCCGCCGATATGCAGGGCCTTCCCCCGCTCGCCGAGGGCGAACGCGGGGTGATCATCACCACTGCGTCCGTGGCCGCATTCGAAGGGCAAATCGGGCAATCCGCCTATTCCGCTTCCAAAGGCGGGGTCGCCGCCCTGACGCTGCCCGCCGCGCGCGAGTTTCCCCAGTTCGGCATTCGCGTCGTCGCCATCGCGCCGGGCATTTTTCAAACGCCGATGCTGATGGCCATCCCTGAGGAAGCGCAGAAGAGTCTCGCCGCCGCGGTACCCTTCCCGAAGGCGCTTGGGCGTCCCGATCAGTTCGCTTCTCTCGCCTGTCATATCATCGAGAACAGCTACCTCAATGGCGAGGTGATCCGTCTCGATGGAGCGCTGCGCATGGCGTCGCGTTGAGGAGGCCTCGGCGTCAATAATTTCCACCCGGCATACCCAGTCCAACATCAGGTCCGAAGCGAGAGACGGAAATGCTCGTCAATCGGCGCCATGTGCGCATCGAATGGGGCGATTGCGATCCGGCCGGCATCATCTATTACCCGCGTTATTTCGCATTCTTTGACGCCAGCACCTCGGCGCTGATCGAGCAGGCGCTCGGCATACGTAAACGCGAGTATCTGAAGGCTTATGATTTTGCCGGCCATCCACTCGTCAATGCGCATGCCCGCTTTCTTCTTCCGACCAGCTTCGGCGACGACATCGTGATCGAAAGCACGGTGACGCAGTTCCGCCGTTCAAGCTTCGATGTGCTTCACCGTCTCACCAAGGACGCTGTGCTTGCGGTTGAGGGCTTCGAGACGCGGGTGTGGGTCAAGGGCGATCCGGCGAGTGGGCGAATGAACGCAGCGCCGGTGCCGCAGGATGTGATCGAACGCCTCTCGCGCGGTCGATGATCAATGATCCGTAGGTTGGATCGAGACCCGACATTCGGGGCGCCACGCTGAGGCGTTGGGCCTCGCAAAAAGGCTCGATTGTTCGTAATCCGTAGCCCGGATGGAGCGAGCGACATCCGGGTTCGTCCTGCGGGTTCTACCCGGATTTCGCTTGCGCTTAATCCGGGCTACTGTTCCAGCAATAGTGACCGTGACCTTAGAGAACGCCAACAAATGCGGAGGAGATGGATTATGCAGCGCCCAGCGCCCAGGCATCTGCTTGCGCTATCGATCGCATCGGGATTCGCGCTTGCGCTGACAGCCTCGATAGCCTGTGCTCAGGACAGAAAACTTCGAGTTGAAGCTCTCTCACTGGGTGCCGCCAACGCATCCACTGCAAAAGGCGATGGAGGAATGGGGCGCGTCCATCGAGAAAGCTTCGAATGGCACCATCAAGTCGAAAGTCTTTCCCTCGCAACAGCTGGGCAAGGCATTCGATCACTACGATATGGCGCGCGACGGCATTGCCGATTTCACTTACGTGAACCCGGGCTATCAGCCGGGCCGGTTTCCCATCATCTCGGCGGGAGAGCTGCCGTTCCTGATCGGCGACGCCAAAGGCGGCATTCGCGCCATCGATGCCTGGTATCGCAAATACGCATCGAGCGAGATGAAGGACGTCAAATATTGCTTCTCCTTCATTCTCGATCCTTTGACCTGGCATTCGAGCAAGAAGAAGATACTCGTTCCCGGCGATATCAAGGGAATGAAGGTGCGGCCGGCGCAGGCCACGGTCGCGGCTTGGGTAACGCTCCTCGGCGGCACCAATGTCCAGGCGAGCGCCACCGAAGTGCGCGATGTCATGGAGAAGGGAGTCGCCGGAGGCAGTGACCTTCCCGTGGGGGTCAGTGCCGCTCCTTGGCGTGGATAAAGTGACGAAGTACCACATGGACGCCCCGATCCATACCGTCACCTTTCAATGGCTGATGAGCCCGAGAACCTATGCGGCCATGTCCGCCGCGCAGAAAAAGGTCATCGATGATCACTGCACGACCGAATGGGCGGGGAGATTTGCCGACCCCTGGGCGGATTTCGAGCATGCCGGCCTCGCCAAAGTGAAGGCCGAGCCGGGGCACGAGGTCTATCCCATCACCGACGCGCAGCTCGGTGAATGGAGGAAATCGGCAGAGCCACTGCAAAAGCAGTGGAGCGAGAACGTGCGCAAGACCGGCGGCGATCCCGATGCGATCATGAAGGAGCTCAGGGCAACGCTCGCACAATACAACGCCGCATACTGATCGGTGAGATGATCCAACCTTGCTCGTAGCTCGTAGGTTGGGTCGAGGTCTTACGAGACCCAACATTCGCGGGCGCCGCGCCGAGGCGTTGGGTGTCGCAAAAATGCTCGACCCAACCTACGACCGGTATGTGCTGATCACACATGTCAGACCCGAAAGACAAACCGCTGGATGTCGCGCTGGGCATCGAAAGCCTTCGCCGCAGCCGGATGGACCGCTTCATCGACGGCATCGAGCTGATCGCCGCTTTCTTTGTCGGCATCGTCGCCGCCGACATCTTCATCTCGGTGCTGCTGCGGTATTTTTTCAGCGTGCAGATTCCGGACAGCTACGACTTCGGCAGGATGCTACTGGGCATACTGATCTTCTGGGGAATTGCGGCGACTTCATATCGCGGCACGCATATCACCGTCGATCTCGTCTATGCGAATGTCGGGCCGAGGTTGCGCCGCTTCATCGACGTGTTCGCGACGCTCGTCCTGCTTTTCGTCGTAACTGTGCAGACCTGGACGCTGTTCGACAAGGTGGCAAGCACGCGCGCCGACAATGTGCTCACGTTCGATCTGCGACTTCCGACCTGGCCGTTTTTTCTGTTGGCCTGGCTGGGCGATGTCTCGGCGGTTTTCCTGATCGCAGTGCGCACGTATCGGCTGATCTTCCGGCCGGAATTGATGGGCGGCCAATACCAGATCAAGCCTGTCGAGTGAGGTCGCCGCGGTGAGCACGGATGCCGTCGCCATCATCGGGTTCCTCGTTCTGTTCGCGCTGATGCTCCTGCGCGTGCCTGTGGGCATGGCCTTGGGTTTGGTCGGGGTGAGCGGCTTTGCCTATCTCGTCAACGGCGACGCCGCGCTCAAGATCGTCGGCCATACATCCATGCGCACGGTGACCGACTACACCTTCGGCGTCATTCCGATGTTTATCCTGATGGGGGCTTTCGTCACCAATTCCGGCATGAGCCGTGAATTGTTCCGGGCTGCGAACGGCTTCCTCGGCCACCGGCGAGGCGGCCTTGGCGTTGCCACCATCGCGGCCTGCGCCGGATTTGCCGCGATTTCCGGTTCGTCGGTCGCCACCGCGGCCACCTTCTCGACAGTGGCGTATCCCGAGATGCGGCGCTACGGGTACCCTCAGTCCTTCGCAGCAGGCGTGATCGCGGCCGGCGGCACGCTTGGGGCCATGTTGCCGCCATCCACCGTGCTCGCCGTCTACGGCATCATCACCGAGCAGGACATCGGCAAGCTGTTTATCGCCGGCATCCTGCCCGGCATTCTCGCTGTGTCGATGTACATGATGACGGTCGCCGTCATGGTGTGGGCCCGGCCCACATATTTGCCGGCGGGCCCGCGCGCCGGCTGGAGTGAGCGCGCGCACGGCCTGCGCGACATCTGGGCAACGCTGTTGCTTTTCTGCTTCGTCATCGGCGGCCTTTATGGCGGGCTGTTCACTCCCACCGAGGCGGGCGGAATGGGGGCCGGCGGCGCGTTTCTGATCGGCGTTTTACGCGGCCGTTTAACGCGCGCCGACGTGCGACGCTCGCTGCTGCAGGCCACGCGTACCGCGGCGGCGGTATTCACCGTGCTGATCGGCGCGCTCCTGTTCGGCTATTTCCTTGCCATCACCCAAACGCCGCAGAAAGTCACTGCATTCCTCACCAGCCTCGGACTGGGCAGCTACGGCGTGCTGGCGCTGATCATGGTCATGTATCTCGTGCTGGGTTGCCTGATGGACGCGCTGGCGATGGTCATCCTCACGGTGCCGATCATCTTTCCCGTGATCAAGGAGCTCGGCTTCGATCCTATCTGGTTTGGCGTCATCATCGTGATGACGGTTGAGCTCGGACTCATTCATCCACCTGTTGGCATGATCGTATTCGTGATAAGGAGCGTGATCCCGGAGCTGAGCTTCTCCACGATTTTCGCGGGTGTGCTTCCGTTCATTGTCACCGATCTCATCCGGCTGATAATTCTCATCGCTTTTCCAATCATTGCATTGTGGCTGCCGTCGCGCATGTGATAAGCGCGCTGGGGGCCCTCATGGACACCGGCCGGTCAAGCCGCTAACAACGCCTTTCACTAGTGCGGTGGATTGAAGTGCCTATCATTGTTGCTGCAAGCTCGTGTAGGAACTTCAAATCCGAAACCGCACTAGCAGCAATAGACTTGCTAGTGTCCCTTTGATTCTGAAGTTCGCATCAGAGGGGCCGCAACGCTTGCGAACTTCGGAATCGGGACACTAGCCCCAACACCGCGCGCCATGCCCGCGACAGCTGCCTTTCGCGAGCGAGCCGGAAAACAAGCCACGCAACGCCTGGAGGGCCGCAATGCGGATTGACGCCTATACGCACTTCTTTCCAAAAAAATTCTTCGACAAGCTGACGGAAGTCGCCAGCGACTTTAAGGACATGGGCAAGCGCGTGCGGGCACTGCCGGCCCTGTTCGATCTTGATCACCGCAAGAAGATCGTCGATGGCTTCAAGGACTATGCGCAGATTCTCCGTACCCGCAGCCGCCGATCGAGGCGATTGCCAAGTCGCCGGCGCAGATCGACGAATTTGCCCGCATCATCAATGACGGCTTCGCCGAGCTATGCGCCAAGGAGCGTGATCATTTCCCTGGCTGGGTGGCGCAGATCGCGCTGGGCGCGCCTGACGCCGGCGTGCGCGAAGCCGAGCGCGCCGTCAAGGAGCTGGGTGCATTGGGGGTTCAAATCTATACCAATGTCGGCGGCAAGCCGCTTGACCGGCCGGAATATGAGCCGTTCTGGAAAAAAATGAACGAGCTTGGGAAACCGGTCTGGATCCATCCGGCGCGCGGCGCCGAGATGCCGGACTACCGCGACGAGAAGAAATCGCTTTATGAAATCTGGTGGACCTTCGGGTGGTCATACGAGACGGCTGCCGCCATGGCGCGTCTGGTGTTCTCCAAGACGCTCGACAACAATCCTGACCTCAAGATCATCGTGCATCATTTCGGGGGAATCGTGCCGATGCTGGAGGGGCGCATCGGACCGGGTTGGGACGTGATTGGCTCGCGCACCAGCGATGAGGATTACGTCTCGCTCCGCAAGAACCTCAAGAAGCGCCCGCTCGATTACTTCAAGCAGGACTTTTATGCCGATACGGCAGCCTTCGGCGGCGTGCCAGCGACCAAATGCGGCATGGAGTTCTATCAGATCGACAAGATCGTGTTTGCCTCGGACTGTCCGTTTGATCCGGAAGGCGGGACCATGTTTCCTCGCGTGACGCTCGACATTCTCGAGTCGCTCAAGCTGTCGAAGGTCGATCACGACAAGGTGTTCTTCCAGAACCTGGAGCGGATCACCGGTAAGAAGCTGGTGAATTAGATTGTTGAGGAGGGCCGCCAGTCATCCGGCGCGAGCTCGAAACCGGCAAATTCAAAGCCTGGAGCGACCGTGCAGCCCACGAAAGTCCAGTCGCCCAGGCTCTGCGCGGACTGCCAGCAACGCGCCGGGACGACGACCTGTGGCCGGGCGCCGGCGCAGAGGTCGCACCCAACTGTTATCCGTTCGACAGCATCGACCGGACCGGCAAGCATCTCGAGCGCGAGCGGCGCGCCGGCATAATAGTGCCAGATCTCGACTGCATCGACCCGATGCCAGTGCGAACGCTCGCCGCGCGCGAGCAGAAAATAAATCGCCGTCGATGCGGCGCGGCCACCTGCGACCTTGACCTCGTCGCGAAAGGTTTGACGATAATGCCCGCCTTCGGGGTGCGGTTTGAGCTCCAGCAGCTGAATGACATCGCTCGCAGAGAGATTTTGCATGAGGCGTCCTGTCTGACACGCGCGCGTATTGTGTTTCCAATATTTCGAACCTACGCTGCTCTGCCGCTCCTGGCGACGCCGCCGCAATTGCACCGCATCTCCCGCGAGAAGCCGAGGAACCGGCGAGGGGACCTGTGATGCCTCACTTCACTCGTCTTGTTGCTCGTATTGCCGCTCCGGCCGCGGCCGTCGCGCTCTGCGTCCTGTTGATGGCTGAGAACGTCCGGTCGGAGACGGAGTGGATCGATGCTCTGCGGCAGGGTGGACACGTCATCGTGTTTCGCCACGGCGCCACCCATCCGGACCAGGCTGACACCGACCCGCTCAATCCCCGCAACATCGCCCAGCAGCGCCAGCTCAACGACCAGGGACGCGCGCTCGCGCGTGCGATCGGAGACGCCTTGCGCAAGCTTAAGATCCCGATCGGGCATGTCTATACGAGCGTGTTCCAGCGGGCGGTCGAGACCGGCACTCTTTTGGGTTTCGGGGAACCGACACCATCGCCGGACTTCACGGAGGGTGGTCTGGTCGTTACACCGATCGAGAACACCCGGCGTGCGCAGGCGCTGCGCAAGCTTGCGTCCACGCCGCCGCCCGCTGCCACGAACATTGTCGTGGTCACTCACAAGCCGAACATCCTCGACGCTTTCGGCAAGGATTGGTTCGATGTGCGGGAAGGTGAGGCATCCGTGCTAAAGCCGGATGGCGCCAACTTCAAGGTCGTCGTCCGGGTGCAGCCCGACGAGTGGGGCAAGCTCGCGCAGGCGGCGCCACGGTAAAGTTGGCGCCAACGGCACACGCTGGCAGGTTCACGACCGGTTCTTGCGTTCGCGAATTTCGGCGAACACTTTCCACGCCGGGCTGCCGGCCAGCCCAACTGAGCTCGCCAGCTCCGGCAGATCTGCCCGCAGGAACGGGTTTGCTGCCTTCTCTTGACCCAGCATTGAAGGAATAGTCGGGCTGCGCGCCGCGCGCAGCGCATCGACCTCCTTTTCGCGTGCGGCCAGCGCGGCGTTGCGCGGCTCGATGGTCCTGGCGAAACGGACGTTGGCCTGTGTGTATTCGTGGCCGCAGTAGATCCGGGTATCGTCCGGCAGGTTCCGCAGCTTCAACAAGGACTGCCACATCATTTCCGGCGTACCTTCGATGACGCGGCCGCAGCCGATCGAGAACAACGTATCGCCAACGAAGGCGAGCTTCTCAGGTGCAAAGAAATAGCTGATGTGGCCAGCCGTGTGGCCCGGGGTGTCATAGACCTGCGCCACCAGCGATCCGACGCTGACAGTTGCACCCTCGCGTACCGTTGCGTCCACGAGGGGGATGAGGGCTGCCTCCTTCTCCGGAGCAACCACCCGGCAGCGATGGCGTGCTTTGAGGGTGGCGATGCCGCCGGTGTGGTCGCCATGATGATGGGTGACCAGGATGTCGGTAAGACGCCAGCCCTTGGCCTGCAAGGCCGCCTCGACCGGCCCTGCCTCCGGCGCGTCGATGGCGGCGGTGGCCCCGCTGGCGGGATCGTGGACCAGCACTCCGTAATTGTCCTGCAGGCAGGGAAATAAGTGAGTTTGAGCGGGCATGGCGCGGTGTCCGATTTGGTTGCCGGCTTCTAGTGCGGTGGATTTGAAGTTCCTACCATTCCTTCGAGGAGATGACCACGTGACCATCCTAGCACAAGAAGGGCAAGCGCATTGACCGGGACCATGCCAGCCGGTTCATGCTAAAGCTTGCATTATGTCGATCGATGTTGTCGATCTGCGCAATTTTTACGCCATGCGTCTCGGGGTTGTCGCGCGTCGTTTCGTCGGGCGCGGCATTCGCAAACGATTTGCCGATACGCGGGGGATGAGCATCGCCGGGATTGGCTACGCCACCCCGTATCTCGGTCTGTTCCGGGAGGAGGCCGAGCGGTGCCTCGCCTTCATGCCAGCAGCGCAGGGAGTATTGAAGTGGCCGACCGAGCGGCCGGGCCTCGCCGCGCTGGTGGACGAGCTTGAAATGCCGCTGCCCGATTCGGCGCTTGATCGCGTTTTGCTCGTGCATGCGCTGGAAATGGCGCACGATCCCATAGCATTGCTGCGCGAGGTGTGGCGCGTTCTGGCGGCCGGTGGCCGCTTGCTGGTCGTGGTGCCGAACCGGCGCGGCGTGTGGGCGCGCCTCGATACCACGCCATTCGGTCATGGGCGGCCTTATTCGCGCTCGCAGATCACCCACTTGCTGCGCGAAGCCTGGTTCACGCCGAGGGGCTGGACCGAAGCATTGCATGTGCCGCCGGTTGCGCGCGGCTGGTTCCTGCGGTCGGCTACAGCATGGGAGCGCGCCGGAGCAAAGATTGCCGCGCCATTCGCCGGTGTGCACATCGTGGAAGCAACGAAGCAGGTCTATCGCGCCATCCCGGCTCGGCGCGAGCGCACCCGATTGGTGCCCGCTCTGGAGCCTGCGCTTGCGCCCTGGCCGGGCGCAGCATAGAGAAACCCCGGGCGTTGCCGATGTCAGTTGCGATCTGCCGCAGCGCTTAATTCACATAGCTGAGATCATTCGCCGGGACGTGAAGGCTCGTCACCGCCCTCTGTGCTGCCTTGCGCCTCGTGACGCGGGCCACGATGACGCCGCCGGCGACGGTGCAGCGGGAAACGCTCCGAGTGGCTGTCATGGCCGTTCGGTCCGCGACCGGCACCCTGTTGGGATGGTTGCATGGGCTGTTGGCCGCCCGTGATGAACGACGGCAAACGGTTGACCTCGCCTGGAGGATCGCCCGCGCCCGGTGGACGAGGTTGTTGCGGCTGCTGAGATTGCGGCTGCGCGAAGGATTGACCCTCGCGAGGAAAATAGGGCTGCGGCTCGCGCGTGCCGAATGGCGGTTCGCCAGTCGAGGGCTGCCCATCGTCGTCGCCCTCGTCAAAGCTGTCGTCCCGGCTGCCCTGCTGCGCGTCGTTCTCGGGGCGAGCGAAGTGAGGATTGTTCTGCCGAAACTGCTCCTGTGCGGTTGCGATGACCCGGTAATAGTGCTCGGCGTGCTGGTAGTAGTTTTCAGCTGCAATCGGGTCGCCGGATGCCTGCGCGTCGCGCGCGAGCTGGACGTATTTCTCGGCGATGTGCGCAGGATTACCGCGAATTTTCACGTCGGGCCCGTTCGAACTCGTATACGCGCGCCATCGAATTGTGGCTCTTGCGATGGTTGTTTCGCCCGCGCATCCGCTTGTTCTGACCGTTTCTCATGACCTGCCTGCTGCCTATCCCTTCAGTTTGGCGGTGCGCTGTATGCCACCGTGAATTGCCGACGGCTTGACGCTTCTTCGCGCGAAAAAACGCGGCAGCATCCACCTCGCCACTCAAGAATAAACGCGGTCTGTTTCGCCGCTATGTCAGCTTCCGTGTTGCGAAGAAGCAATCCCCCACCGCCGCGCAAACGGCGCTGCCCACCTCTTCCTCATGCGCATACTCGCCCTCGTGGCGAAGCGGCGCATAACCGATGAAGCTTCTCGTCTCGATTGTGGCGAACCATCCGCCAATTCATCCGGCGACCTTGGCTCGCTCGGTCCGCGCCGTCGGCTCTCCGCAGTCCTGCGTCGGGGCCCGCGATCGGCGCTCAAGCGTCTCGGGTCGATTCCCTGAACAAAAACCTAGTCTGGATTGATCCACAATCCAAGCGCTTTTTTTGCGACCTGCAATGTCCGGCGCTCATGGCAGCCGGCGCACCACAATAGCCCTGGCGATGCCGGAAAGATCGTATCGCGGCGGCGAGGGCGCAAGTCCCGCGGCGGCAAAAAGCGAGCTGACCGCCGCCGCCTGTCCGAAGCCGAGCTCCACCGCGAGGATACCCTCCGGCGCGAGCAATCGCCGCGCATCAGCGGCCAAGGCGCGATAGCCGGCGAGACCGTCGCACCCGCCGTCCAGCGCGAGGGGAGGATCGAAGAGACGGACCTCGGGGTCCAGCTTTTCAATGTCAGCTGATGGAATATACGGTGGGTTGCAGACGAGGACGTCAATCGGTCCTTCGATCGCCGCTCCGTACTCGCAGGCGACGAAGCGTGCTGTAATGCCCTGCGCTGCCGCATTCGCAGCGGCGCAAGCCAACGCGGCGGGGCATACGTCGGTGCCCACACCAAATGCTTCTCCCTTCTGCTCGGAAAGAAGCGCCAAGAGAATAGCACCCGAGCCAGTACCTAAATCGGCGATGCGAAGCGCGCGCGCGCCGCGTTTAGTGCGGGGAAGAAGGGCAAGCGCCGCCGCGACCACGGTCTCGGTCTCAGGGCGCGGCACAAAGGTCTGTGAATTGAGCTCGAGAGACAATCCCCAGAATTCCTTTCGGCCGATGATGCGCGCCACCGGTTCGCGGTCAACCCGGCGCGCGCAAAGCGCAGCAATGGTTGCGGCCTCCTCGGTCGTGAGCAGGCGCTGCGACTGAGCAACAAGGGCAGTGTGGTCGAGCGCAAGAGCGTGACCAACGATGAGACGTGCGTCGAGCTCGGCGTAGTCCAGACCAGCGTTGCGCAATGCCCTGGCAAGAGATCGGCGCGCCGCGCCGACCGAAAGGGAGCTTGCATCCGCGGCGGAGAGCACATCGCCATGCGCCATTGCCATCCGTGCAAGCGTGCAGTTGCCTTCCGCTCCGTCTTCATGGGGAGCCGCCGGCACCCCTTGGACGGAAACGCTCTTCACACCGTCTCTCCTTCGGCTGCCAGCAGCGCGGCCTGATGCTCTGTGACCAAAGCGTCAATGATCTCGCCCAGCGCTTCCCCCTCCATGATTTGCGGCAGCTTGTAGAGTGTAAGATTGATCCGGTGGTCGCTCACCCGGCCTTGTGGAAAATTGTAGGTGCGAATACGCTCGGAACGATCCCCGGAACCCACCTGTCCACGACGCTCCGCGGCGCGCTCGGCATCGCGCTTATGCCGCTCGAACTCGTAGAGCCTCGCCCGCAACACGGCCATGGCCTTGGCCCGGTTCCTGTGTTGGGAGCGGTCTTCTTGCATCATCACGACGATGCCGCTCGGAATGTGGGTGACGCGCACCGCCGATTCCGTCTTGTTCACGTGCTGGCCGCCAGCTCCGCCCGCGCGCAAGGTATCGATTTTCAAATCGGCCTCGTTGATCGCGATGTCCACGTCGGCAGCTTCCGGGAGCACCGCGACCGTCGCTGTCGAGGTGTGGATGCGTCCGGAGGCTTCGGTATCGGGCACCCGTTGCACCCGATGCACGCCCAATTCGAACTTCAGCTTGGCGAAGGCGCCACGGCCGCGAATTTCAGCAACGATCTCCTTGTAGCCTCCCATCGAGCCTTCGCTGGCCGAGATGATTTCGACCTTCCAACCGTGTTTCGCCGCATGTCGCTCGTACATGCGGAAGAGATCGCCGGCAAAGAGCGATGCTTCATCGCCGCCCGTTCCGGCGCGAATTTCGAGAATGACGTTGCGCTCGTCCATGGCATCCTTGGGCAGGAGTGCAAGCTTGATCTCCTGCTCCAGAGCGGCGCGCTGCTGCTCGAGCAGTGGCTTCTCGGCTGTGGCCATGGCGCGCATCTCGGGATCGGTCGCCACGTCGGCAATAAGAGCGTCAAGGCCTTCTATCTCATGGATGATGCCGCGGTAACGCTTCACGCTGTCCACCACCGGACCGAGCTCGGCAAATTCGCGCGAGAGCTTGACGTAGGTCTCGGGCGGGAGATGACCCGCAAGATTGCTTTCGACCGCCTTGTGCCGGGTCAACAGCGCGTCGAGTTTCTGTTCCGGAAGCATGCGCGGGCTCGAGCCTTGATGGAGAAACCAAACAGCACGTCAGATCTGCAGCTGTTGCTGAGCGGCAAAGTTTTGCAACCGTTCGCGAAGCCGCACGCTGCTCGCCGGATTATCGAGCAGGGGCAACATGAATTCCGCGGCCTTGCGGGCGTCCACTCCGAGCAGCAGGGCCTTGACGGGGCCGACGGCGGAAGGCGCAAGCGAGAACGCCCGATAGCCGACCGCGACGAGAGCGAGCGCGCCGAGGGGTTGCGATGCAAGCTCCCCGCATACCGCGACCGGCTTACCATGCGCTCGGCTCTTTTCCGCGATGATTCTCAGCGCGCGCAGCACCGGAGCTGAAATGGCGTCGAAGCGGTCGGCTACCCGCGGATTGCCGCGGTCAGCCGCGTAAAAGAACTGGACCAGGTCGTTGGTGCCGACGGAAAGGAAATCGACCCGCTCGAGCAATTCATCGAGCTGATAAAGCAGCGAAGGAACCTCGACCATGGTCCCGACCTCGACGCGGTCGGGCAGCTTGTGACCGTGCCGGCGCAGGTGGGTGAGCTCGCGGTCAACCAGCGACTTCGCTTCGTCGAATTCATCAACGGTCGCGATCATTGGGAACATGAGATGGAGGTCACGTCCACCGGCGGCGCGCAGCAACGCGCGAATCTGACTGCGCAGCAGGCCAGGCCGGTCGAGCCCCAGCCGGATGGCGCGCCAGCCGAGCGCCGGGTTCTCCTCGTCGAAGTTGTGCATGAACGGGAGCACCTTGTCGCCGCCAATGTCGAGGGTGCGGAACGTGACCGGCTTATCGCCCGCCGCGTCGAGCACGGCGCGATAAAGAGAGAACTGCTCGGCCGAGCGTGGAAAGCTCGCCGCTACCATGAACTGCATCTCGGTGCGGAAGAGCCCGATGCCGGATGCTCCCGTCTCCGGAAGGTGCGGCAGGTCCACGGGAAGCCCGGCATTGATCATCAGCGTGATCTTCTCGCCATCCCTGGTGAGGCAGGGCTTGTCGCGCAGGGCAAGGTATTGCGATTGCCGGCGTGCACGCAGTCGAACCCGCTCGACATACGCCCGCTCCATGTCAGGCGAGGGCCGCACATGAACGTCGCCGGTGGAACCGTCAACGATGATGGCATCGCCGGGATCGGCAACGCCCGTGGCGTTGTCGACCCTGCCGACCGCGGCGAGCCCAAGCGCGCGAGCGACGATTGCCACATGCGAATTTGGGCCGCCCTCTTCCAGCACGAGTCCGCGCAGCCGCTTGCGATCATAATCAAGCAGCGCCGCCGGCCCCATGGAACGGGCAACGAGCACGGCATTTTCCGGGAGCTGGTCGCGCGCCGGCGCATAGTCCTGACCGAGCAACTGGTGCATCAGGCGGTTGGCAAGCTCGTCCAGATCGTGGAGGCGCTCGCGGAGATAGGGATCGGTTGCGCGCAGCATGCGTGCGCGCGTGTCGGATTGCACACGCTCTACGGCGGCCTCGGCGGTAAGGCCGGTGGCGACCGCCTCTTCCAGCCGGTGCACCCACCCCCGGTCGTAGGCGAACATGCGATAAGCTTCAAGCACGTCGCGGTGCTCGCCGCCGTCGGCGACCTCGCCCCGTTCCAGGAGCACATCGAGATCCGATCGCATTGTCTCGATCGCGGCCTCAAGCCTTCGCAACTCTTTCTGAACGTCGTCAGCGATGAAGTTCGTGATGACCACACGCGGCTCGTGCAGCACGACATGGCCGAGCGCAATGCCGTCGTTGAGCGACAGTCCGGTGAGCTGCAGTGGCCGCCGCGCGGCCGGCTCAGCGCCGGGCTTGGCGATGGTGGAAAGCTCGCCCGATGCGATCATCTCGGCGAGCACCATCGCGGTGGTCTGCAGCGCCTCCTCTTCCTCCTCCGTGTAAGTGCGTCGCGCCCGGTTCTGCACGACCAACACGCCCAGCGTATTGCCAGCGCGCAAGACCGGCACTCCGAGGAACGAGTGGTAGATCTCTTCGCCGGTCTCGACGCGATAGGAAAAAGCCGGATGGTTCTGCGCGTCCGACAAATTGATCGGATTGGCCTCGCTTGCAACCAGGCCGACAAGCCCTTCGTCCGATCGCAGCACCGTTTGGTGCACCGCCGCCTTGTTGAGGCCTTCCGTGGCGTAGAGCTCAAGCGTGCTGTCCACGCGCAGAACGTAGACAGAGCACACCTCCGCCACCATGTTGGCGGCGATCAGCACCACAATCTTATCCAGGCGATCCTGCGCGCTGACCGGCTCCGCCATGACCTCGCGAAGCCGGCGCAACAGCACGCGCGGACCGCCGAGCGCGCCACGCATTGACGTGATCCCTCGGATCAGCCCAGTGGTACCGAGACGTTCACTGCGCGCCTACCACGCGCTCCATTCCAGATCGCCGCTTGGGGCAGCGGACGGCTCCCGATCCCCTGATAGCGCCCTGTCCTCGGCTCGACATTATTAGCGGCCAGTCAGCCGAGCGGGGGTGCCCGGGACGACCACACTTGGCCCTATAGCCAATGCGCTCCTGATGGGGCAAGTCAAACGTCTACAGTCAAACGTCTACAGTCAAACGCGGCAGTCGAACACGGCCGTCAAACGCGGGCGGAGCGAGGCGTTCACCAGGCGTAGCTTGCGGAGATCCGCCCGCAAGCGGCCAAAAATTGCTCAGTTTCCATGATTGCCGCATAAACATCGCGCAGGCATGGGGCGCACGGCAGTCCAAGGTCTTCGGGTCTGAGCGTTGCGTCGGGTCCCAGCGTCCGCGCGATGGCCTCTGCGATCTCTTGCCTCCCGGCAGGATTTTCGAGCGCCGTGGCGGGAATTTCGGCAGTCAGCATCTCGCAAAGCACATCGCGTCCGAGAAGCGGCAGGCGGATCATTGCGGCCCGCCCAACGAGCTCTGCGAGGCGATGATCGGGGTGCATCTCGTCGATAAGCGCAGGCTTGGCGTTGCGGAACTGGACAGCGGCCGTGTCCAGCGAGGAGGCATCCGCCGGAAAACAATTCGCCAACTCTGCTGCTTCCTCCGCGAGATAATAGCGATTGAGACTGTCGAACCAGACGTGCCGATAGCCATGCCTCGCCAGCAACGGCTCCCAGGCCTGCCAAGCCGGCGCCAGGCTATAGGGCGCCAGCGCCTCGATCACGACGACCTTTGGCCGATACTTCTGCCAGTTGCCGTGCAGAACAACATCCTCTTCGGCGCCTTCTACGTCGACCTTGAGGAAGTCGATCGAGCACGGCGCGTGCCGCTCGCACAGCTCTTCGAGCGTGGTCATCGGCATCACGATGGCGCGTGACGCTTTTCCGAATTGCGCCCGAGCGGATTGGGCATGTCGCTCGATAATGGTGGAGAAGCCATGGAAATGATCGACGAGATGAAAAGTTGCCTCGCCGTTGGCGGCGCCGATCAGAGCTTCGATGTGCAGGTCGCGTGGCCGCACGGCTCTGCTGAGCAGGGAGAGCCAACGATTGGGCTCGACGGTGACGCCATGCCAGCCCTGGAGATAGAAGGCGAACGACATGTTGTCGTAGACCGGGTGGCCTGAACCGATATCAATATAAAATCCTTGGGGTTGCGCGCCAAAGCAGCGCATGAGGCAAATGTCCTCGAAACGCTGAGCGTAGGAAATCGTCGGGTCGGGGAATCGCAATGACTATTTGTCCAACTCGTAAAGCGAATGCAGCGTGCGCACCGCAAGCTCGGTGTAATTGGCATCGATCAGCAGGGAAAATTTTATTTCCGAAGTGGTAATGGCGCGGATGTTGATGCCTTTCTCCGCGAGCGCCTGGAAAGCCCTGGCGGCGACGCCGGCATGACTGCGCATTCCGATCCCGATGACGGAAACCTTGGCGACGTCGTTTGCTCCATCCACCCGTTCGTAGCCCACCCGTTCCTTGACTTTGATCAGAACGTCCGCCGCTCGCTGGTAGTCGGCGGCGGGAACCGTGAACGTGAGATCGGTTGTTGCGCCGTCGCCGGAAACGTTCTGCACAATCATGTCGACGTTGATATTGGCCTCGGCGAGCGGTCCGAAGATTGCGGCGGCCACGCCCGGCTTGTCCTGCACACGCCGGATCGAGACCTGCGCCTCGTCCTTGGAGAATGCGATGCCCGTGACGACCTGCTGTTCCACGATTTCCTCCTCGCCGCAAATGAGGGTGCCGGGTGGGGTTGCGCGCGGATCGATGTCCTCCGGCTTCTGAAAGCTCGAGCGCACGAAAATGCGCACATTATGCACCATCGCGAGCTCGACGGAGCGCACCTGCATGACCTTGGCGCCGAGCGAGGCAAGCTCCAGCATCTCTTCATAGGCGATGCGCTCGAGCCGTCGCGCGCGCCCGACGACGCGCGGATCGGTGGTGTAGACGCCGTCCACGTCGGTATAGATATCGCAACGGTCGGCGGCAATTGCGGCTGCCACCGCTACCGCGGAGGTATCCGATCCGCCCCGGCCCAACGTCGTGATGCGGCCGGTCTCCTTGTGCAGGCCTTGGAAACCCGCGATCACCGCCACCTCTTGCCGCTCCTTGAAACGCTTGACGATCTCGGCCCCATCGATATCGAGGATGCGCGCCGATGCGTGCGCGTTTGAAGTAAGGATCGGCAATTGCCACCCTTGCCACGAGCGCGCATTGATGCCGATCCCCTCGAGTGCAATCGCCAGCAGGCCGGACGTCACCTGTTCACCCGAAGACACGACCGCGTCGTATTCGCGCGCATCGTGCAGCGCAGCGGCTTCCCGGCACCAGCCTACGAGCGCATTGGTGGCGCCGGCCATTGCAGACACGACCACGGCCACCTCGTGGCCCGCATCCACTTCGCGTTTGACGTGCCGGGCAACGCTGCGAATGCGCTCAATATCAGCGACCGAGGTGCCGCCGAACTTCATCACCAGGCGGGGCATAACGAGCTTGCGCACCTCTGCGGTACAGGTCCCGGGACGCTATAGGGCGATCCCCCGCGCAGTGCGGTGAATTTGAAGTTCCTATGAGTCTGCGGCGAGCTCGTGTAGGAACATCAAATTCAAAAACCGCACGAACTTCGGAATCGGGACACTAGAAAGGCGCGTATACATAGCCATGACCCTCACGCGCCGCAACCGCGGCATTGGAGAGATCAGTGAATGAGACTGCGGAAGTTTCGCTCGATACCACCGTCGACGCGCAGGAGATTGCGCGGTTTTCCGCCGTGGCTGCGCAGTGGTGGGATCCGCGCGGCGCCATGCGGATGCTGCACAAATTCAACCCCGTCCGGCTGGCCTTCATCAAGGAGGCTGCCTGCCGCCAATTCGACCGTGACTACAAGCGCCGGGATGCGCTGGCAGGGCTGCGCATTCTCGACGTCGGCTGTGGCGCCGGGATCCTGAGCGAGCCGCTGGCGCGCATGGGTGCCAGCGTTGTCGGCGCCGATCCCTCAGCCGCCAATATTGCGGCCGCGCGGCTGCATGCTGCCCAGGGCGGCCTGACCATCGACTATCGTTCGACCACCGTTTCGGCGCTCGCCGATGCCGGCGAGCAGTTTGAGGTCGTGCTCGCCATGGAGGTCGTCGAGCATGTGGCGGACCTGAATCTGTTCGTTCAGAGATGCGCGGACATGGTGACCGGCCGCGGCTTGATGATCGTGGCTACCATTAATCGCACACCAAAGAGCTTCGCCCTGGCGATCGTCGGGGCGGAATATCTGCTGCGCTGGCTGCCGCGGGGAACGCATCGATGGGAGAAGTTCGTGACTCCGGACGAGCTCGCATCCGCGCTTGCTGTGCATGGGCTGACCACGATCGACGAGACCGGAGTTGTCTATGACCTCCTCGCCGATCGCTGGCGGATCGCCAGCGATATGGACGTGAACTACATCGTGGTCGCCCAGAAGCAGAGCGATGGCTGATACGTGGCTGATACGTCATGGCTGTGGGCAGTTTTCACCATCATTGCAGCGGCGGCGCAGACGGTGCGCAACGCGACGCAGCGCGGTCTCACCCATAGTCTCGGCACGGCGGGCGCCACCCACGTGCGCTTCCTCTTCGGGTCGCCCTTCGCGCTGATCTTCCTGATTGTGGTGGCAGGGGCCGCGGGCCAGCCGTTGCCGTGGCCGGCGCCCGTCTATTGGCTATGGCTGATTGCCGGCGCGCTCACTCAGATCGCCGCAACGGCGCTCATGCTTGCTGCCATGAACGATCGTTCGTTCGTCGTGGTCTACGCGTATATCAAAACCGAGGCTCTACAAGTGGCGGTCTTCGGCCTGGTCTTTCTAGGCGACCTGGTCACGCCAGCGACGGCAGCGGCGATACTCATCGCCACCGCCGGCGTTGTGAGCATGGGACTCAAGCCAGGAACGTCCTCGGATTTCAAGGCAACGCTGCTGGGCCTCGGCGCCGGAGCCATGTTCGCCGCATCGGCGGTGGGCTTTCGCGGCGCGATCCTCAGCTTGGGCCTTTCAAGCTATGTGCTGGCCGCAACCTTCACTGTCGCCGTGGGGCTCCTTGTGCAGGCGACACTGCTTAGTCTCTATCTGTGGCTGCGCCAATCTGCGGCGCTTATCTCGATCCTGGCGGCTTGGCGACCATCCCTGTTCGCGGGTTTCATGGGGGCGCTGGCGTCGCAGTTCTGGTTTCTTGCCTTTGCGCTCGCCACGGCGGCCAGCGTGCGCACGCTGGCGCTCGTCGAAGTATTGTTCGCGCAGGGAATCTCGCGCTTTATCTTCAAGCAGCCGACCACTCGCCGGGAAACAATCGGAATATCGTTGATCGTGATCGGCGTCGTGCTGCTGCTGTGGGCGCATTGACTTATATCAGCAGTTGTTGATGCTGCCTCATCGCCGTCATTGCCGGGCTTGACCCGGCAATCCATCGTCTTAAGGATGAATAGCTTTTTCGATGGGTGCGCGGGTCAAGCCCGCGCACGACAGGTCGAGGATAACGACAGTTGGTGTTGTCGGAACGTGCCGGCGCGCTCGTCGCACACGAGCCGGTGCGCGCGATGGACCACGGCGGCGCAGCCGCACCCGTCGAGGCCAGATGACTGGCATCAATTGCGTTCGTCCGGCAGCACCGGGAGCGGGTGAAACTCGATGCCTTCGTCGTGCAGTTCCTTCGCCTGGTCGGGAGATGCTTCGCCGTAGATGGAGCGGTGCTCGATCTCGCCATAATGCATCTTGCGCGCTTCCTCAGGAAACTTCCGGCCGACGTAATCGGCGTTCTGGGTGAGGTGCGCGCGCAGCTCTCGCAGCTTCTTGCGAAATTCCCTCTCCTGCGGCGACATCATGGCGACCGGACCAGGGACGGCGGCGGGAGCCGGCGGCGCGTGCGCCGGGGCCGGCGCGGGAGTTTCCGGTGCGGCCACGCGCTCGGGCGGCGCGCTCTCGTCACGTTTTCTCGCGCCGGCAAGCCGCGGCGCCATGATCGCCTTGTCGACTTTGGTCGAGTTGCACACGGGGCAGACCACAAGCCCGTGCTTGACCTGCTTGTCATAAGCAGTCGAATTTTGAAACCAGCTCTCGAAGCTGTGCCCGCGCTCGCAGGCCAGGGCGTAGCGGATCATGTCGAATCCCCGACCGCGTGCAAGTGCGATGCCATCGCAGGCGGCTCCGCCACCTGAAACCGGCGTCCATGCACGAGCGAAGGGACCTTCGCCCTTGCCGCCCGCACCTGGGCGGGATCGATGCTCGCCAGCACGACCCCAGGCTCCAACCCCCCTTCGGCGATGATGCGCCCCCAGGGATCTACGATAAGCGAATGGCCGAATGTCTCGCGGCCGTTCTCGTGCCTGCCACCCTGCGCCGCAGCGAAGACATATGCCCCGTTCTCGATGGCGCGCGCGCGGTTGAGCACGTGCCAATGCGCTTCCCCGGTCTGTTTGGTGAACGCCGAGGGGATGGCAAGAAACAGGCTGCCGGCCTCGGCCAGCGCGCGGTAGAGCGCGGGAAACCGCAGGTCGTAGCATATGGTCAATCCAAGCCTGCCCCAGGGCAGGTCCGCCGTGACCGCGATCTCGCCGGGCCGATAGCTGCGCGACTCGCGATAGCTCTCGCCGTGGGCGAGATCGACGTCGAACATGTGGATCTTGTCGTACCGGGCGATGATTTCTCCGCTGCAGTCTATGAGAAAAGAGCGGTTCGCCGCCTTTTCAGACGACAGCTTGATGGCCAGGGATCCGACATGAAGGAAAATGCGAAGCTCCCGCGCGAGATCGCGAAATCGAGCGAGACTGGCATCGTCCGCCTCGGACGAGATCGCCGCAAACAGGCGCTCGCGCTTCGGCTCAAGAATGTTGGTCATCTCCGGCGTGAGCACATATGCCGCGCCCGCCTTGGCGCCTTCAACAATCAGCCGCGTCGATTCTTCAAGATTCGCCTGGGGGGAAAGTCCGGCGCGCATCTGCACCAGGCCTGCGGTGAACGAGCCCTGCGTCACGTTCATTCGACGCGATCCTGACGAACGTCCGCGCCAAGAAGACAATCAAGCTTGCCGGCGCGATCGAGAGCATAGAGATCGTCGCAGCCGCCGACATGAACGGCGCCGATGAAGATCTGCGGGACGGTCATGCGGCCGTTCGCGCGTGCGACCATCCTGCTGCGGCCCTTCACGTCACCTGTCACGTCGATCTCGGTAAACTCGACACCCTTTCGCGACAACAGCTTCTTGGCGGCGATGCAATACGGACAATAACGCGTGGTATAAATCTCTATTTGGTTCATGTTCCATTTGCGGCCTTTGGATGTCTATATGGGATTGCGGCTTCCTGCCACAACCCGGGCGAACACCAGCACGTCAACCCTCTCCGCGCCCGCCCGCAGCAGCGTTCGCGCACAGGCATCAATGGTGGCGCCGGAGGTCAGCACATCGTCGATCAGCACCAGCTTGCGACGCGCGACAGCGGGCTTGCCTTCCGGCGGCACGCGGAAGGCGCCTTGCACATTTTGCGCCCGGGCGGGTTTGTCCAGCCCGACCTGCTGTGGCGTGGCCTTGACGCGCTTGAGCGCTCCATGAACCACGGTTCGACCGCTCGCGTTGGCGATGACCTCTGCGAGCAGCGCCGACTGATTGAAGCGCCGCACCCATTGCCGGCGCCAATGCAGGGGCACCGGGATCAGGGCGTCGGCATCGCCAAGCAGCGGGCGCCCGGCATTTGTCATCCAGCTGCCCATCATGGGTGCAAGGTCAAGCCGGTCGCCGTATTTCAGGGCATGCACCAGCGTGCTTGCAATGTCGTCGTAACGCACGGCCGCACGCGCGCGGCCATAGGCGGGCGGATCAGCGATGGCTTCCATGGAAAGCAGCATTGACCCGGCATCGAACGCAAATGGAGTGCCAAGCCGCTCGCAGTAGGGCGGCGCAATGAATGACAGCCTCGACCAGCAGCTCGCGCAAAGCCCAACGCCCTCGACCGGCTCACGACATGACGCGCAAAGTTGTGGCAGCGCCACCCGGCCGACCAGGTCGAGCGCCCCGCGCAAGGCGCTCGTCAGCCTTGCCAAGCGCCTCGGCGTTTCAACTGCTTCGATCTCCCCTTGCATGACGACAAGGTTAGCATGAGAGCATGGCCAAAGTGGCGCGACGGGTTTGCGGCAGCTATCAGGTCCGCGGCTCCTCATCATGTGGCAGGGGTCGGGGTAGTGTGCGCCGGTTGCGTACCGTCCGACCAACGCCGCGAAAGAGGTCGCGATGACGCAGGATCATATCGTCTTCGACCGCCGCCTTCTGCGTGGGCGGGCTCTGCGCGCCGCCGCCCTGGGACCGTCCGCCTTTCTGCTGGAACGGGTCGCGCACGAGTTGTGCGACCGCCTCGAAACCGTGGTGAGGCGTTTTGACCTGGCGGTCAACCTGGGGACTCTCGCCGCGACGCTCCGTTACGGGCTCGCGCAGAGCGGCAGGATCGGCACCATCGTTGCTGCAAATGCGTGTGCCGGCAGCCGACCGCAAGTATCAGGAGAATCTGGAGGTGACGAGGTTCATCCATGCGCACTCGCACTGGCTGCCGATGAGGAAGCGTTGCCCTTCCGCGATGCCTCTCTTGATCTTGTCGTCTCCGCGCTTTCGCTGCAATTCGTCAACGATCTGCCGGGCACGCTGGTGCAAATTCGCCGCTCCCTCAAGCCGGACGGCCTCCTGCTGGCGGCGCTGGCGGGGGGCGACACGCTTGTTGAGCTGCGGCGATCGTTTGCCGCCGCCGAAGCCGAGATCGAGGATGGTATCTCGCCGCGAGTCATCCCTTTCGTTGACGTGCGTCAGGCAGGTGCGCTGCTTCAGCGCGCGGGCTTCGCATTGCCGGTCGCCGACGTCAACCGGCTGATCGTGCGTTATGATTCGCCGATCGCGCTGATGCGGGATTTGCGCCGGATGGGCGTGACAAATCCACTCGTCGAGCGCAGCCGCCGGCCGCTCAAGCGTTCAACGCTGCGGCGAATGGCGGAAATATATGCGGACCGTTTCGCCGATCCCGACCATCGCATTCCCGCGACTTTTGAGATCGTCTGGCTATCCGGCTGGGGACCGGATCCGAGCCAGCAAAAGCCGTTGCGGCCAGGCTCGGCGCGTGCGCGGCTGGCCGATGCGCTTGGTGTGAACGAGAGCTCGGCAGGCGAAAAGGCGAAGCCAGACGACGGAGGTCAGATGACGGAGAGAGGCAACGATGGAGAACGACGATAACCGTATCTGTCGTCCGTCCTCGGTCCTCTGATTCAGAACATCGAGGCGAGATGCGAGTACAGGCCCTGCGTCGCGGATCCCAGATTATAGACGGTGGCCGCGACGGCGGCGCCGACTCCTGAAGCAATCAATGCATATTCGATCGCGGTAGCGCCTGTCTCGTCGGAGGTAACGCGCGCGCGCAGAAGGTCCATCATTGGGCGAAGCTGCGATTTCCTCGACATTCGGCTTCCTTCTGACATTAGTGTGGCCCGAGTAGCAGGATCAAATGCGACACCAGGGGCTCGTCGGCTGGGGGCATCGGGTAGTCGCGCAGTCGGCTCGCTCGCACCCATCTCACGTTCTGGCCTTCGAGCGCTTTCACCATCCCATTCCAACGCCGACAGATGTAGAGCGGCATTAACAGATGGAAATCGGGATAGGCGTGGCTGGCGAAAGTCAGCGGGGCAAGACAGGCTGCGTCCACGTCGATTCCGAGTTCCTCCTTCAGCTCCCTCATCAAGCTCTGCTCCGGCCGCTCGCCCGACTCGATCTTGCCGCCGGGAAATTCCCACAGGCCGGCCATCGGCTTGCCTGCCGGTCGCTGCGCAAGCAGCACGCGGCCATCCGGATCGACGAGGGCGCAAGCTGCAACAAGGACAAGGTTCACGTGTCACAGCCCTGCGGATCGACCATAGAAAGCGTCGAGTTAAGGACCGTTCAATGCCGTCCGGTCCGTTCTAGGTTTTCCCGTGCCGGTTAATAATTGCTTACGCCTGCTGGGCGGTCATCATCGCAGTCACAATCCGCCGGCGAAAGTCTTGCCACGAAGGTTTCGCCCCGGCACCTCAGACAATCTTGTCGGAAGAGACGAAACGGCGCACGCTCAAGGGCCACGGTCGTGATATGTGAGGGACGACGCCTAGCGGAGGTGACGTGCGCGTAGAGTTCTGGGGAACTCGAGGCTCCATAGCCAAGGCCGGACCAAGCACTGTCCGGTACGGTGGCAACACCTCATGCGTCGAGGTCCGGTCGGCACGAGGAACTCTCGTCATCATTGATTGTGGAACCGGCGGGCACTCGCTCGGTCAAAAGTTCATGGCCGCCGGCGGTCAAGGCTTACGTGGGCACATCCTCATCAGCCATACGCACTGGGACCACATCCAGGGCATTCCTTTCTTCGCTCCACTATTTGAGCCCGGCAACGAATGGGACATCTACGGCCCGAAAGGCCTCGGCCAATCCTTGCGCGAAGCCTTGGCGGGGCAAATGCAGTACACCTATTTCCCCGTCACCCTCGATCAGTACGAAGCCAAGGTCCGTTATCACGACCTCGTTGAGGGCAGCTTCGAGATCGAGGATATCAAAATCTCCACGCGCTATCTCAATCATACGGCCCTTTCGCTTGGCTACCGGCTGACGGCTGACGGGGTAGCGGTTGTCTATGCCTGTGATCACGAACCGTACTCGCGCGCTCTGGCAACCGGCGAGCGCGAGATGACCGGGCAGGATTTGCAACACGCCGAATTCGTGCGTGGCGCAGATCTTCTCATTCACGATGCGCAATACACTGCGAACGAATACCCGGAAAAGGTCGGCTGGGGCCATAGCCCAATCGAATACGCAGTGAAGCTCGCTCAGCAGGCCAGGGTGAAGAGGATCGCACTGACGCACCACGACCCGCTTCGAGATGACGATGAGTTGGATCGCCTGCTCGCGGGCGTGCGGGCGAGGTTGCGGGAGGCCGGATCATCGTTGGACGTTTTCGCCGCGGCTGAGGGCCAGAGCGTCGAAGTAGCGTCATCGCACGCGGCTGGCCGCCTTCCTGACAACGAAGAATTTCAGGCCAAGACGCCCGTCGGGCCGGCACTGATGGACAAGTCTGTGCTGCTGCGCATTGCGGACGCCGAAACAGCAGCAACCCTCTCCGAGGCGGTTCGCGCCGAGGGCATTCACGCCAGGTTCCTCTCCGACGTCGACGAGGCGCGCAAGCTCATCGCAGAGCATCGGCTCGCGCTGGCCATCATCGAGCACGATCCGCCGCAAATCGATGGGGTGGCGGCCTGCCGGGCAATCCGCCAGCAAGAGACCGATGGCGAGCAACTCCCGCTGGTCATGGTCGCGGCAAGAGAAGATCGTGCGGCCGGCGACCCGGCAGGAGTGACGGATTGGCTCATCAAGCCATTTAGCGTCGCATACGCACGCACGAAGATACGCGCATGGATATTGCGAACGGCATGTCGCTGGATACGGGGCAGCATCCCCGAGAATGAGCGGCAGCGTTTGGCCTCGCTGCGCGCGTTGCAACTGCTGGACACGGAGCCGGAGGACAGGTTCGACCGCATAACACGCCTTGCCCGCGCACTTTTACATGCTCCAATCGCTGCCATCAGCCTGATTGATGAGAGTCGTCAGTGGCTCAAATCGTGCTATGGCCTGAGCGCGAAGGAAACCTCGCGCGACGCCGCATTCTGCGCGCACGTGGTCTACGACTGCGAACCACTGATTGTCCCAGACGCGCTGCTGGACGAACGATTTGCCGACAACCCATTCGTCGTCAATGAACCACGAGTTCGCTTCTATGCGGGCTATCCGCTTGTCCTTGACGACGGAACCTGCGTTGGCACTTTGTGTGTTTTGGACACCCGTCCGCGATTCCTGGAAGGCGCTGATATCGCAGGATTGCGCGATCTGGCAGATTTGGCGGTGCGGGAAATCCAGCTGCCGGCAAGGGGCATCGGTGGCCGAATGATCCCTGGCATCCCTATGGCCGCTCAGCAAGCTCCGATACCTCCCCTGAAAGGGGAGGTCGGCGAGCAGAGCGAGCCGGGTGGGGTCGGCTGATGCTGACTGATCTCTGTCGGCATTCTTGCCCCACGCTGGTCATTTGTTACATTTGATCGAGTTGTCTTGGAACCTTGGGAGGCGAATATTGACTGATATCACGATCCGCAATGTTGATGAGCAACTCAAGGAGCGGCTTTTGACGCGTGCGAGTGGACATGGACAGAGCATGGAGGCCGAGGCGCGCGATATCCTGAGACAGGCGCTGCAAGAAGAAAGAGTTTCGACTTCCGCATCTACAAACCTCTATGAGGCAATCCGCCAAATAGTTGAGCCGTTTGGCGACATAGACATCGGTCTTCCGATGCGCCAATTGGTCCGCGAGCCCCCGAATTTCGAATAGGCACAATGTTCGTGCTGGATACGAATGTGCTCTCGGAGGCAATGAAAGCGTCTCCGGCACGAGCCGTCGCGATGTGGATGGCCCATGAGAACCCTCGTGACCTGTTCACTACCGCGATCACCGAGGCTGAAATCCTTCTTGGCATTGCAATATTGCCGGATAGCCGCCGTAAGAACGAACTTCAGGCGGCGGCCGAACGTGTCATTGCTCTGTTTACATCGCGCATTCTGCCGTTCGAAAGCTTGGCGGCGCAATCGTTCGCGCAAATCGTAGCATCCCGACGACACGTCGGCTCGCCGATCAACGACTTTGACTAAGCGCGAGCCCTAACGCGCTTTGGTGCGGTAGTGTTTGCCTAGCCGCGCGGCCCGACCGCACGCGCAACGGACATACTGCTCCTCATTGGGCGATAGCCAAGCCCGGAATCGATTCAGCCCTATCGGCGTCCGTAGTCCGTGGTCGATATGGTTGTGCACGAGCACGAGGTCGTGCGAGATGGCGTTTGGCAAACGCTCAAGGTAGAACGTGCCCACCTTGCGCATATGGCGTCTAACGTCCGCGCTTTAACCCGCTTCATTTGATGCCTCCGTGCCGGAGCCTCGGCCCTAGCACCCGGCCGTTAATGCCCGATGAAAAAAGAGCCCGCGCGGCGGCCGGACTCTTTGCTTTTCGTCCGGGCATACCTACGTGGTGGAGTTGCAGCCAACGCAGGGAGGCGGGCCATGGTCATCAATAAAAAGAACGATGGCACGGTCAAGATGACCCGTCGGCGCGCGACTAGTAAACCCCACCTCTTGGGAATGACGCAGGACAGGAAGGTGCTTGACCGCTACCGTCAAACGGCCAGCGAGAAAAGACCTAAGCAACTAGCGGACGAGCGGCGGGCGCAGGAATTGTCGCAAAGCCAAGGTCCGACACCATATCGAACCATCATTGAAGAGTGGCCGTATCAGACCATGTATGACTTTAAATGGGGGAGTTTGAAGCTGTTCTTCTACATGAACCAGGGGTTCTATTTCTTGGAGGAGAAGAACGGAGTTAGGAGGATTTCAATTAGGTACCCAAGTCGCGAACGGGCTATGCAAGCCGTCGATGCTGATTACATCCGCTGGTTTCACACTTTCGATTAATCGCGGCCACTGAACAAAAAGCCCAGCATCACTGCCGGGCTTTGCTGATGAGCTATGGGCGAAAGTTGGTGACGGCATGACGGGGTAAGGCGGCGTATCGTGGGGGTATTCGACGCCTCCACTTCTCCACCGAAGGAGTGATACGCCGTGACCGAGACTAGAGTTTTCCAACTCTCCCAGCCAGGGACATTCGCCGATCCGCTAACTGAGGTGCTTCGCAACGGCGCGCGAGCGTTGTTGGCGCAGGCCGTCGAGGCCGAGGTTGCAACCTTGCTCGGTAACCATGCCGACAAGCTGACCGACGACGGGCGCCAGCGGCTGGTGCGCCACGGACATCTGCCGGAACGCGAGATCATGACCGGCATCGGTCCGGTAGCGGTGCGCTGTCCGCGCGTGCGCGACCGTGTTGGTCAAGGTTCCGAGCGTATCCGCTTTTCGTCGGCGATTCTACCTCCCTACGCGCGCCGGTCGAAGAGCCTCGAAGTGTTGATCCCGATCCTCTACCTCAAGGGCGTGTCCACCGGCGACTTCGAGGAAGCGCTCGTCGCATTGCTCGGCAAGGATGCCGGCGGGCTCTCGGCCACGACGGTCGGACGGCTCAAGGACGCCTGGTCAGACGAGCACCTGCGCTCGAGCAAGCGCGATCTCTGCGCCAAGCGCTACGTCTACTTCTGGGCCGACGGCATCCACGTGCAGGCCCGCCTGGAGGACGATGCGCAGTGCCTGCTGGTCATCATTGGCGCCACCCCGGAGGGCAAGAAAGAGCTCGTCGGCCTCATCGACGGCGTGCGTGAGAGCGCCCAATCCTGGAGGGAGTTGCTCCTCGACCTGAAGCGGCGCGGACTTGCGATGGCGCCCGAGCTCGCGGTCGCCGACGGCGCGCTCGGCTTCTGGCAGGCGATCGAGGAAGTGTGGCCGAAGACCCGCGGCCAGCGCTGCTGGGTACACAAGACCGCCAATGTCTTAAACAAGCTGCCGAAGAGCCAGCACACGAAAGCCAAGCAGGCGCTCCAGGAGATCTGGATGGCTGAGACCAAGAAGGATGCGCTCGCAGCGTTCGACGCTTTCGTCGAGACCTGGGGCGTCAAATACGACAAGGCGGTCGAGTGCCTGATCAAGGATCGCGACGCGCTGTTGGCCTTTTACGACTTCCCCGCCGAGCACTGGAAACATTTGCGCACGACCAACGTCATCGAAAGCTCGTTCGCGACCATTCGCCATCGCACGGTACGCTCCAAGGGATGTCTTTCGAATAAGACCGCGCTCGCCATGATCTTCAAGCTCCCGAGGCTGCCGAGAAGAGCTGGCGTCGCCTCGATGGCCGCAACCAGTTGCCGAAAGTCATACTCGGTGTAAAGTTCACCGATGGAATCGAGGTCGTCAGATCGCAAGCTCAAGCCGCTGCCGCCTGATCCCTTCCATCACCAAAATTCGGCGATAGCTCTTTGCTGATAGGACCTACGTCCTAGCGCGCCGGTCCTTGCCCGCTTGCCGAGCGGCAAACGGCCTGCCGCTAAGGGGACCGGTCGGATGGGTCGCTCTTTAGCTGGTCTTTCTCGATGTTATCAGCGCGGTCAACGAGGTCGTCGTGCTTTTTTCGTACTACTATGGGCGAAAAGCCATATGGCTACACCAAAAGGAATGAGACTTAGAATTAGACCGAGCATGTTCAATTCCTAGCATCGCCAACCAGTTTAGAACGGAGGGGCATCTCTGGCGTTGTACCACGCCGCAGCCATTTGACTGCCTCACGTCTGTCTGTCGCGGACATTGGAACAGTGCTCGATGCCATCGCGGCCGTCGCAGAGCCGGTGCGGCTTGACTATCTTTTGCGTCCGGGGCCCTGAACGATGCAGATGATGATATGGTGCTCGAAACGGCATTGAACGGAAGAGCGAATGCGATTGTGACGTTCAATCGACGCCACTTCCTTGTGGTGACAAAGCAATTTGGAATTGTCGTGCTCTCTCCGGCTGCGATGATGAACCAAACGGAGAAGAGGTCATGAGGAAGAGCAATTTCGCGCTGCGGCTTCAGCCCTCACTGCTGGACGAGGTACGACACAGCGCTCAAGCTGAGGGTGTCGCGCTCAACCAGCTTATCAATGTAGCAGTAGCTGAGAAGATTTCCGCGCTGCGCACGGAAAAATACTTCGCAGAACGCGCTGCCCGAGCCAATGTTCCGAAAGCACTTGAGATTCTCAAGCGCGCCGGTGTCGGCGATCCGCCATTCAAGGGCGATAAGCTCACCCGCAGCAAAAAGCGGACGTAAGGATCAAAGCTTGGGTCTTTGCGCCGTTCGAGTCTTGACCTACTCCGAGCGGCATGCGGCGCTCAAGCTGGCTACGGGCAAAAACCGATGAGGCGCTCGCCAAGGGCAACGAGGCTTTTGCCTCGTTCCTGAATCAACCCGACCTAGAGAACAAGGTTGTCGAGAACGGATCGCCGGCCGGCGATGGCCCGGAGCACTATCCGCATCTGACAAACGTGCCCGAGCTTGTGGACGCGGTGGCGACGTCGCGTTAACGCGTTTGGGTAAGATGTTACGGGAGAAGGGACTGCTCTAGCCCGACCCTCTCAAGTCGGGCTAGCTCGCCTGTTCGCGCCTGCTCTTCCGTATTGCCCTTAGGTCTTGCGCATCATTGTAAGTGCGATAGCAAAGCATAAAACAGCCTCCTGCAAATAACGTAAACAGGAGTGTGCCCGGCACGTGTCCCGCCTGTAGCGCACGAAGCGCTATGTAGGCGTTGAACAGTGCCCCTCCCGACGACAAGGACAATCCACCAATACCAAATCGCCCGCCCGATTCCTCGCTCAAGTTTGCCAGCACGTCTCATGTGTTGCTCTTTTCGGTGCCTGCAACGTGTGCTGCATATTTTGCAAGCATTTCGTCGACCCAACGCTGATAGCGCTTTTTAGCGTGTAGCAGAGAGCCAATGCTCAATACGAGGAGGGGTGTCACTGCAATTAGCGCTATTGCCAGTGCAATCCCACCCGTGAAGACCATCAGACCAACAAGTAGAACACCTATCAGTCCGATGACCATTTTCCGTGGTGTGCTTAGATTCTGTGTTGCCGCAATTCGCTGTTGCTCCTCTTTGCTAAGATAGGGAGTTTGGCGCAAACAGGCATCGCGCCCCACGCGGGCAATTTCCCGTCCGACCTGAATCTCCTGTTCAGGCGTTAGCGTCGGAGGCGTCCACAGATAAATGTTGTACCGAATCACGGTATCACCCCCCGCATCAGTTCTAGCCTAAACGCCATCTCCACCACGGCGTCTCACGCGGGTCCGGTCTCAATGAGCGTATCGACAAGCTTACCGTTGCGACGGCATCGCTCGCCTCGGCTCGGCGAGTCAAATCTCCCTCGCGAGCTATGACCTTGCGCAGCGCCGCCCTGTGCGAGAGGTACTGCACAGGCAAATAGAGCCCCCGTAGCGCTGCACACGCAACGGCCGACCAAAAGATGGCGAAAACGAGCGCGTTGACGGATTCAAAGAAACCAAGCTCGGTGCGGAGCCACAACAGAATCACGGCAAGAGCGGCAACCCCCGCCAGCACCGGCCACTCGCGCTTCAACGTTTCCATAAGGTCATCGCTTGCGCAGCGCCACGACCTTGCCCGTGGTCGCCGCGCCCGAGGCGTAGTTAGACCCCGTCTTCCTTGTGTTGTGCCCGGACTCTCCACGGTCGATTCCCGCCCGTGCGTGAAGATGGAAGGCGAACAAACGAGGCTAGGTATTCTGCCGTCGCGCGCGATACCTTTTGACCTTCAATCTCCTGCCCCATAAACCACTCGACTAGATTCTCTTTGATTGGTTGATTCTCACGGGAAATTTTGAATTCGTCGACTGCTCTCCACATTAGGTCGATGTAAGGAGTTGAATAATCAGACGCCGGAGTGCCGGTCGAGTTTTGGTGCCCCGCCAAGTTTTCTGCTAAGTGGGTTGCGCAATCCTCTAGTACGACCATGATGTCTGTGTATTCTTTCGTCTCGTCTCTAGCCGTATGAACGCTCCCTATGATGTGTGATTTCGGGCGGGCGTACCGATTCCAGAAAGCTGGCTCGATATACGAGCGCATTTTCGAGTGCTGCTTGTATTGCTGTGCCTGCCAGCGGGCAGCCTTCCCTTTTTTCGTCGTGCTCAAGCGCCCTGTAGCGCGGATTTTTCCTTCCTGGAGCAAGCTGATTATTTTTGTGCATGCCAGCTCCTCGGCGTAGTCGCGTTCTGCCGGCGAATAGTACATCCCATCAATGCTGCGGGGAGATACTAACGTATCGACTCCATGAGCAACGTAGTCCACAATCGAACGAATGCTTATCAACTCTGGAAAGGCAGGGATTTGGTCCTTCACTAGCATAGGGCTACTTGACCTGATTACGTCCCGAGTTGGTCCACGAAAGGACCACAGCCAGTGCGCCTGAACAAAAGAGAACAAGAGCTACTATGCAGAGCGCTGCGAAGCCTTCCGCTCGAATGACTATTGATTGTCCAATCCAGACTATCAAGGTGTCTGCCATCTTGTGAAACTCCTTTAACGGCAACTCAGCGAATTGGCTCGGCCGACCGCGTGATGGTCCCGCCGCTTGCCTCGGCAGCAAAGCTCGAAAGGGTTCTGGCTCGGGTCAAACCCGATGCTCTCTTCGGAGGCTCCAATATTCGGGCGTCCGCGTGCGTTTCCCCACACCAGTGGGACGCTGTTTGCGGTGTTCTAGGGCGTTCTACGCCGTTCTGCGCCGCTCCTTGCCGATTGGTGACGATTTGAGACTTGTGGAGACGTTTGGTAACGTCTGCGGAACGGGTCGCAGCCTATGGAAAACTTGGCCTTCTTCGGGCGAACAAGTGTGGGAGTAGCTGCTCCAGCCGACCCACTTGCCTCAAAATGCCCAAAAAACGGAGCTAACTCCGATAATCGCCGTTGATGGCGACATACTCCTTGGTCAGGTCGCAGGTGAGAACCCGGTCGCGTCCACGGCCGAGGCCGAGCGCGACCTTGAGCAGAATCTCCGGTTTCTTCATCGCGGCTGAGACTGCCGCCTCGTCGTAGCCCGGTTCACGCTCCCCTTTGTGCGCCACGCGGATGCCGCCGAACCAGATCGAGAGGCGGTCGCGCTTGGCGGGTTCACCGGCCTTGCCGACGGCCATGACCACGCGTCCCCAGTTGGCGTCCTCGCCCGCGATCGCCGTTTTCACCAGCGGCGAGTTGGCGATCGAAAGCGCTATCCTGCGCGCCGATCTTCGCGATACCGCGCCTTCAACGATGATCTCGATGAGCTTGCGCGCACCTTCCCCGTCGCGCGCCACCTGCTCGGCGAGATTCGCAAGCACCGCATTGAAGGCCTTGCGCAACGCGGGCAACCGCGGATCGGAAAGCTTGGCGATCCTTGCGGCGCCGCGCGCGGCAGCAGCCCCGGTCGCGAATGCAAGCAAGGTATCGGATGTGGAAGTATCGCCGTCGACGGTCACCGCATTGAACGTGTCGATCACCCCCTCCGCAAGCAGGCTGTGCAACACGCGGGGAGAGATTTCGGCATCGGTGAAAACAAACGACAGCATGGTCGCCATGTCGGGTGCGATCATGCCGGCGCCTTTTGCAATCCCGCACACGGTCACCGCAGTTGCGCCGAGCCGTGCCATTGCCGCTGCGCCTTTGGGAAACGTGTCAGTTGTCATGATCGCCCGCGCCGCATCTTGCCAGTTGCCCGGTTTGGCGCTTGCCACCAACTCCGCCATCACGGCGCCGAACTTGCCGGCATCGAGTGGCTCGCCAATGACGCCGGTCGAGGCGAGATATATCTGAGAGCTTGGGCATCCGACCGCGGCGGCAGCATACTGCGCCGTCATCTTCGTTGCCTCGCGTCCGCGTTTGCCGGTGAATGCATTGGCATTACCCGAATTGACCACGAGGGCTGCCGCATTTCCGGCTTTGAGATGCGCCCGGCACCAGTCGACCGGAGCGGACGGGCACTTCGAACGCGTGAATACCCCGGCTACCGTCGTCCCTTGCTTGAAAAGTGCGAGCAGAACGTCGGTGCGCCCGGGATAGCGGATGCCCGCCGCCGCCGTGGCGAGCTTGACTCCCTCGACCGGCGGCAGGTCCGGGAATTGCGCCGGCGCGAGGGGGGAAACGCCGTCGAGCTGACGCACAACTTCCGTCGTGGCCGTGCTGGTCACGGCCATCCACGTCTTTTCTTGCGGTGAAACCAGGCGTGGATGGCATCGGACCTCGGGCTTGCCCGAGGTCCGCACGCGTGGAAGTGCCACAAGTCGGGTAAACCGCGACTTGCGGCGACAAGTCCGGCCATGACGCCAAGCGATTGCTTCAGAAGCATCGAACCCGCATCAACGAACGCAGTGAATCAGTTCTTCTTCGGTTCGGCCGACTTGTCGAGACGCTCGATCTTGGCGGATTGCCGGAGCTTGGCGATGAACTCGGTCTGCGCCTTGCGCGTCAGGAAGGTGTCGATCTGATCCTTCACCTTCTCAAACTCCGGCGGCTGCTTGCTGCGCTTGTCCTCGACCTTGATGATGTGCCACCCGAACTGCGTCTTCACGGGATTGGACAACTGCCCCGGATACATCTTGAAGGCGACCTCGGCGAATTCAGGCACCATCTGATCCTTGGTGAAATAACCGAGATCGCCGCCATCGGCGGCCCCCGGGTCCTTTGACTTTTCCTTGGCAAGTGCGGCGAAGTCGCTGCCGCCTTTCAGCTGGTCCAGGATTGCTTTTGCCTCGTCCTGGTTCTCGACCAGGATGTGGCGGGCGCGTACCTCTTCCTGGCCGGCCGCCGATTTCACTGCGTCGTCATAGGTCTGATGCAGGGCCTCCTCGGTGACCGCGGCCTTGGCCTCTTCCTGCAGCTCGAAGCCCATCAGCAGCTTGTTGCGCAGAAAAGCGAGCCGCCGCTTGAAATCGGGGTTCTCGCTCACTTTCTTGCGGTCAGCGGCCTGGGTGACGAGGATGATGTCGGCGAGATAGGAGATGAGATGCTCTCGCTTGGCTTCCGGGGATGCGGATTGCATATCGGCGCCGACATCCTCCTCGGCGAGCGCAAGGTCGCTCTCCTTGATATCTACGCCATTCACCCGCGCCATCACCGGATCGGACCTCGAGGCGGAGACCTCGGACGAGGCATCTTTCGAGCAGCCGCACAGGATCGGAATGAGCAGCAGCGCGGCCGCGGTACCTGCTATGCCAAAGCGCCGGCGCCGCGTTGAACGAAACGTGAAGTGAAGGGGAAGCATCGCGTGGTCCTCAACTGGAGCAACCGTCGGCAGCGGCGGACAGTTGCCGGAAAGAGCCCCGCCTGGCAATGCGTCTAGAGCACGATTTTGACGAGAACGTGAGCGCGGAGGCAGCAAAAGCCATCGATTGACAAGGCCGCAACCCCCTCCTATCTCTCGAAAAACCCGCTCGATTGGCGGCAATCCGCTGCCGCGCGCAAGAGTCTTCCAAAGTACTCATCAGGTTTGCACATTTCTCGCGGGGCCGATTGACGCAAAAGACGGGGCCATTGCGCGGAAAATCGGTTCCTGCCATGGCATCGCGTTTCCTGCTGATTTGCTAGAGTGCGGCAATGCTCTTGCTAGGACCTCAAGGAATTTCTGCATGATTGGTGCTATCGCCCGCAAGCTGTTTGGTTCTTCCAACGAGCGGCGCGTCAAGACGTATTTTCCTCGCGTTGCGCAGATCAACGCGCTCGAAAAGGAGCTCGAAGCGCTTTCCGATGAGGAACTGCGGGCCCGCACGGATGCATTCAAGCAGCAGGTCGCCGAGGGTGCCTCGCTGGACGATATTCTGGTGCCGGCATTTGCAACCTGCCGCGAAGCCGCGAAGCGAACATTGGGTCAGCGGCATTTCGACGTCCAGCTCGTCGGTGGTATCATCCTGCACGAGGGTCGCATTTCCGAGATGAAGACCGGCGAAGGCAAGACGCTGGTCGCCACGCTTGCAGTCTACCTCAATGCGCTGGCCGGGCGGGGGGTGCATGTGGTGACCGTCAACGACTACCTGGCCAGGCGCGACGCCGAATGGATGGGCCAGATCTACAATTTCCTTGGTCTCAAGGTCGGCGTCATCGTCCACGGTCTTGATGACGAGCAGCGCAAGCAGGCCTACGACGCCGACGTCACCTACGGCACCAACAACGAGCTCGGCTTCGACTATCTGCGCGACAATATGAAGTATCGCCTGGAGGACATGGTCCAGCGCGGGCACATATTCGCCATTGTCGACGAGGTGGACTCGATCCTGGTCGACGAGGCGCGAACGCCGTTGATTATTTCGGGGCCGCTCGACGACCGCTCCGAGTTCTACAATACCATCGACGCCTACATCCCCAAGCTGGACAAGGTCGATTACGAAGTAGACGAGAAGCAGCGCACCGTCACGCTCACCGAGGCCGGGATGGAGAAGATGGAGCAGATGCTGCGCAACAACAATCTGCTCAAGGGCGATCATCTCTACGACGTGGAGAATGTCTCGACCGTCCACCACGTCAACCAGGGCCTGCGCGCGCACACGCTTTTCCAGCGCGACAAGGACTACATCGTGCGCAATGGCGAGGTCGTGATCATCGACGAGTTCACGGGCCGCATGATGCCGGGGCGGCGATATTCGGAGGGGCTGCACCAAGCGCTGGAAGCCAAGGAGCACCAGCCGATCCAGCCGGAGAACCAGACGCTCGCCTCCATCACCTTCCAGAACTATTTTCGCATGTACGAGAAGCTCGCCGGCATGACCGGAACCGCGTTGACCGAGGCGGACGAGTTCATCGACATCTACAATCTGGAAGTCATCGAGGTGCCCACCAACATGCCCATGGTGCGGCTTGACGACGACGACGAGGTCTATCGCACGGCGGCGGAGAAATACCGCTCCATTACCGCCCTGATCGACGAATGCAAAGAGCGGGGGCAACCGGTGCTGGTGGGCACGACTTCGATTGAGAAATCGGAGCAGCTCGCGGAGATGCTGCGCAAGCAGGGCTGGGAACAGCACGACTTTTCCGACCCCAATGCCTTCGCCGCGCTCTATGGCGGCGATGATGGGGCTTCGAAGGCCAAGGTATTCGCCATCCTCAATGCGCGCTACCACGAGCAGGAGGCTTACATCATCGGACAGGCAGGGGTGCCGGGGGCGGTGACGATTGCCACCAACATGGCGGGGCGCGGCACCGACATTCAGCTCGGCGGCAATGCGGATATGCGCATCCGCCAGGAGCTTGCCGAAATCAACGATGCGCAGCAGCGCGAACGCGATCCCCGCGCCGCGGAAATTCGCGCTCAGGTAGCGCGCCTGAAGGAGAAGGCGCTCAAGGCGGGGGGCCTCTACGTGCTCGGCACCGAACGCCATGAGAGCCGGCGCATCGACAACCAGTTGCGCGGGCGCTCGGGCCGCCAAGGCGATCCCGGCCATTCCAAGTTCTTTCTCTCCCTCGAAGACGATCTCATGCGCATCTTCGGGACCGACAAGCTCGACACCATGCTCAAGCGGTTGGGTCTCAAGGAGAACGAAGCAATCGTTCATCCCTGGATCAACAAAGCCCTGGAGAAGGCGCAGCAGAAAGTGGAGGCGCGCAACTTCGACATCCGCAAGAACCTGCTCAAGTTCGACAACGTGATGAACGATCAGCGCAAGGTCATCTTCGAGCAGCGGGTGGACTGGATGCGCGACGAGGCGGTGAACGAGATTGTCGCGGATATGCGTCACGCCGCCGTCGAGGACCTCGTTGCCAAGCACGTGCCACAGAACGCCTACCCCGAGCAGTGGGACACCAAAGGCCTGCAGGAGGAGCTCCAGCGTGTTCTCAACCTGGATCTCCCGGTCATGGAATGGGCGAAGGAGGAAGGGATTGCCGACGAGGAGCTGATCTCCCGTCTCGAGCGGCGCGCCGACGAGCACATGGCCGCCAAGGCCGCGCAATGGGGCGCTGATGTCATGCGCTATGTCGAGAGGTCGATTTTGCTGCAGACCCTCGATCATCTCTGGCGCGAGCATCTGGTGATGCTGGAGCATCTACGCCAGGTCATCGGGTTGCGCGGCTATGGACAGCGCGATCCGCTCAACGAGTACAAAGCGGAGTCCTTCAATCTATTCGAGGCAATGAGCACGAATTTGCGCGAGGCGGTGACGGCGCAATTGATGCGGGTCGAGATCAGAAGCGCTCCGCAGCCCGAGGAGACCGCCACCCTGCCTTACATGGAGGCGCATAAGATTGACCCCTCGACCGGGGAGGACGAGCTCGCACTGGCCCGTGCCGGCGCGGAGACGCTGGCGCGTCACGGCATCACCGCGGCCGCGGGCGTATCGCCACAGCGCAAGCCCGATGATCCGGCGAGCTGGGGCAAGGTCGGCCGCAACGAAACCTGCCCGTGTGGATCGGGGAAGAAATACAAGCATTGTCACGGGCGGTTTGCGTAAGCCAAGTATCAGTTATCAGGAGTCAGGTATCAGGTTGATGCCTGATACCTGTGCCTGATGCCTGACTTCTGATACCTGATCAGCGCCAACCGCCAAACCGGTTCTCAAAGCCTCCCGCCGGAACGGTGGGTGCCGCACCATTGAGCAGATTAGAACCACTCGCGGGTTTCGCATCAGCATCTGCTGGCGCAGTCTGAGCTGGCGGTTTGGCCTGCGCGACCTTTGCCGTAGCTGGCTCGGGCTTCAGTCGGGCGGTAGGAGTGACAACGGCCTGCGCAGGTTTCGCCGCTGGCGCAGCCGGCGGCGCCGGCTGAGTGCTGCGCTGCTCGGTGCTCGCAATGTCGCGCTTAGCGCCGAACAGGCCGCCGAGGAACCCTCCAATGCCGCCGGAGCTTGAGTTTGCCGAGGCGACCTGCATCTGGGCAGGTCGCGACTCGAACGACGCGAGGCTCATGGTGCTTCCCGTGTCATCGCGAAGCGAACCGGCCGGGGGATTGACGTGGGCGGGAATGGTGCCTGAGGCGGTGCGAATCGTGGCGCCGGGGCCGCCATGGGACCTCACGGCCGAAAGGAAAGTAGCGTTCATGCCGCCGTCAACGCCCATATGGGCGGGCAGAGCCGCTGTGCCGCGATTGATCAAGTCGGCAGTCTGGACGTCATCCCGGCGCTGTTTTTCGCCGACTGCCCGTGCAAGCTCTTGCGGTACACGGTAGGCAGGGCATTTATCCGCCGGGCTGAATTTGCCGGTCGATTCGGCATTGAACACGTAGTGCTTGTCGCAGACATCGACCTTCGGCTCCGCGCGGCTCACATCGAAATGATCGTATCCCTGCTTGAGCATTCTCCAGAATGCCAAGTGCGGCGAGTTGCGATGCTTGGCCATGTTGAGGGGCGTCATCTTGAATGGATAGGCCTGGATCTGAAAAGACTTCTGTCCGCCAAAGAAGGATTCGCGGGCGAGCGAGTAAATCTCGGCAATCTGTTCGTCGGTCATGGCGTAGCAGCCGGCCGAAGAGCAGTCGCCGTGGATCATCAGGAATTGGCCTGTCCGTCCATTTGCCCTGTCGTAGGCATTCGGGAACCCCGTGTTGATAGCCAGATAATAATTGGAATTGGGATTCATCTGGTTGGGAGTGATCGTATAGAAGCCTTCGGGCGCCTGGCGATCGCCTTGCTTGATCTTCGGGCCTAATTCCCCTGACCAGCGGCATATTGGATAAGTTCGCAGCAGCGCGAAGCGGCCGGTCTTGTCCTCCTTCCAGACTTCAAGCTCCGCTTCTTCCTTGAAGATCCGAACCAGGATCGGCAATTCCTTCGCCATGTTCCTGGTTTCAATGTCCGCGAGCATTCGATCGGACAGCGGCTGCATGTGGCGGCCAGTGACCCCGGATGTGCCATCTGTGTCGCAGCCGGCAAGCGCGATGGCAGCCGCCATCGCAGCGGACGCCAAAAGCGAGCGCACCAAAACCCTGTGATACAAGGTCACTCCCCCGACCTTAGGCTTCCCCAAGCCTTCCCCAAACAAGCCTTCCCAAGCTTCCCCCTGCGCGATCTCTACCTGGAACGAAAGCTTACGGCAAGGACGTCCCCGATAGCGATCATGCCGATATCAAACCTATCGGCCGCACGATCAACCATTTGGATAAGCCAAGACTTGGGTGAGATCAGGGCAATGCGGCAACGATATCGCTAGAAAAGATTGTTTGGGAAACAAAGGCTTATGATCATTTCGCCGAAAACGGCAAGATCTTACCTAGAGCAGGTTTCTCCCGATGGCCAGGAATTTTTCGCGCCGCCGTCGCCGGACGGTCTCCGGGTCCAGTCCAGCGAACTCGTCGAGGACATGGCCGATGGCCTCCCCAGTCGAGGCAATCGCTGCGGCGGCATCCCGATGAGCGCCTCCCACCGGCTCCGCCACAATCTGATCGATCACTCCGAACCGGATCATGTCGCCGGCCGTGATCTTCATCCCTGTGGCGGCTTCCTGCGCCTTCGAGGTGTCTCGCCACAAGATCGAGGCCGCTCCCTCCGGCGAAATCACGCTGTAAATTGAATTTTCGAGCATCAACACCCGGTTGGCGGTCGCAATAGCGATGGCCCCGCCAGAGCCTCCTTCGCCGATAATGACGGCCACATTCGGTGCGCCAAGCTCCAGGCTGGCATCGGTGGAGCGGGCGATTGCTTCGGCCTGGCCCCGTTCCTCGGCTCCGATACCCGGATAGGCGCCCGCCGTATCCACCAGCGACAGGACGGGAATGCCAAATCGGTCCGCCATCTGCATCAGGCGCTCGGCCTTGCGATAGCCCTCAGGCCGAGCCATCCCGAAATTGTGCTTGAGCCGGCTTTCGGTCGAGGAGCCTTTCTCATGCCCGATAATGCAGATGCTCTCGCCCCGAAAGCGCCCGAAGCCTCCGACGATGGCGTCATCGTCGGCAAACTTGCGGTCACCGGCAAGGGGAACGAAATCGGTGATAAGGGCGCCGATATAATCGAGGCAGTGTGGCCGATTGGGGTGCCTGGCGACCTGGGTTTTCTGCCAGGGCGTGAGATTGGCATAGAGTTCCTTGAGCTCTTGGGCTGCTTTGGCCTCCAGCCGGGAAATCTCCTCGCCGATTGCAGCCGCGCTGTCGCCGGCATCAAGCGCGCGCAACTCGTCGATCCTGGCATCGATTTCGGCCAGCGGCTTTTCAAAATCGAGATAACTGCGCATGCACCGCTCTCAGCTGCCCGCAGGTGACGGAGTTCGACCCATTGTCTCCCATTCGCATGCGCATTCGCGGACCTGATGCGAGCATCGAGCCGCGCAGCACTCGAAAAACCGTTTATTTGTCAAAGGATGGATTACCCGGTCAAGTCCCGGAACAGGTTGATGCCAAGTTGATACCAGACATGGTCAATGCCGCCCGATCGATTAGGGACTCTCCGTCATGACCGGACTTGTTCCGGTCATCCACGACTTGCTTTCCTTTGGGGCGAAAGACGTGGATGGCCGTGACAAGCACGGCCATGACGGCAGGTTCAAAATCATCGAAACTCGCGTTAGCGCGCATCCTTTATGCCGTAGTGCACATATTCTTGCGCAATGTCAGCTTGCATCGCCTTGGCCGCTGCTACGTCGATCTCTCCGGTGCTGTCTTCATTTTTCAATTTCGCCAAGCCGCGCCCGTAAAGCGCGAATGCAAGCTTCGGCTCGATTTGCAACGCTGCATCGTAGTCGGAGACGGCGGCATCGAATTGAGTCATTTTCAAATAAACGAAGCCACGGCTTTCGAGCGTGGCGACATTGCTTGGCAGCAACCGCAGCGCCTGATTGCAGTCGGCGAGGGCCTGCTTGAGGATGCCCACCACCGCTCTCGCCCAGCAGCGATTGTCATAAGCCGGCGCGAAATCCGCCTTGAGACGCAAGGCTTGATTGAAGTCGTCGATGGCATGGTCATATTGACCCTTCGCGAGATAAGCGTTTCCCCTGTTGAAATGGCTTTCCGGCGAGGGCTTGAGCTTGATCGCCTGCTCGTAATCCTGAATGGCGCGATCGTATTCGCCCTTGCGGTCGTAAGCGACGCCGCGATTGTTGTAGGCGGGGATAAATCTGCCGTCGAGCTTGATTGCCTGGGCGTAATCCTGGAGGGCGCGGTCGAGGTCGCCTTTGAGACGATATGCAACGCCACGAAATGAATAAAATTCAGCGAGCTTTTCTCCCTTGTCGCGCGCTGCCTTGATTACCGCCGAACATCCGTCGATGCGCTGCGCCACGCTAGCGCCGTCGTCGCCCTCGCACCAACGGCGTTCCTGCTGGGTCTGCGCAGGAGCGGAGCTGACGCTGGCCATGAGAGCCGTCAGGAGGACCGCGGAAAACAGCGACCTCGGTACATCGAACCGCATACGCAATTCCCTATCGTGGGTGGGTTGGACCAGTCGTGCGTTCACTAATTTAGTCTAGTCGGCAAGTGGATGCAGATCGCGCACCAAGCTCTTGAGCCGCTCATCGAGCACATGCGTATAGATTTGCGTCGTCGAGATGTCCGCATGCCCCAGCAGCATCTGCACAATGCGCAAATCTGCGCCATTGTGAAGGAGGTGACTGGCAAAAGCGTGGCGAAGTGCGTGCGGGGATACGTCATAGGCGCGCAGGCCCGCGCCGAGGGCCAGAGCTTTCAGCTCGCGGGCAAAATGCTGGCGCGTGACATGCCCACTCCGGCCGGATGACGGGAAGAGCCATTTGGAATTCCGGCCGCGCCCCGTTTGCGCCAGCAGGTCGAGATAATCGCGCATCGCAATCTTGGCTGTTTTGTTGAGCGGCACGAGTCGCTCCTTGCTGCCTTTGCCACGCACGGACAACATCTGCGCATTGCGATCGGCGGCCGAACGAGGCAGTGCGACAAGCTCGGAGACCCGCAGTCCAGTCGCATAAACCATCTCCAGCAGACACGCCAGTCGGCTGGCGCGCAGCCGATCGAGCGGCGAGTGGCTTTCCCTATTTATTTGCTCGTGGGCGTGCGCGAGGAGGCGATCGACTTCGGCAATGCTAAGCACCTTGGGCGGCGCACGCATTCTTCTCGGCCCTTCGAGCACCGCCGATGGGTCGTTGCGACGGCGTCCTTCCGAGTGAAGAAAGCGGAAAAGCTGTCGGATCGCGGAAAGCCGCCGGCCGACGGATGCGGGAGCCAGGCCGCGCGCCGCCAGCGAGCCGAAATAGATGCGCAGATCCTCAGTTTCAGCATCCGCAATGCTGCGCCGTCTTGCATTCAGCGCCGCCGAGAGATGTGCGAGATCGCGGGCATAGGCGTCCAAAGTGTTGGTTGATCCCCCGCGCTCGGCGGCAATCATATCGAGGAACTGCTCGATCAGGCTTGGATCGGAGACTTTGCCCTTCGGCGCCACGGCTTATCAGGGCTGTTTGGCGAATCTGTCAGGTGGGATCGTCACCGTGATTTCCCGCGGCTTGAGATCGAACCACGTTGCGAGCATGAACATGGCCCCATAAGTCAAGCCGCCGAGGACCCCGATAAGCGTGAGTAGGCGAAAGAGGCTTGGCATCTCAGTCCCTGCGCATAGGCGATCCTTGAACGAAACAATGGAGAAACTAGGACACGGCGCCGTATACTACCGCATGGGTGTCGCTTGTGTTCGCCTCACGCAGGGTGCGACCGCAGCGGTCGCCGTCAGTGCGGCGTTTGACTGCAAGTAATTGTATTGCAATACGATCCGGTCCCACAGTTGGGTGTGGCGTGGGCAGGCGACAGGCCGCAATTGGGGGGCCCGCACCATGTCTGAGGTTGGGTGCTCGGTCGAAGCCTCGGTCGTAAGAGCGCTCGGGAGGAGGTCAATCGCTCTTGTCGGCATGATGGGGTCGGGCAAGTCCTCGATCGGCCGGCGCGTCGCGCATCGGCTGGGAATTCCCTTCGTCGATGCCGATGCCGAGATCGAGAAAGCCGCCGGCATGAGCATTCCCGAAATCTTTGCTATCCGCGGTGAGGCTGAATTCCGCTCCGGAGAAGCGCGTGTGATTGTCCGTCTGTTGGACGGCGGGCCTCAGGTTCTCTCTACCGGGGGCGGGGCCTTCATGAACGCAGATACCCGAGCCGCAATTGCCGCGAATGGCATTTCGATCTGGCTCAATGCCGATTTCGATGTCCTGATGAAGCGAATCAGGCGACGCCATGATCGGCCGCTGCTGAGAACTGATGATCCGGCGGCCACGCTCCGCAACCTGATGCAGGAGCGCTATCCGACCTACGCATTGGCGGACCTCACTGTGCAGTCGCATGACGTGGCGCATGACAAGATCGTCGATGCTATTGTGGCCGCACTGGCGAGCCGGCTCGAAGGCGCAGACGCTCGCGCCAATCCGTGTGAGCGAGGAGATCATGGCACATGAGTGCCCCCAGCGTCGCCCAACAAACTGCGCACATGCGCGCCAGCGAGCCCATTGTGGTCGACGTTGCGCTCGGCGCGCGCAGCTATGCGATTGTGATCGGTCGCCGACAGATCGCATCGCTCGGGCAAAGAATTGCCGAGCTGCGTCCGGGCGCCAAGGCTGCGATTGTCACTGACGATAGCGTTGCAAATTACCATCTGGCTGCGACGGAAGCTGCGCTTGCGAATGCGGGAATTGACTCGACGTGCATCAGCGTGCCGCCCGGCGAAAATTCGAAAAGTTTTATGGGCCTGGAAAGAGTTTGCGAAGCATTGATTTCTTCGCGCATCGAGCGCGGAGATCTGGTCGTGGCGCTGGGCGGCGGCGTCGTTGGCGACCTCGCCGGCTTTGCCGCAGCCGTGGTGCGCCGCGGCCTGGACTACGTGCAGGTTCCGACGACGCTCCTCGCGCAAGTCGATTCGTCCGTCGGCGGCAAGACGGCGATCGATTCGCGGCATGGAAAAAACCTGATCGGCGCCTTTCACCAACCGATTCTGGTTTTGGCGGACACCGCTCTTCTCGACACCCTTCCCGTGCGCGAATTTCGCGCCGGCTACGCCGAAGTCGTCAAATGCGGCTTGATCGGGTCTGCCGATTTCTTCAATTGGCTGGAGAGCAATTGGCAGGAGATCTTTGCCGGCGGCGCCGCGCGCGAGCATGCGATTGCAATGAGTTGCCGGATGAAGGCGGCGATTGTCGCGCGCGATGAGCGCGAGACTGGTGAACGGGCCCTGCTCAATCTCGGACATACCTTTGGCCACGCGCTGGAGGCGGCAGCGGGCTTTTCCGGCCGGCTCTTGCATGGGGAAGCAATATCACTGGGGATTGCGCTTGCCTTCGGCTTTTCGGTCAAACGCGGCCTTCTACCAGCAGCTGAGGCCGAGCGGGTCCTTCGGCACCTCGCGTCTGTGGGTTTTCCTATCGAAGTCTCGCTGATTCCCGGAGGTCCGCCCAGCCCTGACGACATGATGGAACTGATGGCGCAGGATAAGAAGGTCAAGCACGGCAAACTGACCTTCATCCTCACTCGCGGGATCGGCAGGAGCTTCATTGCAACCAACGTGGACCCTGTCGAGGTCCGCGCCTTTCTTGCCGAGAAGCTTCAATATCCATGACGACTTACGATTGGCTCGCCATCGCTGTGGTGGTGATTTGCATTCTTCTCTCAGCGTTTTTTTCGGGCAGCGAGACTGCCCTGACCGCGTCGTCGCGCGCCAGCATGCATCGGCTGGAGAAGCAGGGGAATCATCGCGCCGCACTTGTCAATCGCCTGCTCGATGCCCGCGAGCGGATGATCGGCGCGCTTCTGTTGGGAAATAATACCGCCAATATCGCGGCATCCTCGCTTGCGACCGGCGTATTGCTCAGCTGGTTCGGCGAAGTGGGTGTGATCTACGCCACCGTGGCAATGACCGTGCTCATCGTCGTGCTTGCTGAAGTCCTGCCGAAGACCGCCGCATTCAACGATCCGGACCGGCTTGCGCTGTGGGTTGCTGCACCAATTGATTGGGCGGTCCGACTGCTCACGCCGGTGCTGGTGGCGGTTGAATGGATGGTGAAGTGGCTTCTGCGGCTCTTCGGTCTGCGCGCCGGCGAAAGCCAATCCATCCTGTCGCCGCACGAGGAGCTGCGCGGAACGGTCGATCTCCTGCACCGCGAAGGCGGGGTGGAGCGAGGCGATCGCGACATGCTCAGCGGGCTTCTCGATCTGCGCGAGCTCACCGTTTCGGACGTGATGATCCACCGGACCGAGATGATCACGGTGTGCGCGGATGATTCTCCTGAGCAGGTCGTCAGGGCGGTGCTCGAGGCTGAGGTGACGCGTGTCCCGTTGTGGAAGGAAAGGCCTGAAAACATCATCGGAGTGCTGCACGCAAAAGATCTTCTGCGTGCGGTGCAAGCGGTGGACGGCGACCTCGCCAAGATTGACGTCACCACAATTGCGCGCGCCCCTTGGTTCGTTCCTGATATCCGGCCACTATCGGAGCAGCTCAAGGCATTCCGCAGACGCAGGACGCCGTTTGCCCTCGTGGTGGACGAGTACGGCGAGGTGATGGGTCTTGTCACTCTCGAAGACATTCTCGAAGAGATCGTAGGCGACATCACCGACGAGCACGACGTGGCGGTGCCAGGGGTGCGGCCGCAGCCGGATGGTTCTGTCAACGTCGATGGCGGAGTGCCCATTCGCGATCTCAATCGCGCCATGGAGTGGAGCTTGCCGGACGACCAGGCGACCACGATCGCTGGCCTCGTGATCCATGAAGCCCGCTCGATTCCCGAGCCGGGCCAGACTTTCACGTTTCATGGATTCCGTTTTCGGGTGTTGCGGCGAGAACGCAATCGAATCACGGCGCTGCGTATTCTGCCGCTCACGCGCAAGTCCCTGGTCAAATCCGCCGGAGCAGCCTTGCCTTGAAGGACCTGCACCTTTTGCGCTTCAAAATGCTTCTCGATGGCCTGGTGTCCTTAGCTTTGGCAAGGAATCTCACTTTTGGAGGAGGAAGCTCACTCGCAATCTGACTTACGCCGCCTCGCCCGGCGCCGTCGCCCGGATGGCCAGTGCGTGCACGCCGCCACTTAGCTCGGCTGCGAGGACCGCGTTGATCATTCGGTGGCGCTCGATCCGGCTCTTTCCTTCAAAGGCGTCCGCCACGATATATACTCTGAAATGGGTCTGTCCGCCTGGCCGATGCCCGGCATGTCCTTCATGCAGATGCGAACTCGTCTGTCACCTCAAGCTGCCTGGGAGAGAAAGCCTGACCCAACTTCTCGGTGATGCAATCGTGCGCGCGCATGGTTTGGCGCATATTGCATGCGAAGGCCATCAGTCAAGAGGGCGTTCGGGAACACATTAAAGCTGTTGTCAAGTCTTGCACCTGATTTGCCGGTGCGCGCATATTGCAAGGTCATGAAAAGCGTCTCGCCTCTGTTCGATCGTATCCGGGTCAAGCCGGACAAGGACCGGCGTCTGCGCGCCGAGTGCCCGGCATGCGAGTGGCCGCAATGCAGCGCTCCCGCAACTCACCGCGCACCTAAAGGGCGTCTTCGAGAACGGGAATATTGGCAATTCTGCCTGGATCACGTTCGCGCGTACAATCACTCCTATAATTTCTTTGCCGGCATGACGCCCGACGACATTGCGCGATATCAGAAAGATGCCGTAATCGGGCACCGCCCCACATGGAAAATGGGGATGAACGGCGGACGACCGGCGGGGCGCTCCCGTTCCTCTCGATTTCAGGCGCAGTTCGAAGCCGCCGATGATCCGTTCGGGATGGTCTGGGAATTCAATCCTCGAGGTGGGCCACGCGCGGGTTTTTCCCGGCGCTCATCCGAGGTGGCCTCCGTGCGAAATGCCGAACGTAAGGCGCTCGATGCGCTTGGCCTCGAAACCGATGCTTCGGCGCAGGAGGTCAAGTCGCGCTTCAAGGAGCTGGTCAAACGCCACCATCCCGATGCCAACGGCGGCGACCGCTCTTCGGAAGACAAGCTTCGAGAGATCATCCAGGCGTATAAGTACTTGAAGTCGATTGGTTTTCGCTGATCGACCAGCTGTTGCAGCCGGCAACTGCGATCCCCATTTGAAGCCGATGAGCTCCGGCTCAGCTTTCGCTCCGCCAGCGCTTTCTGCTAGTTTCAGAATGTTGTCCGTTCTTAGCCAACGATCGACCGACACGGGTCTCGGTCGTTTCCGAGATCACGGAGGATCAATGCCCGCCGTCACAGAAGAGGCTCCCGGCCTTCCGGATATGAAGGTCTCGATTCGTCAGCTGTTCGGAATCGATAGCGATCTGCAAGTTTCGGCCTATTCCGAGCCGGATGAGCACACTCCCGACCTTGATCCGGACTATCGTTTCGACAAACCGACCACGCTCGCTATCCTTGCCGGCTTCGCGAAGAACAGGCGGGTGATGATTTCCGGTTATCATGGCACCGGCAAATCTACGCATGTCGAGCAAGTGGCGGCGCGGCTGAATTGGCCGTGCGTGCGCGTCAACCTCGACAGCCATATCAGCCGTATCGATCTGATCGGAAAGGACGCAATCGTCATTCGCGACGGAATGCAGGTCACCGAGTTCCGCGACGGCATTCTACCTTGGGCGCTGCAACACAACGTGGCGCTGTGCTTCGACGAATATGATGCCGGGCGTCCCGATGTGATGTTTGTGATTCAACGGGTGCTCGAGGTTTCCGGCAAGCTGACGCTGCTCGACCAGAACAAGGTGATAAAGCCGCATCCGGCGTTTCGGCTGTTCGCGACGGCCAACACTATCGGCTTGGGTGATACGTCCGGCCTCTATCATGGTACGCAGCAGATCAACCAAGGCCAGATGGACCGCTGGTCAATCGTCACCACGCTCAACTACTTGCCGCACGACAATGAGGTCGAGATCGTGCTTGCCAAAGCCAAGCACTATCGCACCGATCAAGGGCGCGACACTGTCAACAAGATGGTCCGGGTGGCCGACCTCACGCGCAATGCCTTCATGAACGGCGACATTTCCACCGTCATGAGCCCGCGCACCGTCATCACGTGGGCCGAGAACACGGAAATTTTCAAGGATATTGGCTTTGCCTTCCGGCTCACATTCGTCAACAAATGCGACGAGCTGGAGCGGCCGATCGTGGCGGAGTTTTATCAGCGCTGTTTCGGTGTGGAGCTGCCGGAATCGTCGGTGAATGTGGCGCTCAGCTAGCGGCTTGCCGGTTCTGCCATCCCAGATCGCTTGGGGTGCGCTCCGATCATTCATGAGCTGACGCCGGCAGAAAACGCGCAAAGAGCTGCAACTCGCTCGCATGGCATCGAACATCAAGGGAAAGATAGCGGTCAAGGACAGCCCCGCCGAGCCGTTCAAGCGCGCGGTGACGGGATGTCTGCGCGCCATCGCGAGGAAAGCTGATCTCGACGTCTCATTCGCGGCGGAACGGCCCGGCATTTCCGGAGGCAAGGTTCGCCTCCCCGAGCCGCCGCGCAAGCTCACGGCTGCTGATGCCGCCATTGTGCGCGGGCACGCCAATTCGTTGGCGCTCAAGCTCGCCTGCCACGATCCCTTGGTGCATCGCAAGCTCGTGCCGGGAGGGCAGCAAGCTCGCGCCGTGTTCGACGCTGTCGAGCAGGCGCGCGTTGAAGCCATCGGCGCGCGCCGTATGGCCGGGATTGCAAAGAACCTGACAGCCATGCTCGACGACCGCTTTCACCGGGGAAAGTTCGATGAGGTCACGGATCGGGCAGACGCGCCCATCGAAGAAGCGGTCGCCCTCATAGTGCGCGAGCGGCTGACCGGGCAATCGGCGCCGCCGGCCGCAAAGCGAATCGTGGAGCTTTGGCGGCCGCTGATCGAAGACAAGGCGGGCCGCGACCTGGATCGGCTGGAGCGGCTGATCGACCAGCAGTCCCGTTTCGGCGATGTCATTCATGACCTTCTTGACGCGCTCGACATGGGCGAGGACCGCAGCACCGAATCCGACGAGGAAGAAGGGGAAGAGGGGCAGCAGGAGCAACGCAAGGACGAGTCCGGCGAAGAAGGCGAGGGCGCCGAGACCGAGGACTCGCAGACCCGCGTCGAGGAGACGGACGCTTCCGGAGAGGATCTCGCCGACAGCAGCGCCGAAGCTGCCGAGGCGCTATCCGCGGACGCGGCTGATGATGCCGAGATGGGTGACGCGGAGTCTCCCGCAGAGCCGCGGCGGCCGCGCCGGCATGGGCAAAATGAGCCGCGCGCGCCGGACTACGGGTTCTTCATCAGCAAGTATGACGAAGCGGTCGCGGCGCAGGACCTGTGCGAACCTGAAGAGCTCGATCGGCTGCGCGGTTACCTCGACAAGCAGTTATCGCACTTGCAGGGAGTTGTCTCGCGCCTCGCGAACCGTCTGCAGCGCCGGTTGATGGCGCAGCAGAGTCGCGCCTGGGAGTTCGACCTGGAAGAAGGGCAGCTCGATCCGGCTCGGCTCGCGCGCATTGTCATCGATCCCCTGCACCCGCTCTCTTTCAAGCGCGAAAAGGATACGAGTTTTCGCGACACGGTGGTCACGCTCCTGCTTGACAATTCGGGTTCGATGCGCGGTCGGCCGATCACAGTGGCGGCGACTTGCGCCGATATCCTGGCGCGTACGCTCGAGCGTTGCGGGGTGAAAGTCGAGATTCTCGGGTTCACAACGCGTGCGTGGAAAGGCGGTCAATCACGCGAAGCCTGGCTCGCCGCCGGCAAGCCTGCCAATCCCGGGCGTCTTAATGATTTACGCCACATCATCTACAAGTCAGCCGACGCGCCCTGGCGGCGCGCGCGCAAGAATCTCGGACTGATGATGCGCGAGGGGCTGTTGAAAGAAAACATCGATGGCGAGGCGCTCGACTGGGCGCATCGGCGCCTGCTGGAACGCGGCGAACAGCGCAAGATCTTGATGATGATATCCGATGGAGCGCCGGTCGATGATTCCACGCTCTCGGTGAATCCCGGTAACTATCTCGAGCGGCATCTGCGTTGGGTGATTGAAGATATCGAGACGCGCTCGCCGGTAGAATTGATCGCCATTGGCATTGGTCACGACGTCACGCGCTATTATAGGCGCGCCGTCACCATCGTGGACGCGGAGGAGCTTGGCGGCGCCATGACGGAGAAACTCGCCGAGCTGTTCGATGAGGTGGCGCCGGCGCAGCCGTCGTTCGCGGGACGCAGGACGCAGGCGTGATCCAACGCACTTTGCTGCTGCAATTTACGCGGGGAGAGCTATGACGCAGAGCTGCGCCGTGCGACGACAAATCAAGCCGAAGCGGTTGTTGCCTTCTGCTCCCGGGCTTTGCGGATCCGCCGCTTGATTTCGAGCGCCTTGTCCGAGAGCTCGCTGTCCTTCGCCTTGAAGAGAAATGCGTCGAGACCGCCGCGATGGTCCACCGTCTTGAGCGCGTGTGCTGATATGCGCAGCCTGACGGGGCGGCCGAGTGCATCCGAGATCAAGGTCACATTGAGGAGGTTGGGAAGGAAGCGCCGTTTCGTCTTGATGTTCGAATGGCTCACCTTATGTCCGACCTGAGCAGTCTTGCCGGTCAGCTCGCATCGCCGCGACATGATAACCTCAAATTTTTGAAGAGCTTCGCCGGATGTGCCAATGCACGCCCAGCTCTCGCATCGCGGACGAAGCTATAGTTGTGCTGCCGAAAAGCGTCAAGCGCCGTCTCCGACAGCGTGCCGTCCCCGCGTCGCCTGACATGGCCCTGCCCATGCTTCATTCCAGTGGTGCTGACGATGAGCGTAGCCTGGCATTGCCTTGATCGGGCCAAGATAAGCCGCCAGATAAGTGCTGCGGCGTGGGCGCGTGGAGGCAGGTGTCAGCGTAGCGCCTCGCCGAGAGTGTAGGCCCACTCAGTCGCATCGGCGCGGCCACAGGACTGTTGCACGTGAACTTGAACCGGCTGCGTGGTCACGCCCTCCTGCTCAGCGCGGCGGCCCTCGCCCTCGTGATGGCCGATCTGCAGCGCCCGGCTCACGCGCAAAGCAAGCTCGATGCCAGTTATGGTGTCACGTTGGCCGGGCTACCCATTGGCCGCGGCAGTTGGGTGATCGACATCGGCGACGACCATTATTCCGCCGCTGCGAGTGGCGCAACGGCGGGCATCATGCGGGCGTTCACCAGCGGCCAAGGTCAGAGCTCAGTGAGAGGTAATGTGGCCGGGGGCAACCTTGCTCCCGTGAATTATGCGTCGAGCATTTCCACGGATAAAAAGTACGACGAAGTCCGCATGCTGCTGCATGGCGGTAACGTGAAGGAGTTTTCTGCGGAACCCCCGAACACGCCAAATCCGGCGCGGGTTCCACTTACCGATGCGCATCGCCGCGGAGTGTCCGATCCGATGACCGCGCCCTTAGTCAGGATGCCTGGTGCCGGCGATGTAGTTACGCCGCACGCCTGCCAGCGCACCTTGTCCATCTTCGATGGGCGAATGCGGTATGATCTGCATCTTGCGTTTAAACGCATGGAGATGGTTGCCACACAGGCCGGCTACAAAGGTCCGGTTGTCGTGTGCGCCGTACGGTTCTTGCCCATTGCCGGGCACATCCCCGATCGATATGCCATCAAGTATCTGATGGAGCAGCACGACATCGAGATGTGGCTGGCGCCAATTGCTGGAACGCGGATTATGGCGCCCTACCGCGTATCAGTCCCTACTCCGGTAGGAATGGGGATCCTGCAGGCCACTCAATTCGTTTCCACTCCGCAGCCAAGCAGGGCGAGCGCAAAAACGCAGTGAGCAGGATTGTCTTGTTCTCCATCAGGAGCGACTGCACCTCGCATTGTGCCCCGAAAGTTAACTCGTTGCTGCGCCGGCCCCAGCCGCTACTACCACCAGTAGGATGGCATGCTTTTGTTGCGTCCATATCTAGCCGTGAACGAATTCCGACAGCAACCGAGTCAGCGATTCGGGCGCGATTCGTTCGGCAGCCGTTCCACAGCTTAACCCCAGCGCGGCGACTCGGACTCAGGCGTCACATCATGACACACAATCCAGCGGGGTTCGTTTCGTTCGACCCGCTGGACAAAGCTGGCCTCGAGGAAAGCAGCTTGCGTTGGTTCACAGTCGTGTAATCCGGACCGAGGGTTCTCCGTTTGATGCCAATTTCATTTTTTTCCGGGGCGAGCCGAGAGTCCGGCACGCGAGGCGCCGGGGTGACCGCCGTGCTTGGTCCCACCAACACCGGAAAAACGCATCTCGCTATCGAGCGCATGCTCGGTCATTCGTCAGGAATTATTGGATTGCCCCTGCGGCTATTGGCGCGCGAGGTCTACAACAAGGTGGCGGACCGCGTCGGAACGGAGGCGGTGGCGCTCGTCACAGGTGAAGAGAAGGTCAAGCCGCCCAATCCGCGCTTCTGGATCTCCACTGTCGAGGCTATGCCACGCGACCTCGACGTCGCGTTTCTCGCAATTGACGAGGTACAGCTCGGCGCCGATCTTGATCGCGGGCATGTCTTCACCGATCGCATGCTCAACCGCCGCGGCCGCGAAGAGACGTTGGTCCTTGGGGCGCAAACCGTCAGGCCGATGATCGAACGGCTGTTGCCTGGCGCGCATGTATTGACGCGCCCACGCTTGTCACAACTTTCCTTCGCCGGAGAGAAGAAGATCACACGCCTGCCTCGCCGGTCGGCGGTGGTCGCGTTCTCTGCCGAGGAAGTCTATTCCATCGCCGAGCTGATACGCCGTCAGCGGGGCGGAGCCGCGGTCGTTCTGGGGGCACTTTCGCCGCGCACGCGCAATGCTCAGGTTGAACTCTATCAGTCCGGCGACGTCGAATACCTCGTCGCGACCGACGCAATTGGAATGGGCCTCAACCTCGACGTCGACCACGTCGCGTTCGCGTCTGACCGAAAGTTCGACGGCTATCAATTCCGTAAGCTCAATCCAGCGGAGTTGGCCCAGATCGCCGGGCGCGCCGGACGCGCCACGCGCAACGGCACTTTTGGAACTACGGGGCGCTGCCCGCCTTTCGAGACCGAGCTGGCGCGGGCGCTGGAAAGCCACTCGTTCGAGCCGATCAAGACCCTGCAATGGCGCAATACCGCCCTCGAATTTTCCTCCATTGGCGCACTGCAAGCCTCGCTGGCACAGACGCCCAAGGAAAGTTGCCTTACCCGTGCGCCAATCGCCGAGGACCTCTTGGTGTTGGAGCACGCCGCACGAGACGACGAGATTCGTGCGCTTGCCACGTCGCGTGAGGCGGTCAAGCGGCTGTGGGATGTGTGTCAGGTTCCTGACTATCGTAAGATCTCGCCCGCCACTCATGCCGAGCTTGCCACCACGCTCTATGGGTTCCTCATGCGGGAGGGAGCGATCCCGATCGATTGGTTTGCCCGGCAGATCGAACAGGCCGACCACAGCGAGGGTGACATCGATACCCTTTCAAACCGCATTGCGCATATACGGACCTGGACTTTCGCCGCCAATCGTCCGGATTGGCTTGCCGATCCCGAGCATTGGCAAGGCGTTACGCGCGCGGTGGAGGACAAGCTATCGGACGCGCTTCATGAGCGTCTGACGGAGAGGTTCGTCGATCGTCGCACGAGCGTGCTCATGCGCCGGCTGCGCGAGAACACGACTTTGGAAACCGAGATCAGCAAAAGCGGCGAGGTCGCGGTGGAAGGCCATGCCCTTGGGCAACTCGATGGCTTCATCTTCACCCCGGACGCCTCCAGCGCAGGCTCGGATGCGAAGGCGCTGGCCGGCGCTGCGCAGAAGGCGCTGGCCGGCGAGATCGATGCGCGCGCGCTCAGGCTGGCGCAGGCAGCTGACGGTCAGTTCGTGCTCTCAAGCGACGATACGATCAGGTGGGTTGGTCAGCCGGTTGCCAAGCTGGTGTCGGGCGAGGATCGGCTCAAGCCGCGCCTGCGCATCATCAGCGATGAACATCTTACCGGCGCGCCGCGGGATGGGGTCCAGGGTCGCCTTGAGCTCTGGCTCAAGTCCCACATTGAGAGGGTTCTGGAGCCGCTATTTCGGCTCGCGGCAGCTGACGACGTGACCGGAATTGGTCGCGGCATTGCCTATCAGCTCATCGAGGGCGTCGGCGTCCTAGACCGTCAAAGAGTGTCGGAGGAGATCAAAGGACTGGAGCAGCCGGCCCGCGCCACGCTTCGCAAATACGGCGTTCGTTTTGGCGCCTATCACATCTATTTGCCGGCCCTGCTCAAGCCTGGTCCTCGGGCCCTGGCAACTCAGCTCTGGGCGCTCAAGCATGGCTCCGAGGTCAAAGGGCTCGACTCAGTTGCGCGATTGGCGTCGAGCGGACGAACTTCCATTGTCGCCGACAAGGAGGTCAGCAGCGAGCTCTACCGCACGGCAGGCTACCGCGTCTGCGGCGCGCGTGCGGTGCGCGTGGACATTCTCGAACGGCTCGCAGACCTCATTCGCTTGGCTCTGGGGTGGCGCGCCGGCACGGCTGGCGCGCGCCCGCCGGGGGCAGTCGAGGGCTTTGGCTTCACCGTCACCGCCGGTATGACCTCGCTAGCCGGCTGTTCAGGCGAAGATTTCGCGTCGGTCCTGCGTTCGCTCGGGTATCGAATGGAAAAACGAGCGGTCGAGCCTCCCGGTGTCTCCGCGACATCCCTGCCTGATGCCTCGGAACCAGAAGCGCCAGAACCCGCTGGTGCAGGCATCTCACGAAGTGAGAAGCCTTCTTCTTCCGGTCTGGAAGAGGGCGGAGCCGCAACCGAACTCGTGGCAGAGGAGATCAAGCAAGATGTCACGGCCCCCGATCAGGTTGCGCAGGGCATTTCCGAGCCTCAGCCGGGTTCCCCGAGAACCGGGGATACCTCACCGCCCCATGCGCCCGATGTAGTTATCGAAGTTGCAGAGGCACCTGCCCTCGCTGCCACGGGGGATGCCGACGGTACGCACGGAGGCCTGGGTGACGCCCCAACGTCGCACGAAACTACGCTTCCGCAATTCATAGAAGTTTGGCGACCCGGTCGACGAGACCAGCGCCAGCGCCGGCCCCACCGCGAGGAGGGGCGCGGGCGCCGGCGGCCCCGTTCGGCAGAAATTGCACCGCCGGGCACGGCGCAGAACAGCTCTCAAGCGGCGGAATCGGCGGGAGCTGAGGGCGAGTTGTCCTCCGCGACAGCGCCGGTAGCACCTGCGGCTCGCCCTGGGCCAGACGATCGTGAGGAAGGCCGCCCCTGGCGTGGAGACCGCCGTCGACGGGATCATCGAGAAACTTCGGAGCCTGGACGGTCGTCTCGACCTGGGCGGCCCGATCGTCCCAAACCTGATCACCGCATCGAAGTCGAGGCTGGCGTTGCACGCCCCTCTTCCGGCGAGCGGCACGTACGTCCGCCGCGTGGCGACCGGCCGGAGAGGGACCCGGCCTTGCGCGCGAAATATATCAAAGGAAGGAGCGACCGTGCGCCGGTCGAGAGAAAGCCTGATCCCGATTCACCCTTTGCCAAGCTTGCAAAGCTCAAGGAGCAGCTGGAGGCGAGCACAAAGGAGCCGCGCTGAGCGCGCATCCCTGCCTTGGAGCGTCAGCGTATTGACAAATGGCTATGGAACGCCCGGGTTGTTCGCACGCGTTCGGCGGCGGCTGCGCTGACCGCGTCCGGGCGCGTTCGGATCAATGGACGACGTATTGATACCCCAAGCCATGCTGTGCGCGCCGGGGATGTCATAACCGTAGCTCTCGACCGCGCAGTTCGCGTGCTCAAGGTCACGGGTTTTTCCGAACGTCGCGGGTCTGCCGACCAGACGTCGAGATTGTGCGAGGTCCTAAGCCCGCCACAGAATGAACTTCGGGATCACGCGCCACCACCAGGCACTCCTGAATGAGGGCACGCTGGCCCTATGCAATCGGCCGTTTTGAGGCTCGCGCCCGAGCAGTGAAGGCGGCACAGAGCTTGCGCATGGCAAGTATTGCCTGGTCCTACCGCATCGGCTACTGAGCGCGCGCCCGGAGGTTCACAATGACTTACGTGGTGGTCGAAAGTTGTATCAAGTGCAAATACATGGATTGCGTCGAAGTTTGTCCCGTCGACTGCTTTTACGAGGGTGAGAACATGCTCGTTATCCACCCTGACGAATGCATCGATTGCGGAGTTTGCGAGCCGGAATGCCCTGTAGAAGCCATCAAGCCAGACACCGAGCCAGGGCTGGAGAAATTTCTCAAGCTCAATGCAGATTTTGCGAAGGTCTGGCCGAATATTACCTCGAAAAAGGAGCCTCCGGCGGACGCCAAAGAATGGGAGGACGTTTCTGACAAGCTGGGCACGCAATTTTCTTCGAACCCGGGAACCGGGGACTAAGCGCGTCGATTAACCAATGGTTGCGAAAGTGCAGTCCTGTGTTGCCGGAAACACATTTTTTGCAATGCGACAAGCCTTTGATTCCGGCGAAAAATGTGCTATACATTTAAAAAATGAGCAAAGAACCATATCCGAGCCGCTCCCCGTCTTGGGAGCGTTATTTTTCGGGTCAATCGAATAACCTCAACTAGGGACGTGAGAACCACGCTAAGCAGCCGTGGCTGGAAAAACGCGCCATCAGTCTAAGAAGACCACCGCCGTAGCTAGGCGGGCCAAAAAGGCTTCGGCCGGCAGCCGCCGGCGGACATCCCAGGCTCCTCGCGCGGCGACGCGACAGGGAGCGCCCGTGGCCAGGACACTTGTCAAGCCACCTGTCAAGCCACCTGTCAAGACACTTGCCAAACCACTCGTCAAGACACCTGTCCGGGCGCGTAAGCCGGACGAAGGAGCGCCCTCCGGAATGATGACGAAGAAGGCCACCCATCAACGACAAGGCTTCAAGACAAGCGAGTTCATCGTCTACCCTTCCCATGGGGTAGGCCAGATCGTTGCCATCGAGGAGCAGGAGGTCGCCGGCGCCAAGCTCGAACTGTTCGTCATCAATTTCGTCAAGGACAAAATGACGCTGCGCGTCCCTACCGCAAAGATTGCCTCGGTCGGGATGCGCAAGCTGGCGGAAGGGCCGCTTGTCAGGCGAGCCCTTGAAACGCTCAAGGGTCGCGCCCGCATCAAGCGCACCATGTGGTCGCGCCGTGCGCAGGAATATGAAGCCAAGATCAATTCCGGCGACATCGTCGCAATTGCCGAAGTGGTCCGCGATCTCTTCCGGTCCGATACGCAACCGGAGCAGTCATATTCGGAGCGACAACTCTACGAGGCCGCGCTCGACCGCCTGGCCCGGGAAATTTCGGCAGTGCAGCGGGTTACGGAGACCGAAGCGATTAAGGAAATCGAGGGGGCCCTTGCCAAAGGCCCTCGCCGCGGTCCCAAGCCGGCCGAAGGGGAAGCTGACGGCGATGCCGATAGTGAGGACGAAGAGGCGGTGGTGGTAGAGGACGAAGCGGCGTAACGTTCCCGCACGAGAACGCTCGAATCGAGAGCCCGGCGCAAACGCCGGGCTTTTTGCTGACGCGACATGTATTCTAATCGGAAAGTTTGGCTAACCTCCTTGTTGGGTTTAGGAATTCCGGAAAATGTCCCGGCTAAGTCATAATTAAGCTTGCTTTGGGAAAACATTATTGGACTGAAGTGGGAGGACGAAGGGGGGATGGCGGCAGTGTTCCAGCGCACCGGCGTGGCGATGACGGCGGGCTTCTGCGTATTTGCAATGGCGGCGATTGGCGGCTTTGCTGCCGGATTTAACGCACGCACAGGTCTTAGCGCGTTCACCCCCGCCGAAATCTCGGCGGCAGATAATGTGACCTTGCGGTTTCCCACTGATTGGTCCGAGACGCCGTCGGCGCCGGTAGGGCTCGCGTTTGCATCAGCCGACGCCTCGCTTCCTCTGTTTGACCCGACGCCCACCTATCCGATCGCGACGGAAACGGCGCTCATGGCCGAAACTACGTCGTCCGTTCCCGTGCAGGCGCCGGAGCCGAAAATGCAGGTGGCTGCGCTCACCAAGCCCGCCAATCCGGCACCGCGTCCGGCGCATCGATCAAATGCCGTGCTCAACGAAACCCAGCTCGCCAGCATCAAGAAGCGGCTCAACCTCAGCCCTGATCAGGAGCGCTATTGGCCGGCAATCGCGGCTGAATTGCGCAAGATGGAATACAAGAAGGACCATAAAACAGGCACCCAGACCGCTGCAGTCGATATGAGCAAGGTGAACGTCGAGGGCCTCAAGTCCGCCGGGTTCCCGCTGGTCATGAGCTTCAGCGATGACCAGCGGCGCGAGCTCCAATCTCTCGCGCACCTTCTTGGATTGGAAAGCGTGCTGTCGACCTTCTGATTTGCTGTGGTGTGCCCCAACTGAAGCCCGGCCCTTGCGCCGGGCTTTTTGTTGCGCGGGTAGCGCGCTCGTCAAGAGCGAGATATGTTTTTTGCGCGAGGGACCCACTCAATGAAACAGCGCCGCTCATGTCATCGCTGATGCTCCGGCGTGTTGGCCGACTGATGGCAATGATGCTCGTGACGCAGGGTGGAGTGGCGTCAACGAGCGTAGCCGAACCTGCGGAAGGCTCGGCAAATCGAATCCAGGCCGAGGTAACTCGCACTGCCAAGGAACGGCTCGGCGGCAAGGCCAGCGATGAGCAGCGCGTGGACAACTGTAAGGTGCCGGTTCAACCTACGCGGCGCCAAGCCGCGTCCTGACTGCAAAGATGAGATGAGCACGGGAGCGAAGCGATGAACTAGCGATAAACTCTAAAGTACGTTACGGCGAGGGACGAGTGGAGACCGTGATGGATATGAACGTCACAACCAGCGGCGCGACGCCCGAGCGGCGGCCCGCGGAACCCGAGACGAAAAGGCCGGCGCGGGGGGCCAACAGCAGCGACCTCGACGCGTGGCTGGAGAAGGTCGAGTCGTTGGGCGAGCTCAAGCGCGTCACCGCTGAGGTCGATCCCGATCTTGAAGCTGCCACCATCACCTATCTCGTTGGAAGCGAGCGCAGCCCCGCGCTGTTGTTCGAGAACATCAAAGGGCACCCCGGTCATCGCGCCCTGTACAACATGATCGGCTGCAACTTGTCGCGCTTTTGCCTGATGATCGGCGAGCAGCCGGTAGATCATCCGCTCAAAGCCGTGCAAATTCTTCAGCGCAAGCTCGGCCGGAAAATCCCGCCGCGGGAGGTTCCTCCCGAGCATGCCATCTGCAACCAGAACATCGTCGAAGGCGATGAGATCGACATCCGCATTTTTCCAGCGCAGCGCATGTGGCCGCTCGACGGCGGGATGTATCTCGGGACCGGCGATGCAGTCGTGACCAAGGACCCGGAGACGGGGCGCATCAACGTCGGCACCTACCGCATGATGATCAAGGGGCCGCGCGAGGTCGGCGTCTATACCTCGCCGGGTAAGGACGCGACCATCGACCGCGAGAAGTGGTGGAAGATGGGCAAACCGATGCCGATCGCGGCGGCGTACGGCATCGATCCGTTGCTGTTCCTTGTGGCCGCTACGAGTCTCCCGAAAACCGAATGCGAGTACGACTACTATTCCGGGATCAATGGCGCGCCGATCGAAGTCTTCACCAGCGACCTAACCGGATTGCCGCTGCCGGCCCGCGCCGAGATCGTGCTCGAGGGCTTTCTCTACCCGGATGAAACGTTTGCCGAAGGGCCCTTCGGCGAGTTCACGGGTTACTATGGCCGGCCGAGCGGCGCGACACCCTATATGCGGGTCGAGCGTGTTCGCTACCGCGACAATCCAACCTTGACCTGCGCGCTCATGGCTGATGGGCCGGCAAACGAAGCCGGGCTGTTCTGGGCGGCGTTGCGCTCGGCCGGCATCTGGGCCGATTTGCAGAAGCTCGGTATCCCAGGGATTGCGGGGGTCTGGTCCATACCGGAAGCCGCCGGCTGGGGAATCACTGTGGTGTCCCTCAAGCAGATGTATGCCGGGCACGCGGCGCAGGTGATGGCGCTCGCGGCGCAGTGCACCGCGGGAGCCTATTTCGGCAAATACGTCATCGTGGTCGACGACGACATCGATCCGACCAATATTCATCAGGTGTTGTGGGCGATGGCGACCCGCTCGCGCCCTGCGCAGTCCATCGATATCCTGCGCGAAACCTGGAGCACCTACCTCGATCCCAGTCTCAACCCGCCGGAGATCAGGCCGTGGGGCTCGAAATGCCTGATCAATGCATGCATGGATTATCGGTTCATCAAGTCATTTTCCAAACGCACCAAATTGTCCAAGGACACTTATGAGAATGTCGTGAGGAGGTGGGGGGAGCTGGGCATGAGCGGAGCCCCGCCTGTGATTTCTGTCTTCGAGGACGCAAAAGGCGCGCATGATGTCACGTGATGCCCACGCGGCTGCACGTGGAGCGCCTTAACCCGCTTACAGCCGCAAAGCAGCTTCCGCGGGTGTGAATGGCAGCTTGAGGGCCTGCGCCACGGCTCGGTGCGTGATCTTGCCTTCATAGACATTGAGCCCATTGCGCAAGTGAGGATCCTCGCCCAGCGCATGGCGAACGCCTTTGTCCGCGAGTGCCAGGACGAATGGAAGGGTTACGTTGTTGAGGGCGAAGGTGGACGTGCGGGCGACCGCCCCCGGCATATTGGTTACGCAGTAATGCACCACATCGTGCACCACATAGGTCGGCGCCGAATGCGTGGTCGGGCGCGACGTCGCTGCGCAGCCGCCCTGATCAATGGCGATATCGACAATGACGGCTCCCGACTTCATCGCCTTCACCGTTTCGGCGCTGATGAGTTTCGGCGCCGCTGCTCCGGGAATGAGCACCGAGCCGATCACGAGATCGGCGCGCCGGCACACCGCCTCGATCGCGTCGCCGGTCGAGAAGACGGTGCGGATGCGGGTCCCGAGCTGGCTGGAAACCCGGCGCAGCGCCTCGGGGTTGCGATCGACGATGGTCACGGTCGCGCCCATTCCCGCGGCGATGAGGGCGGCGTGACTGCCTGCTACGCCGGCGCCCAGAATAACGACATCGGCAGGAGGCACGCCTGGAACTCCGCCGAGGAGCACGCCACGCCCGCCGTTCTCCTTCTCCAGGCAGCGCGCGCCCACATGTGGCGCCATTCGGCCAGCGACTTCCGACATCGGCGTCAGCAACGGCAGGGCGCCGTGCGGGCTCGTCACCGTCTCGTACGCGATTGCAATCGCGCCCGAGGCTGCAAGATCACGGGTTTGCTCGGGGTCCGCTGCCAAATGAAGATACGTAAAGAGGATCTGACCGGGGCGAAGCTGCTTGCGTTCCGCCGGAAGCGGCTCCTTCACCTTCACGATCAACGCGGCACGCGCATAGACATCGGCCGCAGCAGCAACCGTCTTTGCGCCCACCGCTTCGTAGTCTGCATCGGCGAGGCCGGCTCCAAGTCCTGCCCCTTGCTCTACAATCACCTCGTGACCGTTCGCGGTGAGCTCGCGCACGGCCGAAGGAACGAGCCCGACCCGGTACTCGCTGTCCTTGATTTCCTTTGGGACGCCTACGAGCATGGTTGTGCTCCGGAAGATGCTGGCGCCCGCCCTCGGATGCCGGAAGATGAGTAGTAATCTAAAGCACGGTGCGCGGCAGAAAAGGAGGCGCCGGTGAATGAGGATCCCTATGCGGTGCTAGGGGTGAAGCGCGAGGCTTCACAGGACGAGATTCGTTCAGCCTATCGCAGCCTCGCAAAAAAGCTGCACCCTGACCTCAACCCCGGCGATAAGCAGGCCGAGGAGAAATTCAAGGAGGTCTCGGTCGCCTACGATCTTCTCGGCGACGCGGAAAAGCGGGCGCGGTTTGACCGCGGCGAGATCGATGCTTCCGGCGCTGAACGGCAGCGTGAGCGCTATTATCGCGATTTCCATGGCGCCGATGCCGGGGAAAGCGCCTACAGCACCGCCGGCGGTTTTGCCGATTTCATGGAGAATGAGGATATCCTCGCGGATATACTAGGCCGTGGCCGCGGCAAGACAGGTTTTCGCATCCGCGGGCGGGACATCGCCTATCGATTGCCCATCGAGTTCCTGGAGGCTGTCAACGGCGCGACCAAGCGCATTACCATGCCGGACGGCGGCACCCTTGATGTTGTAATTCCCGCGGGAACCCGGGATCAGCAGGTGTTGCGGCTGCGCGGCAAGGGGGGTGCCGGCATCGGCGGCGCGCCGCCGGGAGATGCACTGGTCGAAATTGAGGTGCGTCCGCACAATCTCTTCACGCGTAAGGACGACGACATCCACATCGAGCTGCCGATCAGCCTTTCGGAAGCGGTGCTTGGCGGGAAGCTCGACGTCCCGACGCCAACGGGAGCAGTGCGCATGACCGTGCCAAAAGGGGCGAACACCGGCACCGTGCTGCGGCTCAAAGGCAAGGGCGTGGCACGCAAGGATGGCACTCACGGCGATGAATACGTCACTCTCAAGATCGTGCTGCCTGACAAGCTTGATCCGCAGATCGAGGAGTTCGCGCGCAACTGGCAGGCGGGACGCGATCACGATCCCCGGCGGGGTCTGGAGGCTTGAATGATATCAGCGCAGGAATTCTTGTTACGCGCTCGTCTAGAGCAGCGCTCGCTTGAGGCCTGGATCGCTGCGGGCTGGCTGATCCCGCCGCAAACCGAGCCCGAGCTCGCATTTTCCGACATGGATGTCGCGCGCGCGCAATTGATCCGCGATCTGCGCGATGACCTTGGCGTGAACGAAGAAGGCATCTCGGTAGTTCTGCACCTGCTGGACCAGGTGCACGGATTACGCCGGAGCATGCAGGGGCTTCTCGATGCGATGCGTGCGGCGCAGGAGGACCGCCAGGGATGAAATCACCACGCGAGCCGCGATCAATCCCGTGAGTAAGCTTTGTAGGAAAGAAAGGCGCCCAGCAGCAACAGGACAACGGCGCTGCCGACAATCAAGCCGCGCATCTCACCGAATTGACCGGCAATCGAGGCGAGGCGGGTTGGGAAGAACATGCGCGCGAGGCCGCTGAAAATGGCGAGCCAGCCCAGCAGCGTGACTACGACCCTCCAGTCTCCCAACCAGATATTGTGAATGCGAACTATCGCAACTCCGGCAATGAAGAGAAGAATCCCGGACAGGAAAATGAGGGCGGGCTCGCGAGCGATTTCTTCCGCCATCGCTGGAAACCAGCCGAGGTTCAGCAACAATGCGATCCCGATGGCAACCAGCGTGGGACCCATCAGGCTGGCAATCGTTTTGGAACTGCTCATGCTGATGCTTCTTTCTTGCGGGCAGCGAGTTTCTGAAAGCGCTCGCCGCGTTCAACTCTCGCCGTCACGACCGTGCTTGTCACGGCCATCCACGTCTGTGCCTGCCGAAGCGCTCGAAGGAAGGCGTGGATGCCCGGCATAAGGCCGATCATGTCGGAGCAACCGTATATCAACGCGATTCGATTTGCGTATAGCGTTACAGTACTCGATCATGGCAATCAGAGCGACCAACGCGGCGAGCGGCGCGATCCGGCTCTGGTAGCGCGCGTTTGGATTGGAGAAAATCCCACAAACCGCGGCATTTGTGAAGATCGCGAAGAGCGCGGTTGCAGCAAGCAGTGACAAATCCCGATTTCGACGCCAGCACAGCACGATGAATGCAGGCAGCATCAATGTCGTGATGAGGGCAACGGGAACATGGATCAGGTTCATCGTGCGGAACGCGAAGGCATCGTGCTGCTGCCGCGAGTCTGCAAAGGCCCGCATCGTACTGGGCGCATATTGTTGCAGGATGCGGCTCGCGTGCCAGTTGTCCTTCGATCCAAGCCCCTCGCCGGTCGCGAGGGTTACGAGTTGCTCGGCGGTGGCCTTGGCAGCCGTTCGGACGTGCATGAGAGGATAACGCGCGATCGTCGCAAGAATGATATGACGGCCTTCGGGCTCAAACGCCTCCCATCCCCCCAGCGCGGCGAGCGGACTGTCGCCCCATAGCCAATCATCGGCGCTCTCGGGAATATCCCGATAGGCGCAGAGACGGATGGTCTGGTCCGGGCAATGCTCCTCGACGTATCGTGCGACGATCCCGTCCTGAACGAGGCGGGCAAACAGGAACGTGCTGCCGCCGGGAGTCAAAGCGAATTGCCCTGTGATGGCGAGATTAGATGCCAGTGCAAGCGCCATGCCTGCGCCCGCGGCCACGATGGGAGGACCAAGTCTGGGACAAGCCGGCCCATGCCCGCGGCTGAACAGGCGCAGCAGAGAAAACAGCACCAATAATCCAAGAACAGCCGCGACGATGGACATATGGCTCGCCATCGCGATCATGATCACGAGTATCAGCAGCGCAACGTCGATGTTGCCCAGTCGATCGCGCGTGAATGCGAGGAGATGCAAAGCAAGCACCGAGAGGGGCAGGAAGATGTCGGGCATCAGCTGCCCGGCATACCAGGGCAGGCTCGTTGCCACAGTGAGTGCGGTAATGACGCAGACCAACGTCAGGGGAGTGGCGAGCCCATACACCCGCAGGACAATTTGGACTACCCACACAGTGAGTCCTGCCTGAATTACAATGTCAGGCCAGAAATCAAATGGAATTCCGGCTGCCAGAAAGAGCCCGTAGAAGGCAGATCGTCCGAGAGCGAGCGTGTGCTCGAAGGGCCGTGCAAGATATCCACCGGTATCTGCGAATACGAATGGAAAGCCGTTCACCAAGGCCGGCAGTAGAAGTGCAATAATGCTCATCGAAAGCGCGGCCGCCCAGCTGAAATTTTTCCTGCTCAGCATCACCAATTGTCACCGAATTCATCGCACACGATCGAAATCGTCGGCACGAGCGCGATGCTGATAAAGGCACGGCCAGCTCTCATTTTTCTTTTTGCCTCGCTGCTTATCGGCCTTGCCGGCATCGCCGTAAACCCTCCTTTGCGTGGCCCGGATGAATCGGCGCACTTCCTGCGCGCATTTGCGATCTCGCGCGGCGAGCTCATTCCGAGCGTCGCAGATGCAACAGGCCGTCGCGGAGTCTTCTTGCCTTCACAGCTGCATCGCCAGTTCGCCCATTTCAACCAATTCAGAGAGATGCGGCCTGATGCGCGGCTGGACTTCCGTGACGTGTTCAGCGGCTATTTCGACCAAAGTTCAAGCGCCGCGGCGGATGATAGCGCGCCGGTATTCGTGCCGTTCGAAGGCTCAGAGGCCTATTCACCGCTGCCTTATCTGCCTTATGCGATCGCGGCGCGGCTCGCCCAATGGGTGGGTCTCGATTTTCTGCTGACGATATATGGCATGCGGATTGCGGGACTGTTTGCGTGGACACTCATCTGCGCCTGGGCCATCGCAATCACTCCGCGCCTCGATTGGATGTTCTTTTGCACGGCGATGCTGCCCAGCGCGCTATACCAGCGGTCCGTCATCAGCGTCGATGGTGCAGTGCTGAGCACGACCCTGGTAGTCGTCGCTCTGTGTCTGAAGGCATCCGACGGCTCCGCCTCAGGAATTGCAGGGCGGGCATTCTGGATGGCGATCTCGAGCCTGACGAAGCCCCCGCAAATTGTGCTCGCCTTTCTGGAGATTCTGCGCAGCCGCGGCAGGGACTGCAAAGCGCAGCTTTGGGAGCTCATTCTGGTCGCCATTCCTGGCATTGCTCTGTCACTCTCCTGGATCATCTTCTCTGGCGCCGACGTCGGGGCGTGGCGCCTGCGCGAGGGCAACGCACTGCCGGCGCAGGAATTCGATCCGCGCTGGAAACTGCTCTTTCTGCTCCACCATCCACTCAAGTTCGTGACCGACGTCATCAGCAGCCTCGATTATTCTGCCGAGTTGTGGAGACAGCTGATCGGCGTGTTCGGCTGGCTGGATGTCCCCATGCGCAGCCTGGCCTACCCGGTGATCACGGTTTTGCTGGTGGCCACCATGTTCGACGAGCTCGCAGTCAGCCCACGCGCCCGGTGCCGGATAGCCATCATCTCCGCCTTGACGATGCTGAGTTACTGCCTCGCAGTTTGCGCTATCTTCTTCATCACGCTCACACCAACAGAGGCCGGCCGGATTGAGGGCTTGCAGGGGCGATATTTCCTTGTCGTCCTCCCCCTCCTGGCGCTGATTGCAAGTGGCATGGTAAACCGAAGTCTTGGCCGAGTGACTGCCTTAGCAGCACTCACAAGTGCATTGGTTTCCGCTGCGGCGATGCTCGACGCGCTCTGGCGGTTCCACTGGGCAGCATAGGCCGCACCGCGCTACGTCGGCTGCTCGCTGGCAAGGCGTTCAACGCTCCTGGATGGAGTTCAAGTACGCCAGGATGCCCGCGATCTCCTCCGGCTCGAATACGAATTCGGGCATCTCTGGGTGGCCCACGGAGAGGCCCTCGGCCAATGACTCGGCCAAGCCCTCAATGGGGTATTTCCTTGACAACGTCCGAAATGGTGGCGCATCGCCATGCGGACTTTCACCGGTCCGTTCGACAGCGTGGCAGCGCGAACAGTTCTTGGTCAGCAAGGCCTGTCCGCGCTTTTCCAGCGCAGCGTCTTCCTGCCCGACCGCAGCCGTCATCATCGCTTTCGCAGAGGCGAGTGCAAGAGGTAAAAGTGCAAAGAGGAAAAGACGAGCTTTCGGTCGCATGGTCGGCTTATCCGCTTCCCCTGATCACAACCCGCTCAATCAATGTATTTCCAAGCAGCGGATTCTCAACGATCGACCTGTGCCGTTTCGGCTATCCGCCGCCAGGATGAGGCTCGGATGGGTTGTTATCAGAATTGCGGGTGCCACAATATGGCGATCACAATGGCGCACGCGATCCGCCCCCGGACGCGGGGCGGATCGTGTACGCTGGCGAAAGCCGGCGCCTCGCACTAGCATTGCCGTCACGCTGGAGGCTCGTTTTCCCAATCCCAATTCTTCCCAATCCGAGTGTCGCTCATGAGAACTTTGCTGATGTCCGCAGTCGCAATCGCTCTACTGACAGCCCCCGCTTTTTCGCAGGGAAAGGACGCGGCCGATCCCAAAGCCGACGCGGAGGCAATCGAGCAGAAGAAGCGAGCACAGGAGATCGAGCGAGAGTACAACGCTTCGGTGAAAAGGACGAAACCGCAGAAAACCGAAGTGCCGTCCGATCCCTGGCAAAGCGTAAGACCGGCCTCGCCGTCCACGCCGAAACGATAGCAAGAGGTATCATCGCGGGAGCGCGTTGCTCGCTTACTGCTTCGGGTTGATCTCCAGCGCCTGCGCAATCGCAGCGATCTTCGCGCGTTGCTCTGCCACGGCCGCGGCGAACTCGGCGGGTCCGCCTGGGTTGGGGACCTGTGCCGTGCCGGCGAGTCTCGCCGTGATTTCCGGGTCGGAAGCGACCGCCTTCACATCGGCGCCGATCCGCTCGCGCAGATCGGCTGTCATATTGCGTAACCCGAACAGCCCGACGAGACCTTCCACTTCGAGCGCGGGAAAGCCTGCTTCGGCCGCGGTCGGAATCTCCGGCAGGATAGGCGCGCGTTCGTGGCCGGTCACCACCAGCGTTTTGATGCGGCCTGCCTGCGCCTGCGGCTGCAGAATTGCATACGACGCCATGAAAATTTGCAACCGGCCTTCGGCGACGTCGGTAGCGGCCTGCACGATATCGCGGTAAGGGATTTTTTGTATGCTCAAGCCGCTGGTCTTCACGAAATAATCCAGGGTGAGCTCGGTGATGCCCGGCACCGCCGCGGCGTTGAAAGCTCCGGGTTGAGCGCGTGCGCGTTCCACAAATTCGGCAATCGTATTGATGTGCATGGATGCCGGGACGCCGGCCGCGATGATGGTGTTCGAGATGCGGGCGATCGGCACCAGGTCGGAGGGGGTATAGGGAAGCTTCGCGTATTGATAAGGGTGGACGATGAAGGAGCCGCTGGGCGAGCAAAGCAGCGTGTGATCGTCGTTGGCGCTGATGACAGCCTGGATGGCCACCAGTCCATCGGCGCCTGGGCGGTTCTCGACAACGACCGGTTTGCCCCAGCGGGCCGGCAGGCGATCCGCGACAAGACGCGCGCCGATATCGACGCCGGCGCCCGGGCCGAGCGGTACGATGAACCGCACCGGACGCTGCGGCCATGCCTGTGCGGCGGCTTGGCCAGCGCAGGGAATGCACGTCGCAACCAGTATTGCGCTCAGCGCGAGCTTGTGTGCGAGCCGTGTCATGCGACCTCCTCGTCAAACGGCCCGTCAGGGCTCGCTCGGTCCAACCTCATAGCCTGACGCTTCGATCGAGCCAGCGCCCATCCAACCCCACACCAGCACGACGTCCTCGCCGGAGGTGTTGTTGAAGCCGTGCCAGCAGTTGCGCGGCGAGTAGACCACGTCGCCCTCGCTCGCCGGCTCCTGTCCGTTACCGGTGTAGATGTGACCACGGCCCTTGAGCACGATGAAGAACTCGTCGCAGTTGCGATGCCGATGGTTCTCGTGTCGAGCGCCCGGCTTGAGCACGGTCCAGCCGACCACGTGATCGGCGCCCGCCGTCCTCTTGTCGATGAGGAACTGCACGTGCATGTCAACCCAGCCGTCCTTGCGCTGCAAGCCGGCGACCTTAGGCACGTCGCGCAGGTTGGTGCGGTACATTCGGGCAGCCTTCGCCGGGCCCAGTTTTCGTGTTGCAGCTTTTTTCACGATTGCCCTCCCAGCCGGCGATAGACCTCGTGCGCCGTGACGAAATCGCGGTGATCGATGCCGAGACCGCGGCAGGCATTCATCATCTCGTTGGCGGCCGCGGCAAGGGGCACGGGACTGCCGAGCTTGCGGCCAAGCTCAAGCGCAAGCAGCATGTCCTTTTGCTGCAGCGTCACGTCTGCGAGCGGCACCTTGGGCATTTTTCCCTCAAGAATGAACGGCCCGCGATAGCCGAGCACCGGGGAGGCAGCAACGCTCTTGAGGATGGCATCCACGGCCACTTCGCGTGCGACGCCGCCTTTCTCCGCCAATGCGACGGCCTCCCCGAATGCGATCACCTCGACCATGAGCAGAAGATTGACGGCGATCTTCATTTGGACCGCAAGTCCACTCGCGCCGATATACGTCACCTTGGGACCAATGGCGCGCAGCACAGGCTCCGCTCGATCGAAGGCAGCCTTGTCGCCTCCAACCATGACGGACGCATTGCCTTGCGCGAGCGTCACCGGGCTTCCGGAGATTGGCGCATCGAGCATGGTCAGGGCGTTGCGATCGAATTCCGCGGCGATGGCGCGGCTCGCGTCCGGAGCGATGGTGCTCATGTCGGCGTAGATCGCGCCGGGACGCAGACCCGAAATGATGCCGTCGGAGCCGAACGCGACTGATCTCACTGCAGCCGCATCGGTGACGATGGAGAGCACGATGTCGCAGGTTGCGGCCACTGCGCGCGGGCTTTGCTCTGTTGCCATGCCTGATTCCAGCAGTGCCTGCGCTTTTTCCAGGCTGCGATTCCAGCCCGTGACCGCGTGTCCCGCCGCCATCAGCCTCGGCACGATGCCGCGGCCCATGGCGCCCAACCCGATCACTCCGACTTTCATCATTCAACCTCGCTCTTACGCTGGATAACAGGCCGCGACGCGATCATAGTGTTGCGGGTTCGATCTGGCGCGATCGGAGGACCACATGCGTGAAGACGTCATCGGCCGAGCCAACGTCGAAGATACTCCTGAGCTCGTGGCCTATTACAAGGAACTGGAGCGGTTCGAAACTGCGGCGTTGTGGACGGTGGCGAACAAGATCGAGCCGTGGCAGCCACAATCCCAGTCCGTACCTGTGCTGTGGCGCTATCAGGAATCTCAGAAGCCACGTGCTGCGTTCGGTTTCCCTGGTCAGTCCTGAAAAAGCGGGCCGGCGCGTGATCTATCTCAACAATCCGGGCCGCCGCGATGTCGCCGCCGCCGTGGGATGGCTGTATTCCGGCTTGCAGGTCATGCATCCCGGCGAGGTCGCCTCGGCTCACGCACACTCGGCATCCGCCTTGCGCTTCATCATGGAAGGCGAGGGGGCCTATACCATCGTCGACGGGCACAAGATGAGCTTGCAGGCAAACGACTTCGTGCTCACGCCGAACGGCACCTGGCACGAGCACGGCGTCGAGGCAAGCGGGACGCCATGCATTTGGCAGGACGGTCTTGATATTCCGCTCGTCAATGCGCTCGAGGCGAACTTTTACGCGGTCCATCCCGAGCTCAATCAGGCGGTCGCTTATCCAATCGACGATACCAGCAAGACGTGGGGCAGCCCGGGACTGCGTCCGGCAAACGATGGCTGGTCGAAGGGATACTCTCCTTTGCTCAGATACGAGTGGCAACCCACCTATGAGGCGCTCACGCGCTACGCGCAGGCGTCCGAAGGCTCGCCACACGATGGGATCATGATGAAATACGTCAATCCGCTTACCGGCGGGCATGTGATGCAGACGATCGGCGCTGCGATGCAGATGCTGCGCGCGGGCGAGCGCACCAAAGCCCATCGTCACACCGGCAGCTTCATCTATCAGGTTGCGAGAGGCCGCGGTCATTCCATTGTCGGCGGCAAGCGTTTCGATTGGCAGGAGCGGGATATCTTCTGCGTTCCGTCCTGGACATGGCACGAGCATGGAAACGCATCAACGAGCGAAGATGCCTGCCTGTTCTCGTTCAATGATCTTCCCGTTATCGAATCTCTGGGGCTCTATCGCGAGGAAGGCTACGGCGACAATGCCGGCCACCAGGCCGTCACATTGTAAATCGGGTTCGCGCATCTCCGGGTGCGCGCACCCTCGCCGGATCGGTACCCGGTAGTGCAACGATCCCCTCAAAGCTTCGTGGTATTGTTGCTGCAGACTTAATGGGTCTAGACTTGGTGAGTTCAGGCTCATCGGGTTTAGATGGGGCATTCCCCTTGATTACCATTCCCGAATTGGCGGCCGAGGCATTGGGTTCCTTCCTTGCCGAGCACATGACTTGCAGGTTTGGCTCGACGCACGCAGAGCTGACCGAGATCGTCCCATCGGCCGCGCGGCTTGCGCTTGAGTGCATCGGCAACAGCGATGCGCTCTACCATAATGTCGAGCATACGATGCTCGTCACGCTCGTGGGCTATGACATCTTGAGGGGGCGAGCGCTTCTGAAACCGACCTATGCCGGCGATTTTGCCCATTTGATCGTGGCCTGCCTGTTCCACGACATCGGCTATGTTCGCGGCATTCTCGAAGGCGACGGCGCCGACGGCTACGTGATCGACGCCAAAGGGAGCAAGACCGAGCTGCCGCGTGGATCATCCGACGCCGCGCTTCTGCCTTATCACGTCGACAGGTCGAAGCTGTTTGTGATGGACCGGTTTGGCAAGAGCAAGCTTCTCGATGCGAGCAGGATCGCCGGCGCAATTGAATCCACGCGGTTTCCGTCACCGTGCGAGCCCGACGATATGGAGAACGAAGAAGGCTTGCTGATGCGGGCTGCCGATCTCATCGGACAGCTCGGAGATCCGCATTATCTGCGCAAGGTCAACGCGCTGTACTACGAGTTCGAAGAGGTCGGAATGAATCGGCAGCTTGGCTATACCTCACCCGCGGATCTCACGGATCTATACCCGCAATTCTATTGGAATAGCGTTTCGGCGCATATCCGGACGGCCACGCGATACCTCAACGTCACTTCGAGCGGACGGCAGTGGATCGCAAGCCTTTACAGCAATATCTTTTGTGCTGAGCGCGAGCTCAATCTATCCGGACCAAACCGTTAGACCTCGACATGCCGGCCGTGGCCATTTCAGAAGAGCGCGCTGTCATGCGGCCGGCCCGATCAGCCAAAATGTGAAATCCCGGGAGGAGGAATCAATGCGCACCACACGCCGCCACTTTCTTGCGGGCGCCGGTTCATTCACGCTCGCCGCCACAAGCGTCATCCCGGCGGATGCCGCCATTGGTCCGAACGATAAGTTCGACCTCGTCATCAAAGGCGGCGACGTCCTCGACCCGAGTCAGAACCTGCGCGCAAGACGCGACATCGGCATCCGCTTTGGCCTGGTCGAGGCGATCGAACCCGATATTCCAGTAACGCGAGCGCAACGGGTGCTCGACGCTGCCGGGAAGCTGGTGACGCCGGGGCTGGTTGACCTTCACACCCATGTCTATCCGTACGGCTCGGCGATTGGCATCCCGGCCGATGAATTGGTGGCCCATCAGTGCACGACCACCTGCGTGTCAGCGGGAGATGCAGGGGCCAACAACTTTGCCGCATTCCGCCGCTACGTCGTGGCGCAGACGCGCACCCGGCTCTATGCCTTCGTGCACATCGCGAACATCGGCTTGGCTGGGTTCCCTATTGCCGAGCTGTACAACATCGACTTTGCGCAGACCGATGCCGCGGCGCGGGCGATTGCTGAGAACGCCGACATGGTGTTAGGGGCGAAGGTACGCATGTCAGACAATGTGATCGCCAAACATGGGCTGGAGCCGCTCAAACGTGCGATAAAGGCATGCGAGGAGTCCGGCACCGGGGCCAAGGTGATGTGCCACATCGGTGGCGTGGAAACACGCAGTCTGATGTCGCAGATCCTCGATCTGCTTCGGCCGGGCGACATTCTGACCCACTGCTATTCGGGGTTTCCCAATCTCGCCGGCGATTTTACCAACATCGTGCAGGATGGTCGCCTGCTGCCCGCGGCGCTCGCCGCCAAGCAGCGCGGTGTGGTCTTCGACATCGGCCACGGTGGCGGCAGCTTCGATTACACGGTGGCGGAGGCGGCAATTCAACAGGGCTGCCTGCCTGATACCATCTCGTCCGACATCCACGTTTTCTCGGGCAATACGCCGGGAATGCCTTATCTGACCTGGGTCATGAGCAAGTTCATGGGGCTCGGCTTCTCGCTCGAGCAGGTGGTTGCCATGGCGACGATCAACCCGGCCAAGGTGATCAACCGAGCCTCCAAGCTCGGCACCCTGCAGGTCGGCGCGCCGGGCGATGCCTCCATCATGGAGCTTGTCGACGGCCCAGTATCCTTCGTTGACACCCGCAACAACAGGCGTGACGGCAAAGCTTATCTCAAGCCGGTCCAGACGGTTGCCGCCGGCGTGCCGTTCGGCCGGCCCTATAATGCCCCGTTCGCGGTGCGGTAAGCCTCCGGCATCAGCAGCATCGGCACCTTAAGAGGAGATCGGCATGAGGACCAGTATGGGAAGGCGATCACTGTTGCAGGCCGGCGCCGGCGTGGTAGGCGGAACCCTCCTGACGTCGCCGGTACGCGCTCAGGAACGCACCACGCGGGGACCCACCCATGCGAATGGTACGTTCGAGTTCATGGTCAAAGACATTGTGTACCAGCGTGCTGGAGGCAAGGAGCGGCTGGCCCGGCTCTATCAACCCTCCGGAAATGGTCCATTCCCGGCAGTGCTTCAGGTCCATGGGGGCGCCTGGAATGCCAAGGACCGCACCGATGGTCAGAACACGGCCATGGATCTGGCCGGCGCCGGCATCGTGGTGCTCTCAATCGATTTTCGCAATGCGCCGGAGGCGCCCTATCCGGCGTCACTGCAGGACATCAACCTCGGTATCCGCTGGCTGAAAGGTCATTCACGCGAGTTTGGCAGCAGCGAGGAGCGAGTGGGTGCTTACGGCACCTCCAGCGGTGGTCATCAGATTCTGCTGGCGGCGATGCGCCCTGAAGATCCGCGATATCGCGCGCTCCCGCTGGAGGAAGCCCCTGATATCGATGCCAGGCTTGCTTTCGTCATCTCAGGCTGGGGCGTGCTGTTTCCGCGCGACCGCTATAACCTTGCCAAGGATCGAGGCAAGCTGGACCTGGTCAAGAACCACGACACGTTCTTCGGCAACGAGCAGACGCAAGTCGAGGCAACTCCGGCTCTGATCATCGAGCGCGGAGAGAAGGTCTATTTGCCGCCGGCGCTGGTGTTTCAGGGCACCCTGGATGAATGGACTTCAGTCGAGCTCGCCCAACGATTGGCGTCGGACTATCGCGGTGCCGGCGGCACGATGGAGCTACTCTTGCTGGACGGCGAGCGTCACACATTCCTGAACGAGCATCCCTTCGCCCCCACTTCTTTAAAGGCGTTGGAGTCCATGAAGGCCTTCATCAAAAAGCACGGCTCTCAACATCAGGCTCGACAATAAGGACGTTCCGAGGAACGTCTATTTCCCGACTGCTTTGAGGGCAGCCTTCAGGCTCTCGGCGCTTCTTTCCAATCCGCTGCGCTCCTCGGGTGACAGAACCGGCTGCAAGACCGCTGTCACACCGCTGCGGCCGACCACGCTCGGCAGCGAGAGCGTGACGCCAAATGCGGGATGGTAACTGCCGATCGGGATCGCATTGCGCTCGTCGCGTAACACCATTTCTGCGATCCGCGCCGACACTATGCCGATGCCATACTGGCTGGCGTCGTGGCCCTCAATGATGGTGATGTTGGCATAGCGCACGTCATGCTCGAGTTGGGTGCGCACCTCGTCAATCCTTTCGCCCCGATCCTTCACGAGGGCGGTCACCGGCACGCCTGCAATCCGCGCCGACGACCACAGGAACACCTGCGAGGTCCCATGGTCGCCGATGACCTGCGCCTCCACGTGCTCGGGATCCACGCCGAAATGCTTTCCCAGATGCACACGGAAACGCAAGCTGTCGAGAAATGTGCCTGAGCTGAGCACGCGATCATGGCCGCTCGCCTCACGCGCGATATCGGCAAGGGGATCGGGCGGGTCGGTGACGGCAACAAGGATTGCCTCAGGCGCAGCGCGCACGATTTGCGGGACAATGTCTCGATAGATGGCCGCGTTCCTTTCGAGCAGTCTGAGCCGCCCTTGCGGATCATTGCGGTCCGTGGCGCCGCCGGTTTTTTCGTTGACGCCGGAAGTGATAAGCACCACGCCGGCTCCGGACAGCGCGTCATAACCACCGTACCTGATGTCGACTTTTGGAGTGAGTGGCGTCCCGTAACGGATGTCGGTGGCCACCGCTTCCGCGGTCTTGCTGGTACGATTGACAAGCACGATTTCGCGCGCGCTGCCCCGTATCGCTGCCGCAAGCGCAACGGCGCAACCCACATTTCCGGTGCCGACGATACCGAGCTTCATAGTCTTCTACTCGCGAAATGCGGGGCGCGGGTTCGATCCGGTGCGCCACAGCCGCGATCAGATGTTCGGGTTCGAAAGTCACAACACTGGACACTCAGGCAAATCTGGACGATTTAGTCTCACTGGGATGAACAGCGCCAAGGCACCGTGTCATGTCCGAACCAGCAAAGCCGCGTCTTGTCGGCCTCAATCATATTGCTTTGGAAGTTGGCAACATTGAAGAGGCGCTGGCCTTCTATCGGCGTATCTTCAGCTTCGAGTTGAGAGGCAAGGGGCAGGGAATGGCTTTCATCGACATGGGCAATCAGTTCATCGCGCTGATGGAAGGCCGCTCCCAACCCGCCGACAAGGAGAGGCATTTTGGCTTGGTTGTGGACGACCGCTCGCGTGTGCGCGAACTTGCGCGGACGGCCGGAGCAACCATGATCGAGGGCCAGTTTCTTGATTTCCTCGATCCATGGGGCAACCACATCCAAGTCGTCGAGTATGGCGATCTGCAATTCACCAAGGCTCCTTCTGTCCTGCGCGGAATGGGACTAAGCCAGCTGAAAAAGAACCAGGAAGCGCTTCGGCAACTTGCCGCGAAGGGAATGTCCGGCGCGGACTGATACTAACGTCAGCGAATTTCGATCAACTTGACGCCTACTCTCCGTCATGACCGGACTTGTTCCGGTCATCCACGACTTTTGTCCTTGGGAGAAAACGTGGATGGCCGTGACAAGCACGGCCATGACGGCAAGAGGTTAGTTCAAAACCAGCGGCTTCATTCCGGCTTGATGCCCTTTTCGTCGATGAACCTGCTCCAGTTCCTGATTTCGGTCTCCAGCCTGTCTCGCAGCGCCGCGGCTGGCGCGAAGTCCGGCGTGATGTCGAGCTTGGCCAGCCGTTCGCGGACGTGTGGGTCGGACATGACCGTTGAAAAGGCCTGCGCAAGCTTGGCCTTGACCTCGTCAGGCATGTCCTTCGGGCCGAACAGCCCGAACCAGAAGCGCAGCTCCACATCGGCCGGCTTCACGCCTGCTTCCTGCATGGTAGGGACGGCCGGCATCGCCGGAGACCGCGCGGAGCTCGTTACCGCCAAAGCCTTGATGCTGCCCGCCTCGACCAGGCTCTTGGTTGCCTGGACCGACGTAATCGTCATCGGGACGTGGCCAGCTACGATGTCGGCGATGGCCTGGCCGCCGCCCTTGTAGGGAATGTGAATGGCCTCCATGCCAACCGCGTCCTTGAAAACTTCGAAATTGAGGTGGGAAACGCTGCCGACGCCGGCGGATGCGTAGTTTATTTTCTTTGGCACGGTGCGCGAATAGGCGACGAGCTCGGCAACCGTGGTGGCGGGGATGTTGTTCGCGACGATCAGGGCCGATGGCGAGGTCGCAATGGCTGCAACTGCGTCATACTGCGTCAACGGATCAAAGCTCGACATCGTCCTTTTACGCAGAGCCTGGCTGATGGCGAGCGCATTTTCCGCGAGCAGGAGCGTATAGCCATCCGGTTCGGCGGCGGCCACATGATTCCAAGCAAGATATCCGTTTGCTCCCGGCCGATTCTCGATGACGACGGGCTGGCCGAGCGCCTCCTTGAGATCGTTCGAAATCTGCCGCGCCAGCGTGTCGGTTGCCCCGCCGGGGACGAATGCCACCACGAGGCGCACCGGCCGGGAGGGATACGGTTGTGCGCTGGCGCTCGCCGCCGCGACCGTAACCGCGGCAAGGCCGGCTGTGAGACGCAATAATCGACGGCGCGAGCTTCTCATGCGCGGACATCACTTTGGAGGGTGCATGCGGTCAAGAATTTCACCGACAAAGCCGTGCCACTTATCCCATGGCGCCTCGCGAAAATTGTGATTGCGGACGATGAAGGAAGCGCCGGGGAAGAATTTTTCGTATTGCAGGTGGCGGCCGGCGAGCTCCGAGCCGGTTATATCCCACGCCAGCCTGAAAAGCTTCATGCGGTCGAGCGCGCCCATGTGAGGCGTCTGCCAATGGATCGCGAAATCGCCGGCCATGGTTTCATCCTGCAGGACGGAAGCGTCGGCCGGCATCTGCAACGCGCCGCCTCCGCAAAGCTCGCGAACCATGTCGATGACGGTGGAATAATTCTCGACACCCCAGTTCAGAGCCGCATACATCATGCGCCGGTTGAACGTGACGAATCCCGGCGTCGGCCATTCCTCGGCGGCCTGAATTTGCCCTGCCACGGTTGCGTCCATCAGCGCCTCCAGCGCCGCGAGCCTGCCCAGGGTCTCGCGCACGGCCGGCACCTGATCTGCGCCGTTCGCCTTGGCGACGCGGCTGGCCAGGCCGGCCAGCATTTGCAGCTTCACGCACAGGCGGACGTTGGAGTGGTGATTGCCGTACGAGTGCGCCGCGGTCTCAATGTAGAGCGCGCGTGACAGCCCCGGATCGTTGTGCACGAATACGCGCTCCCAGGGCACCTTGACGTGATCGAACATCACCATTGCGTCAGGCTCGTCGAACCTCCAGCTGAGCGGAGCTTCCATTTCCGACGGTGCGTTCGGCGCTATGGGTCGGCGCGACCACAGGGACAAACCGGGGGTGTTGCACGCAACCGCAAACGTCACCGACTCTGCCTTCGCTGCCGGGGCCAGCGGCAGAATGTTCCCGATCCAGATCTCGTCAGCTATAGCTGCACTCGTTGCCAACATCTTCATGCCGCTGATCACGACGCCGCTGTCGTCTTCGCCGACGACGCGGCAGCTAGGATTTGGCACGTTCTCCTGCAGGTAGAAAGCCGGATCGCGCGAGCCCTGCGGCGAGACGATGGCGTGGGCGGCGAAGATGTCGTTATCGCGCATGTGACGGTAGTAGTTGCGGACGTTATCGGCGAAGGGGCCGAACAGCTCCGGCTTGAGATTCATCCCCGTCACAAAGCTTCCGATATAATCTGGTGGGCGGCCAAGAAGACCGAAATTTGCCTCGGCGAGGATGCGGTGCCCCAAGCTGCGCCTGGCCAGATCGTCCTTTGTGCGCGCCTTGAGGTAACAGATGCTGTGCGTGCCGCCGTCCTCGTCGTAGGACATCTGCTCCCGGCGCGCCGGGTCCGCTTTTACATCGTAGAACTCGGCAAAGGATTGGGCCGCATTGCGGAACGCGGGATGGGTGGTAACGTCTTCGATGCGCTCGCGTCCGATGTACACGCTGCGGCCATCGCGAAGGCCTTCGAGATAATCCCTGCCGGTCTTGAGCATGTTGGCGTCCCCTGCCTCGTTTGCAGCAGAGCAAATTTCAAGGCGATCAATGCCGTCGTCCGCAAGCGCAAAAATTCATAGCACGGCGACAGGCGGCCGCTAACTTGAACCGGGGTTTTCCCGCTATTAACATCGCTCGGCGTATTCGGGAGGACGAGATGAACGTAAAGCAGATTGTTTGGGCGTTGGCGCTATTCGCTGTGCTTGCAGCGCCCGCGCGGGCCCAGGAACCGGTCAAGATTGGCCTGATCACAACCTTGTCGGGGCCCGGCGGCTATATCGGCGCCGACATTCGCGATGGGTTCCAGCTCGCGGTGGAGCTGGAGGGCGGAAAGCTCGGCGGCGTTCCGGTCCAGGTCGTTGTGGAGGATGACGGGTTCAAGCCGGGGCAAGGCAAACAGATCGCCGACAAGTTCCTCAAGACCGACAAGATCAAATTGTTCACGGGCATTGTTTTCTCGAATATTGCCGGGGCCACGGTGCCGGATATTCTGGACGCCGACGCGATCTATGTCAGCCCGAACGCGGCGCCTTCGAACTTCGCCGGCAAGGAATGCCACAAGAATTACTATGTGGTGTCCTGGCAGAACGATTCACTGCATGAGAGCGCGGGTCAGAACGCGACCAACCTCGGCTACAAGAAGGCCTTCATCCTGGCGCCGAACTATCAGGCTGGAAAGGATGCCCTCACCGGCTTCAAGCGCTTCTTCAAAGGCGAGATCGTCGGCGAGTTGTATACGCGCCTGGATCAGACCGATTACGCGCCGGAGATGGCGCAAATTCGCGCCGCAAAGCCGGATGTAGTGTTTCAGTTCCATCCAGGCGGTCTCGGCATCGCGTTTCTGCGGCAGTACCAGCAGGCGGGACTGTTGGGCACCATTCCGATGGTGGTGGCGGCTCCGTCGCTTGACTCCGTCATTCTGAAGGCGGTCGGCGATGCCGCGATCGGCTTGAACGCTACGTCGCACTGGAACAGTGACTTCGATAATCCAGCGAACAAGAAATTCATGGACGGGTGGACGAAAAAGTATGGAGCCGAGCGCGTTCCGACCTTTTATGCGAGTCAGGGCTACGACACTGCCCTTGCCATCGCTGCCGCGTTGAAGGGGGCGAAAGGTGACGTGAGCAACAGCGACGCGTTCCGCGCCGCGATGCTCAAGGCAGATTTCCACTCCGTTCGCGGCGCTTTCAAGTTCGGCAGCAACCAGCATCCGATCCAGGACTGGTACGCGACCCGGGTGGAAAAGGACGCTGCGGGAAAGCTGATCATCAAAACGGTCGGGAAGATCTTGTCGAATCACAGCGACGCCTATGCCAAGGATTGCAAACTGTAGGGGATAGTAGACGAGCGATTCCATGAAACTTGTCATTCCGGGGCGCCGCGCAGCGGCGAGCCCGAAATCCAGTAAGCTCCGCCGGTGATTACTGGATTCCGGGCTCTCGGCCTTTTTTAGGCCTCGACCCGGAATGACGCGGCACGGAGAGAGGCGGGTTTGAAACCTGACCCTACACTTCAAACCATTCGCGCTTTCTATCCGACGGACCCCGCAAGCGGGGGAGAGATACGCGAATTCATGACACTGGTTCTGGAGCAGTTTCTCAACGGCGTGCAGTTCGGGATCACGTTGTTCCTGTTGGCCGCCGGGCTGACGCTCATTTTCGGCATTATGGGCGTCATCAACCTGGCGCACGGCTCGCTTTACATGATCGGCGCCTACGCCGCTGCCATTGTAGTGGCGCATACCGGATCGTTTCTGCTCGCAGTGCCGGCGGGCTTGCTTGCGTCGGCGACAGCGGGCCTGCTGATCGAATATCTCGTCATTCGGCGGCTGTATGCGCGTGACCACATCCATCAAGTGCTCGCGACCTTCGGCCTGATCCTGTTCATTAACGAAGGCGCGACGATCATTTTCGGTCGTCAGCCATTGCTCGCGACGATGCCCGCGGCGCTTTCGGGCGCAGTCGAGATCATTCCCGGCATCCCTTATCCGACGTATCGGCTCGTGATCATTGCCGCTGGCCTGCTGGTCGGTGTCGCGCTCTACATCCTGGTAAACCGGACGCGCGTTGGAATGCTGGTGCGTGCCGGCTCGACCCATCGCGAGATGGTGCGCGCGCTCGGAGTCAACATCAGGTTGCTCTACACATTGGTATTCAGTCTCGGTGCGGTGCTCGCCGGCTTTGCCGGGCTGATGACCGCGCCGCTCTTGGCCGTGCAAGTCGGCATGGGCGAGCAAATCCTCATTCTGACATTCGTTGTCGTCGTGATCGGCGGCGTGGGCTCGGTGCGGGGCGCGTTCTTTGGCGCCTTGATGGTTGGCGTTATCGACACCCTCCTTCGCGCACTTCTGCCGGGGCTGCTGCACAACATCATGCCGATTTCCGAGGCGGATGCGCTGGCGGGCGGCTTGTCGTCGATCGGGATTTATATGGTGATGGCGCTCGTCCTGCTGGTTAAACCGCAAGGGCTGTTCCGTGCCCACGGCTGAGGCTGACATCGCGCTTGACGCAGCCGCCGACCGGACAAAGCTGTGGAGTGTCACCGCTCGCGCCGCCGCGCTCAGCGCCGGCGCCATCGGCTTTCCGTTCATTGCGAATGCGATCGGGGATGCCGCCCTGATCACGCTTGCAACCCGCATCGCGATCTATGCGATTGCCGCGGCCAGTCTTAATCTGATCCTCGGGTATGGAGGACTTGTCAGCTTCGGGCATGCCGCATATTTCGGCGTCGGCGGCTATGTCGTCGGCATTCTCAACCAGCACTTCGTGTCGGGAGACCTCTTCCTCGGGTTTGTACCGGGGACCAATCAACTCCTTATTTCGGTGCCGGCGGCGATGGCGGTCAGCGGATTGTGCGCGCTCGTGCTTGGTGCACTGTCGTTGCGCACAGCAGGGCTGCAATTCATCATGATCACGCTGGCTTTCGCGCAGATGCTCTTCTTTCTCTTCGTTTCGCTCAAGGCTTACGGCGGTGATGACGGTCTGATTGTTCGCCGCCGCAATGTCCTGTTTGACCTGCGCATGGCCGACGACACGGTGTTCTATTTCGTGTGCATGGCAATCGCGGCCGTGTATTTCCTGCTCTTCGCGCGAATTGTCAGGTCCGGTTTCGGCCTGGCCCTGGGCGGGGTGCGGCAGAATGAGCGGCGGCTCGGCGCAATAGGGATATCGACTTATTCTTATAAGCTCAGCGCGTTCGTGATCGCCGGCGTGGGCGCCGGGCTTGCCGGCGCACTGATGGCGAATTTCGCGAGATTCGTCAGCCCCGACATGCTGCACTGGTCGCGCTCGGGCGAGCTGATGATCATGGTGATCATCGGGGGCGCCGGCACGGTGCTCGGTCCCGCCGTGGGCGCCATCCTCCTCATCGGGCTCGAGACGCTTCTCACCGGATGGACGGAGCACTGGCAGCTTATCCTCGGTCCGATCCTGGTGGTCATTGCGCTCTTCACCAGTGGCGGCATCCTGTCGAGCCTGAAACAATGGACGAATGCGCGTGGGTAAGGCGTTGCTGCAGGTCACCTGCCTGACCAAGCGGTTTGGCGGCCTGATTGCAAACAACGCGCTTTCGCTCGACGTTCTGCCCGGCGAGCTGCACGCGGTGATCGGTCCCAACGGCGCCGGAAAGACGACGCTGATCTCGCAGCTTTCCGGCGAGCTCATGCCGGACGAAGGTACAATACGGTTTGCGGGCGAGGAGATCGCCGGCATGTCCGCTGCCCGCCGCGTGCATCGCGGATTGGCGCGCTCGTTCCAGATACCGCAACTGCTGAACGACTATACCGTTTGCGACAATGTCGCCCTCGCCGCGCAGGCAAGGTCCGGGCATAGCTATCGCTTCTGGCGGGACGTGCGTCGTGATCAGCGGCTGCGCCGCGCTGCTGTGGAGACGCTCATGCGCGTCGGCTTGTCCTCCCGCGCCGACGTCGCGGTGAAAGAGTTGGCTCACGGCGAGCAAAAGCAGCTCGAGCTTGCGATTGCCCTGGCGACAGGGCCGCGGATGCTGCTGCTCGATGAGCCCACGGCTGGTCTCGGATCGGCCGAATGCGCGGAGATGATCGACTTGCTGGGACAACTGAAAGAACAGATCACGATCCTTCTGGTCGAGCATGATATGGATGCTGTTTTCGCGCTCGCCGATCGTGTCTCCGTGCTGGTCAATGGCCAATGCGTGGCGACAGGAACCAGCGAGGAGGTGAAGAACGATCCCGCGGTCCGCACCGCTTATCTCGGCGAAGGCGGTATCTAATGCTTCGGGTCCACGGCCTTGCGGCAAGTTACGGCCAGAGTCAGATACTCTTCGACGTGAGGCTTGCGATCGGGCAGGGTGAGCTGGTCACACTGCTCGGCCGCAACGGCATGGGTAAGACCACGACCATTCGTTGCATCATGGGATTAACGCCTCCACTGCGCGGAGCCATCGAGTTTGCCAACACGCCGGTGAGGGGTTGGCTGCCCGAAGCGATAGCGCGGCGCGGTGTCGGCCTGGTGCCGGAGGGGCGGCACGTGTTCCCCTTGCTCACGGTGGAAGAGAACCTCGTCGCGACCGCCGCTAATCGGCTTGGACTCTCAAAGCCATGGATGCTGGCGGACGTGTATCGCCTTTTTCCACGACTGGACGAGCGACAAAACCAGTACGCCCGGACCTTGTCCGGTGGTGAGCAGCAGATGCTGGCGATCGGCCGCGCGCTGATGACCAACCCGCTGCTGCTGATTCTGGACGAGGCCACCGAGGGGCTGGCACCGGTCATTCGCGGCGAAATCTGGGACTGCATCACGCTGCTGAAATCGCGCGGACAGTCGATTCTCATCGTCAACAAGAACATTCAGGTCTTGAAGCGCCTCGCCGACCATCACTTCGTCATCGAGAAAGGCCGCACGGTATGGTCCGGCACCAGCGCGGACATGGATCGGGATCGTGAGCTGGTGCTTCGTTATGTCGGACTCTGAAAGGTGTGATCCTGAAGTTCATTCCGTCATTCCGGGTGCCGAGCGCAGCGAGGTAGCCCGGAAACCAGTAATCACTGGCGGAGCTTACTGGATTCCGGGCTCGCCGCTTCGCGTCGCCCCGGAATGACATCGCTTTCCTATTTGGATGATTTCAGACAATATTGCCGGCAATCTCGCCGTTACAATAGCGGCGGTCCTACAGCGCGGCGATTGAAAGAGCATCCGAGGAGAGCACGTGACATGGCCCGTCTCGAATTTGCTGATCGGCACAAGCTTCCGGAAGAACTTCAAGGGCCGCTTCGATGTGATCGAGAAATCGAACGGTTATGTTCCCAACAGCTATCTCCTGCTGGCGCACCGGCCGGCCATCCTCAAGGCCCTGATGGATCTTTCCAAGGCTGTCATCCGCGACGAAGGCACCCTTGACCGCGGCCTTCGTTTCTTGATCGCCTACATGTCGAGCCGCACCGCCGGTTGTCAGTTCTGCCAGGCGCACAACATATCGAGCGCCTCCCGTTGGGGCATTTCGGATGCGAAGCTCAATGCCATCTGGGATTACGAGACGAGTCCACTCTTCAACGAAGGGGAGCGGGCGGCGTTCGACCTGGCGCGCGCCGCTTCCATGGTGCCCAATGCGGTCACTGACGAAATTTTTGCTCGGGTGAAAAAGCACTTCTCGACCGAGCAGATTGTCGAGATGGTAGCCGTAATCGCATTGTTCGGCTGGCAGAACCGTCTTAATGACACCCTGCAGACGGACCTTGACCAGCACACGCTTGACTGGGCGGCGCAATTCGGGCTGGCCGATAAAACCGGCTGGGATCCATCAGACCACCTCGGCGCATCATCAACAAGAGCCGCGTGAGGATACGACATGTCACAGATTCAGGACGCGCCGAGGATGGCGGAGACCGAAGGCCCGGCGTCTTTCAATCTCATGAAATGGATCGCGGAGAACCCCGACAAGCTCAGGCCGCCGCTCGGCGCGAAGACGGTGTTTCGCGAGGAAGATTTCATGGTCACCGTCGTCGGCGGCCCAAATGCCCGGACTGACTACCACGTCAACCCCACCGAGGAATTCTTCTTCCAGATCAAGGGCGATGTCGCGATCCGGATACAGCACAACGGCAAGCCGCACGACGTGCGCTTGCCTGCAGGCTCGATCTATTTGCTCCCGGCCAATGTCCCGCACGCGCCCATGCGTGGCCCCAATACGGTTGGACTTATCGTCGAGCGTATTCGCAAGAATGGCATGACGGACACCCATCGCTGGTACTGCGAGAAATGCAACAACGTCCTGTTCGACAAGACTGTGCGTATCGAAATACTGGAGCGGGACATGCCGCCGGTCTTCGAGGCCTACTACAGCGACCCGGACAACCAGGTTTGCAAGAAGTGCGGTCACCACAATCCAGGACGACCGAAATTGGCCTGATGCGGCTCTACAGCGTGTTTCGATGAAATGGGATCACCGGAAGCGACAGGACTCCGTTGTCACCGCTCCCCTCCGGGGAGAGGTGAAGAGCAGCTGCATCAATTTCATCGCGCGCTAAGCCGCGGACGATTTGACGCGCAGGCCATCCGGCTTGAGGCCGCAGGTCTCAAACGCCCGGCGCACCACCTGCTTCTCCGCGTCGGTGAGCTCCAGCATCGGCGGACGCACGCGGCCGCCAACCTGGCCGAGCAGCTCCTGCCAGTATTTGGAATGTGACGGCGGCTTTTCCGCCGGCCGCGAGCGGCGGAATGCCTCGCGTACCGAATTGAGGCTGTCGCGAATGACCTTGGCCTTGGCGATCTCGCCATTAAAGGCCAGATCGGTGTAATCGCGCATGCGGCGGTCTGTCCTGGTCTGAAACAAATAAGGCGGCGAGGAGCACAGATAAAGCCGCCAGCCGAGCTCGACGATATTGTCGAGCCATTCCGCTTCCGAAGCGGTGCTGACCTGAATTCTGTCGCCAACAAGCCGGGTCAGCCGCACGTACATCTCGCGGGGCACGCTGTATTTGATCGCCACGATGTTGGGCAGATCGGCGATCCGGGCGCAAAGCTCCGGGCTCATGAGATACCCGGAATCCTCGTGGCTCCACATCGCGATACCGATATCCACCCGCTCGCTGATGCTCTTGTAGTATTGATAGAGCGTCTCGTCCTGCTTGCTGAGGAAGTGCAGCACCGGCGCATGCACCACGATATAGGGCGCGCCGATTGCCTGGGCATGCTTAGCAAGCTCGATCACCGTGTCCATATTCTGGTCGGAGCAGGAGGCGATGACGCCCGCCGTCTTGCCGATCTCATCGACGACGATCTCCATCGAGCGTTTGCGCTCGGCGATCGACATCGAGAAGAATTCGCTCTGCTTTCCGGCGATGAAAACGCCGTCGATGCCGAGATCGTCCACCCAGTGCCGCAGGTTGCGACGCAATCCCGCCTCGTCGATGGCGAGGTTCTCCGCAAACGGCACGAGCGCAGCAGCCCAGATGCCCTTCATATGGGCACGAGCGTATTCCTTGGCTTCTTTTCTGGAATAGGTCACGTTCCTACCTCGCGGTTGCATTGGCGCTAAGGCGCGCGACGGCCTCCTGCGACGTCATCACGTCGCCAAACTGCTGGATCATGTTTTCGAGTGCCGCGCGATGTTCGTCGTCGGACAGCGCGGCGCAGCAGTCCTCAACCATTATCGTCTTAAAATCCAGCATCATGGCATCGCGCGCGGTGGACTCGCAGCAAACGTTGGTTTTGGTGCCGGCGATCAGAAGGGTATCCATCCCCATCCCACGCAGCACGCGTTCCAATTGAGAAGAGCCGGAAATGAGCGCGCTGTAACGATTCTTCATTATCGTGCAATCGGCCGGTTCTACGATCAGTTCGCGCCAGATCACCTGCTGCGACACCGCAAGGCTCTCGAGCGTTTTCTGCCTTGCTCCATCAGCGACAATGTAGTTGAAGAAGATATCCCAATCGCTTCTGCCGCTGGCATGCGTGTTGGCATGCAGAACCCAGATCACCTGCACGCCGAGTCTTCGCAATTCGGCGGTCAATCGATTTATGGGCGCCACGATGCCTCTGGATGCAGGCACCTCGGCTGCCCCGCCTGGGGCACAGAAAGCCTCCTGCATATCGATGACGAGCAGTGCTGTGCGCCGCGGGTCCAGTCGATCGAAGAGGTGGTAGCGGCCGCGACGCTGGAGAACCCGATCAACAATCTCCTGGCGGATCTTTGCCGTATGCATGGCGGCGCGAATATCACCGCACCGTCTTGCGCAGCAGCACGACGTTGTCGAGAACCAGGTTGATCGACCAGATCCAGCGCGCGCCTTCGAACGCTTCGGGAAATTTGGTGTAGGCTGGCAGATTGTCGACGCCAACGTCGCTGTCGGTGAACTCGTAGGCGCGCGGCCATTTCGAATCGTCAAATCCCGGTGTCGCCCAATTGTCCGGGATGGGATAGTGCACCGCGTAGCATTGGTCCTTGCAGGCTGCCGCATTCGGGTGGACAGGATAAATCCGTCCGAGCCTGGTGGTGTCGTGGACGTTGCCTTTTTCAACCACGTCCTCCGGCTTCGCGAGCGGCGCGATATAGAATGCCTGGGCTTTCCATGAGCTGTCGGTGATGGTTCCGTCGCTGAAGCGGGCAATGAACCCGCCGTCGCCCGGGTGCCACTCGACGCCGAAGAACTTTTCCGAAGCAAGGCCGAGATTCTCCTCCCAATCGACCGCCTTCACCGCATAGGTGATCGGCCGTTTGGCCTTGAACCGCACAATCGCGGAGTTGAACGGAGTGTACGGGACCGCATCGACCGCGACCAGTTTGCCGTTGACATACAGCTCGAAATAATTGTCGGCGACGATATAGCCGGTGATGACTTCACCATCGGGATCAACTTCGACGACCGGCACCTCGTTCGATTTCACGTCGGCAAAAACCGGCGGCTCAACCTTGTTGCATTGATTGAAAAGGTCCGCGCCTTTCGCCCCCTTCTCGAATGCCGTGGCGGCAGGGACGGTCCACGTCTTGCCATCCGGAGAGGTGATTGTTCCGACACCGCTGATGCGCTGGTTGGGCGCAGCCGGGTTCGGGCATTTATAGAGGTTTTCGACGACGGTGGTGGCGCGTCCCTGCGTGACCGAACGCGCGGTCTGTGCGGCGCCCGCGGCCGGCGCCGTTGCCGGGGTGGTTGCCTGCGCGCGTGCATCGGTGACCGTCGCCACCGCGCAGGTGAGCGCTGTGGCAAACCCCAGAAGAGCCGCGATATGCGCGTGCGGGCGATTTTCAGTCATGGCGTCCCTCTCCAAAGGCTGACATAGCATTTCCTCGTATCTGTTGTCCCCGGACCCGCAGGTCCTTTGTGACGGTCAATTCTTCGCGGACTCTTTGCGGCGCTGCGGACCGGGCGCGCTCCCTGATCCCGCTTCGCGGGGAGAGGCTGCCATGGGGGGTACTCTCGCCATCCGCTGGCGATTGGACAAGCCCCCCACTCGCCCGCGTAGCTCGCGATCTTTCCCCGCCGGCAGAGCGCAGGCAAGGAGCAGGCAAGGAGCAGGCAGGGCGGGATGGATCGGCAAGAGATGCAGATTGCGCTATGATGACCTGCTCCAATGGAGCCTGCCCTGCCATGGCAGACAATTGGATGTGAAGGGTTATGGAGGAGGTGTCGAATGCGGTGGAAAAGGATGATCTCCGCGGGGCTGCTCTTGAGCGGGCTCGCGGCTCCCCTCATGGCGGCGGATTTCGGCACGCCGCAGGAAGCACGCGCAATGCTGGACAAGGCCGTTGCCGCGATCAAGGCAGATAAGGCGGCGGCGCTCGCGCAATTTAACAAGGGCGAAGGCGGCTTCAAGGATCGCGACCTGTACCCCTTCTGCGCCGGATCGGATGGCATCTTCACCGCCCACCCGACGCTCAACGGCAAGAGCCTGGCGGATCTCCAGGACAAGAACGGCAAGCCACTCGGCAAGGAAATCCTGAGCGCCGCGGAGGAAGGCAAGGTCAAGGAAGTCGCGTATATGTGGCCGCGGCCGGGAACCGATCCCACGCCGGTTGCCAAGGTGAGCTACGTCACCAAGGTCGGTGATCAGACCTGCGCGGTGGGATATTACAAATAGCTGGCGCGTCGCCTCCAATTCCCGGGTCGGTAGCACGTCACGCTCAGCGATAGACTTCGCACCACGAAGCGTTCGTCCTGGAGTGCCGCAACAATTCTGTAATCTCCGACACGGTAGCGCCAAAGGCCTTTGCGGTCGCCGGTCAGCGCTTGGCCGAGGCGGCGCGGATCCTCGGCGCCGGATATGCGCTCGCGCAGATAGCGCAAAACGCGCCGTTCGCCGTCATCGCCAAGCTTGTGCAGGTCGCGGACGGCCGCGGGATGAAACTCAACCCGCCAGCTTGGCATCGTTATCGGCGCTTCGAGCGGCTCCTAAGCTGCCGCTCCAGGCTTTCCAGCGTCACGCGCGCGCCGCCACGCGCGAGACGCCGGCGCGCCAGGTAGTAATCCTCAATGTCTTCGATCTGACGCAAGATAGCCTCGCGGGCGTAGTAACTCTTGCTGCGGCCGGTTTTCTTGGCCAGGGCCTCAAGTCGTTCCTCGATGTCCGGCGGTAGACGAAGAGCAAGCACTTTCCGACCTCCATTGTGCTATACATGTATAGCCGCGTGCCCTTGCCCGGCAATGGCTCGACGTCGCCCCCCGCGGGGAATCAGGTGTCATCCACCGCCAGGTTGGCCAGCGTAATCTCGCCATCAGTGATGTAGCGATTGACGCGTTGCGCCGGCAGGTGCTGGCCTGATTGATACGAGGTCACATCCCTGATGACTTGCTTCCCGCGCAACTCGCCGATTATGTGGTCCCGCTCGGCATTGGTGTCGGCGTCGGTGGCGTGGGTGATCTGGAATGTGAGCCTGGTCAGGGACAAACCGGTGTCCCTGGTGCCGGCCCCGACCCAGAAAACGCTGGCATTGTCAGGCGGGCGGTCGGTGTTCAGCCAGAAGCTGGCCGTTCCCACCGTGCCCTCCGCATGCGCGAGGCTCAATGCCCAGAAGCGGATGTGATGGCGCTTGCGCGGGCTGTCGTCGATTGCCCTTTGGAAGCCGATGTCCTGGCCGCGTCCGAAAAGATAGAGAGTGCTGAACGGAGCCGTAGGATAGGGCGACTTGAATGCGAATGCCCGGATCATGCGCGACGAGCTTGCCAGCCCCAACCGATCAGCCTCTGACCAGCCAACGGTCGCAAAGGCGTCGCGAAGCTGTTGCAGCGTACCGATGAGCGCGACATTGACCGGATCGCCGGGCAGTCCGTCAGCTGTGATCGTGAAGCTGGGTACGCGCTTGCGCTGGAGGATTTTCAGGCCCATGCGAACAACGCGCGGGAGGATGATGTACGCTCCGATTCCATAAGTGAGACCCAAAGCCAGAACCCATGGCAGTCTGCGGTCCGCAAACTCGAAGACCACAAACACGATCAGCCAGACGCTGAAGATGCCCAACCCCAGGATGAGCAGGCGCTGCAACAGGCGTGTAAGCATTCTCACAATCTAGCTTCACATCAGCTGGCCATGGCCGATCGTTCAGATCGCACCCGTGCCACCGGGGGCCGAAACGCGCCGGCGCGCGTTGAATGCGGTCGAGTGAGCGTCATTAACCGCTCGATCCGTTCGCGCTGCGGCGCCGGGCTGGCGAAGGCCTTCAGATCCTCCTCGATCGTGAGCCGCGCTCCCTTCCGGCTGCGCACCAGCTCGATCTTCCGGTCGTAGAATGCTTCGAGCTCAGGCCGGTGCCCGATGCCGATGATGGTTGCGGCCGGCAGGCGCGTCTGGACAAGCGCCATCAGTTGGCTCTGACTTGTGGCATCGAGAGCCGAAGTCGCCTCGTCGATCACGACAATGTCGGGACGGGCGATCAGCAGTCTTACAAATGCAAGCCGCTGCTTCTCTCCGCCAGACAAGATCTGCTCCCAGGCAATGTCCTCGTCGAGGCGACCGGCGAATTGGCGCAAGCCGACCAGGGTGAGCGCCGTGACGACATCTTCCCTGTCGACCTGGCTTGCAGGCGTTGGATACGCCGCCGCGCGCAGCAAGCTGCCGGCCGGAACATAAGCTTGCTGCGGAAGCACGAGAACGCGCGCCCCACGACCTGTCTGCACTTCGCCCTCGCCCCATGGCCATTGGCCGCCGACGGCGCGCACCAAGGTGCTCTTTCCAGTGCCCGACAGTCCCGCGAGGAGAACGCGTTCGCCGCGCGCGATGCTGATTTCCGCCCGGTCCACGATCGCGCTGCCGTCGGCAAGCGTCACCGACAGATTGCGCAGGCGCAGCGCCGCGTCGTCGGTCGCGGCGTGCGCAATGCGTGCGGCGCCGCCGCCGTTCTCTGCCCGCTCCAATGCATCGAGCGAGACCATCAGCGAAGCCACGCGCCGCGCGCACGCCGACCAATCCGCCAGCCGGGGATAGTTGTCGACCAGCCAACTGAAGGCGGCGTGGACGACCGCGAATGCAGAGGCCGCCTGCATGACCTGGCCAAGCGTCATGGAGTTGTCCAGAAATTTCGGCGCGCACAGCAGGATGGGCAGCACCGCCGCAAAGTATCCGCTGACCTGGGACACGAACGTTGTGCGAAGTGTCTGGATGCAGATGTCGCGCCAGCGGTGCGCCACGGTCGCGAACGAGCGCTCTAGCGTGCAGCGCTCCTCGCCCTCGCCACGCAGCAGCGTGATGCTTTCAGCATTTTCGCGCACCCGCGTGAGCGCATAGCGGTATTCCGCCTCCGCCTGGTTCTTCTGCTCGGAGACCGCGGCGAAGCGGCGGCCGATGAGCACCATGCCTCCGCTCGCGAGCAGTGCATAGCCCACCGCGGCGAGCACCAGAAAGCCGGGGATCGTGATGGTCGTCCCCGCCACGTTGAAGGAGAGAGCTCCGCCGATCGTCCATAGAACGAAAATGAAGGTCAGCGCGGACAGCAGGGCGTTGGTTATCCCAACCGCGAAATCAACGGGCGACTCGGTTGCCATCCGCAGGTCCTCGGCCACCCGGTATTCAGCGCAGGCGTGCTCTCCCTTGACCAGGTTGAGCTGATAGCAGCGGCTGTTCGCCAGCCAGCGATCCAGCAGCCGCCGGTTGAGCCAGACCCGCCAGAGACGCTGCATCGTCATGCGCGAATAAACGATCAGCACGCCGAGAGCGACGCTGGCGCCCATCAGCGGGAAATAAGCCAAGGCCTGGAACAAGGAGGTTGCGGAGTCGCGTTGCTCGAGCGCGTCGAACATCGCGCGGTTCCAGACATTGAGCTCGTACGAAATGCCGAGATTGAGCACGATGAGAGCGAGAAGAGCGCAGCTGAGCAACCATGCGCTGCGCGCGCCGGGATCCCGCCAATAGCCGGAGGCAGCAGCCCAGAATCTGCGCAACAAATCCCAATGACTCAAGAGTTGTTGTCGGCTCTCTCGTGCTCTCTCGTATCCGTGCATCTCGATGGTATCCCCCGTTAGCTTGCAAGCCCAGAGTAGTTCCGGAGCTTGCTCCCCAAGCATTTGCCCAGCGCATTTTGCACATCGCATTCGCCGCAGTGGCAGCCTCCCCGCGCCGGGTTAGGCGATATCGCTCTTTGGCGATCTAGCAGCGCGGGTCATGGGATCTGCCGGCCTGCGAATCTGCCGGTCTGCGTTATCTTGCGCGCTAACAACGTCCAACCCGGCGAGCCCGATCAGACGCAAGGATGCGAGCAACGCCTTAAGCGGTGGTTAACCCCACCGACGTTGTCGGAGGTCATCCGCAGGAAAAAAGTGGCAGGAGTATGCAGCTACTCATCGGCAATGGAACCAAAGTTCCACAACCCCGCGTTTGAAATGCAACGAGTGCCGCCTGCAATCAAGCATTCTCGTGCAGCTGGTCGCCGCGCGCGAGGCGCTCGGCGATGTCGGCGGTCTGCAGCCAGGCACGCTCCGTGGGCGAGTGCGCGGCAAGATAGCGTGCAACCGCGATGAGGATGTGCCGCCCTGGTTGCGTGTTGCCCCACTCCTGAAACTGGCGCGCCCCTGCCTCGAGCATTTGATAGGAATGAAAGCCTGCGTCCTCGCGCAGCAGCGCCCGCGCGAGAGCGGCAATGATCAGCTCCGGCGGATGGTCCAGTGCGAGGTGCCGCGCGACCAGGCGCGCTGCCATCTCGACCTGATGCTGGCGATCGAAGGCGTCGAGCAGCGCGGCGCGGATGCCGTCGATGGTTGCAGGAAGATCCTCCAGCGCATCCCCCTCTTCGCCGGGCAAGCGGGCGGGCGGCACGTTCAGGTAGCGGATCAGATAAATCGCCATTGCGCCGTGCACGACGGCGCGCAGGAGCTCGAAATAATTCAGGGAAAGCTCGCGGTCGGCGGCGATGCGCTTGAGTCCCTGATGCACCGCGTTGCAATAGGTGAAGACATGATGCGCCGTTTCCCAATCGCCGTGCTCGTTCGCGGCGCCGAAGCGCGCGACCCGCAATGCCGCCGCGTAGGCAAGCGAACGGCCGAGGTCATCGGGCGAGGCGCCGTCGGACACCGCGGTCAGGAGCGCGGCCACGATCGCGTCCGCATGGTCGCCAAGAAGCGCGTGCGCCAAGTTCACGTGCGCCAAGTTCACGTGCGCCTGGTCCGCGTGCTGCGACCAGGCGCCGTGAGCGCGAGCCGCGACACGGGCGGGCAGCTCGGCGGCCGCCTTGTCGCAGAGTGCGATGAGATCCGCGGGTTGACGCCACTCGGTCGATTCCTCGGCGCCGCGCGCGGCGGCCATCTGCCCGACGAGGCTGGGCAGGATGACGCACGCGTGCTGCCATCCGATCAGATCGAGACACTCGAACGACTTGTTGATGAAATCGAGCGAATGTCCTCCGTCGGCAAAGACGCGATCGGTTTCGGCCGCGAACAAAAGATCCGCGAGAAGCGCCGGGCGGCAATCCATGCCGATCGCGGTGAGCACCGTGCGCTGGGCCGCCTCGGCGTGCCGCACCGCAGTCCAACGCCGCAGCCAGCGCTTGAGCGCGCTCGCCGCCGGACGACTGGCAAGCGCCGCGCGCTCTCTTGGCGTCGCGGCGCCTTCGCAATCCGCTGCGACGTGGCGCACGCCATGGAGCAGTGCGAGGTAAACCTCGTGCCGCGGCAGGTTGGCCATACGGTTAGCGAGCGCGGTCAGGATGGTCATGCCGCTGCTCCAGCTTTGCAGATTGCGCGCACCGAACAGCGCGGCTTGGCGCACGATGTCGAGCGGCGGTACGCCCGCCGCCAACTGACCCTGCACGGCCTTGGCAATCACGAGGCCGAGATTGTGGGCCATGCCGTCGTCGAGACGCTTGCGCCAATGCGCCGCGGCATCGGCATGCCCGAGCTCGGGATTGATCCATATTTCGGTGCCGCGAACCTCCACCGGGCACGTGGGCGCATCATCAGCCCAAAGATCGAATGTGCAACCGCTCGCAATGTCGAACCGCGCGTGGTGCCAGTGGCAGGTCAGGATGCCGTCTTCCAGGGTTGCGCGCTCGAGCGGGAAGCCCAGATGCGGGCAGCGGTTGTCGAGGGCATAGATGCGTTCCCCCTCGCGGATGAGGAGGATTGGCCGATGCGGCCCGCGCACGACGAGCCGCCCTCTGCGCTTGAGCTCATCGACGCTCGCTGCAAATCGGAATCCGGCGCTCACGGGGCGCGCCTCCTCTTGCCATTGCCGCTCGCGTCCAGCATTTCAGGGGATCATATTATCAAGCAATTGATGGCGACACCGGGAAAGCTCATGGCTGGACATTCGCAGTTCAAGAACATCATGCACCGCAAGGGGCGCCAGGATGCGGCGAAATCCAAGTTGTTCGGCAAGCTCGCGCGCGAGATCACCGTGTCGGCGCGCCTGGGCCTGGCTGACCCGGCGATGAACCCGCGACTGCGCGCGGCCATGCTCGCCGCGCGCGCCGAGAACATGCCGAAAGACAATATCGACCGCGCGATCAAGAAGGCGCTTGGCGGCGATGCCGAGAGCTATGACGAGATCCGCTATGAGGGCTACGGTCCCGGCGGGGTCGCGATCATTGTCGAGGTCCTGACCGATAACCGCAACCGTACCGCGGGTGAAGTGCGCGCGACCTTCAGCAAGTCCGGCGGCAATCTGGCGGAGACAGGGGCGGTCTCTTTCATGTTCGATCACGTCGGGGTGGTCGAATTCGACGCCAAGGTAGCGAGCCCCGAGGCCATGCTGGAGGCCGCCATCGATGCGGGCGCCGAGGACGTCGTCTCGAGCGAGAGCGGGCACGAAGTCTACACCGCGCAGACCAGCTTGCGCGAAGTGGCCAAGGCGCTGGAGCAGAAATTCGGCGAGCCGCGCAAGGCCGCCCTGGTCTGGAAGCCGCAAAACACGGTCGCGGTGAACGACGAGCAGGGCGAGAAGCTGTTGCGGCTGATGGAGAATCTCAACGAGCACGACGACGTGCAGAACGTCTATGCCAATTTCGAAGTCTCCGATGCGCTGATGCATAAGCTCAGCGCGTGAACTGGTCTCCACCGGGTAGGGCGGATTAGCGAAGCGTAATCCGCCAGACACGTGGGAGCTGGCACGGCGGGAGAGCACGTAGCGAACTTCAGGTATCAGAATGCCCAATTATCGCCGCGCCTTGGTGCCGGGGGCTTGCTGGTTCTTTACAGTGAATCTGCTAGACCGACGCAGCATGATCCTTACAGAAAGAATTGATGCGCTCCGCGACGCTACGCGCTGGACGCTGCAGCATTATCCCTTCATTACCGAGGCGTTTGTCGTGTTGCCAGACCACATTCATGCGGTGTGGACTTTGCCGCCTGGAGACGCGGATTTCTCCACGCGTTGGCGTTTCATCAAGTCGCGTTTTGCGCAGTCGGTCCCGAAGCGCGAGCTGTTGAGCCGCACGCGGAAAGCGCGCGGCGAACGCGGCATTTGGCAGCGTCGATTTTGGGAACATTTGATCAGAGACGATGCGGATTTCGCTCGCCATGTTGAGTATTGCTACATCAATCCAGTGAAACACAGTCTTGTGCGTCGCGTGCAGGATTGGCTGTATTCATCCTTTCACCGCGACGTGCGCGTTGGGATTTTCCCGGAAGATTGGGCTGGCGAGATCGAGGCGTTCTCCGGCGACTTTGGCGAAGCCCAAGAGGGTAGGGCGGATTAGCGAAGCGTAATCCGCCGCACAGCGGCTGCGTCCTGCCGGATTTGGCGGATTACGCCTTCGGCTAATCCGCCCTACACACGAATCGCGCGCGGCTGTATCACCATCCCATGATGCTGCGGCCGATTCGCATTCTCGGCATTGATCCTGGGCTGCGCCGCACCGGCTGGGGCATGATTGCGATTGACGGCAACCGCCTGAGCTTCCTCGCCTGCGGCTCGGTTGCCACGGACGCCCGGGCAGCGCTGGCGGACCGTCTTCTTGCGATCCATCAGGGATTGGACGGCATTGTCAAAGCCCATGCCCCGGATGAAGCCGCGGTCGAGGCGACCTTTGTCAACAAGGACGCTGGCGCAACTCTCAAGCTTGGCCAGGCGCGCGGCGTCGCCATGCTGGTGCCGGCGATTGCCGGTGTTCCCGTCGCCGAATACGCGCCCAATCTGGTGAAGAAGACCATCGTCGGGGTCGGGCACGGCGAGAAGGCGCAGGTGCGCATGATGATCTCCGTGCTGTTGCCGAAAGCCGATCCGCAATCGGACGACGCCGCCGACGCGCTGGCGGTTGCCGTATGTCATGCGCATCACCGCCAAAGCGCGGTGTTGAAAACGGCGGCATCATGATCGGCAAGCTGAAGGGCATCGTCAATTCGTACGGCGAGGATTTCATCATCCTCGACGTCGGCGGGGTCGGCTATCTCGTGCATTGCTCCGTGCGCACGTTGCAGGAGCTGCCGGCGACCGGGCAGCCGGCGAGCCTGGCGATCGAGACCCACGTCCGCGAGGATCAGCTCCGCCTGTTTGGATTCATGAGCGACGTGGAACGCGAATGGTTCCGCCTCTTGCAGACGGTGCAGGGAGTGGGCGCCAAGGTTGCGCTGTCCGTGCTCGGCACTCTCAAGCCGGTCGATCTTGCGACCGCGATCGCCATGCGCGACAAGGCCATGCTCGCACGCGCGCCGGGGGTCGGCGCCAGAGTGGCCGAACGTATCGTCACGGAGCTCAAGGACAAGGCGCCGGCCTATGCCGGTCTCGATCCCGCGGTGGTTCGCCTGTCCGGCGCGGTCGAGGAGAAGCGCGCGCCCGCGCCGGTCGCGGACGCCGTGTCGGCGCTGGTCAATCTCGGCTACGGTCAGCCGCAGGCCGCCTCCGCCATTGCCGCGGCGGCGCGCAGCGCCGGGGAGGGCGCGAATGCGGCCAATCTGATTCGGCTGGGCCTCAAGGAACTGGCGAAATGATCGAAAAAATCCAAGAAATCCAAGAAATCCAAGAAATCCGAGAAATCCAAGAGATCAAAGAAATCGAAGAATTCTTTTCATGCTGAACGAGCGTGACCAGGAGCTCATCGCCGCTGCGACCCAGGCCATCTCGCGGCGCTACAAATACGACTGGCAGGAAGTGGGCGCGGCGCTGCGTACGCGTGACGGACGCATCTTCACCGGCGTCAATCTCGACGCTTATCTCGGGCGCATGGCGGTGTGCGCGGAGGCCGTGGCGCTCGGTCGCGCGGTAACCGAGACAGGCGAGACCGGCATCGAGACGATCGTGGCGGTGCGCCATCCCGAACCGATCGAAACCGACCAGGCCATTCGCATCGTCTCGCCCTGTGGAAGCTGCCGCGAGCTCATCTGGGACTACGATCGCAATGCCCGCGTGATCGTGCCGGCCGCAAAAGGTCCGCAGATTGCGCCGATCGGCGAGTTGCTGCCCAACAAGTATAGCCGCGAACGCACGCTGTGAGGCCGAATTGAGCGCGAGCCCAGGCTCTACCGCCCGGCTGATCACGCCGGAGCGCCGCGACGAGGACGCGCCCGACAGCTCGCTGCGCCCGCAGCGGCTTACCGAGTTCATAGGCCAGCAGCAGGCGCGCTCGAACATGGCCGTTTTCATCGCGGCCGCGCGGGCGCGCCAGGAGGCGCTCGACCATGTGTTGTTCGTTGGTCCGCCCGGGCTCGGCAAAACCACGCTGGCGCAGATCGTGGCGCGCGAGCTCGGTGTCAATTTCCGCGCGACCTCGGGGCCGGTGATCGCTAAGGCAGGCGACCTGGCAGCGCTCCTGACCAATCTCGAGGACCGCGACGTCCTGTTCATCGATGAGATTCACCGCCTCAATCCTGCGGTTGAGGAGATCCTCTACCCCGCCATGGAAGACTTCCAGCTCGATCTCATCATCGGGCAGGGGCCTGCGGCGCGCTCGGTCAAGATTGATCTGGCTCGCTTTACCCTGGTTGGCGCCACGACGCGCGCCGGCCTCCTCACGAACCCACTGCGTGATCGCTTCGGCATTCCCATCCGGCTGAACTTCTATTCCGAGGCGGAGCTCGAAGAACATTGTCGAACGCGGCGCGCGCCTGCTTGGCATCGGCATCACGCCGGACGGAAGGAACGAGATCGCGTGCCGCGCGCGGGGCACGCCGCGCATTGCCGGCCGGCTGTTGCGGCGGGTGCGCGATTTCGCGCTCGTCGCCGGAGCGACGGCGATCGACCGCAGCGCCGCCGACCGGGCGCTCACGGAGCTTGAAGTCAACACCGCCGGCCTCGACGCCATGGACCGGCGCTATCTCTCCAATATTGCGACCAATTACGCAGGCGGGCCGGTCGGCATCGAGACCATCGCCGCCGCGCTCTCCGAGCCACGCGATGCGATCGAGGAGATCATCGAGCCGTATCTCATTCAGAAGGGGCTCCTCCAGCGTACCCCGCGCGGACGCCTCCTCACGCCCCATGCCTTTCGCCACCTCGGTCTGGCCGAGCCGGCGCGCGACCCCGCGCAATTCCACCTGTTCGGCCAGCCCGAGGAGGAGGAATAGGTTTTCGATGACGGAATCTGAATGTCCCCTCGACGGGACGATGCAGGGGGGACGCCACGCCATGACGGTGCGGGTGTACTACGAGGACACGGATTTCTCCGGCATTGTCTATCACGCCAATTATCTGCGCTTCATGGAGCGCGGCCGCACGAATCACCTGCGCCTTCTCGGCGCCGATCACCGCGCCTTGTTCGAGGAAGCCAATCGCGAGACGCCGGGCTTTGCCTTCGTGGTGCGCTCGATGCGCATCGAGTTCCTCAAATCCGCGCGCATGGACGATGTGCTCGAGGTCATTACCAGGCCGGTGGAGATCAAAGGCGCCTCGATCACGCTGCACCAGCAGGTTCTGCGCGGAGAGGAAATCCTCGTCGACGCGCAGGTGCGGGTTGCCTGCGTGTCCGGCGGGCGGGCGCAGCCCATTCCCAAGGCCTTGCGTCAGGCGATGGCCGAGGATGCGCAGCTACCGCAATAAGGTACCGCGCATGGACGGCGCGGATGCAGTCATGTAAAGCCTCGTTACATGAGGTGGAGAAAGCAAGACGAGGCGACAGGCTCTGCATCATCGGAGGCGCGCGGCTATCACCACGGCAACCTCAAGGAGGCGCTGATCCGGGCGGCGCTCCAGTTGATCGCGGAAAAAGGACCCGCGGGCTTCACCTTTGCCGAGGCCGCTCGCTTTGCCGGGGTGAGCCCCGCGGCGCCCTATCGGCACTTTCGCGACCGCGACGAGCTCCTGGTCAACATCGCGCGTCGCGGCTTTGAGCTCTTCGAGACGTCGCTGTCGCGGGCCTGGGACCAGGGGCGTCCGACGCCGCTTGCAGCATTCGATCGGTTGGGAAAGGCCTACCTGCAGTTCGCGCGCAGCGAGCCTGCTTATTACTCAGCGATGTTCGAAACCGGTCTTTCGCTTGAGTCGAGCCCGGAGCTGCGGGCGGCGGGGGAGCGTGCCTTCGGCGTTTTGCGGCACGCAACCGAACAGCTCGTGGGTACGATGCCCTCGCAGAACCGTCCGCCGGTGCTGATGATGACGCTGCACATCTGGGCGCTCTCCCACGGCATCGCATCGCTGTTTGGCCGGGGCGACGGCGCGCGTTATGCGGCGCCGATGCCACCCGATGATCTCCTGGAGGCGGCCGTCCTTATCTACCTGCGCGGCCTGGGGCTGCCCGATCCTTCGGCGCGTCCACCAAGCGGCCCTTGGAATCCGGCTTGACAAGAAGGGGGGCGTCCTCTAGCTATGTTAATGTCAATAACATTCACGGCGAGGCTCCAATGCCCATAGTTGCGAAGCTGGACGATCTGGGAAAACCGGCCTGGATCGCCCTTGTGATTCTCGGGTTTGCGTTCTGGTGGCCCATCGGTCTCGCCACCTTGGCCTTCATGATTGGGAGCGGACGGATGAGCGCCTGGAAACATGGCGGAATGACTGCTTGGTGTGGCGGACTGCAATCGGCGGCCAATCGCGGAACGTGGTGGCAGCCGTCGATGCGAGCGAGCGGCAATCGGGCCTTCGATGATTACCGCGCCGAGACGTTGCGGCGCCTCGAGGACGAGCAACGCGAGTTCCACGAATTTCTCAAGCGGCTGCGCATGGCCAGAGACAAGCAGGAATTCGACCAGTTCATGGCGGAGCGCGGCGGCCAGTCGTCAGCCCACGTCGTTTAAAGACTCTCGCGCAAAGGCTTAAGGAGGCCGTCGGCTGCATCTGGCCGGCGGCCTTTTCGTATGCGCCCTAGTTTGGACAACTTTGGCACGGAATGCGTTAGCCAGGCTGGTGGGGGCCGCGCGAATCTTCGTTCAATTTCGGCTGTTCGGCGGCTGGGCTGGCATCGGCGGCACGGCGTTCGCCGCCGCTTCGTTTGCGCGCGCGACAGAAGGACGGAGCAGGCCTCCCGAAGATCGCAGAGAGCCGCCCAGGAACTGCAATGCCGCCTGCCGCAACTATCTCGATCTGGGACCTCTTTCAGAACGCGGACTTCGTCGTCAAGCTGGTGATGGTCGGTCTGCTGGTCGCGTCGATCGCCGTATGGGCGATCACGATCGACAAATTCATTCTCTATTCTCGCACCAAGCGCGCCATGGACGCCTTTGAGCAGGCGTTCTGGTCGGGCCAGTCGCTCGATGACCTCTATCGCTCCCTCGCCTCACGTCCGAGCCATTCCATGGCCGCCCTCTTCGTCGCAGCCATGCGCGAATGGAAGCGCAGCCTGGAGGGACAGGCGCGCTCGTTTGCCGGCCTGCAAGCCCGCATCGAGAAGGTCATGGACGTGACCATCCAGCGGGAGATCGCGCGCCTCGAGCGCCGGCTCCTCGTCCTCGCAACGGTCGGCTCGGCCGGGCCTTTCGTCGGTCTGTTCGGCACGGTGTGGGGCATCATGACGAGCTTTCGCGCCATAGCCGGCCAGCAGACGACTTCACTTGCCGTTGTGGCGCCGGGCATTGCGGAGGCCCTGTTTGCGACCGCAATCGGGCTCATCGCCGCCATACCCGCGACGATTTTTTATAACAAGTTTATCTCCGACGTGAACAAGCAGGCGCAGCGGCTGGAGGCCTTCGCCGATGAATTCGCCGCCATTTTGTCCCGCCAGATTGATGAACGGGGATAGTCCGGGATGGCAATGAACGCGGGCACCGCGGTTGTGTCGGGAAGGCGCCGGCACACCCGCAAGCCGGTGATGGCTGAGATCAACGTGACGCCGATGGTCGACGTCATGCTTGTTCTGTTGATCATTTTCATGGTGTCGGCGCCGCTCCTCACGGTCGGGGTTCCGCTCGACTTGCCGCAGACGCAAGCCAAGACGCTCGACCAGGACAAGGAGCCGCTCACCGTTTCGGTGAATGTGAAAGGTCAGGTCTACCTCCAAAATACCGAAATTCCCCTGGAGGAAGTTGTCCCGAAGCTCAAGGCCGTAACCGAGGCTCGCGGCGGGGCGGACGAGCGCATCTTTGTGCGCGGCGACCGTCAGGTCGATTACGGCACCGTCATGAAAGTGATGGGGCGCATATCGGCAGCTGGCTTCCGCCGTGTGGCTTTGGTGACAGAGGTCGAGCAGGGCCCTTCAAGGTGACGAGGTTGCCAACGCGAAAATGAGGACGGCGACGACCATATCGGCAGTCGGCCACGGATTGGTCCTGCTGTGGAGCATCTGGTCGCTTGCGGCGAGGCCGCTTGCTGCTCCTCCGGGCGACGCGCTGCCGGTCGATATCGTCACCGCGGGCGAGTTCTCGAAAATCACGCAAGGCGCGAAGGACGCGCCGAAGGTCGAGAATCAGAAGCCCCTCGTTGAAAAGATTGCCGAGGCCAAGCCGGTCGAGGATGTGACCGCAAAGGTCGTGGAGAAGAAGGAAGTGAAAGCGGCGCACGAGCCGCCGCCGGCGCCCGAGCAAAAGCCGGTTGAGGAAAAGCAGGAAGAGAAGAAGCCGGAAAAGAAGGCCGCGGCGGACAAGAAGGCGGCGGATGCCAAGCCCGACCCCATCGCCGAGGCGCTTGAGAAGTCGGAGAAGCCGGAGCCCAAGAAGGCGGATGCCAAGCCTGCGGCCGAGAAGGCGCAGGCAGCGCCCAAGAAGCCGGCGCCGCCTGCGCCCAAGTTCGATCCCAAGCGGGTCGAGGCGCTTCTCGACAAGCGCGACGCGACGCGTGTGGCTGCCGCGGGCAGCACCCTCCACAATACGTCCTCATACGGCCTGCCCAGCGGCAGAGATGCGCAGTTATCAATGAGCGAGCTCGACGCGCTGCGCGCGCGGCTCGCGCAGTTATGGACGCCGCCGGCAGGCGCCCGCGACCCGCAGGAGCTTGTCGTGCTCGTGCGCATCAGGCTCAAGCCTGACGGCACGCTCGCCGCGCCTCCTGAAGTGCTCAACAGCGGCAGCAGTGCGCATTTTGTCGCCGCTCGCGACAGCGCCAGGCGCGCCGTCATCCGCGGCCAGCCCTTCGACATGCTGCGGCCCGAGCACTACGAGCAATGGAAAGATATCGAGATCACCTTCGACCCACGCCAGATGCTGCGCGGATAATGATGAGCAATATGAAGCGGAACAGCGGACTCGGCCTGCCCATCCCCTCTGTGGGGGAGGGCTGGGGAGGGGGGTGGGCGCGTGACGCGCTAGTGTTCGATCTTGGCACCCCCACCCCCGACCCCTCCCCACAAGGGGGAGGGGAGCACACCGCGCTTTCGCGTCTCGATCCCACTCAGCCGCCGCGGCGCCATCATGCTTGGCGCCGGCGCCGCGGCCGGGGCGCTCATCGGCCTTTCCCCGCGGCGCGCCGGTGCCGTCCTCAAGCTCGACGTCACCGAGGGAAATATCCAGCCGATACCCATCGCGGTGCCGGAATTCATCGCCGTGGCGACGACGGATCCCGCGGCCGGCAGGAACATCGGCCAGATCATCGCCTCGAACCTCAAACGCTGCGGCCTGTTTGCCCCCATCGATCCGGCCGCCTACATCGAGAAAATCACCACAATCGACAGCCTGCCGCGCTTTCCGGATTGGCGCGCCGTCAACGCACAGGCCCTGGTCACCGGCCGCATCACTCAGTCAGAGGGAAGGCTCAAGGCCGAGTTTCGCCTGTGGGACGTGTTCGCCGGCCAGCAGCTGCACGGTCAGCAGTACACCACCACCGCTGACAACTGGCGCCGTATCGCCCACATCATCTCGGATGCGATCTACGAGCGCCTCACCGGCGAAAAAGGCTATTTCGACAGCCGCATCGTGTTCGTCGACGAGTCCGGTCCGAAGGAGCGCCGCATCAAGCGCCTCGCCCTGATGGATCAGGACGGCGCCAATGTGCGCTATTTGACGCGCGGCGATGACCTTGTGCTGACGCCCCGGTTCTCGTCTTCGGCGGACACCATCACCTACATGTCGTACGGCCAGGGCGATCCCCGAGTTTATCTGATGAACATCGAGACGGGCCAGCGCGAGATCGTCAGCAACTTTCCCGGCATGAGCTTCAGCCCGCGCTTCTCGCCGGATAGCCAGCGTGTGATCTTCAGCCTGCAGCGCGGCGGCAACTCCAATTTGTTTGAAATGGATTTGCGCTCTAAGGCGACGACGCGACTCACCGACACACAGGTGATAGATACCGCGCCCTCCTACTCGCCCGATGGTTCCTATATCTGCTTTGAGTCCGACCGCGGCGGCAAGCAGCAGATCTACGTCATGGGGGCGCGCGGCGGCAACGCGCAACGCATAAGCTTCGGCGAGGGCGCCTATTCGACGCCGGTGTGGTCGCCGCGCGGCGATCACATCGCCTTCACCAAGCAGGCCGAAGGCAGGTTCGCGATCGGCATCATGCGTGTCAACGGGTCAGGCGAGCGCATTCTCACCGAGGGCTATCATAACGAAGGGCCGACCTGGGCGCCAAACGGGCGCGTGATCATGTTCTTCCGTGACTTGGGCGGCAACGCCGGTCCGATGCTGCACACAGTGGACGTAACCGGACGCAACGAGCAGCCGGTGAAGACGCCGAGCTATGCATCCGATCCCTCGTGGTCGCCGCTGCTGCAATAGAACGGTGTCGGGCTACACCCAGAGCCGTCATCGCCCGCTTCAGGCGGGCGATCCAGTAGGTTGGGTCGAGTACTTCACGAGACCCAACAAAGCTGGAGGGAAATGTTGGGTCTCGCGGAAGGGCTCGACCCAACCTACATTCTGGATTCCCCGCATTCGCGGGGAATGACAGAGGAGCTCAGCCCCGAAGGCGCCGCATTCACCGGCTATTAACCAATACGAAAGCTTTCGGCTTTTCCATGCGTTTGTCGGATCGGGGAAACAGTCCAACAACCATGGCTTAACCACGCGGCTGCTACATCTGCGGCATGGCCGGTAATGACGCAGCAAATGGGGGCGCCGGATGAGCAATGTTGTTGTGCGTGCCGTTCGTGGCGCCAGGCTTGCCTGCGCACTCGCCCTGGCGTTGACGGCCGCAGCCTGCGCCAACACCGCCAATACCACTGCCGCCATCGGCTCGGCCGCGCCGGGAAGCCAACAGGACTTCGTGGTCAATGTCGGCGATCGCGTGTTCTTTGAATCCGATCAGACGGAGCTCACCGCACAAGCGGTGGCGACGCTGGAGAAGCAGGCGCAATGGCTGCAGAGCTATAGCCAATATTCCTTCACCATCGAGGGTCATGCCGACGAGCGCGGCACGCGTGAATACAATATCGCGCTCGGCGCCAAACGTGCCCAGACGGTTCGCGACTATCTCGCTTCGCGCGGCGTTAACCCGCAGCGCATGCGCACGATCTCCTACGGCAAGGAGCGCCCGGTCGCGGTCTGCAATGATATTTCCTGCTGGTCACAGAATCGCCGCGCAGTGACGGTGCTTAACGCCAGCTCCTGAGGAACGAACAAGGGGGAAGGGGACAGCCGGCGCCTTCGGGCGCCGGTTCTGTTTTGCGCGGCGTTCTGCGCTGCCGGTAGAGGAAATTCCGGTTGCCTCCAGCCGCGCGAGGCGCGCACCGGGTCACAATTTGGACGCAGGGATTCGTATCGTGTGGCGCAACTTCAATCGCCACAGCCTCGAAGCCAATGCTTGACGCCAACGCTTTGAGACCAACTCTTTGAGACCAGCGCTTTGAGACCATGACCAGCTCCGCCATTCGACGGGCATCTGCGCTTGCTCTCATGGTGTTCGCGGCGAGCGGCCCAGGTTTCTCCACGGCAACCGCGCAGGAAGGCGAGCGGCCGGCCGGGCTGTTAGACATGATATTCGGTGGCAGCGAGCGCCTTGCCGGTGACCGCGGTGCGCAATCTCAAACACCGGAGCGCATCGCCCAGGCAGGGGGCCCCGACGTCATGCTGCGGCTGGAGCGGCTGGAGAATCGAATCCGGCAACTCACTGGAGTCATCGAGCAACTGCAATATCGCAATCAGCAGCTCGAGAATTACGTACGACGCATGCAGGAGGATGGCGACGCGCGAGGCGCGCCACGAGCGCCGGCGCAAGCGCGGCCGCAAGCCATGCCGGGGCAGGGCGCGCCGGCGCCGGTCCCGGTTGCTCCCCGGCGAGGTGACGCGTTCGATCCCACACAGAATCCCAACGCTCCCGGCGCACCCCACGCGCTCGGGTCCATCGGGGGAGCGGGCGGCGCGCCGGTATCAAGGCCGGGCGACACGGCTGATGCGTCGGCTGGTTTGCCTGCCCCCAATCGGGGGACCCCGGGCAGCGTTCCCGCGACGCTTCCCCCCTCGCAGACCCCCAAGGACGAGTTCGATCTCGCCTATGGATATGTGTTGCGCCGAGACTACGTGCTCGCGGAGGACGGCTTTCGCGCCTTCATGAGCAAGTATCCGAACGATCGTTTGATGGGCGATGCTACCTTCTGGCTGGGCGAGAGCCTGTTTCAGCGGCAGCGGTATCGCGATGCTGCGGAGGCATTCCTGAACGTCTCGACGAAGTTCGAGAGCAATGGCAAGGCGCCGGATGCGCTGCTGCGCCTGGGCCAGTCACTTGCGGCGCTCGGCGAGAAAGAGGCAGCTTGTGCGTCGCTCGGCGAAGTCTTGCGCAAGTTCCCCCGCGCTTCCGCGGGCATCAAACAGGGGGTCGAACGAGAACAGAAGCGTGTGCGCTGCTGAAGCTGCTGCCTGCCCTCTGTCCACCGCCGAGGCGAGACGATTATTTGACCCGTTGGCGCACGCTTCGGCCATTGTGCTCGCGGTCTCCGGCGGGCCGGATTCGACGGCGCTTCTCATGCTTGCGGCGCGCTGGCGCGACGCGCCCAGCAAAAAGAAGCGTCCATTGCTCTTCGCGGCAACCGTTGATCATGGTTTGCGGCCGCAATCCGCGCACGAGGCGCGGCAGGTCAAACGCCTCGCGCGCATGCTTGGCGTGCCGCATCGGACGTTGCGTTGGGGTGGAACGAAGCCGCGCACCGGATTGCAGCAGGCCGCGCGCGCAGCGCGCTACCGGCTTCTCGGCGATTTCGCCCGCGCCGTAAAGGCTGATCACATCCTGACCGCACACACCTTGGACGATCAGGCGGAGACCGTGCTGATGCGCATGAGCCGCGGCAGCGGCATCAGCGGGCTTGGCGCCATGCGCAAGGTGTCGCCGCTGCCGGTGTCCTGCTCGGCAGCAGGCGGGACAAACGTCGTGCTCGTGCGCCCATTGCTCGATCTTCCCAAAGTGCGGTTGCTCGCCACGCTCGACCGCGGCGGTATAAAATACGTGGAGGATGCGTCGAACCGCGACGCGCGTTTCGCCCGGGCTCGCCTGCGGGAGGTGATGCCCATCCTGGCGCGCGAGGGCCTCGATGCGCCCCGGCTCGCGCTGCTTGCGCGGCGGCTTGCTCGCGCCGACCTGGCGCTTGAACGTGCTGTCGAAAGCGCAGCGGGAGATGTGCTGGTGCGCGCCATGACCTCGCACAACATGGCCGCGCACCGCCAAGCCACATGCAATAGCTGCACGCCTGAGGCCATGATGCTCGACGGTAAAAAATTCTTCGCCCTGCCAGAGGAGATCGGGCTTCGGCTGCTTGGCCGCGCAATCGCGCGAGTCGGGGACGGGGGACCGCTGCGCCTCGGCAAGCTCGAGGCCCTCTACGAAGCGCTTTTAGCGTCAACGATCAGCGCCCCTCACCCCGACCCTCTCCCCATGAAGAATGGGGAGAGGGAGCGCACTCCCTCTCTCCGCAACGGGATCCCCGCGACGCCTGCGTCGCGGGGAGAGGGTCGGGGTGAGGGGCGGGGAGGGCGCGTACGACTTCGGCGAACGCTCGCCGGTGCGCTCGTGACATCGAGAGGGAGCACGCTCGTCGTCGAGCGCGCTCCTCGACGCTCGCTGCGGCGAATGCCTCATAACCAGCGTCTTGACCACGGCGACGGACACCGCGCGCAAGCGGCGAAATAAAGGAACGGCGGTTCCCTTGGCATAGTGCCCCGCGGCACTTAGATTGTGGGCCGGACGGACGTGAATCGGCCCGTATCTTGCGTTAGAGCAGTCTGGAGAAACAGGCTGGAGAACAGGCCGGGGCATCATCGGCGGCCAGGTTAGGACACGGGCATGAATGCCAATCTGCGCAACTTCGCCTTGTGGGTCATCATCGTCCTTTTACTGCTTGCTCTCTTCACGCTGTTCCAAAACCCGGGTCAGCGCACCAGCGCGCAGGATATCTCCTTCTCACAGCTTCTCACTGAAGTGGATCAAGGCCGCGTGCGCGACGTGTTGATTCAGGGACCGGAGATCCATGGCACCTTTACCGACGGCCGCAGCTTCCAGACCTACGCTCCGAATGATCCGAGTCTGATCCAGCGTCTTTACGGCAAGGGCGTCGCGATCACCGCGCGCCCGCAGCAGAACGACGTCCCGTGGTTCGTATCGCTCCTCGTCTCGTGGCTGCCGTTCATCGCGCTTATTGGCGTTTGGATTTTTCTGTCTCGGCAGATGCAGGGCGCGGGAGGCAAGGCGCTCGGCTTCGGCAAGAGCCGCGCCAAACTTTTGACCGAGGCGCATGGGCGCGTCACCTTCGAGGATGTGGCGGGGGTGGACGAGGCAAAGCAGGACCTGCAGGAGATCGTCGAGTTCCTGCGCGATCCCGGCAAATTTCAGCGGCTCGGCGGCCGCATCCCGCGCGGCGTGCTCCTCGTCGGCCCGCCCGGCACAGGCAAGACGCTGCTCGCGCGCGCGATCGCCGGCGAGGCGAATGTGCCGTTCTTCACCATCTCGGGCTCGGATTTCGTCGAGATGTTCGTCGGCGTGGGCGCCTCGCGCGTGCGCGACATGTTCGAGCAGGCGAAGAAGAACGCCCCCTGCATCATTTTCATCGATGAGATCGACGCGGTCGGCCGCCATCGCGGCGCCGGTCTCGGCGGCGGCAATGACGAGCGCGAGCAGACCCTCAATCAACTCCTCGTCGAGATGGATGGCTTCGAAGCGAATGAGGGCATCATCCTCATTGCTGCGACGAACCGGCCCGACGTCCTCGATCCCGCTCTGCTGCGCCCCGGCCGTTTCGATCGGCAGGTCATCGTTCCCAATCCCGACGTGGTCGGCCGCGAGCAAATTCTAAAAGTGCACGTGCGCAAGGTTCCGCTGGCGCCGGATGTCAACCTCAAGACCATTGCCCGCGGCACGCCGGGCTTTTCCGGCGCCGATCTCATGAACCTGGTGAACGAGGCGGCTTTGATGGCAGCGCGCCGCAACAAGCGCATGGTCACCCAGGTCGAGTTCGAGGACGCCAAGGACAAGGTGATGATGGGCGCCGAGCGCAAGTCGCTGGTGATGACCGAGGAGGAGAAGCTTCTCACCGCCTATCACGAGGGCGGCCATGCCATCGTGGCGCTCAACGTGCGGGCGACCGATCCCGTGCACAAGGCCACCATCATTCCACGCGGCCGGGCGCTCGGCATGGTCATGCAGCTGCCTGAGCGCGACAAGCTCTCCATGAGCCTCGAGCAGATGACGTCACGCCTTGCCATAATGATGGGCGGGCGCGTCGCCGAGGAGCTTGTGTTCGGCAAGGAGAAGGTCACCTCCGGCGCCGCATCCGACATCGAGCAGGCGACCAAGCTTGCGCGCATGATGGTCACCCGCTGGGGCCTCTCCGATGCGCTCGGCGCCGTTGCTTATGGCGAAAACCAGGATGAGGTGTTCCTCGGATATCAGGTGGCGCGACAGCAGAACGTCTCGGAAGAAACCAGCCGCAAGATCGACGGCGAGATCAAGCGCCTTGTCGAATCGGGGTACGCTGAAGCCCATCACATCCTGGAAGTGAAGCGCGCCGAGCTCGAGCTCCTGGCCAAGGGGCTTCTCGAATTCGAGACGCTCACCGGCGACGAGATCAAGGACCTGCTGGTTGGCAAGCGCCCGACGCGGGAGTCCGTGATCGAGCCCGCAACGCCCCGCAGCTCCGCCGTGCCGCCGGCCGGAAAGTCACGCCCGCGCCCGGAGCCCGGCGGCCTCGAGCCCCAGCCGCAGGCATAGGGGCTGCCCTCTCGTCGTCATGCCCGCGAAATGCGGGCATCGGGTAACCGTTGCCGAAGATCAGACCATTCTGCCCGCGCATCTTGGCCGGCCGGCCTCCGGTTCGAACGGATCGAAGAGCATGTGTGAGGAAACCGTCGGGAGAAATCGGGCCTTTTCAAATTTCCGAAGGGTCGAGAACGTCAGCGCGGTCCATCGTCAATCCGCAGGGCACGCCGCCGAAATTCAATCGGCCTCGGATACCTCGCCCAATTCGGCAACCGGCGCGTCCGCATGACGCGAGAGGGAGCGGCCCGTACCGAGGCCGGGTCGCCGGCGTTTCTTCACAACGTGCGTGAATCCGGTTATGACGAGAGCTGGGTGGAGGGCATGGTCGTCTTCCGCAATCCAAACGCGCTCATCGGACTGCCGCAGAAGATGCTGCCGGGCGCGATCCATGAATTCCTCACGGTGGTCGGAAGTATCAAGTTGCTCGTTCCGGAATTTCATCAGCTTTTCTCTCGGACGGCGATTTGGGTCGCGGACGACAAGGAGCCGTGATCGTTTATCCTGAAAGCCGGTAGTCCCCCTGGCCGAGCTGATCTCGGCCACGCCGCGGTTGGCATACGAGTTGGCATAGTCTCCGTCGAAAGTCCGGATTACGAGATTCCAAGTCTATCGCCACCACAGTGCGGCGGCTTATTTTGCTGCGCAGGTGGGGCTGATTCGGAGCCTGCGCGCTTGAAAATTTCGACAAGAATGGGAATTTCTGTGTGAACGATAGAATGGGCTTAAGCCTCATTGCGGAGGTCATGGGGTGGCCCAATGATCAGGCGAAGGCGACCGAGGAGTACGCTTGGCTGCGGATGATGTCCTCGGTGAAGTACGACGGATATTCCTTCTTCCGGGCGGGGATACGGTTCGTCGAAACTCTGGCCACTTGGCTGAAGCAGTTTGACCGTGCCGACCGGCCGGCGGCCTACGACTTCGTGAAGAAGCGCCTGGTGTATTTTTCGCTTCCCGAAATTCAACGCCTCGTGGAGAATTTCATTCCAGAAGTGGTGACTCCTAATTTGCGCGACGTGGTCGCGGCCGATCTGGGTATCAAGCCGTACGAAGTGTGGAAGGACAGCAAGAGCGCCGAGGCGTTCAATCGCCGGCTTCGAAAAGTGCTCTTCGTCGGCTTGAGCGACGGCAGCCGAATCGACCTGCTCCGCCGGACCAACTTCTCGCGCATTTCGCAGGAGCAGGTTGTTCCGATGATGAACGTCAACGTTGAGAAATGGCGCGACCTCAACGACAACCTCGTGAAGCACGAATGCATGAAGCCGGACGAGAAGTTCGAGGACGTCTATCTCGTGGACGACTTCACGGCGTCGGGAACCACCTTCATCCGGATGGTGGATGGAAAGTGGAAGGGCAAGCTCAAGAAGTTCAACGACATCGTCGGAGAAGCCCGAAAGATATTAGGGGACAAGTTTCCGATCGCCGCCGGATATTCGCTTCATATCCACCACTATGCCTCCAGCCATCAGGCTCGTATGAATCTGGACAAGATGCTGGGAACGGCGTCGAAGCAATGGACTGAGAAGTCCTTCGGAAAGCACAGCATCACCGAAGGACTGATCCTCCCCGAGACGCTGCCACTCTCGCAGCCCGGCGACGCCGCAGCGCTCGAACTTTGCGACAAATACTACGACCACGCCTTGTTCAAGCGGCTGGAGAAGCACTGCCGCGAGGCAGGGATGGATACAATGAAGCTCGGCTACGCGTACTGCGCGCTCCCCGTGGTGCTGGAGCACAACACTCCCAACAACAGCATTCCGCTTCTCTGGGCAGAAACCGCCGGCGCAGACGGCGCCCACTCCATGCAGCCGCTGTTCTTTCGGCGCGACCGCCACGGGCAATGAACCGATGAGCAATCCGTTCCTGCGCCGCGCCACTGAATACATCAGGGACGACTCCGCCTTTCTCGCGATCGTCAGTCCCGAGCCCCTCATGGCCTTCGTCGCCAAGCACAAGAAACGGTCTTTGCTGTTCGAGCAAACCGTGAGGGTGATCGGAACTCCGGGCAGCGGCAAGACGATGATGGCGAGCCTAGTGGAATTCCGGCTCGTCGAGAGCGTTCTCCGCGACCAGAACAACGAGAACAACAGGCTCCTGGGACGTGCGTTCGCGGCGTGTGGCTTCGCGACGGATGAATTGCCGACAGTCGCCGCCGTCCGCATTCCCATGGAGTCCGAATATCGCGACTTCTGGGAGCTGCCGTACGATGCCGCGATCAAGACGAAGCTGATTTTGGCGTTGATCCAGACCCGCACTGTCCTGGGTCTGGCCCGTAATTTTACAGCGAACGGTCGGCGGTCCGCGGGGTCGATCCGTTTCATCGCCCGTGACGACGCAGGCGCGCAGCTTGAACAGATCGGCGGCACGGAGACCGAGCGGATTCTGGCGCGGGCGCGCCTCGTGGAGCGCGCGGTCTATTCGATCGGGGCCAGTCTTGTGCCCCCGACTATCGCGGACATTCCTGCCGAAGCGCGCGATCCCTATCAGCCTTTCGAGGCGATCCTCGACGTCGAGATCGACTGGAACGGCAAGCCGCTGCGCCTGCGGCCCATGGTCATTCTCGACGACGTGCACACCCTACATCCGGAACAGTTCGAGGCGCTCTTCCGTACTCTTGCCCGCCGCGAGATACGCTTCGCGCGGTGGATGATGATGAGGATGGACACGCTATCGCCCAACGCCATCTTCCGTTCAGCCGACGAGGACGCATTGCCTGGACTGAAGCGCGACCGCGATTACATCGACATCTTCATGCAAAGCGACGGCCGTACTGACGATCGTAGGCAATTTCGCAGGATGGCGACGGATATGGCAGACCGTTACCTCCGCCTGGTCGAGCCGCTGCGGGACAGGAAATACGAACGTTTCCGGGATCTGCTGAAGGAGGAGGCTCCGACGCTGACGCGCGGACACTTCGCGGAGCTGGAAGCGCTCGTCGACCGCGAACAGCGGAAGCTTTACATCTCCACCGACCGTCGTCGCAAAATCGAGCAGACCGTGGCCCGGTATGTGAAGAGTGCAAAGTCCGCCGACTTCGGACCGGAGGTCGTCCTCGTCATGGTCCGCGTATTGATGCATCGATATTCAATCCGGACGTCTGGCCAAACCGGCAGCCTGTTTCCCGAACAGGACCCCGAGCCCAAGCTGGCCCTAAAGGCGAAGAGCTCTGTCGCCGATGGGGCCCGCATCGTGCTCCACCAGCTGTACGGCAGGCCCTTCCACTTCGGTCTCGAGGATTTGTGCGACGCGAGCAACGAGAACGCGGAGATACTTCCTGCAGTTAGCCGGTGCGCTCGTCGCAAGGATGGAGACGAAGGCGATCCGTAACGAGGATCCTGCTCTCACTCCGGCGATGCAGCAGTCGGCTCTCGCCGACAAGGCCGGTGAGATCGTCGAACGGGTGGGCGTTTCCATTTTCGCGCACGATCAGGGAACTGGTCGATCGCATCGCCCAGGATTGCGTCAAGGTTTCCGGCGAAGCGAACGCTTCCCTCGGCGCCGGCGCTAATGCGATTGCAGTTCCAGAAAGCGAGATGAAGAAACTCCTTGGAAGCGGGAGCGAGCTGTCATACGCCCTCAAATATGCGATCGCCTACGCCGCTATCGTGGCCGTACGCGACTATGGGCAGGGTGGGAAGTCGTGGTGCCTCCTGGAGGCTCTCGGGTCCCCTCTGTCTCAAATACGGGCTGACGTTGAAACGTGGCGGCTTTCTCGAACGCCGCGTCTCCGACCTGCTGCCGACGGAGCCTCGAACATGACGGCGCGCACGCACTGGGAGAACTGCCTCACGCACTTCGACGACGGTGTGGAGCTCTTCATAAAGGAGTACTTCTCCTCGTCCGACCAAAGATGCCTTCTGATCGCAGGCGCGGGATTCGATCCAAGGGCGCGCCTCGTTGCCGAACGTCTAGCGGCGGTGATGGATGACCGGCTGTGCGGACTATTTGTGCGGGAGGACCGAGGTGATCCCGTCGTAAGCTTGCGGACCCTAGCCGACGATAACGAACGACAGCTTCGGACGGTCGTGAAACGCTGCAAGGTCGAGACGATCAGGATATTTTCCGCCGTCAACAGCGCTGCCGTCGGCGGCCACGCCATGCGCTCCCTGCTGCAGGCGTTCGAATGGCCGGCCGATCTCACCGACATCGTTCTGGACATGAGCGCCCTGTCGATGGGCGTAGGCTTTCCCGCCGCCCGCATGCTCATCGAGTGGTGCGAGGCGAACCCAGCGCTCAATCTGCATTTGATGATCGCGTCGAACCCCGAGGCTCGACGACCGCATTGTGGGGGAACCGGCTTCCCAGGCGCAGGCGGTGCGCGGCTTTGCCGGGCCGTCGGCCTACCAGGCGAACCCGGTCGCCCGCATCTGGCTCCCGCAGCTCGGCCGCGGTCGCGTCGAGACGCTCAGGAAGATACGAGCGACGCACGACAACGTCTATAAGGTGTGTCCGGTGGTCCCGTTTCCCGCGCGAAACCCGCGTCGCGCGGACGAACTATTGTCCGAATATCAGTCCGCTCTCGTGGACGAATGGAAGGTCAACGCGCGCGACTACATCTACGTGTCCGAGAGCAATCCGCTCGATTGCTACCGGACGGTCTCGACCCTGAAGAAACGCTACGACAAGACCGTCGACGAAGTCTTCTTTCCTCAGATCATCCTCTCGCCGCTCGGCAGCCGCGTGATCGCAGCGGGCGCCATGATGGCCGCCGTCGAACACAACCTGTCGGTCCATTACGTCGAGACGCAGCGCTACGAGTTCAAGCCGTCGGTGCCTGGCGTGCAACCTCAAAGCAAGGACATGATCGTGCACATCTGGCTACATGGTCCAGTCTATGCGGGTTACCCTGCGCCGGGCGCCCGTCCTGCGGCATAGTGTACGTACTTCCGGAGAGTGTCCGCCCCGGATGTCATGTGCTCCCGACTGAAGCCCAATGCATTTGTTTTCAGCGAAGCTGGACGACACCCGAAGGACGATCGAACTTGTCCTGGCGCAAGGCACGGGCTCGCTGTCCGCCGCTCTTTCCGGCGGCCTTGCAAACGCGGTAGTCGCCGTTGGCTCCGGTGGTTCGGCGATCTCGGCGGAGTACCTTTGCCTCTGTCGGGAAACGATTGGAGCCGCACCGACCCTTGTGCAGACGCCGATGGAGTTCGTGCTCGCCTACGGAAACCTCGTCGACACGGACGTCTTTCTCTTCAGCGCTGGCGGAAACAATCCCGACATTCTTGCCGCTCAGCAGACGGCGGTCGCACGCGGCGCGCGCGTTTTGCATATCGTGACCAACAATGGCGCAGGCCAGATCGCGAAGGCTTGCTCCGATCTGCCGCGCACCGAGGTCCACCTTCTGCCGACCGCCAACGTTAAGGACGGTTTCCTGGCGACGCACTCGTTGGTGAGTGCTGTCACTGCGCTCCTTGTCGCATCTGACGTTGCCGCCAACGGCGAGCGGACGGCGGCTTTGGGCCAGGACTTCCTGGTTGCCGTCAACGGTGTGTTCGCGGCCGACAGCCGGGAGGCAATGGCGGCATGCTTTGCGTCATTGCGGAGGACTGACACGATCCTTTTGCTTGAGGATACCGCGATTGTCAACCGTCGGCCTTCTGATCGAGACGTCGGTGTGGGAGACGGCGCTCTGCGGCATCCAGCGCACCGACCACCGCAACTTCGCGCACGGTCGTCACGTCTGGCTGCAGCGCAGGCCGGACGAGACAATGATCGTTTCCCTCGTCGGTCCGGAGAGCATCGGCGTCTGGAAGGCCATCGAGAAGTCGGTGCCTGCGAACGTGCGACGGTTCTGCTTCGATGCGAAGAACTGCGGCAGATTCGAAAATGCGGTGGGAGCGCTGCGGGCTCTTACGATCGTCGAGGCGCTCGGCAAGGCGACGGCCATTGATCCAGCCAAACCTGGCGTGGGCCAGTTCGCAGGCGACATATATGCATCCCGACTCTTCTGGACCTGACGAAGGTGCTCCCCTCCGCCGTGCGCCACAAGCGTGCGGCGATAGCGAAAGCGGACCTTCCCGATGCTGGAAGCTTGGCGCTGATCGAGAGCTTTGATTCCCTGAAGATGCGGCTAACGGGCGCCAAATTCCGCGGATTGATCCTGGATTACGATGGGACCGTCGTTTCGGCCGCCGGCCGCTTCGATCCGCCGACGAAGCCGGTAATTGGTCAGCTCGAACGGCTGCTGAACGAAGGCATGCGGATTGCTATCGCGACGGGTCGCGGCGGATCGGCGGGCGAGACTTTGCGGGACGCGCTTATGGCAAAATTCCATCCGGATATTCTCGTCGGCTATTACAACGGAGCCCACACGCGGACGCTTGACGTCGACATACGGACTTCGCCCGTGCCGCCGGCCGCCGCAATCACGGAGGTCGGAAAATGGCTCGACGAGAATTCCGACCTGTTTGTGCTCGAACGGAAAATGAGAAGATCGCCGGTGCAGATCACCATCGAGCTTTCCGGAATTCGCGACGTCGCAAACTTTCGGCGCGAGTTCTTGGCGCGGTTCGGCTCTACGCCGGAGGTGCGAATGACGCGGTCGGCGCACACAATCGACGTCTGTCTTTCGAGTACCTGTAAAACCAACGTGTTCAGGGAGCTTGCGGCGAGTGCCGGAATACCCCCGGAGTGCATCCTGTGCGTGGGGGACAGCGGCGACGCGCTCGGTAACGACTATGCGCTGCTGAGCATGCCGTTCGGTCTCAGCGTCGATCAGGTCTGTTGTAGGGCGGAGGCCGGATGGGCGCTTTTCGGTGCCACCATCACAGGCCCGGACGCGCTTCTGCACATTTTGAAGGCGCTCCGTCCGGAACCGGGGGGGGGCTTCAAAATGGATGTTGAAGCGTTCTGATTGCTGTCACACGGCCATCCAAATCCTGGTACAAAGATGACGCGTATGACGAACACCGGACCGCCCATGAATCCAAGACCACGTCAACGTCGCGGGAACGGGCTTCGCTGTATTGGATCGCGTGTATGCGAAGCGCGAGAAGCCCTTCGAGGCGCTCGGAGGATCGTGTGGCAACGTGCTTGTTTCGTTGGCCATGCTTCAACGTTCCGTGTTCCCTCTCCTAGCGCTCGGAGATGACGTGGTCGGCAATTCTCTCGTCAACGAATTCGTCCGCGCGGGAGCCGACACGCGCTACATCTCGCGCCGGTATGGAATGTCGTCGCCCGTCCTGACCCAGTGGCTCGACCCGGATGTGGGCCAGCACTCGTTCAGCTTCATCTGTCCCGACACCGAGAAGGACATGCCGCGGTATTGCTCGGTCGACGAACTCGAAGTGGATGGAGCGAGGCCGGTATTGAGCGCTTGCGTGGTGTTCTACACAGACCGTCTGAGTAGTTCGACGTTCCGAGCCATGCAGACGGCGGCGCAAAGCGGCTCTGTCGTGTTCTTCGAACCGTCGGCGATCGAGGATGAGGATACTCTTCGATCGGGCGATCACGCTCAGCTCGATCGTGAAGTACTCGGCCGAGAGACTTTCGGACAGGATGTCCGGACGGAAGCTGAGGGGCGGTACGATTGCCGTCGTTACTCACGGCGCGGAAGGACTAGAAGTCATACAGGACGACGAGCACGCCTGGTGTGCGGCGATCCAGGCGCCGGTAGTGCGCGACACCTGCGGATCGGGCGACATGGTCAGCGTCGGTATCATCGACTGGATGTTGACGCATCATAAGCGCGGCACCACGCTGCCCTCGGTCGATGATTTCCTGTCCGGGGTCGTCGCGGGTCAGCGCCTGGCCGCCGTCAATTGCGCCTATGCCGGCGCTCGCGGCATCTTTCTAAATCATGGCGCAAGCTGTGCACGTTCCATCCTGGATGGGCGCGCCGACGAAATCGCAATTCAGCAGGACCTGTTCGAATTCTGAAACGGATCGTCGTCGCGGATCATTCCGCCGCGACGAGCATCTCCCGGCGGGAGCTTCGCGCTCTCGCGGAAACGCTCAGCTGCGTCCGGAGGTCCATCAGCAGTACTCCGAGCATATTCTTTCCGACGCCGTTGACCTCGCCCCAAAGCCGGTTGACAGCGTTGTCTACCGTCGCTGACTCGACGAGCCTGGCGGAGTTGGTGGAGAGAAGCATCTCTCGCAGATCGTCGTGCTGGGTGAATTTGGCGTGCAAAACGGCGCGCATACGGTCGAATTTGATGCGCGACCAGGATGGTGTGACGTCCCACTGGTAGAGGCCATGCGCGGCCATGGCGAGCAGAGCGGGAGACGGCGCGGCCATAAGCCAAGCTCTCACCTCGGGCCGGCGCGCTTTGCCGGCCTGGTACGCATGCTCTGCCGTCGCGAAGGTCGCGTCCTCAAAGACCATCGGCCGCCGGAACAGATTGCTGAACGCGCCGTAAGGCTTCTCGTTCGCGCGATAGAATCTGATTTCGGTCATCGCAGGCCCTGGTATTCATGGAAGATTCGCATGGGTTGCGACGATGAACAAGTATGGTTAATGGTCCGTCAAAATGCGCCTACTCGAGAGGCCCTCAGCCGGCGCGGCCGCCAGAGCGCGCGGGGATCGGATTATTCTCGATCGTCGTGCGCGGGCTTGACCCGCGCGCACCCATCGAAAAAAGCTATCCCTCCTCAAGGCGATGGATTGCCGGGCAATGACGAAAAGGAGTCAGCATCAACGATCGTCGGTATAATGTGGGGCGATGGACACGAGCGAACCGACGGCAGACGCGCCTGCTCCGTTCAAGCCTCGCCTTGATATTCTGCCGCCGGCGCAGCGGCGCCTATGGCCGGAGCTGTCGCAGACGCCCGAAGAATTCACGCTGTATGGTGGCACCGCGATAGCGCTGCGGCTGGGGCACCGAACCTCCTTGGACTTTGATTTCTTCGCATCGCGGCCGTTTGTTCCGAATGAGTTGATGCAGAGAATTCCGTATCTGCGGGGCGCCATCGTCCGGCAGGTGGCTCCAGACACGCTGACCGTGACAGTCGAGCGTGACGGCGCCGCTCAGGTGTCGTTCTTCGGCAGGCTTGATCTTAGGCAGGTGGCGCCCGCGGATCGCGCAATGGGGCCGGGGATAAAGGTTGCCGCGCTGGTGGATCTGGCGGGCTTCAAGGTGGCCGTTGTGACGCAACGCGCGGAGTTGAAGGACTACATTGACGTTCACGCATTGCTGACGAAAGCAGATATTCCGTTGGCCAGGATGCTGGCCGCTGCGGCAGTCATCTATGGCCCTGAGTTCGATCCTCTCCTCGCGCTCAAAGCGCTCGCCTACCATGAGGAGCGCGCGCTGGCCCGACTCTCAGCCGACATGCGGCGGGACCTTGTCGCCGCTGTCAGGGCAACTGATCCTCGCCGCCTGCCGAAACTGGTCTCCGGTGAAGACAAGGCCGGAGCGATCATGAAATCGCTCCCGTGCAACGCCGATCTCCTGCGCATTGCTTCGCTCGTGGTATGGTTTGAGCCTCCCGAGCGGACATTGGCCGAGCCCGTGCGCTTTCTCACATATGCGATGACCTATGGGACGACCGAAGAAATTGCCGTGGTCCGGAGCTATGTCGAACTGGATGATTTTCGCGAGGCCCTCGAACAGGCGCCGCCCGGCATCATGGACGAACGGTCCTGGGCCTACTGGAACATTGTGACCGGGCGTTACCCCGTGCCGCCGATGCCGCGGCGGATTATTCCGTAACGCTGCATCGCAGCGCTGTCTTTCTCAGAAGGCATGGACCGCATCGCGCGAGGCGGGCGTTCGCAGATGCGGCTTGAGCGCTGCGCGGTCGATCACGTCCACGGGTCCCTCGAATAACGCGGCGACGTATTCCTTGAAGCGGATGTAATCGTAAATCGTCCCCTCGGCGCCCGGCTCAAACTCAACCAGAATGTCGACGTCGCTGTCGGAGCGGTTTGAGCCGCGTGCCACCGAGCCGAATACGGCAGCATGCGCCACGCCGAGGGCGCGCAAGGCGCTTTCGTGGTGGCGAAGGATGGCAATGGCATCGTCTGCGTTCATGTCTGAAAAACTTGAAGCGAAGAAGAGGAATTGTTACTATACGTGCACGCTCACCGTTTGGAGAGAGCGAACGACTTGAGCTATACGGCCTCGTATCTGCAATCTCCAATTTTATAACGGTTTGAATGCGAGCCTAAGTTGTATTTTTCCCGAAATGAAATTAAATTCCTTGTGATTTCAATGTCTTAGCACTTTTACCATCACATTTCCCAGTGAATCTGTGCGCAAAATCAGGCCAGGTTCGATCAAAACAGTGCCATCGGGCTGCTCCAGAACGGCCGGTCCCTGCATCTCAATCCCCGCTGGCAGGTCGAGGCGTGACCAGACGCTCGTCTCACGCCATCGCCCGTCAAACCAAACTCGTCGCGAGCCCATCGCCGCCTTCGGCAGCGACAGCCCCGGATCGGGCGCAAATACCGTCGCGTCGAAAGCCGGTCGCCTGCCGATGGCCGTGATTCGCAGCGAGGCGATCCTCACCGGCAGTCCCGGGAGCAATTGGCTGAACGCCGTGGAATAGGCCGCCTCAAAAGCCGCGCGCACCGCGCCTTCCGTGACCTCGAGCCGATCGTCTGCCGCGCGCAGCGCGAGCGGCACGGCAACCGTGTGCGTCTGTCCGAGGTAGTGCATGTCGAGCTCGTAAAGGACATCGACGCGCTCGACAGGGATCTGCGCCGCTGCAATCACTTTGCCGGCGGCGGTCGCCGCCGCGTGCATCCGTTGCGTGAGCGCTGCGCCGTCCAGGCCGTCCAGCATGAGATTGACCGTTTGCACGACATCGTGCTTCGGATCGGCGATCACGCATCCCAGCGCCGATGTGAGGCCGGGAAAGCGCGGGACAATGGCGCATTTCAGCCCGATCTGACGGATGAGGGCGCCGATATGCAGATGCGCCGCCGCCGCCAAAGGGCATTGCCGCGAAGCGGGCTGGATCATGCCCCCGTTCGATCGACACCAGCCGGATCGCGCCGGCCATGCGCGCCTCGGCGACACGGACGATCGCGTCCGCGGCCTCCGCGGTTCCAAGACCAAGGGGCGCCGCGACGTGCAAGGAGCAATCGCGCGTTCGGCAGCCTCCACATCCAGTGACCGAAGCTCGCCGCCCAACGGCCGCGACGCGTTGATCCGGCCGAGCACGACTTGCGCGTCGGTCAGCGTCGGCTGCGTATTGCCCTGGCCATAGCACGCAGGTCCCGGAGACGAACCGGCGCTTTGCGGTCCGACTTGCAGAAGGCCGCTGCGATCGAGCCAGGCGAGCGAGCCGCCGCCGGCGCCGATGGTGGTGATCTCGATCATCGGTGTTCGGATGACAAGGCCGAAATCCACGGTCGTCTGCGCGGCGACCGCGGCCTTGCCGTTGGCCACGACGCAGACATCGAACGACGTGCCGCCGAGATCGCAGGTGATGACGTTCTCAAAGCCTGCGGCCTTCGCGAGTGCGGCGCCTGCGACCACGCCGGCAGCCGGGCCGGACAGCGCGGTGCGCACGGGGAGCTTGCGCGCGCTCGCCGTTGAACATGATGCCGCCGTTCGACTGCATGATGTGGAATTTCCCGGTGAAGCTCCGTTGCGCCAGCGCGCCTTCCAGCTTGCCGATATACGAGGCGATGACGGGTTGCAGGTAGGCGTTGAGAGCCGCGGTCGAGAACCGCTCGAACTCGCGAATTTCCGCGAGCACCTCATGCGAGGCGGTTGCGCATGCGTCCGGCCAAATCGACCGCACCTCGGCAAGCGCCCGGCGTTCGTTTCCGGCGTTCGCATAAGCATTGATGAACAGAATGGCGACGCTCTGCGCGCCCTTCTCCATGAGCAGCTTGGCCGCCGCGCGCACTTCGCTGCTGTCGACGCCTTCGCAAACGGTTCCGTCGGCAAGCGTGCGTTCGCGCACTTCGAGGCGCATGTCGCGGTCGGCAATGGGCACGAAGTCGCCCCATAGTCCCCAGGCGCGCCGGCGATCGCGGCGGCGCATTTCAAGCACGTCGCGGAAGCCGCGCGTCGTGATGACTCCGAGCTTGGCTCCGCGCCGCTCAAGGAGCGTGTTGGTTCCGACCGTCGTGCCATGCACGATCGAGCAATGCACGATCGAGCCGGAGCTTATCTCTCCCACTGCGGCCAGCCCGTTGAGGAAGCCCCGCGCTTCATCGCCGCGATGGGAGGGGACCTTGCAGGTGCGAAAGGTGCGCGTTGCGGGCTCGAGCACGAAAAAGTCGGTGAAGGTGCCGCCCACGTCGACACCAATGATCACGCCCGAGCCTGTCACCGCGCTCTCTCGTCGCGTTTCTCGTCGCGTTTCTTGGCGCGTGCGCGCGCGGTGGCATCGAGGTCAACCGTGCCGTCGTCTTTCACAACCACGTGGTAGTCCTGGGCCGCGGCGCCGCGCGAGACGTAACCGAGCCGCACGTCGCGCGCGACACGCGCGGGATCGCGCTCCGTTGGGTCGCCGAAGCCCCCGCCGCCCGGGGTCTCCAGGCGCACCTTCTGGCCGCGCCTGATCCGCACATCGGTGATCTTCGACACGAGCGGCGGCGTCGCCTCGCCGTCGTCTGTCTCGTAGATGAAGCGATTGAGCGCGGCTTCCTTCCCGCCGTTGACGCCGAAAGGCGGGTATTTGCCGCGTTCGCCGAGGAGGAATACGTCCGCGCCTTCCTCGGCCAGAACTTCAATCTCGTAGATGGCGCCGAGGCCGCCGCGATGGCGCCCCGGCCCGCCTGAATCCGGGCGCAGCGCCCATTGCGTGAACTTGACGGGATAGAGCGATTCAAGAATCTCCAGCGGCGGTATGGTCGCGGTGGAGATCGGATTGTTGCTGTGGTTGAGGCCGTCGCCCTCGGGATTTCCGCCCAGGCCGCCGCCAAAGAAGCAGAACATCACCCATTTGCGGCCATGCGCACGCCAGCCGGCAAGAGAGAGCGCATTGATGGTGGCGAAGGGGCTCCCTTGCGCGCGGTCCGGCGCGACCTTGGCAAAGGCGCCGAAGATCACGTCGATGACGCGCAGAATGGTCTCGGTATAGCCGCCGACCGGGCGCGGCTCCGATACGCCGAGCAAGGTCGCATCGGGAATGACGAACTCGATCGGCGCCAGGCAACCGGCGTTTGCCGGCACGTCGGTGAACAGGTGCTTGAGCGCGACGTAGCAGCAAGCCACCGTGGTGGAGCGCGCGATGTTGAGAGGACCCTGGCAGGGCGGCGCCGAACGCGAGAAGTCGAGACGCAGCCGGTCGCCCATCACGGTGAGATCGAGCGCGATCGGAAGCGGAAGATCGGTCACGCCGTCGTTGTCGAGAAAATCGTCATAGCGGTAGGTGCCGTCAGGAAGGGCCGCGATATTGGCGCGCATCAGCGTTTCGGCGCGCGCGGTCAGCGCGGCGAGCGCCGCCGCGATCGTGTCGTCGCCGTGCTCGTCGAGCAGCGTGTGGAGGCGCCGCTCTCCCAGATCGAGCGCGTTGAGCTGCCCGTTGAGGTCGCCCCAGTTCGACTGCGCGGTGCGGGAGTTTGCCGCAAGAATGTCGACGATGTCCTGCTGCAGAATGCCGGCGCGCAGGAGCTTTACCGGCGGGACACGAAAACCTTCCTGGAAGCTTTCGGTCGCCTTGGCATTGAAGTTGCCCGGCACGTTGCCGCCGACGTCGAGCCAGTGCGCGACGGAGGCGAGCCAGGCGAAGACATTTCCGCCGCGCATGAGAGGACGCACCAGCCGGAAATCGTTGAGATGCGTGCCACCTTGATAAGGATCGTTGAACAGATAGGTGTCGCCGGCAACGATACCGCCGTCGTCTGCGACCTTGTCGATCACCGCCTTGACCGCAAACGCCATCGCGCCCACGAAGATCGGCAATCCAGAAGTCCCCTGCACCAGCGTTGCGCCGGTCTCGGCGTGGTAGAGCCCATGGCAGGCATCATGCGCTTCGGCGATGATCGGGTTGAACGCCGAGCGATAAAGCGTCGCGTCCATCTCATCGGCGATCTGGACCAGACGGCCGTTGAGGACTGCAAGCGTAACCGGATCGAGCGGCTTCACCATGAACTGTCAAGCATTGGGGTCACAGGCCAAGAGTCATGAGCCAAGAATCATAAGCCAAGATAGGCGCGCCGCACGGCGGGATCCGCGCGGATTTCCGCCGCGCTTCCATGCAGCGCGAACACACCGTTTTCAAGAACATAGGCGCGCTGCGCCACTTCGAGGCTCTGCACCAGGTTCTGCTCGACGAGAAGCACGGCAATCCCATCGGCATTGATGCGGCGGATGAGCGAGAACAGGTGCTCGACGAGAAGCGGCGAGAGTCCAAGCGACGGCTCGTCCAGGATCAACAACTCCGGCTCCGCCATGAGCCCGCGGGCGATCGCGAGCATCTGCTGCTCGCCGCCCGAAAGGGTGGCGGCGCGTTGCGGCTGCCGCTCGGCGAGGCGCGGAAACAGCTCGAGCACGCGGCTGCGATTGACGGCGCGCCGCGCGCGGCCGCGACGGTACGACCCGAGGTCGATGTTCTCTCGCACGGTCATGTCGGGAAAGATGCGGCGGCCTTCGGGCACGTGGATGAGCCCACGCGATACGATCGATGCTGGTGAGGCGCCTTCGATGCGCGTGCCTGCAAAGCTGATGCTTCCGCGCGAGGAGGGCAGCACGCCGGAGATTGCCCGGTTGAGGGTGGATTTGCCAACTCCATTGGCGCCGAGCACGGCAACGATCTCACCTTGATGCAGACAAAGATCGACCCCGTGCAGGATCTCCGTGCTGCCGTATCCGGCATGCAAGTCGCGCACGACGAGGATCGGCTCAGGCATGCTCGTCACCTTCATCCTCGTCACCTTCATCCGCGTCCGCTGGCACTCCCGTCCGGCTCGCTGCGCCGCGGCCGAGGTAGGCCTCGATGACGTGCGGATTGCGCGCGATCTCCATCGGCGGACCCTGCGCAATGATTCGCCCCTCGGCCAGCACAAGGATGTGCTCGGCAAGTTGCATCACCGCCTGCATCAGATGCTCGATGAACAGGATAGTGACGCCGCGGTCGCGTATGGCGCGAAGGACCGGCACCAGGTCCGCAATCTCCGAGGGGTTCAGTCCGGCGAGCACCTCGTCGAGGAGAAGAAGCTGCGGCTCTATGGAAAGCCCCCGCGCTAATTCGAGGCGCTTGAGCGCTGAGACGGTCAGGTTTGCGGCGGGCCGATGGAGATGCTCGCCCAGGCCCACCAAATGCGCGATCGCGCGGGCCGCTGCCAGCGCGTCGGCGCGCGCCGGTCGCAAGACGTACGAACCCACTGCAATGTTGTCCAGCACGGTGATGCCTGCGAACGGCTGCACGATCTGGAAAGTGCGCGCGATGCCCCGCCGCGCCAGGCGGTGCGGCGGCTCGCCTGTGATGTCCGCTCCGGAAAAAAAGATCCGGCCTTGGCTCGGTCGCGAGAAGCCGCTGATGAGCGAGAACAGCGTCGTCTTGCCGGCGCCGTTCGGGCCGATCAACGCGGTGATGCGGCCTCTCTCGGCGGTGAACGAGGCATTGTCCACCGCAAGGAGCCCGCCGAATCGCTTGCCCACTCCATCGACGCGCAGCAGGGCTTCAGGCACCGCTGCGCTCGCTCGGCCGTGACAACGCCCACCCGAGTTGGCGGAAGCGCTCGCGCCAGTCGAGCAAGACGCCTCCGATGCCGCGGGGCGCAAAAGCCACGACCACGATCAGCATGCTGCCATAGACCACAAGGTCAAGTCCCGGCGCGTCACCCGTCACGATCTTTGTGAGCTCGCCGCATGCCTTGATGACGAGCGCGCCGAGGAGCGGACCAAACACCGTGCCGGCGCCGCCGATGATGGCGGCGAGCAGCGCCTCGACCGATATCCACGGACCGTAGGCGATGCCGGCATCGACGAACAGATAATATTGCGCGTAGAAGCCGCCGCCGGCAGCGGCCATCGCCGCCGACAATGTCATGGCAGCGAGCTTGACCTTCGTGACGTCGACGCCGAGCGCTCTGGCGGCATCCTCGTGCTCGCGCACCGCGACGAGCCAGGCGCCGAAGCGGGTCTGCTCGATCATGCGAACGACCGCGAGCGAAACGCCAACCAGGGCAAGAATGATCCAGTAGAATGGCGCCCGGCTCTGGAACTGGAACGCCTCCGGCCGCAGATCGAGCCTGATCAGCGTGCCCACCCCGGCGCCGGTGATCGGCGCGACGCTCGCGATGATGCGCAGCACCTCCGCAAAGGCGAGCGTCACAAGGGCGAAGTAGGAACCTTTGAGCCCCGAACGAAAGCACAGCAGGCCGATGACGGCGCCGACCAGCGCGCCCGCTGCTATTCCCATGCAGAAGGCGACCCAGGCATTGATGCCGTAGCTCATCTGCAGGATCGCATCGACATACGCACCGGTGCCGAAGAATGCCGCGTGACCGAAAGAATATTGCCCGCCATAGCCGCCAAGCACGTTCCAGGCCTGTCCGACCAGGGCGATCAGCAGCGCCGCGACGAGAAAATTGAGCACGACATTGGAGGCTGTAAGCGCCGGCACAAGAGCAAGGAGCGCGACCATGCAACAGGATCGGCGCCATTGCTCTCATTAGGTTGACACGGTTTTCCGTCATGGCCGCGCTCGTCGCGGCCATCCACGCCTTGCTTGGCCGCGAAGAAAGACGTGGATGGCCGGAACAAGTCCGGCCATGACGATCAACCTCATTGGAACGCGCTCTAAGAAATTCATGCGCGCGCCCCGAGCAGGCCTGTCGGGCGCACCAGCAGCACCACGATGAACACGACGAAGATGCCGATCTGGCCGAGCGATTCCCCGAGATAAAGGCCGCACAGGCTTTCCACGACCCCGACAAGGATGCCGGCGATCAAGGCACCCGCCACAGAACCCATGCCGCCGAGGACGACAATGGTGAAAGCAATCAGCACGAAGGCGTTTCCTGCGTGCGGGTTGACGTAGTAGGTCGGAATCAGCAGACAAGCGGCGATCGCAAGGCAGGCCGTGCCGATCCCGAATGTGACCGCGTAGATGTGCGACACTTCGATGCCGGAGAGCTCGGCGCCGAGCTTCTCCTTGGCGACGGCGCGGATGGCCTTGCCGGTATCCGTCAGCCGCATGCCGAGCCATAGGGCCAGCGCAACAAACGCGACCACGGCAAAGGCGACGACGCGTGGGAGCGGCACAAAAGCCGGTCCGAGCTCAACGACGTCGAAGGCGTATTTGATGTTGACGGTGCGCGTATCCGCGCGAAATGCGAACAGCATGGCGTTCTCGATCACAACCGCGAGACCAAGCGTGACCAGGAGATAGTTCCGATCCTCGCCGTGCGAGGCTGGCCCGATGATGAAGCGCTGGAGAGCGTAACCCACTGCGAAGAACGCCGGGACGAGGAGCGCAGCCGCGAGATAGGGATCAAGGCCGAGCAGTTGATGCGCGAAGAACGCGGCAAACATGGCAGCGGTGAGCAGCGCGCCGTGCGCGAAATTGATGATATGCAGCACGCCATAGATGAGCGTGAGCCCCAGTGCGACGAGCGCATAGACGGCACCGGTCAGAAGACCATTGATGACCGCGGCAAGGAGGATGTCTGACGGAAGCATCACCACACCGTCATGGCCGGACTTGTTCCGGCCATCCACGACTTGCTTTCGGACCAAGGAAGACGTGGATGGCCGTGACAAGCACGGCCATGACGATCCTTGGTGGGTGCATAATTGAGAGTTTCAATCAATTCCGCCGAACTGGACGTTCGTGGAACAAGTCCGGGCATGACGGCTCACAGCGTGATTCATGCATTCGATAATGCTCACGCGCGCGGCATCGGGAATACAGGCTTCGCCGATGCGAAGGTTTCCGGCAAAATCACCGCAATATCATTGGCCAGGACCTGGGTGTTGACGGGGGCAGCGCCTTCGTTCTGACCGTTGACGAATCTGGTTGGCCCGTAAGGCATCACGTGCCCGGCAAACGTCGAGCTGGCCAAGGCGGAAATCAGTTTTGCACGATCGGCGCTCGCGGCACGCTCGATGGCGTCCGCGACAAGGAGCACGCACGAATAGTTCATGAACACTTCGTAGGTGTAGAACTCGCCCTTCGCCTCGACCTTTTTCTTGAGCGCAGCGGATTTCGGATTGCGTGGATCGAACCAGTGATTGCAGTCCATGATGTATTGCGCCGCCTCCGGGAACTCCTTCACAAATTTATATGATGACGCAGCGCCGCCGAGGACGGAATAGATCCCTTTCGGACGCACGCGCTGCTGCTGCATGGTTCGGGCGAGCAGGACGTTTTCGTTGTAGTAGCTTGCCGGGATGACGAGGTCCGGGTTCTGTGCCCGGATCTTGAGCACGACATTGTTGAAGTCCCGCGTTGGGGTCGGATGCGAAATCGTCTCAACCACCTGGAAGCCGCGTCCCGGCATCTGGTCATTGAGGAGCTTTGCGAGGCCCGATCCGAATGCCGAGTCCTCGTGCACGATCATGACCGTCCTGGCTGCTTTGACGGCCTCGTCGTTGATGGTCACCAGGTTATCGAGTGCCGTTTTCGCGATGACGCCGAAGCCTGGGCCGAACCGGAACGTGTTCTTGAGGCCGCGCGTCACAATGGCGTCGGCGACCCCGACATCCACCACATACGGCAGATCGTAGCGCGCAGCAGTCTGGCTCGCGGCAAGGCAGATGGAGCTGCCATAGCCTCCGACAACGGCGGCGACGGCGGCCGAATTCATCTTCTCGACCTCGGCATTGCCGCCTTCCGGCGTCGATTGCGCGTCGCCAAGCACCGGGTCGATCTTCGCGCCGCTGAGCGCCTTGATGCCGCCCGCCGCGTTGATCTCCTCGATCGCCATCATCGCGCCGAGCCGGCCCTGTTGGCCGGAATAGGATAATGCGCCGGATACCGGATGCAGCACGCCGAGCTTCACCGCAGCCCCTTGCGCGCGCAAAATGGCCGGCAGGCCCAACGTGCCGCTTGCCGCGGCGGCTGCAGCTACAGCAGTGCTTTGCAAAAGACGGCGGCGGCTGATGCGGGCGACAGAACCGGGCATTTGGTTTCTCCTCGTTACCCGGCATTAGACTAACATCGAGGCTACCTTCTACAATACGGGAGAAAGTCACACGGCGGCGCAAAGGCATGCGGAAACCCCGGACCCTGTTCGACAAACTGTGGGACACGCACGAGATCGTGCGCCGTGAGGACGGCGAAGCCCTGCTTTGGGTGGATCGCCATTTCGTGCACGAAGGTTCCTTCCACGCTTTTGCCCGACTGCATGAGCGCGCCGCCGAGGTTGCAGAGCCGGCCCTGACCTTTGCGGTCGCGGATCATTACGTTCCGACGCGCCGGTCGAGCCCGTCCAGTCCTGAAATCACGCGCATGGTGGACATGCTCGCGCAAAATGCGGCGAAGCATCGCCTCGTTCTGTTCGGGCTTGGCGATCCCCGCCAGGGGATCGTGCATGTGGTTGGTCCCGAGCAGGGGCTCACCTTGCCTGGCCTGCTGATCGTCTGCGGCGACAGTCACACTTCGACGCACGGCGCTCTGGGCGCGTACGCGTTCGGTATCGGCGCTTCCGAAGTGGCGCACGTGCTGATGACGCAGACCATCTGGCAGCGCAAACCAAAGCGGATGCGCATCAACCTCTCGGGTCGTATCGGATCAGCTGTCTCGGCCAAGGACATCGCGCTTGCCATGATCGCCGGCATTGGCGCCGGCGGCGCGACGGGTCACGCGATCGAGTTCGCCGGCGCCGCGATTCGATCGCTGTCCATGGAGGGAAGATTGACGCTCTGCAACATGTCTATCGAGGCGGGCGCTCGCTGCGGCATGATCGCCCCTGATGATACGGCCTTTCGCTATATCGAGGGGCGTCCATATGCGCCACAGGGAGACGCATTCGACCGCGCGGTCGAGGAATGGTCCTTGCTGCGCACGGACGAGAATGCGGAGTTCGATCGCGAGGTGAGCCTCGATGCCGCAGACATCTCTCCCTTCGTCACCTGGGGGACCAGCCCAGAAGATGCATCACCGATCGACGCCGAAGCGCCTGATCCTTCGCAGGAGCGCGATGCGGGGCGCGCCAAATATTTGAGCGAGGCGCTCGATTACATGGGGATTGCGCCGGGCAAGAAGCTCACTGACATTGCAATCGACCGCATCTTTATCGGCTCCTGCACCAACGGGCGCATCGAGGATCTGCGCGCGGCAGCCGCGGTGCTTGCAGGCCGCCGCAGCAAAGTGCCCGGCCTTGTCTCGCCGGGATCGAGCAGCGTCAAGCGCCAGGCGGAGCAGGAAGGTCTCGACCGCATCTTCCGTGCAGCCGGTCTGCAGTGGGTCGAGTCCGGTTGCTCGATGTGCGTCGCCATCAATGGCGACATCGTCCCACCGGGCGAACGCTGCGCCTCGACGACGAACCGCAATTTTCGCGGCCGCCAAGGCCCGCTTGCACGCACGCACCTCATGTCGCCTGCGATGGTCGCCGCAGCGGCGGTTACAGGACGGCTCGCGGACGTGCGTCCGCTGCTGGCAGGACGAGAGCTGAATTCGGAGTAGGCATTGGAGAAGTTCACCGAGCTGACCGCCGCGGCATGCCCGATCGAGATCGCCAACCTCAACACCGATCAGCTGCTGCCGGCGCGCTTTCTCAAGCTGCCGCGCTCGGCAGGACTGGGAAAATTTCTGCTGCATGATCTGCGGCACGACCGGGAAGGCCGTGAGCGAGCGGATTTCCCGCTCAATCGGCCGGCATGGGGCAGCGCCCGCATTCTCGTGGGACAGCGCAATTTCGGCTGCGGCTCGTCGCGGGAGTCGGCGGTATATGCGCTTCACGACTACGGCGTTCGCTGCGTCATCGCGCCTTCCTTCGGCGACATCTTTGCCGGAAACGCGGCCCAGAATGGATTGCTCACGGCGCTCGTCGGTGAAGACGAGGCCGCGGCGCTGATAACTCTGTTGAATGCGCGCCCTTCGCTGTTGATGACGGTCGATCTGAACCAGCAGACGATTTTCTGCAATGATCAAACCTTTCCCTTCATGATCGACCCGGTGCGTCGCACCAGATTGCTCAATGGATGGGAAAACATCGACCTCACCGGAAGCTATGGCGAGAAGATCGCGGAGTTCAAGGCGCTGGACAGGCGACGTCGGCCCTGGGCGTGGATAGATTCACTCTGTCATTCCGGGGCGCCGCAAGGCGGCGAGCCCGGAATCCAGTAACCCTCCGCTGGTGATTACTGGATTCCGGGCTCCCTCGCGGAGCCTGTCACCGGGCCGGCCGAAGGCCGGACCCGTTGGCTCGGGCCCCGGAATGACAAATACGCGGTCAACATCTCAACCACTCTCGGCATCGCACCGTCGACCAGGGCCGTCGTCCAAATACCGCCATACCGGTGCGCTTTTGGTCGTGGCCGGAGGGCGGCCTTATGCAAAAATCGGTGCTTCTTCTCGCGCTTGCCGCAATCGGGGCATCTGCGGCGGCGGCGCAGCCGGGAGTAAAACCTCCGGCGCAGGCCAGCCTGCAACGCGCCGCGGCGCCCGGCAAAGTAGCGATGTCGCAGTCGCCCATCCCGAGCGTGGATGAGGGCACCGTCCAGCGCATATCCGCGGCCATGCTCAGCTACACCGTTCTCGAAGTGCAGGGGGGCTGGCCGGCGCTGCCGGCCGGGACAAAGCTGGCGCCCGGATCGAAAGGTCCGGATGTCACGCTGCTGCGACGGCGGCTCGCCATGAGCGACGACCTTGCCGCCGCAAATGCGCAGGGCGATGTCTACGACGACGCCGTCGCGGCGGCGGTGCGCGCCTTCCAGCTCCGGCATGGACTCGAAGAGAGCGGCAGCGTCGGACCAAAGACGCTTGCCGCCCTCAACGTGCCGGTCGGCAAACGGCTGCGGCAGCTCGCAGCCTCGCTTGATCGCCTCGCGGCAATGGATGTGAAGTTCGGCCAACGGTATGTCGTCGTCAATCTCCCGGCGGCGTTCGCGGAAGCTGTCGAAGGCAACAAGGTGGTGCACCGTTACGTCGTCGTGGTCGGCAAGCCAGATCGTCCGTCCCCGACGGTCTCGACGCAAATCTCGGCGGTGAACCTCAATCCGACCTGGACCGTGCCGCTGTCCATCATGAAGAAGGACATCATCACCAGGATGCGCAAGGATCCGACCTATGTCGGCCGCATGCACATGCGCGTTCTCGATGGCCAGGGCCAGGAGATCGATCCCCGGTTGGTCGATTGGGCATCCGACCGCGCTCCCAATTTCACCATCCGGCAGGACTCCGGCAACTCCAACGCGCTTGGAGCGGTGCGCATCGATATGCCCAATGCGTATTCCGTCTACATGCACGACACCAATCACAAGGAATTCTTCAGCGCGGATTACCGTTTCCAATCGTCGGGATGCACGCGGGTCGACGATCCGCGCGCGCTTGCAACCTGGCTGCTGGCGGAGACACCGGGCTGGAGCCGCCGCGAGATCGACGCCGGCATCGCCAGGGGCGAGCGGCTCGATGTCCGCCTCACGCACAAAGTGCCGGTCGCCTGGGTCTATCTGACCGGCTGGGCAACGCGGGACGGCATCATCCATTTCCGGGACGACGTGTACGGGCATGACGACAAGCCGGCGCTGCTCGCGCAGGCGCGGCCGCAGGTCGCCAGCGCCGCCCGCGCTTCCGGCTTCGTGCTCCAATCAGCGAATGGGCAACCCGACTATAAGCCGGTATCCTACCTGGACAGCCAATAGACGCGGGGGGGGCGACACAGGAGCCGTCGGTCATGAGCGCTTCGATGCACGCTCTCGTCATTGCCACTCGTGCCTCGCAGCCCTTGCGCTTGCCGCGTCATCGGCCGCTGTCTGCGCCAATGACGGCAGCACTGAGCTTGCCACCGGTGGGCTCAATCTCGTGCGCGACGGCAATCTCGAAATGCTGTCGCAGAACATTGCGATCTCGCCCGGCGAGATCAGCATCCGCTACCGGCTGATCAACAACTCAGAGCGCGACATTACGGTGCTGGCCTCCTTTCCGCTGCCGGAGATCCATGTCGAGGGCCCGGACGAAACCGTCGCAGTCCCGAGCGACGATCCGGTGAACCTGCTGAGCTTCACCACGGTCGTGAACGGAAAACCGATATCGCCCGGCGTGGAGCAGCGGGTCGTCGCCGCCGGTCTCGACCGCACGCAGATGCTGCGCAGCCTCGGGCATCCCGCTTGCGCCGCACCTTGTGAGCACGCAGGAGGCCCTTGACCGCCTGCCGCCGCAAAAATTGGACGAGCTTCGTCGGTTCGGGCTCGCTGAGGTCGAGGAGTATGATACCGGCGGCGGCATGACAAAGCATCTTGCTCCACGCTGGGTCCTGCAGACGACTTTTTTCTGGGAACAGACCTTTCCAGCCAAGGCCGAGACCGTGATCGAGCATCGCTACAAACCGAGCGTCGGCCGCACTGATCAGACGCTGCTCGGTTCTCCGAATGAGACGAAGGAGCCCTGGTACGACGAATACAAGGACAAGTATTGCCTCAGCTACGAGTTTCTCGCGGCGGTCGAACGCGCCCGCAAGGCCGCCAACAGCAGGTTCGGCGCGCCGTTTTCCGAGCAGCGCATCGACTATCTCTACAAGACGTGGGTCAATGGATTGGGGAGCCCGATCAAGGAATTTCGTCTCACCGTCGATAAGGGCGCCGCCGAGAATCTCGTGAGCTTCTGCGGCGAGGAAGCGCAAAAGATCAGCGAAACGCAACTCGAAGTGACAAAGTCCGACTACACCCCGGACGGAAACCTATCGATCCTCTTCCTGAGCAGGCGGCCAAGGCCGTAGCACCTGGACTTGGGACCGGTACGGCTCGAAACATTTGGAAAATAGCCTTGTTGGAACTAAACTTTGGCGTACTTAAGGTACGCGAAAGTTACCCCGACTACCCTCGCATCGCCGCCTTGATCGCCGCGACATCGCCGCCGGCGCGTGCGGCGGCGATAATCTTTGCTTCACGGGCCAGGAGGAGCTCGAGCGCGGACCGCATGTCGCTGATCTTTTCGACCGGCACGACAATGGCGCCGTGCCGGTCGGCATGAATGAGGTCGTCACTTTTCACCGCCATGCCATGCACCGTCACGCCGATCTCGAAGTCCACGACGTGAACATAGGCGTGGGACGGCACGATGGAGCCGGCCAGCATCTGGAAACCAGGCGCGATGGCCGGAATGTCGCGGATCGAGCCGTTGGTCACGACGCCAAGGCAGCCGAGCGCCTTGTGCACATTGGACTGCACCTCGCCCCAGAAGGCGCCATAGCCGACATGCTCGCCGTCGAGGTTTTCCATCACCATGATGCTGGGCCGCGGCGGGCGCGCGACATAATCAAGGTAGTCCAGCCGCTTCTGCATATAACCGGCTTGGCCCAGCGGCACCGCGTCTTTGGCCTTGAATGTCACCGTCCTGGCAAAGCCGACGATCGGCGGGAGATCGGGGAACGGGCAATGCAGATGCTTGACCGTGTAACCGTGACCCCGGCGCTCGGGCAGGACTATCTCCACCAGATTGCATACCGTCGGGGTGTCGATAGACCGCAGAAATTCCAGGTCGCTCTCGTTCGGCACTATCGTGTTCATCGCTTCAGGTCCCCCCGATATTGCTGCCCGCGATACGCGAACAGCGCAATCAACGCCATGATGGCCAGCATGGCAACGGCCATGGCGATGCAGGCAGGCCACCCGCCGGACGTCCAGGCCAGTCCGGGGAGAAACGCTCCCAAGCTCCCGCCGATGTAAAACGACGTGACGTAAAGCCCCACCGCCGCGGAGCGACCCTCCTTCGCGATCGCGGTCACATAGCTCGTCGACACAGTCTGGCACAGCATCCCGCACGCAGCGCAGAGCGTCAGCCCGGCAACAATGACAGGGACCGATGGCGCGAGGGTAAGGAGGCAGCCGCACGCCCATGCTCCTGTGGCCACAACTACGAACGCGCGGCGTCCCAGCTTCGCCAGCAGCCACCCCGTCGAGGGCGCGATGGCGGCGCCGGCGAGGTAGGTGACGAAGATCGCGCCAAGATCGCCGGAGGAAAAATCAAAAGGCGGCGCCGCGAGATGAAAGCTGACATACGTGAATATCGCGATGAAGTTGAACAGCACGCCGAAGCCGATCGCATAGGTCGCCACGAGCTGCGGGTTCGCGAGATGCCGAAGCATCTGCCGCGCCGAGGCGCTCACGGCGGGCGAGCGCACGAACTTTCTTTCCGCCGGCAACAGCAGCATCACCAGGACAGCGCCAGCCAGCGAAAGGGCCGCGAGCACAATAAAGGCGCCGCGCCACCCGATGAGATCGCCGAGAATGCCCGGCACGAAGCGCCCGCAAAAGCCTCCCAGGCTGGAACCCGTGATGTAAATGCCTGCCGTGCGCGCGATCTCCGCGGCCGGCCATTCGTCGCCGATGTAGGCCACCGTCACCGCGAAGATCGGCGGCAGCAACAAACCCTGGAAAAACCGCCAGGCGATCAGCGATGGCACATCGGCGGCGAAAGCGGCCCCAGTCATGGGAGCTACGACTGCAAACATCGCAGCTGCGATGACTCGCTTTCTGCCCAGCACGTCGGCGATCGCCCCGGTGAACGGGGCCGTCAGCGCAATGGCCAATGCGCTCGCAGTCATGATGCTGCTGATTTCGGCTGCGCCGACGCCAAATTCCTGTGCCAGGACAGGAAGCAATGCCTGCGGTGAATAGAGGTTGAGAAAGGCACAGAAGCCCGCGGTTGCTACCGCAATGTTTCGGCTATTGCCAATCATCGGCGCAGGCTGTCGCTACATCCACAAGCGTCTCGCCGAATATCTCCATGGCAAGCCTATCCTGCCCGTTTGATCGTCCCCGGCAGTGCTGCCGCGGCGCGAGCAAGAGTCTCGTCGCGAGTGCCGGAAGCATCCACGCAGGTCCATCCCAGCGTTCCGAGATCATAGCTTTCCTGCCTGCGCGCGACCGCAGCGTCCGCCTCGGAGGCGTCGTGCACCCGCATTCCGACGCGCGCGATCCGCGTTGCGAGCTCAGCCTCGAGGAATAAGCCGCAAAACGCAACGCCAAGCACTGCGGCGGACTGCTCCATCAGCAGGCGCTCCTGCGGTTTGGAAAAGACCGCATCGACGACGACGGAATGGCCGGCGACGAGCGCGCGGCGCGCCTTGTCTGCCAGGGTGGCGAAGACGCGCGCCGTGACGTCCGCGCTGTAAGCATCGGCCGGAAGGCTGTCTCCTTCCTTCTTGGCGAACAGGGCCTTGCGTTCAATGTCGGAGCGCAGCACGACGGCGCCGGGAGCGGGCGCGAGATCAGGCGCCAATGCGCGCGCGAGCACGGATTTACCGGTGCCGGAGAGGCCGCCTATCGCGACCAGCATCGGCGCGGATGGATCGATGAAGCGTCGCGCAAAGGCGAAGTATCGGCGCGCGCGCTCCTCGATGGCGGCGCGGTCAGCCGAAGCGGCAAAGGCAAGACGCGCCGCGCTGACCTTGGCCCGGATCGCCGCGCGCATCGATAGGAAGAAGGGCAAAGCGGCGAGCGCATCAAGGTCTTCGTTGCGCCGCGTCTCGGCGAGATAGCGGTTAAGGACAATGTTGGCCGCCGGCTTGAGGCCGCGCTCTGTCGAGATCCATGAGCAGGAAGGCGAGATCGTAGAGCACATCCCCCGATGCGATCAGCGCTGAAAACTCGATGGCATCGAATAGAACGGGGCGGCCGCTAAGAAGCACGATGTTGCCGAGATGCAGGTCGCCGTGAATGCGCTGGATGAAGTCGCGCCGGCCACGCTCGCATAACAGCGGACGAATGCGCGCATAGGCAGCGTGGCTCAAGGTTGCGAGCGCCTGCACTTCGGCAGCCGGAAAGAGATGGGGCGCCTCGCAAAAGGCAGCGACGTGCTCTTCGATGTAGTCGCCCAACGTCTTGATCCAGAGCGAGGGCTCGACCCTTTCATCGTTGCGCAACGTCTGGCGCTGCCACGCACTTTGCGCGGCAACTACCGCCTGTCCGAGCGCGTCGGCCAGCTCCGAATCGATCTTCCCCGCAGCCGCCAGATGGTCGAACGTTCCGTTCTCGTCGAAACGGCGCATCTCGACGGCCCATTCGACCGGCGTGCCGCCGCCGTCGAGTGCAAGAGCGCCGTCCGTTGCGCGGGTGATCGGCAGCACGCGGCGGTAGATTTCCGAGGCGAGGGGCAGATTGATCCGCAATTCCGCTTCGCACGCCCGCTGGCGCTTCTCCAGGGTTGAGTAGTCCAGGAAGGGGAAGCGAACGGCTCGCTTCACCTTGAAAGCTCTCCTGCCGACAAGGAAGACTGCGGCCGCGTGCGTATCGATACGCTTGACCGCCGCGCCATCATGGGTTGCGGGATCAGCCAAAAACGCGAAAATCGCCTCCTGCTGCTTGTCGATGTGGTTGTCGGTCAATGGCAGCCTTCCGGGAGCTTGCGTTATGGTGAGGAATGCTGATGCGCGCCAATGACGGCACGAGGACGGCCGCCGAGGTTCTGATCGACCAGCTCATCATCCATGGTGTGCGCCACATATTTTGCGTTCCCGGCGAGAGCTACATTGCTGCTCTGGATGCCTTGCACGATCGCGATATCGTCATAACCGTTTGCCGCCACGAGAGCGGGGCCGCAATCATGGCGGAGGCCTGCGGGAAGGCGACCGGCCGCCCCGGCGTCTGCTTCGTAACGCGTGGACCAGGCGCTACCAACGCGGCATCCGGCATACACATTGCGCACCAGGACTCCACGCCGCTCATCATGTTCGTGGGGCAGATCGCCCGCGGAATGCGCGAGCGGGAGGCGTTCCAGGAGCTCGATTACCGCGCCGTGTTCGGGTCGATGACAAAATGGGCGACTGAGATCGACGATCCGATGCGCATCCCGGAGCTCGTCTCGCGCGCGTTCTATGCGGCAACGAGCGGCCGTCCGGGACCGGTGGTGATCGCGCTTCCGGAGGACATGCTGGCCGAGCGTGTCGGCGTCGCGGATGCGACGCCTTTCGAGCCCGTGGAGACATGGCCTGGCGGCGGCGACATGAGCCGGCTCCAGAAGCTGCTATGGGCGGCGGAGCACCCGATCGTGCTTCTTGGCGGCAGCCGCTGGTCGCAAGGCGCCGCTGCCGCAGTGGCGCGCTTCGGCGAGCGCTTTTGCGTGCCGATTGCCACAACGTTCCGGCGCGCGCATCTTTTCGATGCCAACCACCCGTGCTACGCCGGTGATCTCGGCATCGGTCCGAACCCGAAGCTCCTGGCGCGGGTGCAAAACGCTGACCTGATCGTGTTGATCGGCGGCCGATTGGGGGAGCAGCCCTCGCAAGGATACACGCTCATCGACATCCCGGCCCCGCGGCAGACCTTCGTGCATGTATTTCCCGGGGTGGAGGAGCTGGGGCGTGTCTATCGGCCGCAACTTGCGATCAATGCGACGCCAAACGCCTTTGCTGCTGCGCTTGAGGGGATCGAGCCGCCGGCGGTTCTGCGGTGGCGCGATCGAACGCAGCTGGCCCATGCCGAATACCTGGACTGGACCGATAAGCCGACCGTGGTGCCCGGTGCGGTGAACCTCGGCGAGATCATCGTTGCATTGCGCGAAAAGCTCCCCGCCGATGCGGTGATCTGCAATGGAGCAGGCAACTTCTCGGTTTGGGTGCATCGCTATATGCGGTACCGCGGCTTCGGCACGCAGCTTGCGCCCATATCCGGCTCCATGGGCTATGGCGTGCCCGCGGCAATCGGAATGAAGCGCCTTGCGCCCGAACGTCTGGTTATCGCCTTTGCGGGAGACGGCGACTTCCTCATGACCGGTCAGGAATTTGCCACTGCCGTGCAGTATCGGCTGCCGGTCATCATCATTGTCGTCGACAACGGGATGTACGGCACAATCCGCATGCACCAGGAACGCCACTATCCCGGGCGCGTCATCGCGACCGGGTTGCAAAATCCGGATTTTGCGGCGTATGCGCGCGCCTTCGGTGGTTATGGAGCGACGGTAGAAATAACGGCGGATTTCTTCCCTGCATTTGAAGCCGCGCGGCAATCGGGAAGGCCCGCCATCCTGCATGTCAAGGTCGATCCCGAAGCTCTCACGCCGGCCATGTCGCTGACCGCCATTCGCGAGAAAGCGCAAGCATCGCCGCGGGTGTGACCTCCTGATCGGCCATGGCCTATCGGCAAACGGAGAAGGTCGCTCGCAGGCTCGCTGCACGCCGCGAGGCCATACTCGAGGCTGCATGCATCATTCTGACGGAAGAGGGAGCAGCCTCAATACAGATTGCAAACGTCGCCGACCGCGCCGGCATCGCTGCGGGCACGATTTATCGATATTTCTCCTCTAAGACGGAGTTGGTCGCAGCAGTAGTTTCAGCAATCTCCGAAGAGGAAATTGCCGAGCTTGAAGAGGCTGCGGTCGCAGCGCCCGGACCGCTGTCGGCGTTGACAGCGGCCATCGCCGTATTCGGCATGCGCGCGCTCCGCAGACGTCGTTTGGTGCTTGCCCTGATGGCGCAACCGGCCGAGCCGGAACTGGACGTCGCGCTCGCGTCCTATCGCCGGGGAGTTATCGCTGCGTTCGAGAGGCTCATCCGAAAGGCATTGGAAGGGAGCCATCTGCGGCAGCCAGATGCTGCGTTGGCCGCGCCGGCATTGCTTGGCGCACTCATCGAGGGGCTGATCGGTCCTTTGGCGCCGGCATCGATGCAGGAGTCGATCCAAATGCGCGATCAAGTACAGACAATGACGTTGTTTGCGCTGCGCGCGCTGGGCGTTGGAGACGCGCGAGCGCGCGGTCTCGTTATTCAGACACCGCTGCCAGAATAACCCTGATGCCCCGGAGATACGGCGGCGGCCTTGCCGTCAATGCGACATCAGCACGGGCAGGGTCATGGAAGAAAGTATGCCGCGCGTGACGCCGCCGAGGATGAGCTCGCGCAGCCGCGAATGGCCATAGCCTCCCATCACCAGGAAATCGGCGCTGATGTCGGCGGCGTAGGACAGAATGATGTTTTCGATGCTGATGTCAGCTTGTGTCATGCGCTTGTCGGTTGCCGAAATCCCGTGCCGTTCAAGATGGCGGATCATGCTGGCGGCGGCGATCTCGTCCTCCTTGCGTTCTTCGGCGATGACGACCACATCGACTGCCTTGGCACGTTCAAGGAATGGCATCGCATCTGCGATGGCGCGCGCTGCCATCCTCCCACCATCCCAGCATACGATCACGCGGTCGAGCTTGAGACCGTCCTTCTGGATGTAAGGCACCACGAGCAGAGGCCGCCCTGTTTCAAACAACGCGGCCTCCATGATGATCTCCTCGGACGCACCATGCTCGCGCTGGGCTTGGCCGATCACAGCGAGATCGAAGCGACGCGCGATGCGGCCAAAAACTGCTGCACCCCCACCGACGGATGCCTCCAGAAGGTGCGTCTCCGCTGCAAGCCCGGCCGCTTGGGCTCGGTTCTTGAAGCGCTCAACCGCCACGGTTGCCGTCTTTTTGTTTTCTTCGCGTTGAACCTCAATGAAATCGACAGGAATGCCGCCCAGCGAGCCGTCAGGAATGACGGGGTCGTACAGAAATGCGATGCCGACAAGGTGGGCGCCAAAGCTGGCGCCGACGGAGACTGCATAGTCTGCCGCGAAGTCCTGCGAGCCGGCACCGGAGAGATTGACCACAATATCCTTGATCACGATACGGCGCTCCTCGTTCGGCCTATCAAGGCGATTGGCTGGCGCTCCGGGGTCGCGCCGGAACTATTTCTTCTGACCGTCCGGATCGAACTGCTTGAGGTAAGCCCACAGGTCACCGATATCCTTGTCGTTCTTGATACCGACAAACGCCATTCGAGTCCCCGGCATTGCCTGCATCGGCGCGCGAATGTAGCCGGGAAAATCGCCCTCGTTCCAGGTGATCCCGGAGGACTTGTTCGCTTCCGAATAGTTGAACCCCGGAAACGTGCCGGCCTTGCGGCCGTCGATGCCGTTGAGAGGCGGCCCAAGCTTGACCTTCGCTTCCGGTCCGACATCGTGACAAGGCATGCATAACCGCTTGAATACTTGTTCCCCGGCCGCCGCGTCCTGCGCCAGGGCCGTTCCTGTCGATGCGGCAAGAGCAAACAAGGCGGTCACCATCGTCCTCATCAAGTCCTCCTGTTCCCCGGCCGATCCGCAGGGCGAGTGAATTCGAATGGCGGCAATTGCGTGCGCTGTCAACGCCGCCAGGAAAAGCGTCCGACCCCTGATGATCGGTCAATCCTTGCGGCGGAGGCAATAGTTGAACGTTCCGCTATAAGGGTGCACCTGACATGCTCGAAAGCGTGAGCTCGCTCGCCGCGGAGCCTTTTCTCATGCCGCTCACATTACCCACCCCGGACGATCGCCTGCTCGCCCGCCGGGCGGACATCGTGATGGCGCTACGCTCGATAGTACCGGGAGAAGGCGTGATCGCCGAAGCACGGGAGATGCGCCCTTATGAATCCGATGGCCTTACCGCCTATCGGCAGCTTCCCATGGTGGTGGTGCTGCCGGAGACGACGCAGCAGGTCAGTCGTGTCCTCGCATACTGCCATGCCGAAGGCATCAAGGTGGTCCCGCGTGGAGCAGGCACCTCGCTCTCGGGCGGTGCGTTACCCCTGCCGGATGGCGTTCTTCTCGGGATGGCCAAGTTCAACCGCATCCGCGAAATCGACTTTGCCAATCGCGCGGCGGTGGTGGAACCGGGGGTGACCAATCTCGCCGTGACGCAGGCGGTCGAGGAGGAAGGCTTCTACTACGCGCCTGATCCCTCCTCGCAGATCGCCTGCACAATCGGCGGCAATGTTGCGGAGAATTCGGGTGGCGTTCACTGCCTCAAATACGGGATGACGACGAACAACCTGCTGGGTTGCGAGATGGTGCTGATGGACGGCGAGATTATCCGTCTCGGCGGCAAGCACCTCGATTCCGGAGGATACGACCTTCTGGGGGTCGTGACCGGATCGGAAGGTTTTCTCGGTGTCATCACCGAGATCATCGTGCGAATTCTCAGGCGGCCGGACCGGGCGCGCGCCATGCTCCTTGGCTTCGCTTGCGCCGAAGATGCAGGCGAGTGCGTCAGCAGCATCATCGGCGCCGGCATCATTCCGGCGGGAATGGAGATGATGGATCGGCCAGCAATCCATGCGGTGGAGGAATTCGTCCAGGCCGGTTATCCGCTCGAGGTCGAGGCGCTAATGATCGTGGAGGTTGACGGGCCTCAGGCCGAGGTGGATCACCTCATTGAGCGGATTGGGGACATCGCCGGCGCTTGCCGGGCAACGACCTGCCGCATGTCGCGCTCGGAGGACGAAAGGCTGCTCTTCTGGGCCGGACGCAAGGCGGCTTTCCCGGCGATGGGACGCATCTCGCCGGATTATTACTGCATGGATGGCACCATCCCGCGCGCGAAACTCCCCCAGGTGCTCGCCCGGATGCGAGAGTTATCGGACCAATATGGTTTGCGAGTCGCCAATGTCTTTCACGCAGGCGACGGGAACCTGCATCCCCTTATCCTCTATGATGCCAATGCGCCAGGCGAGCTCGACCGCACGGAACGCTTCGGCGCGGACATCCTCAAGCTCTGCGTGGAAGTCGGCGGCGTGCTCACGGGCGAGCACGGAGTCGGAGTGGAGAAACGCGATCTGATGCCGGTGATGTTCTCGGAGGCCGATCTCGACCATCAGCAGCGACTGAAATGCGCGTTCGACCCGAAAGGCCTGCTCAACCCCGGCAAGGTGTTTCCCAAGCTGCACCGGTGCGCCGAGCTTGGGCGCATGCACGTTCACGCTGGCCGCCTCCCTTTTCCCAATATTGAACGATTCTGATCGTCGGAATGCGCGAGAGCCTGAAACCGGGCGATGCCAAAGGAGTCGCGGAAGCGGTGCAATGGGCTCTGTCGGCGCGCATGACCTTGGAGCTGACAGGAGGCGGTTCAAAGCAAGCGATTGGTCGGCCCACCCAATCGGACCGCACGCTGGATCTCTCGGCGCTTACCGGGGTGACCCTCTATGAGCCGGAGGAGCTTGTGCTGTCTGCCCGTCCTGCAACCCCGGTCGCGGAGATCGAAGCGCTGCTCGAATCCAAGGGGCAGCATCTCGCCTTCGAGCCCATCGACTGCGGTGCGGTTCTGGGCAGCGGGGCCGGCGAGGCCACCATCGGTGGCCTTCTGGCATCAAATCTCTCCGGACCGCGGCGTATCAAATCCGGCGCCGGCCGCGATCACCTCTTGGGGTTTCATGCTGTTTCCGGGCGGGGGGAAGCATTCAAATCCGGCGGGCGGGTGGTGAAGAACGTGACTGGATACGATCTCTGCAAGCTGATGGCGGGCTCCTGGGGAACCCTTGCCGCGCTGACGGAGATCACGATCAAGACGCTTCCCAAGCCGGAGACCGAGCATACGGTTTTGATCCGCGGCCTGGAGCCGCGAAGGGCGGTTGCTGCAATGACGATTGCAATGACATCCGCGGCTGATGTCTCCGGGGCGGCGCATATGCCGGCGGCGGTCGCGGCGCGAGCTCCGGTTGCGTCCGTCTCCGGGGCAGGAGCGGCGATCACGGCGCTGCGCCTGGAAGGTTTCGCGCCCTCTATCGCGCATCGCAAGCGCGTGCTGGAAGAATTGCTTCGATCTTTCGGAGAATTGGGCGAGGCGACAACCGAGGTCTCGCACGCTCTCTGGCGGGCCGTGCGCGATGCCACGCCGTTTGCCGCGGTGAAGCACGAGGGTGAGCCACCTCTGTGGCGTCTCTCCGTCCCGCCAAGCCGCGGCGCGGAGCTTGCGGCGACCATCGTCGAGCAGGCGGATGCCGACATGCTTTTCGACTGGGCGGGAGGCCTTGTCTGGCTCACGTTCGACAACGCGAGCGACGCAGGCGCAGCAATTGTCGTTCGCGCCCTCGCAGCCACGGGCGGGCACGCCACGCTCATTCGCGCAGAAGCCTCCATACGCGCCAGCGTTGACGTTTTCTCGCGTCAAAGCGCGGGGGTGGCCGCATTGACGAAACGGGTCAAGGAAAGCTTCGACCCGATGGGCGTATTCAACCCAGGTCGCATGTGGGCGGGGGTATGATCATCTAAAATACCATCTGTGCAGCCAGGCTCGAGCAAAGCATGCAGACCTCATTCACCCTTGAACAGCTTTCCGATCCGAACATCGCCGAGGCGGACCGCATCCTGCGCACTTGCGTCCATTGCGGTTTCTGCACTGCGACCTGTCCGACCTACGTTCTGCTGGGGGATGAGCTCGATTCGCCACGGGGGCGCATCTACCTGATCAAGGACATGCTGGAGAACGACAGGCCTGGAACAACCGAAGTCGTCAAGCACATCGATCGATGCCTTTCTTGCCTGGCTTGCATGACCACCTGTCCCTCGGGGGTGCACTACATGCACCTGGTCGATCATGCCCGAGCCCACGTCGAGAGGACCTATAGGCGGCCGCCGATAGACAAAGTGATGCGCGCGATTCTTGCACGCGTCCTGCCCAATAATCGCGCTTTGCGATGGAGCTTGGCTGCCGCTCGTTTCGGTAAGCCGCTTGCCAGCATAGCCGCACGGCTCGGACTTGCGCCGATGGCCGCAATCCTGCGCTTGGCTCCAAGCGCTCCGGTGGCGCCAGCGCAGCCTGTTCGCGGGGTCTACCCGCCGCGCGGTTCCCGCAAGGGCCGAGTCGCGCTGTTGACCGGGTGCGTTGCTCCCGTGCTCGCTCCCTCGATCCACGAAGCGGCGATCCAGGTATTGACCCGGCATGGGGTCGAGGTGGTGGTCGCGGACGAAGGCTGCTGCGGCTCGCTGGTTCACCATATGGGCCGCGCCAACGAAGCCCATGCGGCCGCCCGCCAGCGGATAGATGCCTGGACAGCCGAAATGGACGGGGAGGGGCTCGATGCCATCCTGATCACGGCGTCGGGCTGTGGCACGATGGTCAAGGACTACGCTTTCATGTTGCGTAACGACGAAGCCTACGCTGAGAAGGCCACGCGCGTGTCCGGCCTTGCCCGCGATATCACCGAGTACGTGGCGGCGCTCCCGCTTGCGCCCCACTGTGGGTCGCAAACTGCCAATCATATGGGCACCGTAGTGGCGTATCACTCAGCCTGCTCGCTCCAGCATGGTCAGAAAATTGGGAAAGCACCAAAAGAATTGCTTTCCAAGTTGAGATTCGTAGTGAAAGATGTATCAGAAGGTCATCTATGCTGTGGCTCGGCTGGGACCTATAACATCTTCCAACCGGAGCTTGCCGGGAGGTTGCGCGAGCGCAAGGTTGCAAATATCGAAAAGATCCGACCCGATGTGATCGCAGCAGGCAATATCGGCTGCATCACCCAGATCGCAGCGGGCACGGCGATTCCGGTCATCCACACTGTCGAGCTGATCGACTGGGCGACAGGAGGGTCCACGCCACCGGCGCTCGCCGGTCGAAGAGTTGCCGCTTCCGCGGACGAGAGGGTCGCGGCGATGTCAGCGTAGAGTGGTGGGTAAAACACACAATCTTAGCCCAAAGTCGGGAGTTGATAATGGCCAAGAAAGCGAAGAAGGCGAAATCCAAGGCGAAGAAGGCAAGCAAGGCGAAAAAGGCCGCCCCGGCCAAGAAAAAATCCAAGCGTGCCGTAGCGAAGAAGGCGCCGCCCAAGAAGGCGAAGGCTCGCAAGTCCAGCCCGCGCAAACCGGCAGCGCAGAAGCCCAGCTCGGCGCCGGCGCCCTCCCAGTCGTCCAGCAGCTGGGGTTCCCCGGCGCCGTCGGAAGAATCGACCGAGAGCGGCAGTCACTCGGGGGGAGGCAATTCCTCCTAGAGCTCACCTTCACTGGAGCATGACTATCCTGTATCGGCAGGCGCCGGCCTGCTCCCTCTCCCGGCCAAGTCGGATTTATCCGACTTGGCCTGGGGAGAGGGAGCGCGCTTAGGCGGCTGCTTTCCGATTGACTGCGAGGCGCGCATCCACCAAGGCGACGGTCTCGTTGACCATGGGATTGCGCATTCCCTTTTGCGCCGCGATGCTTTGCACGAGCCGGTCCACTCTCTCGATGTTGGGTGCCCCGGCAAACAGAGCGCGCGCAGCCGAGGATGGTCGCACGAGACCTTGTGCCGCGGCGGCATATTTCTCGAAGGGCACGAGATCATTCGCGGCCGCACCGAGCTTTATGCACAACTCACACACCCAATTGTAGACGGCGCGCGAGGCCTCGATATCGGTGTGAACGGCTTCCTTGATTGAACGCGCGGCGTCTCTCTGGACGCAGCGATAGTTGCCGGTCAGCAGCATGGCCCATTTGGCGAGCGGCACGAAGACGGAATCGTGCACCTTGAGCTTGACAGGCAGCTCGATCTTGTCGCCGTCGCAGTCGTAGCGGATCGCTTCGATGTCGGCGGCCATCTGGCGGAGCATGGCCGTATGCTCGTCCGACTCGAAGCGAGCGACCTTGAAGTTCGTCGGCAAGGTGACCTGCAAAACGTTGATTTTTTCTTCCGGCGGCCGAAACGCCTGCGGATCCGGACTGCATAATGTCATCAGCGCCGGATCAAATTCCTCCCACACGGTGGCGTCGGTGTAACATGATCTCAATGTCTCGGTGGCCAATCCGGGAATTCGCTTGAGATAGGGTAAGGGCGGCATGTTCATGATCGACATGCACGGAACTTTTGCCTTCGCCACCCCCTGCAAGAGCTCGCGCACCCCTGGCAGGCGGTATTGCGGCTCCTGCATCGCGAGAGCCACGAGATCGTAATCGGCCGCATTGACCGCGCTCGGCCCGTCAGCAGATAGCGTGCCCGGCAGCTTACGTGAGTCGATCTCGACCAAATCCTTTCTACTCTTGATTGGCAGGCGCACGCGGGCGCCGTCCTTGTTGATCGCATCCGCTTCGGCAGGCAGGCACACCACTTTAATCTTGTTTCCTGCAAACAGCAGCTTGATCGCCAGGAGCGAACCGTAGGAAGCGCCCATGATGAGGACTTTGTAAGTTGTCACGCGCACGGCTCCGTTTTCTGTTGTCTGTGGCGACATGTCGCGAGGCGGGCAATCCGCGTGGGGGACTGGCCTGGCCGAGCCAAAGTCAAACGATGTTATTTAGTATCGCGGTCTCGCGCAATGCGGATGCCGGAGTGCGCACCCGGCGAGGCCCCATTACAAAGCGGCGAAGTCTATCGGCTGGTGGCGATCGAGCGTCTGGCGTACCGGCGGCAGAGGATATTTCAGTCCCGTGGCGCAATTGAACAGCACGATCTCTTCGTCGCTGCGAATACGACCGTCCGCAAGCGCCTGCTTGAGCGCTGCATAAGTCGCTGCGCCCTCCGGGCACATCAAAAAGCCTTCTTCGCCCGCGACCTCCGCGATCGCGGCGATAATGGCATCATCAGGCACGGCGATGGCGAAGCCGCCGCTCTCGCGCACCGCCCGCAGGATCAGAAAGTCACCTACCGCCTGCGGCACTCGAATCCCTGCTGCGACGGTATGCGCGTTCTCCCAACGGCGAGCGTGCTCATCGCCGGCTTCGTAGGCGCGTACCATCGGAGCGCAGCCAGCCGCCTGCACCGCCACCATTCGCGGGCGCTTTGCGCCGATGAAGCCAATGGCTTCGAGCTCGTCGAATGCCTTCCACATGCCGATCAAGCCCGTCCCACCGCCGGTGGGGTAGAGGATGACATCCGGAACTTGCCAACCGAGTTGCTCGGCAAGCTCTATCCCCATGGTCTTCTTGCCCTCGATGCGGTAGGGCTCTTTGAGCGTGGACGTGTCGAACCAGCCCACCTTCGCCCTGCCCTCGGCAACGATCTTGCCGCAGTCGTCGATGAGGCCGTTGACCCGATAGACGCGTGCCCCCTGTAGCGCGATTTCGCTGACATTGACCCCCGGCGTATCGTCTGGACAGAAGATCGTGGACTTGATTCCGGCGCGACTGGCGTAGGCAGCCAGAGCTGCACCCGCATTACCGTTGGTCGGCATGGCCATGTGCGACACGCCGAGCTCCTTGGCCATCGATACGGCCATGACGAGGCCGCGTGCCTTGAACGAGCCGGTCGGCAGCCGGCCCTCATCCTTGACCAGGATTTCCCCGGCTTTGAGGCTTGCCGCAAGCCTGGGCATTCGCACCAGCGGCGTAAGAGGCTCACCGAGGCTCACAATGTGCTCGACGCGGCGCACCGGGAGGAGCTCGCGATAGCGCCAGAGATCGTGTGGCCTTTGCGCCAACGCGGATTTGCTCAAGCCTTTGCGAATGGCCTCGAGATCATAACGAACAAGCAATGGCTTGCCGCTGCGGGAAAGATTGTGCAGCTCATCCGCAGGATAGCTCTCGCCGGTTGCCGAGCATTCAAGATGCGTGACGAATGTCGGACGTTCGGTCACGAGGTTTTGGTCGTCGCGCATACGCCTCTCCAGCTAATTCAGTGCTTTCATTCGGCCGAGGTGCCGGCCGGCCGTTCCCGTTTTCTGAACACCACGAGGTGCGACAGCAGAAAGTTGATTATGAAACTTGCGCCGATGGCCAGGATTTTCGCTGCCAGGACCGGCATCCAATAGGACGCGACAACCAAGGTTGTCGTATTCGTGATCACACCGGCAATCCCCGACAGCACGAATGCGCCGTAGGCGCGCCACCGCAGGACGCGTCCGGACTCCGCCGCGAAGGTGATGAAGCAATTCATCACATAAGAGCCGGAGACTGCGACCATCCAGGCGATGATGTTGGCGGGAATGAGCGGCCATCCGAACATGTTATACGCCGCAAGAAAGACGCTGAGATCGACCAAGGTGTTGAGAATGCCGATGAGCGCGAAGCTTGCAGCCTTGAGCGTGACAGCCCGGCGACGCCATGCCGCGACGAGCCGGGTTTGCAGAGGTTCGATTATTCCAGGCACCCGCATGCGGGTTGCCATAGCACGACCCGGCAGTTGCCTTCACCTCCTGGCAACAACCTTCCGCAATCGCCGGTATGCAGCCGTGTTGCCGTCTGCGACATCGAGGCACCAAAGCCTATGAACTTTCAACGCGCAAGGAGTATAAAACCGGCCGGCCCGGAGCTGACCTCCTGAGCTCCGCGCGCGCCAAACTAAAGGCGAGAGATGGCCCCGCACGTGCTCAGCCGAACCGAGAACGATGCCGCACGGTCGAGTGCATTGTCACCGGTCGGACTGTCGATCGTCGTACCGCTGTTCAACGAAATGAACAACCTTCCGAAACTGCATGGCGCGATTGTCGAAGCGGTGCATCGGCTCACGGCAGCGCGCAATCTCCCCGCCGAGGTCATTTATGTAGACGATGGCAGCCGTGATGGGACGCTCGATGCGGCGCGCCTCCTTCCAGCTGACGGGCTCGACGTCCAGGTGATCGCGCTCTCGCGCAACTTCGGCAAGGAGGCGGCCCTTCTGGCGGGTCTTGATCATGCGCGACTTGGCGCTGTGGCATTCATGGACGGCGACGGGCAGCATCCGCCTGATCTGCTGGAGAAGCTCACAGCGCATTGGCTCGATGATGGCTACGATGTGGTCTACACCGCTAAAGCGCATCGCGAAACCGAGCCATGGCTTCGCCGTGCGGGAGTCAAGACATTCTACATGCTGATCAATTGGGGTGCCCGGCAGCGCATCCCCGAGGACGCCGGCGACTTTCGCCTGCTTTCGCCGCGCGCGGCTGCGGCGCTCAAGGAGCTCCCTGAGCGCAATCGTTTCTTCAAAGGCCTCACGAGCTGGATCGGCTTCCGGCAGATGCGCGTTCGACTACGAGCCCGCGCATCGGGTCCATGGTCATACGACTTGGAATCTCACCTCGTTGATCGGCCTTTCAATTGAGGGACTCACCTCGTTTTCGGTCGCTCCGTTGCGGCTTGCAAGCCTGCTCGGACTGCTGCTTGCCGCCGCCGCATTCGTCTTCGGTACCCAGATCCTCGTCGAGACCGTCATCTTCAGAGAATCGGTTCCCGGTTATCCCTCCGTGGTCGTCGGGTTGATGGTCCTCGGCGGGGTGCAGTTGCTCATGATTGGAATCATGGGCGAGTACATCGGCAAGATTCTTGCGGAAATAAAAGGGCGGCCGGTCTATTTCGTTGCCGAGCGTACTCTCAGAACGGCCGAGGTTCCGAACGTCGCCGACCAGTCGCCGGCCCAATCGGCGGCGGAATGAGCGATGCGCCGCATCTGCTTATGTGCTGACGATTACGGCATCTCGCCTGGGGTCAACATCGCAATTCGCGATCTGGTCGTGCGCGGGCGACTTACCGCGGCCTCGGCGCTGGTGATAGCCCCGAGCTTTCATCGTTCCGAGGCGATCGCGCTCAACGCCCTCAATTGCAGAGCTCCCCGCGTTTCGATCGGACTCCACGTCGGCCTGACCGCGCCTTTCAGGCCATTGAGCGGTGTCTTCAAGCCTCTCAAGGAAGGCGCATTCATGTCGCTTTCAGCGACGGTACGACACGCGGTGTTGCGGCGCTTCGATCAGGAGGGTCTCGCCATCGAAATTGCGAGCCAGGTGGACGCATTTTCGCGAATGTTCGGCCGCGCTCCGGACTTCATCGACGGACACCAGCACGTTCACCTGTTGCCGCAGATCCGCGATGCGGTCTTATGCGTTGCAAGGAAAATGATTCCGCACGCCTGGGTACGCCAGTGCGGCCGCACCGTGCCGTTGCTGCTCAGACTGGCCGATCCCAAGGGATTTTTTCTGGACAGGCTGAGCCGCAAATTCCGCCGGCGCGCCGCGGCGGTCGGCTTGCGGACAAATCCCGCCTTTGCCGGCACATATGAGTTCGCCGACAGCGCCGATTTTTCCCGGCTTTTTCCGCGTTTCCTCGAGGGCCTGCCGGACGGCGGGGTTGTGATGTGTCATCCCGGCTTCGTAGATGCCGAATTGCGGCGCCTCGATCCTCTCACCACGTTGCGCGAGCGCGAGCATGCGTTTCTCGCAAGCGATCCCTTTCTCGGCGTGCTTGCTCGCGCAGGGGTTACACTGACGTGACACCGGATGGCAGTAGCGGCGAGCCGCCTATCCCGTGGGCGGCCCGGGGCCTGCGCTAGGGAAGAAGGCCGCGAATATTTTCGTGGCTGGTCCTTCTGCCGCCGCGGACGCCGGCCTAAATGATCTGTGTCGTCCAGCGGAAGGAACCGACCGATGACCCCAGAGGAACGCAAGCTTGTTGTCGAGTTGTTCGATCGCCTTGCCACGCTCGAGGATGCCCAGCGTGATCCGGACGCCGAGCGCCTGATCAAAGATGGAATGCGGCAGGCTCCGAACGCTCCTTATGCATTGGTGCAGACCGTCCTGGTGCAGGATGAAGCGCTCAAGCGAGCGAATGCCCGGCTGCGGGCACTCGAATCAGGAAATGAGACGCCGCCGCGCGACGCAAGCTTTCTTGGGGGAATGCGAGACACCCTGTTCGGCGCGCGCGAAAGCCGCGGCTCAGTGCCATCGGTGCGATCCGACCCGGATTTCTCGACGGCCGCTTCAGGCATGTCGCCGGCTTGGCGCACCGGAACGCAGCAGGCATCGACTGGCTGGGTGGCCGGCGCCGCGCCTGCCGTGCCTGCCGCGCCCTTTGCCGCGGGCGGGTCTTTTCTCGGCACCGCAGCTTCGACCGCGGCCGGCGTGATTGGCGGCGCCCTTCTGCTCGACGGCATCCGTTCCATGATGGGACATCATGGCGGCGCGCACGCTGCGTTTGATCCACATGGAGCGTTTCTTCTCCCTGGAGCGGCAACGACAACGCGGGCGGGGAGCTTTCCCGGGGAGCGGGGCTTGACGACATCGGCCGGCCGGCGCGCCTGACCGACAACCAGGACAGCGGCTATGGCTTGGTGAATGACAGCGATCCCGACGATGGCGATACGGATATGGACGATGTTGATGACGGCGATTTCGACGACAATGCGGGCGGAAGCGAGGACGTTTGATCGCCCCGGCTTCCTAAATGTAGGGGGCGGGTTTGAAACCCGCCCCTACCAAGCACACACACACCGGACAACAATTTTATCAGATCACAACGACTCTGGTGCCGATCTGCACGCGGCCATAGAGATCAATGACGTCTTCGTTCCGCATGCGGATGCATCCTGACGAAACCTGGGTGCCGATCGTCCAAGGCTCGTTCGAGCCGTGGATGCGATAAAGCGTCGATCCGAGGTACATGGCGCGTGCGCCGAGTGGATTGTCGGGTCCGCCGTCCATATGCCGCGGCAGATCCGGCCGGCGTTTGAGCATTTCGTCCGGAGGAGTCCAATCGGGCCATTCGCGCTTTTGGGTGACGCGATGCACGCCCGACCAGGTAAAGCCAGGACGGCCGACGCCAATGCCGTAGCGCATTGCCCGGCCCTGGCCTTGCACCAGATAAAGCATCCGGTCGCGCGTGTTGATGATGATCGTGCCCGCCGATTCACCGCCTCCATATGGAACCTCCTGTCGCAGAAAGCGCGGGTCCATCACGATACGGCCTGGCTGACCGGGTGCCTCAACCATTCCAGGACCGAGATCGGCGGGATACTGCTGATAACCTAGTGTCGCTTCGCTGCGGGTGTTTCGTTGGCCGCCCCGGAGCAGGAATTCGATGAACCCGCCACCATGCTGGCCGCCGTATTGGCCCTGGGTTGCGTACTGAGCCGGCGCCGCCGCAGGCCGGACAGGCGGCGGCGAGCCCGCCGATGTTGCACCCCAACGAGCGTCGCTGGCGGGGTCAAAAGGGCCGGCAAAGGCCGCGCCGTTCATCAACATGGTTGACAAGCAGAAGATACTGAGGAGGCAAGCACGCTGCATGATTTACCTTGATACTCAACCCGATGACACTGACGCGCTCGCGAACGCTTGAATGATCTTTGCATTCGTGGCGCGCACCACCAGGTTAAATCTGTAAACCGCGTTGGAATAGTAAACGTGGATGCCGGAATCTTAACGACGATCGCAAGAAATGAGCTATTCATCGCGTTATAGTTTCTCTGAAGTAAATCAGTGGCGTTTATGGTTAAGCGACCCTTCATGCTGAAGGTGCGGCAGCGGTTGTGCGTTTCTCTTGGGACGCGTCGCTAAGTTAGCTGACTGAGCCAGCCGAGAAGCGGCCCGGCATGAGGCCAGGCCTTCAGGCAGGAGCCTTCTATGCCGGCTTGACCATCATGGTTGCAGACGCGCTGCAGTGACCGGCGCGTTCAGGCATGCGGAGCGCAGCGGACAAAAATGCCGGTTCCGTAGCGACCGTCAATTTCCGGATCGACGTATTTTAGCACCAGCACGCGGCCATCGAAGGAAACGATTTCACGATCCTGCTGTCCAGGAGTTTGGCCGGCTGGTCCGACATAGTCGCGCCCACCCTGCGTTCCCTTGAGACGGAGCTCCTGCAGCTGCGCAGAGTCGGCAAGATACATCATGACGCCGCCGGTCGGACCGGATCCAATCACGAACGGCTGCTTGCACTGACCGCGTGCATTGGCCTCCGTGCGGGCACGATCCTCAGGCTTGTGATAGGCTGCATAGCCCCATCGACCGACAATTTCGGAGGCTCGCACCCGGGCGGGGATTTCGGGGGCAGGAAGCGCGACAGGGCTCATCGCCTCCTGCTGCGGCTGGGTCGTGCAACCAGATAGCGCAATCATTGATGCAGCGAGAGCAATGGCCGGGCAGCCGAAAGTCAACCTCCCCATCGCTCTTCTCCCCTTACTCCTGCCCGATCTCTGGAGCGAGTGACCGCGCGGCAGCGGACAGCCCTGCTGGTTGTAGCGGCCGCTTGGTTGACGCGGCGCAATACCGCCCCGCGCGTGGCTCGGGCCACTGACCCGCAGGCGTGGCCCAATCACAATCAATACGTTCTGGGCAAGGCGGATATGAGGCAGGCTCCATCCCGATGATGGCTGTAGGCCGTGGAGCTCAGGCGGCTTCCACTTCTGTCGGGGCAGGCGCTGGATGTCAGGCGCGCCGCACCCGTGGCGCTTCTTTGCGCCGGTATACGCTCGCAGGTTTCAAATCGCGTCCCGATCTTGACAGGCGGGGCGGAATGCTCATATCTCCGGTTTGGGTTGGCACTCTAGCCGCGTGAGTGCTAACAAACTTCCCCTTCACCGAGCCCCCAGCTCACATCAAGTGCCCTTAGCGCCTGCGAGGAGAATATGTCCAAAACCAAGTTTCGCCCCCTGCATGACCGGATCGTTGTGAAGCGTGTCGACGCGGAGGAAAAATCGAAGGGCGGCATCATTATCCCGGATACGGCCCAGGAGAAGCCGTCTCAGGGAGAGGTCATTGCTGTCGGTCCCGGCGGTCGGGATGAGAGCGGCAATATCATCAAGCCGGAGGTCAAGACCGGCGACAGGGTGTTGTTCGGGAAGTGGTCAGGAACCGAGGTCAAGCTCGAGGGCGAATATCTCCTGATCATGAAGGAATCCGACATTATGGGCGTGATCGCCTGAAAAAGAAATTTGCCCGAGGACTTTCGCTCGCCGTGCTCCTTTGAGCGGGGTTGAGGTGGGATCCTGGGGCGGCGACGTGACCTGCACGCATCCACATCACGCACCCACATCACGCACCACATGGAGTGAATCGAAATGGCTGCCAAAGACGTGAAATTTTCCGGGGACGCTCGCGACAAGATGCTCCGCGGCGTCGATATCCTGGCCAATGCCGTCAAGGTCACGCTGGGCCCGAAGGGCCGCAACGTGGTCCTTGACAAGAGCTTCGGAGCGCCACGCATCACAAAGGACGGCGTAACCGTGGCGAAGGAGATCGAGCTGGAGGACAAGTTCGAGAATATGGGCGCCCAGATGGTGCGGGAGGTCGCTCAGAAAACCAATGACCAGGCCGGCGACGGGACCACTACGGCGACAGTGCTTGCGCAGGCGATCGTGCGGGAGGGGGCCAAATCGGTCGCCGCCGGCATGAATCCCATGGACCTCAAGCGCGGTATCGATATTGCCGTGTCGGCCGTGGTCAAGGATATCGAGCGCCGCTCGAAAAAGGTCGGCTCCTCTTCCGAGGTCGCTCAGGTCGGCACGCTTGCCGCAAACGGCGACAGCAAGGTCGGCAAGATGATTGCCGATGCGATGCAGAAGGTCGGCAATGAGGGCGTGATCACGGTCGAGGAAGCCAAGGCCCTCGACACCGAAGTGGAGATCGTCGAAGGCATGCAATTCGACCGCGGCTATCTCTCCCCGTATTTCATCACCAACGCGGAAAAAATGGTGGCCGAGCTTGAGGATGCCTTCGTGCTGCTGCACGAGAAGAAACTCTCCGGACTGCAGGCAATGCTCCCCGTGCTTGAGTCCATCGTGCAGGCCGGCAAGCCGCTGCTCATCGTCGCCGAGGACGTGGAAGGTGAGGCGTTGGCCACGCTCGTGGTCAACAAGCTGCGCGGCGGCCTGAAAGTGGCGGCGGTGAAGGCGCCCGGCTTCGGTGATCGCCGCAAGGCAATGCTCGAGGACATCGCCATCCTAACTGGCGGGCAGCTGATCTCCGAGGACCTCGGCATCAAGCTTGAAAACGTCACTACCGCGATGCTGGGGCGCGCCAAGCGCATCATCATCGAGAAGGAGAAGACCACCATCGTGGACGGCGCCGGCAAGAAGAAGGACATCGAGGCGCGCGTCGGACAGATCAAGGCGCAGATCGAGGAGACCACCTCCGATTACGATCGCGAGAAGCTGCAGGAGCGGCTGGCCAAGCTCGCCGGGGGCGTTGCGGTGATCCGCGTGGGCGGTGCGACCGAGATCGAGGTGAAGGAGAAGAAGGATCGCGTCGAGGATGCGCTCAACGCAACCCGCGCCGCCGTCGAGGAGGGTATCGTTCCGGGCGGCGGCGTCGCGCTGCTGCGCGCCAAAAGAGCGGTCGGCAAGATCAACAACGACAATGCCGACGTTCAGGCCGGCATCAACATCGTGCTCAAGGCCCTCGAATCGCCGGCACGACAGATTGCCGAGAACTCGGGCATGGAGGGCTCGATTGTGGTCGGCAAGATCCTCGAGAACAAGTCGGAGACCTTCGGCTTCGATGCCCAGACCGAGAACTACGTGGACCTGGTTGAAAGGGGAATTGTTGATCCGGCCAAGGTGGTGCGGGCCGCGCTGCAGGATGCTGCTTCGGTTGCCGGCCTGTTGGTGACCACCGAGGCCATGGTAGCGGAGCTGCCGAAGAAGCCAGCTGCCACGCCGCCCATGCCAGGTGGCGGCATGGGAGGAATGGACTACTAGGGACGCCGGAAGCCGACGCCACAATGTTCACCAGGTGATCGAAGTCGGCAACTGCCGGCTTCGCCTGGCGGCGGCTGCGCGGTGATTTTCAGCATCTGAATTATGAAGGAGCGCGGCGCAATCCGCGCTCTTTTTTTGTGCCCGCAGCTGACCCTCCGGCGAGCCGCACGGTGGTGTTTCCAGTGACGATAACCGCGGCAGCCATGCCGCATTGAGCAGGGGACTCGGCTGCCTTGTGGAATTTGCTCGATGGGACTAGGAGCCGGCGGCATGACCTCGATTGATCTGCGTAATTGACGGAGACGTCCAGTGTCACGGCTTTTCTCGTCGCTTGCGACCATTTGGCGGCTGGCGCGCCCCTATTTCTATTCGGAGGACCGGCGGGCCGGCCGGAATCTGCTCGGCGCGGTGATCGCGATCGAGCTCTCGATCGTTGCGATCAACGTCATGCTCAATCAGTGGAACAACCGCTTCTACAATGCGCTTCAGGAGCGCGATTGGAATGCTTTCGTCTACGAGCTTTTGTTCTTCTGCGTGCTGGCGGCCGCCTATATCTGCCTTGCCGTTTATCAGCTTTACCTCAATCAGTGGCTCCAGATCCGATGGCGCCGGTGGATGACGCGGGAATATCTCAATCATTGGCTCGCCGGCGCCAATCATTACCGGATGCAGCTCCTGGGCGATGCGGCGGACAACCCCGATCAGCGCATCTCCGAGGACATCAATCTTTTCATCGAGCGCACCCTTACACTGAGCATCGGATTGCTGAGCGCGGTCGTCACCCTGGGATCATTTGTCGTGATTCTGTGGACGCTCTCGGCAGCTGCGCCATTGAAGCTGTTTGGCAGCACGTTTGCCATTCCGGGCTATCTGGTCTGGGCGGCGCTGCTCTATGCCGCGGTGGGCACCGCGTTGACTCACCTCGTGGGTTGGCCACTGGTGTCGCTTAATTTTCGCCAGCAGCGCTTCGAGGCGGATTTCCGCTTCAATCTCGTCCGCGTGCGCGAGAACTCGGAGCAAATAGCGCTTCTGCATGGGGAACCCGCGGAAGCCGACCGGCTGCTCGACCGTTTTGGCCGGATCGTTGGGAACTGGCTTGCAATCATGCAGCGCACGAAGCAGCTGACGTTCCTCACCGCCGGCTACACGCAGGTCTCGACGGTCTTTCCTTTCATTGTCATCAGCCCTGCATATTTCGCCGGCACAGTGCAGCTGGGCGGACTGATGCAGACCGCTTCAGCGTTCAACAGCGTGCAAACGGCGCTATCCTTCTTTGTCAACGCATATCGGCAGCTTGCGGAATGGAGAGCCGTCATAGCTCGGCTCGATGGCTTCAATATAGCCGTCGAGAAGGCGCAGATCGCCGCCATCGCTGCGCCCGCCATCGAGGTCGTGCCACAAAGGGGTGCGTCTGGCATTACAATCGACGATCTTCTCGTGCGGTTGCCCGAAGGTAATCCGCTGGTCGGCGCGCGTGACATCGCCGTATCAAAAGGGGAGACCGTGCTGGTCACCGGCCCGTCCGGAGCCGGCAAATCGACGTTGTTCCGGGCATTGGCCGGTATTTGGCCGTTCGGCAGAGGCAGCATCACCGTGCCGCGGGACGACAAGATCATGATCTTGCCGCAACGGCCATATTTTCCAGTCGGCACCCTCGCCGCCGCGGTCGCCTATCCGGCCGAGCCCGGCGCTTTCGCTCCCGCGCGAATGGCGGAAGTGATCTCCGCCATCGGTCTACCTGATCTCGCACGCCGCCTCGAGGAGGAGGCCCACTGGAACCGGATGCTCTCTCTCGGCGAGCAACAGCGGCTCGGCATAGCGCGCGCCATCCTTCAAGCACCAGATTATCTTCTTCTCGATGAGGCTACCGCGTCGCTCGACGAGCCCGCCGAAGCCATGCTTTATCGCCTTCTCGCCCAGCGCTTGAGCAACACGACGATCGTATCGATTGGTCACCGCTCGACGCTGCACGCGTTTCACCGCCGCGGGCTTACGCTGGCGCGCGACGGAGACCACTTCCGGGTCCGCGACGCCGCCGTAGCGTCTGCAGCAGTATGAGCGATTAAGTGCTCCTCGCGAACTTACCGCCAGTCTCCCAGGACGGCCCCCACTAGCGCGAGCGCTGCGACAGCGGCGGTGTCCGCGCGCAAAATGCGTGGACCGAGCGAGAGCCGCACTGCGTTCGCGAGCCGGTTCAGCGAGGCGCGTTCGTCGTCGGCAAACCCGCCCTCAGGCCCGATGAGAACCGCGAGTGGGAGAGGTCGGGCAGGATTGTCGGGCTGCTTCGCGGAAAGAACTGCAATCGGGTCCTTGAGCGGCGCATCCTCGTCACAGAAGACCAGAAGGCGGTCGGGTTCTCGCTCTGCGATCATTTGATCCAGGTTCATGGCGGGCCGAATTTCGGGGACCGTCAGGACACCGCACTGCTGGGCCGCCTCGATGGCATTCGCGCGCATGCGGTCGAGATTGACCCGGCTGGCCTGGACGTGTCGCGTGATGACGGGTTGCAGCCTGGACGCACCCATCTCCACGGCCTTTTGGACCATGTAGTCCAGCCGGCCATGCTTGAGCGGCGCGAAACAGTAGTGCAGATCGGGACCGCGGGTTGGCGCCCGGGTGCGCGTCCCGATGGCAAGGCGAAATCCGCGTTTTCCGAGACCGGCCAGAACCCCTTGCCATTCTCCGTCTCGACCGTTGAAAACAAGCACGGAATTGCCTGATTTGAGGCGCAGGACGCTGACGAGGTGGTTCACTTGGCCGCTATCCAACGGCACATCTGCAGCTTCGTGGAGTGGAGCGTCCACGTAGAGTCGCGGGGTTCGGAAGTCGTATCGGGACATGAGGGCTACTGCCGAGGGCAAACGGTCCCATAGGTGTCATTCCGGACGGCAGCCATCAGGGGCCGCGCGAGTGCTGATCGTGCGGCAATATCTCATCCGGTTCGCCGTGTTATTGCCGGAATTAAATCGCTGTAAATAACATGCACCGCGGGATCGACCGGAGTCAACCCGCAGGTCGGGGGACTGTCATGAGATACAGTCGGGCTCTGCCACTCGCACTCGTTCTGGCTGTCCTTCCGCTCAGCGCGGTGAACGCGCAGTTCGGGGGTATGCCCGGCATGCCGGGAGCCCCTGGGATGCCCGGAGCCCCAGGAATGCCTGGAGCGCCTGGAATGCCCGGAGCGCCAGGAACGGGGTCGGCGTTCGGTGCGCCTGCGCAGGGGCCGCCACCCGCGTGCCAGCAGTTGCTGGGTTACCGGGACGAGACGTCCAAGCACGGACAGGCCCTCCAGGCTGCAGGCAAAAAGAAGGCTCCCCCGGAAGAGCTCTGCAAGCTCTTCAAGGCATTCACCGCGGCTGAAGCCAAGTTTGTCAAAGGTCTGGAAAACAATAGCGCGACGTGCGGTGTGCCTGCCGACGTGATCAAGCAAGTCAAGGCCGGGCACAGCAAGGCTGTGCAAACAGCCAAGAATGTTTGCGATGCGGCGGCCCAAGGCCCACGGCCTGCTGGACCGACCTTGAGCGACGCCTTGGGGACAACGCCCACGGTTCCAGACGCCTCCTCCTCACGCGGCCAGGGGACCTTCGACACCTTGATGGGTAGTCCGCTGGCGCGATGAACGACGGCGGCGGGCGCGTCGCCGATTCCACCGGCAACTGGGTCGACGGCCTCGCCCCCGCTTGGCTGCGACCTTATCTTCGGCTCGCACGGCTCGATCGGCCGATCGGTTCCTGGCTTCTGCTCCTTCCATGCTGGTGGTCCGCAGGGCTTGCCGCGGTTCATGCTGGCAGGCACGTGGACATGCGGCATCTGCTCCTGTTTTTCGTCGGCGCGTTTGCCATGCGCGGTGCCGGCTGCACCTGGAATGACATCGTCGATCGCGATCTCGACCGTCGCGTCGAACGCACCCGCTCCCGACCGATCCCGGCGGGTCAGGTGACGGTTGGGGCGGCCATTGCCTTCCTCATTCTGCAAGCCTTGATTGGTTTCGCTGTCCTGCGCCAGTTCAACCTCTTCACGCAGTATGTTGGCTGTGCGTCGCTTGGCATTGTCGCCATCTATCCCTTGATGAAGCGAATCACGTACTGGCCGCAAATCGTGCTCGGCCTTGCGTTCTCGTGGGGCGCGCTCATGGGCTGGCCGGCAGTGTTTGCCCGGCTCGATCTGCCGGCCTTTCTGCTCTATGCCGGTGCGATTGCCTGGGTGATCGGCTACGACACCATCTATGCGCATCAGGACCGCGAAGATGATGCGCTGATCGGCATCAAATCGACTGCGCTCCTGTTTCGCGAACGCACCAGGCCGATGCTGGCAGTTTTTTATGGGCTGGCAGTGATATTGATTGCACTGGCGGGATGGAGTGCCGGCGCCGGTTTCATTTTCGCTATCGGGCTTAGCGCATTTGCGGTGCATCTGGGGTGGCAGATACGCCGGCTGGACATTGAGAATCCCGTCGTGTGCCTTGCCGTTTTCAAATCGAACCGGGACGCCGGGCTTGTTCTTTTTGCCGCGCTCGCGTTGCAGGCGGCATTGTCGCGACCGGCATAATGGACTGAGGGGTAGTCCTCAACTGCGGGCGATGATCTCGCGCTCGCGATGCACGTCCGGATCGCGCGCCATTGCACCGCGTCCTCGCCACAGCCCCTCGCCGTCCGTCGAGATCAGTTAAGCCGTCCGGCACCACCAACTTCGGCACCGCGAGCTCGGGCATAGCAAGTTCAAACCGATCGATGCACCGCCGGCCAACCATCGTGACCCGCCGCACGGCTCGCGCGCACCGCTCGCCGCCGAGGACAGAAAGTCTTCGCGCGCACAAACCGCAATCGGGAGGCTCGGCGGCATCTTCGGCCTATCCCAGGTGCCCGATCCTGTTGCGTATGCACCACATGTCCCACACAATCCGACAGCCGGAACCTACGCTTCGTACTTGGATTGGCCATGACCATGCTAATGAAGGCCGGCGAGGGGAGCTCGGTGTTGCGACCGTACCGATATCAAGGCCGCCTGCGGCAGTGGATTGCCGCCGCGGTGACCATTGCACTCTCGCTTCAGCTGATGCTCAGTTCTGTCGCCATTGGCCATGTCCCTGCATGGCATGTCCCTGCATGGCAAGTCGGCGCCGGTGACACGTTCGTCATTTGCCACGGGGTCGGAGGCAGTTCGCCGGTTGACCAAGATGGACCGGCGAAGCAGCCTGACGATCAGTCGCACTGCGTCCTTTGCACCCTGACGAATAGCGCATGTGCAGTCCTGCCGCCTGAATCGGCGGTCGTCGCATTGGTTCTAGGCGCCTCCTCACGCTATCTGACTCGTCACGATGCCCAGGTGAGCGACTACCGTTCGCCTACTGGCAGATTTCAGCGCGGCCCTCCGCTGCACACGCTCGTTGCCGGCTGATCCTTTCAAGGCTGCTTTCGGACTCTGATCGGCCGGTTGTTTGCGACGGACCTCAAGGGTCCCGTTGCCGCCCCTCATCAGCCAATCGCGTGTGCGTCAGAGAATGGATCGACCGGTGTCGATGCGTCAGAAACGATTGCTATTGCTGGGCAGCTCGGCGCTGATGCTGCTGTGTCTTGCGGGAGTCGCAGCTGCGCAGACGCCGCCGGATTCTGCCCCGGCAACCACGACACCGCCCGCGGGTCCTGCCCCGCATACACCTGGGCCGCAAAGGCCGGCGCCGGAGTCTTCCTCCTCAGACCACTCCGAAGCCTCAGACTACGCCGACCCCTCCCGGCACCACCCCCATTTCCCCCATCACTGTGACCGCGCCACCGGCGCCGCGCGCCCCGCCGCGACTGCTGCCTCCTACGGCGACTCCAACTCCGACCCCTCCACCCGAGCGAGCGACGCGGGCGCCAACTTTCCCGCAGCGTACGGCGGTACCGTCCACTCCGGCCGCCGCAGCCCCGACGCAAACCCAAATATTCGATCAACAACGCGACAATATCTTCGCGCCGGTTGGCGCGGCATCAACCACCTGGAGCCGCGAAGCCATTGAAGGGCTGCCGCAAGGAAGCAACACTCCCTTCGAAAAGGCGCTGCTGCAATTTCCTGGCGTTTCGCAGGATTCGGCGGCAGAGGGAAACTATCATTTCCGCAACGAGCACCTGGAAAGCTCTCTGTCTTTCCGCATCAACGGCATCCTGCTGCCCGACACAATCGGCGCCTTCGGTCAATTCCTCGACCCTAGCTTCGTCGGCAGCTTGAGCCTGATCACCGGGGCGCTCCCCGCCCAATACGGCTATCGCACCGTGGGTGTTGTCGACATCAAGACCGCGGCCTTCGACAACAGCGGAGAGATCGGTGTCTACGGCGGCAGCAGGCAGACTCAAAATTACAGCATCCAATACGGCGGCAAAACCGGGAGCACGGAGTATTTCTTCGCCGGCCGGTTTTTGGAGAACATCCTGGGAATCCAGAATCCAACCCCGCTTCTGAATGCCGTTCACGATCACACCAGCCAGGATCGAAGCTTTGCCTATGTCTCGACCATCATCGATCCCACCACGCGATTGAGCTTCATCGGCGGCACATCGACAAATAGATTTCAGATTCCGAACGTCCCCGGGCTATCGCCGAGCTTCACCGCCTTTGGCAACACCTACTTCCCTTCCGCGCTGGTCGATGAAACGCAGGTCGAGAAATACAAGTTCGGGGTGCTTGCATTGCAGAAATCGGTGAACGACGTCAACCTTCAGCTCGCCTATTTCACGCGCACCAGCTCCATTCAATTCACGCCCGACCTCATCGGCGACCTCATGTTCAACGGAGTGGCGACGAACGTGTACCGCAGCAGCGTCGCCAACGGCATCCAGGGGGACGGCGCGTTGCGTCTCAACGAGGCGCACACGCTGCGTGCCGGCATGTTCGCGAGGATGGAGAAGACGACGGTCTCCGGCGTGAACGCGTTGCTGCCGATCGACTCGGTTACCGGCAACCAGCTCTCTGATATTCCCTTCCAGGCCATCGATACCAGCGTGCTGCTCGGCTGGCTCGGCGGCGTCTACCTTGCGGACGAATGGAAGCTCACGGACCGGCTGACCTTGAGCAGCGGGATGCGGTTCGACCAGATGTGGCAGTACATCAACGCGAACCAGCTCAGCCCGCGCATCGCCTTGACCTACAACCCATTTGACAACACGACGTTCCACGCAGGCTTCGCCCGCAACTTCTCGCCGCCGGCGCAGGTGATTGCGGCGCCGGCGAACACCGCCCTGTTCTCCAGCTGCCCGCCACCGTTACCCGCGGGCTGCACCACGGTCCAGGCGCCCTCGGCGCCTCCACCCTATTATCCGATGCAGCCCGAGCGCTCGAATACGTACGACATCGGGGTGGTGCAGAAGGTGCTGCCGGGGCTGGAGCTCGGCGCCGACCTCTATCTGAAAATGACGAGAAACCAGATAAACCAGGGGCAGTTCGGCGCTGCGCTGGTGTTGAATGGGTTCAACTACGAGAGAGGCATAAATACCGGCGTCGAGCTCAAGGCCATCTATACGGACGGGGACCTGCGCGCGTATGCGAACCTGGCTTGGGCCACTCAACGCGGGAACAATGTCGTCACCAACCAGTATCTCCTCGATGCGGACGAATTCGCATATACCCGAAACAATTGGGTCTATGCCGACCACTCCCAGGTGTGGACCGGATCGGGGGGCATATCCTACTTCTGGTACGGTACCCGATTTTCCGCCGACTTGATCTACGGCAGCGGCTTGCGCTCAGGCTTCGCCAACACGGATCACCTTCCTTCGTATGCGCAAGTCAACACCGGGATGTCGCATGAATTCGACATTCCGGGTTGGAAGCCGGTCACCTTGCGCTTCGACGTCGTCAATGTTCTTCGATACCAGTTACGTGATCAAGGATGGGACCGGCATCGGCGTGTTCGCCAGCGCGTTCGGGCCTCGCCGCGGCTACTATTTCGGTCTGTCGCAGAAGTTCGGGCCGGGAGCCTCCGCCAGGAAGCTCGCCGCCGCGACGCCGCGGGTCTCAAAGCATCCGGATCGGTCCATCTGGACGTGGACCGGATTCTACATGGGCTGGCACGCCGGATACGGCAGCAGCAAGTTCAACACCGACATGTTCGCCAGCGACGGCACGGGAAATCCGCTGTGGGCGACCAGTTTTTCCACCAGGCACCTGGGCGCTTTGGGGGGCGGTCAAGTCGGCTACAACTGGCAGCACGACATCTGGGTGGCGGGTTTTGAAACCGACATCACTTTCCAGCACTATCGCACGGCGACCGGCTTTCTGTGTCCGGGAGCGGTCTGCAATCCCGCCGTCGCCGGCTTCGACGCGCCGGTGAGCCTGATCCAGCAGCACAACCTCGACTGGTTTGGGACGTTGCGGGGGCGCGCGGGTATTGCTGTCACCCCGAGTGCGCTGGCCTATGTGACTGGTGGCCTCGCTTATGGCGAGATCGAGCACCTGGGCCTCGTAGCCGGCTCCGATGGCTTCGCTCCCAATGACGTCGCCAACACATTCGTGAGCCGCGCGCTGCGCGCGGGCTGGACGGCCGGCGCCGGCGTCGAAGTGCGCCTTGCCGGCAATGTGACCGGCAAGATCGAGTACCTGCACACCGATTTCGGTTTCGACAAGGCGTTTGCCATCCTTCCTCAGAACGCAACCCCGCTCGCCGTCAACTTCAATTCCCGCATTACAGAAGACATCGTGCGGGTCGGCATCAACTACAAGTTCGATCCAAACGCCGAAGCGCCCGTCTACCAGCCGGCAAGGTCCGCGCTGGTGAACCGGCGGCCGGCCATCGTCACGGACCCGCTCAATGGGCTGTGGACCTGGACCGGTTATTATCTCGGCATCAATGCCGGCTACGGTTGGGGCAAGTCGAATACTGACGCTTTCTTCAATGACAACACCATCCCTGCGTTGTTCGCGACCACGTCCACCTTTGCGCTCAAGGGTCAGGTCTTCGGCGTTCAGACCGGCTACAATTTCCAATTGGGAAATTGGGTGTGGGGCATCGAAGCGGACGCTCAACTGAGCGGACAGCGTAACAATCCGAAGTTCATCTGCCCCGGTACGCTCTGCAATCCGGCGGGGCCGGTGATCGCGAGCCTCGACCAGGATCAGCTGGTGGAATGGTTTGGAACCTTGCGCGCGCGCTTCGGCGCAGCGGTTACTTCCCACGCGCTCCTCTACGCGACGGGCGGGGCGGCCGTTGCCGGGCTGGTCACCTCCGGGAATATCTTCGGCTACGACCCTGGCGGTAACCCGACCACCAATTCATTCAAGAACATCACAATCAATGGAGGCTGGACGGTCGGCGGCGGGGTCGAAGCTCGGCTCTGCGGCAATTGGACCGGAAAGTTCGAGTACCTGTACATGAATCTCGGCTCGATGACGACCAATGTGAACAACCAGCAGATCATGACCCTGACCGCCGGCTTCAATTCGCGCATCACCGACAAGCTCGTCCGAGCGGCCATCAATTATAAATTCGATTAAGAGAATCGTGGCCGCCTTGACGACAGCCAGATGGTCTCCTCCTGTGAAGCTTGATCTCGACCGCCGCGTTGATGATCCCGTCGTATGTCTTGCTCTTTTCAAATCGAACCGGGATGCCGGGCTTATTCTTTTTGCCGCGCTCACGTTGCAGGCGACATTGTCGCGACCTGCACGATGGGCTGAGGGGCGGAGCTTGTGTCCTCAATTGCGGGCGATGATCTCGCGCTCGCTGTGCACGTCCGGATGGCGCGCCATTGCACCGCGTCCTCGCCGCAGCGCCATGGATGAGCGTCGCGAAGAAAGGGCAGTTCGGCTTCGACGCCGCCACCACGGGGTTCCGATGCTCAGCCGGCCCATTCTCTCGAACGGTTCGCGCAGGCTCCCGTCTGCCTCCTCGACCAGCAGGGGGACCCCTAACGCGCGCCCCCAACACCGCCATTGGGCGACAATGTCGCTGCCGTCCGGCGCACGACAGAGCGTGAGCGACAGCGCCCGGTCGCGGTGCTCGAGCACAACGGCTATCTCGGGCGATGACTTGGACCAGGACTTGGGGGATAACTTGGGCGCGCTTGGCTCTAGCCGGATGACCACGCCCTGATAGGCGGAAACCGCCAGGTTGACGGCCATCTTGATTCCGCGCAGCGTTCGGCGCAGAACAACGCGCTCGCGATGAAGCTCGACCAGGCGCACCCGCTGATCGGCGGTCTCATCCACATCGTGGAACCGCAATGGGAGGGCAAAAGGGTCGAGCCGTTCCACACGACCCGACCCCGCAGGCGTGACCCTGCTGTTTGCTGCTTGACGCCTCAACGTCTACTCTCCCCACCCGGGTGTTCCCGGATCATGGCCCGCCGGAGTTTCCCCCCGATCTGTTGCTCAGCATGCCTCAAGTGCATCGGAATCCGCTTAATGTTCCTGGTTAACCCGTGGTGTCAGGGCATTCGCGTGATTCATGCTTGATGCAATCTTGCCGCCGCTTGCAGACCGCAGCTCCCGCGCGCACTTCCACTGGGCCAGCGGCCAGTGGCCGCACTCTCTCACTTTCTCCACGCGAAGTCCCTGCACGAGCCGCTGAGCGCCATGTCCTCTCTCCTCGATGCTGCTGCTCTGACCGGTCTCGCTGAACGGCTTGTCGTGGCGGCGCGCCGCGCCGGGGCCGACGCCGCGGACGCACTCGCGGTGCGCTCAGTTTCACTCGGCATCGAGGTGCGTGAAGGCCAGGTTGAAGAGTCCGAGCGCTCGGAAGGAGATGACGTGGGGCTTCGGGTCTTCGTTGGACGGCGTCAAGCGGTTGTGTCAACCAACGACATCAAGACTGACGCAACGCAACTTGCCGACCGTGCGGTCGCAATGGCGCGTGTGGCTCCGGAAGACCCGTTTGCCGGGCTGGCCGATCCGGCCTTGCTGATGCGCAGCATCCCTGATCTCGACTTGCTCGATCCCGATCTGCCATCCATCGCGGTGCTGGAGCAGCGTGCCAGGCGCGCAGAGACGGCCGCGCTCGCCGTCGAAGGGGTAAGAAAATCGGGTGGCGCGACTGCGTCCGCCGAAATTGGAGGTGTCGTCCTGGTGACGAGCGACGGGTTTCGCGGCGGCTATCTCAACTCCGGTCAGAGCGTTTCCATGACGGCGATCGCGGGGGAGGGGACCGCCATGGAGCGCGACTACGACTACTCGACCGCGCTTCACGCGAGCGATCTCGACGCCGCGGAAAAGGTTGGGCGCACTGCCGGCGAACGCACCGTCGAACGGCTCAACCCGCGTAAGATCGAGACCAAGCGCGTGCCGGTCGTATTTGATCGCCGGGTGGCGGGCTCGCTTGTCGGACATCTCGCCGCGGCGATCAATGGGGCGGCAGTTGCGCGCAAGACCAGCTTCCTCAGAGACAAGCTTGGCGAGCGGCTGTTCAAGCAGGGGGTTCGAATTGTTGACGATCCGTTGCGCAAGCGCGGCCTGCGCTCGCGTCCCTTCGACGCGGAAGGGGTCGGCGGCAAAGCTATCGCGGTCGTGGATGATGGCGTTCTTGCTTCATGGCTCCTTGACAGCGCAACCGCGCGCGAATTGGGCATGACCACGACGGGACACGCGCAACGCGGCGTGTCGTCCTCGCCTTCGCCCGGAGCAAGCAACCTCCAACTCTCGCCGGGTGCGGTCACTCCGGCTGATCTGACTGAGGATATTGGAGAGGGGTTCTACGTCACCAGTCTCATCGGCTCCGGGGTCAATCAGGTGACAGGCGATTACAGCCGCGGCGCATCCGGCTTCTGGATCGAGAACGGCAAGCGCAGCTATCCCGTCAGCGAAGTCACGATCGCCGGCAATCTGCTCGACATGTTTCAGGTATTGTCGCCCGCAAATGATCTCGAATTGCGCTTCGGCATCGATTCGCCGACGGTGCGGGTGGAGGGCCTCACAGTTGCGGGGCGATGATGCGGAGGTTGATCGGCTCAAGCTGCGCGATCGTCTCGCCGACGTCGTGCGCGAGGCGGGCGCGCTGGCACTCAAGACCTTTCGCGGCCAGCTCAAGAGCTGGATGAAGGGCAAGTCCTCGCCGGTAACCGAAGCGGATATTGCGGTTGATGCACTGCTGCGCGACCGGCTGCTTGGAATCCGCGACGCGGGTTGGTTGTCGGAAGAGACAGAAGATGATCCGGCACGCCTGGACAGGACGGAAGTCTGGGTGGTCGATCCGATTGACGGGACGCGTGCCTATCTCGCCGGTTCCGCCGAATGGACGATTTCGGCAGCGCTGGTAAGCGCTGGCCGCCCGGTTGTCGCCGCGCTCTATGCGCCTGTGAACTCATGAGCTGTTTCTATCGGTAGCGGGGTGCGGCGCGACGCTCAATGGAGTGCAAATCCGTGCCAGCTCGGGTGACGAGCTTGCCGGAGCCCGGTTCTCCGGAGCAAAACGCCGCCTCGACAGCTTGGCCGCAATCGAGCCTCGCATCCTGACGGCGGCGCGCGTTCCTTCGCTTGCGCTGCGACTTGCCCGCGTGGCGACCGGGGCTCTCGACGGCACCTTCACAGCGCCTGACAGCCATGATTGGGACCTTGCTGCGGCTGATCTTTTGGTGCACGAAGCCGGGGGGGCACTCACGACGTTGACCGGTCAATTCCTGATCTACAATCGGCCTGAGCCGGTGCATGCCGCCCTGATTGCAGCCGGCCGGCGCCGGCACGCGGCTCTGCTTGCGCTCGTTCGTGGCCGGCTCACAGAATTCGCTTGATCGGATGCATTTTGCTGTACTGCTTGAGGTAGACCGATGTCGGAAGAGAATGCACCCAGGCAACTTCTGCATCTCGTCTTCGGCGGCGAGCTCGTGGACCTGGACAAGGTCAAGTTCAGGGATCTCGATAAGCTTGATATTGTCGGCATCTATCCAGACTACGCGAGCGCCTATGCAGCTTGGAGAGCAAAGGCGCAGATGACCGTCGATAATGCTCACACGCGCTACTTCATTGTGCACATGCATCGTCTTCTTGATCCCGAAAAGGACTAAACAGCGCCCCCCGCGCTAGAAGCTGCGGGTATCTCCATGTCGTGGTCCAGGCGTATCTTTCGGTCGCGTGCCTTCCAGGTTCCGGTTGCCGTCGTCGCGGCGGAATACCTGCGATTGGTGTGGAGGACGAGCTCCTTCATGACCGAACCGGCGGATATCTACGAACGCGCTGCTCGCGAGGGCCCGGTTATTCTCGCCATGTGGCACGGTCAACACCTTTTGGTGCCGTTCGTAAGACAGGCAGAGCACCGAGCAAAGGTCTTGATCTCGCGCCATCGCGATGGCGAGATCAATGCAATTGCTGCGGAGTGGCTGGGCGTGCAAACGATCAGGGGATCCGGAAACCTGGGGAGCAGCTTCATCAGCAAGGGCGGTGTCAGCGCTTTCAAGGAAATGCTGGCTGCCCTGCAGGAAGGCTACAACGTCGCGCTCACCGCCGACGTTCCCAAGATCGCTCGGGTTGTGGGCCTCGGTGTGATCAAGCTTGCCAGCACTTCCGGGCGCCCGATCTATCCACTGGCGGTCGCGACAAGACGCCGGCTGGAGCTCAAGACCTGGGACCGGACTGCCATCAACCTCCCGTTCACGCGTGGTGTAGGCGTTGTCGGCGAGCTTGTTCGCGTCCCGGCGGATGCGGATGCAAAGGAGCTGGAAAGCGCTCGCTGCGCGCTGCAGGTATCCTTGGATCAGGCGACCGCGCGCGCCTACGCCGTTGTTGATGCCACGCGAGGAGGCGCCGGCTGTGGCTGACCGGCTGCCGCTCGGTCTGCGAGCCTATCGGCTCCTCACATCGGCTATGACCCCGCTTGCGCCGTGGCTCATATCGCATCGGTTAAAGCGCGGCAAAGAGCATCCGTCGCGTCAGAATGAACGATATGGTTTCAGCAACGTCGAGCGGCCCGACGGGCCTCTGGCGTGGGTTCATTGCGCAAGCGTGGGCGAGCTCCTTGCTGTGATCCCGCTGATCGGTTGCATCCGTGAAAAGGGGTTTGCCGTTCTCTGCACTTCCGGCACGCTGACATCGGCGACCCTTGCCGAGGCGCGCTTGCCGTCCGGCGCCATTCATCAGTTCGTGACGCTGGATATCCCGCGCTTTGTCAACCGCTTCTTTAACCATTGGCGTCCCGACCTTGGGCTCTTTGTCGAGTCCGATCTCTGGCCCAATCTGATCATGGCTGGCGCGCAGCGGGGGATTCCGTTGGTTGTGATCAACGGTCGATTGTCCGAGCGATCTTTTCATCGCTGGCGATGGGCCCCGGGTATGGTCGCAGCCTTGCTGCGGAATCTCGATGTCTGCCTCGCGCAAACGGCAGTTGATGCGGAGCGCTATCGCGACCTTGGCGCCCCTCGCGTTGCGATTACCGGCAATCTGAAACTCGACGTGCCGGAGCCCTCGGCCGATCCCGGGAGCCTTGCGAGCTTGCGCGCGGTGATCGGCAAGCGCGCCGTAATTGCCGGAGCGTCCACCCATCCGGGCGAAGAGACAATGCTGATAGACGCGCACCGGCGGCTGCGTCATTCGTTTCCGGGCCTCCTCACCGTCATCGTTCCGAGACATCCGGATCGTGGCCGCGGCATTCTCGAAATCGCGCGGGAGGCTGATATGCGCGCGATGCTGCGTTCACGCGGGGACTTGCCGCAGATCGATACCGACATCTATGTCGTTGACACGTTGGGCGAGCTTGGACTGATCTATCGGCTGGCGCCGATTGTCTTTATGGGCGGTTCGCTGGCGAGGCACGGCGGACAAAATCCCATCGAGGCAGCCAAGCTCGGCGCGGCTATCCTGCATGGACCGCATGTCTGGAACTTTGCCGAGATTTATGCCGCGCTCGACGCTGCACACGCTGCCGAGCGAGTGACCGATGTGGGAAAATTGACGGTGCGCTTGGGTGCTTGGCTTCGGGATGCGCAGGCGCGGGGGGCCGTGGTGGCCGCGGCGCGCGCCACGCTCAGCGATCTGGGCGGCGCGCTCGATCGCACCCTTGCAGCGCTCGATCCCTATCTGATGCAGACGCGCCTGGAACGCCGGCGCCGCGATGCGTGAGCCCGCCTTCTGGTGGCGCGAGCCCGGCCTCGCCTCCCAGATGCTTGCGCCTATGGCGGCTGCGTACGGCGTTGTCGCCCAGGCGCGGCTCTGCCAACGCGGTCAGCGAGTTGCAGTGCCGGTGATTTGCATCGGCAACTTCACGGTGGGCGGCGCCGGCAAAACTCCGACCGCGCTGGCAACCGCGCGCATCTTGAAGCGGGCGACTGAAGTGCCGGTGTTTCTCACGCGCGGGTACGGCGGCAGCCTGACCGGCCCGGTCGAGGTTGATCTGGCACGCCACAGCGCTGAACAGGTTGGCGATGAGCCGCTTCTGCTTGCGAACGCGGCGCCAACCATTGTGGCGCGTGCTCGTGTGGCTGGAGCGGCAGTGGCCCTCGCCAAAGGCGCAAGCGCGATCGTAATGGATGACGGCTTCCAGAACCCGGCCCTGCACAAGGATATCTGCCTGCTCGTCATCGACGAGCGGCGTGGCATCGGCAACGGACGTGTGTTGCCGGCAGGACCGTTGCGCGCGCCGCTTGCGACCCAGCTCGAGCGTACGCACGCCATTGTTCTGATCGGAGCGCCGTCGCGCGGCAGCGAAGTGGGGTCGTACGCGCAGAAATGCCACCTGCCTGTGTTCCGAGCGCATCTTCAGCCGGATCTGGAGTTCATCGCAGCGCTCGGGTGCGGCCGCGTGCTGGCATTTGCCGGGATCGGTGATCCGCAGAAATTCTTCGCAACCCTTGCGGACGCCGGGATCGCGGTGGCGGTGACGCGAAGCTTTCCCGACCATCATGTCTATACACCTGCTCAGGCGCAAGCGCTGTGCGACGACGCCGATCGTGAAGGCCTCATTCTCGTCACCACCGAAAAAGATGTCGTTCGTCTGCGCACACGCCCTGAACTGGCGCAACTCGCCGCTCAGGCGCATGCGCTCGCGATTTCAATTGCGTTCGAGGAAGAAGAGGCGTTCAAATCGTTTCTGCTGGAACAACTCGCCGCAGCGCGGATGTCACGCCGGGATGAGCGAGCCAGAGTGAGAAAGCCGGGGGCAGGCTTCTAAGTAAAGCCCAGCCAATCCCACCCTACCCTACCATCTTCATGGCGCCGCATGATCGACATTGAACCGTGGGCGCATGGGCGTCATGGCGCCGTGCCACGATCGATAGCGCATCATGCACGTTTTCACTGATGAAGCATGAGCTTCGGTGCGAAGCTTAATCAACTTGCTGTCAAGAGAGTAATGCCTTTTAAGAAGATTATCATTTTCAAAATTACTTAGTTTTCAGACTTTTGGCCACTTTTCAAATGCCGGAAGAAAATACCGGAGCAGTTCTCCAAGGACTTCGACGCATGTTCAATATCATTCGCGGGGCACGACGAGTGCTTAAAGCAGCTCGCCACTTATTTCAGCAGAAGAGCGCCTCTGTCGTGCCGCTCTTCGCCTTGGCGCTGATTCCGATCATCTATTCTGCGGGAGCCGCTGTTGATTACAGCTTGGCGAACAAAGCAAAAGCCAAGCTCGATGCCATTGCCGACACGGCGGCGCTCGCGGCGGTGAACCATCAAGCTCTGTCCTCCGACCCAGCCTCTGCCCAAACGACTGGGCAAAGCATATTCAACACGCTCGCCTCCAATATTCGAAACGTCACCGTCAGCAAAGTTCTGGTTAACGTCGCGGACGGAATGGCGCGCACAGCGGCCGTAAGCTATACAGCAACGACTCCAACCCTCTTTATGGGAATGATCGGGATCTCATCGATCACGCTGAGCGGCCAGTCCACTGCGCAATCCGGAGTGTCTACCTACATCGATTTCTATCTGCTGCTGGATAACACTCCATCGATGGGTGTGGGCGCCACTCCGGGAGACGTCGCCACCATGGTCAACAATACGCCAGACCAGTGTGCCTTCGCATGCCATGACCTGAACAATTCGAATAATTATTACAATCTCGCAAAAAAGCTCAATGTCACGATGCGGATCGACGTCGTGCGCTCGGCCACGCAAAGCCTGACGGATACCGCGACATCAGCCGCAACGCTACCCAATCAGTACCGAATGGCGGTCTACACCTTCGGCTCGTCCTCTGCGACGGCCGGACTGACCACCATCAGCCAACTGACGGCCGATCTGAGAAGCGTAAAAGCAGCGGCGGCAAATATCGACCTGATGACGGTGCAGGGACAGAACCAGTTCAGTGACGAGGACACGAACTACAATGGCATCATGCCGGCCATAGGCACGGCAATTCCCGCTTCGGGGCCGGGTACTCAGGCGTCGCCGCAAAAAGTATTGTTCTTCGTCTCCGATGGGGTTGCCGATGAGAACCTCTCCGGCAAGCGGGTCATCTCGCCGATCGACCCTTCTTTGTGCTCGGCGATGAAGAGCCGCGGCGTCAAGATTGCAATACTGTACACGACGTATTTGCCACTCCCGACCAATGCCTTCTACAATCAAAACGTCAAGCCGTTTGTCAACAATATCGGGCCATCCATGCAAAGCTGCGCCTCGCCAGGGCTGTATTTTGAGGTGAGCCCGACGCAGGGCATTTCTGACGCAATGACCGCGCTCTTCCAGAAGGCGGTTACGTCGGCGCGCTTGATTCAGTGAACAGCGAGTTCTCTGGTCCGAGTGTCAGCGTAAATAGCGCAATCCGAAGAGATGCAAAGCCCAATGGCGACCTGATTCTGCTACTGAGGTTGGCGGTCCCAGCTCATTGCGTTAGCTGACGCCGTTCCTCTGCAAAACTAGCAGTGAACCCGCTTCGGCGGGAAGTTTTCTGAGAATCCCGGCAATACACCGCGTTTTCAAGGACCTCCCAGCCCGGCGCTCCTCAGCGCCGGCCACGGTGACCTGCTCCAATAATTAAGCTGGGACCGCGGCTTTAGCTTTTTCCATTGCTCCCCAGATAGCTATAAGGCTCCACAGAACCTTGCAGGGATCACGCCCATGCACTCGCATTCAATTGATGAGTTCCGCCATTCGCACATATTCCTCGGTGCGGCGCACGAGCGGAATGAACGAAGGACGTGGACTGTCATTGCAATCTGCACGGCAATGATGATTGCCGAGATTTTCGGTGGTCTCTGGTTTGGATCGGTTGCGCTTATCGCCGACGGACTTCACATGTCCACACATGCTGGCGCGCTGCTCATAGCAGCGTTGGCCTACACTTACTCACGACGCTACGCAAGGGATGAGCGATTGGCCTTCGGGACGGGCAAGCTCGGCGATCTCGCGGCATTTACCAGCGCAATAGTCCTCGCAATGATCGCGCTGCTTATCGGCTACGAAAGCGTTGATCGCTTGTTTAATCCCGTGCCGATCGCCTTCAATCAGGCCATACCGATCGCTGTGCTCGGGCTGTGCGTCAATCTGCTTAGTGCCTTTCTGTTACGCGACGAGCCCGAGGACCACCACGCTCATACGCACCACCCTGCTGATGATGAGCACGTGCACGAAGGCAGCGTCAGCGCAAGCCTCCATCACGATCATAACCTGCGTGCGGCGTTCGTCCACGTAATGGCTGATGCGGCGGTTTCGGTGCTGGTCATCATCGGCCTTGTCGCAGGGCGGCAATTTGGGTGGATTTGGATGGACCCCGTAATGGGTCTGATCGCTACCTTCGTGATCCTTAGTTGGTCCTGGAGCCTTGTCCGCGCCGCGAGTGCGGTTCTCCTCGACGTTTCCGCCGATCCTGCCATGGCGCGAATGATTGCTGCGCGAACTCGAGCAAGCCGGCGACCGGGTTTCAGACCTTCATCTCTGGCGCATAGGGCCCGGGCACCTTGCCGCTGTCATCTCCCTGGTGTCCGATCATCCGAGCGCTCCCGGGTTCTACAAAAAGCGGCTTGCAGGACTCCCAGGCCTTTCTCATGTGACGATCGAAGTCGAGCCTTGTCCGGGTGATGAGCACTAAGGGGCCGTGGTCTGTCTGCGCGCCAGGCTGAACCTGGCAAGCATCATCGCCATCATCGTGGAGCAAACCAATGCCTCATCCCGTCTCCCAATTTGCCACACGCGTCGCGTATGGTGCACGGCAGCTATCGCGCGTTGCCTGGTACATAGGGCACGGGAAAACGATGCAAAGACTTTTCGAGCAGACGCGGCGCGGGGCTGGGCAGAGGCCGCGACGGCGCGCGCAAGGCGATGGCCCTGCTCCCGGTCGCTGGAAGCTCTACGCCGATATGGCCGCCCTGTTCCGGCAGGATCTCGCCAATGTCGAAGCTGGCGTCTATCCGATTCCTCGGGATCACGACGGAGCGCTGCCGGTGCTGCTCAACCGTTCCCGGCTGTTTTTTGAGGATCTGCCGGAGGTCCATCGCCGGCGCGAGCGAGGCGATGTCCGCGAAGTCGTAAGCGTGGACACTCAAGGCAAGCGGCCCGCATACTATCTTCAGAATTTCCACTTTCAAACCGGCGGGTGGATGACGCGCGACTCTGCGCGGCGATACGATACGCAGGTCGAGGTTCTCCTCAAGGGAACGGCCAATGCCATACGGCGACAGGCATTGCCGCCCCTGCATGAGCTTTTCGCCGGGCGCGATCAGCGCCACCTGCGGTTTCTGGAGGTGGGGTGCGGCACGGGGCGATTCCTTCACCTCTTCAAGCAGGCCTGGCCGCGTCTGCCTGCGGTGGGCATCGACATGTCCCAGGCTTACCTCGAAGAGGCAAGGCGCCATTTGCGAGGCTGGTGCTGGACCAATCTCATTCTTGCGAACGCGGAAGCCATTCCGCTGCGTGATGAAAGTCAGCACGCGGTGGCATCCATCTTCATGTTCCATGAGCTGCCGCCGAAAGTGCGCCACGTGGTTTTCCGCGAGTTTGCGCGTCTGCTCAAACCCGGCGGCAGGCTCGTCGTGCTGGACTCGCTGCAAACCGGCGATTATCCGGAATACGACCACATTCTCGAGCTGTTCCCCAAGAACTATCACGAGCCCTACTACGCGAGCTATCTCGGAGAGGACTTCCGCGCCATGGCCGAGGCTCATGGTCTCAGGCAAAGCCGTCAGGTGAACTCGTTCGTCTCCAAGGTGATGGTTTTCGGTAAGCCGTGACCTTTGCCGGGCCATTGAAAAGCCGGTAGACAAGACCAACTAGGTCCTTGACGCGAATCGCCGCGCATCCCCCATATCCCGGGACTTTTACTCGGGAGAGGGCAAATGTGGGCGCAAGCACATCAGGAAGATGCAGGGAGCATGAAAACGAGCGCGCTTGCCGCTGCCAGGCGTCCAGCAGAAATCCCGCTCCGCGACCGGCTGATCGTTGCGTTGGATGTTCCCGATGAGCAAAGCGCCTTCGACCTCGTAAGGCAACTTGGCGAGGCGGTATGTTTTTATAAGATCGGTCTCCAGCTGCAATTCGCCGGCGGTTTGCAGGTTGCAGCAAGACTGATCGACCAGGGAAAGAAGGTCTTTCTCGACGCCAAGATTCTGCGACATCGATGAAACGGTCAGGAAAGCCGTCGCGAATGTTGCCCGGATGGGCGTTGATTTCGTCACGGTTCACGGCAACAGCGCAGCAATCCGAGCGGCGCTTGAGGGGCGCGGAAAGCATTCACTCAAGGTCTTGTCAGTTACGCTGTTAACAAGCCTGGACGCGCGGGATATGCAAGACCTCGGTTTGGCTGCCGAACACTCCATCAAAGACATCGTTTTGATGCGCGCCAGGAGCGCTGTCGCGGCTGGTTGCGACGGCGTCATTGCTTCGGGCTTGGAAGCCGCGGCCATTCGCGACATGGCGGGGGAGCGGCTTCTCATAGTTGCTCCCGGCATTCGCTCCTGCGGAGCTTCCATGCCACGACCAAAAGCGCGTTGCGACTCCACGACAGGCTATTACCGCGGGGGCGGACTATATTGTGATGGGGCGTCAGATTATTGAGAATGACAATCCCGGAAAAATGGCCGAAGCCGTTTTCGCTGAGATTGAAGCCGCCATTCCCCGGTAGAGCTACCTGGTGATCCGCTTGCTGCTCGATCACCTTGCGTGCGGACTCTCTTTCATTTCCTTGCATCTCGCCATTCTGTAGATGGGTATCTGCAAGGGGCCGCGAAGATTTTCGCCTGGGTCCTCCCAATTCGTCTCGAATATGCTATTTTATCTAAAATATGAGACAGCGGGACGCAGGTGAAAGAGCTCAGTGAGATAGGGCGCCGCCTCAGAGCCCACAGGATCGGCCGGGGGCAGACAGCCGATGACGTTGCGCAGAGGTTGGGTATCTCGAGAGCGGCGGTGTACCGCATCGAGAATGGCGACGTCGTAAAGCTGGAGACTCTGGAGCGACTGGCTGCGGAGCTGCGGACCTCCATGGCTTCGCTCCTGGGCGTCAGCATCGAGTATCATGCGAGCGCCATCAACTATTTTGAACGCATGAAGCAGTTGGAGGAGAAATCCGATCAGGTTGTCGCGCATTTTCCGCCGATTTCATACCTCTTAACATCTGAAAAATATCCAGTTTATCTGAAGAAGATGCTTGTGGAGTCGCTGCCGTCCTATGTCGATAACAAGAACGATGGGATAAGAGAGATCGACAACATCATTGCGATTCTCGATGAGCGGCGGATCGCGCGAAGGCTGCGCGGATTGAGCGTTATAAACTTTGTCACGATTCCCGAGGTCGAGCGTTGGTTGAAGCTCGGTGTCGTAGGTCGCTTCGATTTGCCCGAGGGCGAGCTGCAAGACAGACGCTCCGCGGCGCGAGCGGAGGTGGAGCATCTGATGGCGCTTGTGCAAGGCGAACCGATGGGAATACAGATCGCGCTCATCGAAGAAACGCTGCCGAATATCACATTCCAGCTGTTCCGCAGCAAGACTCAAACATGGCTGGGACTGAGTCCATTCCGGCTGGGCGGGGAATTGCCGAACATTCGGATGGGCCTGGCAATGGTGACCTCCGACGAACAGCCCCTCGCGCTGTATGAGAAGCTCGCCGACGAGCTGTGGCAACGCGCCCATAAGGGACGCGATGCCGTGAAGCTCTTGCAAAAAGTTCTTGATCGATCGGGGATCAAACGCGAGGAGCGGCGGTCATCTGGCCGTCGCCGATCTCGGCCGACACTAAGATAAGGCAGTTTACACACTCTCACTCGTCATCGTCCGCGAAGGCGGACGATCCAGTAGCCGCCGGACGGAGGGAGTTGCACCGTTTCCATTAATCCCGCACGCGTCGTTTACTGGATGCCCCGCATTCGCGGGGCACGACAGGATGGGAGTGGGACATTCCGGCTATCTTAGCGCTTATGACCCGACGGGAAGAGGGTTAGGGTGAGGGGCTTATCACGCAGCGCGTCCGCCGTGACGGGTTGACCAGGCAACAGGATCGATCAGGAAATGGTTGACCGCCGCACGATCTTCAGCCGCCAGATGCTCGCCGGGGGCGCCGTTCAAGACATCGGTCCAGCTCGCCAGTGCATGCAACTGGAGATTTGCTTGCTTCAAGCGTTCTGATGCACCGGTAAAGGCATTGTGATAAAAGATCGTCAGCGCGTGCTCGACGATTGCGCCCGCGGCCCGCAGCCCGCGGACAAAGGCGAGCTTGCTCCCGCCGTCCGTGGTCAGGTCGTCCATCAGCAGAACGCGCAATCCCTCAACGGACCCGCCCTCGACCTGTGCGTTATGTCCTATGCCGAGCGGGCGTTTGCGGACATAACGCAGCTCCAGGTCGCATTGCTCCGCGAGGCATGTCGCAAACGGTATGCCGGCCGTCTCGGCGCCTGCGATCGCATCGAGTGCGCCCGCGGGAAAGGCCGACGAGAGGTACTCAGCGCAGATATTCGTGGTCGCCCGTCGTATTGCCGGTTGCCCCATGAGAATGCGGCAATCGACATAGACCGGGCTCGCCCACCCGGCTGCGAGGATGAACGGCTGGTGCCGGCTTACATGAATCGCGCCCGCCTTGAGAAGCAGCAGCGCTACTCTTTGACCAATATCGATCCTGGTCATTTTGCTCCAGTCATGGCCGGACTTCCCCGATGGACCAGGACAAGTTGTCCCCACCGCGAAAGACCACAACCTCGTCGCTATCCACGGCCACCGAGAGCGCCGCGCAGCTTGGCTGCCGCTTCAGGACGAGAGTACCTCGATTCAGCTTTAGTCCATAAAATCGATGGCCGTTCAAGGAAGCAAAAGCCTCAAGTCGGTCGAGCGCATTCTCTTCGTCGAAAACCTGTGCATAACTCTGCAGGGCAGTGGCACCGACGAAGATCCGGCGCATCCGCACGCTGCCTCCTTGGCTGCTTTCACATGCGGCGCGGTGTCTGTTCCGATGAAAAAACAGCTGGCTCCGGAGGTCGCGGCCTTGCGAAGGGCTTGCCGATGCCGCTCGCGCTTCGCGACCGGCAGGCAGTAGAGATGTGGGCGAAGGCCACCCTGAAAAAGCGATGTGCGGTTAATGAGAAGATGGTGCGGCGTTATCGTTCCGGCCACACGAGGGGTATGCGCCCGAACGAGGTCGGCAGTCTCCGCGGTTGTTACGTGCTCTATGACGACCTTCAGTCCGGCGTGCCGCTTGAGAAGCGGAAGCAGGCTCTGCTCCATGAAGACGGATTCCCGGTCAAAGACATCGACGGCGGGGTCGGTCGCCTCTCCGTGGACCAGGAGCGGCATGCCGATTTTCTCCATGCGTTCCAGCACGCGAGAAAGTCCGCCAACGTCCGTGACGCCATAGTGAGCATTGGTGGTGGCGCCCGCGGGATATAGTTTGGCCGCAACCCAAACCCCTGCGGCATGGCCTTTTTCGATCTCTTCGGCAGACGTTGAATCCGTGAGATAACACGTCATCAAAGGCTGGAAGTCAGAACCTGCCGGTCGCGCGAGAAGGATACGCTCTCGATAGGCGGCGGCTGCCGCGACGGTCGTGACGGGCGGCACGAGATTCGGCATGATGATCCCGCGCGCGAATTGCGCGGCCGTGTAGGGCAGAACGGCCTTGAGCAACGCGCCGTCGCGCAGGTGCACATGCCAATCGTCCGGCCGGCGGATAGTGACGGAAAAAACGCGGGAGTTCGTCTGGCTGAATCGAAAAGCTCGTTGAGACTCATTGGGCTGCCTCCTTGAGTGCTGCCCGCATGACCGCAACGCCGGCGGCGAAGTCCTCAATATCCATGGACTCGTTTGGATTGTGCGAGCCGTGCTCGTTGCGAACGAAAACCATGGCGCTGGGGATACCCGCATTGGCGAAAACCGCGGCGTCATGTCCGGCGCCGCTCGGGACTCCTCGTCGGGGAGGCCCAGGCGCCGGGCGGCGGCTCTCAGCCTGCTGACCCACTCCGCATCCATGGTGGCGGGAACTCGATTGCAGCCTGCGGTCGAGCTTGAACTCAACGCCGCGCTCCTCGCCGACCAGACGACATTCCGAGAGGAAGAGATCATAGAAGGCCTCAAGAGTTTCTTACTCTGGCTGCGCGCCTCAAAGCTGAAGCGCAGCTTTCCGGGAATGCGGGCGATGGCATGCTCGCGCGGGTCGGTTGTGACAACGCCAATCGTGATGACCAGGTCACGCCCCCGCTCCAGGAGCGTGCGCCAGTGGCGATCGAGATGGGAGACAAGCTCCGAAGTTGCGAACATCGCGTCGTGGCGAAGCCAGCGCGGAACGGCGCCTGAATGGCCCGCGGCGCCCACGCATTCGATGACGCGGTGCCGGACATTGCCGCGGACCCCGGTGACTATGCCGACGGGCAACTGGCGTGCCAGCAGGACCGGGCCTTGCTCGATGTGCAACTCGAGCCATGCCGCAAAGCTCTTTGGGTCGACCAGTGGCTCTCCCCTTTTGACTCGATCAACGTCAACGCCGACCTCGCCCATGCACGCGCCGAGGGTGAGGTTTGAATCCGCGGCCTTGAGCCGAAGATCCGCGCCGGACAATCTCCCGAGCAGCGCGCTCGATCCCATATAGGCCTTGCCGAAGCGGGCGCTTTCCTCGCCGCGAAGAGCAAGAGAGCTTCAAAGTCCTGCGCGCCCGGAAGCCGTCTTGCTTGAAGCCGGCAAGGACGGCCAAGCCGGCGACGACCCCGGCCGCGCCGTCGAAGTTGCCTCCTTGGGGCACGGAATCGAGATGGGACCCGCAGGCAAGAAAGGGCAACTGAGGTTGCGTGCCCTCAAGGTTGCGACCAGGTTGGCGCCAGCGTCGCGCTCGGTGCGCAAGCCGAGCGCCCGCGCCTTGGCGTCGATAATGTCCAGCGCCGCGCTCTCGCCTTTGCCGTAGCTCTCTCGCGTGATTCCGACGCCGTCACTCGTCGCCGTGCGAAGCGCATCGAACAGCTCGGTCGCGAGCGCACGCACCCGCGCGCCATCCCGGGAAGATGCGGCTGTCTCGGCGTTTAGCATGATCATGTCGTTGGATTGAGCCATGCCAGATCGGGCTCGTCGGCTTCCTCGATGACTACCCCGCCGGTCAAGTCCGAGATGCACGCAAGCTCACGATGGATGCAGAATGCCTCCAGGCCATCGATCATCGTCGTCATCGCGGCGGGCTGCACGAACGTCGCCGTGCCTACCTGCACTGCGGTCGCCCCGGCAAGCATGTATTCGACGGCGTCAGCCGCGTTGGAAATGCCGCCGCATCCGATCACTGGAATGCCGACTGCCTTGGCGCACTGGAAGACGTGCCGCAGGATGATCGGTTTGACCGCCGGTCCGGAAAGTCCACCCATGATGTTGCCAAGGCACGGCTTGAACGTCTTGAGGTCAATTGCCATCGAAAGAATCGTATTCGCCACGACGACCGCGTCCGCGCCGGCGGCCTCCGCCGCGCGCGCGATCTCGGGCATCTCTCCAGTATTGGGCGTGAGCTTGACCCAGAGCGGCAACCTGGTGGCGCCACGGAGCTGCCGGGTCACTTTTTCGGTGGCGTCTGCACGCATGCCGAACGCTTTCCCGTCTTCCTCGAGTTCGGGCAGGAAACGTTCGCTTCGATCGCGGCGACGCCGGGCAGTGACACATTCCGCGGCGAGGCTTGCAAATCCCTCGGCGGTCGGAGCCGAGATGCTCACCACCAGCGGGGTATCATAGCGCGCGTAATACGGCAGCGTTTCCTCTATGAAGTACGGCACGCCTTTCGATGGTATCCCGATGGCATTGATCAGGCTGCCGGGACGCTCCGCCACGCGGGGAAGCGGATTGCCGGTCCGCAGCTCCCACCGTAATTGTCTTGGTCGGCAAATGCGCAAGCGCCTGAAGATCCGTCACCCGGTCCAGGCCTTCCGCGAAAGTGCCTGACGCAGGGCATGACTGTCGTTGCGAAGCTTCAGGCTTCCCACCTGACGGAAAGGTAACAGCGGTGGCGAGGCTCACGGCAATGCCTCCATCGAGTCGAACCGGTCCCTCCCGCATACACGGCGTTGGATGATTTCACCCTTGACGTTGAAATCGCGGACGCAACGGAGGGTCGAAGGCCCCCCGCGGGCCATCTGCTGCTCCATCGCGACTTGTCCTGGAAGCCCGAGCGTCCGTGCGCAAGCCGTTGCTGCACGCGCATAAGTCGGCTGGAGCCGCACGTGAAGAACGCGTCGGGCGCGACCCTCCGAGATGAGGCGACGAAGATTGACGGGTTCGACGTTCGCGGGGCCCGCTTGTCTGATTGCAAATCCGTCCACCGTCATGGCTTCGGCTCCATGGCTGCGAAAAAGATGGCGGAGAGATCAGCCGGGGCGTCGTGCGCTCAGAACAGCGGTAACGTTGATGCTTTCGCGCGCAGCTTGTGCAAGCGGAGCAAGCGTCGCAAGTCCCGCCCCGCGCCCGACGACGCAATGCTTGCGCCAAGCAGCGGCCCAGTGCGAGCCGATGCCTAGCGGTCCCATGATATCGATATGCCGCCGGGTTCAGCATATTACGTCCACGCGTGCCCGCGCCGGTCACCTTATAGAGGAACTCCACCTCCCTTCTGGCGAGGCTGCATCGCGTAAATACTCATCGGGCGTCGCAAACGAGCCCCACGGTGCGCTCGATCTCGTCGGCGGCCTGTTCGAGCGTCCAGCCGCAGTACTTCGTCCGGTACGCGATTTGAACCATCGACGTTCGGTTCAGACCGTGGTGGCAGTGGAAGAAGATCGGATAGTTGCTGGGATCGGCCAGGATGCCGGCGGCCTGCTCGAGCAGATCGGAGATCGCTTCCTCGGCGCTCTTGTCGCCGGTGCCGCGCTGATCGACGATCGGAATATGCACCCATTTCACTCCCAGCTCGGCAGCGAGCTTCTCGCTCGCGGATCACGAGCGGGTCGTCGCTCGGGTGGGCCAGGGCGAGAACCGTCTTGATCTTGTGATCGTGAATGATTGCGCGCATCGGCCACGGCTTTTGCCAGGCCCCTCGGAAGATCTTGCCGGGCTCGACGGTGATCAGGCGGCTGGGGAAGATGTAGTCGTGGCCGTGGCGCCAGAGCTGCTGGAGTGCAATCCCGGCCGTCACGATCAAGACCGCGCGGCGCACCCATCGCCGGTTGGTTATCACACCCGTCTCCCTTCAGAACGAGACCGGCTACTCGCGGCACCAGTCTACCGTGCCGGTGCTCGATCGATAGCCTCGGGCTACGCCACCGGTAGGGCGGGGGATCGTAGCAGGAGATCGAAGTGGCGGCAAGGCCGAAGCCCACGCACCTGACGCAACGTACTCCTCTTGTTATCGTCCGCGGGGCCATGGCCTCTCAATGACCTTGTACGATTTCGGGACCGGATCGCCAGTCGGATAGGCAACGTGCACGCAGCTCGGCGGAAGCCTCGCGTCCCGGATCGATCCGGGTTTCGACGGGAATGATCGTCCCTCAGGCATTCCCAGACATCGCGAACATCCCGGCTAAGATCGAACGTCACATGACACAGCATGGATCACCCCCTGGAGCCGAGATCGTCGATGCGGAGCGAGCGTCCCGGCGGACCGATTTCTCGAATCGTCGGCGTTTACCAGATGGTGCTCAGGCGCACGCTCGAGCATTTCTTTCCCGACGCGGTCCTGGATGTCTCCGGCGATCGAAGCATCATCGACTGGGACGGCTCGGCCGACGAGACCTACTATCGTCTCCACGACGATTCCGACGGCCTCGGCGTCGAGATCGAGTGGCTCGGGACCCGGCTCATGTTCCAGCCCGGGAACCCGTCGCCGCTCCTGTCGACCGAGCGCCGCATGGTCGAGGTGATCGTCGAGGCGATCGACCTTCGATTCCGCGGGCTCTTCAACCAGGAGCTCTCTCACCGCTTCGATCGCTTCCAGTACCAGACCGAAGACCTGATCGTCGCCGACTATCTCGATTCGATCAGCCCGTACCGGATTCCCGCCGTGCTCGAGGCCCTTCGGGTCGCTGCGCTCTCGACCTACGAGAACCGACGGGTCTCGACCGGCGCACTCCTGCTCGGCACCGAGCACGATCAGGCCGCGCCGGCTTACAAGAACGTCGAAGGTGCCCCCAGCTTCAACGCGCGGCTCACCGCCATCAAGGGCTTCCATCGGCTCTGCGACGGCGTGCGGACGCTCTTCCTGGTCGATCGCCAGGGAGACCTGGTCCGCCTGATCGACGTCGCTCGCTGGGCAGAGGCCACCCAGGGAAGCGAGCCGCTGCTTCATCCCTGCCCGCGCCCCTACGTCGAGCCATGCCAAGGCCACTCGCTCCGGCGGACACGTCTGCCTGGTCCTTTCTCCCTCGCAGGAGATCAAGGTCTTCGCCGAAGGGACCTTGATGTTCAGCTTCAGCGACGCTCGCTGGCGGCTGCTCGATATCCCCAGCAAGTTCGCGGTCTGGTGCGCGGCCGTCGGCCGATCCGGCTGGCGCGACCTGGCCTCCGCGATTTTCCAGGCCGCGCTCAACCTGTGCGAAGCGCGGCTGGGCGCGCTCTTCGTCGTCCTGCGCGACCCCGAGCATTCGGTGCGCTCAGCTCATCGCGCCCGCCGATCAGATCACCACGGAGATCGTCGCCGACGACCCCCAGGACCCCGAGAATCTCTCGCCCAAACACGCCAAGCGAGCCCTTCATCATGTCGTTCGCGGAATGAAGCTCGCCGACATCGAGCCCTCGGTGCTCGAGGCGATCGCCTGCCTCGACGGCGCCGTCGTCATCGACTTGAACGGCCGCCTGATCACCTTCGGCGCGATCTTGCGCATCGCCCCCGAAACCCTCGAGCTCGGCCGGGCCGTCCAGGGCGCACGAACCTTGGCCGGCCTGGCCGCCTCGCAGCACGGCCCCGTGCTCAAGGTCAGCGAGGACGGCTACATGACCATGTTCCTGAAGGGCCGGCGGGTCTGGGAGCTTTGACTCGAGCGTCGATCACTTCAAGTGCTTCTCCAGAAACGCGAACGTCCCCTTGCCGTTGATCGTGTGCGGGCCGACGAAGAACTCGATCGCGCAGCGGTCGCCGATGCCGAGCTTGGCGTCGTACAGGAAGTAGACCTTGGCGAACTCGTAGGCGACCGCCTCGTCGGGCGCCACGCCGTCGAAATGGCCGCGCTCGACCATGAACGGCCGCGGGGCGATCAGGGCCGCCATCTCGGCGTAGTTGAACGTGCTGCCCAGGTCGAACTCGAAGATCTCGTACTCGCCGCGTCCAGACGTAGCTGTACGGGCTCGCGGTCGAGGCGTTCTTCCAGACCCACTCGTTGAAGTCGGCCGAGCAGATCGACAGGCAGTAGTTCTTCACCAGCGGCGGAATCCGCATCGCCGACTTGCCGCCGTAGCAGAGCCCGTAGAAGGCGATCCGCGCCGGGTCGACGTAGGGCAGCGTCTTGAGCCAGTCGGTGATCTGCTGGTGCTGGGGAACGATCACCGAGAAGAGCGTCTTCTTGAGCGGGTTGGCCTTGCGCTGAAGCGTGCGGAAGCGGTCCTCGAAGATGTACAGATTCTGCGGCGCGAACGTGATGAACCCCTGCTCGGCCAGCCGCACGGCGTACTGGTGATACGCCGGGTTCTCGACCTTCGGGTCGGCGACGTCCCGCGGCCGGCCCTCCAGCCCGTGCTGGCAGACGACCACCGGCCGCTTCTCGCCCTCCTTGATGTCCTTGGGCAAGAGCAGGATGCCGTAGGCAAACACGTCGGGGAAGACGTCCATCACGACTTCGTAGCCGGTGAACTTCGGCTCGTCGTAGACCTTCCGCGAGCGGACGTTCGGCGGCAACAGCGGCAGGTCGAACCGGCCGATGACCTCGTTCGCGAAATACTCGCGGTAGGGCTCGACCGTCTTGTTGAACGCGTCGAGCGACGAGACGTCGAGCTTCTTCATGAACTCGCGGCGGACGTCGGCACTCTCGACCAGAAGCTGCTGGTTGTGCCGGTCGAGCTCGTGAAGCTGGCGCTCCTGGCGGGCCTTCGCGCTCGACCGTCGCGTTCGGTCGACCGATCGGCCTGATCCTTGACCGGCTCGCAGCTTCGGCGTGCGGAGTCAAGCACGCTCAAGAGCTTCGAGAGCGCCTCGTCGCGTTCCGAACGGTCCGGCTCCGTCGGGCCGCTGGCGACCAGCTCGATTCGCGGCGCCGGGTTCAGGCCCGCCACCAGCCGCCGCGCCTTCTCGACCTCGGCCTTGACGCTTTCGAGCTTCGGCGTGGTCAGCCGGCCCGGCGCACCGCCGGTTCCCGGCGGGATCACGAACTCAGGTCCCTTCGCCGCTTCGACGACCAGCGTCCGCGGCGCGATCAGGCTGGCGACTTCGGCGTCGCCGAACTGCTCGAGCAGGCCGAAGACGTTGCGGTCGACCGGCTGCCGCCAGACGTCGTTCCGATCGTCGAAATAGCCGCTGACGCAGACCGCCTCGATCCGCGGGTCGAGCGCCGCCGCGTAGAGCGCGATCACCCCTCCTTCGCCGTAGCCGAAGACCCCGATCTTCTGTCTGCCGGTCCAGTCGCTGTCGCCTTCAGAGCGTCGACCAGGCCCAGCACCTTCTGCACCTCGTAGCCGATCAGGTGCCGGCCCAGCTCGAAGGCCGAGCGATAGAGGAACTCGCGGTTGGTCAGCTTGGCCCGGCCGTTGCGAGCCGCGACGGTCCGATCGATCAAGCGCGGGCACGATCACGCGACAGCCGCTCTCGGCCAGCCGGCGCGCCACCTGCGATTCGGGCGGAACACCCGTCGGCCAGGCCCGCGAGCTGCTCGGGCGTCTGGTCCGCGTCGGGGATCACGATGACGACGGCAGCGGAACGGCGATGAACCGCTCTTCGGATCCAGCTCGAGCCCCTCGCCAGTCACATCGCCGAAGGCCGACCAGCTCACCGAATCGATCCGATAACTCGCATCGATCTCCGGAACGAAGCCTCCGGCTCCGACCAGATCAGTCCGGTGTCGAGCTTCGCACGCCGACGGCACCCGCGCATCCCGCACCCCCAGAATGTGCGCCAGCCGCTTGCGGTTGGGCTCGACCGAGGCCTGATACGCTGCCGCGCGACGAGAAATCCCGCTTCCAGTGCTTCTCCCGCTTGCGCCGTCGATTCCTCGATCTGCTTGAGCAGAAACCGGTCGGCGCCCGCGACCAGCTCACTGGCGAGATCGCCCGTCATGGTCAGCGGCTTCGTGCCCGGCAAGCGGCGGCCCAGCCTCCTGGGCCGCGACGCCATCCTGGCTGTGAGCACACCCAGCAAGCACGCACGTCAGGAACGATCAGCCAAACGCGCGATGCTCGAATCGACGGTGTTTCCACGAAAGACTCGCTCTCTCGACGACTTCGGATTTCGCAATTTAGGATTTCGATGCTTCCGGCCGCAGGCCGCTCAGATCGTCTCCATGATCTTCTTGAGCACCGCTTCCGACGGCCGCAGGCCTCGTCGGGCAGGAGCGCCAGCGGCGTGTCGATCATCGTCTGGATGGTCACGAAGTCGCGCCGCTTGGCGTCGACGTAGATCAAGCCCGGTGAGGAACTCGCTCTTCTGCGTGGCTCTCTTCCAGGAGCTTGAAGGCCGAGACCTTGCTCGGTGACGTCGTGCTCCTCGTGGTTGCAGGGCCTTCAAGGTGATCCACGAGCCGTCGTGAAGCTGCACGCGGGTCGTCTCGCCGGCCTTCTGCTCGACCTCGATCTCGGGCAGCCGGGGGACGAAGCCCACCTCGTGCAGCGGCTCTTCGTGCTCCTTGGCCCAGTCCCAGCTCTTGGTCGAGCCGTCGAAGTCGTTGAACGTGACGCACGGGCTGATGATGTCGAGGACCGACGTCCCCTTGTGCTTGAGCGCCGCCTTGAGCAGCGGGACCATCTGCTTCTTGTCGCCGGCGAACGACCGCGCCACGAACGTGGCGCCGCCGACGATCGCCTCGGCGCAGAGGTCGAACGGCGGGACGTCGTTCGCCTCGCCGGTCGGCCGCCGGAGGTGCTGGTTCAGGTCGGCCGTCGCCGAGAACTGGCCCTTGGTCAGGCCGTAGCAGCCGTTGTTCTCGACGATGTAGACGATCGGCACGTTGCGGCGGCAGATGTGCTTGAACTGGCCCATGCCGATATTGGCCGTGTCGCCGTCGCCGCTGATGCCGATGCACAGCAGCTTGGAGTTGGCCACCAGCGCCCCGGTGGCCACCGACGGCATCCGGCCGTGCAGCGCGTTGAAGCCGTGGCTGTCCTGCAGGAAGTAGGCCGGCGTCTTGCTCGAGCAGCCGATGCCGCTGAGCTTGATCGTGGTGTACGGGTTGACCCCGATCGACTTGCACGCCTCGATCAGGTAGCTGGTGATGCTGTTGTGGCCGCACCCCTTGCACAGGGTCGACGGCAGCCCCTGAAAGGCCACCGTCGGCAGCGTGAACGAGCGGCCGTTGCTCTGGATCTGAATCATCGCTTCGCTGGCCATGGTGTCGATCGCCTCAGTAGAGTCGATGAATGAGTGTAGTAGATGAGTACTCGATCTGATCTGCGCCGATGCCGTAGCGTAGCCGCGCTCGGCTCACTCGGCCGAGACTGTCTTCGTCGTGCGGGACCGGCGGGTTGTCGCGCTCGACGTCGCCGGTCGGCCAGCCGGGCCCGGAGGGGTTCTTCTCCCAGCCGAGGATCGGCCGGACGATGTTCTCGGCGGCGATCGGCGTGCCGTTGTAGTGCGTGATCGGGACGAGCCGGTCGGCCAGCGCGCCGCTCAGGGTCGACTTCAAGCAGCGAGGTGACCTGGGCGTCGCGGTTCTGCTCGATGACGTAGACCCGCTGGTGCCGCTCGATGAAGTGCTCGACCTCGTCGGAGACGGGCAGGGCGCGGATGCGGCAGTACTCGGTCGCGATGCCCTCGCTCGCGGAGCTGGTCGCGGGCCTCGACCACGGCCCAGTGCGTGCCGCCGTAGGCGATCAGGCCGACCTTGGCGCCGGCGTCGCCCTCGATGACCGGGCGCGGGCAGCGGCCTGCCGGGCCGTCTCGAGCTTGCGCGCCAGCCGGTCGAGGTTCTTCTTCCAGTCCTCGGGCCGCTCGCTGTAGCCCGACTTCTCGTTGTGGCCGGTGCCGCGGGTGAAGTAGGCCGCCAGCGGGTGCTCGGTGCCCGGAATCGTCCGGTAGCAGACGCCGTCGCCGTCGACGTCCTTGTAGCGCTCGAACTGGCCCAGCCGCTCCAGGTCGGCGGCGTTCAAGCACCTTGCCGCGCTCGATCGGCTTGGTCGGGATACGGGAACGGCTCGCTGAGCCAGAGGTTCATGCCCAGGTCGAGGTCGGTGGCGACGAAGACCGGCGTCTGGAACTGCTGGGCCAGGTCGAGGGCCTCGATGGTCAGCGAGTAGCACTCCTCGACCGAGCCGGGAATCAGGACGATGTGCCGGCAGTCGCCGTGGCCCAGCAGGTGCAGCTTGAGGATGTCTCCCTGGCTGGTCCGCGTGGGCAGCCCGGTGCTCGGCCCCATCCGCTGCACGTCGATGATCACGACCGGGATCTCGGCGAAGTAGGCCAGGCCGACGAACTCGGTCATCAGCGAGATGCCCGGCCCGGCCGTCGCCGTCAGCGCCCGGCGCCCGGCCCAGCCGGCGCCGATGGCCATGCCGACGGCCGCCAGCTCGTCCTCGGCCTGGACGACGGCGAACGGTCCGCTTGCCGTCCGGCGTCGACCCGGTGCTTCTTGAGGAACTCCTCGGCGTATTCGGCCAGGCTGCTCGACGGCGTGATCGGATACCAGGTCAGCACGCTGGCCCCGCCGAACAGCGACGCCCAGGGCCGCCGCCTTGTTCCCCTCGATCAGGATCTTGTCGCCGGTCGACGTCCATCCGCTCGACCTGGAAGGGCAGGTCGGCCGGCAGGTTCGCCGTCGGCCCATTCGAAGCCGGTCCGCGCCGCGTTGATGTTGATCTCGGCGGCCTTGGCCTTGCGGCCGGGGAACTCGCGGCGGATGCCCTGCTCGACCGCCTCGAATCTCGATCTCGCAGACCGCGGCCACCACGCCCACGTAGACCATGTTGATGACTTTGCGGAGCTTGTCGCGATACCCCTTGTCGGCCTTGTCGGGCGGGATACGCCTTCTCGACCAGCTTCTGGAACGGCACCGGGAAGAACTGGACGTCGTCGCGCAGCGTGCTCAGGTCGACGTCGAAATCATCGCGGTAGATGCAGATCGCGCCCGGCTTGAGCTGCGAGGACGTCGTCCTTGGCGGTCTGCTCGTTCATGCAGACGAGGATCTGCGGGTCGAGGACGATGCCCGACGTATCCCTTGCCGCTGGCGCGGATGTGGAACCAGGTCGGCAAGCCCTCGATGTTCGAGGGGAACACGTTCTTGCCGCTGCACGGGATTCCCATCGCGTACAAGCGCACGCAGGATGACCAGGTTGGCCGACTGGCTGCCCGAGCCGTTGACGGTCCCGACCCGGATCGCCAGGTCGTTGATCGTGGGAGCGATCTGCACGACTGCCCGGCGCGTGCCGGAGCTTCTTCGACCGCGGAAAGGGTGGCTGGCATGATGTCCTCTCAACGAAGGCGGCAACGCCCCGCGCTCCGCGCGATTGAGCCCAACTGGCCGCAAGCCATGGGCTCTCGCCGAGCGAGTAATCACAACAAGTTAGAGTATCTTGGGCGTGAGCGTCGCTCTCTCTTGCTTAGTCCATCACATTCGACCGGGCTTCGCAAGAGTACATTGCGTCAGCTTGGGCGTGTCGAGTCCCCGAAGACGCACCTCTGAAACTTTTGGATTTCGGATTTCAATCTCTGGTTGCTGCCAGCCGCCGCTGCGCCCCATTCGCCGGCAACGCGTTAACCCCAGCCGGTCCCACCCCTTGTCAAGGCGACCGAGAATGCGATCCGTGCACCTCGCTACCGCCCTTCTGCGACGACCAGAGATCCTCCTCGATCAACAGACTGGCGGACATCGCGTTCCCCTTGGCCGCCTGCTCTCGTGCGTCCTTCTCCCTCTGCTCTCCATCCACCGCCTTTCCCCCGTCGTCTCCCGACTCCGATTCTCCGCCCTCCGCCCTCCGTCCTCCGCCCTCCGTCCTTCCACTTCCGTCCACCTCACTGACTTTCCTTGCCACGTTGTCAAGTCCTGGCCCACTGTCGAAATCCGTTGCAACCTCAGCAGCTATAACCGATTGTGTGCTTTCGACGAGGTCATCCAATTTCGGTTCGATTGTAAAATCCTGGCTTTTTCCCACCGGCTCGCTCATTCCGTTCACTTCTCCGCCGCGGCCATCGACATCCTCACGCAACAAACCCGGACCACGCGCTGGCTCGCTCATTCCGTTCACTTCTCGGCCGCTACCCTCGGCAAGGCTTCCTTCTAGAGGGACTGAATGATCGGTCGCGACGCCGGGAGGGCGAGGCTCCAGCCGAGCCGCGTGTGCGCCTGCTTCTTCAGGAGGCGCGTAGTCACAAGAACCCACGAGGACATTTGAGTCGCTCACGTCGGCCGAGTGAGCCGCCCGTTCGTACGCCCAAGAGAGATCGACTTCCTCGGTCATCCCGCCCCAATTCGCCGACCTGTCGAGCCCCATCCCTAGTCCCGGCGATGTTTGGCGCTGGCTCTCCAAGCCCGCCGCTTGCCCGCCCCGATATCTCCTCCACTCCCCGGTTGATCCCCTGTGCTCGACCTATCGCCGGCCCGACTTCATCCTTGATCCGTCGCGGGTTCGTTCCGTCCTGGTCCGTCATCTTCTCCTTTGTACTTGTCATACTTCGCCATCCTTCGGTCGAGTGCGTCCCTGGATTTGTCGACGTAATTGCGCATGCGGTGGCCGTCGGGAGTATTGTCGCGCCTGAGGCGATCAACAGTCCCACGGGCGATCTCGTCAGACTTCTTCTCGAACTCGCTGATGAGTTCATTCAATCGCTCGATGTTCTCTTGAGCCAGGCCCACAAGGTGCGCTCTGCCTTTCTCTTTGTCGTCGATGTCATAAAGATCAGGCCACCGTACCTTCACGCGCTTCAGGAACTTCTTGAGCTGTGATTCGTCAACATCGCTGAAAAGGTCGGCGAAGGCCGTCGTTCCACTATGATGCAGCGCATCGCTGGCGACAAAGATATCGGCAATGGTCCGGTCTATCGCCGCCTCGGCAGGCTGTCGACCCAGTAAGCGGGTAGCTTTGAACCGGTCGGGTGACTGCCAGAGATGCTCGGCTTGCTCGAGTAATTCCTCCCATTCATCCCGTAGCCAAATGCACCCCAATGCCGTCGTTTCGAGCTGCGCCACCAGTTTTGCGGGATGATCAGGGTCGGCACTCTTGCCGCTCGATGACGTTTTCTTTTCCCGCTCCTTCTTGGTTCGAACCCCCGGCAGGTTTCCGTAAAAGGCCGTTGGCCCACAGCAATCGTGAAACAACCGCCTCCCCAGCTCATTGGCTGCTTCGATTTCCGTGTCTTCGTGAGTGTCCAGCAGCGTCGCGGTCCGTTCCGCTTCGGCTCGCTCGGCGTACTCGATCTCGGTCCACGCGGCGACCGTCTGATAAGCCAGGAATTCGCCCATGTCGTCGGTCGGATCAACCTTGGCGATCCACTTCATCTTCCGATTCTCAAAGGCGAAGAGAATCCTCGCGAATAAGCGCTTCTTCTTCGACCGCAGTCCATGTTTGTACGCATTCATGGACGAACGTTCACGCCCTTCGGGTGTCTTTGGGCCCATCGATTTCTTGCCATTGCTGCCGGCAAGCGGCGATCTTGGCTTCCGACGTCATGGAAGTCATCCCGGTTAGGAAAGGCGACTCACAGCCCCGTAACACCCCAGAGCGTAGACTCGCCCCAAATTATTCAGCCTATATGATCTGGATGAACTCACGATTTGTTGCGTAAATCTTCTCTGATGTGTCCATTCTTCGTCCGTAAGCCAAACCAGGCAAACACTTACGTCCAAGAAATTCTTAGCGAGCCTCCGGCCCATCCCCGCGAATCAGGGTAAAGCGAGTCTTCAATAGTGATCCAACATCCACTTCGACTGCACCCAAGCAGGCAGCCGGCAGCAGGTAGGGTGCGTCTAGTACCCGACGACGCACCAGTCGACCCGGACGGCACCCCGCGTGACAAAGCCCAGCCGCGCGATGTCCCAGCGTGGCCGCGGCTTAGGCGACTTTCAGGAAGTGAACCACCACTGGGTAGACGAACTTCACTGTCATTTCTCCGTTTTCGTTTGTTTCGTGGTTCCTCCTCCGCCAGGAATCGACCTACCACCGACAGTCCCCGTTTGTGGCTAGTCGCCCATTCTGATCGCTGCTAGCTTATCTCCCGCTGGCCGGAGTCACGCGTTCGCGGTCTTCGCTTGAGTTTGCTAGCCCGCCCGGCACTCGACGACAAAGCGTCCGGAAGGTTGCCGCCCGGTGGCATGCACTTCCAGCCCGGCCGCGCGAGCCATCTCGCGGAACTCCGTCAGGCTCCGTGATTTCCCGCCGACCAGCACCATCATGAGTAGTTCCGGCGAAGGCGGTTTGCCGTCGTCGGGCGACACTCCGCCAAGAACAACGACGCGCCCGCCGGCCGCGCCGCCTCCGCAACCGCCGGAGGAGGGCCGTCGCCTCGCGATCGGGCCAGTCACCCAGCACGTTCTTGATCAGATAGAGATCGGCCCCCGCCGGCAGCGGATCGAAGAAGCTCTGCGCGACGGTAGTGACTCGCTCGGACACGCCGGCAGTCTGAAAGGTCTCAGCCGATCGAGCGACCGTCGCCGGAAGATCGACCAGCGTGCCTCGCACGCTCGGCCGAGCCCGCAGGATTTCCGCGAGCAGCGCTCCCGTCCCTCCGCCGACGTCAACGACGGTGCGCCGATTCCCACCCACCGCTGACCAGCACTTCGGGGTCAGGCGTGCCGTGCCCGGCCGGCCCCATGAGCTCGTCGAACTTTGATGGCGATATCCGGATCGGCCGCCAGATCGTCCCAGAACGGCCGTCCGAAGACCTCGTGATAAGCCGGCCGCCGGTGCGCACTGCGCTGAGCAGCGTTCCCCAGGCATGAGCCATCCGTCCGCCCATGCCGTCGAGATCGAAGCCAAGATGCGCTCCCGGATCCAGCAGCCCGCGAGCAGCCTCGTTCAGCGCAAAGCGTCCAGGCTCCGGTTCCTCGAACAGCCCCTTCTCGACGAGATGCGAGAGCACACGTTGCAGCGACTCGGCATGACCCCCGCCGCGACCGCCAGTTCATCAATGCTGGTGATCCCAGCGGCAAGATGCTCGGCGATTCGCAGGGTGACTACCACATGAACGCTCCATGGCGTGGCCAGGTCAGTAGTGCCCAGAAGATTCACTTCATCTCGCTGTGCCATCTGCGTACCTCTGAAAACAGCGGTACATCACTCGCCGTTTTTGCAGGATTACGTGTCTAAGCCACAGAAGGTCAAGGATGCATGTTGGGTCCTCGACCAGGAGGCTTTCGGCCTGGGCAGCCTTGTTGAGTTCGACGTCGGCGAGACAAGCACGATGCCGCCAAGGCCAATGGCAGCGCCTTCTGCGTTCAACGTCAGCGCGGCGGACAACTGAACGGCGTCGTATGCACGGAGAGCGTAAGTATTGGCCAGCTTCGCGAGCGTCAGTCAAGAAGAGCGGGCGTGATCTCGACGACGGTATACCGCCCGGCCAGGTGCTTACGAAACCTCGAGAGAATCGAGGAAGCACGTGGAGCAAGTAACGAGCGGCCTTTCCGCCGGCGTGCGATCGCGGCTGTCACCTCGACGACGGTGATATGAGCCAGATAGATAGGATTGGAGGCATCTTGACGAGTGAGGCAACGGAACCAGGAAGTTCCCGTTTCCTGCACATATCGCTTGACGAGCCACTGGAATCGAAGAAATAAACCGCCACGTCGAGCGCCGCTCACGAATGATCGTTTCCGAGAGTGGTTCTCCTACGATCTCGATTGGCTCATCATCCGGATCGTCATCGTCGATATCCTCTGCGGGATTAGGGAGCTGAGTGACAAGGCCGGCCGCCAGTAATCGCTGATTGAGCGCGTTCGATCAGCAGCTTTTCCTCGGATGCCTTGGCACCGTTGGCGTTTTGATCAGCCATCTCTATGTCTCTCGGCATCTCCTGCTTGAGTCGGGTCAAGGCGTCATTGACCACGTCGTCCTCGGTGGCGTAGCGACCGGCCTGGACCGCGTTATGGACAAATTGCTCGAGCTCTTTTGATAAATGAATGGTCATAATATTGTTTGGCTTCGTAGGTCGCGAGGGCCTCCGCGAGCATCGCGTGCGCACGGTCGCGATCGGCCGGCTTGCCGCGGTCGAGGAGCATCCTGCGCGTGCGAGTGGAGCACGTTCGGCTGGTCGAGCCGGTTGGGCCACTCGTCGGCGAGGCGACGCGCGCGTTCGAAGTGCTCCTCGGCGACATCCCAGTCGCGTCCGGCCGCGGCGCACACCCCCGCAACGCGGAGCGCGATCATGTTGTCGAAGGGGCCGATCGCGAAGGCGGCGGCTCGTTCGACGACGCTCGCGTACAGCGCGGCGGCGTCGTCGGCGAAGCCGACGGTCGCGCAGCCGATCGCCACCGCGTACAGCATCACCGTCGGCCCCATGTTCGTGAAAATACCGGGCTCGGGAAGCGGAGCCGGGATCTCGGCCAGCAGGGCGCGGCACGCCTCGCGGTCACCGGCGAACGCGCGGCCGAGGAACTTGGCCGACCACCCCACTCCCGTCCATGCGGACGCGGGCTCGAGGCGGATCGACTCCTCCGCGTGGCGCAGCGAGCCCTCGAGGTCCCCCCGAGCGAGGAGCGCGTGGCTGAGCCACGCGTGCGACTGCGACACCCAGGGCGAACGGATGCTCTCGAAGGCCGCGAGGTCCTCGCGGGCGCCGCGCTCGAACTCCTCCAGGTCGGCGGTCTCGAGCACGTTCGCGAACGCGACGGCGCGCCGGCCCAGGATCTCGCCGCCGAAGTTCCCGACCCGCTGGCCGAGGTCGATCGCCTCCTGAGCGAGGTCGCGTCCCTCGGCGACGAAGCCGGTGTACGTCGCGGGGTAGGCCGTCCACGCGAGTGCGTCGACCAGGGTCCACGCGTCGCCGGCGCGGCGCAGGTGCGCGATCGAGGCACGCCCGTCCTCGAGCGCCTCGGCGAGGCGGCTGTTCGACCACTTGGCGATCGTGCGTCCCCACAACATGCGGCCGAGTGTGCGCTCGTCGCCCGCGGCCTCGGCGACCGGGAGAGCCTCCGCGAACTGCGGTTCCGCCTGTTCGTACAACCCGGCCAGGCCCAGCACGGTCGCGGTGGCGCCGGCCAGGAGCGCCCAGAGCGAGCTGCGCTCGTCGCCGAGCAGCTCGATGCCGCGGGCGTAGGTCGCGAACGCCTCGGGGAACCGGTCCAGCCACACGTAGAGCGAACCCATCTCCCAGCACAGCAACGCGGCGGTGTCCGTCTCGCCGACGGCCGCGTCGACCGTGACCACCTCGTCCCAGATCGTGAGGCATTCCTCGAAGCGACCGAGCGCCCGGACGGCATGTCCCTTGCGTTCCAGGAGTTTCGCCCGGCGCGCGGCGTCGTCGGTCTCGCCGACGAGCGCGATCGCGTCGTCGAGCGCGCGCAACGCCTCCTCGAACGCGGCGGCTTCCAGGGCGCGGTCGGCGGTGCGCTCGAGGTATCCGAGCGTCCGCTCCGGGTCGACGCCGGCACCCGCGAGCAGGAGGTGGTGCGCGATCTCGGACGGCCGCGCACTCGCCGCCGTACGGTCGGTTCGCTCGATGGCGTCGGCGATGGCGAGGTGCAGGCGCTGGCGGCGCAGGAGCGACAGCCCCGAGAGCAGCGTCTGGCGGATGAGCTCGTGCGCGAACGAGTAGTGGACCTCGCCGTCGCGCTCCTCGGGGACGACGACCTTGGCCGCCTCGGCCTCCTCGACGATGTCGAGCAGGCGCCAGGCGTCGACGTCGGTCGTGATCGCTTCCAGGAGCGTGAACGGGAACCCGCGACCGACGACCGCGGCGGCCGCGAGGACCCGTTGGGACTCCGGACCGAGGCGCTCGAGCCGGCGGCCCACCACGAGCCGGACGCTCTCGGGGACGTCGAGCTCGTCGACGGCGAGATCGGTGCGGAACTCGCCCGACTCGTCGAAGACCTTGTGCTCCTCGACGAGGTGCCAGAACACCTCCTCGACGAAGAACGCGTTGCCCTCGGTCTCGTCGAACACGGCGTCGACGATCGCGTCGGGCGGTACCTTGCCGGCGAGCGCGGCGATCATCACCGCCACTGAGTCGCGGTCGAAGCGTTTCACCGCGACACGTTCGACAGTCCGGGCGCGTACGAGCCGCTCGAGCGTCGCCGCGAGCGGTCGGGACACGTCGAGCTCGACGTCGCGGTAGGTACCGACGCCGAGCACGCGCAGCTCGGGTAGCAGCGCGGCCATGTGCTCGATGAGCAGCAGCGACGGTTCGTCGGCCCAGTGGACGTCGTCCATCACCAGCAGCAGCGGGAACCGGCTCGAACCGCGCGCGATGAACGAGCTCACCGCGTTGAAGAAGTAGCGGCGCTGCTGCTCGGGCGGGAGGTCCAGCGGCTCGCCGATGTCCGGGAAGCGGCGCCGGAGCTCGGGGACCATGCGTGCGACCTCGGCCGCGTCCGTCGCCGAGGTCGGCGCGCACGATCTCGGGCGGCATGAGCGCCAGCGCCTGTTCGAGCATCTCGACGAACGGCGAGTAGGGAACGGCGCCCTCGGACTCGTAGCACCGACCGAAGACCGCGAGCGCGCCGCGGTGCTCGGCCTCGCGGATCAGCTGGCGCACCAGCGTCGTCTTGCCGACGCCGGGCTCGCCGCCGACGAGGACGAGCCCGCCGCGCCCGTCGAGCGCCGCGCCGAGGCGGTTCCGCAGCGTCGCCATCTCCGCTTCGCGGCCGACGAACACCTGGTGGGGTGCCTGGGTCGTCTCCCGGACCCAGACGACCTCCCAGAGGCGCCACGGCTCGGGGAAGCCTTTGAGCTGGTGTTGACCGGCATCGTTGAAGCTGACGTCCGCGATCGTCCCCGCGAGCTGGCGGGTCACGTCGGACACGAGGATCTGACCACCCGATGCCGCCGCGCACACGCGAGCCGCGGCGTGCACCGCTTCGCCCGACAGCTGGTCGCCCTGCCAGGAGACCTCGCCCGTGTTGAGGCCGATCCGGATCCGCAATGGCGAGCCGGGGCGGCCGCGGTTGAACGAGTCGAGCTCGCGTTGGATACCGATCGCGCACGCGAGTGCCCGTCGCGTCGAGACGAACACCGCGAGGAAGCCGTCGCCGAGCGCGACCTTCTGGTCGTGGCCGTTGTGCTCGTCGATCTGGCCGCGGATCAGCTCGTCGTGCTCGTGGAACAGCGTGTCGGCGTCGGCGTCACCCAGGCTCGTCCGGAGCGCGGTCGAGCCCTCGATGTCGGTGAACATCAGGGTCACCGGACCTTCGGGAAGCTCGATCCCGCCCATCGCCGCGTCATGCTATGCCGGGTCACTCATGCAGGTATCGAGCACGTGTCACCGGAGTTGTGCCAGAACCACAGGTGAGAGGGAGGTGTTCGGGTGCGCGTCGGTAGCCACCTGCCGCAGTACGGCCGGGTCGCGGGCCCTGATGCAATCGCGCGGCCACGCGCCACGCCGAGGCGTTGGGGTTCGCCGACGTGTGGGTGAGTGACCACCTTGTGCACCCGGCGTCACAGTCGTACCCGTCGCCCTACCTCTACGACCCGCTCATCACCCTGGCCTGGGCCGCAGCGTCTGCGCCGGCGGTCGGCATCGGCACCAGCGTGCTGGTCGTGGCCCAGCACAACGGGCTCGCGCTCGCGAACGCCCTCGCGAGCCTTGACTCGCTGAGTGCGGGACGGCTCAAGATCGCGGTCGGCACCGGCTGGTCGCGCGCGGAGTTCGAGGCGCTCAACTCGAACTTCGACGATCGCGGCCGCCGCACCGACGAGATCATCGCTCTGCTGCGGACGTGCTGGACGCACGATCCCGCGTCCTTCCACGGCGCCGACTTCGACTTCGACGGCATCCGCGTGCTGCCGCAGCCCGCGCACACCATCCCGATCTGGGTCGGCGGGTCGAGCGAGCGCGCGTACCGGCGCGGGGTCGAGCTCGGTGACGGTTTCCAGCTCATCGGCGTGACGCCCGAGCAGGCCGTCGAGCCGATCCGCCGCCTGCGCGCTGACCGCCCGGAGGACGGTTTCGTCGTGTCGCTGCGCACAGGCTGGGACCCGCTCGGGATGGACGCAGATCAGATCCGCCGCGAGCGCGACGAGTTCGCGGCCGCCGGTATCGGCCACGTCGTCTGCGCGCCGTGGCGGACCGATCTCGACGACTGGCTCCGCTCGATGGAGGCGCTCGCCGGCCTGGTCGCTCTCGAACCCAGGTGACGGCGCCCGGCGTTCGTCAGGTGCGCACGGCGCGCCAGCAGTGACAGCGCATCGGCAGGTCGACCTCGTCGCGCCCGGCCAGCGCGGGATGGCTGCGCACGAACTCGAGCAGCCGGTCGCCGAGCCCTGCCCGCTCGGTCTCGGGCAGCCGGATCACGACGCTGAACGTGCCGGCCAGACCCGCGAGCTCGTCGAGCGTGACCGTGCGCGTCCAATGCAGCGTCGTCGTCTCGGGCGGCAGGAACGGCGCGCCGGCGGGCAGGTGCACCTCGTGGCGCCGGCGCCGCGCCGCGTCTGTGGTCTCGGCCGGGTTCCGGCGCGGGTTGGCTGCGGCGAGCAGCTCGGCGACCCAGCCCTCGGTGCGGTCGGGCCCACTCCAGAGGAGGCCGAAGACACCGCCGGGCCGGAGCACGCGCGCGACCTCGTGCGCGGCACGCGCTTCGTCGACCCAGTGCCACATCGACGAGCCGAGTACCGCATCGGCGCTTCCGTCGTCGAGCGGGATGTGCTCGGCCGATCCTTCGCGCACGTCGGCGTCGGCGACGCGTTCCCGCAGCACGCCGGCCATCCGGGCGTCCGGCTCGACGGCGACGACGCGGCGCGCGTGTGCGGAGAGGAGCCGGGTCAGCGCGCCGGTGCCGGCGCCGATGTCCACGGCAATGTCGACGGGGACGTCGCGCGGCTCGCGCAGCAACCACGCAACCGCGTCGGGAGGTGGGCCGGGCCGGAAACGGTCGTAGTTCTCGGCGATGGCGCCGAACGACCGTGCGCGCATCGCCCGCTCATCGTCGTCCATCAGGGTCCACGCTACTGACCGTTTCGGTGCCGGCACCGTCGCCAGTGTTGAACGATCGGTCGGAGCTCGCATCGTCGCCGGTGATCAGGGACCGGTCGGGATCGAGCGGCTCGAAGGCCTCGAAGTCGTCGACGACACCGACCGCGACGTAGCGCGGCCGGACCGCGCCGAGACGCGGGATGAACAGCGACAGGAGAGACCCGAGCGCGACGACGCCCGCGGCGAACAGCAGCGCGACGCGGGAGCCGTCGGCGACGCCGTCTTCGAGCGCGCGGTTGAGGGCTGCCGCTTCCGTCGGTGGCGTGCGCGGCGGCGGACGGAAGCTCGGACCGCGGGCGTTGATGGCGACGATCGAGCGCGCCTTCACCGGCGTCGAGACGGCCGGCGTCGCTCGCACGCGGTCGACGGTGTGATGGATCGTCTGCACGGTGAGGATCGATCCGATGACGGCGATGCCCAGGGCGGCGCCGACCTGGCGCACCGTGGTGTTCGCCCCGCTCGCCACGCCCGATTTGTCGGCGTCGATGTCGGAGAGGATGACGTTCGTCAGCTGCGCGGTCGCGAAGCCGATCCCCGTTCCGAACAGCACGAAGCCCGCGAGCAGGTTCAGCAACGTCATCTCGGGCGAGATCGTGAACGCGATCAGCACGAGGCCGGCGGTCTCTGCCAACAGTCCGACCTGCACGGTGCGCGTGGTGCCGATGCGCCCGGTCAGGTTCGCACCGATCTGCGAACCGATCACGATGATCACGCCGAGCGGAAGGATCCACAGACCGTTGGTCTGCGCCGAGAGGTGCTTGCCGTCCTGGAGGAACACCGGCAGCACGAACAGCAGCGCGAACTGACCGATCGCCAGGACCGCGGTCGTGATCAGGCCGTACCGGAACGTCCGGTGGTGCAGCTGCCCGACGGGGAACAGCGGGTCGGCGTCCCGCCGCTCCTTGTTTCGCTCGACGAGCACGAAGGAGGTGATGATCACCGCGGCCACCGTGAGGATCAGCGGGATCATCGACACGGCACGCGACGACGGCCAGATCTCGAGCCCGCCGATCGTGAAGGTCTTGATGGGGTGCCACCACCCATAGGTCGCGCCCTCGCTGAGCGCGAACACGGCGAGGAACATCCCGCTCGAGATCATCGCCGCGCCGGCGAAGTCGACGCGCGTCCGCTTGCGGACGCGGCGGCCCGGCTTGATGAAGAGGAGCGCGCCGACGATCGCGAGCGGCGCGATGATCACGTTGATCCCGAAGGACCAGCGCCACGAGTAGTTCGTCGTGAGGAAGCCGCCGACGACCGGGCCGAACGCGACGGCCGCGCCGGCGACCGCGCCCCACGCCGCGAACGCGGTGGCGCGCTCGCGGCCGGTGAACGTCGTCGACAGGATTGCCAGCGTCGCCGGCATCATCAGCGAGGCGCCGATGCCCTCGATGACGGCCTCACCGACGATCAGGCTGCCGACGTTCCACGACAGCGCCGCCAGCAGCGATCCGATCGTGAAGAGCGCGGCACCGATGATGAAGGTCCGGCGGTGCCCGTAGATGTCGCCGAGCCGGCCGCCGATGACCAGCAACGACGCGAACATCAGCGAGTAGCCGGTGATGACCCACTGCAGGCTCGGCAGGGTGGTGTGGAAGTCGCGCAGGATCGTCGGGATGGCGACGTTCAGGACCGAGTTGTCGACGACGACGATGAACAGCGCGGCGACGACGACGCCCAGCGTCACCCAGCGGCGCGGATCGGGCTCCGTAGCGGCCTGGGTCTCGGGGGCGCCGGGCCTCACGAACGGGGCAGCCGAGCTGGGCTCATCCCGCGAAGCTACCGGTGGACGCGCTCGCTTCGATCATTCCCATGTGCGAGGTTTACCCGAGGGGTGCCCCTCCGACTCGGCGGCCGCGAACCGGACGAAAGGCGGGTGACCATGCGGGACGACCTGCGGATCATCGACAGCGACGCGCACGTGATCGAGCCCCACACGGTCTGGACCGACTACCTCGACCCGGCCCTGCGGGACCGCGCGCCGCGGCCCGTCGGGATCACGTTCGGATTCGAGTTCGAGCAGTTCAGCGTGAACCTGCCACGCCAGTGGAGCCCGGACGCGACGCCCGAAGAGCTCGAGCACATGTCCGAGCGGATCCAGGCGACGTACGCCGAGCTGTTCCCCGACGCCTACGCGAAGGGCTTCGCTCCTGACGCGCAACTCGTCGACATGGATCGTGAGGGGATCGACCGCGCGTTCCTCTACCCGTCGTTCGGTCTGTTCGCGTTGGCCAGCGACGAGATCGACCCCGAGCTCGCGGTCGGCATCGCGCGCGCGTACAACGACTGGATGGCCGACTTCGTGGCCACCGATCCCGGCCGGCTGTTCGGCGTGGCGATGATCCCGTTGCAGGATCCGGCGGGCGCGGCGAACGAGGCCGCGCGGTGCGCGACCGAGCTCGGTTTCCGCGGCGCCTTCGTCCGCCCGAACCCCGTGTGCGGCCGCAACTTCGACGACCCCGCGTACGCGGACCTGTGGTCGGTCATGTCGGACCACTCGATGGCGCTCGGGATCCACGAAGGCGGGTTCCCACGCCTGCCGCAGGTCGTGAACGGACGGCTCACGCACCCGCAGCAGGTCCACATCTGTACCCATCCCATGGAGCAGATGATCTCCGCGGTCAGCCTCATCTACGGCGGCGTGCTCGAGCGCTGCCCCGGGCTGCGCGTCGCGTTCCTCGAAGCCGGCTGCGGCTGGGTGCCGTTCTGGCTGCATCGCATGGACGAGCACTGGGAGGACTCGACGCGCAAGGACTTCGGTCTGACCGGCATCACGGAGCTCCCGCCGAGCGAGTACTTCCGCCGCCAGTGCTACGTGTCCGCGGACGCGAGCGAGTACATGCTCGCCCAGGTCATCGAGCTGATCGGCGACGACAAGATCGTCTTCACCACCGACTACCCGCACCCGGACTCGCCCTGGCCCCACGCGGTCGAGGAGTTCCTCGCGCTGCCCGGCGTGCCGGTCGAGAGCAAGCGCAAGATCCTGTGGGACAACTCGCTCGCCCTGTACGGGATCGAAAACTCTCCACTTTCTTGACTTACACCTCGCGAAATGTAGAGTGACCCGGCGTGGGGAAGCTGGACGCGCGGGTCGCTCTCGTGACGGGCGCCGGCTCGGGAATCGGCCGGGCGATCGCCGAGCGCTTCGCCGTCGAGGGCGCGAGCGTCGCCGTCAACGACCTCACCGTCGAACGGGCGGCCGCCACCGCGCGGGACCTGCCCGGCGGTGAGGACGCGCACCTCGCGCTCGGGGCCGACGTCGCGGATCCCGAGCAGGTGCGCGAGATGTTCGCCAGGGTCCGCGAGCGGTACGACCACCTCGACGTGCTGGTCAACAACGCGGGGATCGGCGAAGGCGCGCCCGGCGAGGTCGACGCGGTCAACCGCACCGCCGAGGAGCTCGTGGCCGCGATGCGCGCCGGCACGCCGCCGACCGCGCGATTCGATTTCACCCGCCACGTCACCGACGAGTCGTGGGCGCGCATGGTGGGCGTCGTGCTGTCCGGCACCTTCTACTGCACGCGCGAGGCGCTGCAGCTCATGATGCCGCGGGAACAGGGCTCGATCGTCAACATCTCGAGCGCCGGCGCGCTGACGGGCCAACCCGTGTTCACGCACTACTCGGCGGCGAAGGCCGGCGTGATCGGGCTGACGATGGCGGTCGCGGCCGAGGCGGGCCCGTTCGGCATCCGTGTGAACGCGATCGCGCCGGGCTCGATCGCGACGCCGTTGACCGCGACGCTGTCGCCCGCGTTCGTGGGCGCGCTGCTCGCGCAGGCGCCGCTCGGCCGCCAGGGCATTCCCGAGGAGATCGCGTCCACGGCCCTGTTCCTCGCGTCCGACGACGCGTCCTACGTCACGGGCCAGACCCTGAGCCCCAACGGGGGAGTGGTGATGTGAGCGACGACGGGCGCTTCGCCGGCCGTTTCGAAGGGCGGGTCGCGCTGGTCACGGGCGCGCGGGCAGGGATCGGGCGGGCGATCGCGACCCGGCTCGCGCAGGAGGGCGCGGCGGTGGTCGTGAACGATCTGCGCGAGGGCGATGCCGCCGGAACGGTCGACGCCCTTCCGGGCGGTGCGTCGCGCCACTTCGCCGTCGGCGCGGACGTGTCCGACAGCGCCGCCGTCGAGGCCATGCAACGGGCAGCGATGGACCGCTACGGCCGCCTCGACGTGCTCGTCAACAACGCGGGGATCCCCGAGGGTGCGCCGGGCGAGATCGACCACCTCAACGAGGTCGCCGAGAAGATCATGGGCGAGGTCGCGCAGTCGGGTCACGCGACGACTCGTTGGGAGGTCATCACGTCGATCACCGACGATTCGCTCCGCCGGATGCTCGCCGTGCACACGGAGGGGACGTTCTTCAACATCCGGGCCGCGATTCCCCGCATGCGTGCCGGAGGCGGCGGCGCGATCGTCAACATCTCGAGCGGTTCCGCCGTCGTCGGGCTCCCCGGGAACCCCCACTACGCGGCGGCCAAGGCGGGCATCCTCGCACTCACCCGTAACGCCGCCGGCGAGCTCGGACCCGACAACATCCGCGTGAACGCGGTGTGCCCCGGCCTCATCGACACCGAAGCGCAGCGGGCCGGGCTCACCGACGCGATGCGGATGGTCATCGCGGGCCAGGCGCCGCTGCGCCGGCTCGGCCTCCCCGAGGAGATCGCGGCCGCTGTCGCGTTCCTCGCCTCCGACGACGCGTCCTACCTGACCGGCCAGACCTTGCACGTCAACGGCGGCATCTACATGTGACGACGTCGGCGGCGCGCTCGCGGTGCGCCGTCTACGACGTGGCGAGCACGTGCAGCTCGGCGAAGCCGCCGCAGGCCGGGTTCTGGTGGTGGTGGAACGTGATGCGGACGGCCTTCGCGAGCCCGCTGATCGTCACGTTCGCGTTCGGGTCGCTGCCGGGGAAGCTGACGTCCTGGGTCGCGACGACGTTGCCGAACGCGTTGAGCAGGTCGATCGTCGCCGACGTGAAGCCGTAGCCGGAACGGAAGGACGGGTTGCTGTTCGCGCCGTTGCCGACGAGCTGGACGCCGGTGACCTGGTGCTCGTTGTTCGCCGTCCATGTGTAGATCGACGTCTCGGAGCCCGCGGGGTCGGAGTTGCCGGCCGAGAACCACGATGTCGCCGTGTTGCCGTCGACCCCGAGCCCGGGGCCGTAGCCGGACGACGACGACGACGCCGACCCGGTGCCGTCGTGGATCACGTCGGTGGGTGGCGCGGGCGCGGCGGTCGTCGCGGTCGTGGAGGTCGTCGACGTCGACGACGCCGTCGTCGAGGACGACCCGCCACCCGACGGCGCCGTGACCTTCGATCCCGCGGGCACCGTGATGGGCTGCCCGGTCGTCACGTCGACGGCGGTGAAGGTGTTGATCACGGTGGTCGACTTCTCGATCACGACGAGGGTGTTCGTGCTGAAGCCGGGCCACGTCGGGCCCTGGTACTTGGTGACCGTGAGCTTCGGTGGCAGCAACGGGTTGCCGCAGTAGCAGCGCACGCGCGGCACACCGAACGGGTCGACGAGAACTGCAGTACCGGCCTGCAACACCGACTGCAGCTCGGTCGCGTGCCCGTTCGAGAAGCCGTGGTTCGTCACGCGGGTGTCGGCGCGCAGGAGCAACGGTGTGAGCGTCGCGACGTAGGTCGGGATGTCGGAGGTGCGGATCCCGAGCACGCCGGCCCATGCCGCACCCTTGTCGGGATTCGCCGCGAGGAAGTTGACGAGCTGCTGCGCGTCGCAGACCTGGTTGTTCTGTGTCCCGCCGTACAACCCGGGCGTGGATCCGGTGAACGACTGCACGGTGCCGTTGGTCGGAGGCAGCGTCGTCGTCGGTGCCGTCGGCGAGGGCGGCGCGGCCGCGACGCTCGGCATGAACGGGTCGGTGCCCGAGCTCGTCACGAGCTCGCGCTGGACGCCCACGCTCGCGGTGTCTGACGAACCCCCGGCGAGCACGACGACCGCGACGACGGCGATGACGACCACGAGCAGGATCGCGATGAGTTGGGTACGCGTCGGGAACGCGGTGCGCTTCGGTTGCGCGCCGCTCCCGGGCGGTCGGCCCGGCGGTGGGCTCCCGGGTGGTCGTCCCGGAGGGGGTCCGGGCGGTGGTCCCGGTGGCGGCCCGGGAGGTGGTCCGGGCCCGCTGCTGGTCATCCGCGCGAGGAGGCGTGACAGCCCACTGCCACCCGCCGCCTCGAACCCCGCACATCGGGGACCGTAAGACCCGCTGTTTTCGGTGTCAAGGAGCAGCGGCTCCAGCGCGCTGCCGGGCCGACTCGATCACGAAGGACATCGCCGCGCAGCCGCGTGCCGCCACGAAGTCGACGAGCGGCTGTGCGTCACCGCCGTCCGCGCTCCGGAGCGCGTCGAGGTACTCGAGCCGTTGCGCGTGTTCGATGAAGAACGGAACCGACGCCGCGCGAAGACAAGCGACCGATGCGAGTGCACGCCCGACCCGGCCGTTTCCGTCGGCGAACGGGTGGATCGCGGTCAGCCCGTGGAGTGCATACGACGCCTGGAGAACCGGGTGTGCGGTGAGGTACGCGTCGGCGCTCAGCTCGGCCGAGAAGGCGTCCATCGCGGCCGCGACCTCCGACGCCCCCGGGTATTCGTGGCCCCCCGCATCGCCCACGCTTTGGTCGCGCGCTACGTGGTTCGGCAACCGCTTGTAGCGGCCCTTCGGCAACGGCAGCCGTGTGAAGCCCTGGCGGTCCACGACGAGGTAGGTGTATTGGTTCGTGCACACCATCTCGTGCAGCCGTTTGACGAAGGTCTGGTCGAGCGGGGTTCCGGCGATGGCGTCGAGGCGCAGCCGTTCATAGACGGCGACCTGTGATTCGAACAGGGAACGCAGGTCGGGACGTCGCCGATCGAGGTGTTCCGCCCAGCCGGCGTGCTCGCGGGCGACGGCGACGAACGACTGCTGGTCCCAGCGCGCGGAGGCGTCGGGCACGGCACCGAGGAGTGCCGCCATGCGGGTCGCACTGCCCACCTCGCGGACGAACAGATTCGTGGGCAGCCGGCGGGAGCGTGCGCCGAGCCGTCGCCGGTGCGCTTCCCAGCGTTCGTCGTCGACACGCGCGCACCGCCAACGCTCGAACCCCGCGAGCTCCGGAACGCCGCGAGCCGAACCGCGGCCCTTGCGCAGCGGAGGTGCGAAGGCCACAATCCACCCTACCGGTTGGCGTTGAGACGCACCGGGGGCGGACGTCACGGGCGCGGGGCACGCGAGTCCAGCCAGAGTCGAGGGGGCATCATGGCCACCGACCACGACGTGTTGGATTTCCTGAAGTCGCTGTTCACGGATTCGGAGACGGTCAAAGCGCTCACGGCGAATCCGGGACAGACCTTCGAGGACTGCCGCGTCTCCGACGCGACGCCGAACCAGCTGAACTCGGCGCTCGCGACGCTGGCGACCTCACCGGGCGCGCTGCCGCCCGCGCTCCAAGGTCGGCTGGAGGCGGCGATCAGCTCGGGGGGCGGCGGTGGTCTGTTCGCCGACGTCGGTTACCGAGGCGCGGTGCCCACAGTGCTGGCATCCGCATCGCCGCTCGTCGCGGGCTACGCACAGACCGCGGCCGCGCTGACGGCGGTGACCGCGCCGCCGTCGATCGTCGAGCAGGTCAGCAACGTGACCAACAACATCGACGAGTCGTCGCACTACACGGACGCGTCGGTGGCCCAGCACCTCGTCAACATCGGCGGCACGTTGACGAACAACATCGCCTCGGGTGCGGGTGCCGCCGCGGTGGCGAACTCTGACGGTGCCACGGTCGGCACCGGCAGCGGACCCGTCCTCGGCCAGGACAGCCAGGCCAACAACGCGATCTTCGCCGGCAACGCGCCGATCGAGCACAGCACGCTCGTCGCCGGCAACAACGACGGCAGCATCTCGGGCCAGGACCAGGTCCTCGGGTCGCACAACATCACCGACGCGGGCGTCACCGGATCGAACGTGGACTCGGTCGGCACTTCGGCCACGGGTGCCTCGCAGGGCGGCCTGGTCGGAGGCGACGGGAACCTGAACGTCGACTCGCCCGGCGCGGCGAACGCGTCCGGGCTCGGCCAGGCCGCGGGTGGCGGCGAGGGCGGTGGCGAGGGCGGCGTCAACCTCGGCGGCGGCAACCTCGTGCAAGAGGGCCAGACGAACGTCAACGCGCCGAACTCGCTGGGCGTGCAGGCGTCCGGCGGCGGCGACAACGCGCAGAACGCGCAGAACCAGGAGGCGTTCGGCGGCGGCGCGGGCGGCGATCCCGGCCTGCAGGTGCAGACCGCGCAGCTCACTCCCGACGGTGGCGGCGACGGCCCGGTCTACTTCGACCAGTCCGCGCCCCCGGATCCCGGTCTCGGCGCGCCCGACCCGGGGATCGCCCCGGACCAGCCGCAGCCGGACCCGGGGTACTCGGACCAGCCCGCCGGTACCGAGCACACCGATCCACTCGGCTAACTGGTCGGCTGATCGGTCGCGTCCGCGCCGCGCCGCGATGCGGGCGACAGGTCGCGCGTGACGTCGGTCCCCGTTCGAGATCCCGACGCGATCCGGGGCGCCCTCGACGTCGTGGCGCTCGGCGTGCAGGCAGCCAACGCGTACGGCCGTCCGGATCTCGTCGCGCGGCTGTCGGCCGCGCAGGCGCGGCTCGCGGATCCCGCCGTGCACGTCATGGTCGTGGGCGAGTTCAAGCAGGGCAAGAGCTCGCTCGTGAACGCGCTGGTCGACTCCGTCGTGTGCCCGGTGGACGACGACGTCGCCACGGCCGTGCCGACGCTCGTCCGCTACGCCGACCCGCCGATCGCCCGGGTCGTCTTCGAGCCCGAGGGCGCGGAGGACGCTCGCATCGAGGAGATCCCGTTCGACGACCTCCCGGTCTACGCGTCGGAGACCGGCAACCCCGGGAACCAGCGGCGCGTGCGGTCCGTCGAGGCGGGCGTGCCCAACGCGCTCCTGTCGAGGGGACTCGTCCTCGTCGACACGCCGGGTGTCGGCGGCCTCGGGTCGGTGCACAGCGCGATCACGATGGCGGCGTTGCCGGTCGCGGACGCGCTGGTGTTCGTCACCGACGCGAGCCAGGAGCTGTCGGCGCCCGAGTTCGACTTCCTGCGCCGGGCCCGCGAGCTGTGCCCGAACATCGTCATGGTGCTGACCAAGATCGACTTCTATTCCGAATGGCGGCGGATGATGCGGGTCGACCTCGGCCGCCTGCAGGAAGCGGGGCTCGCGGTCGACGTGCTGCCCGTCTCGTCGACGCTGCAATCGCTCGCCGCGACGTCGGGCGCCTCGGACCTCGCGGTCGAGTCCGGGTTCCCCGAGCTCGTCGCGTACCTGGCCGACGGGATCGTCGCCAACGCCGCGCAGCTCGAGGTCCGGTCCGCGGCCCACGACGTGCTCGCGGTCGCCGAACAGCTCGACGAGATGTTCCGCGCCGAGCGCGCCGCGCTCGACGATCCCGAAAAGGTCGCGGCGATGATCAGCGAGCTCGAGGCGACCAAGGCGCGCGCCGACGAGCTGCGCGGCAACGCCGCGCGATGGCAGGTGACGCTCGGCGACGGCATCGCGGATCTCAACGCGGACGTCGACTACGACCTGCGCATGCGGACCCGCGAGATCCTCCGCGAGGCCGAGGACGCGATCGACCAGGCCGACCCGGCGCGGGTGTGGGACGAGTTCGAACCCTGGCTCTACCGGAAGGTCGCGTACGAGGTCGCCGAGAACTACACGCTCCTGGCGCGGCGGACGGCGGAGCTCGGAGAGCAGGTCGCGGACCACTTCCGCGATGCCGAGCTCGAGCTCGACCTGGCGCTCTCGGTGACGGTCCCGACCGCGAGCTCGGAGCGTCTGGGCGTGTCGGCGCACCTCGACATGGACGTGCCGGGCGCGGCGACGCAGGGTCTCGCCGCCCTGCGCGGCGGCTACGGCGGCATGATGATGTTCGGGATGCTCAGTGGCGTCGCCGGGCTCACCATGATGAACCCGATCAGCCTCGTGCTCGGCCTCGCGCTCGGAAAGCGGACCTACAACGAGGAGCGGGACCGCCAGTTCGCGATGCGCCGCCAGCAGGCCAAGGCGGCAGTGCGCCGCTATGTGGACGAGGCGTCCTTCCAGGTCGGTAACGACAGCCGGGAGGCGTTGCGGCGCGTGCAGCGACAGTTCCGCGACGCGTTCGAGGCCCGGGCCAACGAGCTGCAACGCACGACGGCCGAGTCGCTCGCCGCGGTGCCAGCGCGCCGCGCAGACGAGCGAAGAGGCGCGCGTGCGACGTCTGCGTGACGTCGACGCCGAGCTCGAGCGCGTCGCCGGCCTCGCGCGCGCGGCCCGCGCGCTCGCTCCCGACCTCGCCCCGCCCACGCGGCCGTGAGCCCGGAGCCGCTCGTCGACCAGGTCCGGGCGCTGCTGACGCGGGTCGTCGACGCCCACGCGGCCGACCCGGCCGTCGAACCGCTCCGGCACGCGCTGGCGGCCCTCGACCAGCCGTTGCTCGTGGCGATCGCGGGCAAGGTGAAGGCGGGGAAGTCGACGTTGCTCAACGCGCTCGTCGGCGAGGAGCTCGCACCGACCGACGCGGGGGAGTGCACGAAGATCGTCACCTGGTACGAGGACGGCGTCACGTACCGCGTCACGCTCCACCCGCGTGACGGCCTCCCCGAGCCCGTGCGGTTCCGGCGCGAGGCCGGCGCGCTCGACGTCGATCTGGGTACCCGGTCGGCGGACGAGGTCGAGCGGCTCGTCGTCGAGTGGCCCTCGGCGTCGCTGCGCGGGACGACCCTCATCGACACGCCCGGCATCGGATCGCTGAGCGCCGAGGTCTCCGCCCGCACCGAAGCGTTCTTCGGCCGCGACGACGAACGGCCCGCGACCGCCGACGCGGTGCTCTACCTCATGCGGCACCTCCATTCCACCGACGTCGACTTCCTCGAGGCCTTCCGCGACGAGACGGGCGACGCCACCCCGGTGAACACGATCGGCGTCCTCTCGCGTGCCGACGAGCTGAGCGGCGGCCGTCCCGACGGGATGGCCTCCGCCGCGCAGGTCGCGGCCCGCTACCGCAAGGACCCCAAGATCCGCCGGCTGTGCCAGACCGTCGTCCCGGTCGCCGGTCTGCTCGCCCAGGCCGGTGTCACCCTCACCGAGGAGAACTTCCGCGCGCTCGGCCGGATCGCGCAGGCCGCGCCCGCGGCCGCGGACGCCCTGCTGCTCACCGCCGACCGCTTCCTCTACTCCGAGACCGAGATCGCCGTCTCCAAGGAGGAGCGCGCCGCGCTTCTCGGCGCATTCGGGCTGTTCGGCGTCCGGCTGGCCGTGACCCTGCTCCGCGACGGCACGGCCCGCAGCGCGCCCGAGCTGGCGCGCGAGCTCGTGGCGAGGAGCGGGGTCGGGGAGCTGCGCGGGATCCTCGGTTCCGGCTTCGTGGCGCGCCCGCGACGTCCTCAAGGCCCGCTCCGCGCTCCGCGCGCTCGACGGGGCGCTGCGCGAGCCGAGCCTCGCCGCCGACGTCGACGCGGCACTCGACCTCGAACGCATCGTCGCCGGCGCGCACGAGTTCGCCGAGATGAACCTGCTCGACGAGTGCCGCGGCGGCGCGGCACCCTTCCGCGACGACGAGCTCGACGAGGTCGAGCGGCTGCTCGGCGCGTCGGGCCCGTCGGCCGCGGAGCGGCTCGGGTTGCCAGCCGGCGCCGATCCCGCCGCGGTGCGCGAGGCGTTGGGCGCCGCCGCACTGAAGTGGCAGACACGCGCGGAGAGTCCGATGTCGTCGCGCGACCTCGTCGACGCCGCGCGCGTGCTCGTGCGGACGTGCGAAGGGCTGGCCGCGGCCCGCGACTCAGCCGTAGCGCCACTCAGCCATAGCGACGGACACCGTCCGCCGCGACCCAACCCTGTATGCCTTGGTCGTCGCACGCCCACACCCAGCCGGACTGCTCCGAGTGGGCCTGGTACCAGGTGCCGGGGACGAGCGTCGCGACGGTGCGCGACGAATCGTCGGCCGCGAGGAGGTACTGCGGTTCCTCGACGTAGAACCAGAACCCCTCGGCGGGCGGGTCGGCCTGGGCGACGGTCGACACCGTGACCGCCGGACGCCGAGCCGTCACTTCGGACCCGGCGACGACCGCGGTCGCTCCTTCCTCGTGTCCGGCCGCGGCCGCACTGGCCAGGGCGGCACCGAGCGCGACCGCGTGCTTCGGGTGCGCGTCGACGGCCACCGGCCGCCCGAGCTCGCTCGTGACGAGCTGCGCCACGAGTGGGATGCGCGAGCTGCCGCCGACGAGCAGCACCGCGGTGACGTCGGACGGATCGACCGCGGCCGACCGCAACGCGCGGCGCAGGCTGCCGATCGTCTCGGTGAGTGCCGGGCGGATCATGTCCTCGAACTCGGCGCGGCGCAGGCGGATCTCGGTCTGCACCGTCGGGAGCAGCACGGGGATCGCGGCGTCGGTGTCGCTCGACAATGCCTCCTTCGCGGCGACGCAGTCCTCGCGCAGGCGGGCCACCGCGGTGAGGGCGACGGGGTCGGCGGGGTCGAGCTGTGCGAACGCGTCGCCCAGCGCGGCGCGCACGTGCGCGAACACCGCTTCGTCGAAGTCGATCCCGCCGAGCCGCTCGATGCCCTCGGGTTCGCCGATGATCTCGAAGCCGCCGTCGGTGCGGCGCAGCACCGCGGCGTCGAACGTCCCACCGCCGAGGTCGTAGACCGCGACCGTTTCGCCGGGCTCCACGCGCTGGCTGGAGGCGTAGTAGATCGCTGCGGCCTGCGGCTCGGTGAGGAGGTCGGCGGACGGCAGGTCCGCGAGGCGGACGGCCTGGGTGAGCAGGTCGATCTTGTAGGGGCCCCAGTTGGCGGGGTGCGTGATCGCCACGCGGTCGGCCGGGCCACCCTGCTCGGCGGCGGTCTGCTCGAGGACGGCGCGCAACAGGTTCGCCATGAGCTGCTCGGCGGAGAACGGCGAGCCCGCGAGCAGCACGGGCGTCGAGTCGCCGACGCGGCGCTTGAACTCGCGCGCGACGCGGCCGGGTTCGGTCAGCGCGCGCCGCGCCGCGGCCTCGCCCGTGAGGATGGTGGAGTCCTCGCGGAGGAGCACGACGGAGGGGATGGCCGCAGCGCGGTCCCCCAGCGTGACGATCTCGACGCGGCCGTCACGGTGCACGGCCGCGGCCGTATACGTCGTCCCGAGGTCGATCCCGACGTGGTAGCCCATCCCGGCTGCATTGTTGCCGGTTTTCGGGACGTCCGGCCCTGGTCGTGCGGGCGGTCGTGCCGCAGACTCCGACCGTGCGCCGGTTCCTGCTCGCGACTGCCGCCTCGCTGGTGATCGTCCTGCAGGTCGGCGGGGGCGTCGCCGCGGCCCGGGGCCCGGTGCCGGGCCACGCTTCGCCGGTCACGCTCCCGGCCCGCGGGACGCTGCACGTCTCGAACACCGAGCTCGGGCCGGTGCTCGTCGACCGACACGGCCGGACCCTGTACGCGCGTGACGGCGACTCGAGGACGCGGGTGTCGTGCTCGGGCCGTTGCGCGAAACGGTGGCCGCCGCTGCTCACCGCGGGCCGGCCGACACCCGGGTGCCCGTGCGTCGACCCGGCGAAGCTGGGGATGGTGCAGGGGCCCAACGGTCGGCAGGTCACCTATTACGGACACCCGCTCTACCGCTCGACACGTGACCGCGCCGCCGGCGACACCAAGGGTGAAGGCGTGCAGGGTTTCGCGGTCGTCGACGAGCACGGCAAGCGTGTGACGACACCGCCGGCGCCCTCACCGCAGACCTGACCGCCCGCGCCGCGTCGTCGTCGCGGGTTTGGTTCCCGCGGCGCGTGGGCAACTGTCAACGGGGTCTGTGCGCCGGAGGTGCAGTCCGCGATGACGACGCGGGTGTTGGGACGGGCCCTGTTCGCCGGGTGGATGGTGGGCGCAGCCGGACAACGGACCTGCAAGCACCGAACGACGCCCGCACAAATCATCCATCAGGCAGATATGGGCGGGGTCGTGTAGAACCGCGGACGCGTTGCAGTAGCGGGTAGTTGTCGTCGTGGTTCGGGCTTCGAGCAGGCGGGCATGCGCTGCTTGTGGTTGTTCGAGTTGTTGTCCGGGTTCCGCACCAGGGTCCTCGCTAAGCGGGGGGCAGGCTCAGGCTGCCGCATCTGTTAGCCCGTGAAGCGCATGGTGCAGTCGATCCACGACCCGCGAAGGCTCAATCGTTTGTCGACTTCGCCACCGGGGTGGGAGTCATGCCGATCGGCGAGCTCGCTCGGGGTCGTGTCCGAGCCCAACGCCGGCCCGGTGGCTGCGTCGGACGTGGAGTCAACCCTCGGGTTCGAGTAGGAGCCCGGGCACGGTGGCGGTGTCGAGGAGGCGCTCTTCACTGCGGGCGAGGCGGAGTATTCCCCAGACGATGGCGACGACCGAGGCGGCGACAATGATCCAGCCGCTACCGCGAGCGTCGATCTGTTCGTCGAGGATTGCGAGGCCGAGCGCTGCTGCGGTGATGGGGATCATGGCCTCGCTGGCTCCGACCGCTGCTCCGAGCGCGCCGCTCTGCAAGGCGCTCTGTGCGATGACCAGACCGCCGATCGATGCGACGGCGAGTGCGTAGGACTCCCAGTGGTCGACCCATCCGAGCGCGCCGTTTCCGAGGTAATGCTGGGCACCAGGCTGGCCGCGGCAGACCGATTCGCTGTGCCCGGGCTGCGTGAAGGACGCCCGCGACGCGATCTTTGAGGGCAAGAAGGATTGGCGCGACCTGATGCACGAAAAGGTCGGCGAGATCAAGGCGCAGATTATCGAGCGCGACGGGCAGATCTGGATGGTGAAGGAATGCCCGATCCATGGCCGCTACGAAGACATGATGGCCATCGACGCGAAATTCCTGAACTGGATCGAGCAGAATTTCCCCGGCCGCGACATCCCGGCGCACAATGACGAGGACCTGCACAAGCACGGCTCCAGCACCGTCCGGTACGGGCGCGGCTCCGTGCTCACCGTGGACCTCACCAACCGCTGCAACATGATGTGCGATCCCTGCTTCATGGACGCCAATCAGGTGGGATACGTTCACGAACTTTCCTGGGAAGAAATCCAGGAAATCCTGGACAACGCGCTGAAGATCAAGCCGCGCCGGCAAATGTCCGTGCAGTTTTCCGGCGGCGAGCCGACGATGCACCCGCGATTCTTCGATGCCATCCGCCACGCGCGCAAGATCGGCTACAACAGCGTGCAGGCGGCGACCAACGGCATCGAGTTCGCCAAGAGCAAGGAATATTGCAAGCAGGCGTTTGAAGCCGGCCTGCGCTACGCGTACCTGCAATTTGACGGCATCGGCAACGACGCCAACAGCCACCGCCAGGTGGGCAACCTGTTCGACGTGAAACTCCGCGCCATCGACAACATGCACGCGGCGGGCATCGAGATCATCCTGGTCACGACGATCGTCAACAATCTGAACAACGACCAGGTGGGCGCGATCGTGAAATTCGCCATGCAGAATCCGAACAAGATCTCCTTCGTGGCGTTCCAGCCCGTTTCGTTCACCGGCCGCGACGAGGAAATCACTCCCGAGCGCCGCTTGAAGCAGCGCTATACGCTGTCGCATCTCGCCCAGGACGTCAGCGCGCAAGTGGGCAAGATCGAGCCGACGCGCGACTGGTTCCCGATCTCGCTGATCAGCACGTTCTCCGCATTCGCCGATCTCTCCCACGGCCCTGACGCGGCTTGGGGCTCGGTGAGCTGCGGCTGCCACCCCAATTGCGGGGTGGGCACCGGCGTGTTGATCAACAAAGATACGAAGGAATGGGCGCCTGTGCCCAAGTTCCTGAACGTGCCGCAACTCGTCGAGGACATCAAGAAGGTCACCGACGCCGCTCGCGGCAAGACCTTTTCCAATTTGACATTTGCTCTGGCAATGCTCAAGAATTACAACCCTTATGGCGCACCGCTCGACCTTCCGCCTGATCGATTTGCTCAGGAAGATGGACAAGTCCTGGGGGCTGACCCGAACCAACGCAAGAAGTACGGCACAGCGGGCCCGGAGCGCACCTACGAAGACGCGATGAAGCGCCGCAACACGACCCCTGGAATTTCCTGATGATCGCCGGCATGTGGTTCCAGGACCTGTTCAACTACGATTTCCGCCGCACCGAAATGTGCATCATCCCGTACGCGACGCAGCAGGGCGAAATTTCCTTCTGCGCGTACAACACGGGCATCGGCTGGCGCAAAATCATCGAGAACATGTACAAGAACGCGACCGTCGCCCAGTGGTACAAGGAGCACGGCAAGCACGACATCTACGCCAAGGGCAAGGCCGTGAGCCTCGAAGCCTACGATCATTCGCTCGTGATTGACGCCGAGGATGCCGCGCGCGTCCGTCAAGTCGACCACGAAGTGCCGAACACCGCGGCCGAGGAAAATCGCGCCCGGCGCCGCGCCGATTTCCTCAAGGAAGAAGCCCGCGTCCGCAAGATCTACGAAGAACTCGTGCTGAAGACAGACGCCGCAGGAAGTCGTGCAGATCGGCTCGCTCACCGACATCAAGAAGGCGACTCCGTCTGTCGCTCCCGTGACCATCAGCAACGCCAATGGCAATGGGAACGGCACAGCCGCGAAGCCGCAGGTGGCCGAGCAGGTCGCCGGCGACTAGTCCTCTACAATCTCAAAACTATCCAACTGCCTCCGGTTCTTCGGAGGCAGTTGCTTTTTGGCCTATGAATCCACGGTCTTTGTTTTGACCCAGAGCTAACAGAGGGCTAGACTAACGTCATGGCGCAGCAAATTCGCATCAATGGGGCAAAGAGAAAGAAACTGGAACCGCGAGATTTCGCATTTACCGTGATTTACTTGCCTTTGGATCAGGGTGATGGAAGCAACGTGGCCCGCGGGAAAAGAGCGAAGCGGGGCGCCGCGCCCCGGAAAAATCCTGAGTCCAAAACTGGATTTCAGGTGACAGTTCCAGTTTTGCCAGGGCTCGTGACGTATGGGCGTACCTTGGCAGAGGCCCAGGAGATGGCACGAGATGCAATCGAATGCCATATCGAAGGGCTGCGGAAATCGGGAGAGCCCATTCCGAACGAGCGGCTTGCGCACAAAGGCACGCTGCGAGTAGCTCTCTCCGCATAGATGGCGCCGGACCTTCCTGTTCTGAAACCTCGAAAAGTGTTGCGCGCGCTTTTGCGCGCCGGATTTGTGATCCATCATCAAACGGGAAGCCACGCCCAACTGCGTCATCCGGGCAAACTTCACCTTCGAGACTGTACCTCGGCACGACCGGTTCGACTTGCCCAAGCCCATTTTGCGAAGCATACTGCGGCAGGCCGAGATCACCGTGGAGGAGTTCCTCGATTTGCTGTAACCTGAGTTAAGTTTGGAGTGAATGAAAATGCCCATCTACGAATATATCTGCAACGATTGCCAGGCGCGCTACGAGCGTATCTTGATGTCGGCACGCCAGGAAATCGAATGTCCGAAGTGCGCGAGCAAACACCACACGCTTCAACTCTCGGTGTTTAGCGCTGGAAAATCCTCTAACGGAACTGCCCCCTCAAGTAAGGCTTCCTCTACCAGCGGGTGCGGCTGCACGCCAAATTCGTGCGGTTGCCGGTAGCGTTTTGGTAGCACAGACTTCAGAGGTTGCGGAAAAAGTACGTTTGTCATTCTGAGCGAAGCGAAGAATCTCTCCGTGCATTGGACTTAAATCGAAGAGGGATTCTTCGCTTCGCTCAGAATGACACCAAAACCGAGTTTTTCCGCAGCCTGTTCAGTCTGTGGATTTCCATGAGTGCTTCCATACGCCGAGCCGCTCGGCTTCCGTCTGCGGAATTCAGTTCTTGCCCGTTGCTGCAATTTCTGATTAATTTGCGGAACCCCACAGACTGAAGTCTGTGCTACTTTACGTCCGGGGGAATCCTGCGATGGATGCCAGCGCGGCAATTTCGGAACTCGTGATTGCGAATCGCATTATTGCGCATCTGCGGCTGGTCGATTCCTTCGGGCACGTCACCGTGCGCAATCCGGAAAATCCACAGCGGTTTTTCATGTCGCGGTCGCGTGCGCCAAGCCTGGTCACCAAGGAAGACATACTCGAATTTGACCTGGACAGCTCGCCCGTCGATTTGCGTGGCCTGAGCCCGTACAAGGAGCGATATATCCACGGGTGCATCTATAAAGCGCGGCCCGACGTCCTGGCGATCTGCCACAATCACGCGCATGAGCTTCTGCCGCTCGCCGTCACGAAGACTGCCATGCGTCCAGCTCTACATTCCGCATCGGTCATCGGTCACAACGTGCCCGTGTGGGACATTCGTGACGAATTCGGCGACACGAGCCTGCTGGTGACTTCCAACGAAATGGGAAACTCGCTCGCGCGCGCGCTTGGTGCAGGGCGCGCCGCGCTGATGCGTGGCCACGGCACCGTGATCGCCGGAAAATCGGTGCCCGACGTTGTGTTTACGACGTATTATTTGCGCCTGAACGCCGAAGTTCTGATCAAAGCAATGTCGATGGGTAAGGAAGTCACCTATCTTTCTCCCGGCGAAATCGACCAGTCGGGCGAGTTGCACATGCAGCCTCTCAGCCAGGGCCGTGCGTGGGAAGATTGGTGCGCGCAGGCGGGAGTTGCCAAACTTTCACAATAGTGCGAGATTGCCAGCAACCTTGCGGAGGCTTGCATTGCGTGGGAGGCTGCAAGCGGAGATGCCGGAGGAGGAGTCATGCCCGCGTTAAATCGTTGGTGGATCGCCGTGGCCGGTATCTTCATGCAAATGGCGCTGGGAGCGGCCTATGCCTGGAGCGTCTTTCGCATCCCGCTCACCCGGGAATTCGGCTGGACCATCACGGAGGTCACCTGGACGTTCTCCATCAGCTGGTTTTTTCTGGGTTGCGCGGCCTACCTGGGCGGGCTGTTGATGAAGCGGAAGCCCCCGCGATTCGTGGCCATGACTGCGGGCTTGCTGTGGGGCAGCGGTGTGTTTTTGGCGAGCTTCTCCGCGCATAAGCTCTGGTGGCTTTATTTGACGTACGGTGTTCTCGGCGGCATCGGGCTGGGAATGGGCTACGTCGTTCCGATCGCGGTCCTCGTCAAATGGTTTCCAGACCGGCGGGGATTTATTACCGGGCTCGCAGTAGCGGGGTTTGGCGCGGGAGCTTTGTTTTCCGCGCCCGCCGCGGCGTGGTTAATTCAGCATGTCGGGCTGATGCCGACGTTTGCTTACCTCGGTGTCGCCTACGGAGCGATCGCCATGGGTTCCGGAGCGTTTATGCGGAATCCTCGCGAAGGTTGGAAGCCGGAAGGATGGACGCCGTCGGCGTCGCAGATTTCGCAGCGCACGGACCGCGACTACACGGTCGGCGAAGCGCTGAAAACCTGGCAGTGGTGGGCGATCTGCGCGCTAATGTCGGTCAACACAATGTCGGGACTGTCCATCGTCACGCAGGCATCGCCCATTTTTCAGGAGATGGGCAAAGCCACGATCGCTATCGCCGCGGGGCTCGTTGGCTGGGTGGCGCTGGGCAACGGCACCGGGCGCATTTTCTGGTCCTGGGTTTCGGACTTGACCAGCCGCAAAACCGCATTTTTCCTGATGTATCTGGTGGAAGTGATCCTGTTCTGGTCGTATCACCTCATTCACACGCTCCCCTTGCTGTTTGTAGCCACATTCATCGTCGTGATGTGTTACGGCGGCGCTTACGGAATTACTCCCGCGTTTGCCGCGGATTATTTCGGCCCGCGCGACGTTGGCTCGATTTTCGGATTGATGATGGTTCCCTGGGCATTCGCCGCCGTTTTTGGACCTCAACTGTTTGCCTATCTGCGGCAAAGCAATGGAAATTACACCCAGGCGCTGTACCTCATTGCGAGCGTGATGTCTGTGGCGCTCATTCTCCCGATTTTGATCCGCCCGCCGCATGGCCGCAAAAGTGGAGACGAAGACCCCACCGGCGCCGCGCTCGAGGCGGAAGCGGAAGCAATCTCCCCTGAGTGATTGTCTTGCCACGGAAATGCAATCCAATTTAGATCTGCGGGGCGGTAGCGGCTTCCACCGGTCGGGTTTTGCGCGGGCGAAGATTAAACCAGACAGGCTGAAGAATGTCCTACAGGAGCGCGAACTAGAATTCTTCTTCGTCGTCGGGTGGTTTCTTCTTTGTGATTTTCGCCGTCACTTGAATGCCACGCGACTTCAGGTCCTTGAAGATCGCTTGCCGGTTTTCCAGTGGGATCGCCCCGGGAGGAAAAACCCCTGCCGAGTCGCGTGGAAAATGTTTGATGAACAGCGAGGCCATGTGAGCCGTGGCGTAAGAAATGGGCGAGAGCGCCAGGCCGCGCTGGCGGATTTGATAAAGAGAAGGGAAGGTGGCGTCGTATCGGACTTCCATCGGGCGGTCCTGCTTCGTTCCACGCACGATGCCAACGGCGGCAAACCTGGCGTTTTGCAGCTTGCCCTGGCGGATCATGCGCGCCACCTGCCGTGGACTCGGCGTTTTCGGGAATCGCGAAGCGACCAGTCCTCGCGATTTTGAAAGTTTTCCCTGCCGGTACCAGCGCCGCAGCCGGTCGATTTCGTTGCCGCCGATCTTTACATCCATGTCCTTCAGCTTCAAAAAATAGGGGACGGTGCCGACTTCATCCTGCGCTGCAAGGACGACGGTCGTCTCGCCAATCGGCGGCAGGAAACGGAATTTTTCCGGTTCGCCGAAACGTTTGCCGTACCGGAAGCGGCCGTTGCGCACGATGCGGGGAAGGGAAATGGCCTCATCGAAGGAGGCCTCGGCCGACCACTGTGAGATAGGATCGTCGCTTTCGATGCTTTCGTACAGCCGAATGTGGACCGCGTCCACTGCGTCCATCATCCCGGCGGCGCGCGCCACCAGCAGATTCGTTAGTCCTGGCGCGGCTCCAGTCGTAATGACGGCGGCACGTTTCTTCTTCTGGAAGCGCTCATCGAAACGAAGTTGCTCGGCCTTGAACGGATTGCGCATGAGGTGCGCGCTCAGGTCGATGTAATGCGCGCGGATGCGCAAGGCGGCTCGCAGGACAATCTCATTGAAAACGGAGGCGCTCGCGTTCACGAGCAATTGCGATCCCCTCGCGGCGCGTACGATGCCCCACAGGTTCCGCGCATTGACCTGAACCACCGGAATCGTGCTCTTCTTGCCAAGAAAGCGTCGAGCGCGGTCGAGGTCGCGGTCGCCGCAAGTGACTTGGTGCCCCTGCCTCGTAAGCAGGTGCGCGAGATATGAGCCGGTTGCTCCAGTGCCCAGAACGAAGATGCGCATTGGGGCAAAACTCTACCACATTCGTTTCGGGATCACGCTTTTTGTAGCACAGGCACTCTTGCCTGTGTGCTTTTCGGTATGTTGGCAATCGCGAAAACCGCACAGGCAAGAGTGCCTGTGCTACTTCGGCGTCTCCACTGGAAATGCGCCGCGCAATGATTGACAATGGAACCGCGCCCGGCAGCCTCGCATCCAAATGAGTCAGGATGCGATGGGACAATCGGAGCGAGAGTCCCAGGGCTTTCACAGGCAAAATCCATGGACCCAGAAGAACACGAACCGAAATTATTCAGTCTCTCGGAGGCGGAGCACGCCCGGCGCCAGGTCGAGCCGCTTCTGATTGACGCGATGGAAGGGCGCCGGCTGATGTCGGACCTGGAAGAAAGCTTGAGCGCTATCGCCAACCGGATCCAGATCATGGGCGGCATCACGATCGACTACGACGTTGCGGCCCGGATGCGCGCCGACTTGAACCGGGTCGTCGCCAAGGTCAAGGACGCTCTCGACCAGATTCAGGCAACGGGCTGCATCGTGAAAGACCTGGATACGGGCCTCGTGGATTTTCCCTCCATGATCAAAGAGGAAGAGGTCTACCTGTGCTGGCGGTTGGGCGAAGACCGCATCCGTTTTTATCACCGCCAGGATGAAGGTTTTTCCGGACGCAAGCCAATCAATCCTGAAGACACCGGTCCCCAGCATCCGATCCAATAAAGAAAAACAATTTTTGCGCGGCCGCGTCTCGAGCGTCCGGGAAGGAATAGAGTGAACGAAAAATCCGAAGGCCGCCTCGCCCGAGCCGCAAGTCCTTACCTCCGCTCCGCCGTGCATCAGTCGGTGGATTGGTACGAGTGGGGCGAGGAAGCCTTTGCCCGAGCGCGCGCCGAGGACAAGCCCATCCTCCTCGACATCGGCGCCGTCTGGTGCCACTGGTGCCACGTGATCGACCGCGAAAGCTACGAGAATCCGCAGCTGGCCGCGATCATCAACCGGCTTTTCATTCCCGTCAAAGTGGACCGCGACGAGCGGCCCGACGTGGACGCGCGCTACCAGGCCGCCATCAGTACACTTTCCGGGCAAGGCGGCTGGCCGCTCACGGGATTTTTGTTGCCCGATGGGCGCCCGTTTTTCGGCGGCACTTATTTTCCTCCGGAAGACGCCATGGGGCGTCCCGGATTCCGCCGCATTCTCGAAGCGGTCGCCGCGGGATTTCACAATCGGCGCGCGGAAGTGGAAGAGGCCGCGTCCCGTCTTGCCGAAGCAGTGGCGAATGCGGAAACGTTTGCGGGCGGGCGAGGAGTGTTCGATTCGCGCGTCGCGTTCGATCAGGCCGAGTCTATCGTGAATTTATTCGATTCGCGCAACGGGGGATTTGGCCGCTCGCCGAAATTCCCGCATCCCGCGGCGCTCGATCTGCTGCTCGAATGCCACCAGGCAGGCAGTGGCTTGCGGATGCTGGAAGTTGCCTCGTTCACGCTCGAGAAAATGGGCTCCGGGGGCGTCTACGACCAGGTGGCCGGCGGGTTCCATCGCTATTCGGTCGACGAGCGCTGGTGCGTTCCTCATTTCGAGAAAATGTCGTACGACAATTCGGAATTGCTGAAAAATTTTCTGCACGGCTATCAGGTCGCGCGCGAGCCTTTTTTTCGCGAAATAGCCGAAGGCATCATCGATTGGACGAATGCCGTGCTCTCGGATCAGTCGCGCGGCGGTTTCTACGCGAGCCAGGACGCCGACCAGACGCTCGACGACGACGGCGATTATTTTACCTGGACGCTGGACGAAGTGCGCGCGGTCCTCACGCCCGAAGAGGCTCGCATTGTCGACCTTCGATATGACGTCGAATCGCACGGCGAAATGCATCACAACCCGGCGAAAAATGTTCTGTGGATCGCGCGGTCCATCGCCGAAGTAACGCGGACGATTGGTGGCGGCTTGGAAATGTCAGCGGTCTTGTTGACGCTGGCGCGCGCGAAGGGAAAACTGCTGGCGGCGCGCGCGGCGCGGCCCGCTCCGTTTGTGGACACGACTCTCTACGTGGCGTGGAACGCAATGTTTGTCTCGGCGTTCCTCGATGCGGCGGCGGTGCTCGGAGGAGAGAAGGGCGCCGCGTGCCGCGCGTTTGCGCTCAAGACGCTCGATCGCATGCTCGGCGAAGCCTGGAGCGACGCGCGCGGATTTGCGCATCGCATGGGAGGCGCGCGCCTCGACGGATCGCTCGACGATCAGGTTTTTGCGGGGATCGCGCTGCTGGACGCCTATGAGGCGACTCTCGATCCAAAATATTTCGAGGCGGCCCGGCGCGCAACAGATTTCGCCATCGCCGAATATTTTGATACCGAAGGCGGCGGCTTTTTCGATCGCGCTTCGGGTGCGCCGCCGATGGGCGGGCTCGAAGTGCGCCGCAAGCCGCTGCAGGATTCTCCGACGCCCGGCGCAAATTCCTCGGCGGCCATTCTGCTCGACCGTCTGCACGGCTACACCGGAGACGCGCGTCACCGTGCGTGCGCGGAAGCGACACTCGAAGCGTTTGCCGCCATCGCGCCGCAATTTGGGATTCACGCCGCAAGCTACGGACTCGCCGCCCTGCTGCATGCCCGCGGGCCGTTTGAGGTTGTAATCACGGGACGCGGCGATGATCCGCAGGCCGCCGCGCTTGAAAAGGCCGCAAATTCCGTCTACCGGTTCGGCAAAGCCGTTCTTCGGGTCACTCCTGAGCGTATGGCATCGCCAGATGCTCTTGCCCCCGCATTGGCCGAAACACTTCCGCACCTTCGCGCCGACGTTGCGCAAGCGCTGGTCTGCGTGGGCACGTCGTGCCGCCCGCCCGTCACCGATCCCGCCGCGCTCGTCGCGCTGCTCACGCAAAAGCCTGTCGTGCTTTCCGCTGAATGAACAAAAATCCTTGTAAGGGCGTTCCTCGAATATGAAACTTCGACATGGCGATTGAAGTGGCGCAGGCTTCAAGCCTGTGGGGGTTTGTCCTTGCAAGGACCAAAACCCACAGGCTGAAGCCTGCGCCACTCAAAATCATCCGCCGCAGCCGCAGTCTGGGAATTGGGCGCTTAGTGTTCTGGCAGTGGATCGCCATTCGGGAAAAACTTCGAGATGAATACCACCGACGCCGCGCCCAAGTAGCCGAACGCAAAGTGCCAAGGCAGCGGCGAGCCCGCGCGCCAGGGCAGAACAAACGTCCCCTCCGCCGCAGGCGAGTGGATTACCCCAAACAGGCAAGCCAACGCGCCCACGACCAAGCACCATGCGCTGCGTCCGAAGCGGCGATCGAGAAGCTCAGCAGTAGCCGCTCCCCAAATCAATGCTGAGATGATGAAACCGTTGCCCAGCAGGATCACCGTGCGGACCGTTTCGCCGACATCGCCGGTCAACTGCGTCACGTGTGCGCCCACGGCTCCCAGCGCCGCGGTCACTTCGAGCGCAATCAGAAACGCGAGTGAAGGCAAAAGCGAGACCGCCACCGCCAAGCCGTGCCGCGACGGCGTCGCTAAAAAAGCTTGGGAAATCACTTCGAGGCCAATGTAGACAAGAATTGGCGCAATCGCTGCCGCCGGTATCCACGCCACGAAGAACGGCAGATAACCAAGAATGCCGCCGAGTCCTATGAACAAGCCGGTCAAGACCACGTAGCCTGAGCCCGCGCCCATCGCTTTGTAGGCCGGATGTCCGATGTAGGGCGTGCTTTCCACGACTCCTCCGCAGAGGCCTGCCAGCAAAGTGCAGAAACCTTCGGTAAGCAGAATGGCCCGCGTGTCATATACATCTCCAGCGGCTGCGGCGCTTTCAGTATTGTCGATTCCTCCCACGACGGTCGCTAACGAGAATGGCAAAATGATCGGCAGGTAGACCCACGCGAGCGAAAGGCCGCCGAGGAACGCCACGGTTGGCCACGGGAAAGCTAAATGGAACGCCGCGGAACTACCCGTCGGCGCCGCGACGAGAGGACTCATGATGTGAACCGCGCGGAGAAGATGAAAAGCGGCGATGCCAACCAGCGCGGACGCAAGCGCTCCCGGCACTTTCCCCGGTATCTTCACATTGCCCACCAGCGAGACCAGGATGACGCCGAACGCCAGCAAACCCGGAATCGGGTCGGCGTACATTTTCAGCATTGGCAACAGCGCGATGAGCGCCAGACCCGCTCCGCCGATGGAGCCTAAGAGCGCGGCCCGCGGCAAGGCCCGCCGAACAGCGTTGCCGAAAAACGAGAGCGCAATCTTGAACACTCCCACAAGAACCGTGACTGCCATGCCCATCTTCCATGCCAGATACGCGTCATGGGTCACAAGATACGCGGGACCCAAGACGCCGAAGGACATTCCGAAGATGCTGGGAGCGTTCAGACCGAGCGGCATCGCCGTCACATCGTCGCGGCCCGTCTCTTTGGCCAGGCGGCCCGCCATCCACGCGTAAAAGAGATCGCCCGCAAGCACGCCAATAGCTGTGCCGGGAACCATGCGGTACAAAACGATCGACGATGGAAAGCCGAATGCGCCGGTCAGAATACTGGCAAGAATCACGAGATTCGCGACGTTGTCGAACATCAGTGCGAAGAAGCCGTTCAAGTCCCCCGCCCGGAACCAGCGATAGCCTGTCGTCATGTCTTTTCGTCTCCATCTGCCCGCGCGGAACGGCGGCGTGCAGGCGCACTTGATACTACAGGTGGCTTCGCTGCGCGAAGATAATTTAAAGGAGATCGCCGCTGTCACGAGCATGCGCCGTCGCGAAAATTCCGTTGGCAGGCCGAGCATGCGATAATCCGAGCCATGACACGTGCCAGGAAGCGCTCCGCGAGCAAGCCGTCTCGACGTTCCCGCCGGGGTGAATCGGGCGCTCGCTTTCAAAATTTGTCTGCTTCCCTTGCGGAGATCGGAAGGAGCTTCTATCAACGCGGATGGGTGTTCGGAACGAGCGGAAATTTCAGCGCGGTCGTGAGCGAGCGGCCACTGCGCCTGGCGATTACGCCTACGGGGTTGGATAAAGGCGCGCTCGACGCGGACCAATTCCTGGAAATCGACGAAGCGGCGCGCGTGGTCCGCGGGAACGGGACTGCCTTCGGCGGAGACGGGACTCCACCTTGCCATCGTGCGCACTCGCGGGGCCGGCGCGGTATTGCACACGCATTCGCTGTGGAGCACGCGTGCTTTCCGACGTTTTCTCGGCCGATGGCGCCGTGGCGCTCGAAGGATTCGAGATGCTCAAGGGCCTGCGCGGCGTCCACACCCATGAGCATCGCGAAATCCTTCCGATCTTCGAGAATTGCCAGGACATCGCTCAACTGGCTGAGCAAGTCCAAGTCTCTGCTGAAACGCGACCCCGCCGTTCACGGCTTCCTGCTTCGCCGCCATGGACTTTACACCTGGGGGAAGGACCTGGCCGAAGCCAAGCGCCATGTAGAAGTCCTGGAGTTTCTACTGGAAATATTGGGCCGGTCCCGAAACGGAGTATAATGGGCGGCGTTCCGCATCAATTCGCGTAAATGCGGGCAAGGAGTGCATCCCAATGGCTCTTCTTAGGATTCCAGACGAGAAGCGTTCCCTGAGCGAAGCGGGGGAGATCACCAGTTACCTCGCGAGCATGGGCATCGAATACGAACGTTGGGAGCCGAGCGTATCGCTGGCGCCCGGCGCCAGCGCCGAGGAAATCCTTGCGGCTTACGCGCCCAAGATCGAAGAGCTCAAGGCGCGCGGCGGATACGTCACCGCGGACGTAATCGACGTCAATCCGAAGACGCCTGGGCTTGACGCCATGCTGACAAGATTCAACATCGAACATTGGCACGATGAGGACGAAGTTCGCTTCATCCTCGCGGGCAGGGGTGTGTTCCACATTCATCCCAAACAGGGGCCGGTGGTCGCGATCGAGGTGGGAGCGGGGGACCTGATTCGCGTGCCGCTCGGAACTCATCATTGGTTCGATCTGTGCTCCGACCGCTGCATTCGCGCGATTCGCCTTTTCCAGGATCCTGCCGGCTGGACGCCGCACTACACCGGTAGCGGCGCCGATCGCGGTTACGAACCGGTTTGCTTCGGACCAACTTACATTCCTGCTCCCCCGGCGGTTAGCTAGCGTTGGCGGTGCCGCCCGGCGGAAACTCGATTCAAGCCATCCTTCTGGACATTGAAGGCACGACCACTCCCATCGATTTCGTCTTCCGGACTCTGTTTCCATTCGCCCGCCAGAGATTGGAGCAATTTCTGCTGGAGCACGGAAATGAGCCGAGCATTCGCGAAGACATTGATGCCTTGCGCATGCAGCATCGAGCCGACGCCGCCGAACAACTCAACCCGCCCCGGTGGGTGGATGACTCGCCCAGCGCCGAGCTAGCATCGGCGGCTGCCTACGGCGCCTGGTTGATGGACCGCGACAGCAAGTGCTCCGCCCTGAAATCGCTTCAAGGAAAAATCTGGCAGGAAGGTTATCGCACGGGAGACTTGCGCGGCGAAGTGTATCCCGATGTGCCGCTAGCCTTGGCACGCTGGTCGCGCCAGGGGAAGATCATCTGCATTTTTTCCTCCGGCAGCGTGCTTGCGCAGAAGCTGCTCTTTGGCAGCACAGCCGCCGGAGATTTGACCGGCTTCCTCCGCGCCTACTTTGACACTACCACCGGCCCCAAGAACGCGCCGGGAAGCTATCTGCGGATCGCCGAGACGCTCGCGCTGGAGGCGCCGAACATTCTGTTCATTTCCGACGTTGCGAAAGAGTTGGACGCAGCCCGCGACGCCGGGATGCAAACGATGCTTTGTGTCCGGACGGAGTCCACGGAGCGGGTTGCGAGCGCGCACCGCGTGGTCCATTCCTTCGAGAAATTATTTCCCGGAAGGTAGGTCACCTTGACTGCCGGGGCTGCCTTGGTCAAGTTTTCACCGCTGGATTGTCATGACGAGGCGGGAGAGGCGGAACATTTAACGCGAAGTATGGATCAAAGCGTACCGGAACTCGAACTGCTCGCCACCCGGTATTTTTTGCAGCCAGAACTCGAATGCGCCCGCCTTCGTTGAAATCATCGTCGTGAGAAGCGGCTTATTCACCCACGGCACCCCCGGAAATTTTACACCGGTGTACCCCGTCTCTATCGCTGCGCGTTCGTCATCTCCAAACCAATCGTACGAAAGCTGCTGGTTCCTTTTATCCAGCCCGTGTGGTCATCCACCTGAATTTGAAGCCAGAGATTGTTCCAGTCGTAGTAGACCATCTGCACGCCTTCCGGGGCGTTGTCTGCGGGTCGCAAGGATGCAGGCGCCCATGCCGCGAGGATCGTTACGACCTGGCCTGAGGGCGGCTTCTCGACGAGATTGAGCGACTGCCACCAAGTCACCAAGTGGCCTGGCGCTATCCTGAAATCCGTTTTGGGAGAGCCACTATCATGATTGCTATACACCTTGATTTCGCCCGAGGCCCGGGAAGGCCCTGATTTTTCCCGGCCGGGAGGAGCAAAGGCGGAAAACACAATCTGATCCGGCATGACCTCGATGCGATGAGAGGCCACATTAAAATCAAGCAGCACCGAAAACTGAAAGAAGCCCGCACTGAAGGTTCGTGATAGCGCGATGCCGGTGCTCAGATGAGCAAAGCCATCCACGTCCACCAGGGCCGGGCGGAACGGGACCAAGCCATTCGGAGTCGGGTCAAAGTAATAAATCAGATGCGCGGGTTTCAGTCCGCTGCCTTGATTTTCGTCGTGCGAGGTATCGACATCAAAAATCTCTCTGCCCGCATTGGCGATCGAGAAGATCCCCACATAGCTGAATGGATTGCCACCAGGCGCGTCCTGAAAAAATTGCGTTTCCCCATCCTCGTTGCGAATCTCGAAACGCTGCACTCCACCGGCTTCCGTTTTCTCGCAAAGTCCCGTTTCTGACGCCACGATCAATTCGCCCTCTTGCGCGCAATACAGCTGGTAAGTGTGTCCGCTAACCTTGACCGCTGCGCTTGGAGAGGTTTGAACGGGAACTGCGGACAGAAGCGTGAAGAGAATGAGACTCGTCAATGAAATGGCCCACCTCCTCCAGCAAGGATACTAACAAGCAAGGAAGGGCGTCGATGGCAATTTCAAATGGAAACGATCACCGCGATCCTGGAGGCACCGAATCTCTCAACAGGGCGTACAGAAAAATGAAAAGCCCGATCAAGGCTCAGGTGTTAGAATGCGAACCTGATTCGGAGCAACCGCGCGCCTGAAGACATATTGTTTAACGCGAGGCATTTTTTTCTGACTTGGATGCTCGACTCGCGAATCGGTGACCGCGAGGATCAGACCGCGCTCGATCGTGCGACTGCGCGTCTTTAGCCGGAATGTCCTAGCTGCGGATCAATGAAAAAGGAGCCATTCACAATGTCAAGTAACCAAAGCGAAGTCACGCGGTCGGCGAGAATTCGCCTGGGATTCGGATTGCTGGCCATTTGCCTCGCGGCCGTGCCCGCCGCGTTTGCGCAGTATCCCGCGCGTTCCACGGTCGGCATGGACGGGACCGCGGTCATGCTCGCGGACTACGCGAATCCGCCGCTCTCCAACGCGACGCACTCCGGCGCAAATGCCGCTGCGATCGATTACAAGCTGCAACTCGGCCGCGTCTCCTCCATGAGAGCGGAGCCGGCAAACGCCCCGCTCGCCTCCTCGCGGACCTTCGTCAACGATCAGAGCAGCACTCTCTATATCTTCGACACGGGGACGAAAAAATTCACGCCCTACCTCAAGTTCACGGACGTCTTCCCGAAATTCGCCTCCGACAAGGGCAACGCCACGGGAATCGTTTCGATCACCTTCGATCCCGCCTACGCAAAAAATGGAAAATTCTATACTGTGCACACCGAGAATCCCGAATTGCCCGGGACCGCCGCGCCGGTCAACACGCAGCTCTCCAGTTTGAATCTCACGGGATACGCGACGACCGATCCGGTAAATCCGCCGGCGGGCCCCGTCCATCTCGAGTCGGTTCTGGTGGAATGGACGGATACTAATATCCGCAACGCCACTTTCGAGGGCACCGCACGCGAAATCTTGCGCGTGGGATACGACCGCAATCACCCCATGGACGATACGATTTTCGACCCGCTCGCCAAACCGGGCAGCAGCGACTACGGAAATCTTTACATCGGCGTGGGCGACGGCGCTCAAGGAGAAACACCCGGCCCCTCACACACCCTTCCGCAGCAGCTCAATACCCTGCTAGGGAAGGTACTGCGGATCACTCCGGACATCAATTTGCGTCCCAAGGACATGCTCAGTCCGAATGGCCGTTATCGCATTCCCTCCACCGGGCCGGACCCGAATCCATTCTTGAATGTGGCGGGAGCGCGCCCCGAAGTTTTCGCGTACGGCCTGCGGCACCCTCACCGGTTCGATTGGGATGTGGCGACCAAGACGTTTCTGATCATCGATATCGGCCTGCATTACTGGGAAGAAGTCGATATCGGGGCTAAGGGCGCCAACTACGGCTACCCTGAGCGCGAAGGCAACGAACAACTTTTTGTGGACGATGCGGGAAAAACGGGCAGCCTGGAAAATCCCCCGGTTGCATTCCCCGATCGCGATCTGCTGCACGTGGACGGCGTCGAAGAACCGGTCGTTCCCATCTATCCGGCCGCTGTCTACAGCCATTGGGAAGGCGACTCGATCGGCAGCGGCTTCGTGTACCGAGGCAAGCTGATGCCTCGGATGCGCGGAAAATTTATTTTCAATGACATGACGACGGGCCGCATTTTTTACGTCGATCTGGGCGAAATGATCGCGACACACGGACAACGCAATCACCAGGCGCAAATTCATGAGCTGCAAATCATGTACAAGAGCCCCTATGACGCCTCCAGCCCAACCGCCGTGAAGCGCCGGATGTTTGATGTTGTCGCCGAGACGTACGCGCACAAGGGAGGAACCCCTGCTCAGGACCGCGTGCTGCCCGGTGCGGCCGGGGCCACGACAGGATGGCGAGACCCGGACCACAAACAGCCCAAGGCCGATCCAGAGGGCGTCGCCTACGGCGGCGGTCGCGCGGATGTCCGTATCGCCATGGGCGGTGACGGAGAAGTCTACGTCTTGAGCAAGTCCGACGGCATGATCCGAAAAATGACGGCGCTAGTCACGCCGCCTCCGCCGGCGAAGTAAGCAGCGCGCATTGCGGCTTTTCTGACCCTGGGAACGCCAATCTCCCGATTGGCGTTCCCAGGCTTGCTACCGAAGCTTTCTAACCTTCGCCGTCGGACGATTGTGTCGTGAAACACCGCCCTCCCGCGTCTCCGTGCAACCAAACCACACATGCGGTATCCTAATAGCGTGGGACCATATTTGATGCTTCATGGGGTTCTGATTTTTCTCGGCCTTCTGGGTGGCGCCGCTGGAATTTCCTTGGCTTTTCTTTCACAGCGCTATTGGTTTGCGCGGGCGTGGAGATTTGCGGGGAGGATCGATAGGCCGGCATGGCGAAGGGGGGTTCGCGGCGCGCTGATCGCGGCGCTTGCAGTGATCGCCCTTGTAGCGCTCGCGGCTTTGGCGAGGAACATGCGAGGGGTCATTTCTCGCGGTTCGTGGTGGTGGGCGTTTTTCGGATTGTGGGTGAGCAGCTCGATTTTTTCCTACTTGTTCATCAAAATCATCGCCGGCGCGGAATGGCTGTGGAGGCGTTTGCAAGCGTCACATTCAGACAAGCCTATAGTTCCAGTTGCATCGCCTGCACTCGCGGTGGGAAGCGAACATGGGGAAAGCATCAATCATTCCCGGCGTTACTTTTTTCAGGCCGCGGGAGTGATTGCGGGCGCGGTGCCGTTTGTGAGCGCGGCGTACGGCTTTGCGGCGGAGCGATTCCGGTTCTCCGTCCGCGAAGTCGAAATTCCCATCGCCAATCTTCCTCCCGCTCTCGACGGTCTGCGCATCACCCAACTGAGTGATATTCATATCGGATCGTACATGCCTGTCGCGCAGGTGCGTCGTGCCGTCGGCCTGGCCAATGAACTGAATGGAGATCTAACCGTCGTCACTGGCGATTTTTTGACCGGCAGGACGGACCCGCTTGAAGACTGCATCACGGAACTTTCGCGTTTGCGAGCGCCGCTGGGTGTCTGGGGCTGCAACGGAAACCATGAGATCTACGCGCGGGCCGAGGAAAAGTCCGCGGAGCTTTTTCAAAAATTTGGGATGAAGCTCCTCCGCCGGGAAAACGTGGAATTGCGCTGGCAGGGAAGCGCCTTGAACCTGATCGGAGTCGATTACCAGCGCCAACGGGACGCCGAGGGAAATCGCGCGCCGATGTTGGCCGGCGCGCAACGGCTGGTCCGGCGCGACGTCCCCAATATTTTGCTGTCGCACAATCCGAATTCGTTTCCGCGCGCCGCCGAATTGGGCATCGAGCTATCACTAGCCGGGCACACGCACGGCGGCCAGGTGCGCGTTGAAATCCTCGATCATCGCTGGAGTCCGGCGGAATTTTTCACGCCCTATGTCGCCGGGCTTTACAGCCGCCCTCTCTTAGCTCCGTCCGATCTGGACGACCACGAAATTCGAGGCTTCCGTCCAGCCTCCAGCCTCCGATCTCCAACCTCCAGCGTCTACGTTAATCGCGGACTCGGCACGATCGGCGCGCCGGTACGCCTGGGCGTCCCTCCAGAAATCACTGTCATCACGCTGCATTGCGCGTTTTAAGTAGCACAGACTTCAGTCTGTGGATTTCCATTTGATCTTGGCGAGCATGCCAATCCCGGTTTGAGATTGATCGTAGCTGACGCCGGCGGCCCGGGCATACCATCGGACTCCCACAGACTGAAGTCTGTGCTACTGACTTGGTTGCCGTGTGCCGATTGCGGTGCGATAATCCGGCATCGTGTGAGAGATGCTCCGCGAGCGGAGACTCTTCAGGGGGAAGCATGGGAGTGCGAGACGCGTGGGTTGAGAAGCGGTTGGCGGAAACGGCGGCGGCGAATGGCACCCGCAATGTTTCGCAGATGCACTATGCGCGCCAGGGCGCGATCACGGAAGAGATGGAATTCGTCGCGGGGCGCGAAAAGATCGAGCCGGAGCTGGTGCGCAGCGAAGTGGCGCGCGGGCGCGCGATCATCCCCGCGAACATCCATCACAAGGCGCTGGAGCCGATGGGCATCGGCATCGCGTTCAAGTGCAAGATCAACTCGAACATCGGGAACTCGGCGACGACCTCGCACATCGACGAAGAACTGAAGAAGCTGCATCACTCGGTGCACTACGGCGCGGACACGGTGATGGACCTGTCGACCGGCGGCGACATTCCCACGATTCGCAAAGCGATCATCGAAGCTTCGCCCGTGCCGATCGGCACGGTGCCGATTTACGAAGCGCTGTCGCGCGTGAAGCGCACCGAGGATTTGACGATCGGCTTGATGCTGGAAGTGATCGAGGAGCAGGCCGAGCAGGGCGTGGATTACATGACGATCCACGCGGGGGTGCTGCGCGAGTTTGTGCCGCTGGTGCGCAAGCGCATCACGGGGATCGTGAGCCGGGGCGGGGCGCTCCTGGCGCACTGGATGAACACGCACAAGCAGGAGAATTTCCTGTACGAGAATTTCGAGGCGATCTGCAAGATTTTCAAGAAGCACGACGTGAGTTTTTCGCTGGGCGACGGCCTAAGGCCCGGGTGTCTCGCGGATGCAAGCGACGCCGCGCAATTTGCCGAGTTGAAAGTGCTGGGCGAGCTGACGAAGAAGGCGTGGGAGCACGACGTGCAGGTGATGATCGAAGGGCCGGGTCACATACCGATGGATCAGATCGAGATGCAAGTGAAGAAGGAAATGGAGCTGTGCCACGAAGCGCCGTTCTACACGCTGGGGCCGTTGGTGATCGACATCGCGCCGGGGTACGACCACATCACGAGCGCGATCGGAGCGGCGATGATCGGATGGCACGGAGCGTCGATGCTGTGCTACGTGACGCCGAAGGAGCACCTGGGATTGCCGAACGCGGAGGACGTGAAGCAGGGTGTGATCGCGTACAAGATCGCGGCGCACGCGGCGGACGTGGCGCGACACCGCCCGGGCGCGCGCGACCGGGATGATGCGCTTTCGTATGCACGCTTTCTGTTCGACTGGAACAAGCAGTTCGAGTTGTCGCTCGATCCGGCAACGGCGAAGGCGATGCACGACGAAACGCTGCCGGACGATTTCTACAAGGACGCGAAATTCTGCTCGATGTGCGGCCCGAAATTCTGCTCGATGAACGTGACGCAACTGGCGGAGTCGGCGGGCGGACAGGACCAATCGGAGCGCCAGCAGAAATTCGTGGAGCTATTGGCGAAGATCGAAAAGTAGGACAGGCTTCAGCCTGTCGCTTTTCCGCGCGGGAAGAAAGTCAAACCCGACAGGCTGAAGCCTGTCCTACTACATTCTTCAATTCAATTTCTAATGCCAGAATCCCCCGATAACGAAGCACTCCGCGAAGAATTCAACCGCTGGGCCGAGGCGGGCCGCGGTGAAGGGATGGAGGAAGAGCATCTCCCCATCGTCTTGCCGGTTCTTGACCAGATGAATCTAGCCAGGGACGAAAATATCCTCGACGTAGGCAGCGGTGTTGGCTGGCTCGTGCGCATGATCGCTGAGCGTGTTCCCGAGGGCCGCGTAATTGGCATGGACATTTCCGACGAGATGGTGCGCCGGGCCCGGCGGAAGTACGTCGCCGTGGAAAACGCCATGTTCGTGGTAGGCGCGGCGGACGAGATTCCCTGGGACGCCAATTTCTTTACGCACGCGATTTCGGTGGAGTCCGCCTACTACTGGCCCGACCCGGCGCGCGGCCTGCGGGAAATCCATCGCGTGTTGCGCGAGGGAGGCACCGCATGGATTCTGATCAACTTCTATTTTGAGAACCCACATTCTCATCAATGGGCCAACCAGTTTGCATTGCCCGCGCAGCTGCTGAGCGCCGGCGAATGGGAGGCATTGTTCCACGACGCGGGCTTCACCAATATCGCGCACCGCCAGATTCCCGATCCCACTCCCGCTCCCGAATCCTACACGGGCCGGTGGTTTCAAGATGCTGCCCAGATGCGCTCCTTCCGCCAGGCGGGCGCACTGCTTGTTTATGGGACAAAGACGGAGTCGTGAATCCGAGGGTCAGCAACGTCGCGCGCAATCAAGTCCAAACCCCGCCAAAGTGATATTCTATGTTGGTAGGGGAAATTGGCGCGCGTGTTTGACTCACGTTGCCGGGGATGGATATACTCCCCATTCCTAAGGGACTAGAGGAGACACATGGGCGTTCTGGATCAGCGGTTTGAAAAAAACTTCATGATTTCTTCGGTGGACTACGTGTTCAACTGGGCGCGGAAGTCCGCCATCTGGCCACTGACCTTCGGCCTGGCGTGTTGCGCTATCGAGATGATCGCCTCGACCACGTCGCGCTTCGACATTGCGCGGTTCGGCGCCGAAGTGTTTCGCCCTTCTCCGCGGCAGTCCGACCTGATGATTGTGGCCGGCACGGTAACGCTGAAAATGGCGCCGGTGCTCAAGCGCGTGTGGGATCAGATGCCCGATCCGAAGTGGTGCATCTCAATGGGCGCTTGCTCAAGCGTGGGAGGCCCATTCAACGCCTATTCCGTGCTCCAGGGCGTAGATCGAATCGTTCCCGTGGATGTTTACGTGATTGGGTGCCCGCCTCGCCCGGAAGGCCTGATCTACGCGCTCTTGAAGCTGCAGGACAAGATCGACCAGATGTCGCTGGCGAAGCGGCCCACGGAAATTCGGCTGCACTCAGGCATGGCGGAGGATTTTAAGCGCAACGTGATGGTCGCGCAGACGCCATCGCCGCGCTAAAGCTGTTGTAGCCCGCGTCTTCAGACGTGGGGATTTCCGGCGAAATTGAGGAAACCCTCGCCTCTGAAGAGGCGAGCTACAAAAACGGGGAATTCCAGCGGACTTGTGAACCTCTCGCCTCGGACGAACCGAGTCGAGCATCAAAGCCTGACAATTTCAACAATCTGCTGAAGGAGTTGGCAAATGGGTTTTGTGCGTGCAGCGCGAAAAGATGAGATTCCGGCGGGCTCGATCCGCGAGTTTCAAGTAGACGGCCTGACCGTCGCTATCGCTAACATAGGAAGCAAGTTCTACGCGGTTAATAACACGTGTCTCCACCGGGGAGGCCCCCTGGGTCAGGGTGAGCTCCACGGGGTAGCCGTTACCTGTCCGTGGCACGGCTGGCAGTACGATGTGACCAGCGGCAAGCTGGTCATGAATCAGGCGATCGGGGTCAAGACGTACACGCTTGAGGTTAGAGGCGAGGACATCTGGATTGAAGCGAGCTAGTTCAAGGTTCCCCCTAAAAGTTAGACTCCTTCCTAAGTTATTAAAAAATAAGGACATATTTCCAATCTTTCAGGAATTAACGCGCAAAAATCTCTTGAGTCCGATTTTCGGGATTATGCGTCTAATTGTATAGGGCTGAGGAATCACGGGTTAGTCACCTCATGAGACAGCCCAGAAATGCACGAATTTTTGCACAACGGGCGAGGTCCCGTGTATAGTGTCCGACCGACTACACTCTCGGAGAACGATCATCATTCGGAGGCTGCCCGGTTTGACGACCATTCGCCCACCGGCAAAGAAAGGCCATTGGATTTTTTCGGTCAATCCTCACCAATATCATTGGGATACGCTATTTGTGAAGGGCAAGGAGATGTGGAGAGGGGCTGGGACGCGTCCCGACGCGATTCGAGCCTTGAAACAGGTGCGCAAGGGTGATCGCGTGCTTTGCTACCACTCCGCGCCCGAGAGGGCCCTCTACGCCATAGCCGAGGTCACTCGCGACCCTTACCCGGACCCGCACGACCGGGAATCGAAAATGATGGTCGCGGATTTGCGCGCCATGGAGCGCCTGCCCCGCCAGATTCCGCTGGACGAGCTTCGGAACAACGCCTCCGTTCGAAAGGTCAAGTTCCTGAAGAACGTGCGTTTGATCATTTCGCCGGTTACGGAAGACGAGTATCAGGAGATCTTGCGAATGGCGGGCATTGTCGCCACTCCGGGCCTGCCGCTTCCGTGAAGTTGTGACTAGTGACTGATGACTAGTGTCTGATGATTCGTGAACCCCCTTTTCCATTATTGGTTGTGAGTTTGTTTCCTGCGGACTCCTCCAACTGTTGGCTCCATAATGCTCACCAATTAATTGTGCTATTTTGAATGAGACTCCACGATGCCTGAACTTCCTGAGGTTGAGACTGTTGTGCGCGGATTGCGATTGTCACTGCCGGGGCGCAGCGTTGTCGAAGTGCGATTCGGCAAAACGGACTTCGTGGAGGACTCCGGTGCGATTGCCGAGCGCCTTCCCGGAATGCGAATTGCAGACGTCACGCGCCTGGGCAAATTCATATGTATCGGGCTCCAGGCCTGCGACGCTCAAGTCACTTCACTTTCGCGGTTCTTCCTCATCATTCATCTTGGAATGACCGGTCGATTGACTGTGATCCCTTCCGGTGAATCCGTCGCACCTCACACGCATGGCTTTTTTGTTCTCGACGATGGCCGCGAGCTGCGCTACACGGACATCCGCCGCTTTGGCCGCATGCTTCTTGTTCCGGAATCGAAGTTGGCGGATTTCAAGGGCCAATTGGGCCAAGAGCCGCTCGAAATCAGCGCGGAAGAATTCTGCCGAAATTTTGGATCGAGGCGCGCTCGCGTCAAGGCGCTGCTGCTCGACCAAAAGGTCTTGCGCGGAATCGGCAATATCTATGCGGACGAGAGCTTGTTCCGCGCGCGCCTGCATCCGACACGTATCGCAGGAAACCTGACGAAGAAGCAGCTCCTGGCGCTCCACGGTGCAATCCGCCAGGTTCTGGCCGAAGCCATCCGTTCCCGCGGCTCCTCGATTTCCGACTACGTCGATTCCAACGGCAATCGCGGCGAATTCCAGCTTAAGCACCGGGTTTACCAGCGCGACGGGAAGCCGTGCTTTCGTTGCAAGGCAAAAATCAAGTGGCTGATCGTGGCAGGCCGGAGCAGCCACTTTTGTCCAGGTTGCCAGCCTGCCCCACGCAGCCGCGGACGCTCGAAGAGGGCTTGAAACCACAGATGCACACGGATGAACCCGGATAAAAAAGCAATAAGGAAAAACAATTAGGAAAACATCGGTCGCTATTCCTAGAGATTGTTCCTATCTTTTATCCGTGTTCATCTGTGTGCATCTGTGGTTTCATTTGTGGTTCAGTTTAAACACTGCAGCCGGAGGGGAAGCGTGCGCGCCGTCGTTCAACGTGTTACCCGCGCCAGTGTCACCGTGGACGGCCGGGTTGCCGGAGAAATCCGCGCTGGCCTCCTGGTCCTGCTCGGCGTGAGCCGGACGGACAATACAGAATCGGCGCCGTACCTCGCCGAGAAAGTCGCCAATCTGCGGATTTTTTCGGATGAAGCGGGCAAGATGAACTTGTCGTTGCTCGACATCGGCGGCTCCGCGCTGGTGGTGTCGCAGTTCACTCTGTATGGCGACACGCGAGGGGGGCGCAGGCCTTCCTACATTCAGGCCGCTCCGCCGGAGGAAGCCAGCCGCCTCTACGAGGAGTTTGCCCGGTCGATGCGCGCGCTCGGCGTAACGGTGGAAACCGGAGTGTTCCAGGCGCATATGCAGGTCGAGCTGGTCAACGATGGGCCCGTCACGATCCTGCTCGATTCCGAGAAGAACATTTGAGCGCGCGATTTCCCGGGCCGCGCGGAGTGACGGATCGGGACTCGTAGTAAAAATCGGATTGGTATTTATATCGGAGGGCGATACAATATGATGGTGTCCACCGGCATGATGACGGCCGCGGAATTCCGCGCCCTCGCGGAGTTCCGATATCAAATACGGATATTCCTGAACGGCAGCGAGGAGGCGGCGCGCAACGCGGACCTCGAGCCGCAGCAGTATCTGCTCATGCTGGCCCTCCGCGGGCTGCCGGTCGGCCGCGAGCCGAGCATCCGGGAGATTGCCGAGCGCATGCAGTTGCGCCACCACAGCGTCGTGGAGCTGGTGGACCGCCTCGAACGAAGGCAGCTTTTGCGTCGGGAGAGATCCCGGACCGACCGCCGCCAGGTGATTTTGCATCTGACCCCGCGCGGCGAGAAAATACTTATCGAGGCTCGCCAAGCAGCGGATTTCGGAGCTCCGCACGGCCGCGCCGGCGCTGGTCCGCGCACTCACGGCGGTGATCCGCTCGACACGAGTGCCCAAGAATGCGCGAGCGAAGTCATAAAGATGCAAACTGCCGGTTGAATCTCGAGCAGAATATTCTCTCAATGCGCGAAGTCGCTGTGTGATGTCCCAAGACAGGAAGGCGAAACTTTGAGTTCCAATTCTCAGGCGAGTGCGGCTCCCGATCGCGGCCAGTCTCCAGTTCAGTTCCGTCTCGGCTACATTTCTCTGCTGGGCGGCCTCGTGGGCGTCATCGCTGGAATCGTTGCCTTTCTTCTCTACAACCTGATCGGACTATTCACGAATCTTTCGTTCTACCATGTATGGTCCTTCCATTTTCGCAGTCCGGCAAATAACCAGCTCGGCCCGTGGGTGATCGTCATTCCGGTCATCGGCGGAATCATCGTCGGGTTCATGGCGAAGTATGGCTCGCCAAAAATTAAGGGGCACGGCATCCCGGAGGCGATGGAGGCGGTTCTGACATCCAAGAGCCGCATCGAAGCCAAAGTCGCCATCCTCAAGCCCATCTCGGCGGCCATCGCGATTGGCACCGGCGGGCCGTTCGGCGCCGAGGGACCTATTATTCAAACCGGGGGAGCGCTCGGTTCGCTCATCGGCCAGTTGGTTTCGACCACTGCCGCGGAGCGCAAGGTCTTGCTGGCTTGCGGCGCGGGCGCCGGCATGGCCGCGACATTCAATACTCCGATTGCCGGAGTCATCCTCGCGATTGAGCTTCTTCTGTTTGAATTTCGCGGGCGCTCCTTCGTTCCCCTTGTGATTGCGACCACGCTGGCGACGAGCGTTCGCCAGTTGTTAATGGGCAATGGTTCGATGTTCCATGTGCTGCCGATGGATTTCGGGATTCCCCGCGCTCTTCCGTTTTACCTTGTCCTCGGGGTCATATGCGGCGGTGCGGCCATTGCTTTTACAAAGGCTCTTTATTTCATCGAGGATGGATTTGACCACCTTCCGATTTCCGAACTCTGGCATCCCGCGATCGGCGCGCTTGCCCTGGGCATCATTGGATTTTTCGTGCCGCGGGTGCTGGGCGTGGGATACGACACGCTTGGCGACATTCTGAACAACAGCCTCGCTCTGAAACTTCTGATTCTCGTCGCGCTTTGCAAAGCGGTTGCGCTGCTGCTTTCTCTAGGCTCCGGCACCTCGGGAGGATTGCTTGCGCCGATGTTCATGTCTTCCGCGGCGATGGGCGGCGTGTTTGCGGTGGTCGTAAACGATATTTTCCCGAGCGCGCATTTGTCCCCCGGCGCATGCGCCCTGGTCGCGATGGGGGCGGTCTTCGGAGCGGCTTCGCGCGCGACGTTTACGTTCATCGTGTTCGCATTCGAGATTGTTCGCGATTACAACGCGGTGCTTCCGCTGATGCTCGTTTCCGTGATTGCCTACGCCATTGCCCTGCGCTACCTGCCGAACTCGATCATGACGGAAAAGCTGGCGCGTCGCGGGCTGCACACGAATCAGGACTACGAAAGTAACGCGCTCAAACAACTAAAGGTCGGGGAAGTCATGGCCCGCGACGTCGCCACGGTCGTCCCGGAGGAGAGTGTTCGCGTGGCCGCGGATCGATTTGCGAACGGAGATTTGAAATCTTCGCGGCACCACGCGCTGCCCATCGTGGATTCCGCCGGGAGTTTGCAAGGGCTCGTGACGCAAGGCGACTTGCTGCGCGCGCTGCAGGCAGACCCGTCCGGCGATATAAGCGTGCTCGACGCCGGTACGCGCTCGCTGGTGGTCGCGTATTCCGACGAGCGCGTCTTCGACGCCGTGACGAAAATGCTCGAGAATAATATCGGACGTTTGCCGGTAGTCGACCGCAAAAACCCTCGGAAACTGGTTGGTTACATCAATCGCGCAAACGTGATGGGGTCGTGGCGCGGCCATTTGCACGAGGAATCGGTCCGCGATCACGGCTGGTTGCGAAACCTGGCGTCGACTCCTAAGAGCGGAAGCAGGAGCAGCGGAATTGCAACTGGCAGGATTGTGGCCCTGACGGACGATGAAATCCGCCTCACACTGAATTCGCATGCGAGCGCCCCTGCCGAAGAGTTTGCACTAAGCGCGCCCGCGCGGGGAGTCTTTCTGGGGGATGAAGTCCGCGTGAGCTACCGGAAGGAGAACGGCCGCAAAGTCGCCCTGCGAATCGAAGAGCTTTCCAGCAGGCAGTAGAAGTGAGTGGCGCGGGCTTCAGCCTGCGGGGTTTGGGCCTTGCAAGGACGAAGCCCCGCAGGCTGAAGCCCGCGCCACTAGACCCGGAATCTAAAAACCTCCGCCGCCACCGCCGCCCATTCCGCCGCCCGAAAATCCGCCACCGCCGAAACCAGAACCGCCGCTGCTTCGCGGAGCCGAAGCCATCACCGAACTTGCGTGCATGGTCATGTTGTCCAGACTATTGACGAACATGATTGGATAAAAGCCGCCGTTGTAGTAGCCGCCCTGGTACCACGAGGGCGGTTGCGTATAAATATTTTGGAATGCTCCGACCCATTTTTTCTCCACGCCCAGGGCCATCGCGTAGGGCAGAAACTTCTCGAACGTTTCCGGAGTCTGGGCGACCCGGTCCAAACGGCCGGCTTCGACGTGAGAGAGAAAATCCTCGAAGCCCAAAACGCCCGCGAGGGCCTTTGCCCCGTCGGCCGTGCGCGCCGGCATGAACCATCCGAATCCGGCGATGATTCCACCCGAAAGAATCGCAGCGATGAGAAACGGAGCCGGCGTCATTCCCATTTTTTGCGACATGGCGATGCCCAGGAAAAAGAGCAGCACTCCCGCGACGATGCCTCCGGCGACATATCCGCTGCGCACGTAATCGGGCCGGTGCTGGAAATAGCCGTGCTCCATCAACTCATCGAAAATGTTGTTCTTGATGCCGGGGAGATTCTTGTAAAACTGATTTTGCAGCGTGGAAAGCTCCACGTCGGTTTGCGCGCCATTCGAGAAGATTCCCGCGAGCAGCGCCAATTCGTGCGCCTTCAGGCCGGTCCATTCCTGGAGCCCCTTTTTCAAATGGAAGACGTACTCCTTGTTGTGGACGAGGCCCATGATTCCCGACTTTTCTTTTTCTTCGATGACGATGTACCCGCGCACGGCGAGATCCACGATCGTGGCGGTGATGTCTCGCATCGCCGCATCCTCATCCACCAAAGTGCCGGCTTCCGCCGGGCTCATTCCCTCCGGTGGCGCGTACTGGACGGCAATCGGACCGACGCGCGGGTCGCGCCCGCGCGAGGACCACAGCCAGAACATGAACACGAACACAAATATAGGAATGAAAATAGGCCAGTTGCTGACGAGGAATTGGCCGATGAGGTCGCTCGTTCCAGGCTCTTTCACGAAGCCTTTATCCCAGCCGACGACAATCGTCACGCCTTCATGAAAGGAGAGCGGTCGCGGCATGAACATTTTCACGGTGTTGCCCGTCGTCGTAATCTCGGCGTCATTTGCGCGCGAGCCGTACGATCCGGTGAAATTGTCTGTCCGAACGCCGGTCACGCCCTGCGGCAGCAGGATTTGTGCGCTGGCATCCTCGAGGGGCTCGTCCCACTCATCGCCGGTCACGTTCCAATACAATTCGTCATGATCCTCGAAGAATTTCAAGCCGTTGCGAACCACGTAGTGCAGGTGAATGGTACGCACCACGTCGGTGGCATCATCGACGTAGATTTTCCATTTCAGGTAATGGCCTTGTCGCGAGGATTCGACCTTCAGGGATTGCCCCGCCGCATCGGTTGCGCCGTCGAACTTCACGAAGAGCGTATAGTTGAATCCCTGCGGCGTTACATATTCGACGGGGATTGTGCGGTACAGGCCATGCCACACGCCGATGAAATTCGCTTGGATGGTTTCGGTCACATCCAACGAGGAATCCGGCTCAACGATAATTTCTGCGGAAAATTTCTCGATTTTGAGCGTCCGCGCGGAAGCGGACGAGACGAGCGCGACCACGAGCAGGGCCACCAAGGAGATGCGCAGGAATAGATTGCGCAACGCGGACTGTGGATCATTGCCAATTCGATTTGTAGGGCCGGGCTTCAGCCCGGCCGCAAACTCGCCGCGACAAATCGGCTTTAGCCGCTGAAGTGGCGTTGGGTTGCGGTTCAGCCTCGTTGGGAAAGCCATTGCGGCTAAGCGCCCGTCGCGCCGAAGCTGACCTTCGGCACTTCGCGTTCGGCCGGAGCGCTGATCTGGAAGAATTCCCGCTCCTTGAAATTTCCCATCCCGGCGACGATGTTGGAAGGGAACTGCTCGATCATCGTGTTGAAATCGCGGACCACCGCGTTGTAGTAGCGCCGCGCGTTCTGCAGCGTGTCTTCAATCTGGTTCAGCGTGCCCTGCAACTGCGTGAAGCTCTCGACCGCGCGCAATTGGGGATACGCTTCGGCCAGCGCGAAGACTTGCCGCAGCGCGCCGGTCAACAGGCCTTCGGCCTCTCCCTTGGCCGCCGGCCCCTGCGCCGACATCGCCTGATTCCTCGCCGCCACAACGCCTTCGAGCGTGCCCTTTTCGTGCGCGGCGTAGCCCTTCACCGTCTCGACGATGTTGGGGATCAGGTCATACCGCCGCTTGAGTTGCACGTCGATGTCCGACCACGCGTTGTCGCACGTCACCTTCAACCGCACCAAACCGTTGTAGGCGTACATGAGATACATCACCACAGCCACCACAAAGACAATAAGGCCAATCAGCATGGGACATCCTTTCTCGATCGGAGGAAGCGTACCGACCCGGCGCCTGGGTTCACTATAGGAGAGGTCATGGGCACAGTAAAGGTTTGCGTATCTTCCATGTGCACTATGCACTCTCAGCCCGTTACAGCTCCAAGCATCGGCGCATCACCCTAAACAAGAACGTTATGACTCTTCTGTTAGAGGGGCATTTGCGCGTTTCCCGTTGACAATAAAATCGAGTCGCAAGAAACTGAGTCCTCTCTCCAGGGTCTCATGTGTGTCTCGAGGCGCTGGCAATGAGAAAAATCCTTTTCGCTACTCTCTTCTTCGCATTCCTCTTCTTATTTTTTGGGGCGTCCCTCCGGTCGCAAGTGGACATGCCGAATTTAAAAGTGCGAGTAATTTTGGTGGACAAGGACCTGAATCAAAAGCCCGTTCCACACCTCGCTGTTCTGCTCGTTGCGGATTCAAACGATCCCGATAGTTCACACGAAGTAAAAACCGATTTTGAGGGCAAAGCCGAGTTTCAAGCGCCGCCAGGAAAATACCGGTTGACCACTCCGCAGGGCTTGGATTTCCAAGGCCGCCATTACGCCTGGGAGTTGGAAATCAATCTGAGCGACAGATCCATTTCCGTGGACCTGAGCAACGACAACGCTCGAGTCGCCGATCCCCCTTCCGTCGAACCCGCGCGCAAAATGGATGATCTCACCTTGATGTTTCAGAAGTATCAAAAGTCTGTCGTGACCGTCTGGAGCGAAATCGGTTCGGGCACGGGCTTCATTGTCGATTCCGCCGGCCTGATTATGACCAACCAGCACGTGATCGGACCGTCGGAATTGATCTCCGTTCAGTTTGACGCCAAACGGAAGGTCGCGGCGAAGGTCCTGGCGTTTGACGCGGAGCGAGACGTGGCTGTGCTCTACGCCGATCTCAGCGCCTTCCCCGGCGCCGTGGCCGCGCCCATCGCCAAGACGCAGGAAGGCCGGGGAATTGCCGTGGAGGGCGAGAGAGTGTTTACGATCGGCAGCCCTTTAGGCCTGAAGAAAATCATTACTACCGCCATCGTAAGCAAGGTCGAGGAGCGCGCCATTATTTCCGATGTGAACATCATCAATCACGGCAATTCTGGCGGCCCGTTATTCAACTCGCTCGGCGAGGTCATCGGAATCACGACTTTTTCGGTGCCCGGTCGAGACGGACCCGGGCTTACCGGGATTGTCCGGATCGACCAGACCTCGCCAACATTGGAGCAAGCCCGGAAAAAAATGCGGGACATTTCTCTGCCCAGCGCGAGATTGTTGCCCGTCGAACCCACCGATCCTTATCCGCTGGGTTCCTTCAAGGAAGCCATCCGGTCAGGCAAATTCAATAAAAAACCGTATTTTTTCACGGTGGGTGGTTTTGAAGTGGAACTTAGAACCCCGGTTCTCGATTATGAACTCCAAGAGGAGGTGGGGATTAAGGCCGCCGAGGAAAAAGACAAGAGAACAAAACAAAGTAAAGACTCCGTTCAGAATACGTTCGATCCGCTGGAAGATTTGCGTGACTGGAATGAGTACGTCGGCGTCAAGAAGCCGGTTCTTCTCGTGCGGGCTGAACCCCAACTACGCGAGACATTCCTGTCGGGATTGGGCCGCGAGTTAACTCCCGCGATCGTGATGTACGCGGGCGGAACTCGTATGAGATTCAGGGCCGACTTTTACAGGATGAAACTTCTCTGCGGCGCGAAGGAAGTCGAGCCCATCCAACCGGGTAAGGCCGCCACCGTCGTCAACGCCCACAACGCCTTTTTGAATGTTACCGATGCAACCTACGTCGGGATCTATGCCTATCCGCCGGATGCGATCTCACCCTCCTGCGGCAAGGTCACACTCCAAATTTATTCCGAAAAGGAACCCGACAAATCGGAATCAAAGGACTTGGACCAGAAATCGATCGACCGCGTGTGGAATGATTTCCGGCCTTACCTGGCGGCTCATGGTAATTCCGGGAACTTGCAGTAGTTTCCAGTGGCACAGGCTTCAGCCTGTGGGGTTTGGTCCTTGCAAGGACTAACCCCCACAGGCTGAAGCCTGTGCCGACTCCTACCCTTTTCACTGGCAAGGAAATACCATTTGGGTTACTCTTGCGCCCACTGGAAATTGTCACTTTCGGTGACATATGCATTTCAAGAACTTCAGCGCCGCGGTGTTTGGCATCGACGCCTACCTCATGGAAGTCGAGGTGGACGTCGGCTCGGGCAAGCCCGGCGATTTCAATATCGTCGGCCTGCCCGACATCGCCGTGAAGGAGAGCCGCGAACGCATCAAGGCGGCACTGAAAAATTGCGGCCACGATTTTCCGTTTCAGAGCGTCACGGTCAATCTCGCGCCGGCCGACATTCGCAAGGAAGGCTCGGCCTTCGATCTCCCGATGGCGCTTTCCATCCTGGGTTGTGAGGGCGCGTTCTTCGGCAAGCGCCTCGACCAATACATTTTTCTTGGCGAGCTTTCACTCGACGGGCAGGTGCGCTCGGTGCGCGGGTCTCTCTCGGCGGCGCTGGCGGCGCGCGAGCACAAGATTAAGGCCGTGGTCGTCCCGGAAGCCAATGCGCGCGAGGCTGCGGTCGTGGAAGGGATCGACGTGTTCGCCGTGCGCAGTCTGCCGCAAGCCGTGGACCTCGTCAACGTGCCGGAATCGTTCACGCCGGTGCGCGTCGACGCGAGCACGATGCTGGCCGACGCCGCGCAATACGCCGTGGACATGCGCGACGTACGCGGTCAGCAGGCCGCCAAGCGCGCCCTCGAAGTCGCCTGCGCCGGCGGCCACAACATTATTTTTATCGGGCCGCCCGGCGCGGGAAAAACGATGCTCGCCAAGCGCATCCCCACGATCCTTCCGCCCATGTCGCTCGAGGAAGCCATCGAAACCACGCGCATCCACAGCGTCGCGGGACTCTTGGACGACGCGCGCGGGCTCGTCGGCACGCGGCCGTTCCGCGCGCCGCACCACACCATCAGCGACGCGGGCCTGATCGGCGGAGGCGCGATTCCGCGGCCCGGCGAGGTTTCGCTGGGGCACCACGGCGTTCTCTTTCTCGACGAATTGCCGGAGTTCGAGCGCAACGTCCTCGAAGTGATGCGCCAGCCGCTCGAGGACGGCGCGGTCACGATTTCGCGCGCCGCGACTTCGGTGACGTTTCCCGCGCGGTTCATGCTCGCGGCCGCGATGAATCCCTGCCCGTGCGGATTTTTCGGCGATCCGACGCGCCAGTGCCACTGCTCGCCGCCGCAAATCCAGCGCTACGTCTCGAAAATTTCCGGCCCGCTGATCGACCGCATCGACATTCACATCGAAGTCCCCGCCGTGAAGTACAAGGAATTGCGCGGGAACGGAACGACCGAGGATTCCGCCGCGGTCCGCGAACGCGTGTTGCGCGCCCGCGAGCGCCAGTCCAAGCGCTATGCCGGCGAACGAAAAGTTTTCTCGAACGCGCAGATGCCTCCGAAGCTGATCCGGAAATTCTGCGCCATCAGCGAGGAAGGCGAAAAAATGCTGGAAAACGCGATTGGCCGCCTCGGCCTTTCCGCGCGCGCCCACGACCGCATCCTCAAAGTCGCGCGCACGATCGCCGACCTGGACGCCTCGGAAAATCTGGAGACCCGCCATCTCGGCGAGGCCATCCAATACCGCACGCTCGACCGCACGTACTGGGCGTAGCGACCCGTGGCAAGTGGCGCAGGCTTCAGCCTGCGGGTTTTTGGACTCTCACGATCGAGAACGCTCGCAGGCCAAGGGAAAGCGCCAAGAAAGGTTCTGACAAGTGGCGCCCTAATGGTGGCGGGTGACCGTGCGCTTTTGTTGTCAGGCAAGAAACATCGTTTGACATATCGCATAGCGATATAAATAATAGGGAGAGGTCAAGCGCACTCCGACACGCTTGGCCCGTTTTGGGCATAGGGAAAGGGAGGTGGTAGTCCCCACTTCTCCCTTTCCCTTCTTCCGACTACCCCCGCCATTTGCCGGAGGCGCCAGGGCACACTCACTGGATACTGCTACTTGTGGCGGATATCTTCGGGGGCGCGCTGGCGATCGAGCGGCACAATCTGCAATTGCCACTCAACCGGCACGGACGCCGGCAAGAAACAAATCTTGCTGTCGCACGCTTGGTATTCGAGCTTCCCTCTGACCATAACTTTTTTACCATCCGCCCCCAGGGCGCCGCTGAATTCCGCCATGGAGTTCACTTTCAGCTCCTGCCGGATACGGAATGCGCCCTCAAAGACGGGCACGCGCTCCTTGATGGCAGGCAGGTACAAAATCTTAGCGGAGGGATAACTCGCTTGTCTCAACTCGAAATCGGGAAGGGGATCGATTGAAAGCTTAACCGTCTTGTATCCCTTTGTCCCCGGCGCATACACATGCACATCGGGCGGGAGGCGCACTTCAGCCGTCAGCGTTACAAGATTCCCCGGAACGGCTACGCGGTCCGATTGGCCCCACGCTGAGTTGCAGGTGCGGAGCTTCGACGGTACCGGTGACTTCTTCGCCCAGTTCCGGGAACAGCTTGGAGAGCACGGTATTTCCGGTCAGCCGCTCGCGGTACTTCGCCTCGAAAAATTTCTCTCGAATCATGCCTTCCGTATCGATGAAAAAATATCCCGGCCGCGCCATCCCCGCGTTTGGTCCGATCGCCTCTGAATTCAATACTTGATACATCCGAATGATTTTGGAATCCGGATCGGAAAGTAGAGGGAAGTCGATCTTGCGCCGGTCGGAGAAAAATTTCAGGATCTCCACGCTGTCATAGCTGATCCCCGCCAGTTTGATCCCTTGCTTCTCGAAGCGTTCCTTGGCGGCCTGCAATTGAATGAGCTGGCCTTTGCAGTAGGGGCACCAATCGGCGGAGCGATAAAACAAAAGTACCGTGCCCTTTGATCCCTCGGAGCGTTTCGAGAGTTTGCGTCTTGCCAAATTGGTCGCGCGCGGAAAATTCCGGAGCCTTCTGTCCGCGCGAAGTCCAACTTCGGAAAACATTTGAAAGAAGCAACGTGAATCGCGCTCGCCCTCCAACGTGCCTTGAACTGTAACGCTGTCCCCCAAATGGCCCTTCGCCTGATCCTGCGGGTCGAGCGCGTAGACTTGCCGGATCGTATCGTCATACAGCGCCAGCGGCCGCGCCAGCCGTTTCGGCCGTACACTTCGCCGCCTCGGCAAACGCTTCATCGGCGTTGCACGAACCATTGACGATGACGCCGGACCACGACCCTTGCCTTCGTGTTTCCGGTTTGCCCCGCCAGCGCAAATGTAGCGGCAAGAAGGATTGCAAACGCGCCCGCCCATGCATGCTTGTTCATAATTAAATCCTCTCCGACGCGCAAGCCAATACGGATCTCGAACCGCCAGCGAACTTCGTAGCGCAGGCTGAAGCCCGTGCTAATGCGGTTTCACTATGGTTCAGAATACGCTCTCGCTGCCCCGGCCGGCAAGCACGCTAGTTTCACGTTATAATGGAGAGATATGCTTTCGCTGAATAACGTCAGTATGCGCTACGCCGCCAGGGTCCTGTTCGAGGACGTCACCTGCTCGTTCCTCGAAGGGCGCCGCTATGCCATCACCGGCCCGAACGGCGCCGGCAAGACCACCTTGATGAAGATTTTGGAAGGAGATATCGAACCGACGAAAGGTTCGGTCTCGCGGCCAAAAAAGCTGGGTATCTTGCGGCAGGACCAGTTTGCCTTTGACGAATTCGCGTCATCGACACCGTCATCATGGGCAACTCTCCGTTGTGGAAAGCTCTCCAGGAGCGGGATGTGCTATACG
>CAWJCB010000007.1:0-19048 GCA_963841105.1 uncultured Alphaproteobacteria bacterium
AACATCGCACTGGGGTCATGGCACGATGAGTTCAGGGGAGCCCTAAACGCCCAATCGCCAGCGTGGCATAAAAGCACGCCGAACAAAATACCTGTACCACCTCTAAGCAGTTGACTCCGCCGAACCGCCAAGGATATTTTATATAGCTATATTCAGCATTTTTAGCGCTCGCCGGCACAGGTGAGCGGAGCACCGCAATGTCGCCCGAGAATCACATCGGCTTCTTGCCAGCGCTCGGCCGCCTCCAACGCACGCTGCGTTGCTTGCAATCCAAGGGCTTTCTCGACGCGTCAGCGGACGTCCGTTGCACGCACATGCCTTGCGCAGATCCGTCACCGGCGTGCGGCGGCGCGTCGTTCAGGGGAGATATGCGATGGTTGATTTCAGGCTGAACGGCAAAGCGGTGAGCGTGGACGCCGCAGGTGCGACGCCGCTGCTTTGGATCATTCGCGAGCATCTCCAGCTCACCGGCACCAAGTTCGGGTGCGGGGAGGGCCTTTGCGGCGCCTGCATGGTTCACGTCGATGGCCAGCGCGCGTTCGCGTGCCAAACCTCACTGTCCGATGTCGCCGGGAAATCGATCACGACGATCGAGGGGCTTTCTCCCGATCGCAACCACCCATTGCAGAAGGCCTGGATTGCCGAGCGCGTGCCGCAATGCGGCTATTGCCAGTCCGGGCAGATCATGAATGCCGCGGCGCTGCTCAAGCAGATCGCGCAGCCGACGCGCGAGCAGATCGTGGAGCACATGAGCACGAATATCTGCCGCTGCGGTACCTATCAACGAATCGTCCGCGCAATCCAACGCGCCGCTCGGGAGAGCTAGATTAGTGCGGTGGATTTGAAGTTCCTGTCATTTGTTGCCGCAGGCTCGTGCAGGGACTTCAAATCCAAACCCGCACTAGCTAGCAGCATAGACTTGCTAGTGTCCCTTTGATTCCGAAGTTCGCATCAGAGGGAGCCACAAGCATTTGCGAACTTCGCAATCGGGATACTCGTCATGAACTCTGAGCACCGTGTGCATGGCCGGGCATCATTGCTCGACCGCCGTGAGGTCCTGCCGGCATGGCGGGCCTCACCTTCGGCATCGCGTTCGATGGCGCGCCGACGGCGGTGGCCGAGGGCGGGCCGCTACGGACAGCGTGGGTGACGATCCAGGCGGACGGCACGGTCTCGATCATGTCGCCCGCCGCCGAGATGGGGCAAGGGTCGCTGACCTCGCTCGCCCTCATCATCGCGGAGGAACTGGACGCCGACTGGGCGCGCGTTCGGATCGAGCCCTCGCCGCTGGACGACAAGACCTATGGAAATCCGCGTTTCGGCATCATGTACACAGCCGGCAGCGCCAGTATCCCGGCATATTTCAAGCCGCTCCGGCTGGCGGCCGCGCAGGCCCGGCGCGTTCTCATCGAGGCGGTCGCCGAGAAATGGCACGTTCCGGCGACGGAGCTGTTCACCGAGCCCGGCAAGGTCGTGCACAAAGGCTCCCGACGTCGTATCGGCTACGGCGAGATCGCGGGATTCGCGCAGGTGCCCGCGGTGCTGCCGACGGTGAGCGAGGCCGAGCTCAAGCCGCCGAAGGAATTCCGCTTGATCGGCAAGGACGTCATGCGTCTCGACGTCCCCTCCAAGGTCGATGGATCTGCTCGCTACAGCATGGATGTGCAGGTGCCCGGCATGTGGTATGGCGCGGTCTTGCGTGCGCCGGTGGAAGGCAGCGAGCCGGCGACCATCGACAAGCAGGAGGCCGCCAAGACGCCCGGCGTGATCGACGTGATCCGGCTGCCGTATGGCGTCGGCGTGCTCGCTCACACGCCGGAGGCGGCCTTTGCCGGCAAGGACCGGCTCAAGGTGACGTGGAGCAAGGCCAACGGTAGTTCCTTCGATTCCGCTGCAGCGCTGGAGCGATATGTCGAGCGTGCCAGGGATCTGGGCGCCGAGGGAAAGCCGTGGGACAAGGCCGGCGACATCGCTGCCATGTCCGAGGCAAAGACCACGGTCGAGGCGGAATATCGAAGCGATTTCTTCTATCACGCGCAAATGGAGCCGCTTAACGCGCTGGCCGCGGTGAATACGGCGGGCGACGGAGCGGAAATCTGGTGTGGAACGCAGGCCCCGACCGTGGCGCAGCGGGCAGCGGCGCGCGCCCTCGATACCGGCCCGGAGAAGATCGTGCTCCATCCGATGCTGCTGGGCGGCGGCTTCGGCCGGCGCGGCCATTTCGATGCCGAATACGTCGTCGACGCCGTGTTGATGTCGCGCGCCGCCAAGGCGCCGGTCAAGGTGATTTGGACACGCGAGGACGACATCCACAATGGCCGTTTCCGCCCGATGAGCGCCCACTATCTTAAGGCCGGCTTCGACGCGAGCGGCCGTATCGTCGCCTGGCGCCACCGCGTCGCGAGCGAATCGGCGCTGGCCTTTCAGGACGCGCCGCGCTTCAAGGCGCGCGGAGAGCGCGCAATCTTCGCGATGCTCGGCACCGAGCAGCCCACCTACGACCTGCCGAACCGATTGATCGATCACGTGCGCCAGCTCGACGGCATGCGCTTGTCCTCCATGCGAGGCACGGGCAATCCGGTTAACGCGTTCGTGACCGAGTCCTTTGTCGACGAGCTGGCGCTCGCGCAAAAAGTTGATCCGCTCGAGTTCCGCCGGAGGTTGGTCGTGAAGGTGCCGCGCGCCGACGACCTTCTGCGCGCGCTGGCCGAGATGTCGGAGTGGACGCGGAAGCGGCCGGCGGGCGGCGGCGTCGGGCTGTGCTTGCGGAACGAGGATGGCACGCTGGTCGGCATGGTTGCGGAGGTCTCCGTCGATCGGAAAACCGGTGAAGTCAAAGTGCGTAAGGTTTGGGCGGCAATCGACGCCGGACTGGCCATCCAGCCCGATAACATCGCGGCGCAGATCGAAGGTGCCATTACCTATTCGCTGGGCGCCGCCTTGTTCGAGCGCATCACGATGACGAACGGCGCCGTCGAGCAGAACAATTTTTACGACTACCGTGTCCCGCGCCTCGCCGATGTGCCGGAGATCGAAGTGAAGGTCATCTCCACCGACAATCCCCCGAGCGGCATCGGCGAGATGGGCGGCAACGTCACCGGCGCGGTGGCGAACGCGGTCGCCGCGACAACCGGCGCACGCGTCCGGCATATGCCCTTGACGCCGGAGCGGGTGCTGGCCGCAATCCGCGCGACGGCGCCCGGCTGAGCGCTTCGTTTCGGCGGGCGGACCAGGCCGGTTCGCCCGCATGGATGAGGGCCGCAGCACGCGCTTGGCAGGTCGCCACTCGTTTGAAGGTCGAGGACAGGCATGACCGCTTGGCGTCCGTTGCCTTGCGCGTATGCTCGTCTGGAAGCCTCCGGGGAAACACCGTGAACGCATCATCGAATTGCGACGGAAGGAGCGGCCCGTGATCTATCAGGATTTGCGCGAGTTCATTGCGGAGGTCGAGAAGCTCGGCATGCTTCGGCACGTCCATGGCGCAAACCCGCATCTGGAGATCGGCGGCGTCACCGAGGTCGCGGCCGGACTGCCGGAATGCCCGGCGCTGCTGTTCGACCAAATCGTCGGCTATCCGGCGGGCTTCCGGATCTTTACCAACGCGATCAACACACCGCAGCGCGCGGCACTAGCGCTCGGGATCGATCCGAGTTTGCGACCGGTCGAAGCCCTCAAGGCGTGGATGGCGAAGCGGCGAAACCTGCAGACCCACAAGCCGGTGTTCGTGAAGGAGGCTGCATTTCTCCAGCACAGCGATTTCGGCGAAGCGGTAGACCTCGGCAAGTTTCCAGTGCCGGTGTGGCACCGCGCCGACGGCGGACCTTATATCGGGTCCGGCAGCATTGTGGTGATGCGCGATCCCGACAGCGGTTGGATCAACGCCTCGATCTATCGCGTGCAGGTGCACGGCCGGAACCGCGTGACTGTCCAGTTCGATCATCCCGGCCGGCACGGCGCGATTATCGCCAAGAAGTATTGGGATCAAGGCAAGCCCTGCCCGATCGCGGTGGTGAACGGGGAGGATCCGGCGCTGTTCATCGCGGGGTTTGAATCGCTGCCGTCGGGCTATGCAGAATTCGACTTCGCAGGCGCGATCAAAGGGGGCCCGATCGAGCTCTGCCCCGGGCCGAAGACCGGCCTTCCCATTCCCGCGCATGCCGAGATCATTCTCGAAGGCGCGTTCGCGCCGGCCGTGCGCGATACCTTGATGGAAGGACCGTTCGGCGAATTCACAGGCTACTACGCCTCCGACCGCCGGCCCTTGCCGATCATGGAGGTCGAGGCCGTTCATTATCGCAGCGATCCTATCCTGCTGGGCTCGCCGCCGATCAAGCCGCCGCGCCACCACTGCGGACTGCCGTTTCGCGGCGCCGGAATCTGGTCGAATCTCGACAGCAGCGGCATCACCGACATCGCCGGGGTCTGGCAGCACGTCTCCTCGCTCATGACGGTGGTCGCGTTGAAGCAGCGCTACGACGGGCACGCCAAGCGGGCCGTCCTGGTCGCCGCCGGCAACGCCTATATGGGGCGCATCGTCGTGGTGGTCAACGACGACATCGATCCCTCGAATCTCAACGACGTGATGTGGGCCATTGCGACCCGCTGCGAGCCCGCAGAATCGGTCGAACATCATCCGCAACGGCTGGAGCTCGACCTTGGATCCACGCATTCCACCGGCCGACAAGGAAAAGGGCATCACATCGCATTCGAAGATGCTTATCAATGCTTGCCGCCCGTTCTCCTGGCTCGCGCAGTTTCCTCCAACGACGGCGCTGGCGCAGGACGAAGCGCGCGCGATTGAGGACAAATGGCTTCCCGTCATCACCGGCCGAGCGGCCTCGCCTTGAGCCTGTGCACATAAGTCAATGCAGGAATTCCGCGAACCCGAGCAGCGCGGCCGCCGCATGCGCGTCGATCATTCCAAACGAATGCCGGCGTCGTTCGCAAGCTTCTTCAGCTCGTCGATCTCCTTCTGGATGTGCGTGCGCAGCGCCGGGCCGGGCATACCGACCGTTTCGGCGCCGACCTGATCGAGGCGCGAGATCACGGCGCCATCCTTGAGCACCTCGATGACGTCGGCCTCGATCTTCGCGACGATGGGCTCAGGCGTTCCGGCCGGCGCAAACAAACCGGTCCAGATCGCGCTCTGAAAGTCTTTGAGGACCCCCGTTTCCATGACTGTCGGGATGTCGGGAACGAGGCTGATGCGCTTGCCTGCCGTAACCGCCAGGAGCCTGACCTTGCCGGATTCGACCATCGGCAGCACCGAGGACACCGCCACTGCAGCAATCGGCACGTCGCCGGAAACGATCGCGGTAGCCGCAGGCGCCCCGCCTCGGTATGGCACGTGAAGCAGCTTGATACCGGTCGCGACCGCGAACTGCTCCGCCGCCATATGGCTGGAGCTGCCGATCCCCGCCGACGAATAGGCAAGCTGGCCAGGCTTTGCGCGGGCGGCGGCGACCAGGTCGGGCAGCGAATTGATCTCCGAATTGACGTTCGCGCTCCAGATGAAGGGCGTGTTGGTCACCATCGCGATCGGGATCAGATCCTTCTGGGGGTCGTAGTGGAGCTTGGCACTAATCGCCGGAATGATGGCGATCTCGCCGTTGGTGGCCATCAGGATGGTATAGCCGTCGGGCGTCGACCGCGCCGCCGTCTCGACCCCGATGACGCCGCCGGCCCCAGGCTTGTTCTCAATCACGACCTGCTGTCCCCACTTGGCGGATAGATGCTGGCCGAGGACGCGGGCGGCGATGTCGGTCACGCCGCCCGGGGCAAAGGGCACGATGAGGCGAACCGGCCGATCGGGATAGGGCGCCGCTGCGACGGGACCCGACATGAGCCAGCCGAGCAGCGCCGCCACGACCACGCGATGTCTCATCACGCCAAGCGTCATGGCCAGAAGGCCCGTGGATTGAGCTGCCATGGCAGGTTCTCCAAGACGATGCGGGCTGAAGGTTACGAGCTGACGATTGCGAAGCTGACGATCACGAAGGCCGGGCCGGTGTTGTTGTCTCGTCGCCCCGGCGGAGATCGATTCTGTCGCACAACGATGCTAAGTCAAGTAACATAAATAATATATGTATATTGCCGGCGCGTTCACGCCTGCTCGTCTTCTGCTGTCGGTTCAAGGAGGGCTCTCGTGCCAACTTTTACTTTGCTGTTCACGCGGCGCTTGTTCGTAGCGATGATCGCGATGCTCGCTTGTACCCACATCGCCCCGGCGCCGCTGGATTATCCGCCCGGAGATTGATCGTCGAAGAAACCGAGAAATGGCGCACGGTCATTGCCGACAAGCAGATCAAAGGGGGTTGACGCGGGCCGGCCCGTCCGAAATCTCGCGGCCCCTGATATCGCTTACAGTGTGCCAGGGTCCGGGGCCATAGCCCACCAACTTTCGGCAGTGGACTCGGCAGCCAAAAGATATAAAATATAGATAACGTCGGCAATCGAAAAAGCGAGAGAATCAAGCATGTCGATGACCATGGATCCGAGCGTAAAGGCGCCGGCGTCCGCCCCACAGCGCGGCTCCAATCAGCAGACCGCGGCCGAGGCCATCGTCGATGCGCTGGTCAGGGAAGGGATCAAGGCCGTCTTCGGCATGACCGGCGATACGGTCCTGCCGCTGCTCGACGCGCTCTATGCCCGCCGCCCGGAAATTCGCTACGTCACCACCAAGTTCGAAATGAGCACGGTTGCCATGGCCGACGGCTACTCGCGTGCCACCGGCGAGGTCGGATGCGCCATGTTCCACGTCGGGCCCAGCATCTCAAACGCGGTGCTCGGGACATGGACCGCGCACAAGGACAACGTTCCCCTCGTCATCCTGTCGGCGAACCTCGACCGCTTTCGGCTCGGTCGCGATCTGTGGCACGAATTCGACGTCAGAGGCGTGTTCGAGCGCATCACCAAGCGCAGCGAGCAGATGATCGAGGCCAAGGATTGCCGTCGGCTCATGCGAACCGCGTTGCAAGTGGCGAAATCCGGCTTGCCCGGTTGTGTCCATCTCGATTTCCCGAAGGACCTGCTGGCGCAGCCCGCCGACGCCGACACCTTCGACCTGTCGTTGCGGGGCGGATCGCATTGCGGCTACGTCGCCAACGCGCCGCGGCCCGACGGCGAGGCGGTCGCCCGTGCGCTCGCGCTGATCGCGTCAGCCAAGCGGCCGATCGCCATCGCCGGCCGCGGCGTCAGCTGGTCGAAGGCTTCCGACCAGCTCGTGCGCTTGGCCGAAACGCTGTCGGTTCCCGTGGTCACGACCGAGATGGGGCGCGGCACCATGCCAGAGCACCATCCGCTGTCGGGTGGCCTGGTCGGCCATTTCGGCCTGTCGGCGGCAAATTCGCTGCTGCGCGACGCCGATGTCGTGCTGGGACTGGGCTGCCAATTTCACAACGTCAACACGTTGAACTGGCAGCTCATCGATCCCGACGCCAAGATCATCCAGGTCGAGCCTGACCCGCTTGAGATCGGCCGCCAGTACGCGGTCACGATCGGCATCCACGCGGATACGGGAAAGTTCCTCGAGGATCTGCTGGAGCTCGCCCAAATGAAGGGCAACTCTCCTGGCAGCACCAACCGCGACAAGGTCATCGCCGATATCGCCAGCCGCAAGGACGCGGAGAAGGCGCGTTACTACGACGCTGATCTCGCGTCCGTGCCGATCAAGCCGCAACTGATCACCCAGGTGCTCGAAGAGGTGGCGCCGCGCGACGCCATCTATGTGGTGGGCTCCGGTCACCACACCCATTTCGCCAACTATGTCCAGGTCAGCATGCCGGGCCAGTATCAGTGGTGCGTCGGCTCCGGCACCATGGCCTGGGCGTTTGCCGCCTCGCTCGGCGTCAAGCTCGCGCGGCCGGATCGCAAGGTCATCGTGCCGATCGGCGACGGCGACTTCGGCATGAACGCGCAAGAGCTGGAAACGTCGGTGCGCGAAGATCTGCCGGTGACGGTGATCGTCTACAACGACGTGAGCTTCGGAGCGCTACGAATCTTTCAAAAGATGCAGCACGGCGCGCGCTACATCGGATCGAACTATGGGGAGACGGACTGGGTGAAGCTCGCCGAAGCCTATGGTGCGCGCGGCGTTCGCGTCGACCGGCCCGCTGATCTCAAGGCCGCGGTCGAGCGCGCTCTCGCCGCCGACATCACGACGGTGATCGATGTGCGGATCGACCCCTGGGAGCTGGCCCATAGGACGCCCGAGTTCAAGGAATTCCATCGTTTCTAGGGCCGGCGAGCTGCGTTGGCCGCAATTCGAGGGGCCGGCGATCATGTCACCTCTGCAGGGCGTCAGGGTGGTCGAGGCCACGACCATGATCACGGGTCCGCTGGCCGGCATGATGCTGGCGGACCTCGGCGCGGAAGTGGTGAAGGTCGAAAACCCGAAAGGCGGAGATCCGTTCCGCACCTTCCGCGGCAGCGATCATTCCCCGCATTTTCTGGCCTACAACCGCAACAAGCGCAGCCTCGCCCTCGACATACGAAGCGACCAGGGCCGTCAGGTGCTGCTCCGGCTGATCCGGCGAGCCGACGTGTTCATCGAGAATTTCCGCCCGGGCGTGATGGAGCGCCTCGGGCTAGGCCGCGACATCCTGAGCAAGGAGAATCCGCGCCTGGTCTATTGTGCGATCACGGGCTTCGGTTCCTCCGGACCATACAAGGACCGTCCCGCCTACGATGCCGTCGCGCAAGCTCTGGCGGGAAGCTCGAGTCTCCTTTTCCATGGCGATCCGATCATCACCGGGCCTTCGATCTCCGACAATCTGACCGGGATGTTCGCCTGCTACGGAATTTTGGCGGCGCTGGTCGAGCGAGCGCAGACAGGGCGCGGCCGCTCGGTCAACGTCAACATGCTGGAAGCGACGATCGCGTTCATGCCGGACCCCTTTCTCGCTCATACCATGCTGGGAGTGGAAGCGGAGCCGCTGATGCGCTCGCGGGCGTCGCAGTCCTATGCCCTGCGCTGTGCCGACGGGAAGCTCCTGTCGATTCACATGTCGTCACAGGAAAAGTTCTGGAAGGCGGTGCTCACCGCCTTCGGAGCCCGGCATCTGGCGAGCGATACGCGCTTCGGCGATCGCGCCGGACGGGTCAACAATTATCTTGTGTTGGCGCGAGAACTGCAGAAGGTAGCCGAAACCGCGGCGCGCGATCACTGGATGAAAGAGCTTGCGGCCAACGATGTGCCCCATGCGCCGGTCAATACACTGCCGGAGGTCTTGGCCGATCCGCAGGTCCGTCACCTCGGCGCATTCCTGCGGATGGACCACCCCGTCAGGGGCACCTATCAAGCCGTTCGCCGGCCGGTCTATTTCGACGGCGCCCGCGACGACCAGCCGCTCCGGCTGCCGCCCGATTTGAACGCCGACGGGGAAGCTGTCCTCCGGGAGCTCGGCTGCGAGCAGGAAGAGATTGATCGGTGGCGCTTGCACAACGCGAGTGTGGCCGGCACCCCCGACTGAACGAGCTTCGATCATGCCCGAAGTTATCGGCCTAAGGGACCGCACGCGATGAAGTCGCCTGTTACGCGAATCGGCAGTCCCACCTCCGACGTCTCGCGCCTGGTCATGCGAGGTCGCGACGTGCTTACCGAGGTGATCGGAAGGATGACCTTCGCCGAGGCGTTCTATTTCATCGTCGTCGGCAAGGAACTGCCGCGGGACAAGCTGCCGGTATTCGACGCCTGCATGATCATCCTGATGGACCACGGCATCACGCCGACGGCGATGGTCGCAAGGCTGATCGCCAACTCACTTCCCGGGCAGCCGCAAGTCGCGGTAGCGGCGGGCACCATGATGGTTGGGGAGAAATTCGTCGGCACCATGACAGGGATGGGTAGCTTGCTGCAGGAAGGCGTCGCATCCGGGAAGGATCCGCGGGTTTGGGCGCGCGCGGTCGCGGAGGACGCCGTCAGGACGAAGCGACGGCTGCCCGGCTTCGGCCATCCGTACTATCACCCGAATGATCCGCGGACGGTGCGCTTGCTGGAGATCGCGCGCGAGCATGGGGTCGCTGGCCGCTACGTCGCGCTGCTCGAGGTGCTGAGCGAAGAGCTCGACCGGGCGTCGGCAAAGCGGATAACGCTCAACGTGACCGGCGCGCTGGGCGCGCTTTTGTCCGAATTGGGGTTTCCGGCGGCCGCGATGCGCGGTCTCGCCGTCGTCAGCCGTTCCGCCGGTTTGGTAGCCCACACCGTCGAGGAGGCCGGCCAGCCGATCTCTCCTGCGCTCATGAATTTCGCTGGAGACATCGAATATCGCGACCCCGAATGACCGCGTGCCATCGCAGCAAATTGCCTAATCGCGCGCGTCACGCCGCTCCGGCCGCGCTTGGAATTTTGCCACCGCCCTTTGATATGCGCCGTCGAACCCTGCGAGGAATCGCTCCAGGAATACGATCAGCAATTGAATCTCCGCCGCGGTCATCTCCTGGAACCAGACGTCGTTGATCTCCCGCAACTCGCTGGTAAGCATGTCGATGCGCTTTCTGGCGGCCGAATGCAGCCGCAAGGTGACGGCTCTTGCATCGCTCGGGTCGATCGTTTTGATCACCCATTTGGTTTCCACCAGCTTTCCGACGGCGGTGGTGACGTTCTCCGGTGCCATGTGCAGGTAGTCGGCAATCTCGCGAACTCGGATTCCGCGTTTGGGACCGAGTCGATAGAGCGCGGCGACAATCGAATATTCGGCCGAATTCAGACCCACCGACGAGGCGACCACCCGCTTCAATCGTTGCAGGCGCCCCGTCGTCGCATAGAACAGCATGACGAGGTCGCGGAACATCGCCTGGCGAGCGCCGGAGTTGCGACCAGCCGTTGTCGCTAGCTTGACCAACGGGATCGAGCGATGCCCGCTGTCTCTGGCTTTGGCCATTGCGTTCTCCTGGTGACCGATTCTCGTCAACGGATGAATCCGACGGCGTGATACAATATGGATATTCGGAAACCAACCGATTTGCTTCCGCGGTCGAACGAGGCGACGAATGATCGCGCGCGCCGTGTGGGCCTCAGGGGCCGGCAGGCCATGCAATCAGCAAGAACGCGGCCGCGAGCCCGACGTGTTCGAGGCAGGTTTCGATATTCCGTCTGCGCTCGACGCCGCGCATCGTCCAGAAGGGATAAGCGATTATTGTCGCCAGCACCGTGAACAGGGCGAGCATGGCGGCGGCCAAGGACGCCATCCAGCCTGTAATGACCATTGCGGAGCCGACGAGCTGCACCGCGATCGTGACGGCAACCGCCGTATGCGCAGCAGGTAGGTTGAAGCGCGATGCGAAGTGGGCCGCCGCGGCGTTGAATTCAAGCAGCTTGGTCACTCCGCTCCAGAGATAAGCGGAGCACAGCAGGCAGCGAAGCAACACCCCGGCCGGGGTGGGCTCAGCAAGCGGTATGAGCGCTTGAAAGAGCATGCGCGTTCTCCATCGGGAGGGGGCTCGGTCACCGGCGGCAACTCCAAACGGCGGTCCCGGCCCATGCAGCATTACCGGATGAGCTTGCCCGACTGGCGCGGCTTGCTTTGCGCGACAGCGGGTTGCTGCCGGGAAAGCTCCTCGATCTCGCGCGCGATCTCGGCGTGGATTTTTGAGCTTTTGTCGATCGTTATGTGGAAGATCGTTAGATCGCCGGCGAGATCCACGTTCGACAGCTTGCCATGAAAGTCCGCCTCTGCAACGAGCGGCGTTCCCCAGCCAGGCGCCTGATAGTAGTCGATTGCATGCACGACATTGGCCGGAATGGGCTGCTGCAGGAACGGGGCCAGCGTCACCAGCAGGTCAACCGGAACGTTGTGCGGCTTGAGCGAATGAGCGATGCTCACCGCGTTGTTTGCACCCTGCGAGTGACCCACCAGGACGAGGGGGCTGGCTTTTCCGGCAGCGCGCTCGCGCAAGATATCCCCGACTATGGCCGCCCAGTGGTCGTGGCCGGTCACCTCGACATTGATGCCCTTGGCGCGAAGTTTGTCGGCGAGGCTGTCCAGACCTGTCGAGAACACACCAAACCAGCCCTTCAGCAGGATGACGCGCGGCTCGGCGGCCTTGCAGCAACTGCACCAGAACAGCGTTGCGGCCAAAGCCGCCGCGGCATAGCCTGCCGTCACACGCAGCTTGAGCGGGTCTTGAGCATCTCGCGGGCGCAACGCATTTTCCATCTTCTCGGGAGAAATCGAGAGCAACACGACCGCCCCCGTACACTCAAACAGCGCCAAATCTCTGGCAAAAGATGGTTAGGATTCGGCAAAAGTGACAGCCGCTCAGCAAACTCGGCTGCAAGCGGCCAGCGGTCAGAAGATGAGTAGGACGATGTCGCGCCTGCCGGGAGCATTCAAATCGTCTATGACGTCACCAATAGTCCAGCGATGCCCGCGCGGCGCGCTCTGGTGATCGGCGGTTCGCTCGGCGGCTTGCTGGCCGCGCACCTCCTGAGCCGCGAAGGCTGGGACGTTACAGTGTTCGAGCGCAACACGGAGGACCTCGCCGGACGCGGCGCCGGCCTGAGCACGCATCCGGAGCTTCTCGACGTCCTCCGCAGCGTCAACATCAATTTCGACGAGTCGATGGGCGTCAAGGTCGATACGATCCTCTGCCTCGATGCCAGCGGATGCGTCTACCTCAAGGAGAAGACCGCGCGCACCATGAGCTCATGGGGCAGGCTCTATCGCGCGCTGCGCGATCCGCTGCCGCCGGACCGCTACCGCCTTGGCATGTCGCTGACTGGCATCGAGCAGCGCACAGGCGGCGTGATTGCGCGCTTCAGCGACGGCTCAAGCATCGACGGCGAGCTTCTCGTCGGCGCCGACGGCGTGCGCTCCACCGTGCGCGAGCAGTTCCTCCCGGATCTCCAACCCGGCTACGCCGGATATGTTGCCTGGCGCGCCATGCTGGACGAGAGCGATGTCCCGCGTGACATCCGGGCCGAGATTTTCGAGCGCTACACCTTCTGTCTGCCGGAAGGGGAGCTTTTGCTCGGCTATCCTGTCCCGGGCCACAACAATGAGACGCAGCCCGGACGGCGCGCGTACAACATCGTGTGGTACCGACCCGCCGATCCCGAGACAACGCTCCTCGATCTCTGCACCGACGCCGGCGGGCGATATCATGGCGCCGGCATCCCGCCGCCGTTAATCCGGCCGGAAATATCGGCGGCAATCAAGGCAACCGCGCGCCGCCTGGCCGCGCCCCAGATCGCGGAGATATTCGCGCGCACGAAGCAGCCGTTCTTTCAACCGATCTTCGACTTCGAGGCCCCGCGCATGGTGTTTGGTCGCGTCGCACTCTTGGGAGATGCGGCTTTTGTTGCACGCCCGCATGTCGGTGCTGGCGTTACCAAGGCGGCGCTCGATGCGGCAAGCCTGGCACAGGCCCTGCGCGGCGATGATCTCGCAGCCGGGCTGCGGCGTTATCAGCGCGAGCAGTTGCCTTTCGGCGCAGGCCTCGTTGCGCTGGGGCGGCTGGAGGGCGCCTATCTCAGCGCACGGCTCAAGCCGGTCGAGCAACGCACCGCGGCCGAGATCAACCGGGATGTTCGCGACGTTCTGCTTGCCCACAACGCGCGCAGCGACAGCCTGCGCCGCGTGCTCGCAGCATCGCGTGCGATATCGCGGACAGCTCCTTGTCATGCTCTGGGCTGTTGACAGCAGGCACAAAGCCTAGTGCGGTGGCGTCATGGGCAATTTCGTCTACAGCCGCACAATGACGGTGCAATGGGGGCACTGCGATCCCGCCGGCATCGTCTTCAACAGTCGCTTCTTCGAGTTTTTTGACTGGAATACATGGCTGTTGTTTGAAAGCGCGCTCGGGGTGCCCGCGTCGGAAGCTCGGGAAGATCTTCGGCAATGCCGGCATGCCCCTGGTCGATGCGAAGGCGCGCTTTCTCGCGCCGGCCAGGTTCAACGATGTGGCGGAGATCACCTCAGAGGTGAGCGAGTTTCGGCGGTCCAGCTTCGACGTGCAGCATCGGCTGCGCATTGACGGCCGCCTTTCTGCGGAGGGAACCGAGACGCGGGTGTGGGTCACGCATGATCCCAATGACTCCTTGAAGCTCAAAAGCACGCCGATTCCGGCCGAGGTGATCGCGCGCTTCCGAGGGCGCTAATTACTTTCCGGCGCGGTTTGAATGGGGTGCCGAATATTGCTATTGGTCCACATGGCCCGGTTGGTTGAACTTTCGCTCAACGGCCGCTCGCGCGTGGATGCGGTGCCGGACAACTTGTTGCTGCTCGACTATTTGCGGGAGATCGTCGGGCTGACCGGAACCAAGACCGGCTGTGACGGCGGCGAATGCGGCGCCTGTACGGTGCTTGTCGATGACCAGCCGCGCTTGTCATGCCTCACGCTGGCCGCGGCAATGGACCACCGGCGGGTGGAAACGGTGGAATCGCTGGGCCGTGACGGGCGCCTTTCCGCGGTGCAGCGCGGCTTCCACGAGAAGCTCGGATCCCAATGTGGTTATTGCACGCCGGGCTTCATCATGGCCTCGGCCGGGCTGTTGCGGCGAAATCCTCGCCCGAACGAACAGGAGATCCGCGCAGCGCTGGGCAGCAATATCTGCCGCTGCACCGGTTACGTCAAAATCATCGAAGCCGTGAATTATGCCGCCGAGCTGCATGCCGCCGGGGCAGCGCCGTGAGCGAGATTGTTCCCGCTCGCAACATCGGCGGCTACGTGCCGATGATCGACGGGCCGGACAAGGTCTCCGGGCGGGCGAAATACACAGCTGATATCATCGCCCCTGGCATGCTGGCCGGGCGCATCTATCGCAGCCCCTACTCTCATGCCGAGATTCTCGACGTCGATGTCTCCGAGGCGATGCGCCTGCCCGGAGTGAAGGCGGTCATCACCGGCGCGGATTGCGACAAGGGGTTCGGCGTTCTTCCCATCGCCCGCACCGAGCATCCGCTGGCGCGTGACAAGGTGCGCTATCGTGGCGAGCCGGTGGCGGCGGTCGCAGCCATTGACGATGCCACAGCCAGGGCGGCGATTGCCCGCATCAAGCTCAAGGTGCGGGAGCTGCCGGCCTACATCACCGCGCCCGAGGCAATGACGCCTGGCGCGATGCTGATCCATGCGCACCGGGCGAGCAATATCGAGCGCGAGGTTCTGTTTGAGCTGGGCAACCTCGCACAGGGATTCGGCGAGGCCGATCTCGTGCGCGAGGCCACCTACGACTGCGCCGAGGTCTGTCAGAACCAGATGGAGATGCATGCCGCGCTCGCGCAATACGATGCCGAGCGCGATCGCATGACCGTGCATGCGAGCACGCAGGTCCCTTATTACGTGCACCTGATGCTGGCGCAGATACTCGGCATGGACATGTCGCGCATCCGCGTGATCAAGCCGCATGTGGGAGGCGGGTTCGGCTGCCGCACGGAGACGCTTAACGTCGAGTTGATCGCCGCCTTGCTGGCGCGGCGCGCCGGCGGATGCGTGCGCCTCGTCGTCAATCGCGAGGAGACGTTCATCACGCACCGCGGGCGGCCGCAGACCGACATCCGGCTCAAGCTCGGGATGCGCAGGGACGGGCGCATCACCGCCGTCGAATGCGAGTGCATCCAGCGCGGCGGCGCGCATTCCGGCTATGGCGTGGTGACCATCCTCTATGCCGGCTCGATGCTCTACGCCATCTATGACCTGCACAACGTGAAATATCTCGGCAAGCGCGTGCTCACCAACACGCCGCCGTGCGGCGCCTTCCGCGGGCACGGGACAGTCGATATCCGCTTCGCCTTCGAGAGCCTCCTCGACGAGATGGCGCAAGAAATGCGGCTCGACCCCATTGCCGTGCGGCGCGCGAACTACCTGACCGCGCCGACCTTCACCGACAACGATCTCATGGTGAACAGCTACGGGCTGCCGCAATGCGTCGATTGGGTGGAGCAGGCGAGCGGATGGAAGGCGCGCAAGGGCAAGCTCGGGAAAGACGGTTTCGGCAGGCGCAGGGGTCTGGGATTTGCCTGCTCGCATTACATCAGCGGCGCCTCCCGGCCGGTCAACTGGACCGGCGAGCCGCATGCGACCGTGAAGATCAAGCTCGATTTTGACGGCTCCATCGTTGTCCTCTCCGGCGCCGCCGATATCGGGCAGGGCTCGACGACCCTCCTGGCACAGACAGTCGGCGAGGTATTAGGGCTTGATCTTGCGCGCATCCGCGTCATCACCGGTGACAGCGACCTGGTGCCGAAGGACAACGGCTCCTACTCCTCGCGCGTGACCTTCATGGTCGGCAATGCGGCAATAGAGGCCGCGGCCAATCTCAAGCGCGTGCTGGTGGCGGCGGCCGCGCGCAAGCTCGAAGCCCGGCCCGAGGAGATCGAGTGCCTCGGCGAAATCTACCGCGCCGGCGCCCAGGACCGGGGACTCACCTTCAACGAGGTGGTGAGCGAGGCCCTGAAAGATACCGGCACCATCACCGTCACCGGCAATTATTCCACTATCCCGCAATCGCATGGGGGCAAGAAATATCGCGGCGCGGCCATCGGCGGCACCATGGGCTACAGCTACTCCGCGCAGGTGGTCGAGGTCAGCGTCAACGAGGACACCGGCGTCGTCACCGTGGACAAGGTCTGGGTCGCGCACGACTGCGGCAAGGCGCTCAATCGCCTCACCGTGGAGGGCCAGGTACAGGGCTCGGTGTGGATGGGCATGGGACAGGCGATGAGCGAGGAGACCGCCTATCACGACGGCCTCCTCATCACCGGCAACATGCTCGATTATCGCGTTCCCACCATAGAGGATTCGCCACCGATCGAGGTTGGGATCATCGAGAGCAATGATCCGCACGGCCCCTTCGGCGCCAAGGAGGCGGGCGAGGGCTCGCTGGCCGCTTTCCTGCCGGCGCTCGCCAATGCCGTCGCCGATGCCGTTGGCGTGCGCTTCAACAATCTGCCGGTGACGCCGGACCGCGTCTTTGTCGCACTGGAGAAGCGCCACCGCGCGAGCGCCGGGCGCAAGCGCGACATCCCGTCCGAGAGCAAGCCCGCGAGCGTGTCCGCAATCAATGGCGCCTGATGGACGCGCTGGGCGAATTCCAACTGGTCCGCCCGGCGACGCTGGATGAGGTTGTGCAGGCGTGTGCGCGCCATCCCGACGGACGGTTCCTCGGCGGCGGCACCGATCTTCTGGTCAATATCCGGCGCGGCATTGTGGCGCCGGCGACGCTCATCGACATCAGCAACGTCGATGAGCTGCGCACGCTGCGGGTCAACGCGCAGACAATCGAGATTGGCGCAGCGGTGACGCTGGCCGAGCTTGCCGCGCATCCGCAGGTTGTTTTGCACTATCCCGTGCTGGCGCAGGCGGCTGCCCACATTGCCGGCCCGACGCATCGCAACATGGGCACGGTGGGGGGTAATCTGTGCCTCGACACGCGCTGCCTCTTCTACAACCAGAGCGAATGGTGGCGATCAGCCAATCACCATTGCATGAAGACCACCGGGGACGTCTGTCACGTCGCGCCGAAGAGTCGCGGCATCTGCTTCGCGACGTTCAGCGGCGATCTCGCCCCCGCGTTGATGACGCTCGGCGCGGAAGTCGATCTCGCCGGGCCGGCAGGGGCGCGGACGATTGCGCTGCCGGCTCTCTATATCGGCTACGCCCGGCAGGACCAGCCGATCACGCCGGCGCAAGGCGACGGGAAATTCTATCTGTCGCTGCGCCCGGGCGAGCTCGTCACGGCGGTGCGGGCGAGAAATACGCCCGGCCTGCGCTCGGGCTATGAGAAGAATCCGCATTCGCCGCTCCATTGAATATCCCGTGGCGGGCGTCGCCGTGGCGCTGCGCCGCGAGCGCGATGCGCTGACCGAGCTGCGCGTCGCGATCACAGGCACGAATCCGCGACCGGTGCTGCTGGAAGGAATAAGCGCGCTTTGCGGCGGCGCTCTCGATGAGCCTGTGCTGGCGCGTCTCGACGCCCTCGTGCGCGATCAGATCATGTCGATGAAAACCACGTTCACGCCCGGCCACTACCGCCGGCGTGTAGCCGGCGTGCTCGCGCGCCGGCTGGTGGCGCGGTTGTTCGCGGGTTGAGTGGCGGGATCACACCGGCCCATCGTCCTTTGTGAACTCTCAGCATAACCCTCAGCAAGGCCTGGCTTCGCCTCGAGGCGGATGCCGGGTATGCTAGCGGCGATTCAAGCTCGTGATTCGGGCCCATTCTCGATGAGATCAGCGGCAACCAGCAGACTTGGCGCCGGCCGGGATGCGGTGATGGCGTGCCAGGACAACCTGGATTTCATGCGCCCGCTGCCGAGCAATTCCATGCATTTGATCGTGACTTCTCCCCCGTACAACATCGGCAAGGCATATGAGGCGCGATCTCGTTTGGACGCTTACGTCGAGACCCAGGCGCGTGTCATCTCTGAATGTGTTCGTCTCCTGAACCAACGTGGCTCGTTGTGCTGGCAAATTGGCAATCATGTTCAAAGAGGCGAGAATCTTTCCGCTGGACATGGTGCTCTATCCCGTGTTCCGCGAGCATGGATTGAAGCTGCGCAACCGGATCATTTGGCATTTCGAGCACGGCCTGCACTGCTCGAAGCGACTTTCTGGCCGATACGAAACGATCCTTTGGTTCACCAAGACCGATGATTACATCTTCAATTTGAACGCAATCCGAGTGCCGTCGAAATATCCCGGCAAGAAATACTTCAAGGGACCAAGAGCGGGACAGCTATCGGGTAATCCGCTCGGAAAGAATCCTGGCGATGTGTGGATATTTCCGAACGTCAAGAACAATCATGTCGAGAAGACAGTTCATCCTTGTCAGTTTCCAGTTGAGCTCGTCGAACGCCTGGTTTTGGCATTAACCGAGCAAGGGCAGGGGGTGTTTGATCTCTACATGGGCGTGGGCTCTGCGGTGGTTGCAGCGGCTAAGCATGGCCGTGTCGGATATGGCTGTGATAATATCTCACAGTATGTTGAGGTTGCCTGGGATCGCATCCATGCCCTTCGAGCGGGTACATTGAAGACGCGTCCAATGGATCGACCGATCTATGATCCAAACAAACCCTGTGGCGGTCACCGCATATTCGGCCCCTGCGTAACTCAG
>CAWJCB010000008.1:0-180000 GCA_963841105.1 uncultured Alphaproteobacteria bacterium
TAAGAGAACGGGAGCGCGGGCGGGTGCGCGATCTCAACGTCGAGGACCACCGAAGGAGCCCGGGCAATGCCGAGACGATCGAGCAGCCCGAAAGAGGCATGCTCGTCCAGAATCAGTCCGCTTGATTTATGTCGTGCCGTATCGGCGTGGGTTGGGTCGAGCTCTTCACGAGACCCAACATGGACTGGCGCCGCTTGCAAGCGTTGGGTCTCGCAAAAGGCTCGACCCAACCTGCCGGCGGGAAGCGGAAGCGGAGGCCTCCGGCCAAGGACTGCCGCAATCGCGTCGGCGCAGGCCTCCGGCGTGCGAAAATTCGGAATGCCGGCCCTGCTCAGCGCTGCCAGCGCCTCCATTGCTTCGGGCACCAGAAAGGCGGCAAGCGGCTTATTTGAGTTTGCACATTCGATGATCGGGCGCACCGTAGCCTGCGGATAAGCCCGCGCCGATGAGCCGATGACGGCAAGCACGAAGTCGAACTCCGGCGCGGCCAGAAGTATCTCAAGCGCGAGTTTCATGGTGTCATAGCGGGCGCCCGCTATCGTGAGATCAACGATGCGCGCTGGCTTGACCTCGATGCCCGCGGCGGCAAGCTGCGCCAGCGTCGCGGCACTTGCCGACTGGATGTTGATGCCACGGCTTGCCAGTGGATCGACAACCATCGTCGCGCCGCCCGCCGTCGTTGTGACCACTCCGACATTTCTGCGCGGCACGCCGGATACCACAAGCGGCACGCGCGCCAGCAGCGACACGCCTTCGAGCAGACCCTCGAGTGTATCGACCCGCGCGATGCCGCAGGATTTCAGGAATACATCGGCGATATCGTCCTCTCCGGCGAGCGCGCCGGTATGAGAAACCGCGAGCTCGCGCGCCGCCGCGGAGCGTCCAAGCTTGTAGGCGATCACCGGTTTTCCATGCCGCGCCGCTTTCAGCGCAAAGCGCCGTAACGCATCGGCGTGCCGCATGGTCTCAAGAAACAGCATATAGGCCTCGGTGCCGGGGTCATCGAGCGTAACCTCGCAAATTTCGCCCAGCGATAGATCGATCTCGTTGCCGACCGACACCAGTCCGGCAAATCTCAACCCGCGGGCAATGCCCCGCGATAACAGTGCGCCGATCATGCTGCCGCTATGGGACGCGACGAAGATAGGGCCCGCGGGTAAGCTCGTTTCGTCGAAGGCGGCGTTTGCCGTCAGCATCGCCTTACTGCGCAGGTCAACGACGCCCAGGCTCGACGGGCCGACAATGCGAATGCCGGTACGAGCGCAGATCGAGCGCAGCCGTGCCGCGCGGGCGGCGCCCTCGGCGCCGGCTTCCGTGAAGCCGTCGGCGAGCACGGTGGCCACGCGCATTCCGAGCCGTCCGCATTCATCCACGGCATCAATGGCCGCTTCAGTCGGGGTCACGATATAAGCGTGGTCAGGCAACTCGGGCAGCGCCGAAAGCGAGGGCCAGGCTCGCTCGCCCAGCACCTGCTCGCGCCGGGGATTGATCGGATAGATGCGTCCGGGGTAGCCCATCTGCCGCAGAAATTTCAGCGGCCGCCCAGCCGTTTTTCCCGCATCATCCGACTGGCCGACGATTGCAACGGAGCGCGGAGCAAATAACGGCTGCGCGAGCTGAGACAGCGAATCCAAGTGTTGACGCTATGATTGCCGAAGCGCCGCGCGGAAGCGGTCGCGGCAAAGGGAAGCGTCGAGATTGCGTTTGAACGGCGGGGGGTCGGTCGGCGCAACGCGCAGGAGCACAAAAGCCGTGCCGTTGCTCTCACGCAACAGCCGCGCGCCGTTCGCAATGTCGGCCACGTCCGCCACGGTGCGCGTGTGCTTTATGCCGCAGCCGATCGCGATCTTTTCCAGATCGACGCCGAGACTGGTGTGACTCTTCTGCCAGCCGGTCTCGCCGTAATGGCCGTTATCGACGCAGATGATCGCGAGGTTCGCCGGATCAATGACTGCAATGGTGGCAAGCGCCCCGACATTCATGAGGAGCTCGCCGTCGCCGGTGACGACGAGCACGCGCCGGTCCGAACGCGCCAGCGCAAGGCCCAACCCCATCATGCAGGCGGCGCCCATCGCGCCCGACAGCACATACCCATGGGCGCTATCGCCGGTCACAGCGCCGACATCGCAGGCGGTGCCGCCCAATCCCGCGATGATCAGGAAATCCTCGTGCCGGCCTATCAGCGCCGGCACGGCTTTGCCGCGCTCCAGCACGAAATCAGACGCCGCCGACAGGAGGCGAGCGGGGTTTACCTTGCCGGACATGCGATCACCCTTGAATCACCCTTGAATGACCCTTGCCATCAATCAAAAAGGTTTGGCGCCGATCAGTCTTTGCGAAAGCAGCACAGCGACCGCCTGGCCACCGCCAAATACCATGGTCAGCGCCGCGCCCATCGTCGCAATGACGTCTTCGGGGCGCTCGATCCGCAGACAAATCACGCCCATGGCCGCCAGCACCGGCTCGGTGGCTTGCCCCATGGCGAATTGCCATGGATTGCCCTCGCCGAAATCGCCGCGCATGCTGATGATCGTCAGGAATGGGAAGCGTGCCCACTTTATCAGGGACAGCATGTTGATGCAGTTGCCGACCCCGCTCGACTGCATCAGGAGCACGCCGCGCGCGCCGCCGAGATCGGCGCCGGCGATAAGCGCCACGCCTTCCTCCTCCGTTGTCAGGGGGATTGAATGCACGCCGGGGTCGGCGAGCGAACGATCAATCAGAATGCTGTGACCCGCATCAGGGACATATGCAATCTGCGTCACCCCGTGCCGGCGCAGCAGATCGTAGATGTCGTCCTGCCAGCCGGTTTTAGGTTGTGGCTCGACTGCCGCGTCCATTTTCACTGCGCCTTTTTCACTGCGCCTTGGCGCCCGCCAGTTTGACGATGGCGGACCATTTGCTCTCCTCGCGGTCGATATCGGCGGCGTATTCGTCCGCGGTGCTCGCGAGCGGCTCGGCGCCGTCGTCAGCAAGCCGCGCCTTAAGCTCTTCCGACATGACCGCGTTTCTCAGCGCGACGCTGAGCTTCTCCACGATGGCGCGAGGGGTTCCCCCGGGGGCAACGATTCCATAATGCAGCACGACGTCATATCCGGGCAATGCCGCTTCCGCGACTGTCGGAAGGTCCGGCAACATTGCTGTGCGCTTCGCGCTGGTCACCGCCAGCGCGCGCACCTTGCCTTCCCTGACGAGGCCGATCGCCGGCGGCAGCGAGCTGAAATAGATCGCCACATGACCACCGGCGAGATCGGCCAGCGCCGGGGAGCTTCCCTTGTAAGGGATGTGGGTGAGCTTGATGCCCGCCACGGCGGCGAAATATTCGGTCGCGAGATGGATGCCGCTGCCGGTGCCGGCAGAAGCATAGTTGAGGCTGCCGGGCTGTGCCTTGGCCAGGGCGATAAGATCGGCAATGGAATGCGCAGCGAGCGAGGGGTGAACGCACACGACCAGTGCGCTGCTGGCGATGAGGCCGATGGGCGCAAAGTCCTTGCGCGGATCGTATCCGACGTTGCCGTACAGCGTCGGATCGATGGCGAGCGTGCCGGTGCCGCCGAGGCCGAGCGTGTAGCCATCGGGCTCGGCCTTGGCGACCTGGCGAGTGGCGATGCTGCCTCCCGCGCCGCCGCGATTCTCGATGACGACATGCTGGCCGATGAGCTTGCTCATCTTCTCTGCCGCGATGCGCGCCATCAAGTCATTCCCGCCGCCCGCAGCGTAGGGCACGATGAGCGTAATGGGGCGACTGGGATAGTCCTGCGCGGCCGCGAGCCCCGCGGCGCTCAGGACCAGCAACGCGAGCGAGGCGGACATCTTCACCGCTTTCAAGGATCGACCGTTCTTCATTGTCCTTTGAACACAATTGCGCGCAATCCGGCGCTCTGGTGGCGGGCTTGTCTCTGCGTCCAGAACGACGCATCCTCGCACGCGATAACGACTTTGCAACCGGAGTGGTTGGCAATCCACCGCCCTGCAATTGATATTCAGCATGATGCGACGCGCATGAATTGGTCGGATCGGTTGCTGCAGGTATTAAAAGAGAACGAGGTGCGCCTCATCACCTACGTTCCGGATAACGTGCTCACTCCTCTTATCAGCGGGGCCACGGCTGACAACTATTTCATTGCCGTAGGGGCTACCCGCGAGGACGAGGCGGTCGGCGCCTTGGCCGGCGCCTACATGGGCGGCCTGCGCGGCGCGGCAATGATGCAGACGAGCGGCTTCGCGCTTATTCCCAACGCGCTCGCCTCATTGATCGTGCCGTACCAGATTCCCGCGATCATCTTCGTCTCCGAACGCGGGACCCTCGGCGAGTTCAATATTGGTCAGGTGCTGGTGGCCCGCGCCATGCGGCCCATGCTCGACTCGATCGCGGTCGTGCACCACACGCTCACCGACCAAACGACCATGTCCGTCATCCTCGACAAATCCATCAAGCAGGCATTTGCCACCCAGAGCCCGGTCGTGCTCATTCTCTCGCCGCTTCTCACCGGCGGCAATCCGGTGGCGGCGGCGAAATTGAAATAGGGAGATTCCGTCGTGCCTGCGCCGACGAGCGATGCCGCCGCGGTCAAGATCCTCAACCGTGCCGATCTGACCAAGCAGCTGGTGGCGAAGCTTGCACACGAGGAAGCCGTGATCGCCGGTATCGGCAACACCAACTTTGATCTTTATGCCGCCGGGCATCGCGCCCAGAATTTCTACATGCTGGGCAGCATGGGTCTCGCCTGCCCCATTGCGCTCGGCGTCGCAATTGCACAACCCGAGCGCGGGGTTATCGCGCTCGAGGGCGATGGCTCCATTCTGATGTCACTTGGATGCCTTGCCACCATCGCGATGGTGAAGCCGCGCAATCTGACCATCATCATCATGGACAACGGCGTCTATCAGATCACGGGAAAGCAGGCATCCGCGACTGCAAGCTCGACCGACATTGTCGGCGTCGCGCGCGGCGCGGGAATTGCAAACAGCCATTGGGTGCGCGACGAGAATCATTTCAACGCGCTCACGTCGCGCCGGTTCGATCAGGGAGGGCCGGTGCTGCTTGCAGCGAAGATCGACGACGCGCCCGGCGTCGGTCAGACCGTGCGCGATCCGCCGCTCATCCGGCGCAGCTTCATGCGTGGGCTCGGGACCGGCCGGGCCAGCGCGATGGACGGCTGACGCGAAAACATGTTGTGAGACGTCGTTCCGGTAAATTCGCAACATGGCGGCGGAAGAGCAGAACGAGTATACAGCTTCGCAAGAGCCGGGGCTTGGCCGTATGTGCCGATGGAGAAGCGAAAGTAGCATCGATCGCCAGCGCGACCGGTATCGCGTGGGGGCATGTCGCCGAGCCGGGACTTAACTGCTGCGGACCGACTTTCGCACTGTCAGGAGGATGCAATGAGAAAATTCACTCGGAGCGCGTCATTAGTGGTGGCGTCCGTAGTCGCGGTGGTGAGTTTTTTTGCACAGGCGCGGGCAGAGCCGGTGGTGCCGGTCGCGAAAAGCATCAAGGCTGAGGAGACTGCCATCCTGCTGGTTGATTTCCAGGCCAACTTTGTCGCGCCTGACGGGGCGTGGTACGGCAAGTTTGCCGAGCACTACGCAAAGACGAAAATGCTCGATCGGATCGTCGAGCTGGTCGGCAAGGCCCGTGCAAAGGGCGTTCTGATCGTCCACATCACCGAGGGCTACACCTCGGACTTTCGTGAGCTCGACCCCTCTAATCCCGGCCTTTTTCACCGCGGGCAGATCGGCCGCGGCGCCTGGAAGATCGGATCCAAGGAAGCCGCATATTACGAGCCACTCAAGCCCTCACCCGCAGATCGCGATCTGTTTCTTCCGCCGCGCAGCCAAGCCAGCGGCTTTGGCGGCACCGGGTTGAGCGAGATCCTCCGCTCCAAGGGCATCAAGAACGTTGCGGTCGCAGGATTCACTAGCGACGTGTGCGTCTACGCAACGGTGTTGTCGGCGTACGACCTTGGCTTCCACGTCTATGCCTTGCGCGAGGGCATGGTAGGCTTCTTCGATGGGATGGCCGAGCAAATGGTCAACTTCGTCTACCCCATGTGGTCCCAGGTCATCGAGAACGACCAGTTCGACACGATGATTGAACCGGCCCCCGTCGCGTCACGCAAAGCGTCCGCCAAGTAGCGCATTGAATTTCGACGAGGAGGGTTCTACAGGGCTCGAAAATCATTGGTGGGCGCGACAGGGATCGAACCTGTGACCCCTTGGATGTCGACCAAGTGCTCTACCGCTGAGCTACGCGCCCGAACCGCCGAAGGCGGCTGGGTTGGTTCATATCCCCGAGGTTGTCACGAGGCAAGCGCCGCCGGGCCAGGCGGCTGTCTCAGGCGGGAATCATCTTCTGCACTTCGGTGACAAGCTCGCGCAAATGAACGGGCTTTGACAGCACCTTGGCATTCTTGGGGGCCCCGGAGTCCGAATTGAGCGCCACCGCTGCAAACCCGGTGATGAACATGATCTTGATGTCGGGGTCGAGCTCAGAGGCGCGGCGCGCGAGCTCGATGCCATCCATCTCCGGCATGACGATGTCCGTGAGCAGAAGCTCGAAAGGCTCCTCACGCAGACGTTGGTAGGCGGAGAGCCCGTTGTCAAACGAGATCACCTCGTATCCGGCGTTCTGGAGCGCCCTTACCAGGAAGCGGCGCATGTCGCCGTCATCTTCCGCAAGAATGATTTTGGCCATTATCCAGCCCACTGAGAGTGATGAGTTTCCTCTTCCTCTCACCTCGTCAGGTTACGTCGCGAAGTCAGGTCGCAACCGTTGCATAAGGCCGAGAGCGGGTAAATATCACGTGAACCCCGCGACGTGTGGTCTCCTCCCTGACATTCACCCCTTCCACGATGGACAATAACGGGTTTCTAGGGATAGTGGGGACCAGGATGCCCCTCGGCCCGCATTGTTGCAACTGCCCATTCCCGCCCAACACGCGCCATGCCGGATTTGAAAGAAGAACTCGATCCCCCGTTTGAAATTCTTGAGCCGCAGGAGTGGCGTGGACCCGTGATGTTCAACTCGCCGCACAGCGGGAATGCCTATCCGCGGGCCTTCCTCGCGGCATCGCGCCTCGACGTTGCAACTCTGCGCCGCTCGGAAAACTCCTTCGTGGATGAGCTCGCTCTGGGCGTCGTTGCGCGCGGCTATCCTTTGATGCGCGCCCATTTTCCTCGTTGCTATGTGGACGTCAATCGGGAGCCGTACGAGCTCGATCCGCGCATGTTCGACGGTCGGCTGCCTTCCTTCGCCAATACGCGGTCAATGCGCGTGGCGGGCGGTCTTGGCACGGTGGCGCGGGTCGTCGGGGACGCACAGGAGATCTATGGCCAACGGATTCCTGTCGAAGATGCGATTCGCCGGATTGAAGGACTCTACAAGCCATACCATCGCGCACTGCGCCGGATTTTTACGCGTATCCATCGGGATTTCGGAGCGGCGGTGCTGATCGACTGTCATTCCATGCCGTCGGCGGCCGGCGCCAAGGATGAGCGGCCGCGTTGCGACGTGGTGCTCGGGGACCGCTACGGCACGAGTTGTGTGACGGCGATTGCCGAGGTCGCGGAAGCAACTTTGCGCGACCTGGGTTACTCGGTCAGCCGCAACAAACCTTATGCCGGGGGGTTCATCACCGAACATTACGGCAATCCGAGCGCCGGCCTGCATGCCATCCAGCTCGAGCTCAACCGCGCCCTTTACATGGATGAACGACGCTTTGAGCGCGCCTCATCCTTTGGAAGGTTGGCCACTGATCTCGAGATCCTGGCCGAAAGCCTCGCCGTCATTCCGCTTGAGGAATTGCGTCCGTATCGGGCCGCGGCCGAATGAGCCTAAAAACGAGTGAGCCTGAAAAAAGGGCCGCCTGCGATGCAAGCGGCCCAAGTTTAGGGAGGAAACGCCCAAGGAGGGCGGCGGCAACGCGAGGCGTTACCGCACCGCAACAATATGACACCGCATTGCACAAGACACAAGCGCGTAAAACAGGCAGGACGGTCTAAAGAGCCGAGCGTGGGGAGCCGCAACGGAGTTGCGGTCAGAAGAATTACCTAATGAGAACAATACGATAAGAAGGGTCTGCCCCGCCAACACGAAGCGGTAAGCGGCAACGGCATAGCTGCCATCCGATCGTCTCAGTCGGGAAAGCTCGACCACGCAGTCCCTTGCCTACGCGCACACAACTGGAAGGAGATGTTGCAGGGGTCGCAGTATTCGCTTTAGGAAGATGGGCTTATGCGGGGGCATTATCCATGACGGCGGTGGACTTCTCGGCCTTCGTGAACGAGCTCGCCTCTGTTTCCGGTGAGACCATTTTACCGTTCTTTCGGACGGCTCTGAGCATTGCGGACAAAGGCGGCCGCGGCAAATTCGACCCGGTCACCGCGGCCGATCATGCAGCCGAAACCGTCATGCGCAGTCTCATTCACCGGACCTTCCCGGAACACGGAATCATCGGCGAGGAATACGGCATCGAGCGCGCACAGGCCGAGTATATCTGGGTGCTCGACCCTATCGACGGCACCAAATCGTTCATTTCAGGCATGCCCGCCTGGGGAACGCTGATCGCGTTGCTGCGGTGGGGAGAACCGGTCTTCGGCATGATGAACCAACCCTTCATCCGGGAGCGGTTCAGCGGCGACGGGGCCCATGCGCAGTACCGCGGACCCGCCGGTGAACGGACCCTGCGCATCCGTGCCTGCGCCGACCTCTCGGAAGCCGTGCTGTTCACAACGAGCCCCCTCCTGATGAGCACCACCGACCGGAGCAAATTCTCGAGGGTCGAAGAGAAGGCGCGGCTCTCCCGGTATGGCGGCGACTGTTACGCTTATTGCATGCTGGCAGCAGGGCACATTGATCTCGTCATCGAGACGGAGCTCAAACCGCACGACGTTCTGCCCCTCATGCCGGTCATCGCCGGCGCCGGGGGGGTGATCACCACTTGGGAGGGCAGTCCGCCCCATTCGGGCGGTCGCATTGTCGCGGCCGGAGACAAACGCGTGCACGCTGCTGCGCTCGCCCTCCTCGCCGAGTCCGCATAGAGGACTCCTCAAATTTACCGCCGATTCTGTGCGGACGACCACTGGGTTCAGCTTCCACAAATCGGAAGGAACGCGGTCAACCGAAGATGGGCGTTCCGGGAACAAAGGCGTCGAAAGCGGCGAGCACCTGCCCGCGAAAGCGATCCTGCTCCATCAGCAACTCGTGACGGGCGCCGGGCACGATGAGATGGGAACCGGCGCGCAGCCGCGCAGAGAATTCATCGATCGCCGGGGTCGAGACGATCGCATCGAGGCCCGCGGCGATGATGAGAAGAGGCTGGCGAATGCGCGCGGGATAGTTTGGCTGCGCGAACTCCGCCATGACGCGAAACGCGGCATCGGTCCACGCCACTGTCGGCCAGCCCGTCGCAAGCGCGGGTTGGGCTTCCAGCACCGCGACATTGCGGGCATAGCGAACCGGGTCGGAGGTGAGGAAATTTCCAGCGAAAGGGCGCTGCTGGAGTATCGACGCACTGCCCCCCGGAACGTAGAGCGACCCAAGACCCAGGAGGCGCAAGCTCCTCACCATCATCCGCGTCGCGGTGAGCCGGCGCATTCCCGGCAGCGACAGCATAGGCGCAAGCAGCACCATCCGATCGAACCAGCGATGACCGGCGTAGGCTGTGCCCAGAAGAATGCTCGCCCCCATCGAATGGGCGAGTGCAAAGACCGGGGGCGGACAATCCGGCAGCACTATCTCCTTAACGAAGGTTTCCAGATCGATCTGATACTGCGCAAAGTTGCGCACATAGCCTTTGCGCGCATTGCGCAGCGCCCGCTGCGATCCTCCCTGGCCCCGCCAGTCGAGCGTGGCGACAGCAAAGCCGCGGGCGCGCAGGTCGCGCACAGTCTCAAAGTATTTTTCGATGAACTCGGCGCGCCCCTGAAAGACACAGACCGTGCCTTTTCGCCCGGGCGGGGGCGGCCAGCGGGCGAAGCGCAGCGCAACGCCATCCGGGGTCTTTAACATACCCGCAACGGCGCCGTCGGGCACAGGATTAGCCGGAATGGAGAGAAGGTTCATAAGGCGATGGTGAGATTCAAGGGCGGGAGCCGCCTTATAGCAGCGTCTTGCCTTTTCCGCCTAAAGGCGAGCCTTTGCAACAGGTTCACCTCCTTGCGCGGCGCCGTCGCCATTCCTATCTCTTGCTTGCGCGCAGGCCCGTGGGCTGCACGCAAAAAACCGGTCCGGCCCTCCAGGCGGACCACCCGCATTTCGCTCAACAACGAGGTTATGCCATGCGAACTTTCGATCTGGCTCCCCTCTATCGTTCCACCGTCGGTTTCGACCGGCTGTTCTCGATGCTCGACGGGTTTGATTCTGCGCCGGGCTATCCGCCCTACAACATCGAACGCACCGGCGAGAATGCCTATCGCATCTCGGTCGCGGTTGCCGGCTTCGGCGAGAGCGACCTTTCCATCGAGGCGAAGGAAAACACGCTCACCATCAAGGGCGACAAGAACACCAAGGATGAGAAAGCAACCGGCGAGGTGCTCTATCAGGGCATCGCGGCGCGCGCTTTCGAGCGGGTGTTCCAGCTTGCTGACTATGTCCAGGTGAAGGGCGCCGCACTCGAGAACGGTCTTCTGCACGTTGATCTCGTGCGCGAGATTCCCGAGGCGAAGAAGCCGCGCCAGATCCCGATCGGCAACCGCCAACCGAAGGTGGTCGAAGTCAAAGCGGCCTGAAGCCATTTCCGACCTCATGGCCGGGCTCGTCCTGAACAAGGCCGGGCATGACGGAAGAGGCCAGGGAGCGCCCCGGAGGTCCGGGGCGCTTTTCGTTTGACTCTTTTCGTTCTACTCGGGCGCTACTCGTCGATGTCGGAGCCAGAGGGTGCAGGATTGATCAGGGGTGCGCCGGGTGCTGGGCCCTCCGCCGATGCTGATACGGATGGCATGCTCGGCCGCGGGCGTGGCAGCGGTGCCGGGGCACTCACCGCCCTGGGCGACGCGGCGGGTGCAGATGCCGGCAGGCCGGTTGGGCCCGCAGACGGCCTGCTCGGCTCCCGTGGGACGATGTGGTCGGGCGCATCGGAGGAACCGCCCGGGTAACCTCCTGGGTAACCGCCCATTCGCGAATTCGGTCCGTTCCCGTCGGGCACCGCCCGCTCAGGTGGTATGGGATAGGGCGGCGACATTCCTCCAAGCCGGCTGGTGGGCATGACCCGGATGATGCGCCCAGCCCTTGCATCCACGATGACCTGCATCTCGCGTCCGGCCGAATCGGCGGCGCGCACCCAGTAGGTCGGCCCTTGACGCGCGGGGCGACCCAATGGCTCGAACCCTTTTGACCGGACTATAGCAACGATCTCGAACGGCGGCAGCACGGGATAGGCCCCGGGATACGGGGCCGGGTATACGCCGGGATAGGCGGGCACCGGCTGCGCGAGCACGGACCCGCTGCCAGTCTCCAGGATCACCGCCGCCGCCGCAAGCGCGATGCGAACTTTCACTGCAACCTCCCCCAGTTGCACTCTCACCAGAAGCGTGCACCGGCAATAGGGCAGACCTTGGGCGTCCGCGTGTCAGAAAGCAGCGGCGGCCGTGGCGAGGAACAAATCGACCTCCTCGATCGTGGTTGCAAACGACGTGACAAGACGCACCAGCCGCGTGTCGCCAACCTGAGCGCTCGGATGCCAGGCGTAGTAGATCGCGCCCGCGGATTTGAGGCGCGCGTCAGCGCGTTCCGGCAAGACGACGAAGACCTCGTTCGCCTCGACCGGCCAGACCGGGCGAATGCCGAGAGCAGTAAGGCCGGCCGCAAGCCGATCGGCCATGGCATTGGCGTGACCCGCCAGCGCCAGCCAAAGGCCGTTGTCGCAGTAGGCCTCAATCTGCGCCGCCACGAACCGATGCTTCGAAAGGAGATGGCCGGCACGTTTGCGCCGGTCCGGCATGTTCTTGCCGACCGCAGGATCGAAGAACACGACAGCCTCGGCGGCGAGCGCCCCGCCTTTGGTCGCGCCGAAGGAAAGCGCATCGACGCCCGCTTTCCACGTCGCCTCCGCTGGTGAGGCATTCATGCGCGCGAGCGCATTGCCAAGCCGCGCTCCGTCAACATGCACGGTGAGCCCGCGCGCATGCGCGATGTCGGCGAGAGCGCGCAGCTCGTGGACCCGGTAGATTGTCCCGGCCTCGGTCGCCTGCGAGAGCGAAAGCATCGAGGGAGTAACATGGTGCGGTCCGCCCCATCGACCGTCGAGCGCGCGCATCAGGGTAGTTGGTGCGATCTTGCTGCCTTCGCCGCCAAGCGAAATGAGCTTGATACCGCCGCCGAAGAATTCGGGCGCGCCGCATTCGTCCGTTGCGATATGCGCATCCTCGTGACAGAGGACCGCGCCCCAGGGCGGAGTGAGATGCGCGAGGGCGAGCGCATTGGCTGCTGTCCCGGTTGCCACGAGAAACACCGCGACCTCGCACTCGAAAAGCTCGCACAGGCGCTGCTCGACGCGCGCGGTCCAGGGGTCGCGACCATAGGAGAGCACCTTGCCTTCATTCGCGCGGGCGATCGCCGCAACGATTTCCGGCGCGATGCCGGCTGCATTGTCGCTCGCGAAATTCATGCCGTGATACCGTAGCAAATCGGGCGCACCGTGCTTACGGTGATCTAGGGATATAAATCACGCTTGTATTTGCGCGTGGAATTTGGCAGGCTCAACTAGGACAGCATTGCTGTCCCAGTTTGCGCGATGCCCGCTGTCGTTGCGGGCACGATATCCATATGATTGGTGAACGGCGGTGCTGCGGCATCGCGTAATCGCCCAACACGAGCGCCGAACAGCGCCTCGGGACGCGAGGAGCGCATGAGCGCGGCGGTACATCAGCGCGCGACAGGAGCGAACGACACGCTCGCCGTGCTCCCTTTCCCCGCATGCGGGGAGAGGGTGGGGGTGAGGGGCTGTGCCGTCGCCGGATCGAGCGTGAGCATCCCCCACCCGACCGCGCGTCGCTCCGCTCCGGCGGTCGACCTCCCCCTTGCGGGGGGAGGTATGACACCGCAGGGTCTTTACGATCCGGCGCTGGAGAAGGCTGCCTGCGGTGTCGGCTTCATCGCCGATCTCAAGGGCCGCGCGTCGCATGCAATGATTGAGGATGCACTCGCGATCCTGTGCAACCTCGAGCATCGCGGAGCGGTGGGCGCCGACCCGCGCGCTGGCGACGGAGCCGGCATTCTCGTGCAAATTCCGCACGCTTTTTTTGCCAACAAAGCCGACCGCCTCGGCTTTCGGCTGCCCCTTCCGGGAGAATATGCCGTAGGTGTCCTGTTCATGCCGCGCGACGGTGTGTGGCGGCAGATTATCCGCGATATCTGGGCGCAAATGATCAGGCGCGAGGGCATGACGCTCCTTGGCTGGCGCGAGGTGCCGACCAACAACTCGACGTTAGGCGAGTCGGTGAAGCCGACGGAGCCCGTGCACCTGCAGGTGTTCATCGGCCGCGGCAGGAAGATCAAGACCGATGCCGAGTTCGAGCGCCGTCTCTACATTCTGCGCAAGTCGATCTCGCATGCCATCTACACTCGCAAGGAACGCCGTCTTTCCGGCTACTATCCCGTCTCCATTTCCTGTCGCACCGTGGTCTACAAGGGCATGTTCCTGGCGGACCAGCTCGGCACCTATTACCCCGACCTGCACGACGCGCATTTCGAGAGTGCGCTCGCCCTCGTGCACCAGCGCTTCTCCACCAACACCTTCCCAGCCTGGTCGCTCGCCCATCCCTACCGAATGATTGCGCACAACGGCGAGATCAACACGCTGCGCGGCAACGTCAACTGGATGGCGGCGCGCCAGGCCTCGGTGTCCTCGGATATCTATGGCGATGACATCAGCAAGCTCTGGCCGGTCTCCTACGAAGGCCAGTCCGACACCGCCTGCTTCGACAATGCCCTCGAGTTTCTGGTGCAGGGCGGCTACTCACTCGCTCACGCTGTGATGATGATGATCCCGGAGGCATGGGCGGGAAACCCGCTCATGGACGAGGAGCGCCGCGCCTTCTATGAGTACCATGCCGCGCTCATGGAGCCGTGGGACGGCCCTGCCGCCATTGCCTTTACCAATGGCCGCCAGATCGGCGCCACGCTTGACCGCAACGGCCTGCGCCCAGCGCGCTATTTTCTCACCCGCGACGGCCGCATCATCATGGCCTCGGAGATGGGCGTCCTTCCTATTGCGGAGAAGGACATCTTGCAGAAGTGGCGGCTTCAGCCCGGCAAGATGCTGCTCGTCGATCTCGACGAGGGCCGGCTCATTCCCGATGAGGAATTAAAGGCCACGCTGGCGCGCAGCCATCCCTACAAGGAGTGGCTCGAGCGCACGCAGATCGTGCTTGAAGATCTCCCTTCCGTCCCGGAGAACGCCGCGCTCTCCAATCTTTCCCTGCTCGACCGTCAGCAGGCCTTCGGCTACACACAGGAGGACCTGCGGCTGCTCATGTCACCTATGGCGCTGCAAGGCGAGGAAGCCGTGGGCTCGATGGGCAACGACACGCCGATCTCGGCGCTGTCGAGCAAGCCGAAGCTTCTCTTTACCTATTTCAAGCAGAACTTCGCGCAGGTGACCAACCCGCCGATCGATCCGATCCGCGAGGAGCTGGTGATGAGCCTCGTCTCCATCATCGGGCCGCGGCCGAATCTGTTCGACGTCGAGGGCGTCTCGCATATGAAGCGGCTGGAAGTGCGCCAGCCCATTCTTACCAATGCGGACCTGGAGAAGATCCGCGCCATCTCCGAGGTGGGCGACGGCCATTTCAAGTCGCGCATTCTCGACACCACCTGGCCCGCAGAGCAGGGAGCCTCAGGTCTCAAGGACGCGCTCGACGCGGTGTGCGCCCGCGCGGAAGCCGCGGTGCGCGAAGGCATCAACATCATCATCCTCTCCGACCGGCGCGCCGGCGAGGAGAACGTCCCCATGCCCTCGCTCCTTGCCTGCGCGGCGGTGCATCATCACCTCATCCGGCAGGGGCTGCGCACTTCCGTCGGCATCGTCGTGGAATCCGGCGAGCCGCGCGAGGTGCATCATTTCTGCTGCCTTGCCGGCTACGGCGCCGAGGCGATCAATCCCTATCTCGCCTTCGAGAGCCTGCTGGCCATCAAGGACGAGCTGCCGCAGAAACTCGACGAGAAGGAGATCGTCAAGCGCTACATCAAGTCCATCGACAAGGGCATCCTCAAGGTGATCTCCAAGATGGGCATCTCCACCTATCAGTCATATTGCGGCGCGCAGATTTTCGACGCCGTCGGTCTCAAGTCGGATTTCGTCGCGGAATATTTTACCGGCACCGCGACCCGCATCGAGGGCGTGGCGCTCGCCGAGATCGCCGAGGAGACCGTGCGGCGCCACCGCGATGCATTTGGCGACGCACCGATCTATCGCGCGGCGCTCGACGTCGGCGGCGAGTATCAGTACCGCGTGCGCGGCGAGGATCACGTCTGGACCGCGGCGACGGTGGCGGCGCTCCAGCACGCGGTGCGCGGCAACATCCCCGACCAGTATCGCACATATGCCAAGGTGAGCAACGAGCAGTCCGAGCGGCTTCTCACCATCCGCGGCCTGTTCCGGCTCAAGCCGGCGGAAGAAGACGCGCGCGCTCCCGTGCCGATCGAGGAGGTCGAGCCCGCAAGCAAAATCGTGCGGCGCTTCTCCACGGGCGCCATGTCGTTCGGCTCGATCTCGCGCGAGGCGCATACCACGCTCGCCATTGCCATGAACCGCATCGGCGGCAAATCGAACACCGGCGAGGGCGGCGAGGAGAGTGACCGCTTCAGGCCGCTTCCCAACGGTGATTCCATGCGCTCGGCGATCAAGCAGGTCGCCTCCGGCCGCTTCGGCGTCACCACGGAATATCTCGTCAATTCCGATATGATGCAGATCAAGATGGCGCAGGGCGCCAAGCCCGGCGAAGGCGGGCAGTTGCCTGGACACAAGGTCGACAAGACCATCGCCAAGGTGCGCCACTCGACGCCCGGCGTCGGGCTCATCTCGCCGCCGCCGCACCATGACATCTATTCCATCGAGGATTTGGCGCAGCTCATCTTCGATCTGAAGAACGTCAACCCCGAAGGTCTCGTCTCGGTGAAGCTCGTTTCAGAAGTGGGCGTGGGCACGGTCGCCGCCGGTGTCTCCAAGGCGCGCGCCGACCACGTCACCATCGCGGGCTTCGAGGGCGGCACCGGCGCGTCTCCCCTCACTTCCATCAAGCATGCCGGCTCCCCCTGGGAGATCGGGCTTGCCGAGACGCACCAGACACTCGTGGCCAACCGGCTGCGCGGGCGCATCGCGGTGCAGGTCGATGGCGGCATCCGCACCGGCCGCGACGTGGTGGTCGGCGCGCTTCTCGGCGCCGACGAGTTCGGCTTCTCCACCGCGCCGCTTATTGCCGCCGGCTGCATCATGATGCGCAAGTGCCATCTCAACACCTGCCCGGTGGGAGTAGCAACGCAGGACCCGGTGCTGCGCGCGCGTTTCGTCGGCCAGCCCGAGCACGTCATCAATTTCTTCTTCTTCGTCGCCGAGGAAGTGCGTGAGCTGATGGCCGCGATGGGTTTTCGCACCTTCGCGGAGATGGTCGGCCAGATGCAGATGCTCGACCAGCGCAAAGTGGTCGAGCACTGGAAGGCCAAGGGCCTCGACTTCTCCAGACTCTTCTTTAAGCCGCGGGCCGGGCCGGGAGTGAACATTCATCACTGCGAGCCGCAGGACCACAGGATCAACGACATCCTGGATCGCCGCCTCATTGCGCAGGCGCGTCCCGCGCTCGATGGCGGGGCGCGCCTGCGCCTCACGAGCCCGATCAGGAATACCGACCGCACCACCGGGGCCATGCTTTCCGGCGAGATCGCCAAGCGTTACGGTCATGCCGGGCTCCCCGCCGACACGATCCACGTGGCGTTCACCGGCACCGCCGGGCAGAGCTTTGGCGCCTGGCTCGCGCGCGGCGTGACGTTCGAGCCTCGAAGGCGACGCCAACGACTATGTCGGAAAAGGCCTCTCCGGCGGGCACATCATCGTGCGCCCGGCGCCGGATGCCGGCTTCGTGCCGGAGGAATCGATCATCGTCGGCAACACCGTGCTCTACGGCGCCATCGAGGGCGAATGCTATTTCCGCGGCGTTGCCGGCGAGCGCTTTGCCGTGCGCAATTCCGGCGCCATCGCCGTGATCGAAGGCGCCGGCGACCACTGCTGCGAATACATGACCGGCGGCATCGTGGTGGTGCTCGGCCGCACGGGAAGGAATTTCGCTGCCGGCATGTCGGGCGGCATTGCCTATGTCCTCGACGAGGACGGCACATTTGCGACCCGCTGCAACATGGCCATGGTCGAGCTTGAGCCGGTACCGGCGGAGGAGGAGGCGAGCGAGCGCATCTATCACCACTTGCACGACCTGGAATCGCACGGCCGCGTCGAGGTGCTCGACGACATGACGCGCTACGACGCGCAGCGCCTGCGCCTGCTCATTGCGCGCCATGCGCGACTGACAGGGTCGGCGCGCGCCGCGCATATTCTTTCAAATTGGAACGCATGCTGTGCGAAGTTCCGCAAGGTGATGCCTCTCGAATATCGCCGCGCGCTCGCCGAGATGGACAAGGCGCGCACCATGCAGGCGGCGGAGTGATGCGGAGGGTTCGAAAATTCGAGCGACAGACTCGGCCTGCTCCCTCCCCCCTTGTGGGGGAGGGCGGGGAGGGGGTGGCGCGCTTTTAATGCAGGCGTCTCATTTCACGACCCCCACCCCCAACCCCTCCCCACACGGGGGAGGGGAGCGCACCGAGATTGCCGATCTAACGCAGGTCACGACTGCGAAGATTTAGAGCGCGCATGGGCAAGATCACCGGCTTTCTGGAATACGAGCGCGGCGACCGGCACTACGAGCCGATCGAGGAGCGCATCAGGCATTGGCGCGAGTTCGTGCTGCCGCTCTCGGACGAGGAGAACCGGACGCAGGCCGCGCGCTGCATGGATTGCGGCATTCCCTATTGTCACAGCGGCTGTCCGGTAAACAATCAGATCCCGGATTGGAACGATCTTGTCTACCGCGGCAACTGGCGGGAGGCGGCGCGCAACCTGCACAGCACCAACAATTTTCCGGAAGTGACCGGCCGCATCTGCCCGGCGCCGTGCGAAGCTTCCTGCACGCTCAACCTCGACGACAATCCCGTTACGATAAAGTCGATCGAATGCGCGATCGCCGACCGCGCCTTCGCGGAAGGCTGGATCGTGCCGGAGCCGCCCTCCGTGCGCACAGGCAAAAGGGTGGCCGTGGTCGGCTCAGGACCGGCGGGACTGGCCTGCGCCCAGCAGCTCGCGCGCGCAGGCCACGAGGTGCACGTCTTCGAGAGGCTCGCCAAGGCGGGGGGGCTTTTGCGCTACGGCATTCCCGACTTCAAGATGGAGAAGCATTACATCGACACGCGCGTGAAGCAGATGGAGGCCGAGGGCGTCACCTTCCATTACGGCGCGCATGTGGGAGCGGACGTTGCCGCCGGGAGCCTGCTCGACGGCTACGACGCGGTGGCGCTCGCGGGCGGCGCCGAGAAGGGGCGCGACCTGCCCATTCCCGGACGCGAGCTTGGCGGCATCCATTTTGCCATGGAGTTTCTGCCGCAGCAGAACCGCCGCGTGAGCGGGGAAGCCGACGACGGCAGCGCGCCCATTCTCGCCGCCGGCAAGCACGTGGTGGTGATCGGCGGCGGCGACACCGGCTCCGACTGCATCGGCACTGCAATCCGCCAGGGCGCGCTCTCCGTCACCAATTTCGAGATCATGCCGGCGCCCCCCGTTGCCGAGAACAAGCTTCTCACCTGGCCGGAATGGCCGCTCAAGCTGCGCACCTCATCGAGCCACGAGGAAGGCGCCGAACGCGACTTCGCGGTGCTCACCAGGGAGTTTTCCGGCGAGGCCGGCCGGGTAAAAAAGCTGCACTGCGTGCGCGTCGACGATAGGATCAAGCCTGTGCCGGGAAGCGAGTTTGAGGTGGCGGCGGACCTCGTTCTGCTCGCCATGGGCTTCGTGCATCCCGTGCACGAGGGCATGATCGCTTCGCTCGGCGTCGAGCTCGACCCGCGCGGCAACGTCAAGGCCGACACGACCGCGTATGTCAGCTCCATCGCCAAGGTGTTCGCCTGCGGCGACATGCGCCGCGGCCAGTCGCTGGTGGTATGGGCGATCCGCGAAGGCCGCCAATGCGCCCATGCCGTGGACAAGTTTCTGATGGGCGAGACGACGCTGCCGCTGTAGGTCGCGCGCGCCGCGTACCGCGCAGCCCGGCTAGCCTGCGCCCTCAATTCTCCTGGAACGCCGCTTCCCGCTTGTTGCGGATCGCCGGCAGCGCGACAAGAACGCACAGCGCCAGCGCCGCAAGCAACAAGCCCAGGCTGATCGGCCGCTGCAAGAAGATCATTGGGTCGCCGCTGGAGATGCGCATGGCACGGCGCAGGTTCTCCTCCATCAGCGGACCCAGCACGAAGCCGAGGATCATCGGCGCCGGCTCGCAATCGAGCCGCGTGAAGACGTAGCCGGCTACCCCGAAAAATGCCGCCAGCAGAACCGCGGCCGCGCTGTTGCTCACGGTGTAGACGCCGATGGCGCAGAACAGCAGGATGGCGAGATAAAGGAACCGATACGGCACTTTCAGCAGCTGGACCCAGATGCCGATGAGCGGGAGATTGATGATCACCAGCATCAGGTTGCCGATCCACATGCTGGCGATCATGCCCCAGAACATGCCGGGACGTTCGCTCATGATCTGAGGACCGGGCTGGATGCCATGAATGGTAAGCGCACCGATCATCAGCGCCATGACGGCATTGCCCGGAATGCCCAAGGTCAGCATCGGAATGAAGGATGTCTGCGCTCCGGCATTGTTGGCCGACTCAGGCCCAGCCACCCCTTCGACAGCGCCGTGCCCGAATTGCGCGGGGTATTTCGAAGATTTCTTCTCCAGCGCGTAGGCTGCAAACGCGCTCAGCGTTGCGCCACCCCCCGGCAACACACCGAGAATGGAGCCCAGCGACGTACCGCGCAGCACCGCGGGCCATGCCCGCCGGAAATCCTCGCGCGTCGGCCACAGCCCGCTGATTTTCTGCGACACCAATGAACGCGTTTCCTGCGGCTGCGTCAGATTGCGTGATGATCTCACCGAGGCCGAAGATGCCAATGGCCAAGGTCGCCACGTCGATGCCGTCGGTAAGCTCGGTGATGCCGAAGGTGAAGCGCGTGCCGCCGGTATTGCCGTCGGTACCGACCAGCCCGATCAGCAGACCGAGGATGATCATGGCGACGGCCTTGAGCACGGAGCCGTGCGCCAGCACCACGGCGGCTATGAGACCGAGCACCATCAGCGAAAAGTATTCCGGCGCGCCGAACGATTGCCCGACGATCGCGAGCGGCGGCGCAAACATCGCGATCAGGAGCGTCGATACGCAGCCCGCGAAGAATGAGCCGAGCGCCGCTACGGCAAGGGCAGCGCCCGCGCGTCCCTGGCGCGCCATCTGGTGGCCGTCGATGCAGGTGACGACCGACGAGGTTTCGCCGGGCAAATTCACCAGAATGGCCGTGGTGGAGCCGCCGTACTGGGCGCCGTAAAAGATGCCGGCAAGCATGATCAGGCCGGACGTTGGCTCCAGATGGAAAGTGAGCGGCAACAGCATTGCGATGGTGGCAATGGGGCCGATGCCGGGGAGAACTCCGATGAGCGTCCCGACCAGAGCGCCGATGAGCGCAAACAACAGGTTGCTCGGAGTCAGAGCGACGCCGAACCCCTCGGCAAGATGCGCAAGCAGCTCCACCTACCACTCCGGCCAAACGGGAATGGTGAGCCCCAGCCCGACAATGAAGATGCTCCAGGACAAAAGGATGAGCACCACTGCCGCAGCAAAGGTCTCAAGCGGACGCAATCCGCGCGCGGCAAACGCGCCCACGCCAACGAGCAGCAGGATCGATAGAACCATCCCCGCCCGCTCGATGGTCAGCGCGAAGATCACCAGGCTCGAAGTAACAAAAATGAGCGGGCGCCACGCCGACCCTCCTGAAAGCACCTGCACGGTTGCCCCAAGCTCGACCTGACGCAATCCCTGCACAAAAAGCACGGCGCCGAGCGCGAGCAGAACCCAGCACAACAACCGCGGCACGTAACCGGTGCCCATGCGCAATGCGGTTCCGACCGGATAATTCCGTGAGATATACAGGCCGAGAAGCGCGACGGCGCAGAAAAGCGCTCCAGCGAGCACGTCTTTGCGTGCGGGCATTCGGGGGTATGCGGGGCGAGGTTGCCGCTGCTGGTCAACCGACATCGCAAGCCCCTGCTCCGATCTTCACCCCGAAGAACCAGGGATTGGTGCCGCTAGGGCGCGGAAGGAATGATCGGCAAGAGAAGATAGGACTCGCGCTCTGCACCAGCATGAATGGTATTGGTCCCGATATTGTAGTCCGCATGGTAGTGCATGTAGGAGGCGCTGCCGACGCCATCGCGAGGGCCAATATCGAGGCGGATGCGGTGGCCAGGCGCGAACACCATCGACGTCGGCCAAATCTCAACCTCGACGCGCACGATCTCTCCGGGCGATAGATACTGCCGCCGGTGATGACGATGATAGGGCCGATACGGCAGTGATAGCTCGGGGTCGAGCTCGCGATGCGATACCCGCAGCCATCCTTTTGCTACCGGCACCGGGTTCCCTTGCTGTCCCGTCTCCCACACGTCCTTGCCGTCGGCATCGATGTTGCGGATGGTGAGGAAGAAATCCATGTCCTCGGTCGAGCTCGATACCCAGAGGACGGCAGCCACGGGTCCGGTGATCTCGACCCCTTGCGCCAGCGGCAGCGTCTCGAGCGACATTCCCATATCAGGCGGGATGCCTCCGCCCATCACCTGCGAGGATGCCGCCGAAGTCGAACCCATGGACCCCAGGCTGGTCGCAGCATAGGTGTGCACGCCGGCTGCGCCGGGATTGGTCGCGACCAACGCGCCGATGCGCGAATGTTTCTCCCTGTTCGGCAACTCGAAATAAAGCTTCGTCCATTGCGTGCGCGCAAGCGGCCACTCGCGCTCGTGCCGCCATTCGACTTCGTCGCGACCTTTGCGGATCGCAAGCTTCACCGGCGGCTCATCCATGATCCCGTTGTCGATGTCCTTGAGCCAATAATCGAAGAACCGGAGCTGATCCTTTCGCCCCTCCTCGCTGTAGAACGGATGGACGTGCGTGCCGGCATGAATGCGAAGCTTCTTGTGCGTCGTCGCCGCGCGCATGAAAGCTTCAGTGTTGCCGCGCAAATGCAATCCCATGCCGGACCAATTGCCGACGCTCAACATGGGAACCGTGATCCTGTCCCACTGCGCCTGTGCGCCGCGAAAGGCGCCGCTGTCCAGGCTGTTTTGCAACCAGAAATGCATGGTGTTGATCTGCCATGCATTGGGCTGCTGGCGCGAAGCGCGCCCGACGAGATGATGCAACAGATGCGCCATGAACCAGTTCGGCATGAACAGGCTGGGCAGCCCGCCGTGAAACAAGGCGTCGCGGTAGAGATCGGCAAAGCCCTCCCAGGGAATGATTGCGCGCAGCGACGGCGGCTGATGATTGGCGACGAACCACTGGTTTATCGCGTAATAGGATATGCCGCAGAGGCCAACTTTGCCCGAGCACCAGGGCTGCGCCGCGACCCACTCGATCGCATCAAAGAAATCAATCGACTCCGCCAATGACCAGGGTTCGCATTGACCCGGCGATTTCCCGCTGCCACGGCCGTCGATGCGCACGGCGGCATAGCCCCTGGGCACCCACCATTGCGGATTGATGGTCTCCCAGTTCATCAGCGGGTTCGGCTTTTCCTCCAGGTTGGCTGGAGGTACCCATAGCTTGTCCTTTTGATACGGCCCCAGGTTCAGGATGGCCGGGAACTTTCCAGCATGATCAGGTCGCAGCACGTCGGCTTTGAGCCGCGCGCCATCGCGCATCGGGACGTCGGCGTCCCGGTCGATGATGATGCCGTAGCCTATTCGGCGGTTTCGATCTTCACCGTGGAGGTAATGTTCTTCCACGCCTTGATCTCACCGCCGAGCCAGGCCTGGGCATCTTCCAGGGATCTGCTCGGGACAAGGTTGAAGTTCTGCTTGTGGAACGCTTCGACGACGGACGGCGCCTGCATCGCCTGCAGCACCGCGGCAAAAATCGCCTCGAGCGCCTCCTTCGGGGTCCCCCCGGGGGCGAACAGTGCTTGCCAGGCAATCGTGCCGACGCCGGGATAGCCGCACTCCTGCATGGTCGGCACGTCGGGGAATTCCGCAAGCCGCTCATGGTTCACCACCGCCAGCGGCCGCAACTTGCCTGCCCTGATCTGTGCACCACTCGAGGCGGCATTGAGGAAGGCAACCTGAGTATCGCCGGTGATCATATCATTCACGATGCCGGCGGCGCCCGCTTTGTTGTGAATGGCGATCATGTCGAGGTCGCCTGCCTTCTTGGCGAAGAACGCCATGTCGTAATGTGGATAGCTGCCCGCGCCGACCGTGCCATAGCGCAGCTTGCCAGGATTGCGCCTGGCATAATCGACCAGCTCGCCGACGCTTTTCACGGTGAAATTCGTGGTGGTCGCAACCAGAAACGCGGGAATGTTGACGACGTTTGAGATCGGCACAACGTTCTTCTCGTAGTTTGGCACCTTCGCCGGGGCGAGCACCGGCGTGATCGCGTTCGTTGTGACGTTACCGATCATCAGGGTGTAGCCGTCGGGCCGGGAGCTCACCAGCTCATTAATGGCCACAATGCCGTTGGCGCCGGGCTTGTTCTCGACGACAAAGGATTGGCCAAGAATTTGTCGCAGCTGCTCGCCGAGAATGCGGGCGACAATGTCGGTTGCGCCCCCCGGAGCATAAGGCACCACGATCTTCACCGGCTTGGACGGATATTTGTCCGCTCGGGCGGGCGCGCTCCCCGCTGTGACGCCGAACGCAAGCAAAAGGCACGCCGCGCTCAGCCAGCCCCACCTCGTCCCTGACGTTCTCGCCAATTTCATCCCAACGAAACCCGCTTGCGACTACGCCTTGATGCCGTGCAGGCTGTGAGAGGCGTCCTTGCAGGTGAAGAACACGACATCTCCCTTCGCACTCGCCCTTCCGGAATGCACCACATTCGCTGGCACATAGACAAGCGAGCCCGGCTTTGCCTCCAGCTCCTGATCGCCGATCTTTGCCTGGAAAGTGCCTTCAAGAATGTAAATCCATTGCTCGTTGGGATGCGAATGCGGGTCCGCCCCTGTGCCTGCGGGCATGCGCATCAAGCCAACAATCATGCGATCGCCCTCCACGCAGGCGCCATTGGCCGTGGAGTAATCGGGTCCGCCCAATATGTGATTCACCTTGGCGAGATCGAAGAGGTATTCGCCGTTGCGGGCGCGTTTCGCACCTGGGGTCCGTGCCGTGCCGGCTGGTTGCGACATCGTGCTCTCCTGCGCTTGCAAAAAAAGCTCACGCGAACGCCCGCCTCGAGGCACCGCCGGTGACTCTACCGAGCAGCGCGTGGGCGCGCTCTCCCAGAATGGATGCCTGCTCGGCCGGTTCGATCGAGAGACCTCGTACCTGCAGGACGCCATCCGGCATTCCCATGTCGAAGGGATAATCGCTGCCGAGCAGCACGCGGTCGATGCCGGCCCAGCCGACGAGGAACTCGAGCGCGTCCTTCGAGTGCACGATGGTATCGAAATAGAATCGCTTGATCGCTTCGGCGGGCGGCTTTCTCAGGTTTTTTTTCGGCTCGGTGCGCACCTGCCAGCCGTGCACGAACCGCCCTGCCTGATACGGCACGAATCCGCCGCCATGAGCAAGGCAGAATTTGAGCGAAGGATAACGCTCCAGCACCCCGCCGAACACCAGACAGGCCGCCGCGATGGTCGTGTCCAGCGGATTGCCCACGAGATTTGCGAGGTAATATGAAGAAAGCCGGTCAGCGCCCGCTACATTAATGGGATGCACGAGAATGAACACGTCGAGCTCCGCCGCGGTCGCCCAGACCGGTTCGAGTTCAGGATCATCGAGGTTCTTTCCGGCAATGTTGGAGCCGATCTGAGCGCCGCGCAGACCGAGCACGTTGACGGCGTGGCGAAGCTCGTCCGCGGCTTGCCTGGGCGCCTGCATCGGCAGAGTTGCCATGGCGAGAAAGCGCTCGGGACGCGCCTTGACGAGCTTGGCCAGCTGTTCGTTCTGGATGCGCGCGAACACGGTTGCAAGCGCCGGCGGCTGCGCATAAACGAACGTCTGCGGACAAACTGACAGCACCTGGGCATCGACTTTGGAGGCTGCCATATCCTGCAGCCGTCGCTCCACGTCCCAGCCTCCGCGCGGGAAATTCCGATAGGTGTTACCCGCGACTTCGAGGATGCTGAATTGATCATCGATGCGCGACAGCTTCGGCGCGATCTTGGGCGCCTCGCTCTGCAACAGCCGAATTGTCTCTTCCGTCAGAATATGGGCGTGAATATCGATGGTTTTAGCTGGCATGGGCGAAAGGCTCATCACCGATGGGAATGCGGCAGCAGAGACGCACGGCATACCATAGCATGTGCCGCATCGCATCATGCCCCGAAGTTGGCGGCTTTTCAGAGAATATCGTGCGGCAAAACATGGACTTAGAGCTTTAATTCGAGCTGCATCTTCCGCGCGAGCATCCGATGCCATGCCGCTTGCAGAGTGATAGGGTGCGGCGCAGACCCGGCGCAAGGCGGAGCCCATGCTTGATCAACCTGCAAGTCTGCAATCCGCGAGTCTGCAACCCGCAGATCTGCAACCTGCAAGTCTCGCTGAGCGCGCATCGCGACAGCATCGCCGCCCGCGTCTCGACTTCCAGGAGCATCTTGCTGATCTTGCAACAAGCGGTCTTCTCCTGCGCATCGACCGGCCCATCAACAAGGACACCGAGTTGCACCCGCTGGTGCGCTGGCAGTTCCTCGGCGGCGTCCCGGAGGACAAGCGGCGGGCGTTCCTGTTCACGGACGTTCGCGATGCCAAGGGGCGGCGGTACGACATGCCCGTCGTGGTTGGCGCGCTTGCCGCTTCGCCGGAAATCTATGCCATCGGCATGGGCAAGCCGGTCGAGGCGATCGGAGAAACATGGATGCGTGCGATGGCGCATCCAATCCCGCCGGTCCTTGTCGAGGCGCCGCGCTGCCATGAGGTCGTGCTCACCGGCGCGGCTCTCCACAGCTCCGGTGGGCTCGCGTCCCTGCCGGTGCCCGTCTCGACTCCGGGCTTCGATTCCGCGCCCTATCTGACGGCGACGCTGTGCATCACGCGCGATCCTGAGACCGGCATCCTGAATATGGGCACGTATCGAGCGGCGTTGAAGGCGCCTGATCGATTGGTCGTGCGCATGGTGGCGCGCGAGGCGAGCGGCGCCGGCGGCTATCTGCATTTCCTCAAATACCGCCAGCGCGGCGAGCAAATGCCGATCGCCATTGTGATTGGCTGCGCGCCCATCGTCATGTTCACCGGTCCGCAGAAGCTCGCCATTGATATGGACGAGCTCGGCGTCGCCGGCGCGGCTGCCGGCGGTCCGATCGAGATCGCGAAAGCGCGCACCATCGACATCGACGTGCCAGCCGCATCTGAAATCGTCATCGAGGGCGTGATAGACACGGACAAGCTCGAGCCGGAAGCGCCGTTCGGCGAGAGCAACGGTTATGTGGCGCTTGAAGCCTACAACATGCCCATGCGGGTGACCGCCATCACGCACAAGCGCAAAGCGGTCTTTGCCTCCATCATCAGCCAGGTGACGCCAAGCGAATCGAGCGTCATTAAAAAGGTCGCTTATGAGCCGCTGTTTCTCAATCACCTGCGCGACGGCCTTGGCATTAAGGGCGTGCTGCGTGTGATCATGCATGAGCGGCTCACCAATCTGCGCCCCGTTATCTTTGTGCAGCTCGCCGATGCAACGCCGCGCAGCGAGGTGTGGCGCGCGCTGCACGGCGCCGCGACGTTGCAGTCCAATTGTGGAAAGATCGTCATTGCGGTGAGCGAGGACATTGATCCCGCAAGCATGGACGCGGTGCTGTGGTCGCTCGCGTACCGCACCAATCCGATCGAAGATGTCCATCTCGTCCCGCATCGCGGCGGGGTGCAGGGTGCCCAGTACGGGCCGAAGATATCCGACTCCGGCATGCTGGTCGACGCAACGCGCAAATATCCAATGGCGCCGCTTGCGCTCCCGACGCGACAATACATGGAGCACGCGCGCGCTTTGTGGGAGGAGCTCGACCTTTATCCACTCACGGTTCAGTCGCCCTGGCACGGCTATGGGCTCGGCGACTGGAGCGACCGGTGGGAGACCTTCGCACGCCGCGCAGCGGCAGGCGACTGGGAGCTCACGGGAAGCGAGACGCTTGCCGCCCAGCGCGATGGGCTCACCCCGGAAAGCCCGGCGCGGTTCGACGAACCGCCAGCCAACAAACGTTGAGTGCGCGCCGCAGATCAAATGAGCAAACAGACCTGGACCGGTATCGCGGTCGTGGGCGCAGGGGCCATTGGCTGCTATTTCGGCGGCTTGCTTGCGCGCACCGGTAGCAAAGTGACCCTGATCGGCCGTCCGGTGCACGTCGCGGCGATCAATGCGAGCGGGTTGCGCCTGGAAAGGTTGGGCAGACTGGAGCGCGTTCCAATAGATGCAACGGAGCACATTTCCGGCGTTCGCGATGCGCAGCTGATACTCTTTTGCGTAAAGAGCGTCGATACCGAAGATGCAGCGCGGAAAATGGCGGCCCATCTCGCGCCTGACGCCGTCGTTCTGAGTTTGCAGAATGGCGTTGACAATGTCGAGCGCATCCGCATGCATGTCAACAATGCAACACTGCCTGTGCTTATCTACGCGGCGGCAGAAATGGCTGGGGCGGGGACGGTAAGACATACCGGGGGCGGCAATCTGGTCATCGGTCGCACTGATGATGCCGACTCCACCCAGCGGCTCGTCAACGAGATCGCTGCATTTTTTATTGCTGCTGGGATTCCAGTGCGGGTCTCCGCCGATATCCAGGCCGAGCTGTGGTCAAAGCTTGTCATGAATTGTGCATATAACGCAATTTCGGCTCTGACCGGCGCGCGGTATGCCGTAATGGTCGCGATGCCGGAGGTGCGCGGCGTGATGGGCGCCGCGGTCGAAGAAGTCATCGCGGTGGCGCATGCCAAGCACATCCGCCTGCCCGATGACATAATTGACGCGGCATTCAAGCTAGCGGACGCGATGCCACAGACCATCTCATCGACGGCTCAGGACATTCTCAAGGGGAAACGCACAGAGATCGATCATCTCAACGGGTATGTTGTGCGCCAGGGGGAGGCGCTTGGAATTTCCACGCCCGTGAATAGGACGCTCACCGCACTCACCAGGCTTCTCGAGCGAGCAAAGCTGGATGCATCGAGCAGCGGCAACGAGCGTGCCAGAGCGCGCGCGCCGACAGGGCCGTTTGAGTAGCTCAGGCCACCTTCCGATACGTTTGTGCAAGAACGCCATGTCCTGCGAAGGGACCGAACGGTTTGCGTGCAATGACCGCATCGAGGCCAAGACTTCTTCCCGCATTGCAGACTACAAAGAAGCCCTGCACGAAAATCAGGAATACGTATAGCCATGGCCATTCCTCAGGTTGACGGTAGAGTCCAAGCCAGAGGTGGGTAACGAATAGCATGCCGACAACGCCAAGCGGCCGCACCAGAAAACCAAGAATAAAGCACACGGCCAGGGAGAGCTCGGTCAGGTAAACCAATGGATTGAGGACGGGCAGCAGCGACATGAACACATTTTTCGCGAGCCACCGATGGACTTCAAAGGCGGCATAGTCGCCGATTGGAGCAATCGCGGCCCGAAAACCGCCGGATACCGGCAGCGGCAGCTTCCAAATCGAGCCCTGGTACCACATGGCACCGATCATCACGCGCATGAACCAGGTCGCGAGATGCCCGAACGTCCGTTGCGCGGGCTCCTGCCGCCAATTCCTGAAAGCAATCCAGATGCTGGCAACGAGGAGCGCAAGGAAAAGCCCCGTCAACAGCCAGCCGATCCCGCTTGCCTCATGCTCGCTGGTCCGTCCGATCAGAAACAGCCAAGCATCATGGAATGGGTTGGTGCGCATGAGGCATATCCTCAACAAGCCCGATCAGCGAGATTATACCGACATTCGTTGACGCTGACTCAACTTTTTAGTCATTGTTTTGTTACTTACGCGTCCTTAAGGGGCGCTGACAATGCGGCGGAGATAATTGCGTCGAGAATGCGCAAGGCATCGACAGTGCCGTCGCCTTCACCCTTCTCAAATTCCCGCTCGGTCTGAGCCATCGTGTTCGTGACATGCGCAAGACAGAGAACCTGCTTGTTGCCAGCCTGGGCGAATGCATAAAGCGCCGCGGCCTCCATCTCGACCGCAAGTATGCCTTTCGATCGCGCTGCCGCGATACCTTCCGCGGTCTCTCGAAATGGCGCGTCCGTCGTCCAGCTCGGGCCGATAAAGGCGTGCAGTCCTCTCGTCTTGAGCGCAATAGAAGCCAGCGCCACCAGGTCTGGGTTCGCCTCGCTGTATTGCGAAGGCGTCGCATAATGATAGCTCGTTCCTTCGTCGCGTAGCGCACGGTCGATAATCACAAAATACGGTGTTCGTCCGGCCGGAGCTATCTGGCCTGCGGATGTGACGCTCACGAGCATGCGGCAGCCACTTGCAAATAACTCTTCGGCCACCAGCACTGCAAAAGAGGCACCCACGGCGCAGCCGATTATCCCAACGTCCTTCCCGGCAAGCACGAATGTATCGAGGCGCGTGTGATAGCAGGGCCATGCCGCAAACTCTCGCGCGCCACCTGCGTGCCGCAAGTGACGCACGATGTCGCCATCTGGGTCGAGAATACAAATTGCCGGCACGTTGACGGCTGACATGCCTTTCTGCCGCCGCGCTTGGCGCAACAGTGCAGCGGGCCGAAAAACCGAAGGTGATGACGGGTTCTTGTTGTCGAGCAGAGGTGGCATGATGCCTTCTCAGGAGGAGGAGCGTTCAAACATGGCCGCACGCCTAATGACGTGCTCGCACTTCGGGATTGGCGAGCCACATCGAATGACCGTGCTCATATGCGACGATCTGCTCGAAGGCCTCGCGAAAATACAGCTCAAAATTCGTCCATTCCGCCCAGCCGAGATGCGGCGTGCAAAGGACGTTCGCCATGGACAAGAACGGATGATCGCCGTTGATAATGGGCTCCTGCTCGTAAACGTCCACCGCGGCATAACCCGGGCGGCCCTTGCGGAGGGCTGCCAGCAATGCTCCCGGCGCGATGAGCTCGGCCCGGGCGGTGTTCACGATCAACGCGGTCGCCTTCATGCGATCGAGATCATTAGGACCGACGATCCCGCGCGTGTCCGCGTTGAAACGCACATGCAGGGACAAGACATCCGAGCGCTCGAGCAGGGCCTCCTTGTTTGCGGCACGCGCGTAACCCGCAGCAGCCGCCTTCTCCAGCGATGCTTGTTGACCCCAAACCAGGATATCCATGCCGAGCCCCCGGCCGCCTTCCGCCACCAGCTGCCCAATGGCGCCAAGCCCGAAAATGCCCAGCGTCGACCCGCGCAGCCGGTGCGACAGCGTGCACGGCCATTCTCCCCGCTTCATACGATCGGCTTCCAGCGCCACATTGCGGCGGGAGGTCAGGATCAGTGCCAGCGTGAGCTCAGCCGGCGCAACCGGTGAATTGCTCTTCCCGGTCGCGACCGGAATGCCGAGCTGGGTGCATGCGGCAAAGTCAATCATCTTTGAGCTTCGGCCGACGAGCGCGATGAGCTTGAGGTTCGGAAGCTTTTCGAGCAGACCGCGGGAGAATTCTATACGTTCGCGAATCGATACGACGACATCGGCATCACCAAGTCGCTCGATCAGCTCATTCAAATCGCGCGCCGGCACGCGATAGCGCGTGACATCATAATGGCGGATCAGCGAGAAGCATTCGAGCTGATCGACGATGTCCTGATAATCATCCGGAATGACGATTTTCATTGATCTGGGTCGTATTTTTTTCGATGGATGCGCGGGTCAGGCACAGGGTCAAGCCCGCGCATGACAACGGAGTCCTACGCCAATTCCTGCGACAGGTGCTCGCGGAGCAGACGGCCATGACCGGAGATGCTGTCGCATCGGTTGAGGAGGCGCAGCCCTGCCCAAAGGCTCACGGCGTTGTTTGCCAGAACCGGCTTGCCGATCTCGCGCTCCAGCCGTTCGACAACGCTCATCGCAGGCCAATTGCCGCCTGGCATGAGAATAGCATCCGCGTCCGGCCGGTCCGAACGGCGTCCAAGCTCATAGGCTTGTTCCGGGCTGGCGCGCCCGAGCTCGATCGAGGCCACGAAGCCCGCCACCTCGCTGTGCACGACCTCGAAGCCGCTCATCTCCATGAAATCGACCATGGGCTTGTCCATGGTCTTGCTCCAAGGCGCGCCGATGGCGATCTTCCTCGCGCCGAGGTGCGTCAGCGCATCGACAAATGCGGTTGCCGCCGTTGTGGCGGGCTTGCCCGACGCATCCTCCATGCGCTTGATCAGCTCGCGATCATAGCCTTTGCCCTTGGCCAGCGTGGGAGCGGTCGCGGCAAATACGATGACGTCGACTCCGGCGTCGGCGAGCTTGCGGCTCTCCACTTCAAGGTCCAGGACGCACCGCATCTGCTCTTGCGGCGTGATATCGCGATAGGTCACGCGTGCCGTGTGCAGCGAGATGGTCGGCGGCAACGCCGCCGAGAGCTCCGGCTCTTGTGTGGTGTTGGATGAAGGCGTCAACAACCCGAAGCGATGCGTTTTTTGAACAAATAGCACGTCCGGCTCCCCGCTCACTGCGAGCCTTCAAGGCCAGCGGATTTTATGACCGCATGGAACTTCTGCGCCTCTGATTTAATGAAGCGCGCGAATTCATCCGGGCTGCTGCTGCGCACCGCTCTGGAGCCCTGGCGAAATATCGCATCCCTGACGTCAGGCATGGCGAGCGCCTTCACCATGCCCGTGTATATGCGGGCCATGATTTGCGGCGGCACGCCGGCCGGCGCCAGCAGCCCGCTCCAGCCCACAACGATCACGCTGAGATAGCCGCTTTCCACGACGGTCGGCGTATCGGGAAACTGCTCATCGCGCTCCTGACCGAACGTGGCGAGCAGGTTGAGCTTTCCCGTTTCCACCATATCGGTCACGCCGGCCAAGGTTGTGAATGCCACCGGGATCTGTCCGGCCAGCACATCGGTGATCGCCGGCGTCTGTCCGCGATACGGCACATGCGTCATCTTGATATCTGCGGCGAATTGCAGGAGCTCGCCCATCATGTGCGTCAGATTGCCGATGCCGAACGAACCGTAGTTGATCTGGCCAGGACGCGCCCTCGCCCGCTCCACAAGGTCCTGGATCGACTTGATCCCGGAGCCGGGATTGGCCACCGCGCCCATCGGGTTGGCGGTAGTCTGGGTGATCGGAGTGAAGTCGCGAAAGGTGTCGTAGGGCAGCTTCTTGTAGATGAACGAGTTTGTCGCCACCGCGCTTATCGGGGCATAAATGAGCGTGTAACCGTCGGGTCTCGCTTTGGCCGCGGCGTCCATGCCAACAATGGCGTTGGCCCCCGGACGATTCTCAACAATGCCCTGCTGGCCCCAAAGCTCGTCCATCTTCTGCGCCAGAACACGCGCCTGAAGGTCCACCCCCGAACCGGCTGCCTGCGGCACGATGATGCGGATGGGGCGATTGGGGTAATCGTCGGGCGTTTGCGCGATAGCCGGCGCGGCGGCGGAGAGCACCGCCATGAGAGGCAGCACGGCAAACAGAGCGCGTCTATTCATGACGAATTGAGGCATGCTGAGGAGCGCACGAAGTGCGCGTCTCGAAGCATCGCACGCCCCCAATGCTTCGAGAGGCGTTGCTTCGCAACGCTCCTCAGCATGAGGCTGTTTTTCTGCTTCCCTCAACGGCCGACCGCGGCGAGTGTCGCCTGACCGCGCCGCGGCGCAGGCCGGAGCATGTCCATGAGCTTTCGCGCGGAACCGAGGTTCTCCAGGTCGCTGACGGCCTCAATCGTTGCCGCGACGGCGGATGGGCTCAGCACGCCGTCGGCATAGGTGCGGAATTTGCTCTCGATCTGCGCGCGAGAGAGCGGGTTCTCGGCCGAGCCGCGAGGATAGTCGCAGCGGGCGGTGAGCATCGTGCCGTCCGCATCGACCTCGACCACCGCCTGCACGCCGGTCAGCGCCGGATCTGCGACGGATCTCGATCTGCTCCGCCGCGGCACGCCGCAGTTCCGGATCGTCGTAGCGGGCGGGCTCGAATTGCGCGAGCGTGAGCATCTGATCGTGCAGGATGACCGCCGCGGTATAATGGCCGGAAATCAGAGCGTCGAATTTCGCCTTGTAGCGAGCGAGCTTGCCGTGCAGATCGAATACGGACGGGCTCAATGCCACGCGGACTTTTGTCACTCTGCCAGGATCGATCCTATGTTGCTCGATGAGATCGAACAGCGCCGTGTTCATCCCCTGGATTGATGAGGCGGAAGGCCACAGACGCAGCGCGATCTGTTCGAGCTCCCAGCGTTGCCCGAGATCGGCTGTCACCGCGTCGGGGCGGCCGCCATTCGCGTAGACGTTGAACAGACCGCCATCCTTCGCGGTCAGAAATTCGCGGGTGGCGAGAAAATTCTGCTCCGCCAGCAGCGCCGCCATCAAACCGGAGAGCGCGCCCCGGCACTGATGGAATTTCACCGTCGGTGTTCCCCATGCTGCGAAAGTGCCGGCTGCCTGGCTGCCGGCCAGACCGAATGCCTTGGCCATGGTCTCGGTGTCGAGCCGGCGAAGCCGGCCCGCCGCGGCGGCGGCGCCGAACGGCCCCAACACCCCCGGTCCGTGCCAACCCTTGGCCCGGAACGTGGGATAATCGAGGCCAATCCCAATCCGCGTTGTCACTTCGCATCCCGCGGCGATGGCGACCATCAGATCGCGGCCGGAGAGACCGTCGCGCTCGGCAATCGCCAATGCGGGGGGAATAACTTCAGGCGTCACATGAGTGAGCGTCGAGCGATGCACGTCGCACATGGTGACGGCGGTAATGAGATAGCCGTTGAGAAGCGTCGCGCCGGCGAGCGACAGCCGCTCTCCCCCAATGACGCTGCCCTCGTTCGATTGCGCGAGTTGCGACGCCAACGCGGCGACTTGCTGCGTCTCCTCGCCGCGATGCCCGGCAATCGCACATGCCAGCGTGTCCAGCAAAATGTCCTTGCACCGATCTCGGACGGGTTCCGGAAGGTCGTCATATTGCAGCGACGCCGCAAAGCCGGCCAGAACCTCGGTGATGTTTCCGGACATGCGATTCTCCCTTGAGAGGCTATGTTCTGAGAAATTACGAGGATGTCCCTTGGCGCGATCGTCGTCCGCATCGTAATTGGAATCCAAGCTGAGGCAACCTGGAGACCACCCGAACGCGCGCCGACTTGGCCTGCGCTACAACGCCAAATCCCAGTGCTCGCTGATTACATTCTGCCCAAAGCTGCGCCGCGCCTCGCTTGATCTCAGCCGGAAACCCGCTCGCCTGTAGATGTGACGCGCCGCGGTGAGCACCCCATGCGTCCATAAGCGTAATGCCCTGATAGCCACGTTCGCGAGCGAAGCGAACGCACTCCGCCGTCAGGCGGGTGCCAAGGCCGCGTCCGCGCGCGACCGGATCGACCAACAGCAGGCGTAAGCGAGCGACCTTGTCGGAATCCTTGACTAGAAATACCGACCCGACATTCTGGCCGTTCATTTCGGCAATCCAGCAACGGTCGCGCTCCGGATCGTATTGGCTGACGAAATCGGCAACGATCTGCGCGCACAGGCCCTCAAAGTTCTCTGCCCAGCCATATTCCCGGGCATAAAGCTCAGCGTGCCGGGCGACCACCCAGCCGAGATCGCCAGGACGAGGCTGGCGGAGCGTGATGTCGTCCTGCTTCGGCTCCGACCTGATCATTCTCTCGATCGCGCGCATCGCCGAGACCAGATGTTCCTGCTCTGGCGCGGTCAGCCGCCCAAGCATCGCGCCGATCTGCCGCTCGGTCCGTGTCTCAAGGGGGTCGAAAACCTTGCGTCCGCGCGCGCTGATGGAAAGAAAGCTTTGCCGGCCATCGCTGAGGGACACCTCTTTGCAGATGAGCCCGCCCCTGTGAAATCGGCGCAGGATGCGGCTGAGGTAGCCGGCATCGAGGCCAAGGTCGCGGGCGATGTCGCGCGCCGTGACCCGCCGGCGGTGCTTGATCTCGTACAACACGCGCGCTTCGGTCAGCGAGAACGGGCTGTCGAGCCAGCCCTGCTGGAGGACGCCGAGATTCTGGGTGTAGAAGCGGTTGAACCGGCGCACCGCGTCGATGCGTTGCGTATCCTGGGTTGGCGCACCTGGCATACCCGCAGCGTTGGCCTATTACTTGCCTGAGTCAAGTATCTGACCGATCATCATTGGCGGACTGTCCTCGCGCCGAGAGATCAGATCATGTGTCTGGGCTATGGCGCGAAAATGGACACGATCTGCAACTGAGCCCGATTGGTCCAGAGCGTCATGTTGCCGGCTTACGATAGGCGTCGATTATGGTCTGCCCGTCGCTCCCCGCTCTCGTGATCCACTCCCTGGTGAGGCGCTCGCCGATGTCCCGCAGCCCCGTCTTGAGCGCTGCGCTCGGCGGCGACACTTTCATTCCATGAGCGGCAAGCTGTTGCGCGTATGATTTGGTCTTTTCCTGCGACCACAACCAGCCGCGCGCTTCGGCGGCAGCCGCCACCTTGAGCATCGACTCCTGCGTCCGCCTGTCGAGCTGGTCGTATGCCGCCCTGTTCACAAAGGTGACATTCTTCGGGATCCACGCCTGAGTGTCATAGAAGTAGCTCATGCTTTCCCACGCTTTGACGTCGACGCCGGTCGCGACCGATGTCATGAAAGCGTTGATCAAGCCGGTGGCAAGGGCTTCCCGCAGATCGGCCGCCTGGATGGTGACGGGGTACGCTTCCACCAGCTGCGCGATGCGCTGGGTGCTGGCATTATACACGCGCCATGACAGGCCCTTCATGTCAGCAATCTGGTTGATCTCCTTCTTGGCAAAGATGCCCTGCGGCGGCCACGGCACGGCGAACAGCGGCAGCAATCCTTGCGCCGCGAGCTTGCGCTCGAGCATGGGCTTCGACGCCGCCCACAGTTTGCGCGCGTCGTCGTAGCTGGTGGCCAGGAACGGTACGACATCGATCCCAAATATCGGGTCTTCGTTGTCGTGCAAGGAAATCAGAATCTCGCCCATTTGCGCGCGTCCGATCCGCACGGCGCTCTTGATCGCGGAGGCCGGAAACAACGACGCATTGGGATGGATCGTGATGGCAAGCTGGCCGCCAGTCGCTTCCGCCAGCTCCTTGGCAAACGCCCGGAGATTATCGATGTGGAAATTGTCGGAGGGATAGGCGGATGGGAGATTCCAGCCCACCTGGGCGCAAGCAGGTGCACCGGTCAATACCGGCATGACGGCGAGTGCGGCAGCAGTTGCCGCCGCCAACCTCAAACATCGCACTGGGGTCATGGCACGATGAGTTCAGGGGAGCCCTAAACGCCCAATCGCCAGCGTGGCATAAAAGCACGCCGAACAAAATACCTGTACCACCACGGTCTCACCTCGGTGCCTTTGTCCCTCCCCGCGGACAGACTCTCCTTTGGAGCCCGTCGCAACCTCAGCGGCCGTCCCGGCCGTGCAGCATTACCGGATGAGCTTGCCCGACTGGCGCGGCTTGCTTTGCGCGACAGCGGCTTGCTGCCGAGAAAGCTCCTCGATCTCGCGCGCAATCTCGGCGTGGATTTTCGAGCTTTTGTCGATCGTGATGTGGAAGATCGTCAGATCGCTGGCGAGATCAATGTTCGACAGCTTGCCGTGAAAATCCGCCTCTGCAACGAGCGGCGTTCCCCAGCCAGGCGCCTGATAGTAGTCGATTGCATGCATGACATTGGCCGGAATGGGCTGCTGCAGAAACGGGGCCAGCGTCACGAGCAGGTCAACCGGAACGTTGTGCGGCTTGAGCGAATGAGCGATGCTCACCGCGTTGTTTGCACCCTGCGAGTGACCCACCAGGACGAGGGGGCTGGCTTTTCCGGCAGCGCGCTCGCGCAAGACGTCCCCGACTATGGCCGCCCAGTGGTCGTGGCCGGTCACCTCGACATTGATGCCCTTGGCGCGAAGTTTGTCGGCGAGGCTGTCCAGACCTGTCGAGAACACGCCGAACCAGCCCTTCAGCAGGATGACGCGCGGCTCGGCGGCATTGCCGCAACTGCACCAGAACAGCGTCGCGGCCAACACCGCCGCGACATAAGGTGCCGTCACAAGTAGCCCGAGCGGGCCTTTAGCATCTCGCGGGCGCAACGCATTTTCCATCTTGTCGGGGGAATCGAGAGCAACGCGACCGCCCCCATACACTCAAACAGTGCCAAATCTCTGGCAAAAGGTGGTTAGGATTTGGCAAAAGCGAAGTCCGCTCAGCAGACTCGACCGCAGGCGGGGCGCGGCCAGAACTCCAATGCTGGATATTTCTGGCGATGCAGCTAAAAAAGGCCCGCTATGAGTTTGAAGGTGATCCCCGCCTCTCGCGCTTCCCGAACTGATGCACAGGCAGCCCTGCCGTAGCGGTAGGCCAGCGAAATATCCAGCCATGCCCGCGCGACGCGCTCTGGTGATCGGCGGTTCGCTCGGCGGTTTGCTGGCTGCGCACCTCCTGCACCGCGAAGGCTGGGACGTTACCGTGTTCGAGCACAACACGGAGGACCTCGCCGGGCGCGGCGCCGGCCTGAGCACGCACCCGGAGCTTCTCGACGTCCTGCGCAGCGTCAACATCAATTTCGACGAGTCGATGGGCGTCAAGATCGATACGATCCTCTGCCTCGATGCCAACGGGTGCGTCTACCTCAAGGAGAGACCGCGCGCACCATGAGCTCATGGGGCAGGCTCTATCGCGCGCTGCGCGACCCGCTGCCGCCGGACCGCTACCGCCTTGGCATGTCGCTGACCACCATCGAGCAGCACGCAGGCGGTGTGATCGCGGGCTTTCGCGATGGCTCACGCATCGAAGGCGAGCTGCTCGTCGGCGCCGACGGCGTGCGCTCCACCGTGCGCGAGCAGTTCCTCCCGGATCTCCAACCCGGCTACGCCGGATATGTTGCCTGGCGCGCCATGCTGGACGAGGGCAATATCCCGCCTGACATCCGGGCCGAGATTTTCGAGCGCTACACCTTCTGTCTGCCGGAAGGGGAGCTCTTGCTCGGCTATCCCGTCCCGGGCCGCAACAATGAGACGCAGCCCGGGCGACGCGCGTACAACATCGTGTGGTACCGGACTCGCCGATCCCGAGACAACGCTCCGCGATCTCGGCACCGACGCCAGCGGGCGATATCATGGCGCCGGCATCCCGCCGCCGTTGATCCGGACGGAAATATCGGCGGCAATCAAGGCAACCGCGCGCCGCCTGATCGCGCCCCAGATCGCGGAGATATTCGCGCGCACGAAGCAGCCGTTCTTTCAACCGATCTTCGACTTCGAGTCCCCGCGCATGGTGTTTGGTCGCGTCGCACTCTTGGGGGATGCGGCTTTTGTTGCACGCCCGCATGTCGGTGCTGGCGTTACCAAGGCGGCGATCGATGCGGCAAGCCTGGCACAGGCCGTGCGCGGCGATGATCTCGCAGCCGGGCTGCGGCGTTATCAGCGCGAGCAGCTGCCTTTCGGCACAGGCCTCGTTGCGCTGGGGCGGCAGGAGGGCGCCTATCTCAGCGCACGGCTCAAGCCGGTCGAGCAACGCACCGCGGCCGAGATCAACCGGGATGTTCGCGACGTTCTGCTTGCCCACAACGCGCGCAGCGACAGCCTGCGCCGCGTGCTCGCAGCATCGCGTGCGATATCGCGGACAGCTCCTTGCCATGCTCTGGGCTGTTGACAGCAGGCACAAAGCCTAGTGCGGTGGCGTCATGGGCAATTTCGTCTACAGCCGCACAATGACGGTGCAATGGGGGCACTGCGATCCCGCCGGCATCGTCTTCAACAGTCGCTTCTTCGAGTTCTTTGACTGGAATACATGGCTGTTGTTTGAAAGCGCGCTCGGCGTGCCCGCGTCGGAGCTCGGGAAAATCTTCGGCAATGCCGGCATGCCCCTGGTCGATGCGAAGGCGCGCTTTCTCGCGCCGGCCAGGTTCAACGATGTGGCGGAGATCACCTCAGAGGTGAGCGAGTTTCGGCGGTCCAGCTTCGACGTGCAGCATCGGCTGCGCATTGACGGCCGCCTTTCCGCGGAGGGAACCGAGACGCGGGTGTGGGTCACGCATGATCCCAATGACTCCTTGAAGCTCAAAAGCACGCCGATTCCGGCCGAGGTGATCGCGCGCTTCCGAGGGCGCTAATTACTTTCCGGCGCGGTTTGAATGGGGTGCCGAATATTGCTATTGGTCCACATGGCCCGGTTGGTTGAACTTTCGCTCAACGGCCGCTCGCGCGTGGATGCGGTGCCGGACAACTTGTTGCTGCTCGACTATTTGCGGGAGATCGTCGGGCTGACCGGAACCAAGACCGGCTGTGACGGCGGCGAATGCGGCGCCTGTACGGTGCTTGTCGATGACCAGCCGCGCTTGTCATGCCTCACGCTGGCCGCGGCAATGGACCACCGGCGGGTGGAAACGGTGGAATCGCTGGGCCGTAACGGGCGCCTTTCCGCGGTGCAGCGCGGCTTCCACGAGAAGCTCGGATCCCAATGTGGTTATTGCACGCCGGGCTTCATCATGGCCTCGGTCGGGCTGTTGCGGCGAAATCCTCGCCCGAACGAACAGGAGATCCGCGCAGCGCTGGGCAGCAATATCTGCCGCTGCACCGGTTACGTCAAAATCATCGAAGCCGTGAATTATGCCGCCGAGCTGCATGCCGCCGGGGCAGCGCCGTGAACGAGATTGTTCCCGCTCGCAACATCGGCGGCTACGTGCCGATGATCGACGGGCCGGACAAGGTCTCCGGGCGGGCGAAATACACAGCTGATATCATCGCCCCTGGCATGCTGGCCGGGCGCATCTATCGCAGCCCCTACTCTCATGCCGAGATTCTCGACGTCGATGTCTCCGAGGCGATGCGCCTGCCCGGAGTGAAGGCGGTCATCACCGGCGCGGATTGCGACAAGGGGTTCGGCGTTCTTCCCATCGCCCGCACCGAGCATCCGCTGGCGCGTGACAAGGTGCGCTATCGTGGCGAGCCGGTGGCGGCGGTCGCAGCCATTGACGATGCCACAGCCAGGGCGGCGATTGCCCGCATCAAGCTCAAGGTGCGGGAGCTGCCGGCCTACATCACCGCGCCCGAGGCAATGACGCCTGGCGCGACGCTGATCCATGCGCACCGGGCGAGCAATATCGAGCGCGAGGTTCTGTTTGAGCTGGGCAACCTCGCACAGGGATTCGGCGAGGCCGATCTCGTGCGCGAGGCCACCTACGACTGCGCCGAGGTCTGTCAGAACCAGATGGAGATGCATGCCGCGCTCGCGCAATACGATGCCGAGCGCGATCGCATGACCGTGCATGCGAGCACGCAGGTCCCTTATTACGTGCACCTGATGCTGGCGCAGATACTCGGCATGGACATGTCGCGCATCCGCGTGATCAAGCCGCATGTGGGAGGCGGGTTCGGCTGCCGCACGGAGACGCTCAACGTCGAGTTGATCGCCGCCTTGCTGGCGCGGCGCGCCGGCGGATGCGTGCGCCTCGTCGTCAATCGCGAGGAGACGTTCATCACGCACCGCGGGCGGCCGCAGACCGACATCCGGCTCAAGCTCGGGATGCGCAGGGACGGGCGCATCACCGCCGTCGAATGCGAGTGCATCCAGCGCGGCGGCGCGCATTCCGGCTATGGCGTGGTGACCATCCTCTATGCCGGCTCGATGCTCTACGCCATCTATGACCTGCACAACGTGAAATATCTCGGCAAGCGCGTGCTCACCAACACGCCGCCGTGCGGCGCCTTCCGCGGGCACGGGACAGTCGATATCCGCTTCGCCTTCGAGAGCCTCCTCGACGAGATGGCGCAAGAAATGCGGCTCGACCCCATTGCCGTGCGGCGCGCGAACTACCTGACCGCGCCGACCTTCACCGACAACGATCTCATGGTGAACAGCTACGGGCTGCCGCAATGCGTCGATTGGGTGGAGCAGGCGAGCGGATGGAAGGCGCGCAAGGGCAAGCTCGGGAAAGACGGTTTCGGCAGGCGCAGGGGTCTGGGATTTGCCTGCTCGCATTACATCAGCGGCGCCTCCCGGCCGGTCAACTGGACCGGCGAGCCGCATGCGACCGTGAAGATCAAGCTCGATTTTGACGGCTCCATCGTTGTCCTCTCCGGCGCCGCCGATATCGGGCAGGGCTCGACGACCCTCCTGGCACAGACAGTCGGCGAGGTATTAGGGCTTGATCTTGCGCGCATCCGCGTCATCACCGGTGACAGCGACGTGGTGCCGAAGGACAACGGCTCCTACTCCTCGCGCGTGACCTTCATGGTCGGCAATGCGGCGATAGAGGCCGCGGCCAATCTCAAGCGCGTGCTGGTGGCGGCGGCCGCGCGCAAGCTCGAAGCCCGGCCCGAGGAGATCGAGTGCCTCGGCGAAATCTACCGCGCCGGCGCCCAGGACCGGGGACTCACCTTCAACGAGGTGGTGAGCGAGGCCCTGAAAGATACCGGCACCATCACCGTCACCGGCAATTATTCCACTATCCCGCAATCGCATGGGGGCAAGAAATATCGCGGCGCGGCCATCGGCGGCACCATGGGCTACAGCTACTCCGCGCAGGTGGTCGAGGTCAGCGTCGACGAGGACACCGGCGTCGTCACCGTGGACAAGGTCTGGGTCGCGCACGACTGCGGCAAGGCGCTCAATCGCCTCACCGTGGAGGGCCAGGTACAGGGCTCGGTGTGGATGGGCATGGGACAGGCGATGAGCGAGGAGACCGCCTATCACGACGGCCTCCTCATCACCGGCAACATGCTCGATTATCGCGTTCCCACCATAGAGGATTCGCCACCGATCGAGGTTGGGATCATCGAGAGCAATGATCCGCACGGCCCCTTCGGCGCCAAGGAGGCGGGCGAGGGCTCGCTGGCCGCTTTCCTGCCGGCGCTCGCCAATGCCGTCGCCGATGCCGTTGGCGTGCGCTTCAACAATCTGCCGGTGACGCCGGACCGCGTCTTTGTCGCACTGGAGAAGCGCCACCGCGCGAGCGCCGGGCGCAAGCGCGACATCCCGTCCGAGAGCAAGCCCGCGAGCGTGTCCGCAATCAATGGCGCCTGATGGACGCGCTGGGCGAATTCCAACTGGTCCGCCCGGCGACGCTGGATGAGGTTGTGCAGGCGTGCGCGCGCCATCCCGACGGACGGCTCCTCGGCGGCGGCACCGATCTTCTGGTCAATATCCGGCGCGGCATTGTGGCGCCGGCGACGCTCATCGACATCAGCAACGTCGATGAGCTGCGCACGCTGCGGGTCGACGCGCAGACAATCGAGATTGGCGCAGCGGTGACGCTGGCCGAGCTTGCCGCGCATCCGCAGGTTGTTTTGCACTATCCCGTGCTGGCGCAGGCGGCTGCCCACATTGCCGGCCCGACGCATCGCAACATGGGCACGGTGGGGGGTAATCTGTGCCTCGACACGCGCTGCCTCTTCTACAACCAGAGCGAATGGTGGCGATCAGCCAATCACCATTGCCTGAAGACCACCGGGGACGTCTGTCACGTCGCGCCGAAGAGTCGCGGCATCTGCTTCGCGACGTTCAGCGGCGATCTCGCCCCCGCGTTGATGACGCTCGGCGCGGAAGTCGATCTCGCCGGGCCGGCAGGGGCGCGGACGATTGCGCTGCCGGCTCTCTATATCGGCTACGCCCGGCAGGACCAGCCGATCACGCCGGCGCAGGGCGACGGGAAATTCTATCTGTCGCTGCGCCCGGGCGAGCTCGTCACGGCGGTGCGGGCGAAAAATACACCCGGCCTGCGCTCGGGCTATGAGAAGATCCGCATTCGCCGCTCCATTGAATATCCCGTGGCGGGCGTCGCCGTGGCGCTGCGCCGCGAGCGCGATGCGCTGACCGAGCTGCGCGTCGCGATCACCGGCACGAATCCGCGACCGGTGCTGCTGGAAGGAACAAGCGCGCTTTGCGGCGGCGCTCTCGATGAGCCTGTGCTGGCGCGTCTCGACGCCCTCGTGCGCGATCAGATCATGTCGATGAAAACCACGTTCACGCCCGGCCACTACCGCCGGCGTGTAGCCGGCGTGCTCGCGCGCCGGCTGGTGGCGCGGTTGTTCGCGGGTTGAGTGGCGGGATCACACCGGCCCATCGTCCTTTGTGAACTCTCAGCATAACCCTCAGCAAGGCCTGGCTTCGCCTCGAGGCGGATGCTGGGTATGCTAGCGGCGATTCAAGCTCGTGATTCGGACCCATTCTCGATGAGATCAGCGGCAACCAGCAGACTTGGCGCCGGCCGGGATGCGGTGATGGCGTGCCAGGACAACCTGGATTTCATGCGCCCGCTGCCGAGCGATTCCATGCATTTGATCGTGACTTCTCCCCCGTACAACATCGGCAAGGCGTATGAGGCGCGATCTCGTTTGGACGCTTACGTCGAGACCCAGGCGCGTGTCATCTCTGAATGTGTTCGTCTCCTGAACCAACGTGGCTCGTTGTGCTGGCAAATTGGCAATCATGTTCAAAGAGGCGAAATCTTTCCGCTGGACATGGTGCTCTATCCCGTGTTCCGCGAGCATGGATTGAAGCTGCGCAACCGGATCATTTGGCATTTCGAGCACGGCCTGCACTGCTCGAAGCGACTTTCTGGCCGATACGAAACGATCCTTTGGTTCACCAAGACCGATGATTACATCTTCAATTTGAACGCAATCCGAGTGCCGTCGAAATATCCCGGCAAGAAATACTTCAAGGGACCAAGAGCGGGACAGCTATCGGGTAATCCGCTCGGAAAGAATCCTGGCGATGTGTGGATATTTCCGAACGTCAAGAACAATCATGTCGAGAAGACAGTTCATCCTTGTCAGTTTCCAGTTGAGCTCGTCGAACGCCTGGTTTTGGCATTAACCGAGCAAGGGCAGGGTGTGTTTGATCCCTACATGGGCGTGGGCTCTGCGGTGGTTGCAGCGGCTAAGCATGGCCGTGTCGGATATGGCTGTGATAATATCTCACAGTATGTTGAGGTTGCCTGGGATCGCATCCATGCCCTTCGAGCGGGTACATTGAAGACGCGTCCAATGGATCGACCGATCTATGATCCAAACAAACCCTATGGCGGTCACCGCATATTCGGCCCCTGCGTAACTCAGCAATCCCGCAACTTGTAGCGCTGAATCTTGCCCGTCGCCGTGCGCGGCAAATCTGGCCGGATGTCGATCCAGCGCGGATATTTCCACGCACCGGCGCGCGCCTTGACGTGCAGCTTCAAGTTTTCCAGCAATCCGTCATCGGCGCCATAGCCGTCCTTAAGGACGATAAAGGCCTTCGGCTTCATCAAACCGTCGCCGTCCGCCTTGCCGATGACTGCCGCCTCAAGCACGGCTTCATGTGAGACGAGCGCAACCTCCACCTCAAACGGCGACACCCACATGCCGTTGACCTTGAACATGTCGTCGGTACGGCCGCAGTAATGATAGTATCCGTCTCCGTCGCAGACGAATTTATCGCCGGTGCGAACCCATTCGCCGGCGAAGGTGCGGCGGCTCTTCGCGCGCTGGTTCCAGTAACCGTCTCCCGCCGTCGGGCCGCGTACCACGAGCTCCCCGATCTCTCCGGCGGCAAGCTCCAGGTCGCGTTCGTCCACGATCTTCACCTCGTATCCCGGCACCGGCTTGCCCGTCGAGCCGTAGCGGACATCGCCGGGCCGGTTGCTGAGAAAGGTCTGCAGCATCTCGGTCGAGCCAATTCCGTCGAGAACGTCGACGCCGACGACCTCCCGCCAGCGCTCCCCGATATTGGCGGGCAGCGCCTCGCCTGCCGAGATGCACAAACGCAAACGGTCCGAGCCGGCCCGTCTCCTGAGGTCGGGACGTGCAAGCAGGGCGGCATAGAGCGACGGCACCGCATAGAAGATGCTCGGGCGGTACCGGCGGATGCCGGCGAGCACCGCCTCCGCGGTTGGCCGCTCCGGCAACAGGACAGCGCTGGCGCCTACAGACATCGGAAACAGCAGCGCGTTGCCGAGGCCGTAGGAAAAGGAGAGCTTCGCGGCTGAGAACGCCACATCGTCCTCGCAAATCCCGATCACTCCCTGTCCCATCAGGCGCGCCGCCGCCATGGCGCTGGTGTGCACGTGCTTCACTGCTTTGGGATCCCCGGTCGAGCCCGACGTGTACATCCAGAATGCCACGTCGTCCGACACACTCGCCGCAGTAAACGGGACAGGGTCGGCTTCACTCAGAACATCCTCGAAAAACAACACCCCGCGCAATTCCGCCCGTTGCTCTGCAGTGGCTCCCGCCACCATCACCGTGTGCAAATGCGGCAATTGTCCCCGGATGGAAAGAAGCGCCGGCGCGAGCGGGGCGGCAACCACCGCCGCCGCCGCGCGGCTGTCGACAAACAGATAGGCATACTGCTCCGGGGTCAGCAGCGTGTTGACGGGTATCGGAATGATTCCGGCGCGAACCGCACCCCAGAACGCGACGGGAAATTCGACCGTGTCGTGCAGTATGAGAATGAGCCGGCTCTCGTCACGCAACTGCATTTTCCGCAGAGCCGACGCGAACCGGTAGGAGCCGTCCTGGAGCTCTCCGTAAGTGAGAGAACGCGCACCATCAGTGAACACCACCTTGCCGCGCAAGCCGCGAGCGATATTGGCGTCGACAAAATCGGTCGCGGCGTTGTACGGACGGCGTTGCAGCAGGTCTTCCAACATAGGCCGCGAGGCAGGTGTCATGAACGCTTGCATCCTGAACCGGCGTCTGGCGAACGGCGCGACAAAGCAAACCCGCTCATGTCAGCAGATTAGATTGAAAAGTCACTCCGTGAAAAGCCAAGCCCCTTGGCCGAGCTCATCGGGAAATCGCGCCATCAGAGATTGCCCGCGCTCCGCAGTTTGTATGCGTGCGTCAGTCAACTTCTCGCGCAGCGCGACGAGCGATCCCACCTTGATCCCGCAGCAGCCCGTGAACGGCAGACAGGGTATCGCAATTTCTGGCCACATCTGCGCAAAGCCCTCCGCGGTCATGAGATCAACGCGACCGCGGTCAAGCTCAATCGCGTGTCCAAATGCAGTTCGGCGCGCTGACTTCCCAATGAAACAGGCATAGCGCTCACTCGCTTCCTTCACATCGGCAACCGCCATGACCACCCGCGTCAGGGCAAGCGCTCCATTCGGATGGGAAAGCCAGCGGGGTTGCCAGACCGCGCCCTCGGTACGGTGCGTGAGAGCCTGGATCCGGCCTTCCGGCATCTCTCCCGGCTCGACGCGCGCCAGCGTGAACGCCGCAGCACCGGACTCGCCATTTACCTCCACCGGCCGCTGCATGCTGACGAGAGGCTGCGTGCGAAAACCTTGGGCCCCGAGCCGCTGATGGAAGGCCGCGGCGTCGGCGACAGCAAAGGCGACAAGATGCAGTCCGCAATAGCGCCTGATCGCGGTTTCAAGCTGCGCCGCAAGCGGCGTGTCGGCAGTCTTGAACAGGACTTCAATATAACCCTGTGAAAACATGGCCGTGACATTGCCGGTGCCGGTGCGGCGACCGGTGCCGCCGGCCGGATCAGGATTGACCTGAATGGAGGGCGGCGTCGGGGCAAAGCCTGCGCGTATCAACGCACGCGTTGCTGCTTCGACGTCCGGCACGAAATGCCCTGCGTGATCGAGGAATATCTCCGCACCCGACGGAAGCTGAGTGTTTTTCTGCACAGGCTTCGTCTCGCGCATCACCACCGCCGCCTCGTGCGAGGGCCTCAGTCGCGTCCGCCGGCTGCGCGTTCCTGCGCCAGCCGGCGCAGCACCGCGCGGTCGAGCTTGTTGGTGGAGGCGAGCGGCAGCTCATCAACAAACCAGACCCAGCGCGGATGGGCATAGGCCGGAGCATTGGCAAGGGCAAACCGCTTGAGATCGTCGGAATTTGGTGCGTGCCCCTGCTTGGGCACGACGAAGGCGACGGGTTTTTGCCCTTTGATCTCGTCATCGAGCGGCACCACGGCCGCCTGTGCAACGCCGGGGTGACGCTCCAGCATCCGCTCCACATCGGTCGGGTAGATGTTCTCGCCTCCTGATACGAACATGTCATCGGTCCGTCCGATGAAATAGTGAAAGCCTTCGCGGTCGCGGCGGAAGACATCCCCCGTGATGTAAAAGCCATCGTCTGTGAATGGCGGCGGCAGCTCCGGCCGGTTATGGTATCCGTTCATGACGGCAGGACAACGCATCTCAAGCACCCCGACGTTCCGGTCGTTGCCCGCGACGAGGCGCACCTTCACTTCGGGATGCGGATACCCGACCGACATCGCCGGCTGCGGAAGATGAGCGGGATGCGGACCAAAGACCACCGGGCCGGCCTCGGTCGTGCCATAGGCATTGGTGACGCAAGCCCGCGGCAGTGCGGCGCTGATCGCTGCCATGAGGCTCTCGCTCACCGGCGCGGACCCCATGCGGACGAATTCGACGCTGGAGAGATCAGTCGCTGCAAGCAGAGCCTTCTCTCGCAGCATCATTGCCATCATCGGAGGGACCGCGGTGAGCCAGGTGCAGCGAAAGCGTCCGACGGCTTCGATGTATGCGTCCGCGGTGAACTGCGGCAGCAGAACGGTCGCGGCATGGGCGGCGCAGGCAAGCTTGCTCAGCGCGAGCGCGTTCATATGATAGAGCGGCGCGGCGATGAGGTAGCGGTGCCGATGGAGGTCGGGTGCCAGGCGCATTTGCACCACCCAGAGATGACTTTGATGCGAAAGCACCACACCCTTGGGTCTGCCGGTGGATCCTGACGTGTAGAGGAACATCGCCGGTTCGCGGGGCGAGGGCACAATTGCGTTGAATGGACCCGGCTCGAGAAAGCCGTCAAAGCCGTGCGGCCCATCATTCCCGAATTGCACGTAGGGAATACCGTCGGGAGCAGCGATCGAGCGTCGCTTGTCACAGAAGAGCAGCTTTGCTCCGGCGTCGCGCAAGATAAAATGAATGGTATCCGAAGAAAACTTGAAATTCACGGGCACGGCAACGAAACCGGCGCGCATGATGCCGAAATAAGTGGCGAGATATTCCGCCCGGTTGGCGGAGAGAATCGCAACGCGGTCGCCACGCGCCAATCCGCGCCGCGACAGGGCGCGCGCCACGCCATTCGCCATGGCGTCGAGCTGTGCATAGGTGATCTCACGCGGAGCCTGCTCGCCGCCGAGATCGATGATCGCGACCTTGTCGAGGTTACGGTCACGACCAATGAGATCGCCGAGATTGTGGAAGATCATTGCTTCGGGGCGGCGGTGAGATAGGTGCCGCGGCCGCTGGCAACGAGTTTGCCTTCCTGGTCGAACACACGCGCTTCGGCCGTGGAGAACTGGCCTCCCATCCGCACGATCTTGCCACGAATGGTAAGATCACCCGGCATGGCCGGCGCGTGATAATCGACGTGCAGATTGATGGTCGGAACGCCGCGCCCGGTTTTCCTGACCATGGCCCAGTCGGCGCCGAGATCGACAAGGGTGGCCAGCACGCCGCCATGCGTATAGCGGCGGTCCGGATTGACCACCCATTCCTCGCGCCAGGTCGCCTTGAGCTCGACGCCGTCGTCATGCACCGCGACGACCTGCAATCCGAGCCACTGGTGATAAGGTCCGCGGGTCACCAGCGCCTGCACCCGCTCCAGCGTGATTTCCTCGCTCATCCAACCTCCAGCGCGCCATTCCTCATGCTGAGGAGCATTGCGAAGCAATGCGTCTCGAAGCACGCGGGCCACTTCCGCCCTTCGAGACGCTCCCTTCGGTCGCTCCTCAGGGCGAGGCAAAGTCACGGCACGACAACGACCTTGCCGATCACCTCGCGGTTCTCAATGAGCCGCAATCCTTCCCTTGCCTCATCGAGCGCAAGCACCTTGTCGATGACCGGCCGCAGCTCCTGCTGCGCAATAAGCTTCATCAATGCCTGAAGGTTCTCGTCGTAGAAGCTGTTCGAACCAATGATCTTGAGCTCGAAGCTCCAGATATAGCGCAAGTCCTCCTTGGGATCGTAGCCGGCGGTCGCACCGCAGACCAATAGCTTGCCGCCGCGCTTGAGGCAGCGCAGCGAAGGGTGCCATGTGTCGCCGCCGGTGAAGTTTATCACCACGTTGACGCCGCCTTCATAGCTGCGCCGCTGCGGCTTGCCGTATTTCTCCACCGCCCAGCGCGAGAAATCGACTTCCTTGAGGTTGATCACCTCGTCGGCGCCGAGCTCCTTGAGCTTGCCCATCTTGTGCGCGCTGCTGGTGCAGGCGATCACTTCTGCGCCCAGATGCCTGGCGAGGATGACGCAACCGGTGCCCACGCCGCCGCTTGCCCCAAGAACAAGAACGCGATCGCCCTTCTTCACGGTCTCGTGGGTGACGAGCATGCGATGTGCCGTGCCATAGGCAACAGGAAGCGCCGCCGCCTCCTCGAAGCTCACTCCGGCAGGCATTGCCACCAGCTGGTCGGCGGCGACGCGGCAATATTCCGCCATTCCGCCGTCCAGCATCTCGCCCATCAGGCCTTTTTTCTTGTTGAGCGGATTGACCAGGACGCGATCGCCGACTTTCCAGGCGCCAACTCCGGACCCAAGCTCCGCGACCTCTCCGGCCATATCGAGGCCGATCACCACCGGGAGCGGCACCTTGATCCCGGGCATGCCATGCACAGTGAATATGTCGTGATAGTTGAACGCGGAGGCACGAACACGGATCACCACATGTCCCTCATCCGCTTTCGGCAGCGGGTGGTTGGTTGTGACCTCCAGGTCATCGAGGCTGCCGTGCTTATTCAGAAGCAGGGCTTTCATTTTTTGTCGCTCTGGCAGTTGTAGCAGTTGTAGCCCGGATTGCTGGCCCTTGCCGCCCAAGTAGCCTAAGCCTAGCTCATCGCTGCCAACAACGTCAGCCACCGGAGAGGCCGATGCAGGAGAATTTCCGCCAGTTCCTCGATCGCCTGAGACAGACGGGCGATCTCGTCGATCTGCATCAGCCCGTTGACATTCGCCATATCGCGACCCTGGTCGATCAAGCCGACACGGCGCTCTACTTTCACGATGTGATCGGCTACGAGCTGCCGGTCGTCTCCGGCCTCATACGCACGCGCGAGCGCGCCATTACGGCGCTTGGATGTGAGAGCTATCGGGAGATCGAGGATAAGCTCAGGCACGCCATCGATCATCCGATTGCGCCGAAATACGTGAATACATCTCCGACTCGGGAAGTCGTCCTCACGGGCGAGGACGTCGACCTCTACAAGCTGCCGATTCCGATGTCCTCGATTTTCGACGGCGGCCCGATGATCACCGCCGGCGTGGTGATCGCGCGTGATCCGGAGCTTGGCTTCAACAGCGGTATCTATCGGTTCATCGTGAAAGAAAAGGCGCTCACGGGCATCGACATCGTCACGCCCAACAACATGAGGTTGTTCGCCCAGCGCGCGTATGAGCGGGGACGCCCTCTGCCGATCTCCATCAGCATCGGTACGCATCCCATCGAGATCACCGGTTCAGGCTATCGCGCACCGCTCGGCGTCGACGAGATGGCCATCGCCGGCGGATTGCGCGGCTCTGCGGTCGAGCTAGCGCCCTGCGCTACGATCGATCTACCTCACATCGCCGATGCCGAGATCGTCTTGGAAGCGGAGATCCTGCCGACTGGATGGACCTGGCCGGAAGGCCGCTTCGGCGAGTTCACGCGACTGATGGGGGGCCTGCACTGGAACCCGCTGGTGCGCATCAAGGCGATCTCCAGGCGCAAGGACGCGATTTATTACAACTTGCACATGCCTTGGGAGAATACCTGGCTCGCGGCGCCCACGCGCTATGCGGCCATCCGCCAGGCGCTGCGGACTGCCGGCGTGCAGGTAAAGGACATCAATGTCACCCTTGGCGGTTGCGCGTTCTGGCACGCCATTATTTCCATCAGGAAACAGCCCGGCGAAGGCAAGAATGCGCTCCTGGCGGCTCTCTCTGTCATGGACCTCAAACATGTCGTCGTGGTCGACGATGATATCAATGTGTTCGATCCCGCGGAGGTCGAATGGGCCATCGCGACGCGCGTCCAGGGCGACAAGGACGTGATGATCGTGGGCAACGCGCGCGCGAAGCCGCTTGATCCGAGCTTGCCGCAAGGCTACGGCGTTGTACCCACAGGCGCCAAGGTGGGCATCGACGCCACCATGCCAGAGGGCATCCCGGTCGAATATTACGAGCGCATCACGTATGCGTATGCGGATCGCGCCAGGATCGGCGACTACGTGAACGGCAAGTCGGACGAGCCGGGCAAGGCGGGCGATGATCTGGAAGTGGCGGCCTTGGCAGAGAAGGTCCTCCAGGCGATCGATGTGGAGCCGCTCTACTACACCGATATCGCCGAACGGTTCTCCGCATACGATTTCCGGACTGTCGCCCGCGCGCTTGGGCACCTGCATGCGGCGGAGAAGCTGTGGCAGGATGCGCGAGGGCGGATGTGCGTTCGCGGATCGCGGCTTGCCGCCGCCCCGCCACGCCGCCCCGCCTAGTTTTTGGGCACCTCGCCGTAAGATCGAGGCAGCCGTACTTACGGTGGTTTAGAGGCCGTGCAGCGAGTTCGCTGCATGATATTTAGGCAGAAGCCTAATCGACCAGCGAATGCGGCAAGGGGCCGGCGCAGACAAGACTTTGCAGCGGCCAAATCAGCGGGGCCGCGCAATGGGTTACTCCGGGTGCCCCCTTGGCACGCGGCTTGCGATTGCCGCTACGCGAACGGTTTACCCGTTTGCTGTGCGTCAACAGAAGGACATCTCGATGCAGGCACTCATTGGCGCGGTCGCCGAGCGACCGTTCGCCCGCCGTTGGCTTGCCGCCACGGCGGGATTGGCATTCGGGCTCGCAGGAACACTGGCGGTCCCAGCCCAGGCTCAGGACACGATCAAGGTCGGCATCCTTCATTCGCTCTCCGGCACCATGGCGATCAGCGAAACCACTTTGAAGGACGTCATGCTCATGCTCATCGATGAGCAGAATAAGAAGGGTGGCGTGCTCGGCAAGAAACTTGAAGCGGTGGTGGTCGATCCTGCTTCGAACTGGCCGCTGTTCGCTGAGAAGGCACGCGAGCTTGTCAGCAAGGACAAGGTTGCCGTCGTGTTCGGCTGCTGGACTTCCGTCTCGCGCAAGTCGGTGCTCCCGGTGTTCAAGGAGCTCAACAGCATCCTGTTCTATCCCGTGCAGTACGAAGGCGAGGAGAGCGAGCGCAACGTGTTCTATACCGGCGCCGCGCCCAACCAGCAGGCAATTCCCGCCGTCGATTATCTCATGTCGAAGGACGGCGGCGACGCCAAGCGCTGGGTGCTGGCCGGCACCGACTACGTCTACCCGCGCACCACCAACAAGATCCTCGAAGCCTATCTCAAGCAGAAGGGTGTCGCGGACGCCGACATCATGATCAACTACACGCCATTCGGGCACTCCGACTGGCAGACCATCGTGTCGGACATCAAGAAATTCGGCTCGGCCGGCAAGAAGACCGCGGTGGTATCCACCATCAACGGCGACGCCAACGTGCCGTTCTACAAGGAGCTCGGCAACCAGGGCGTCAAGGCAACCGACATCCCGGTCGTCGCTTTCTCCGTCGGCGAAGAGGAGCTCGCCGGCATCGACACCAAGCCGCTGCTCGGCCATCTCGCCGCCTGGAACTACTTCCAATCGATCAAGACGCCTATCAACGAGAAGTTCATCGCCGACTGGAAGGCCTTCATGAAGAACCCGAAGAAGGTCACCAACGACCCCATGGAAGCGCACGTCATCGGCTTTGCCATGTGGGTCAAGGCGGTGGAGAAGGTGGGCTCGACCGATCCGGACAAGGTGATCGACGCGCTCCCCGGCATCGAGGCCCCGAATCTCACCGGCGGCACGTCCAAGATGCTGCCCAATCATCACATCACCAAGCCGGTATTCATCGGCGAAGTGCGTGGCGACGGTCAGTTCGACGTCGTGTGGAAAACACCGGGGCTGGTTCCCGGCGACGCGTGGTCGAAATTCCTTCCCGGCTCGAAGGATCTCGAGGCGGATTGGGTGTCGCTCAAATGCGGCAACTACAATACCGTGACGAAAAAATGCGGTGGCGCATCCTAGCCCCGGCTTTCGGGCAACAGCCTTCAGGTCCGCGCAAATCTCCGTCATGGCCGGACCCTCGGATCAAGTCCGAGGGCAGGCTTGTTCCGGCCATCCACGACTTAACTCTTCCGGAAAGAAAGACGTGGATGGCCGTGACAAGCACGGCCATGACGGAGGAGGTTGATTTAAGCTAGAACGACCCGTCCTAGTGCCGGAGTAGCAACATGCGCGCCATCGGCGATCGCTTCATGGCGCTTGTGCTTGCTCTTGGTTTCGTCGCCGCCTCGACGGCGGGCTTGCGTGCAGAGCCGTACGCCGACGCACTCGCCCACTTCACCGCCGACAGCTTCGATGAGACCATCGATGGGATCAACGCCGTCGCAGCAAGCGGGGATCCTTCCGCGGCCATAGTCATCGCAGCGTTGCAGGATGGTCGCCTCTTTTTCAGCGCGCAGACGAAGCAGGTGCTCATTCGCGACCGCTTCGACAAATTCATTGATGCGGCAACCGGCCAAGCCGCCGTTGCGCCGCCTCCAAGCGATCTCGCGCCCGTGCGCCTCAACAATCGTCTGCGGCGCCTCGTCGAGGCGGCGCTCGGCAGCCTGACCTTGATGGCGCCCGATCCGGGAAAGCGCCTGGAGGCGGCGCAAGCCGTGTTGCGGTCCAAGGACGCCAACACGTTGCCGGCGCTCGATCAGGCGATCGCCGAGGAAAGCGACCGGCGGGTGGAGCAGGCGCTGATCGAAGCGCGGGCCGCGGTCGTGCTCTATTCCGAGAGTGCATCCGACGCCGACAAGATCCAGGCCATCGGCATCATCCGTGACCGCGGCGATCAGGATGCCCTGGGACTGCTCGGCGGCGTGCCGGCAGCTTCCTCCCCGGCGGTGGCGAAGGCCGCGCGCGATGCGGTGGCTTCCATCGAGAGCAATCTCGCGGTCTGGACCGCCTTGCAAAATGCCTGGTACGGCCTCTCGCTAGGCTCCGTTCTCCTGCTCGCCGCAATCGGGCTTGCCATCACCTTCGGCGTCATGGGCGTGATCAACATGGCGCATGGCGAGATGGTGATGCTCGGCGCGTACACGACGTTCGTCGTGCAGGAATTGATCCGTGCGCACAACCCTTCCTTGTTCGATTATTCGCTCGCCATTGCCATCCCCGCGGCTTTCCTGGTGGCCGGACTGATCGGCGTCCTTGTCGAGCGGGGAATCATCCGCTTTCTTTACGGACGCCCTTTGGAGACCCTGCTTGCGACCTGGGGACTGTCGCTCATTTTGCAACAGGCGGTGCGCACCGCCTTCGGACCAACCAACAAGGACGTGGGCACGCCATCATGGATGAGCGGCGCGTTCGACCTGGGGCACCTCACCATCACCTATAACAGGCTTTGGATCATCATCTTCACGCTCGTGATATTTATGGGCCTGCTCGCGTTGTTACATTTCACCCGTTTCGGCCTGGAGATGCGCGCCGTGACGCAGAACCGCGCCATGGCCGCCGCCATGGGAATCCGAACAAGCCGCATTGACGCACTCACCTTCGGGCTCGGCTCGGGCATAGCAGGTCTTGCCGGCGTGGCGTTGTCGCAAATCGACAATGTCAGCCCCAATCTTGGCCAGGGCTACATCATCGATTCCTTCATGGTGGTCGTGTTTGGCGGCGTGGGCAATCTCTGGGGCACGCTCGTTGGCGCATTCACGCTCGGCATTGCCAACAAATTCCTCGAGCCCTATGCCGGCGCGGTGCTGGGCAAGATCGCTATCCTGGTGCTGATCATCCTGTTCATTCAGAAGCGGCCGCGGGGGCTGTTTGCCTTGAAGGGCCGGGCGGTCGAGGCATGATTGCGGCGCTCGTCCGGCGTTCGCTTGATCGAGGCGCCCTCGCCTTTCTCGCGATCTTGGCAACAATCGGGATTCTAGTGCCCGTTCTCAATCTGATCGTTCCGGCGACGTCGCCCATTCATTTGTCATCCTACTTCGTTGCATTGTTTGGAAAGTATCTCTGCTATGCCCTGCTGGCGCTCGCCATCGACCTGATCTGGGGCTATTGCGGCATTCTCTCGCTCGGGCATGGCGCGTTCTTCGCGCTCGGCGGCTATGCCATGGGCATGTATCTGATGCGCCAGATCGGAACGCGCGGCGTCTATGCGCATCCGGTGCTGCCGGACTTCATGGTGTTCCTGAACTGGCCCGAGCTGCCGATCTACTGGTACGGATTCCAGCACTTCGCCTATGCCGCATTCATGGTGCTGTTCGTGCCTGGCGCGCTTGCCTTCGTGTTCGGCTGGTTCGCGTTTCGCAGCCGCGTCACCGGCGTGTATCTCTCCATCATTACCCAGGCGCTGACCTTCGCGCTGATGCTGGGGTTCTTCCGCAATAATTTCGGCTTTGGCGGAAATAACGGCCTGACCGACTTCAAGGACATTCTCGGCTTTCCCGTGCAGGCAGCCGGAACGCGCGGGGCGCTGTTCGTGATCTCCGCGCTGGCGCTGATGCTGTGCTTCATCATCTGCCGCGTGATCGTGTCCTCGAAATTCGGCATGGTGCTGATCGCCATTCGCGATGCAGAAGCGCGCACCCGATTTCTCGGCTACCGCGTCGAGGCGTACAAGCTGTTCGTGTTCACCTTGTCGGCGTGCATGGCGGGCGTCGCCGGCGCGCTTTACGTGCCGCAGGTCGGCATCATCAACCCGGGCGAATTCTCTCCTGCCAACTCCATCGAGGCGGTGATATGGGTCGCAGTCGGCGGGCGCGGCACGCTGACGGGAGCGGTTCTTGGCGCCGTGCTCGTGAACTACGGCAAGACCTATTTCACCAGCGGGCTGCTCGCGCCCTATTGGCTGTTCGTGCTGGGCAGCCTGTTCATCGCGGTGACGCTGTTTCTTCCGCGCGGCATCGTCGGGACACTGCATTACGGGTGGGATTGGCGCCAGCGCCGGCAGGTGAGCGAGGCGACCGAGGACGGCGCGCTGCCCGGAGCGGCAACGCCGGCGGAGTGAGCATGGATTCTCGCACAACCACGGCGCTCCTCTACCTCGACGGCGTGAGCGTCGCGTTCGATGGCTTCCGCGCGCTCAACAATCTTTCCTTCACTGTCGAGCCTGGCGAGATGCGCGCAATCATCGGCCCAAACGGCGCTGGCAAGACCACCATGATGGATGTGGTCACGGGAAAAACGCGCGCCGATACCGGCGAAGTCTATTTCGATGGAACGTACGACCTGGCGCGGCTCGACGAGACCGAGATCGCGCTTCTCGGCATCGGGCGCAAATTTCAGAAACCGACCGTTTTCGAGATGCATACCGTCGAGCACAACATTGCGCTCGCGCTCAAGGGCGACCGGCGCGCGCGCAAGACGCTGTTCTGGCGCGAGAGCGATGAGGAGGCCGGCCGCATCACGCGCATTCTCGACATCATCGCACTTGCATCCGTGCGCCGGCGCACCGCGGGTCTGCTCTCGCACGGACAGAAACAGTGGCTGGAGATCGGCATGCTGCTGGCTCAGGAACCGAAGCTTCTTCTCGTCGATGAGCCGGTCGCCGGCATGACCGATGCCGAGACGCAAGACACCGTGCGGCTTCTCAAGGAGATCAATCGGGATCGCACGGTGGTGGTGGTCGAGCACGACATGACCTTCGTGCGGGAGCTCGGCGTGAAGGTGACGTGCCTGCACGAAGGCTCCGTGCTGGCGGAGGGAACGATCGATCAGGTCTCGCAAAACCAGCGGGTGGTCGAGGTGTATTTGGGACGTTGAGCATGCTGCGGGTCAATGCCATCGATCTTCATTACGGCGCAGCGCAGGCGCTGCGGGCGGTGACGCTTGCCGCCGAGCCGGGTAAGGTGACGTGCGTGCTGGGGCGCAACGGCGTCGGCAAGACCAGCCTGCTCGACGCGCTCGCCGGGCAGCATCCCGTCAGCAACGGCAGCATCACGCTTGACAACGCCGACATCACGCGGCTCGGCCCGAGCGAGCGCGCCCGGCGCGGCATCGCCTATGTTCCGCAGGGGCGAGAGATCTTTCCCCTGCTCACGGTTGAAGAAAACCTCAAGACCGGCTTTGCGCCGCTGCCCCGCGAGGATCGCTCCATTCCGCCGGACGTGTTTTCCCTCTTTCCCGTGCTCGGCGGGATGCTCAGGCGGCGCGGCGGCGACCTCTCTGGCGGCCAGCAGCAGCAACTCGCCATTGGCAGGGCGCTCGTCATGCGGCCGCGGCTCCTCCTGCTGGATGAGCCCACCGAGGGCATTCAGCCTTCCATCATCAAGGATATCGGCCGCGCCATCACCTATTTGCGCAGCCTCGGCCATATCGCCGTCGTGCTCGTCGAGCAGTATCTCGACTTCGCGCGCGAGCTCGGCGACTTTTTCACCGTCATGGATCGCGGCGCCATTGTCTACTCTTGCAGCCGCGACAGCATGGACGAGGCTGCGCTCAAGCGCGCCATGGCGATCTAGCGGGCGCAGGCAATGGTCTTGGAATCAGATTCGGCAAGGCGAGCGGGTTGCCAGCGATGAGCGTCGTCCCGGCGGCGAAGGATATTTTTGCAGCGAACCGCGCTTTCGGGCAGATCGCGCTGGCGGTGAAGGCGAGTGCCGGCAACACGCGCCGAGCGCATGTGCGCGAGGAAGGACCGCTGCGCGTGCGATGTCCCGGTCCCGCGTCGCCGGAGCTGCAAGCCATCATCGTCAATACTGCTGGAGGAATCGTCGGCGGCGATTGCTGCAGGATTGACGTGGCGGTCGAAACCGGCGCGCGACTCGTCATCACCACGGCAGCGGCGGAAAGATTTACCCGCAGCCTCGGCCCGGACGCCTCGATGGACGTGAAGCTGAAGGTGGCCGCCGGCGGCTCGCTCGCTTGGCTGCCACAAGAGACAATCCTGTTCGACGGCGCGCGACTCGTGCGCCGCGTTGACATCGAGGTCGCGGAGAATGCCCATCTCGTCTTTGCGGAGGCAATCGTCTTCGGACGCGCCGGCATGGGAGAGAGCATCCGGGACGGGCGGCTGTCGGACCGCTGGCTGCTCCGTCGTCAGGGGCAGCTCGTGCATGCCGAAGCCATGCGACTGGAAGGCAACATCGTTACAAAGCTATTGCAGCCCGCCGTCGCCAAAGGTGGGCTGGCGGTGGCGACTGTGCTGATCTCGCCTGGCGATGCGACGACCACCGCCGGCCTACGCGCTCTTGCGAATACGTTTCGCGCCGAGGTCGCCGCCTCCGCCTGGAAGGGCATGGCCGTGGTGCGGTTGTGCGCTGCGGACGGTGCCGCGCTTCGCCACGACCTGATCGCCATTCTCAGCAACGTCAGCGCCGCGCCGCTGCCGCGGCTCTGGTTGAACTGACCTTCAGGCATACCATGAATCTCACTCCGCGTGAAAAGGACAAGCTGCTCGTTTCCATGGCCGCAATGGTGGCGCGCCGGCGCCTGGAGCGGGGCGTCAAGCTCAACCATCCGGAAAGCGTGGCGCTGATCACCGATTTTATCGTGGAAGGCGCCCGCGACGGCAGAACGGTAGCCGATCTGATGGCGGCGGGCGCCCACGTTCTCACGCGGGCGCAGGTGATGGAGGGGATTGCCGAGATGATCCGCGAAATCCAGGTCGAGGCGACATTCCCCGATGGAACGAAGCTGGTGACCGTGCATGAGCCGATCAGGTGAGAGGCGAACTGCATTTCGTCGTCCTGGCCGGACTTGTTCCGGCCATCCACGACTTGTCTAGGCAGTGGAAGACGGTCTGACGAGCACGGCCATGACGCATGGAGCGAGAGGTTCACATGATACCCGGCGAGAGGTTCATCAAGGATGGAGATATCGAGCTCAACGCGGGGCGCAGGACAACAACCCTGACTGTCACCAACGCCGGCGACAGGCCGATCCAGGTCGGATCGCACTATCATTTCTTTGAAACCAACCCGGCGCTGAAATTCGAACGCAGGAAAGCGCGCGGCATGCGCCTCGATATCGCCGCCGGCACCGCGGTGCGGTTCGAGCCCGGACAAACCCGCGATGTGACATTGGTGGCGCTTGCCGGCAAACGAACGGTCTACGGCTTTCGCCAGGAGATCATGGGCAAGCTTTGATGCGTGTCACAAATAAGCAGCGGGCAAGCCGAAGCTCGCCCGCTGAGCTCAAGGTCCGCTGTGGAGACAAGAAGCCTTCGTGAACTTGGCCTGCGTCAGATCGTTTGCACAACCAACCCGGGCCGAGCATCTCGAGGCAGCTACCTGTTTACCGACGTGAACGCTACGAGCTGAGGTCAGCCTAACAAAGCTGCGGCGGGACGCAATCGTTTCGCCCTGCGCGAGGCTGTGGAAAGTGGGAATTACTATGAGCAAAATCTCACGCGCGGTCTATGCGGACATGTTTGGTCCAACCGCCGGGGACCGGGTACGGCTTGCCGATACCGACCTCATCATCGAGGTGGAGCGTGATTTCTGCACTTATGGCGAGGAGGTCAAGTTCGGCGGCGGCAAGGTGATCCGCGACGGCATGGGCCAGAGCCAGATCAGCAACAGACAAGGGGCGGTGGATACCGTCATCACCAATGCGCTCATTCTCGATCACTGGGGCATCGTAAAAGCCGACATCGGGCTTAAGGGCGACCGCATCGCCGCGATCGGAAAGGCGGGCAACCCCGACATCCAGCCCGGCGTCAACATCGTGATCGGGCCAGGCACAGAGGTGATTGCCGGCGAGGGCAAGATTGTCACCGCGGGCGGTTTCGACACGCATATCCACTTCATCTGCCCGCAGCAGGTGGAGGAGGCACTCATGTCCGGCGTCACTTCCATGCTGGGCGGCGGCACCGGGCCGGCACACGGCACCTTCGCCACCACCTGCACGCCGGGGCCGTGGCACATCGGCCGCATGATCCAGGCGGCGGACGGCCTGCCCGTAAACCTCGGCTTTGCCGGCAAAGGCAATGCGTCGCGCCCGGCCGCGCTGGAAGAGATGGTCAGGGCGGGCGCCTGCTCGCTCAAGCTGCACGAGGATTGGGGAACGACCCCGGCGGCAATCGACTGCTGCCTCTCCGTCGCCGACGACTTCGACGTGCAGGTGATGATCCACACCGACACGCTCAACGAATCCGGCTTCGTCGAGGACACCATCGCAGCCTTCAAGGGTCGCACTATTCATGCTTTCCATACCGAAGGCGCCGGTGGCGGACATGCGCCTGATATCATCAAGGTCGCGGGACTCGCGAACGTGCTGCCGTCCTCCACCAACCCTACCCGGCCGTTCACACGGAATACGATCGACGAGCATCTCGACATGCTGATGGTATGTCATCATCTCGATCCTTCCATCGCGGAGGACATCGCTTTTGCGGAAAGCCGCATCAGAAAGGAAACCATCGCCGCCGAGGACATCCTGCACGATATTGGCGCGCTCTCCATGATGTCATCGGACAGCCAGGCCATGGGCCGCATAGGCGAAGTGATCATCCGCACCTGGCAGACGGCGGACAAGATGAAGAAGCAGCGCGGTCGGCTGCCGGATGAGAAAGGCGACAATGACAATGTCCGCGCCAAGCGCTACATCGCCAAGTACACCATCAATCCTGCGATCGCCCACGGCGTGTCGAAGCACATCGGCTCGGTGGAGAAAGGCAAGCTCGCCGATCTCGTCATCTGGTCGCCCGCTTTTTTCGGCGTGAAGCCCGATTGCGTCATCAAGGGCGGCAGCATCATCGCCGCGCAGATGGGCGATCCAAACGCGTCCATCCCCACGCCGCAGCCCGTGCATTATCGACCGATGTTTGGCTCTTTTGGCAAAGCGCTGACCGCATCCTCGGTGGTGTTCGTCTCCAAGGCGGCGCTCAAGGGCCGGCTGCGAGAAAAGCTTGGCGTCGAGAAGAAGCTTGTCGCAGTCGAGAACACCCGCGGCGGCATCTCCAAGAAGAACATGGTGCACAACAGCGCAACCCCGCATATCGAGGTCGACGCGGAAACCTACGAGGTGCGTGCCGACGGCGAGCTCCTGACCTGCGCGCCCGCCGAGGTGCTGCCGATGGCGCAACGCTACTTTCTGTTCTAGATTGTCCACATGGCCGACACCGACGCCAAAACGCGCCCAAACAGTATCTACGAGAGCGACTTCTTCACCTGGACGCAGGAGCAGGCACAACTGCTGCGCGAGCGCCGCTTCGAAGATCTTGACCTGGACAACCTGGTGGACGAGGTGGCGAGCGTGGGGTCTTCGGAGAAGCGCGAGATTCGCAACCGGCTGAAAGTTTTGCTCACGCACCTACTGAAGTGGAAGTTCCAGCCGGGTCGTCGTGGGGACAGTTGGATGGAGACGATGTTTGAGCAACGCGAGAACATCACAGACATTCTTGAGGGCAGCCAGAGTTTGCGCCCCTACTTTCAACACGCCATGCGGGCGGGCTATAGGGGAGCCAAGGTTGCGGCCTCAAAACAGACCGGAATAGCAATCCGGGTTTTTCCGGAAGAATGTCCGTTTTCAACCGCCGAGACGCTGGACCTGGAATTCTTCCCCGAAGATCCTGCCAACGAATAGCCGATGCTGCGTGTCTCAGCACTGGCGCGCGCGGCGCCACAGGACCGTTCCCGCATCATCGACCGCGTGGTGCTTGACGCCGCCGAACGCCATCGCCGCCGCGTTGTGCTCACCGCCGAGGGGGGCACTTCTTTCCTGCTCGACCTGCCGCACGCGGCAGCCTTGCGGGACGGCGACGGGCTTGTGCTGGAGGACGGTTCGATCGTGCAGGTTGCGAGCAAGCGCGAGCCCTTGGCGGAGATTAAGGCGACGGACCCGCAACATCTCGCGCGCCTCGCCTGGCATATCGGCAACCGGCACATGGATGTTCAGGTCATCGGCGACTGCTTGCGCATTCGCCGTGACCACGTGTTGGAAGAGATGCTACGCGGTCTCGGCGCACAGCTTTCGACAATCGAGGCGCCGTTCGAGCCGGAGCCAGGCGCCTACGGACATGAACACCAGCATGGCCGCCATGTTGACAAGGAGTGAGCCAAACGCCGTTCCGGCCGAGACGTGGGAAGCCGAGGCTGATAACTCGAAATACCCGCTCAATCCCGGCGCGCTCTACCGGCTGATGACGTGGCTCTCGCCGGCATTTCCCATTGGCGCGTTCTCCTATTCCAGCGGCATCGAGTGGGCGGTCGAGGCGGGCGACATCACAGATGCTGCAACGCTGCGCGAATGGCTTGACGTGATGATCGCGGAAGGCGGCGGATTCTGCGACGCAGTTTTCTTCGCGCATGCTTACCGCGCGACGGCGCGGCGCGATCACGAGGCCCTGCGTGCGGTGGCCGCTCTCGCCATCGCGCTCGCGCCATCGAAGGAACGGCACCTGGAAACCTCGGCTCAGGGACAGGCCTTTCTGGATATGACGCGCGCGGCCTGGCCCTCCTGCGCGCTCGATCAGCTCGCAGTGCTCGGCCCGGGCGGCCTCGCGCTTCCTGTCGCGGTTGCGACTGCATGCGCCGGGCACGCGATCCCATTGGAGGCCGCAATGCACGCCTATGTGCACGCACTTGCAGCCAATCTCATCTCGTCGGGGGTGCGCCTCATTCCGCTCGGCCAGTCCGATGGTCAGCGGGTGCTCGCCGCGTTTGAGCCAGTGGTGGCCACGACAGTCGCGCGCGCGCTCGTCACCGCGCTCGATGATGTGGGTGGCGCGGCGATGCGCGCCGATCTCGCCAGCATGCTTCACGAGACGCAGCACACCCGGCTGTTTCGGTCATGAGCAATCCCAACGGTCCATTGCGGGTGGGCGTCGGTGGCCCGGTCGGCTCGGGGAAAACCGCGCTGATGGACGCCTTGTGTAAGGCGATGCGCGACCGCTACGAGATCGCGGCGATCACCAATGACATTTACACCAAGTGGGATGCCGAATACCTCGTGCGCTCCGGTGCCCTGCCCCCCGAGCGGATCGAGGGCGTGGAGACCGGCGGCTGTCCGCACACCGCCATCCGCGAGGATGCTTCCATCAATCTCGCAGCCGTGGCCCAGATGCAGAAAAAGTTTCCGTCGCTCGATCTCATCCTGATCGAGTTCAGGAGGCGACAACCTCGCCGCGACCTTTTCGCCGGAGCTCGCCGATATCACCATCTACGTCATCGACGTCGCCGCCGGCGACAAGATACCTTCCAAAGGCGGCCCCGGCATCACGCGCTCCGATCTTCTGGTCATCAACAAGGTGGACCTCGCGCCGCATGTCGGCGCCTCGCTCGACGTGATGCAGCGAGACGCAAGGCGAATGCGCGGCCAGCGGCCCTTCGTGTTCAGCAATCTGCGCGCCGGCGACGGCGTCGGCGCGATCGCCCGCTTCATCGAGGAGAGCGGCGGACTGCGGACCGCCGGCCACGAGTGATGCGATAGGCTTCGATTGTGCTTTACGAGAAGCTGCCTGGCGCGATCGAAGATCTGCTGCAAGGGAGCGGGACGCGTGAGGTTTCGTTTGAGTTCATTGCTCCGGGCCACGTGAAGATTACTGCGCGAGAGGGTATGGCAAAGAGGTCCGGAAAAAAGCCACGCCGCGTCATGTGATGTCCTCAATCCGGCATCCCACCACATGGTGTCAATACCGCGTTAGGCATCACTGCAAAATTGGCGGCCAATGTCTCGGTTGGGTCGTTTCCGGTCATCGAGAGAAAAAGAGCAGCTTTCGAGAGGCGCATCAAGCGATGCGCGTCACCCTCACATGCTTGCTTTCACCCAGCCGCCGCAGTGTGCAACAATCGGCAAAGAATTTCACTTTCTAAGCCGCCTTTGGCTCGCGCAACCGGCTGTCACGCAGCTCGCCCGCCTGCTCCAGGATCGGGTAGGCAACCGAGGTGAGATGGCCGTTGATGCGCTTGAGATCGCGGATAACATCGAGGTGAATCGCGCTGGTCTCGATCGATTCGCGCCTTCCCTCCCGCAGGCGGGCATAGTGACTGTCGGCGGCGGAGAGCTCGGCCATTCGCATCGTGGTCTTCTCGGCCAGGAGCCGCCGCGCGAGCGAGATGTCGCGCATCGCAAAGACATTGAGCGCCAGCCGCATGTTGTCCATGACGCGGGCGTGAAAGCGCCTGATCTCATCCAGTCCCTCGGGAGAGAACTCGTATTTGTTCTTGATCTTCTTGGCGGCCAGCTCCATGAGATTCTTGTCGATGATGTCGCCGACATGCTCGAGATTGGTGGTGAAGGTGAGGATTTCCACGTGCCGGCGGCTCTCCTCCTCGCTCATCTCGGCGCGGGAGGCCTGGACCAGGTAAAGCTTGATCGCGTCATACAACTGGTCCACCGCGTTATCGGACTTCTCGATTTCGCGGAGTAGCCGCGAATCCGATTTCTCCAGCACGACGCCCGAGTTTCGCAGCATGTCGGCGACGAGGTCGCCGAGCGCGAGCGTCTGCCGCAACGCGCAGGCCAGCGCCTCCGACGGCTGGTCGAGAACGTTGGGATCGAGATGGCGCCCGCCGGCCGCGTCCTGCGCCTCCGCGCGGTCGGGGATCAGCCGCGCGGCGAGCTTCGCCGCCTGACCGACCAGGGGCAGGAATATCGCCGCAACCACGAGATTGAAGCCGGTGTGGAAATTCACCACGGCACGCGCAGGATCCGGGGCGATGGTCGAGAGCCATTGCGCCGCGACCGCGACCGCGAACAGGGCAGGCAAGGCGACGGCCGCGCGCATCAGGAGATTTCCCAGTGCGAGACGGCGCGCGGCCGCCGGCGCACCCGACAGCGCGACCAGGGGCGCGATTGCGCCGCCGACATTGGCGCCGAGCACGACAGCGAGCGCCAGCGGCATGGGCATCGCGCCGACCGCCACCAGCGACATGGCCAGCAGCACGATCGCGAGACTCGAATGGGCAAGCCAGGTGACCAGCGCGGCGACGACGAAACCAAGCAGCGGCTCGCCCGCCAATCCGACCAGCAGGAAATGGAAAGTGGTGGACTCGCGCAATGGCGCCGCCGTCGCGGTGATGTGGTCGAGCGCCATGAGCATCAATCCGAGCCCGATCGCAACGCGCCCCATGCCGCGCATCCGGTCGGTTTCCGACGCCATGAACAGGACAAGCCCCGTCGCCACCATCACCGTCCACAGCCATTTGATGTCGAATGCGAAGATCTGGGCGGCGAGCGAGGTCCCGACGTCGGCGCCCAGCGCGGTCGCGAGCGCGATCGGCAATGCGACGAGACCGCGGCCGGCAAAGGAGGCGAGCAGAATGATGGCGGCGGTCGAGCTCTGCATCAGCGTGGTCACGCCGAGGCCGGCGAGAAAGGCGCGCAGCCGCGATTTGGAGTAGAGCGCCAGCACCCGCCGCAACGCAGCGCCGAAGGTGCGCGTCATGCCGGTGCGCACCATGCGAACGCCCCAGAGCAGGAGGGCGACGCCCCCAAGCAAGGAAACCACCAGCTCGGTGCCGTTCATCGGCAGCATCTTCCATCAGCCTCGTGCTACTTCAAGCGATCAAGGGCAGCCGATGCGTCCGCGGCAGCTGGCGCACCCTCGCCTTGACGCGCTGCAAGCGCGCGCACCACAGTCCAGGTCTTGACGGCTTCGGCCCGCTTGCCGAGCTTTTCATAAGCCATCGCCAACTCGCGCTGTGCCTCGGCATTGTCGGGCGCCGCCACGGTTGCGGACTCCAGATTCATCTCCGCGCGTTGCAGGCTCGCCCTGGACACTCCGATGGTTCCGTCGGGCTGGCGATAGGGCATCATCGAGACACGTCCGAGCATGATCTTGGCCTGCAGGTTTTTCGGCTCGAGCTCGATCACATGGTTAAGCTCGTCGATCGCGATCTCGATCTGACCGGTTTCGACGCGCATCAGTGCGCTCGCGATGTGCGGAGCAACGACGTAGCGATCGATCTTCTTTGCCGCGCGGAACGCGTCGAGCGCATCATCATATCGTTTTAGCCCCCGGTAAGCATTGCCGAGCGCAACCCGGGCGGGGATCGAAATCCTTGTTCAACTCGACCGCGCGCTGCAACTCCAGCATTGCCGCGTCGTAATTGCCCTGCCGCAAAAGCGCCTCGCCGGCGGCCAGATGCTCGTCGGATTTCTTTCCGCTGTCGCCGCAGGCGGCGAGTGCCGCCAGCATCAGGATGGGTATGAAGCGCCTGAGCATGGAAATGCTCGCGCGAGCTGTCCTCATTTCAGATCACCTTGTTTCGCAGTCGGGCGCAGATCCAATCGGACACCAGCACGAGGAGGAAGATCACGAGAATGCAGGTCGCCGTCTGATGGTATTTGAACAGCTTCATGGTTTGGATGAGTGAAAAGCCCAAACCACCTGCCCCGACAAGACCGAGCACCGTCGCGGATCGTATGCTGACATCGAGACGGTAGATCGCATAACCGATGAATTGCGGAACGATTTGCGGCACCACGCCGAACAGGATGACTTGCATCCGCGACCCGCCGCTTGCCGCCTGCGCCTCGACCGGTCCTTTGTCGACGCCCTCTATCTCCTCGGCGCAGAACTTCGCCAGCATGCCGGCGGCGTGCAGGGCCACCGCAAGCACGCCGGCGAAAGGCCCGAGCCCGACCGCGCTCACGAAAATCAGCGCGAACACGAGCTCGTTGATCGCCCGCAAGGCATTGAGCAGGAGCCGGGTTAAGTGGAAAACCACCACATGCGGGGTGGTGTTGCGGGCGCCGAGAAAGGCAAGCGGGATGGACAGGAGAATGGCCAGCAATGTTCCCCAGATCGCGATCTGGACCGTCTCGATGGTGGCGTTCCCAAGCAACGAAAGATAGGCAAGGTCGGGCGGGAACAACCGCGTGATGAAATCCCAGATGAAGGGGATGCCGGTGACAAGCGCCAGCGGGCTGAGCTTGATCTGGACCGCCGCGTACCACAACACGGCAACCGCGATCACTGCGGCGCCCGCGAGCTGCACGCGCCTGCGCCAGCGAAACTGCGCCTCGCGCCGCAGCCCGGTGGCAACCGCGTCCTCGAAGGTCACGCCGCTCATCGGCTGTCGTCGTCCTGCTCGTCCGGGTTGCGATAATAGATTCGGTGCAGCACCTCGTCGGACAGATTTGCCCCCCTGCCTTCGAACACGACCCTGCCGTGGCTCATCCCGATGATGCGCTCGGCGAACTCGCGTGTGTATTCCACTTGATGCAGATTGCAGAGCACGGTGATCCCGAGCTCGCGGCTGATCTGCTTGAGATAGGTGAGCACCTGGCGTGCGATTTTCGGATCGAGGCTCGCGACCGGCTCGTCCGCGAGAATGATGCTCGGCTGTTGTGCGAGCGCGCGGGCGATGGCGACCCGCTGCTGCTCGCCTCCGCTCAGCGTGTCCGCGCGCTGAAACGCCTTGTGCTCCATGTTGACGCGCGCGAGGCACTCGACCGCGATCCGCTTGTCCTCCGCCGAGAAATTATAGATCAGGCTGCGCCAGGCGCTGCGATAGGCGAGCCGCCCTGTCAGCACGTTGGTCAGAACGGAGAGGCGCTTCACCAGGTTGAACTGCTGGAACACCATGCCGAATTGACGCCGCAGCACGCGCAGATCGCGCCGCTTCCCGGTGATCTCCTTGTCGTTATGAAGGATTCTGCCCTCGGTCGGCTCGACCAGCCGATTAAGGCATCGCATCAGCGTCGATTTTCCTGCTCCGCTGGGCCCAAGAATGACGAGGAACTCGCCTTCCCGCACCTCGATGTCGATGCCGCGCAGCGCGTGGATGCCGCCGCCATAGCTCTTCGCAAGCCTACGCACCGAGAGCGCCGCCGCGGCCTCAGTCTTGTTTGGATTAGCCATGAGCATCAGGCGATCCACTCAGCTTTCGCTCAATAGAGCCGGCTTCGGATGTAGGTCGAGGCGAGGTCGATGACGGTAACCATGCCGAGAATGAACAGCAGGACCAGCCCCACCTCGCGCCATTCGAACAGGCGGATGGAGGTGATCAGCTCAAATCCGATGCCGCCGGCACCAACCATGCCCAGCACGGTCGCCGAGCGCACGCCGACCTCGAACCAATAGAGATTGTAGGTGACAAATTGCGGGAGCGCTTGCGGGAGCACCGCGAACAGAATGACTTGCAATCGGCCAGCCCCGGTCGCCTCCATCGCCTCGATCGGACCCTTATCGACATTCTCGATAGCCTCGGCATAGAGGCGCCCGAGAATTCCTCCATAGTTCATGCCGAGCGCAAGCGCGCCGGGGAACGGGCCGAGGCCGACTGCGGCGACGAACAGGATCGCCCAGATCAGCTCGGAAATGCTGCGGAACACGTTCAGGACGCCCATCGCGCTGCCCCGCAGGACGCGTGATCGCGTGACGGTGCTGGCGGCGATCAGACCGAGCGGGAGGCCGACAATCGTGGCCAGAACGTTGCCCCAGAGCGCAACGTAAATGGTCTCGACCGCCGGCTTCCAGATCGTGTCCACGAAGCCCCATTTCGGGGGCCACATGCGCGCGAAATAGTCGGCAATGACCGGTAGCGCATTGGCCACCTCGCGCGGGCGCAGGTTCACGCCATCGGCACACCAGGCGAGAAACGCGATGACGAGCGCGATGGCAAGGATGTGCTTGAACCGCCAGGTCCGCCGCGCGGCGAGCTGGTCGAGCACCGACCGGGTCTGTGCATGTACGTCGATCGACACGCGCGCCTCTTGCGCAATCGCGTACCTCGCAGCTCACTTCACCTTTGTCAGGTCGAGATTGAGCGTCTTGGCGATATCGCGGAGCGCATCATAATCCTGGTCCGTGATCGGATCGAAGCGGGCTACCGTGCCCATCTCGCCGAACGGCAGGTTCTTCACGCTGTAGAACGCCTCGCGGATTTTTTTCTTCAAGTCCTCGGACAGGTTCTTGCGATAGAGCACGGGATCGTTCCAGATCGGTGGAGACTGCCAGACCACCTTGATCTTGGCGCAGTCGGCCAGCCCCTTCGCGCAGCCGCGCTCATAGATGCGGTCAGCCACCGAGCCGGCGTTCACCTTTCCCTCGCCGACGGCGACGATGGTGGCGTCATGGCCGCCGGAATACATCACCTGCTTGAAATCCTTCTCCGGCGTGATGCCCGCCTTCTTGAACGCGGCCGCCGGAACCATGTAGCCCGAGGTCGAGCCGGGATCGACAAAGGCGAAGGTATTGCCTTTCGTCGTCTCCAACGATTTTACCGGACTATCCTCGCGAGCGATGATGATGGAGCGATAACTTGGCTGCATGGTCTTGGCGATCACCGTCACGGCGAAGGCCTCGACCGGCGCTTGCGTGGTCGCAAGGATGTATGAGAAGGGTCCGAGCAGGGCGACGTCGACGTGCCCATTGCGCAACCCTTCGACGGTACCGTTATAGTCGGAGCCGACGAAGGTTTCGATCTTCATTCCGGTCGATTTGGCGACGATGTCCAGAATGTCCTGCGACTGGCGCACCATGGCGCGCGAATCTTCAGCCGGGATGAAGCCCACGCGGAGAACGCCTGTCTTGGCGGGGTCGTTTGCCTGAGCCCAAGCCGAACCCGCACCTATCGCCAGCAGCACGCCCGCGGCGAGCCTCGTGAGTAAATGCATCTTCATCCTCCCTTTTCGATTTTCGTCACTGCGGCGCATCGCTTGGCGCAAGCCTCACCAGCGTATGTTGATATTCTTCACTTGCGTGTAGCTGATGAGCTCGTCGAAGCATTCCTCTGAGCCGATGCCGCTTTGCTTCCAGCCGCCGTACGGCGCGCCGATATAGCGTCCGCTCGAATTGATCCACACGTAGCCCGCCTCGATCCGTTCGGCTGTCTCCATTGCCTTCGCAAGATCGTTGGTCACGATCGCGGCAGTGAGGCCGTATTCGAGGCCGTTCGCCTTTGCGAGCATGTCCTCGTAATCCTCCCATGCCAGCACCGACATGATGGGTCCGAAAATTTCCTCGCGCGCAATCCGCATGGCCGGCTTTACGGCGTCGAACACGGTCGGCGCGATGAAAAGGCCGCGGTGGAGCGAGGAATCCGCCGGCTTGCCGCCGCCGGTCAGCAGCTTCGCGCCTTCCGACCTTCCCGCGGCGATGAAGCCCATGACACGCTCGTGCTGTCGCTCCGAGACGATCGGCCCAACTTCGTTTTCCTTCAACCAAGGCGGCCCGATCGGCAGCGCCTCGGCCTGGCGGACGAGCTCATCGGTGACCGCCTTGTGCAGCGACGAATGCACGAACACCCGCGAGGTCGAGCTGCAGGATTGACCCTGCCGGTTCATGTTCATGCCCTTGATCGCCGCCGTTGCGGCCTTCTTCGGATCGGCATCAGGGAAAATGATGATCGGATTTTTGCCGCCGAGCTCGAAGCTCACGCGCTTGAGGCCGGCGGCAGCCTCACGCGCGATGGCGCGCCCGGTCGGCACCGAACCGACGAAGCCGATGCGCTGCACGTCGGGATGGCGCACAAGCGCAGCGCCCGCCGTTCCATCGCCGGTGATGATGTTGACTGCGCCGGACGGAAAGATGCCTTCGCACAGCTCACCCAGCCGCAGGCTCGACAACGGAGCCTGTTCCGAGCCCTTGATCACGACGCAGTTGCCGGCGGCGAGCGGAGCCGCGGCTTTTTCGGCACAGAAACGGAAGGGGTGATTGAATGGATTGATCTTGCCGACGACACCGTAGGGTTGCCGCCGCGTAAGGTTAAGATGGCGCGGACCCTGTGAGGAGGTCTCGCCCTTGATCTCGGTGATGAGCCCGGCGAAATAGCGCAGCAAGTCTGCCGTCCAGATCATGTCACTGTGCATCCCGGTGATGGCGTTGCCGGAATCGACGGCGTCCATCAGCGCCAGCTCGCCGGCATGCTGCTCGATCCGCTCGGCCAGCAGCACCAGGCAGCGCGCGCGCTCCTTGATCGGAACGCGGCTCCATTCGCGCAGCCCCGCCTTGGCCGCATGGACGGCGCGGTCAACGTCGGCTTCGGTCGCAAGCGGAACCTCGCCGAGCTTGTCCATGTTCGAGGGGTTGATGGAGACGAAGCTTCCGTCCTCGGCCGGCGCGACCCATTGGCCGCCGATATAGAGGCCGCGCGGGTTGAAATTGAGCGATGGGGCGTTCATGCGCCGGCCTGCTGTGGCACGATCGCAGCGCGCAGCACGCTGCGCTCGGACGCCTTCTTGAAGGCCATGCCAAGATCTTTCAGCGCGAATTTCGAATCAACGATGTCCCGGAAGGGAAATCGTTTGCGGTTCGCCATCACGAAATCGAGCGCCTGAATGAGATGGCGCGGGTGATAGTTGTGAATGCCGCGCATCGTCACCCAGCGCCGCACCAGAACGTTGGCGTCGATTGTCACATGGGCATCGGGATTGACCAGCCCGCCGAGCACATAGCGGCCGCCCGTGCGCAGCATTTGCAGACCTTGCGGGATGACGCCGGGCACCCCGCAGACCTCGATCACCGCGTCCGCGCCGTCCGGCTTGCACAGGGCGCGGATCCCGGCGACGACCTCCTTGTCCGGCATATGGCCGATGTTGAAGGTGTAATCGGCGCCGAATTTTTGCGCCACTTCGAGCCGATGCGAGACCGCGTCGAGCCCGATGACAAGGCGGGCGCCGCGCGCCTTCGCCATTGCGCAGCCATAAAGCCCCAAAAGCCCAAGCCCCTGCACCACCACGGCATCGCCCAACGCGATGTCCGCGGCCTCGGTCACGCAGGCCATGGTGGCGACACCACAATTGAGCGGGGTCGCCTCCTCGTCGCTCAACTCGTCGGGCAGCTTGAGGATCCACGTGCCCGGCAGGATGTAGCAGTATTCCGCGAACCCACCCAGGAAATGCGGGTCCTCCTCGGCGAGGTCATGCCCGTACTTGCGCACGCCATGACACTTCTGCGGCATGTCGTGCACTTCGCGATAATAGCAGTCGCCGTGAAAGAAGTATTCGCTCCAGGTGATGCGGTCACCAACGTGGAGCGGGTCGCCCCGCATATCCCTTTCGACTCCGGCGCCGATCTCCTCGATAACGCCGATGATCTCGTGGCCGAGAATGCCCGGACAGGGATTGGGACGGCGGCCCTCGTACGAGTGGATATCGGACCGGCAGATGGTGGACATCGTCACCCGCACCAGCACCTCTCCGGACCGCGCCGGACGCAGCGGATAGCTCTTGATGACGAAGGGCGTGTTCGGGGCCTCGTAGACGGCCGCCTTTGCAGTGCGCGCCATTTCTGTTTCGTCCTCCCCATCGCGCTGTTATCGCGCTCGGGCGCACCACGGCGCATCAGGCGCCACGGAGATCATTTCACTTCCCGTGCGCGATGCAAGATCGACGGCGCCCAACATCACACCATGGCTCCGTTGATGGCAAAGTCGAAGATGTTATAGTTCTTCAATTCTCCCCGCGCGGCGCGCGCCGCGTAAACTTCGTGCAACGGGTAATTCAGCACGAATGGCACCTTGGCCTCGGACAGGCCGCCATGCGTGCGCAGCCGATGGCCGGCGAGCCCGCTCATATCATGGTTTTCCGGTGTCGTGCCGACGCAGGTGCGCACGTCGCTGATCACCACCACGTCGCCTTCGCGATCCACAGGGAGATCGAACATCCGCGCGGCGGTCTCCTTGTCACAGACCATCTCGATGCCTGGCAGGTTTCGTGCAATCCGGATCACCTCGTGCGGCGAGGCCGTGCCGTTGCAGTAGACGCGGACGAAGCCGCCGAAAGAGCCGTGATGTGCAACGAAGTAGTCGGTGATCGGGCATATCACGGTGGTTGAGTCCTTGCCTAAAGCCTCGTCGAGAATATCCTGCAGCCAGATCACCTTCGGCGTGTCGTCGGCGTTCGCCTTGTCGTTCATGCCGTGGTCGGCGGTGAGCGCCACGATGGCGCCGAGGCCGTCGAGCTTGCCGATAAGCTCATCCAGCTTCTGATGATAGTGGTCGGATTCCCGCTCGCCCGGAGCATGCTTGTGCTGGATGAAATCGGTCAGCGACAGATACATGAGGTCCGGCTTGCGCTGCTCCAGCAGCTTGACCCCCGCCTCCAGCACGAACAGGGAAAGCTCGGCGGAATACATGTCGGGCAACGGCGAGCCGACGAGATCGAGCACGTTCTCTATGCCGTTCTGCGCCAGCGTGCATTTGTCGGCTTTCTCCGAAGAAAAATTGATTGCGCCGCCGGCAACATCCATGTCCTTGCCGAGCTGCTCGCGCAATTTGTCCTTGGCAGTGATCGAAATTACCTTGGCGCCGGCACGATCGAAGGCGGCGAGAATGGTGCTCGAGCGCATCAGCTCCGGCCCGGTCATCACCACCGCTTTGCGGGATTCCGGCTCTAGGAAGAAATTGCCGGAAATGCCGTGAATCGACGGCGGCGAGCCGGTGATGATCGATACGTTGTTCGGGCAGGTAAAGCTCGGAATGACGCTTTGCGCGACGGCGCTAAAGCCGTTCTTCATCATTCGCGCAATGTTCGGAATGAGCCCGTCCTTGAGCGCCAGGTCGAAATAGGCCGGGTCGCCGCCGTCGATGCAGACGACCACCACGGGATGCTTGGGCCAGCGATAGCGCACGCCGTTGAGGCGCACTTCCACCGCCTTGCGTCGCGCTGCTTCCGAGCGCTCCGTCGCGCCGGGGTTTGCTGTTGTTCCGTGCATCCCGCGTGCTCCCATGACCTCGCTCACGTGCCCGCTGGTTGCGGCGATCCGCGCGCACGGTCTGGCGCGCAACCTCGGGATTTGGCTCGGTCTCGTCCTTGCATCACGCTAGGGCCGGATGCAGTATCTGTAAAATTGGGATTTCGGAATAAGCTATCGAATTTTTCAATGTACCAGCGCTGGCTTGCTGCATTCCATGCCGTCGGCCGTGCCGGCAGCTTCACCGGTGCGGCCAAGCTGCTCAACATTGGGCAGCCCACCGTATCGACGCATGTGCGCGCCCTCGAGGATCGCTTTCGGGTGGAACTGTTTCACCGCCGCGGCAGAACCGTCGAGCTGACCGAGACCGGCCGGCATCTGATCACGATAACCCGCGGACTGTTCGGCCACGAAGAGGAGGCCATCAATCTGCTGCGGGCTGCTCAGGCGCTTGAGCTCGGTTCACTCAAGATCGGCGCCATCCGGCCGTCGGACGTCATGGATATCGCCGCGGAGCTGCGCCCGCGTTATCCCAACTTGAAGCTGACGGTGATCCTCGGAGCGGGGCCTGCCCTGCTCGAGGGACTGTTGAATTTCGATTACGACGCCGCGGTGGTTGGGTCCGACCCGCTCGACCCGCGCTTCTTCAGTCAATTCTATAACCAGCATCGAATCCTGATTGTGGCGAATGTGAATCATCCGCTCGCGCGGCGCCGTTCCCTTCGCATTCAGGATATCGATGGGCAAGACTTCATACTGCGGGCGCAGGGCTCGACGACACGCGCCATATTTGACCACGCCTTGGACAAGGCGGGCGTCAGAATCAGGCCGATCATGGAGACCAACAATCGCGAGGCAGTCAATGCGGCGGTTCTGCGGGGTATCGGAATTGCCGCCATCTCGGAATCCGAGATCATAACCGACAAAGCCGTGAAGATCCTCAATGTGACGAACGCGGAGATGTTCAACTATGCATATGTCGTTTGCCTGGCCGAGCGGCGAAGGCGGCCGTTGATCGACGGATTTTTCCAGGCGGCCGGGAGAGGATCGGGATCGCGACGGCGGACGAAATGAGTCGCGCAGGAAGGTGCCGCGCCCTCGGCGTCCGCAATCTCGAGACGCTCCGAGCTTGCGCTTGTTTTGCCCTACCTTGCGCTTGTCTTGCGCTTGTCTCGGCTCGATACTAACGAGCGTCAGTAAGTTGCGATCAAACCTGCTTACCGAGGAGACCACCCATGACGAGGTTTGTTTTGGTCGCCGCACTCGCGGCGCTCGCAGCCGCTCCTTCCATGGCGCAGACCGCAATCCCGGACTTGCGCGGCACCTGGAAGGGCGAGAGCGAATCCATCGTTCTGGGGGGAGGGAACCCGCATCATCCCGCGACGCAGGCGAACGAGCCGCAGCTCCGAAGCGTCCCCTTCACTCTGACGATCGACAAGCAGGAGGGCCGCCGCGTCTCCGGTACGTTTTCCTCGGCACGCAGCAGCGAGAAAGTCATTGCCGTGATTTCGCGCGGCGGCACCATTCTGATGGCTGACGACGAAGGCTATACTCACGGCACGATGCTCGCGCCCAACCGGATGGAGCTCTGCTATCTCCATGTGTCGAGCGCCTCTCGGATTGCATCCTGCGCGGAACTGACCAAGCAATAACACCAGTGGTCGTTTATCCCCCGACCGTGCGCGGGGCTTGACCAGCGCGCGGATCGAAAAAAGCTATTCTTCCTCAAGATGATGGATTTGCGGGTCAAGCCAGATCAAGCCGGCAATGACAGCGATGAGCCAGGGCGGTGACGCGGCAAAGATGGCGCGCGTCGAGCCTCGCCCTTGCTCCGTCAGGACCGCGCGCCTCGATCATAACTCCCGGAGCAACCTTCACAATCCCATCATGCTGCCCTATAGACTGGGACGCTGCGAGGGAAAGGAGATTCAAGGAGCCAAGGTTTGAACGTGCACGTGTCGCCCACAGGTTTCCCCGCGCTCGTTCTCAACGCCGATTTCCGGCCGTTGAGCTACTACCCCCTGTCGCTGTGGTCGTGGCAGGACGCGATCAAGGCCGTTTTCCTCGAGCGGGTGAACATCGTCGCCCACTACGACCGCGCGGTGCGCAGTCCCAGCATCGAGATGAAGCTGCCGAGCGTGGTGTCGCTCAAGACGTTCGTTCGGCCCGCAACGCAACCGGCTTTTACCCGTTTCAACGTCTTCTTGCGCGACAAGTTCTGCTGTCAGTACTGCGGCTCGCGCGACGATCTCACCTTTGATCATCTCCTGCCACGGTCGCGGGGAGGCCATACGACCTGGATCAACGTGATTGCCGCGTGCTCGTCCTGCAATCTCAGGAAGGGTAACATGACCACGAACGAAGCCCGGATGTGGCCATCACAAACGCCCTTCCAGCCGAGCGTGCAGCACCTGCACCGCAATGGAAGGTTGTTTCCGCCGAATTATCTACACCACAGCTGGCTCGACTACCTGTACTGGGACACCGAGCTCGATCCCTGAGCAGGGCACCGATACAACGGCGCGCGTTCTAGTCCCGCCGACTACGCGACATACCAAATACCAGCCGGACCCTCGTGGGCACGGTCGCTACTGATTGAGGAGCGGGATGCTCTTGTAATCCGCGGGCTTCGGTACGCTTTGCAGAAATGCATGGATGTCAGCCAGATCCTCGTTTGAGAGCACGGTCTCCGTGTAGGGCGGCATGAGACGGTCCGTCGTGCGCACGAATGCCGTGAACGCCTCTATGGGAATTGGATCCGGCGCGAGCTTGGGGCCGCTGGTTGCGCCCTGCCCCTGGAATCCGTGACACTGCCAGCAGCCATGCTGCACGAATGCCGCCTTGCCTTTCTCGGCCGACGCGGCAGCGGCCCCATCGCTGCCTAGCGCAACACCGGCGGCGAGCACCGCCAGTCCAAGAAGCTTTACCTCAATCATCCGTGGCCTCCTAGCGCGGCTGTGTCCACACGTTGAGCAGCGCAGGCTGCCCGGACTTCACCACCGCCACTGCCTGCTTGAGCGCGGGGCCGAGCTCCGCGGGATCCTTGATTGGGCCCTTCGCCCACCAGCCCATGGACTCCGCCAGCTTGTGGTACTCGATATCGGGGTTCTCGATGCTGGTGCCGATGGGGCCCATGTCCTTGCCGAGGTTGGCAACGCGGTTGCGGAAATTTGACAACCGCTGCACGTGCATCACCTCCTGATGGTAGCCGCGGTTGTTGAACATGACCGCAAGCTGCGGAATGTTGTGCCGCGCGGCCGTCCACAACACACCGGGCGCATACATCAGGTCGCCGTCCGCCTGGATATTGACGGAGAAGCGGCCGAGATCGCGATTGGCGAGCGCGGCGCCGACCGATGCGGGCGCTCCGTAGCCGACACCATAACCGCCGGACCCGCCGAGCCATTGATAGTGCTTCTCCATCGGCCACAGCCGGTTCGGCCAATTATTGCCGACGCCGGATAGCGAGACCAGCGACCAGTCGAGATCCTTGATCCGCGCCCAGATCTCCATCGTCATGCGAGCCGTGCTGATCGGGCTTGCATCCCAGGCGACGGCTGCTGCCTGCCTGATTCGCTCCTTGTTCTCGGCAAATGCCTTCCTCGCAGCCTCGCCCCGTTTGTCGATGGCCGCCTTGCGATCATTGGGAATGGCGGCTTTCACCGCCTCGATCAGCGCAGGCAAAGTTGACTCGGCGTCCGCCGCCATCTGCACATCGACGGCCTGGAAACGTTGCAAGTCCTGGTAGTTCGATTTGGTGATGAGATCGACCGAGCTGATGCTGATCAACTTGGTCTCCGGCTTTACTTTCGAGGTATTGACGCCAAGCCCGTGCTCGCCATTGTCGATATACGCATTCACGGTGCCCCAATAGTCGGAGAGCTCCAAGCCAAGGACGACATCGGCATTGTTGACGGCCGTAGGTGGGCGCACGAGATGGTGAGTGTTCGGGAAGTTCATCCTGCCGCCCTGGTCGATGACCACGGCCTGCAAGGCCTCGGCGAGCTGCACCAGGAGTCGAACGCCGTTTTCGCTGCGGGCAGCGCGGTCGACGACGATCACCGGATTCTGGGCATTCGCAAGCAGGCGCGCCGCCTCCTTGACCGCGCCGGAATCGCCCTGCGGTGGCGAGGTCGGCACATAGCGCGGAATGGAGAGTTTCTCGCCGTTGCCCTTGATCGGTTCCTGTTGCAGGCCGGCGTCGAGCGCGATTGCGACTGGACCATACGGCGGCGTCATCGCGATCTTGTAAGCGCGAACGAAAGACTGCGCGAAGTGCGCCAGCGAGACCGGCGTGTCGTCCCACTTGGTGTAATCGCGCACGATCGCGTTGATGTCCTGCGCGGAGTGGATGGTCGGCACGCCCGGCGGCCGGTGCGCAGCATCGAGATCATTTCCGCCAACCACGATCACAGGAACGCGATCGCACCACGCATTGTAGATGGCCATGGTGGCGTGCTGGAGCCCCACGGTGCCATGACACAGAGTCAACAGCGGCTTGCCGGCGGCCTTGAAATACCCGTGCGCCATCCCAACAGCGGATTCCTCATGCATGCAGGTGAGGAATTCCGGCATCTTGTTGCCGCCGTAGTTGATGAGAGACTCATGCAGTGCGCGAAAGCTGGAGGCGGGGTTTGAGGGCAGATATTTGATGTCGAGCGTCTTGATCACATCGACCATGAAGTCCGAGCCGGGTACACCGCCGATCCGCGAAAGCTCTTTCGGTGGCGCGGTCTCGGCAGCGGCAACCTGCATGCTGGGCGGCAGCGCCGGCGGCCGCCGGGCAGGCGCTGCGCCGGGGACATAAGCCTGCGTGGCGGCGGTTGCCGCCGGCGGCGTGACCGTTGAGGCCGCGCCAGCCACTGCGACTCCCGCCAGGAACTTGCGCCGGTTTACCGCATCGCTACGGTCTTTCGGTGGCGTCTTTTGCCGTGACATGCAGATCTCCCTGCCTTGTGGAAGCCGCGAATGCCGCGGCGCGCGCGAATGTTGGATCTATATTATCGCCGACAACGGTCAGAAGAAAGGCGTAGCGGAGGTTACTCGACTTTCAGATGAAGCCTGCGCACAAGCGCTGACCACTTCGCTTCCTCGGCATCGATGTCCCTGGCATAGTCTTCAGGTGTCGACGCCAACGGATCGCCCCCTTCCGCCTGGATGCGTTGCTTGACGTCTTCGCTCTCCACGGACGAACGTAGCGCCGTATTGAGACGATCGACCACCGTTCTTGGGGTGCCGGCCGGCGCCAGCAGGCCGTACTGCAGAACAGAATCAAAACCGGGCAGTCCCGATTCGGTGGCCGTGGGCACGTCAGGCAAGAGGCTGAACCGTTTTGGGCTGAGCATTGCGATGGCCCGCAGCGTGCCGGCTTGCAGGTTACCCATGGCCGGCGGCAACACGCCGAATGCGACCGGCACGTGGTTACCCAAGAGATCGTTCATGAGTTGCGCTGTGCCCTTGTAAGGGATGACCACCGCTGCAATCCCGGTCGCCGCCTTGAAGAGCTCGGCAGTGAGATAGCCCCCTGTGCCGACAGCCGACGTCCCGATGTTGAACTTGCCGCCCTCGTTTCGGGCAATGATCACCACGTCGGCAATCGTTTTTGCCGGGAAGGAGGGGTGGGCAAGCAAGGCGACTGGCATCGACGCGATCAAACCGATCGGCGCAAAGTCCTTGCGCGGGTCGAAACCGGGATTTGCGTAAAGGCTGGGATTGATTGAGATCGATCCGGTGTGCCCCAAAAAGAGCGTGTAGCCATCGGGTGGGCTTTTGATGAAGGTTCGGGTTCCGACAAGACCCGATCCGCCGGCGCGATTGTCGACGACGACCTGCTGGCCAAGCGCTTGCGACAGTTTTTCAGCGACGACGCGCCCCATCGCGTCCACCCCGCCGCCAGGAGGATAAGGCACTACCAGAGTGATGGTGTGAAGCGGATAATCCTGCGCGCGCGCATAGCTGGAAATGCAAAGCGGCGCCAAAGCGCCGCATAAAACAGACACACACGCCACAGCCAATGCTGCAGCCGCGAAGGGGCGAGACAACTTTCGCTCCAGCTTCCTGCCACTAAAGGGACGCTGGCTCGCCTGTCAACGAACGACAGCCGAGCCGCGACACTCAGTTCTCAGCATCCCGCAGCTTCAGTGGACAAAAGTTTCCTGCTGCAAGCGGGCTATTTCGTCCTTCACCAACAACTTGCGACGCTTAAGTGTCACGATCTGAAGATCATCGATCGATGGATGGGCCCGCGCCTCATTAAGTTCAGCTTCGAGGGCCCGATGGCGTTTTACCAATTCCGCAAGATGGGCTTCTATGGACATGTTGTGCAGTTCTCCTTTGTCAGTTGCGCTGACAACACATACTACACTGGATCCGCGGGATTTCGAAGCCGATTTCGATGTTGCACAGCAGCAATCCGCACCTCGGACCGCGAAGAAGTCGGATGACTTGAACCGCAAACCGCGGCACGAGATAATTATACCCACGGGAGGCTCGAAAAATGCTCAACCTTGGGTTTATATGACCAAGGATGAAGAGCGTGAGTTGCAGGATCAGCTGGCGCGGCTGCAGCAGGAGCATCGCGACCTCGACGCGGCAATATCTGCCTTGCAGCACACCTTCGGCTCCGACCAACTGCAAATTCAGCGCCTTAAGAAGCGTAAGCTTCAGTTGCGTGACCGCATATCCTTCATCGAAGATCAACTCACCCCCGACATCATCGCTTGAAGAGCGCCCCCGCGACCGAGTCTGTTGCTATTCCGGTTGAATTCCGGCCTGCTGGATCACCCTGGTCCAGCGCTCCGTCTCCTCGGTCTTGAGCTTAGCCATGTCGCCGGGTGTGCCGCCGCCGGGCAAGAGATTGAGCTCCCTGAACCGAGCCTTGGTTTCCGGCTCCTGGAGAATCTCATTGATGGCGCCGTTGAGCTTGGCGACGATGGAAGCCGGGGTCTTCGGCGGCGCGCTGAGCGCATTCCAGGTGTCCGAGACCAGACCGGGGACCCCGGCTTCAATGAGGGTCGGAATGTCGGGCAGCAGTGCAAGCCGGTGCTCCGATGCGACGGCAAGGATCCTTGCCTTCCCGCCCTCGTGCAGCTTGTAGGCGGACGCGAGCTCCATGAAGATGAAATCCACATGCCCGGCCACGAGGTCGTTGAGTGCTGGCCCCGTGCCGCGATAGGGAACGTGCAGGAGCTTCGTGCCTGTGAGCTGCACGAACAGCTCCCCCGTGAGGTGGGAGGTCGTGCCCGGACCTTGTGAGGCGTAGGTCACCTTGCCGGGATTGGCTTTGACATAAGCGATGAATTCCTGTGCCGTCTTTGCGGGAAAATCCTGCCGCACCAGCAGCACGTTGGGAATTTTCGTCATGACCGCCACCGGCTCGAGGGCGACAGGATCGAAGTTGAGCTTCTTGTAAAGCGCCGCGTTGCTGGTGATCGGCGCCGGCTGCGACGCAAGGAGCGTGTAGCCGTCGGGCTCGGCGGCGTAGACCGCCTCGGCGCCGATGTTGCCGCCGCCGCCCCCGCGATTCTCGATGATGAAGGGCTGCCCCAGCCTTTGTTGCAGCAAAGCGGCAAATATTCTCGTTACAGTATCGACGCCGCCTCCGGGCGCAGTGCTCACGATGATTTTCACCGGTCGCTGCGGGTATTCCGCCGCAGGATCCTGCTGGGCAATGGCGGGCGATAGCGCCAGGAGCGTCGCCGCGAGAGCACAAACACCAGATTTGAACATGGCAATCCTTGCCAGATCGAAAGCGTAGCCCGGATTGAGCGCGAGCGAAATCCGGGCCGCAGCGCATCGGCGAAAATCAAGCGCGGGCAGGGCGATGCAGCCAACCGCGACCAGCCGCCATCCAGCGCAGGCGAGCCGCACGCAGATTCTCAATCGCCATCAGCGCAGCAGGCGTGAGGATCAAGGTGAGCACGGTGGCGAAGCCGAGACCGAAGACAATGGCGGTCGAGAGGTTGATCCACCATTGCGTCGCCGGCGCGCCGACAGTGATCTCGCGCGACAGGAACTCGATGTTCATGCCGAACGCGATCGGCAGGACCCCGAGAATCGCCGTCGTGGCGGTCAGGACAACCGGACGCGCGCGCTCGCGGCAGGTTTCGACAATGGCATCGTAGGCGGCAACCCCTTCCCTGCGCAAACGATCGTACGTGTCGATCAGCACAATATTGTTGTTCACGATCACGCCCGCGTTCGCGATCACCCCAATGCCGGTCATCACCACGCCGAATGCCTGCCCCATGATCAAAAGGCCCAGCAGCACGCCGAAGGTTGAAAGGACAACCGCCGTGAGGACGAGGCCGACCGATGTGAGCTTGTTGAATTGCGCCAGCAGGATCGCGAATATCAGAAAGATTGCGGTGCCGAACGCCTTGAGGAGAAATGCCGATGCTTTCGCCCGCTCCTCATCCTCGCCTTTGAGCTTGAAAGTCACCCCGGGCCCGAGATCGGCCTTGACAAGCTCGTTCGCTATTTCCTGCTGCACCTTGGCTGACTGCACCCCCTCCGCAACGTTGGCGGAAACCGTCATCACGCGATTGCCGTTGACGCGGTTGATATAGCCGACGCGCGGGGCAGCGGTGCGCTGCACGAAATTTCCGATCGGCACATGTCCCATTGGCGTCTGGATGCGCAGATCATCGATCTGATCGAGGCTGCGCCGGTCGGGTGGGAAGCGCACCAGGATGTCCACGGACTTGTCGCTGTCCACCGGACGGTATTCAGTCGCTTTCAGTCCGTTGGTGACGAGCTGGATTGCACTGCCGACAGTGCCGACGCCGGCGCCGTATTTCGCGGCTTCCGACTTGTTGACTTCGATCCTCCAATCGATGCCGGGAAGCGGCTGTCCATCATCGACGTCACGCGTGTCGCTGTGGTGGCGCACGATCGTGGTGGCTTTGCTCGCCGCGGCCGGGAGCAGCGCCGGATCGAGAGCGCCAAGCTGGACCTGAATGGGCTTGCCGGTGGGTGGACCGGCGCGCGGCGCCGTCACTTCAATGAGAATGCCCGCAATATCAGCGGTCTTGGCGCGAATATCGTCCATGATCGCGTGCGCCGGGGCCCGGTGCCGCCAATCCGCAAACTCGAACTGGATCACTCCGATGGTGTCCTCGGTGAGCTCGCTCATCCCCCGCGGCTGCTCGCCAATGCGGGTGTACACGGTCTTCAATCCGTCGAATTGCAGCACGCGCCGTTCGACTTCGCCGACGAGGCGGTTCTTCTCCTCGAGCGCGAGATTGCCGCGCGCATGCACGATGACTTGGCCGTAGTCGGGCTCCACGCTGGGAAAGAACTCGACGCCGCGTCCAAATTTCCCGTAGGCAAGCTGCACGGCGGTGAGAAGGCATGCCGCGAGCGCAAGCGCCGTGCCGGGATGGCGCAGGGCAAGATGAACCACACGCATGTAAAGGCCGCCATCCGCCGCCCGGCCGCCCGGAGCTGCCGCCTGCGGATGCTGGGCAGCCTTGCCCAGCAGCGCGCCCAGCGTCGGGGTGAAGAACAGCGCCACCGCCAGCGAAGCTGAGAGAGTGGCGATGAGGGTGATCGGCAGATATTTCATGAACTGGCCGACGACACCCGGCCAGAACAGGAGCGGCGAGAACGCGGCAACGCGCGTCGCAGTGGCGGCGACCACCGGGCCAGCCATGCGTTTGGCCGCGAGCGAATAGGCTTCTCTTGGCGGCATCCCCTCCGCCATGCGCCGTTCGGCGAATTCCGAAACAATGATGGCGTCGTCGACCAGCATGCCGACCGCAAGGATGAGCGAGAACAACACGACGATGTTTATCGTCAGTCCCGCAAGTTGCAGCCCAAGCACGCCGGCAAGAAACGACGCCGGGATCGCAATGCCGATGAACAGCGAGGCGCGGAAGCCGAGCGCGAACAGGATCACGATTGCGACCAGCAGGACGCCGGTGGCGACCGAGTTCTGCAGATCGCCGAGCATCTGCCTGATGACCTTCGACTTGTCCTGCGTGAAGGTAACATGGACCGAGCTCGGCCACGTCTGCGCCAGCTGCGCGACGACCTGTTTCACCGCATCGACGGTTTCAATGAGGTTGGCGCCGGTGCGCTTTGATACTTCGATCGTCATCGCGGGGCGGCCGTTCACCCGCGTGACGGAAGTCGCGTCCTTGAACGTCGGCTTGACCTCGGCGATGTCGAGCAGGGTCACCGTCGCCTTCGACGACGACACCACTGGAATCTTCAAGATGTCCTGCGGCCTTTCGAACAGCGAAGGCACCTTGACGGCAAAGCGACCTGTTTCGCCCTCGATCGCGCCCGCGGCAATCAGCGTGTTGAACGACTGCGTGAGCGCGCCGAGCTGATCGATCGATAGGCCGTAGCTGCTCATCAGCGTTGGATCGATGATGATCTCGACCGCCTCGTCACGGGTCCCGCGCAGCTCGGCTGCAAGCACGCCCGGCGCCTGCTCGATCGCATTCTTCGCGGCGCGCGCAATGCGCAGCAGCGTGCGCTCGGGCACGTCGCCGGAGAGCCCGACCACCAGCACGGGATAGAGCGACAGATTGACTTCGAGCACCTGTGGCTCATCGACATCGCGCGGCAGGTCATGCTTGGCCTGATCGACCTTGGCGCGGACATCGGCGAGAGCGGCTTTGGAATCGAAGCCGGCTTCAAACTCAAGGAGGACGAACCCGCCGCCTTCGAAGGCGGTGGACCGCATCTCCTTCACATTTCCTACCGACTTGAGCTGCGTCTCGACGGGCCGCAGCAGCAGCCGCTCGGCGTCTTCGGGACTGATGCCGCGCTGGGAGAGCTGGACGTAGATGATCGGAATCCGCACGTCCGGCTCCGCCTCCTTGGCGATGCTGACATACGCGACAAAGCCGGCGCACAGGAGAAAGATGAGCGTCGCGATGGTGAGCCGCGCGTGATCGATGGCGTAATCGATGAAACGTGACATCCCACCTGCCCTACGGATAAGCCAAACGCACCGAAATTTTCAGGCTGCCGCGTCTTAAGCTCATCGCGTTACCGCGCGACAGCGGTCAGCTCCGGTGCCCCCACGGCATCGACCTTCTGGCCTTCCCGCACGAAATCCTGTCCCTGCACGATTACCCTGCTGCCGTCAGCGAGACCGGTGACCCACATCGCGGCCTGCTCGTCCTCGACGACGCTGATCGGCACGAATTCGACAACGTCGTCTGCGCCAACAATGCGCACGCCAAGCTCGCCGCTAGAGGAATATGTCAGCGCCGATCGCGGCAGCCGCGCCGCCAGCACCGGCGATTGCGGCACTGTGACTTCGGCGGTGATTCCGTCCGGGATCGCCCCATCGCTATTCGGCAGCTCGATCTCAACCCGATAGGTGCGCGTCGTTTGGCTCGCGCTCTTGGCAACGAACCGTATTCTTCCGGTTGCGCTCTCACCGGTGACCAGCCGCACATCGGCTCGGTCGCCCACCTTGATGCCGGCAAGCTTGCGCTCGGCCACTTCCGCCACCGCAAGCATCGGATCGAGCGCGACGAGAATCGCAAGCTCCTTCCCGGCGAAGGAGAACGCGGCCTGACCGACCTCGACGGCCACATCCTGCACAACGCCCGCCCAGGGAGCTCGCACGACGCCTCGGTCGCGTTCAGCCTCGGCGCCAGCAAGAGCCGCCTCGGCCGCCTTGAGCTGCGCCTCCAGGTCGACAAGTTGAAGGCGCGGCAGCGTTCCCGACATGATCAGCGCCCGCTTCGCATCGAGCTCGGTCCGCTTCTGGGTGACCACAGCCCTGGCTTGCGCCACCTGCGCCTCGCGCGCCTCATCGGACAGCACAGCCACGACGTCATCCTTGTGGACCACCGCCCCACGCTTCACCCGCAGCTCGGTCAGCACCCCGGAGGTACGCGCCGTGAGAACGACGTGCTTGTCGGCTTCGGTGCGACCGGAGAGGGCAAGCCTGCGACTGTGGGAAATAAGGTTCGCCCTGATCACAGCGACGCGGAAAAGCTTTTTGAGATCGGCTCCGGCAGAGTGAAATGACGCCTGGCCCTGCGCCGCCTCATGCGGGAGGAACTGTCCGGATGCGATCCATAATCCGGCCGCGGCTAAGACGCCGACGGCAGTGAGATGACGTGCCTTCATCGATCGCTCGCCCACGCGGCGACGCCAGCGCCGTCCGCTACGACAATCGGCATGCTAACGCCCCCAAGAGGCGCGACAGCGGAAATGCCGCCCACGCCGGCCCGTAGCGTTACATCCATGTCGAACGCGGCGGAAATACGAACAGTCCTGCGACAAACCCGACCTTTGCCCCGATCAGGCGCCGAGACCAGCTTGCGCGTTTGCAGCACGCTTGCACGCGTTTGCACGACGCTCATGGACTCGGAGGGCGCAATCTGCTACATGGGCGCCAAATCAAGAGGCCCGCGCGATCGCGCTTCGGCGGCAGATCGGCGGGCTTTGACGTATTTCAGGATCAATCCGGGACTACACAAGGACCCTACACAAGGACCATAGCAGAAGGATCGATGCGTGCAGGTTCTCGTCCGTGACAACAATGTCGACCAGGCCCTGAAAGCGCTCAAGAAGAAGATGCAGCGCGAGGGCATCTTCCGCGAGATGAAGCTGCGCGGGCACTACGAAAAGCCCTCCGAAAAAAAGGCGCGCGAAAAGGCCGAGGCTATCCGCCGGGCGCGAAAGCTCGCGCGCAAGCGCCTGCAGCGTGAAGGCCTGTTGCCGATGAAGCCTCGCCCCGCGCCCGGGACTGGTCCCGGCGGCGCAACACGCGCTCCGCGCCGCCCGAGCTTCTGATCGCCCTTCCGGCGCGCCCACTCACGGAATGCAGACTTCCTCCGCACGGGCGAAACGAGCGAAAGCTTCTGCCAGATCCCAATCTTCGAAAGTGAGGGCAATCCCGAACTGCGCTCTTGCAGCAATGTCTCCGTGTTTCAGCCAGCGGAGTTCGTTGCCATGCGCGACCGCGACAGCCGGTGCATTGCGGTCAATAGCTGTTCGCCCGAGCGAGGAGGCGCTCTCGCGCATCTCGGCAAGGAACGAGCGGTGAGGCGGCTGGGCCTCGCCGACGACCAGCAGCGGCATGCCATCCCATTCGGCAAATATCGATGCTCGCGCAGCGTCTGCGATCGCCAACTTCGGATGCGTTCCAGAAAGGATGCTGCTGACATCGGACTTGTCGGCGTCCTTGTGTAGAAGGACCGCGGCCGCGCCGATCTTCATTGCTCCCAACACGCTTGCGACCAGGGAGGGGGAAGGGTTGACGGCTACCAGAATCTTGTCGCCGGACCCTGCGCCGAAGCGGCGCATCATGTTGCCGGCCCGATTCATGAGTGCGGCCAGATCATTGTAGGAGTAGCGCTTCTCGCCATAGCGCAACGCCAGCTGGTCACCGGCATTCGCGGTGATATGGCGATCGACGATCAGCGTCGTGGCGTTGCTGGTTGTTTCGATGCTCGACAACATGATTGCCTCCGGTCACTGCTGCGGGACGGTCCAGAACACGATGCGTCGCTCGACAAGCTCTATGGCATAGAACAGGAGAATGCCCATGAGCGACAGCAGCACGATGAGCGCAAAGGTGAGCGCCACGTCGAGCTGATAGTCAGTTTGCTTGATGACATGCCCGAGTCCGGCATCGGCTCCGACAAACTCGCCTACCACGGCGCCTACCACCGAAAAGACGATTGCAGTCTTGAGTCCGGCAAAAATCAGCGGCAAGGCATCGGGCAGCTTGACCTTGACGAACGTCATCCATCCCGAAGCAGCTAGCGATTGCATGAGTCGCAGCTTGCGCGGATCGGCGCCAGAGATGCCGGCCACGACGTTGACGAGAAGGGGGAAGAAGGCAATGAGCGCCGCCATGACAATCTTCGAGCTCATGCCGAACCCGAACCATACCAATAACAGGGGCGCGAACGCGATCTTGGGGGCGGCGTTGAGAGCGACGAGGTAAGGCATCAGAACGCGGCGCAGGACAGGCATCTCGGCAATCAGAGCGCCGCACGTGAAAGCAATAACGATGGCGAGAGCGAAACCAGCGACGGTTTCATAAAGCGTCACCAATGCATCCGTTCGCAACGGACCACCGGCAACGATCTCGCGGCAGACCGCATAGAGCTCCAGCGCAATCGCCGAGGGCGGCGGAAGAATAAGACCTGAAACCAGCCCAAGCCTGCACACGATCTCCCAGGCTGCGATGCAGGTGGCGATGAACAGCAATGCCAGCGCTTGATCGCCCAGGCGCCTTGCCAAACCGGGGCCGCTCATCCGAGGATGCTCCGTATTCGGGCGACATGACGGAAATATGCGGGGTTGACGAGCGTGGCCTTGCCGCGGGGCCTCGGCAAATCAATCGCCACGACCTGCTCCAGCCGTCCTGGATTGGCCGCCATCACTGCGACACGGTCCGACAGCAGCACCGCCTCCCCGATGTTATGGGTGACGAAGACGACGGTCTTGCGGCGTTCCTGCCAGATGCGCAGCAACTCCATGTTGAGGAACTCGCGCGTCATCTCATCCAGCGCCGAGAAGGGCTCGTCCATCAGGAGAACGACGGGGTCGCACAGCAGCATGCGACAGATCGCAACGCGTTGCTGCATGCCGCCTGAAAGCTCGAAAGGATAGCGCTGCGCAAAGCCGGCGAGACCGACAAGGTCGAGCAGCGAAAGTGCGCGCTTCCGGTATTCCTTGCGATCAAGACCGAACACCTCCACCGGAAGCAGCAGGTTGTCGAGATTGGTGCGCCAAGGCAGCAGCACCGGCGACTGGAACATCATCCCGATCTCGCGACTCGGCCCATTGATCGGATGCAATGCCAACCGGGCTTCTCCGCCGCTCTTGGGCGCGAGCCCCGCGATGATGTTCAGGATCGTGCTCTTGCCGCAGCCGCTTGGCCCGACAAGCGAAAAGAACTCGCCCGCCATAACGGTGAGGGAGACCTTTTCGAGCGCGACGAATGCGTCCTGGCCGAGCTGATACACCTTCTGGAGGTCGCACAGCTCGATCATCGGCCGGGCCGCGCCGTTGCTCGGCGAAGACGTTGCGGCGCGCACTCGATTGATCTGCTCTGTCAGCTCGATTGACATCAGAGCGGACCAGCTACCTGGCTTGCGTTGCCTGCTCTTGGATCTTTCTCGCGTCGAATTTGTTGATGTCGTCGATATAATCGTTGGTAAAAACCTTGGTCACGTCCACTTTTTCCTTGAGCTGCCCGCTGTCGAGCAAGAACGACTCAACGGCTTGCCAGGCGGCGAGCCGCTGGTAACCCCACTTGCCATCAGCTTCCGGCGGCAGCCGGTGCAACTCCAGCACGGCTTTGAGCAATGGTCTGGTGAATTCCGGCTTGCGCGTCGTGTCCGGAACCTCCTTGGCGACCATCTGCCAGCACGCCTCGACATTGGCGAAGCAGAATATGGTTCCCTTGGCGATGGCTCGTGCGACTGCGACGACAAGACCGGGATCCTGCGCGACCGCGGGTTGTTGCGCGGCGAGCACGTCACTGAAGAACGTCGCAGTCGGCCCTTCTTGAAACAGCCGGAGCTTCTCGCCGCTCTGCTCGATGGTCATCATATCGACGAAGGACGCCGAATAGGACGAAACACGCTTTTCCTTGAGCGCGATCGCCGCAGCCCCGCCGCGACCGATTTCGGCAATCTGCACATCACCGGCTGGATCAAGTCCGGCCTGCTTGAGCGTCGCGCGCAGATAGGCGTTCTGCCCGCCGGCGAGAGAGGAAATCCCGACTTTCGTGCCCTTGAGATCCGCGACCCTGCGGTATGGACTATCAGCTGGCGTAGCAAATTGAAAAACATGGCCTTGATAGGCCGTGTACAACGCAATGATTTTTTCTCCGAGCGCAAAGCCATTGAGGATCTGCGCCGGCTGGGTCATGGCGAAGTCAACTTGTTTGCTCGCAAGCACCTTGTAGGAGGCCGCCGAACCTTCGGTCGAGGTGAGCCTGAAGACGATGCCTTCCTCTTTGGCGTAACCCATCTGCGTCGCCACCGAGAAATACGGCCACACGACCCCATTCGGGAACGAGAGCGCGATGCGCACCTCGCGCTCCGCAGCGCTGCAAGCGGCTCCCTTCAACAGCACGGCCGCGACAAGCGCCGCGCCCGACAGGGCGTCGCGAAATCTAAACAGCATGTCGTCCTCCCTGTGGAGCCCCAATTGCGAAGCGCGCGAGCCCTTTCAGGTGCTTTCGAGCGCCGGTGCGATCTCGGCAACGCCGTAGCGCTTGAGCCAAATTGCCCGTACCTGTTCCTCGCTCACATTGTCATTGAAGGTGTAAGCCGGAGAAAGGACCGGAAATGCCTTTTCAACCTTCACCTTTACAACGGCATTGACCGGATATTGCCGGCCCTCCCGGGTCCACAGATCCTCGGCGACGTAATCGAACTCGGGGCCGCTCTCGTGAAGGGTCGCGCGGCCCTTGAATCGATAGCCGCGGCGGAGGAATGGATCGACCATGTTGATTTCGATGAAGGGATTGGCCCGCAGATTGCGAATTGTCACCGGCGAAACAATATCGGCAAAAACAAGATGATCGCCATCCCAGACCTTCAGCGACCCCTTGGGCGACAGATTTGGCTTTCCTTCGGGGGTGACAGTCGCGACATAGCAGAGCCGCAAGTGGTCGACCATTCGTTTCATTTCATCCGTCAAGATGCCCATGCCGGCTTTCCTCCTCTCGCTGCGACGGGGACGACTGGAGTCAGATATCAAGCTTGAAGCTGCCCGCGGTGTCGCGGTGCGGAACAAACTTCTTCGTGACGGCCTTGATGTTGTTGACGCCGCGCGGCTCTTCGAACAACAGATTGCGCTGCGCCGCGAGCAGCGGAAAATCCTGAACGGTGAGAATAATCGCCTGCTCGGAACCGTCGTTGACGTGCTGATGATAGGTCCAGGCAGGGCAGAGGAAGGTGTCGCCCTTCGACCATTCGATCTTGGTCGGTTCCGGGTCATCCTCGTTTTGCATCACATCGAAGCCCTGGCCTTGCAACACGTGATAGATGGCAAACGACGTGTGGCGGTGAGCTTTCAGGCCTTCGCCGGGGTTGAGGATCGTCATTCCGATCAGCGCGCCGGGCGCGGTGCCGTGCGCTTCCTCGGTATCGTTGTGAACCAGGATGATGAAGCGGCGATCGGCGCCGGGAATAGGATCGCTGGCAATCTCCTTGAGCTTGGCGAGACAATCCTGCCAGTTCCATCGGGCAGGGCGGATGGCCCGACGCACTGCCTTGGGGTACCACTCGTCATCGGCCATAAGCTGCGTGCAATCGAACTTTTCGTTCAGCTTGCGAACCTGGACACGCTTGCCTTCGAGAATCTTCTCCGCCTTCTCCAGCGCCATTTCTTCCTCTCCATCACGCATCGAACGCGGTGCCATTTGCGTCCGGGGAATGCCATGGTACGGAGGGGATGTGGACTCGCACCAGTGCCACTTTCTAGAAATTTCAGGGTGCCAATTTCCTCTCGCAATTGAGGCGAGGCGGCGTGGAGCTCAGCATCACCATCGAAGGACGTCGCGGTTTGTCGGCGCAGATTTACCGCGAGATCCGCGGCGCGATCCTCGACGCGCGCATCCGGATGGGTGAACGGCTGCCGGCCACGCGTGAGCTGGCGCGGCAGCTCAACGTGTCGCGCAACACGATCATCACTGCGTATGACCGGCTGACCAGCGAGGGCTACCTGCGCTCGACCCTGGGCTCAGGCACCTATGTCGATGCGCACCTGCCGGGACCTCGCAGCCGATCCCATCAAGTATCTTTGGGCAACCCTCCGCAAATCAGCGCGTTTGGCACGCGGCTGTCCTGCCCGCGGCCAATCGTGCCGGAATATGACCTGCCTTACGATTTTCGTCCGGGCGTCCCGGAGCTCGGCTTTTTTCCGATCGCGGATTGGCGGCGCATTACGGCGCGACACTGGCGGCGCCTCTCGGCTTCCGTGGCGTACTATGGCGATCCGGCCGGGGATCCAGTGCTGCGCGGCGCGATCGCGCGATATTTTGGCCATTCGCGTGCATTGCGCTGCACGGATGATGATGTCCTCGTCGTCAGCGGGTCGCAACAGGCGCTGGACCTCATTGCAAGAATTTTGATCGAGCCGGGCGACGTCGTTGCAGTGGAGGACCCGGGCTATCCGGCCGCGGTCGCCGCTTTTCGCGCCCATGGCGCACGCATCGCACCCATTCCTGTCGATGATCAGGGCATTCGCACCGATTCTCTGCCGCGCAAAGCAAAGCTTGTCTATGTCACGCCCTCGCATCAATTCCCGCTTGGGGTGGCGCTTTCACTGAGCCGGCGCCGCGCGCTGCTGGACTGGGCTCGCAAGTGCAACAGTGTGATCATCGAGGACGATTACGACAGCGAATTCCGATACGGCGGTCGCCCTCTCGATTCGGTGCAGGGGCTGGATAAAACCGGACGCGTGATTTATCTCGGCACGTTTTCAAAAGTGCTGTTTCCGAGCCTGCGTCTCGGCTTTGTCATCCTTCCACAGGGATTGCGCCCGACGTTCCTCGCCGCAAAGTGGATCACCGACCGTCATACGGAAACAATCGAGCAGCACGTGCTGGCCGACTTCATCAACGAAGGCCATTTCGCGCGTCACGTTCGCCGCATGCAGCGAATATATGCCGACCGGTGCGACACACTGATTGAGGCGCTTCGCCGCTGGTTGCCGGTGCTGTCGCCGTTGCCTTCGACATGCGGACTGCATCTTTCCGGCCTGTTGCCGCACGACTTTCGAGTTGCAGACCTTATCGCACGTTGCGCCGCCAGCGGCGTCGGTCTCTACGCGATCGAGCCCTTCTATGCAAAGCGAGCCCGGCCTGGGCTTTTGTTCGGATTCGGTTCGTGCGCGGCGACCGATATAAAGGAGGGAGTTCGTCGTGTCGCTAATGTCGTTCGCTCGTTGGACAGCGCGCGCAATGATGGCGCGGTACTGTCGTTCTAATGTTGCGATCAGATTCCTGTCAACGAGGTGCGGTTCCGTCCCGGGCTTCGAGTGTTGGTGCGGCGGGTCGATAGACGAAGTCAACCGCGCATTCGAAGCTTTGCGCTATGATGACAGGCTCGGGGTCTTCGCTTCGGCAGGCGCATGAGTGCGGCTCAGGGTGGCGACGAGTTCCTGCTCGATTTCGCGCAGACGCGCCGACCACGAGGCAACCTTGGATGATACAAGCTGCGCCTGTGATCTCAGAATGATGCCGTCGCTAAGAGGTCGCAGCTCGTTGGCGCGCAGCGTATTTCCCGTCGTGGTGATATCGACGATCAGCTCGGCGAAATGCGCCGCTGGCGCGCCTTCGGTTGCGCCCAGGCTCTCGACGATCTGGTAGCCGCTGACGCCGTGTTGAGAGAAGAAGCGCCGCGTCAGGTTCATGTATTTGGTCGCGACGCGAAGGCGGCGGCCGTGCAACCGCCGATAACTCATGGCCAGTGTCCTCGAGATCAGACATCTGCCGGACATCGATCCAGCAGGCCGGCACCGCGACAACCACATCGGCATGGCCGAAGCCGCAGGGCATGAGGAACGTCAGTCTTTCATCGCAGTCCGCGATTGTCTCCCGCAGCAGGTCTTCTCCGGTGATGCCCATATGCGCGGTCCCGTTCTTGAGAAGCTGGGCGATCTCCGAGGAGGATACGAACTTGACCTCCACGCCGGGCAAATTGGCGATCTCGCCGCCATAGCCGCGCACGTCCCCCGACTTCGCGACAGAGAGCCCGCCTGCCGCCAGCATGCTCGCGCATTGCTCCATCAGCCGGCCCTTGGACGGCAATGCCAGGACAAGCTTCGCGTTCATTTCGCGCTCATGCGGATTGCCCGCCAAGCGCGGTGAGCAGACGCTCGGCGTGGATGCACGAGCCCACAGCGGGCACAAGGCCCGCCGCGCCCATGTCGGCCAACAGGCCGTCGTAGCGGCCTCCGCTGGCGATCGGATTCATGGGACCAAGCTTGGGAGCGATGATCTGAAACAGAAAGCCGGTATAATACTCGAGACTGCGCCCGAATACGGCCGAGAATACCGCGTTACCCGCATCGACGCCCAGCCCGTCCAGCAGATTGAGACGCCGCGTGAAGCGCTCGAGCGCCGGTCCGATGTCGATGTTATGCGGCCGCAGCAGATCGGAAACGCATCGCACGGCTTCGCGCGCCGGCGATCTCGCCAGGGTGAAGCTCTCGATCAGGCCGGCCGTCGTCATCCCGAGCGGCGCTTCGCGCGCATCGGCGGCCGCGGCAAGGAGGCGTTCGGTGATTTCCGGCAGCGTGCGCGTCCCAATCAGCTTGACGCCCGAATGGTCGAGATAATCTTCGACGAGAACGCTCGCCTCCCGCGGGTCGGCTGGATCGAGTTGCTCCACCAGCTCATGCGGAAGATCATGGGACTTGAGCGCCTCTGGCGAGGTCAAGCGCATGAGAACCCGGTGAAATGAGTCCCGGCGCCAGAAATGATGCCAGAGCCGTCGCCGCCAGCGCCTGGGCATGGGGATGGCCTCTAGCAGCACCGCGAAAAGCCCGAGATCGCCGATCGTGAACTCGAGCCGATCGAGCCCCGCCCTGCGCAGCGCCGCCACCGTGAGACCAAGCACCTCCGCATCCTCCTTCTCCCGGTCGGGGGCAGCGAAAGACTCGATCCCGGCTTGACGGAACTCCGTCGGATGCGTGCCGGTAGCGCCGCCGGGCTGATAACGGAAAGCCAACCCGTAGTAGCAGTAGCGCGCCCGCACCTGGCCGCCGGGGTGGCGCGCCAGGTGAAGCCGGCAGGTCGGTATGGTGAGATCGGGGCGCAGACAAAGCTCGTCGCCGTCGGGATCGACGAAGACGTAGGTTCGCCCGCGCAGGGCTTCGCCCACGGCGTCGAGGAATGGACCCGCCGGCTGGATGACCGGGGGCGCAATCTCCTCATAGCCCGCGCGCATGAAGATCGTCATCAGGCCGCGGGCCTGAGCGTCAAGTGTCCCTACCCCTTGCGTGAGCTCTGTTGCCACGGCCGGCTGGCTTAGCACATGCGCGGCGGCTTGACCCAAGATCAATTAAGTCAGTTGCTGCGGTTTGCGCGGCGAGACTGACAGTCTCCGCGTCTGCGCCAGCGAGAGCGCGCCGGCCGTGGCGGCGAAGCCGCCGAGCAGCACGATGACGTCGCGGCCGGCAGAGAGCAATTGCTGCGCGTCTGCATGAAGGGTGTTATGGCCGGAACCTGTCAGCGCCGCCAGCCGCCATGCGAGCACCGAGGACGCCGCCGCGACGCCGACGCTCACCCCGCACGAACGCATCACATTTATGAGTCCACCGGCTTCCCCGGTCAGGCGCGCCGGCGCTGCGGCCACGATCGCGCTGTTGTTGGGCGAGACGAACAGCCCTTGCCCAATCCCGAAAACTGCCAAAGCAAGCATCACGAGCGCCAGGCTGTCCCGCGCAGGCTCCAGAAAGGCGCCGAGCATGAGCAGGGCTGCGACACAGATGAGCATGCCCAGTATCGTCGGCAGACGGGCGCCGACCCGGTCGTAGAGCGCGCCGCCGATCGGTGCAACCACGCCAATCATCACCGGTACGATGCAAAGCCGCAGTCCCGCGGTTAAGATCGAATCCTGATAAGCGCGCACGAAGATGAAGGGCATCAGAAAGAAGAGCCCGAACAACGCTGCATATGACAGGAGGCCGGCGACATTGCCGGCCGCGAATGCGCGCTGACCAAACAGCCTGAGGTCGATCAGCGGCGCAACCGCGCGCCGCTCGGCGTAGATGAACAGCACCAGCAGAATTGCCGCCAGCAAAGCCAGGCCGAGAAGAAGCGGTGAGGTTGCGCCCCACCGGTATGCTTCGTTCAGGACTGCCACCGCCGCGGTGAGCGCCGGCACGATCAGCACCGCGCCCTTCCAATCGAAGCGGGCGTCTTCCGGCAGCCCCTGGGTCTGTGGAAGCACGAACCAGCCCATGACGGTACCGGCCAGACCCACCGGCACATTGATAAAGAACACCCAGCGCCAATCCAGCAGGTCGAGCACCAGGCCGCCGATCGCCGGTCCTGCGCTCAAGCCAATGGCTTGGGCGGCGGCTTGAACGCCCAGCGCCCGGCCACGCAGCTCGTTGCCGGCTGCCGCCACCACAATGGCGACACTGTTTGCAGAGAGGAGCGCGGCACCGATCCCCTGCAGCACGCGGAACGCGATGAGCACCGGCAGGTCAGGTGCCAATCCGCACAGCGCCGAGCTCAGCACGAACAGAAGAAAGCCGCCGGTATACAGGAGCTTGCGCCCGACAATGTCGGCGAGGCGGCCGAAGATGGGCAGGAATGCCGCCATCGCAAGCAGATATGCGACTGCCACCCAGCTCACGGTGCTGAGCCTTGCGTCGAACTCGAATTCGAGCCGCGGGAGGAGCAGCTGCGTGATGCTGGAATCGACTTGGCCCATGAAGGCGCCGATGCAAACAGTCCCGACGACGAGCCACCGGTAGGACGCCCGTTTCGCGACGATTTGCGCTGCCGGCGGTTCCCGGCCCCTGCGGACGGCGTCGCAGAGGGCGCTGATCGATGCCGGCCCCGGCGCGTTTGTGCTCACTCTGCCTTCACCGTTTGCTGCATTGCAGTGCGTGACCATTCCAGGTGCGCCATCCCGGCCGTCTTGAATTCCTCAAGCCGTCCGTGATTGGCTGAAAAACCCCATCCATTCCGGGAGGAAAAATTTCTTGCCCCGGACCTGGAACCAACGGCGCGCCAGTGCATTTCACGATGTTACGTCGTGAGCCGCGCGCGAAGGGGTTTGTGCGCAGGGGCATTGGTGCGCCAAGGGGTCGGGTATGCTCGGATCAAGCCGGTCCACAATCCTATGCAATACGCTTGCTCCTCCCCCTGGGGGCGCTGTGCCATTTGGGGACAGGGCGCGCCGTCATTGCGTAGCGCCGCCCCCGACACTCCACGCCTGCCGCCTATCGCTCTGCTCCGCCCATACCCGCCCCCAATCTGCCCGTCCAATGCCTGGCCGCTTTGCTCATGACGCGCGGGTCGCGCCGCCCCGGAGGAAATAATGCAAACCAGCAACGACAGCCTCAGCGAAGCTAAGGCAAATGGCGCGCCTGCGACCACAATTCCGGGCGAAATTGCCGAGGCCGCTAATGGCGGGTCGTCGGAGCTGCATGATCTCCTGCACGCATTGCAAGCCATGCGGGTTGGCGACTTTTCCGCGCGCATGGCCGGCAACCAGGTCGGTCTTTTGGGCAAGATTGCCGACACCTTCAATGAGATTGTGGCCGCGAACGAGCGGATGGCGCAACAGCTCGACCGCGTCGGCCAGGTCGTGGGCCGGGAGGGCAAGACGCGTCAACGCGTGAAGTTCGGATGGTCGCAGGGCGCCTGGGGCGAGATGGAAACATCTGTCAACACCCTGATCGACGATCTCCTGTGGCCAACGACCGAAGTCACCCGCGCCGTATCCGCCGTCGCGAAGGGCGATCTGCTGCAAACGGTCAGCCTCGATGTCGATGGCCGTCCCCTGGAAGGCGAGTTCCTGCGCTCGGCCACCATCGTCAACACCATGATCAAGCAGCTGAGCGTGTTCACCTCCGAGGTGACGCGCGTCGCGCGCGAGGTCGGCACCGAAGGCAAGCTTGGCGGCCAGGCGCAAGTGCGCGAGGTGACCGGCGTCTGGAAGGACCTCACCGAGAACGTCAATTCGATGGCGTCCAACCTTACCGCGCAGGTGCGCAACATCGCGGACGTGACCATCGCCGTGGCCAACGGCGACCTGTCGAAGAAGATCACCGTCGACGTCCGCGGCGAGATTCTCCAGCTCAAGGAAGCCATCAACACCATGGTGGACCAGTTGCGCTCCTTCGCCTCCGAGGTGACGCGCGTGGCGCGCGAGGTGGGCACCGACGGCAAGCTCGGCGGCCAGGCCATCGTGCCCGGCGTCGCCGGCACCTGGAAGGACCTGACCAACTCGGTCAACGCCATGTGCGGCAACCTCACTGATCAGGTGCGCAACATCGCGCAGGTCACCACCGCCGTGGCGCGCGGCGACCTCTCGCGCAAGATCACCGTCGACGTGCGCGGCGAGATCCTGGAGCTCAAGGACACCATCAACACCATGGTGGACCAGCTCAATTCCTTCGCTTCGGAAGTGACGCGCGTCGCGCGCGAGGTCGGCACCGAGGGCAAGCTCGGCGGCCAGGCGCAAGTGCCGGGGGTTGCCGGCACATGGAAGGACTTGACCGACAGCGTCAATTTCATGGCCTCAAACCTCACCGCCCAGGTGCGCAACATCGCTGACGTCGCCACCGCCATCGCCGGCGGCGATCTTTCGAAAAAGATCACGGTGAACGTCAGCGGAGAAATCCTCCAGCTCAAAGAGACCATCAACACGATGGTCGATCAGCTCAACGCGTTTGCCGGCGAGGTGACGCGCGTCGCACGCGAGGTCGGCACCGAAGGCCGCCTCGGCGGCCAGGCGAACGTGCTCGGCGTTGCCGGCACGTGGAAGGACCTGACCGACAGCGTCAACTCCATGGCCTCGAACCTGACCGCGCAGGTGCGCAACATCGCCGAGGTCTCGACCGCCATCGCCAGCGGCGACCTCTCCAAAAAGATCACCGTCAACGTGCGCGGCGAAATCCTGGAGCTCAAGGACACCATCAACACCATGGTGGACCAGCTCAACGCCTTTGCCGGCGAGGTGACGCGCGTGGCGCGCGAGGTCGGCACCGAGGGTAAGCTCGGCGGTCAGGCCATGGTGCGCGGCGTTGCCGGTACGTGGAAAGACCTGACCGACAGCGTCAACTCCATGGCCTCCAACCTGACGGGCCAGGTGCGCAACATCGCCGAGGTTGCAACGGCGGTGGCGCAGGGCGACCTGTCGAAGAAGATCACCGTGAACGTGAGCGGGGAAATCCTTCAGCTCAAGGAAACGCTCAACACCATGGTGGACCAGCTTAACGCCTTTGCCGCGGAAGTCACCCGCGTCGCGCGCGAGGTCGGTACCGACGGCAAGCTCGGCGGCCAGGCCGAGGTGCCCGGCGTCGCTGGAACCTGGAAGGACCTCACCGACAGCGTCAACTCGATGGCCGGCAACCTGACTGCTCAGGTCCGCAACATCGTCGATGTGACGATTGCGGTGGCCAACGGCGACCTGTCGAAGAAGATCACCGTCAACGTGCGCGGCGAGATCCTCCAGCTCAAGGAAACGCTCAACACCATGGTGGACCAGCTCAACCGGTTCGCCGGCGAGGTCACACGCGTCGCGCGCGAGGTCGGCACCGAAGGCCGGCTGGGCGGCCAGGCGAACGTGCCCGGGGTGGCGGGCACCTGGAAGGATCTTACCGACAGCGTCAACTCCATGGCGGGGAACCTGACCGCGCAAGTGCGCAACATTGCCGAGGTGACGACGGCGGTGGCCCGCGGCGACCTTTCGCGCAAGATCACCGTCAACGTGAAAGGCGAGATTCTCGAGCTTAAGAACACGATCAACACGATGGTCGATCAGCTCAATTCCTTTGCATCGGAAGTCACGCGCGTCGCGCGCGAGGTCGGCACCGAGGGCAAGCTCGGCGGACAGGCGCAGGTGCCTGGTGTTGCCGGCACGTGGAAGGACCTCACCGACAACGTCAACTTCATGGCCTCGAACCTCACGGCGCAGGTCCGCAACATCGCAGAAGTGGCGACCGCCATTGCCGGCGGCGACCTTTCCAAGAAGATCACCGTCAACGTGCGTGGCGAGATCCTGTTGCTCAAGGAGACGCTCAATACCATGGTTGAGCAGTTGCGCTCCTTCGCCGCTGAGGTCACCCGCGTGGCGCGCGAGGTCGGCACCGACGGCCGGCTCGGCGGCCAGGCGGTGGTGCCCGGCGTGGCCGGTACCTGGAAGGACCTCACCGACAACGTCAACCTGCTGGCCGCCAACCTTACGACTCAGGTGCGCAACATCGCCGAAGTGACCACCGCGGTGGCGCGCGGCGACCTTTCGCGCAAGATCACCGTCGACGTGAAAGGCGAGATTCTCGAGCTCAAGAACACCATCAACACGATGGTGGACCAGCTCAACGCCTTCGCCTCGGAGGTGACGCGCGTGGCGCGCGAGGTCGGCACCGAAGGCAGGCTCGGTGGCCAGGCGACAGTGCCCGGCGTTGCCGGCACGTGGAAGGACCTCACCGATACCGTCAACGTGATGGCCGCCAATCTCACCGAGCAGGTGCGCGGCATCGTGAAGGTCGTTACCGCCGTCGCCGACGGCGACCTCAAGCAGAACCTGACGGTGAAATCCAAGGGCGAGGTGGCGGCGCTCGCCGAGACCATCAACAACATGACCGATACGCTCGCCATCTTCGCCGACCAGGTCACGAGCGTGGCGCGCGAAGTGGGCGTGGAAGGCCGTCTTGGCGGCCAGGCCAACGTGCCCGGCGCCGCCGGGACATGGAAGGACTTGACCGGAAACGTCAATCTTTTGGCTGCCAACCTGACGACGCAGGTGCGCGCCATCGCCGAGGTCGCCACCGCCGTGACCAAGGGCGACCTCACCCGCTCAATTCAGGTGGAAGCGCGCGGCGAGGTGGCGGAGCTGAAAGACAACATCAACACCATGATCGACAACTTGCGGCTCACCACCGACCGCAACACCGAGCAGGATTGGCTCAAGACCAATCTCGCCAAGTTCACCAATATGCTGCAAGGGCAGCGCGATCTCGCGTCGGTCGGCCGATTGCTCCTCTCCGAGCTCACGCCGCTCGTCAACGCGCATCTTGGCGTCATCTATCAGGTCACCAGCGAGGAGCCTCCGATTCTCCATCTGCTGTCCGCCTATGCCGAGGACGGCATGAACGGGCACCCGCGGCAACTTGGGCTGGGCGAGGGCCTCATTGGCCAGTGCGCGGCCGACAAGCGCCGCATTCTGATCAGCGACATGCCGGCGCACGCCGTCCCGATCGGCTCGGCGCTGTTCAAGGCGGTTCCGCGCAATGTCGTGGCGCTGCCGGTGCTGTTCGAGAGCCAGGTCAAGGCCGTGATCGAGCTCGCATCGCTGAGCGAGTTCACCGCGCTGCAGATGATGTTTCTCGAGCAGCTCACCATCAATATCGGCATCGTCGTCAACAGCATCGAGGCGACGATGCAGACCGAAGGCCTGCTCAAGCAATCGCAGCAGCTCGCGGGCGAATTGCAGGCGCAACAGCGAGAGCTGCAACAGACAAACGAGCAGCTGGAGCAGAAAGCGCAGCAGCTGGCAGAGCGCAACGTCGAAGTGGAGCGCAAGAATCAGGAAATCGAGCAGGCGCGGCGCGCGCTGGAGGAGAAGGCAACCGAGCTTGCGCTCACCTCGAAATACAAGTCCGAGTTCCTCGCCAACATGTCTCACGAGCTGCGCACGCCGCTCAACAGCATTCTCATCCTGGGCCAGCAACTCACCGACAATCCCGACGGCAACCTGAGTCCGAAGCAGGTCGAGTTCGCACGCACCATTCATGGCGCGGGAACCGACCTTTTGAACCTGATCAGCGACATTCTCGATCTCTCGAAGATTGAATCGGGGACCGTGACGGTAGATGCCGAGGAGATCGCGTTCGCAAACCTGATCGACATGGTTGCGCGTCCCTTCCGGCACGAGGCGGAAACCCGGCAGTTGTCGTTCGACATCACGCTCGACCCCAGCCTCGGCCGCAGCATCACCACCGATTCGAAGCGTCTCCAGCAGGTGCTCAAGAACCTCCTGTCGAACGCCTTCAAGTTCACAGCCCAAGGCCGTGTGCGACTGAAAATAGCGGCGGTTCAGGCCGGCTGGAGCGCGGAGCATCAGGTGTTGAATCAATCGCCGGCGGTGGTTGCGTTTGAAGTCTCCGACAGCGGGATTGGAATTCCCTTCGAGAAGCAGAAGATCATCTTCGAAGCCTTCCAGCAGGCGGACGCCAGCACCAGCCGTAAGTACGGCGGCACCGGACTGGGGCTGGCCATCAGCCGCGAGTTATCGCACCTGCTCGGCGGCGAGATCCATCTGCGCAGCGCGCCGGGCGTCGGCAGCACGTTCACTCTTCTGCTGCCGCTGAAATATGTCGGGCCATCCTCCGCGTTGCGGCCGGCGCCCTCGGCTGCCAGGCCAGCGAGCCACGCCCCAAGCATTCACGCCAGCGGGTTGCCCGAGCGTCCCATCGTCGAGCAGATTCCCGACGATCGGCTGATCGTCGAACCCGGCGATTCGATCCTGCTGATCGTCGAGGATGACCCGCATTACGCCCGCATCATGGTTGATCTGGCGCGCGAGAAAGGCTTCAAGGTGCTCCTTGCCATGCGCGGCGCCGATGCACTCGATCTCGCGAAGCAATATCAGCCCACTGCCGTGTCGCTCGACGTATTCCTGCCCGACATGCTCGGCTGGACCGTGCTGAGCCAGCTCAAGCAGAATCCGCTCACCCGGCACATTCCGGTGCAGATCATCACCTTGGACGAAGACCGTCAGCACGGCCTCGCCCGCGGCGCATTTTCCTTCGTGACCAAGCCCACTTCCACCGAAGGCGTGCAGGCGGCGCTCACCCGCATCAAGGAATACGCCAAGCGGCGACGCAAGCGTCTCCTCGTTGTCGAGGACGACAAGGCCGAGCAGATGAGCATCGCGGAATTGTTGGGCTCCAGCGATATCGAAATCCTGACCACCGGCACAGGCGCCGAGGCGCTGGAGTTGCTGCGCAAGGATCCCTGCGACTGCGTTGTCCTGGACCTTCGGCTTCCCGACATGTCGGGCTTTGAAGTGCTGGAGGAGCTGCGCGGGGATGCGAGGCTTTCCGACGTTCCGGTCGTGGTGTTCACCGGCCGCGAGCTGTCGGCGGAAGAGGATGCCCAGCTCCACACCATGGCGCGCAGCATCGTGGTCAAGGGTGTGGAGTCGCCCGAGCGCCTTCTTGACGAGACCGCGCTCTTCCTGCATCGCATCGTTGCCGACCTGCCGCCGGAGAAGCAGCGCATGCTCGAGCGCCTCAACAGCTCCGATGAGGATCTGGTGGGTCGCACCGCGCTCCTGGTCGACGACGATGCCCGCAACATTTTCGCGCTGTCGAGCGTCCTCGAACGCCGCGGCATGCGGGTGCTGACGGCGACGACCGGCAGCGAGGCTATCGAGCTGGTGGAAACGACGCCGGATCTGGCGATCGTGCTCATGGACATCATGATGCCGGAAATGGACGGTTATCAGACCATGCAGGTGATCAGGCAGCAGCCGGCGTTCCGCCGTTTGCCGATCATTGCACTTACGGCCAAGGCGATGAAGGGCGACCGGGAGAAGTGCCTGGAGGCGGGAGCGTCCGACTATCTGGCCAAGCCCGTCAACACCGAGCAGCTGCTCTCCGCGTTGCGCATGTGGTTGCACCGATGATGCAACCAAGCGTGCAAGAGACGGCAACAACGGTCCGGCGGAGAAAAAAATCGATGACGTCGGATGACAAGGTCAACATCCTGCTGGTCGACGATCAGCCGGCAAAGCTCCTGAGCTACGAGACCATTCTGTCGGGTCTCGGCGAAAATCTCATCAAAGCCACGTCAGCGCGCGAGGCGCTGGAGCAACTGCTGCGGCACGATATCGCCGTCATCCTGGTGGATGTTTGCATGCCGGAGCTGGATGGATTTCAGCTGGCGGCAATGATCCGCGAGCATCCGCGTTTCCAGAAGACCGCGATCATTTTCATATCCGCAATTCATATCACCGATGTCGATCGGCTGCGCGCTTACGAGATGGGCGCTGTCGACTACGTCCCGGTGCCGGTGATTCCGGAAGTTTTGCGGGCGAAGGTGCGCATATTCTCCGAGCTCTATCGCAAGACGCGGCAGCTGGAGCAGCTCAACGCGGAGCTGGAACGCCGCGTGGCGGAGCGCACCGCGCAGCTCGAGGCCTCGTCGCAGCGGCTGGTGCAGAGCGAGCAGCGCCGCAGCCTCGCCCTGGCCGCGGGTCAGATGGGATCATGGGAATGGGATCCGCTGCAGGGCCGTTTCACCTGGGACGACGGGCAATATCGCATCTTCGGCGTCAACCCACAGCGCTTCGAGCTCAGCGTGGATAACGTTCGCAGCCTCATCCACCCGGATGACTGGAAGCATATGCAAAGCGCCATCAAGCCAGCCGCGCCCAACACCCCCTCCTTCCAAAGCGAGTTCCGCGTCTGCCGTCCGAACGGCGAGATGCGCTGGTGCATCGGCACCGCGGTGGCGAGCGTCGATGCCACCGACCATGTCGTTCGCATCAGCGGCGTGACCATCGACATCACCGAGCGCAAGCAGGCGGAAGAACATCAGGAGCTGCTGGCGCGCGAGGTCGATCACCGCGCCCGCAATGCACTGGCCCTGGTGAATTCCATCGTCCGGCTTACGCGCGCCGATGGCATCAAATCCTATATCGCCGCCATCGATGGGCGTATTGGGGCCTTGGCGCGCGCCCACACGCTGCTGGCGCAGAGCCGCTGGCAGGGAGCTGACCTCGCGCGCCTGGTCGAGGAGGAGCTTGCCCCCTATCGCACCGGCGATGCGCAAAAGATCACGGCGACCGGGCCGGACGTGTCGCTCGAGCCGAGAACGGCGCAGACGCTCGCGCTGGCTTTGCACGAGCTTTCTACAAATGCAGCAAAGTACGGCGCCTTGTCTATCGTCTCGGGGCGCGTGCAGGTAACCTGGGATTTACGATCCGACAGCCTCGTTCTGCGCTGGATCGAAAGTGGCGGACCAGCCGTTGCGCCGCCTGCATCGGCGGGCTTCGGCATCCGGGTGATCAGTGCGAGCGTCGAGCGTCAACTGGAGGGAGAGGCGGAGTTCGCGTGGGATGCGCACGGTCTGCACTGCAGCCTCACCGTTCCTCGCACGGACAAAATCGAACCGATGGCGCGGGTCGCTGGCGCTGTCCGCCTGCTGTCCAATGAAAAGCCGGCGCTTCCGATAAGGCTCAGCGCCGGCAATCGCATTCTTCTGGTCGAGGACGAGAGTCCTGGTCGCCATGATGATGCGAGACCTCCTGGGCGAGCTGGGATTGTCGGTCATCGGTCCGTTCAGCCGTCTCTCGGAGGCGATGGTTGCAGCCGTGCACGACGAGATCGACGGCGCCATCATCGACATCAATCTCGGCGGCGAATTCGTGTATCCTGTCGCGGACGTCCTCGTCGCACGCAAGATTCCATTCGTGTTCGTCACCGGTTACGGAGTTGAGAGCATCGAAAGCCGAATTCGGCTCGGTGCCGATCGTCAAGAAACCGGTGCAAAGACCGGTGCTGCAAAATATCTTCGTTCCACCGGAAACGGAGGGAGCGGCCGCCGCAGGCAAACCGGGCAGAGCCCGGCAGGAATTGCGCGCCGCGGGGGCGCGGCCAGCGATGCCTTCGTGAGAAGGCGTAGGTCGGGTCGGCTCTTGACGAGACCCAACACGCGAGACGCGGGGACCAAGATGTTGGGTCTCGCCATAGCCCGCGAAGAAGAACGAGCGTAAACGCCCTTAAGAAGCTCGACGCCCTCATTCGTACATCTCCCCGACCTCGTCCAGCACAAAGCCTTTCTCGCTCGCGGCATCGGGCACGATGATCTTGTTGTCGTGGCCGGGAAGGACTCGCATCCGGTACTTCTCGACCAGGCGGCGCACCTTGAGGGCGGAATGCGCCCAGCGCCGAGGATCCTGATTGAGGAGATTGCCCATGAACGGATCGCCGTAGCTCGCGGACAGGTAGATGTGGTCCGACGCCATCAGGATCCAGCCGGAATGCGGCAGGTTCACCGCCACGCCCATGGTGCCCCAGGTGTGCCCGGGCAGCGATACGGTCCACACGCCGCGATAGATTTCCTGGTCGCCGAACACGGTCGTTGCACGGTCGGGGACGAGACAGGCGAAATCCTTGCGCGTGAACCCCTGCGGGCTGGTCACGCCCCACAGCGTGAGCAGATCGTCGCGCAGCAGGCCGCCTTTTTCCGTGACGCAGCCGCGCAGCTCATCCTCGTGAACAATGATGCGGGTATCGGCGCCTGCGAACATCGGAACGTTGCCGGCGTGATCGGTGTGAAGATGCGTGACGATGAGGTCGGTGAAGTCCGACGGCTTCATGTCGATCTGCGCGAGACGCTGCGAAAACAATCCGTCCGGCCCGGGATCGTAGACCATCGCTTCCTTGTAGAAATTGTTCTTCCAGTCCTTGCTGAAGGAATCGCTCATACCCGTGTCGACGAGTATCCGGGCGGAATCGTGTTGGATGACATAGGCGTAAATGGGGTGTGCGATCTTGCCGTCCGGCCCCGGCTGGTGGGTGCACGGCACGAGGTGTCGCACGACCGACGGATCGGGATGGCCGGTGAGAACCAATTCGAGATCGAGCGTGGTGTGGCCGCAGGAGAGGACGATGAGCTTCTTGGCTGGCATAGGAATTGTCCCGGTTACTTCGCCGCCTTGAGGTGCGGATGCAGCTCGATCAGGCCGATGAGGACGCCGCCGGTGCTTTTCGGATGCATGAAGGCATGCCGGCCGCGTGAGTCGCTGAACGTGTGGCCAACGAGTTGCCCGCCGGCCGCGGTGATCTGCGCGCACGCATCATCGAGGCTCTCCACCTGAAAACAGACGTGATGCAGGCTCGGCCCGCGTGTCTGCAGGAACTTGCGCAGGTGCGAGCCCGGCCCGAGCGGGCGGATGATCTCGAAACGCACGCCACCATCGCCTTCGAAATAGTTCGAGGTGACGTCCTGATCGTGGATTTCCTCAAACCCGGTTGGCTTGATGCCGAACAACGCCAGGGTGCGTTGGCCGGGCTCCAGCTCGGAAGCGGCCCAGGACACGTGCTCGAAGCCGTTGATCTTGATCATTACAGTTCTCGTGTTGATGATGGCGGGGGTGAGTTGGATATCGTACCGGTTGGGAAACGCATGATCCACCCATGTGCAATCTCTACCTCATGCTCTGAGGAGCATCGCACCAGTAGTGCGAGGCGTCTCGAAGCATGGGCCATCGCCGGGCTGGGCCGGGTCGTCCTCATCCTTCGCGACGAGGGCGCACTATTCGTGTGCCCTCGCACAGGGTGAGGACCTGCAACGGCATTACGCGCCTCGCCTGTTCCGCCACATGATGCGCGCGCGGCGCAGCAGGCGGACAAGGGGCGCGGCGACGTGCGCGGCGCCGGCGCCATCCGTCGCAAGCCTCTCGAAGAATTCCGCGATCAGGATCGCGACCACGCCTTCGAGAAACCGATGTCCAAAGGAGGCGAGCGGTCCAGCCAGCGACGCCGAATAAACATAGGACAAACGCGTTCCATCTCCTTCAGGACAAAGCGTGACCCGCGCCTCGCCGCGACCTTCGCCGAGCTTGCCGCGGGCGCCGCCGCGCGCGCGGAATGCGTGGGGTGGAGCAAGATCGTCGAACGCAATGTCGGCCTCGTAGCGGCCACCGATGCCGGCGATTTTGATGCCGATGATGGCGCGCCACTGGTTTGGCGCGGCAACCGCGATCTCGCAGCACCCCGGAATCGCGCGCGCGAGCACCCGCGGGTCGAAGAGCATGCGCCACACGCCTTCGACCGGTGTCGAGCTCACGCGCGGATAACGCCACTTCGCCGAGATGACACGAGCGGCATTGGCGAAGGCGCGTTCCGGATCGCCGTATCGAAAAGTTCGATGATGCACGCGATTGGTGCCGAGGGCGCTGTGAAGGACGGGCGCATTCTCGTGCAATGCGGTCTGCGCATCGACGACAGCGGCGAGCGGCCGGTAATCGACCTCGATCAGATCAAGCGCGTCCTCGGCAAGGTAGCGGTCCTTCGCAACAACGACCGCGACAGGTTCGCCGACATAGCGCGTCACTCCGACGGCGCAGGGGTAATAGTGCGCCGGCAGCCGGAAGAGGTTTGCAATGGGCTCCGACATCGCCGTGACATCGGAAGGGGTGAGCACGCCAATGACGCCGGGCGCAACTTGCGCCTTGGTGGCGTCGATTGCGCGAATTTCTGCGTGCGCGTGCGGGCTGCGCAGAATGGCGGCGTGACAAAGGCCGCCAACCGGGGCGAGAATCTGCAATGAAGCGGGCAGCGCCGCTGAGCAGCGAGGCGTCCTCCGTGCGCCCCACGCCGCGTCCGACCCACTTTTCCGAATTGGATTGCAGGAGAACTTCCCTTTAGCGCAACGTTTTGCCCGAGCTGGCTGATTATCATCGCGCCAGCGTTCGATACAACGATTGACAACTGTTCGCGACTCTAGGCTGTATTGATCGATGTCAGCGCCCACTTGTAGGGCCGGCAAAATCGCCTGCTGCGTCGTATCGGCAGGCGCGGCGCGTGAGCGCTTTTTGCCGGCGCGGACAGTTGGAGGCCCGAAATGTTAGGACGGCACGGATTGGCGCGAGCTTTCGCGGTCATCGCGGTAACGTGCCTCACCGCCGGGATCGCCGTCGGGTTCCTGGCATTGCAATCGGCTGCCGCTGAACCCGGCATCGACAAAGACCAGATTCTGATCGGCGCTTTTGGACCGCTCACCGGGCCGGCCAGCTGGATTGGCCTCGGCGCGCGCGACGGCATGGCGCTGGCCATTGACGAGATCAATGCAAACGGCGGCATCAACGGACGCAAGGTTCGGCTGCAATTCGAGGGCGCGCAGACGCCCGCCGAAAGCATCGCCGCCGTGAAGAAGCTGGTCGAGCAGGATGGCGTGTTCGGTCTGGTCCTGGGATCCGGCAGCACGGGCGCCGCCGCCGCCGCCGATTATCTCCGCGAGGCTTCGGTGCCCAGCTACAACATCGTGGGAGCGACGCCGAAGATCCGGCAGCCCTTCTCCAGACACATATTCCACGGCGTTTTTCCGAGCGCGGCAACCATCGCCACCTCGTTCGTGCAGGAGGCCCTGCGCAGCAAGCCGAAGAAGGTCGCCATCATCACCGGCACCTACGAGCTGCCGCAGGCCTTGCTGGCGGGCGTTGAGCCGCAGCTCAGGAACGCAGGCGTGGAGATCGCGACCAGGCAGAGCTTCGATCTCGGCAACAAGGATTTCACGGCGCAACTTGTGGAAGCGGCGCGCGCCAAGCCCGATGTGATCCTGTTCATCGGACACTACACCGAGGCGGCGCCGGCATTGCGGCAGGCGCCCGAGCTCGGCGCCAAGAACGCGCGGTGGGTCGTGGACATCTCAGCCATCTCGGATTCGGTGCCCGAGATCGCGGGCGCCGCGGCTGATGGCGTCCGATCGATCTGGATGTTTCCCTATTACTTCAACGACCCGGCGCCCGCGATGCGCGACTTCGAGGCCAAGTGGAAAAGGAAATATGGCACGCCGCAAGGGCGTCCGAACTACGTTGACATGAACGGGTATGGCGACATGTACGTCATGGCGGTGGCGCTGCGCAAAGCCGGCGCCGATTTGACGCGCGCGCGGCTGATTGACGTGTGGAACAGCGACATGCACGCGGTGAAGCCGTCGGATTTTGGCGCCTTCGCTTCGGACGTGATTTTTCCCGAGACCTTCACGCCGCAGGATCACGACGGCAACAAGGCCTACAGCTCGCTCGAGGTCGTGAACGGACACTGGCAGGTCGTGAAATAGGGAACAGGATGGAGGAGCTGCCACGTCTCCTGCTCGGCGGGTCTAAAGATCGGGGCAATCTACTCGCTGGCGGCGCTCGGCATTGTCGTCATCCACAAGGCGACCACGACCGTGAACTTCGCCCACGGCGCGCTGATCATGCTCGGCGCCTATTTCGGCTTCTTCCTGCTCCGCTTGCTTGGACTGCCCTATGCCGCCGTCTATGTGCTGGCGCCGATTGCCGTCGGCGGGGTCGCTGCCGGAGCCGAGTGGCTGTTCTTGCGCCGGCTCCGTCGCTCCGACGCCTTTAACGTTGTCATCAGCACGATCTTCATTGCCCTGGCAGCAACCGAGTTGATCCGCGTCGTATATCGATCGGATCTGCTTTCCATACCGCAGGTGTGGAGCGGGCCGCCTTTGTTCATCGGTGAGGTCGTGCTGACGCGCGAGACCTTGTGGGTCATTGTCGGCGCGCTGTGCCTGGGGGTGACAGGCGCGTCATTGTTCGCGGCGGCGCGGTTCGGGCGCCCCATGCGCGCCATGGCCTCGAACACACGCGGCGCGCAGCTATGCGGATACTCTGTCGACGCCGTTTATGCGCAAGCGTGGTTCCTCGGTGGAACGCTTGCCGGGCTTGCCGGCCTCTTTCTCGCCCCCATGATGGGCATCACGCCTGAGCTCGCCGATGTCATGATCGTGCCCGCCTTCGTCGCTGCCATTCTTGGCGGGTTCGACAGCATCAAGGGCGCGCTGCTCGGTGGAATTATTCTCGGCCTCGTCGAAACGCTCTCGGCAGCTTACGTGTCGAGCGCGGGCAAAAGCGCGCTCACGTTCCTTATCCTCCTTGCCGTCTTGCTATGGCGCCCGCGCGGGCTGTTCCCGGAATCCAAAGTCCGCGATGTCTGATGGTCGCTCATTGCCGCGCTTCATCGGCGATGTTGCAGGTCCTTGCCTTTTCACGTTGGCGCTCACGGTGCTTTCCCTCGCCTTCGGCACCTATGTCCAGTACGTCGCGTCGCTCTGCCTGATCGCCGCCATTGTCGGCGTCGCCATGGTTCTGATTGTCGGGTTTGCCCGGGTCATCATGCTCACCAGCGGAGCGCTGATGGCGGTGGGGGCTTATGGTTCAACCATTCTGGTCGATCGTCTCGGTATTCCCTATCTGATTTCCTTGCTGGCGGCGGCGGCATTCGGCGGCCTGGCCGGCGCGGTGGTCGCCGTCCCGGCCAGCCGGTTCCGCGGCCACTATCTCGCCATGGCAACGCTGGTCTTTCAATTCGTCATCATCATCGGTCTGCGCGAATGGTCGAGCCTGACCGGCGGCGCGGCCGGCCTGAGCGTGCAGAATGCGGAGCTGTTCGGTTATCGTCTTTCGAGCGACCGGCAGTACCTCGTGTTCATCGGCATCGCGAGCACGTTGGCGGTTGCAATTCTCGCCATCATCCTCGCCGGCCAATACGGGAAGGCGTTGCGCGCGATCAGCGCCACGGAAATCGGCGCGCAATCGTTCGGCATCGATGTCGCTCGCTATCATCTCGTCGCGTTCGTGATCAGCTCGGCGGCAATCGGCTTTGCCGGCGCACTCCTTGCGCCGCGCGTTCGCATTCTCGACCCCGAGAGCTTCGGATTTGTCAGCTCCATCTTCATGCTCGCCTATCCGGTTGTCGGTGGCATGCATTCGGTCTGGGGCGGGTTGCTTGGCGGCGTAATCCTGCGCGCCCTGCCCGAGGCGTTGCGCGCCGGGCAGGAGCTGCAAGGACTGATCTACGCAGTCCTGGTTCTCACCGTGATGACATTCTTTCCACGGGGCCTGATCGGCGCCGTCGCCGGCGTCGTGTCCGGCTTGGCGCGGCACGCGAGAGGCGATCGGCAGAATATCGACCCGCCGCGGCCTGCCGCGAGAGTCGCGGCGACTCCTGCGAGCGCACCCACTGCTCAAATCGCCGGCCGCGCCGCTCTCGAAATCGAGGATTCGAGCATGAGCTTTGGCGCCCTGCGCGCCGTCGACCATCTCTCGCTCGATGTTCGCGCCGGCAGGATTCAGGGCCTGATCGGCCCCAACGGAGCGGGCAAGACCACGCTCTTCAACGCTATCTCGGGATTCATTCCGGTGGACAGCGGAAGCATCCGAGTCTTCGGACGCGAAGTCGCCGGGGAGCCGGCGCGGCGGCGCATTGCCCACGCAATGACGCGAACCTTCCAGAATGTCGCCCTGTTCGGGCCTTTGACGTGCATCGACAACGCAATTCTCGGGCTCGGCCGCAATGGCATTGGCTATTCCTTGCGCGCAAGCGTGGCGCAGGCTTTCGCCGCGCCGGGCTATCGCGCGCAGCGCGAGGCTGCGCTGGAAGCGCTCGCCGCCGTGGGCATCGATCACCTCGCCGAGCGGGAAGCGCAATCGCTGTCGCTGGGGGATCAACGCCGCCTGGAGCTTGCGCGGGCGATCGTGTCACATCCCCGGCTCATTCTTCTCGATGAGCCGGTCTCGGGCATAGGGCGCGAGGAGGAGACAGGAATTCTCACGTTGTTGAAGCGGCTGAGCGCGGAGAGGACGCTCACCATCCTGGTGATCGAGCACAACATCCGGTTTATTCGCCAGCTTTGCGACCACGTCTCGGCCATGGCGGCCGGACGAATATTGGTGCAAGGCGACCCCGAAACCGTGATCAACGATCCACAGGTCCGCTCGATCTATTTCGGCGAGGCAGCCATGTAGGGTGGGCAAAATCGTCTGCCCCGCCGCTAGCGCGTGGGCACGGCGCGACGCAGTAGCTGCGATTGCGTAACTTGCGTACGATTTGCCGCGGACGATGGCTGCGCGCGCCTTTGCCCACCCTACCGACTCCGGAGCAAACATCGAGGCAGGAAACGTGGACAGCGGAAGCGGAACGAGATTTCGAAGCATCAATCGGCGGCGGCTTGATCGGGGAGGATCTCACCCGCAACGCGATCAATTTTGGTCAGCGCCCGGCCATACATGACATCGCAACCGGCCGCATCTTGACGTTTGCCCAGCTCGAACGGCGCGTGAACTGGGTGGCGAACGGTCTGTCGGAGCAGCTCAACGTCCAACCCGGCGATCGCATCGGCGTGCTCGGGCGCAACGAGGTCGACACGCTGACGCTCTATTACGCGGCTGCGCGGATCGGAGCCGTCATCGTGCCGCTCAACTATCGCGCAAATTCCGATGAGCTGCGCTACGTGCTGCGCGATTGCACCGCGACCGCGCTTGCCGTCTCGACGGAGCTTCTCGACAAGTCAGGCGCCGGATTGGCGAGCGCATGCCGCATCATCATGTTCGGCGATCCCGAAGGGCGCGATGAGATTTCCGGACTGGTCGGCGACGGCGAGTGTCCTCCTCCCGTGCACGATGTTCACGATCTCGCACCCGCTTACATCATGTATACGGGCGGAACGACCGGCGCGCCGAAAGGCGTCACCCAGTCTCAAGCCGGATATGTCGCGCTCGCGCAGAACATGCTTCTCTCGATGGCGCCGCAGAGGATCAGCCGCGACGACTCGTGGCTGATGTGCGCGCCGCTCTACCATGGCGGCGGCTGGGCTTATTCGGTGACGACCCTGCATTTCGGCATGTGCCTTCATCTGCTGCGTGAATTCGATGCCGCGGCGGTGGCGCGCGCATTCGCCAGAGGACAGGGCACCGTCACGTGGTTCGTCCCGACCATGAGCCGGCGCGTCATCGATTTTGCCGAGGCAGAGGACCTTCCCGCAGACGCTTTCGACAGCCTTCGCCTGATCGTCTCCGCCGGCGCGCCGCTTGATCGCGTTCTGCGCGGGGAGATGATGCGGCGGTTTCGCAAGGCCAGCATTCTCGACATGGTTGGCCAAACCGAGGTGACCTCCACGGTGATGGCGCTGTCGGAGGATCGCGATATCGAAGGCAAGCCCGCTTCCGTCGGCCTGCCGGTTCCCGGCATGGCGGTCGCTATACTCGATGGCGCCAATCGTCCCCTGCCGCCGGGCGAGATCGGAGAAATCTGCTACCAGGGCAACCAGCTCATGCTGGGATATTGGGGCCAACCCGACGTCACCGCGGCGGCGATGGCTGGCGGCTGGTTTCATTCCGGCGATCTTGGCCGTCGCGACGGAGATGGCGTCATCGCCATGGTTGGCCGCAAGAAGGAGGTCATCAAGTCGGGTGGAGAGACCATCGTTCCAAACGAAGTCGAGGAGATCCTGCGCGAGGTGCAAGGCGTCAGGGAGGTGTGCGTGCTGGGCGTTGCGGATCGCGAGTGGGGAGAGCGCGTGCATGCGGTCATCGCCGATGGCGGGATTGGCGAGCGCGCCACGCTCCTCGCTGCGGCGAAGGCGCATTGTCGCGCACGGTTGTCCGGCTACAAGGCGCCAAAAAGCTGGACCGTGGTCGATGCTCTGCCGACGAGCCCGGTCGGCAAGGTCAACAAAGCAGCGGTGCGCCAGATCGTCGCGCGGGAGACGAGCGAGGATTAGACGGCGCGGGCCTCCGCCTTTCTCAGACGTTCGATCACCTCGGCAGGAATCGCTTCGCGACGCAGCCGGCCAGGCTCGTCTTTTGATCGCACGCCCCAGAAGCGCTCGTCCACCGCGCTGACGAGGACGCGATCATCCCGGGCGAGATCATGCTCGATGACGAAATGTTTCGGCTCGATGGCGGCAATGCGTGTCTCCAGGCTGACGCGATCCCGCAACCGGCAGGGGGCACGGAAATTGCAGGAAAGGTTCATCAGGGGAAGTCCGACGATGCCGTAGGCATGCTCGAGCTCCGGTATCGGCAACTCGGCCGCGTCGAACAAGTCCCAGACGGATTGATCAAACCAGCGGAAATAGTTTGGATAATAGACGGCTCCGGAGGGCGCGCAGTCGCCCCAGCCGACAGTGAAGCTCTTCTTGAAAGCGAAACCCATCACTGTGCTCTTTCGCACCATTGCGCCGATATCGGCAACGATAGCACGCTCATGCCTTTATGTGCTTGATTGCCAGAGATGGACCCGCGACTCGTTGATCTCAACGGTCTCGATCGACGCCCCGGCACCTTGTGGCGCCAACGCGGCTGGTGGGGGCGTTCGCCCATGTGGGAACGCGTCAGAGACGTTGCCGCGAGCGATCCCGCAAAACTTGCCGTTCTCGAAGGAGAGATGACCATCTCCTACGGCGCGCTTTGGCACGGCGCGTTGCGGCAGGCGGAAGCGATGCGCCGCGCCGGTGTCGAACGCGGCGACGTCATTCTTGTTCAGCTTCCCAATTGGCATGAATTCGTGACAATCGCCGTTGCGGCGGAGGTGATGGGAGCGGTCTTTGCCTTTTGCCCCGTTGCCTGGGATGCACGCGAGACGCAGCGGGCGTTACGGCTGACGCAGCCGCGCGTCTGGTTTACCACCCAGCACCCGCGGCCCGGCGAAGACCGGACAGCGTTGATCGCGGAGGCGCGCGCGGCATTGGGAGCCCACGCGCCACGCGCCGTGCTCGCGCGCTCGCCGGACACCGATCCGGACCAGGCATTCGATCGCTGGGCTGCCGCCGTGGAGATCGATCCGCGCGCGCCGGTCCGCGGTGCACGCAATGCGGACCCCTTGGAGATCGCCGTCACATCGGGCTCGACGGGGGATCCGAAGGGCGTGCTTCACGTCCATGACTCGGCGATCGCGACAGTTGATTCCACGATCGTGAGGCAAGGCATAGGACCGTCCGACATCGTGCACCTCGCAATCCCGGTGGGCCACACGTTCGGATACTTCTACGGCGTGCGCTGCGCCCTGCAAGCGCGCGCCTGCCTGCTGTTGCAGACGCGCTGGGAACCACTGGAAATGCTGGCTCTCGCGGCCAAGCACCGCTTCACGGTTTCTCTTGGTCCCTCGGCCTTCATCATTGACCTGCTTGGCCTCGATCGCACGCGGATCGAAGGCTTGTCGCCAATCCGACTGTTCACGCTTTCCGGCGATTCGCTCCCCGCCCCGGTCGTGCGCAAAGCCATCGACGCGCTTCCGTTCCGTATTTCGCGCGCTCTGGGCATGACCGAGTTTGGTCACGCTTGCGCCACCGATGCGCAAACTCCACGCGAAGCCCTGCACGAGACCGTCGGCACGCCGCAGCCGGAAATGACATTTCGCGTTCGCGATGAGAACGGCCGGGAGGTGCCTGCGGGCAGCGAAGGCAGAATCATGACGAGCGGCCCGTTTCTGTTCGCCGGCTACCTCGGCGACGACAGGCTCAATCAGGACGTGCTCGATGCAGACGGTTTTTTTGATACCGGTGACCTCGGATCGATGGATGCCTCGGGATATCTGCGCATCACCGGCAGGCTCAAGAACGTGGTCCGCCGCGGCGCCGAGACCATCCCAGCAAGCCTGATCGAGGACGTCATTGCTTCGCACCCCGATGTGGTGCATGCGCTGGTGGTAGGCGTGCCGCACGAGCGGCTCGGCGAAATTCCGATCGCCTGCGTGCAGGTCAAGGCGGGCCGCAATCTGGCGCTCGCCGACATCAACCGCCTGCTCGAACGCGAGAAGATCACCCGCAGATTTTGGCCGGCGGAGCTGCGGATATTCGCGCAATGGCCTATTGGAGCGACCGGCAAGATCGACCGCCGCATGGTCATCGCCGAAATCGGCAAGCCGATATGAACGCCAACGCCGGCTCCGAATCGCTGCTGCATCATGTCGCCGGTTCAGTTGGCGTGGCCGTGCTCAATCGTCCCGCCGTTCTCAATGTCATTGACATGACGTTGATCAAGGCGTTGCACGCGTGCCTGGAAACCTGGCGCGCCGATCCGACGATCACGGCTGTCCTTGTGCGCGGTGCCGGCGAACGGGCATTTTGCGCGGGTGGCGACGTGCGTGCCGTGTACGAGCATCGCGGCGACGATGCCTTCATGCACGAAGTCTACCGGGTCGAGTACGTTCTCGACGACGCGATTGCCCGCTACCCCAAGCCCTACGTTGCCCTCATGACTGGAATTATCATGGGCGGCGGCTGCGGCATCTCGGTTCACGGGTCGCATCGCATCGTCAGCGACACCACGCAGATCGCAATGCCGGAGTGCCGCATCGGGCTTTTCCCCGATATCGGCGCGTCCCACTTCCTCGCCCGCTGCCCCGGAAAGCTCGGCCTTTACCTTGGTCTCACCGGCGCGCGCATCGGAGCGGCAGACGCGATCTATCTCGGGCTCGCCGATTACTTCATTCCCACGCAGCGGCTGCCGCGGATCATTCCCGCCTTGAAGGAGACGGATGGCGCCCGTGCCGCGCTCGGCGCTCTCGCCATTTCGCCCGGGGCAGCGCCGCTGTCGAATCTGCAAGAACCGATCGATGCGGTGTTCGCCCTTGGCAGTGTGCGCGAGATCATATCGGCGCTTGCATCAATGCCCGATGCATGGGCGCGGCAGGCACACTGCGAGATCACCATGGCATGCCCGTTGAGCCTTGAATTGACATTCCGGTCGATTCGCGAGGCGAGAACGAAGAACCTGCGGGAATGCCTGGTCAGCGATTTCCGGATTGCGCAGCGTTTGATGAAGCGCAGCGATTACTTCGAGGGCGTGCGTGCCCGCATCATCGACAAGGATAACCACCCGCGCTGGACGCACGGCAGCGTGGAGAACGTCGCCGCGGCGGAGGTGGAAGCGTGCTTTGCGCCGTTGGGGGTGAACGAGCTGCAATTTGGAGCCTGAGGTCTTTCGTGGCGCTCTTGGAGCTGCATCAGGTCGGAAAAAGCTTCAAGTCGGAGGGGGCGGAGACGATGGCGCTCGACGGCATCGATCTCGCGCTCGCGGAGCGAGGCTTTCTAGCCGTGGTCGGCCCGTCGGGCTGCGGCAAGAGCACGCTCCTGCAGATCGCCGCCGGGTTAATCCGTGCGGATCGCGGCAGCGTTGAGCTCTCCGGCCAGCCGGTCACTGCGCCGCCGCCGCACGTGGTCTACGTATTCCAGCAATATACCAAGTCGCTGTTTCCGTGGCGCACCGTGCTTGCCAATGTCGAGTTCGCGTTGGAAGGCCGCTCCGGCATCGGTCGCCGGGAGCGCCGTGACCGCTCGCGAAGTCTGCTGGAGCTCGTCGACCTGCAGGACTTCACGGACCACTATCCCTGGCAATTGTCGGGGGGGATGCAGCAGCGCGTGGCGATCGCGCGGGCGCTCGCGGCGGACGCGCGCCTTCTGCTGATGGACGAACCATTCAGCGCGCTTGATGCCCTCACGCGGCTCGATCTTCAGAGGCTCCTCCTCGATCTCTGGGCGAGCCGCAATCTGAGCATTCTCTTCGTCACCCACGACGTCGACGAAGCGGTCTATCTTGCCGATTGGGTTGCCGTGCTCACGCATCGCCCCGGCCGCATCCATGAAATCGTCGATGTCGCGTTGCCGCGACCGCGCGATCCCATCACCACGCGCGAGGAGACCCGGTTTCTCGAGTTGCGCCACGACCTGCTTGGCCAGTTGATGAAGCGCAAGAATTAGTGCGTACAGGAAATCTCATGCGCAGGTGGCTCACTCAAATCGCGCCGGGCGCAATCGTCCTGGCGCTGCTGCTGTGGGGCATCGAGGAGGCGGTAAATAACGGACTTGTGAAACGTTCGCTGATGCCCGCGCCCTCGGACGTCGGGGATGTTCTTGTCGATCTTTTCGCCGGCGGGGAAGTCGCCGGCCCGTTGAGCGAAACGCTGGCGCGGCTGGGCATCGGCTTCGGCATCGGCGCGACGCTCGCCATCGCGATCGGGCTCGCCATGGGATACTGGCCGCGCCTCTACGGTCTCTTCGAGCCTCTGATCGAGCTGTTGCGGCCGATACCAAAGGCGGCGCTGGTGCCGGCGCTCGTGCTGTTTCTCGGCGTCGACAACGCGATGAAGATCACCTCCATTGCGCTGGCCGTGTTCTTCCCGGTTCTGATCAACACCGTCCAGGGGGCGCGCGGCGTCGATCCCGTGCTCATCGATACGGCGCGAACTCTCGGTGTTCCTCCGTTCGCCCTTTTGCGCAAGGTCATCTTGCCGGCTTCGGCTCCGTTCATCTTCGCGGGCATTCGGCTGAGCATCGCGCTCGGACTGATCCTTGCCGTTATCTCCGAGATGATCGCCGGAACCGGCGGCATCGGGTTCCTCATTATCGACATGCAGCGGGCTTTCCGTGTGCGGCAGATGTACGCGTGGATCGTCATCCTTGGCGTGGTCGGCTACCTCCTCAATCTGCTGCTGCTTGCCGTCGAGCGGCAGTTCCTGTTCTGGTACCGCGCGAGCGAGCGCGCGTGAGCAGGAATATGCCGGATCGCCGGCCCGGACTGCTGCTGGTCGCTTTCCTTCTGCTGTTGTGGGAAGCCTCCGCCCGGACCGGCCTGGTCAGAAGCGAGAACTGGCCTCCGGTCAGCGTCATCCTCGCCGCGCTTGCCCGCGGAATTCTCTCCGGCGAGCTGACGCAGGTGATCGGAGCGACGCTCCACCGGTTCGCGCTTGGCTTTATCGCCGGCACGGCAATCGGCGTCATCGTGGGGTTCGCTTTCGCCCTTGTGCCGCTGCTGCGCCGCATGTTCGAGCCGATGATTGAGCTTCTGCGCCCCATCCCGGCGCCTGCGCTCATTCCGCCGCTTGTTCTGTTCCTCGGCGTCAACGACCTGATGAAAGTATCCATCATTGCGGTCACCGCCTTCTTTCCAGTCGTCATCAACACCATGCAGGGCGCCAGCGGAGTGGAGCCGATTCACCTGGCCGTGGCGCGCACGTTCCAGACCGGACCTGCCCGCATCCTTCTGAAGATCATTGCGCCTGGCACGCTGCCCTACGTGCTGGCGGGGATGCGCATCAGCCTGGCGCTGGCGTTGGTGGTCACGGTGGTGAGCGAAATGATCGCGGGCGCCTCCGGCGTGGGCTACTATCTCGTTCTCATGCAGTACGCGGTCCGCTCCGCCGACATGTACGCTGCCATCTTCGCCCTCGCCGCTCTGGGCTATGTCCTCAACGTCGCCTTTCTCGCGGCCGAGCGGCGCTTGATCTTCTGGTACGCGGCGAGGACATGACGCCGTGACGCGCCGTGTCTTCAAAATCGGCGCGAATGTCCTATGATTGCCCCACACGATGGAGTGGAGGATGCGATGTTTCAGTTTCAGTCGCGGAGAAGCTTCCTGGCCGGCGCGGGCGCGGCGATTGGAGCAGCGCCGCTCGGGACCGCCGTGCAGGCGCAATCTCCGACGAAGATCCGTGTCGGCACGATCCCGATCGTCGACTCTGCTCCGCTCATGATCGGGATCGCCAAAGGATTTTTCCGTGACGAGGGTCTCGACGTCAACACGACCCCGGCACCGGGCGGAGCGGCGCTGCTGCCATCCCTGGCGGCCGGCCAGTTCAACTTCGCCTTCGCCAACACCACGTCGGCGCTGCTGGCCATCGGCGAAGGTCTTGAGTTCAAGTTCGTGACCGCGGGGTGCAGCACCGGGCCCAAGGGGCCGGATCTCGCCGGGCTGATGGCGCGCACCGATGGCGGCATCAATTCCGGCAGGGATCTCAACGGCAAGCGGCTGGCGGTGAATAACCGCAACAACATCATGTGGATTCGCGCGGCCAGCTGGGTCGATCACACCGGCGGCGACGCGGTCCGGGTGACCTTTGTGGAAATTCCATTCCCGCAGATGGTCGATGCTCTGGTGAACAATCAGGTCGATGCCGCCATGGTCAACGAGCCGTTCCTCACGGTGGGGCTGCAGAACCACGGCGACAAGGTCAAAGTCGTTTCCTGGCCAATGTCGGAGACCGCGCCGAACGGCGTCGTATCCGAATACGTCGCGACCAAGGATTACATCGCGCAGAATCCGCAAGTGATCGACAAATTCGCCCGCGCGTTTGCGCATGGCACCGACTGGGTGCTCAAGAACCAGGGCACGCCGGAATGGGAGCAGGCCGTGTCCGCCTACACCAGGATTGCGCCGGAGCGGCTGCGCGGCATTGCGCTGCCGGTCTACGATCGCGTCATCGCGCCGCAGAAGATCCAGGACATGGTCGACCTCATGCGCAAGTACAAAATCCTCAAAGCCAACCTGAACGTCGCCGATCTGATCTATCCCACGGCGCTCAAGCAATACACCTTCTGACTGACACCTCCGATTTTTGCGGAATGAAACGGCCATGATCTCACGCGGAGAGATACGCGCGGACGTCGTCGTTTCGCCGGGCGAGCCGTGGTCCGGCGTGGTGCGCAAGGGCGAAACCCTGCGCATCGTCGATGTGGAAGGCCAGCAGGCGGTCGACTTTATTTGCTTCAATGCACAGGACACGAAGGAAACCTACGACAATACCGTCACGGTGCGGCTTGCCGCGCGTCCCTTTCTGCGCAAGGGCGACGTCCTCTACTCCAATCTTGCGAAGGCGATGTTCGCGATGGTCGAGGACACCATCGGCAACCACGACACCATTTGCGGATGCTGCAGCGCGGAGATCAATTTCCTGCGCTACAAGGTGAAAGACACGCCGAGTTGCCGCGCCAATTTCCTGCGCGAATTGGCCAGGCATGGGCTGGATTCCCGCAGCCTCGTTCCCAACATCAATTTCTTCATGAACATTCCGTTTGGCGCCAACGGCGAATTCGCGATCAAGGCGCCGCTGTCGCGACCGGGGGATTACGTCGATCTCACCGCCGCGATGGACTGTCTTGCAGTGATCTCCAATTGCCCGCAGATCCTCAACGCCGCCAACAATTTCAAACCGACGCCGGTTCGCCTGACCACATTCGCAGCCGCCCCGTAGCTCCCCTGAGTCCTGGGCCTGTCAATTCAACCGGCTGCGGCTCCGGGAATTTCCATTTGCCGTTGAGAATCTCGGCGCGTGATGTTGAGATACGTCGCGTCCTTGTCGGGATTGCCACCGGCCGACGGCAGCCAATTCGATTCCGAAACGCCGGCGACCGGTTTAGGGCCGATCGCGATCTTCAGTGATCCGTTCGCCTCGGGTTTCAGCGGGGAGTGGTTGTTGAAGTTGAAGCGGTCCAGCGGATTCGGCACGACGCGATAGTCGGGCACGCCCACCAGGATGACCGACCAGTAAGCGTTGACCGCAGATTGAGGCAGCTTGTCAGCCGGGTCGCTGCCATTGAGCGTCTTCTCGTCGGCGTCACGGGTCGCGACGAAATAGATCACCTCGTCGGTGTTGTTGGCCCAGATGCCGGCGAAATTAGCGACCGTGCGGAGCCGGTAGTCCTTGCTATAGTTGCCAACGATGCCGCCGCCGATCCAGTGATTGCGGTAGGGAGTGGACTTGGTGAAGGCATACTCTTGAAATTCCGGGGCGAACTTACGGATTTGCGCGTCGATCGCGGCGTGCGCTTCCTTGCTCGATAACGTCGATGCCAAGCTGTTGAGCGCGCTCGACGTTGCGCCGAACGCAGCCGAGATGCAGTAGAAGGTCCGCGCCGCCTACTCCCATCAATCTCGATGATCGTCGGCCTGCTGCCGGTCGCGAGTTCGTTCCCAACGATATGCTCGACGCAGTGAACCAGGCGAAGATCGTCATCACCTGGCAGGAAACGTCGTTCTCCTGAAGGAGGCATTGATTCACGCTGCGGCCGCTTTCAACCTCGGTATCCTTTTTATCTCGTCTGCAAGTTTGCGCTCGGCGCGCCACGTGTCGTAAGCGCCCTGCATCCGCACCCAGACCCCGGCGCCATCGCCGAACAACTTACCGAGCCGGACGGCGACAGCCGGGGACACCGGCTTGCGCTCCGCTAAAATGTCGTAGAAGTGCTGGCGGGAAATACCTAGAAGCGCGGCGATCTCGCTCTTGCTCTTGCCGGTGGCCGGGATCACTTCACGCAGCAATTCGCCGGGATGAGTAGGGCACCGCTGCGCATCGCGTTTGGCGACATACTCGGCCATCTTTGCATCTCCTCAGTGGTATTGCTCAAAATCGACGCTGACTGCATCTGCGGCATCGAATTCGAAGGTAATGCACCACGGCCCGTTGACGTGGATTGTGTATCGAGTCGTAGCAAAACCTTTCAGAGCGTGGAAATCAAACCCGGGAATATCCATCTGCTCCGCCGCAGTCGCAGAGCTCAACCGATCAAGCCGGACCAGGATGCGTTTATGGAGTTTGGCATCGATCTTGGCAGTACGTCCCTTTGCCCACAGCTCGGCCAATGCCTTGCTTCGGAACGTCCTGATCACTGCGCCGGTGTAAGCAGATAGCTTACCAAAGTCAATCGGTCGCTTACAGGCCAAACCGCCGGGGTCGTCGCCTGCCTTGACACGCGCACGCAGGTAGCCCCTTTCTGCCGCGGCCGTCGCGCGCAGAATCCTGGCTCGGAAATGATCCGAATCGTAAGCGTCTCCAAGAATCTATACCTCGCGTGCGGGGCAGGAGATCGAGGCGCTTACTCCCATCAATCTCGATGTCGGCGACAACGAGTTCGTTGCCGTGGTCGGACCGAGTGGTTGCGGCAAGTCAACCTTGCTCAAGATGATCGTCGGCCTGCTGCCGGCGACCACGGGCGAGATCTACTTCGACAACGACCGGGTGCGCGGGCCGCGCACCGACGTCGGCATGGTGTTCCAGGAGCCGATCCTGCTGCCGTGGCGGACGGTGCAGAAGAATGTCTTGTTCCCGATCGAAATCCTCCGCCGCACCGACCGCGACTATAACGAGGTCGCCCATCGTCTTCTCAATCTCGTTGGGCTTGCGGGTTTCGAGCGCCACATGCCCTACGAGCTGTCAGGCGGCATGCAGCAGCGCGCCGCCATCTGCCGGGCGCTCATTCACGACCCGAGCGTGCTGGTGATGGACGAGCCGTTCGGCGCGCTTGACGCGATGACGCGCGAAGAGATGGGAGCCGAGCTCCTTCGCATCTGGCAGCAAAGGCGAAAGACGGTCGTGTTCGTCACCCACAGCATTCGCGAGGCGGTCTGGCTCGCCGACCGCGTCGTCGTGATGACGGCGCGACCGGCGCGCATCGCCGAGATCATCAGCATCCATCTTGCGCGCCCGCGCACCGCCAAGATGCAGTTCCTGCCGGAGTTCGGCCGGCACGTGGAGCGCATCGGCGACATCATCGCCGGACAACAGCGGGAGAAGCTCCTGTGCCAGGATTGATCCCCGCGCGCCAGCGCATCAGCGAGGCGGTGCAGGACTGGGGCCGGCCGGCATTGACCTTCATCGGGCTCGTCATCGCCTGGGAGATCGGCGCGCGCGCGCTGCACGTGCCGGTCTGGCTGGTCCCGGCTCCGAGCGAGATCGTCGCCGCGCTGATCGAGCGCGGATCGGTCATCTTCTTTCACACCTGGATCACGTTCTACGAAACGCTCTTGGGCTTCCTGCTCGCAATCGCGCTCGGCGTTCCTCTTGCAATTGCTGTCACCTATTCGCGTGCCTTGAGCAACACCATCTATCCGCTCATTCTCGTCACCCAATCCATCCCCAAGGTGGCATTCGCTCCGATCCTGCTCATCTGGTTCGGCTATGGCGATCTGCCGAAGATCGTCGTGGCGTTTCTCGTCGCTTTTTTCCCCGTCGTGGTCAACACGGCCACCGGGCTGCGCAGCCCGGTGCCGCAGGTAATCGATCTGGCACGCCAGCTTGCCGCCTCCGAGTTTCAAATCTACACCAAGATTCGCTTTCCCTCGGCGCTGCCGCATTTCTTTTCCGGACTGAAGGTTGCGATTACGCTTGCCGTGATCGGTGCCGTGATCGGCGAGTTCGTGGGAGCGGAGAACGGCCTGGGATTCCTGGTGATCGAATCGACATCGCACTTCAAGACTCCGCTGGCATTCGGGGCGATGGTCTTGCTCGCGGCGATGTCCATTCTCCTGTTCGGCATCGTTGCCGCCTGCGAGCGGATCGTCTGCCCGTGGTATGGTAGGGAACATTGAGGGAGGAAGAAATGAAGCGAAACGCGATGGTTGCTGCAGGGTTCGCCGCCTGCCTGCTGCTCGCCGGCCCGGCGCGCAGCGAGACCGACAAGGTCAACTTCCTCCTCGACTGGGTGATCTACGGACGAGCAACGCCATACTTTGTTGCGCTGGAGAAAGGGTTTTTCCAAAGCCGCAACATCGAGCCCAGGATCGAGCGCGGCTACGGCTCGGCCGCCGGGCTCAAGCGGATGGCTGCCGGACAGGCAGATTTTCTGCTCGCGGATTTTGGCGGCCTCATCCTGGCGCGAGCGAACGAAGGCCTTCGCGCCAAGATGGTTGCCGTCATCTACAGCAGGAACGGCCACGCCGTGCACTATCTGGAAAGCTCCGGCATCAAGTCGCCGGCCGACTTCTCGGGCAAACGCGTCGCCGGCGCGCCCGGCAGCACCGTCGCCGCGCTGTTTCCCGCGTTCCTGCGCGCCAACAAGGTTGATCCCGAAACCGTCAGGATCATCAGCGTCGATCCGCAGGCGCTTAATCCGGTGCTCCTCGCCAAGCAGTTCGACGGCATGCTCGAGTTCAACTTCAACAACGCGCTACTCGTGAAGGAAGGCACGAAGATGGGTCTCAAGCCGGCCTATATGATGTATGCCGACCACAACTTCCGCTTTTACGCCAACGGCATCATCACCACCGACTCGATGATTGCGGAGAAGCCGGATCTCGTGCGCCGCTTCGTCGCGGCAATCGTGGAAGGCGCGCAATACAGCTTCGATCACCCCGACGAATCCTGCACGCTCCTGCGCAAGCATGCGGCGAGCGTCGACCAGGATATTTGTCTTGCGGAGCTCGACATGGTCAAGAATCTCGCGCTCACCGACGAGACCAGGGCGAACGGTATCGGCTACATGTCAAACGAAGGTGTGCAGAAAACCATCGACGTGATGCGAGACCATATGGGGCTCAAGGCCTCCATTGCCCCGCCAGAGGCCTTCGACATGCAGTTCCTGCCAAAGAAGGGCGCGCAGTGATGGGCGTCCAGGAAGGTGTCCGGAAAGATGTTCAGGAGATCATAAGCGACGAGCTTGCCTATCCCCCGAAATTCGGCAGCCCGACCGCGCTGGCGATCCGCGCGGAGAGCTTCGTGTATGTCTCGGGAATGATGCCGTGGGACAAGGATCGACGCGTCGTCGGCGTCGGCGATGTCAAGGCGCAAGCCCGTCAGGCGCTGACAAACATGGAGGCGACGTTGCAGGCGGCGGGCGCGAGCCTTGCGGACATCATCAAGATCACCTTCTTCCTCACCGACATTCGCGACAAGAATGCGGTCTGGGACGTGCGCAAGGAAATGTTCGGGGGGAGCAGGCCGGCCTCCACTCTGGTCGAGGTCGTCCACCTGGTCGATCCGCTCGCGCTCCTGGAAGTCGAGGCGGTCGCTTATCTGGGAAAGAAATGATGACCAGCACCGCGATCGTCAACATCGGAAAGCTCGTCAGTGGCGACATCCAGCAGCCGGTGTTGTCGGCGGACTCCATCCTGATCGAGAACGACAAGATCGCCGCCATCGGTCCGGACCGTGAGAGCGTCCAATCCGCCGATCGGGTGATCGATGCCGCCGGGATGACGTTGACACCGGGGCTGATCGACAGCCACACGCACCCGGCGATCGGAGACTACACGCCGCGTCTCAACGCCGTCGGCTGGATCGAGCATTACCTGCACGGCGGCATCACCTCCATGATCTCGCTCGGCGAGCTGCACGTACCCGGCCGACCGCACGATCCGGCCGGCGTCAAGGCGCTCGCGATCCTGGCGAGCAAATGCTACCGCAACATGCCGCCGGGATCCGTGAAGGTGATGGGGGGCACGCTCATTCTGGAATCCGGGCTGGTCGAGGATGATTTCAGAGAAATGGCACGCGAAGGCGTGCGCGCCGTGAAATTCATCCAGGCGATCGAGGACCGCGCCGAAGCCAAGCAATTCTCCAAGTGGGCGAAGAAGCACGGCATGCGCGTGATGATCCACTGCGGCGGAACTTCGCTCCCCGACGTTCCCACCACCAACGCCGCCGGGATCATCGAGGTGCAGCCGGATGTCCTGGCGCATCTCAATGGCGGTCCCACGGCGCTTTCGCCGGAAAACATCGACAAGCTGATGCGCAACACCGGTTGGACGGTCGATCTCGTGCGCTTTGGAAATCCCAAGGCTCTCGCCCAGATCGCCGAGATGGTGGTCGAGCTCGGCGCCCATCATCGCGTGATCCTTGGAACCGATTCCCCAACTGGAAATGGCATCGAGCCGCTGGGCATCCTGCATCTGATCACGCATCTCGCGGCGCTGACGGGCATCAAGGCCGAGGAGGCGCTCTGCATGGCCACCGGCAACACGGCGCGGGTTTATGATCTGCCGACCGGCGTCATCGCACCCGGCCGCGCGGCCGACATCGCTCTGATCGACGCGCCGGTTGGATCGATCGCCAAGGACGCGCTGGAGTCGTTCACCATCGGCGACAGTCCCGCTGTGGGCATGGTGATGATCGACGGCGCAATCGTCGTGAAGCGAAGCAAGAACACAATTCCGCCGCAACGCAATTATCGCGTGCAGGAAAAGCGACCATGCTGATCGTGAACTGGTCGCGTAAATTCCCCGTAAAGCTTTGACGGATCAAGCTTATTACACAATCGTAACTTGCTAAGGCGCAGCCGCGCGTCTACCTTCGGGACAACACCAGCCGAGGGCGTTTCGTGACAACGGGGCATGCAGCGTCGCGCGGGGGGCGCGCCGCTCTCTTCTTAGGGTTTTGTCTCTTCACCTTCGCTGCGGGTGGCGGCGGCTATTGGTACTGGAAAGGACCGGCACCGGCGCTCGCGGCCAAATCTGCCCCGCGCGTAGGCGTGCCGGTGAGCGTTGCCCTGGCCGCACGGCAGGACTTCCCGATTTATCTATCCGGACTGGGCACGGTGCAGGCGTCCTTCACGGTCGGCATTCACTCGCAGGTTGACGGCAAATTGCAGGACGTGCTGTTCACTGAGGGGCAGCACGTGAGGAAAGGAGACGTGCTGGCCAAAATCGATCCGCGCCTGTTCCAGGCGGCGCTTGACCAAGCCAAGGCAAAAAGGGCGCAGGACCAGGCTCTCCTGACGGCGGCCGAGAAGGATCTCGTGCGGTTCAAGGGCTTGGCGCTCAAGTTCATCGAGCCGCAGCAGAACGTTGATCGCCAGCAGGGGAGCGTCGATCAGCTCAAGGCCGCGGTTGCCGCCGACGAGGCCATGATCGAGACGGCGCAGACGCAGCTCGACTACACCAGCATCACCGCTCCGAGCGACGGACGCATGGGCGTTCGCATGGTAGACCCCGGCAACATCGTGCACGCTTCCGATCAGGGGGCGCTGGCAATGCTCGTCCTCACAAAACCGTCCGCCGTGCTGTTCACGCTTCCCGCACGCACGCTCGATGATGTGCGCAAGGCGCTCGCGCGCGGACCTGTCGAGGTCGTGGCCTTCGACCAGGACAATCGCCATGCGCTGAGCACCGGAACCCTTCTGCTTGTGGATAACATGATCGATCAGACGACCGCCACCGTCCGGCTCAAGGCGATGTTCACCAACGAAGACGAAAGGCTTTGGCCGGGCGAATTCGTCAATGCGCGCGTGTCGCTCGATACGTTGCGCAACGCGGTTGTCATTCCGCCGAGCGCGGTGCAGCGCGGACCACAAGGGCTCTTCACCTGGATCATCACGGCCGACGAAACTGCGCAGCCGCGTCCGATCGAAGTCGGGCCGTCGTCCGGCGACCTCACCGTGGTCACCTCGGGGCTCGACCAGGGCGAACGCATCGTCACTGACGGCCAGTACAAGCTCAAGCGGGGCGTACCGGTCAGCATTGCTGCGCGGCAACCGGCGCTGTCGGAAGCAAGCCGGTGAACCTGTCCGAACCCTTCATTCGCCGGCCGGTCGCAACCTGCCTGGTGATGGCGGCGGTGGCATTCACCGGGATTGTCGCCTATCCATTCCTGCCGGTTGCTCCGCTGCCGCAGGTCGATTTCCCCACCATCCAGGTCACCGCGAACTTCCAGGGAGCAAGCGCGGAGACCATGGCTTCCTCCGTGGCGGCTCCGCTGGAGCGCCAGTTCGCGCAAATCCCCGGCATCACGCAGTTGACATCGCTGAGCGCGCTCGGTGCGACCACAATCGTCATTCAGTTCGATCTCAATCGGAACATAGATTCGGCTGGTCAGGACGTGCAGGCGGCGATCACCGTCGCCACGAAGAGCCTGCCGCAGGGCCTCAGCGCGCCGCCGAGCTACAAAAAGGTGAACCCGGCCGACTCGCCCATACTCTTGCTCTCGGCGCGCTCCGACACGATGCCGATTACCGACGTTGACGAGTACGGCGACCTTTTCCTGGCGCAGCAGATTTCTCAGGTGTCCGGAGTCGCGCTGGTCTCGATTTTCGGCGATACCCCGCCTTCGATCCGAATCCAGGTCGATCCGGCGAAGCTCGCGTCCGCGGGGATAACGCTCGAAGAGATACGCGGCACGCTTGTCACATCTACGACGAATGCCGCCAAAGGCACGGTCAACACCGATAAGATCAGCTTCACCATCGCTGCCAATGACCAGATCACCACCGCGGAGCAGTTTGACGACGTCGTTCTCGCCTATCGCAACGGTGCGCCGATCCGCGTGCGAGATGTCGGCAAAGCGGTGGCGGAAGCGGCTGATCGCAATGTCGCCGCTTTTCAGAACAATCGGCCGGGCGTCATCCTGGCGGTGTTCAAGCAGCCCGGCGCCAACGTTGTCGATACGGTCGATCAGATCAAGGCGCAGTTGCCGCAGCTCACCGCGAGGATACCGCCGTCGGTTGAGGTGGAGACTATCCTCGACCGCACGACGACGATCCGCGCCTCCGTCCGCGACGTGCAGTTCACCTTGGCGCTGACCATCGCGCTCGTCGTGCTGGTGGTCTTCCTGTTCCTGCGCAACTTCTGGGCCACCTTCATTCCAAGCGTTACCGTGCCGCTGGCCCTGATGGGGTCCTGCGCGGCGATGTATCTTCTCAGTTTCAGTCTCGACAACATTTCCCTGATGGCGCTTACCATCGCCGTCGGCTTTGTGGTCGACGATGCAATCGTGGTGGTGGAGAATATCCACCGCCACATCGAGGACGGGGCCGCGCCGTTCGAGGCCGCGCTCAAAGGCTCGCGCGAAATCGGCTTTACCGTCCTGTCGATCAGCATTTCGCTGGTCGCGGTGTTCATCCCGCTGCTGCTGATGGGCGGGATCATCGGCCGCATGTTTCGCGAATTCGCGGTTACCGTCACCGCGTCCATCGCGGTCTCCGCCGTCGTCTCGCTGACGCTGGCGCCAATGATGTGCTCCCGCTTCATGCATCGTGAATCGCGCCGGCACGGACGCCTCTATCGGATCATCGAGGCCGGCTTCAACGCCATGCTTTCCTTCTATGAGCGCACGCTGGACATCGTCCTGCGCCACCGCGCGATCACGCTGGCCGTGTTCTTCGCCACCATGGCGCTCACGGGGATCATGTTCGTCCAGATACCCAAAGGCTTCTTCCCCATTCAGGACACCGGCTTGATCTCGGCGTTCGCCGAGGCGGCTCAGAATACGACGCCGCAAGAGATGATGCGGCTTATGCGCGAGATGGGGGAGGTCGTCCTCAAGGATCCCGACGTCGCAGCCTTGGCGACATTTACCGGCACGACCGGCGGCGCCCAAACTGCAAATACCGGCCGTGGATTCATCGTGCTCAAACCACGGGACGAGCGCGAGCTCACGTCCTCGCAGGTCGTTAACCGGCTGCGGCCGCAACTGGCCAAGATCCGCGGCGCAACACTGTTCATGCAGCCTACCCAGGACATCACCGTGGGCGGCCGCATCTCACGCGCCAGCTTTCAATATACGTTGCAGGACGTGGACATTGCCGAGCTCAACGAATGGTCGGACAAATTGCTGGAAAAGATGCGCATGCTGCCGCAGTTGGCCGATGTCTCGAGCGATCTTCTGGCAAGCGCGCCTTCACTGAAGATCACCATCAATCGCGACCAGGCCTCGCGCTTCGGCATCTCGCCGCAGGCGATCGACGACACGCTCAATGATGCCTTCGGGCAGCGACAGATCACGCAGTATTTCACCCAGCTCAAGACCTACTGGATCATTCTGGAGATTCTACCGGAGCTGCAGAAAGACCTCGCCTCGCTGAACCTGCTCTATGTCAAATCGCCACTCACCGGCGGAGCGGTGCCCCTGTCGGCGCTGGTCAACGTCGATACGTCCAAGGCCGGTCCGCTGTCGGTGGCGCACCAGGGTCAATTTCCGGCGGTCACTCTGACCTTCAATCTCCAGCCCGGCGTGGCGCTTGGACAAGCCGTCGATGCGATTGCCGAGGCGTCGCGCGAGATCGGCGTGCCCTCTTCGGTGATCACTACCTTCCAAGGCAATGCGCAGGCATTCCAGTCGTCGCTGTCGAGCGAGCCTGCTCTCATCGGCGCCGCGCTCATCGTCGTCTACATCATTCTGGGGATACTTTACGAGAGCTTCATCCATCCCCTGACGATCCTTTCAACCCTTCCGTCGGCCGGCATCGGCGCGCTGCTCGCGCTCAATCTGGGTCACATGGATCTTTCTGTTATCGGCATCATCGGCATCATTCTTCTGATCGGGATCGTCAAGAAGAACGGCATCATGCTCGTCGATTTCGCGGTCACCGCCGAGCGTGACCGGGACATGCGGCCCGTGGATGCCATCCGGGAAGCCTGTCTTCTGCGATTCCGCCCGATCCTGATGACGACGGCGGCGGCCATGCTCGCCGGCGTTCCGCTGGCCTTTGGCCATGGAACGGGCTCGGAGCTGCGCCAGCCGCTCGGCTACGCCATGGTCGGCGGCCTTGCGGTCAGTCAGTTGCTTACGCTCTACACCACCCCCGTCGTCTATCTCTATCTCGACCGGGTGCAGGCCTGGCTGCGCGGGAGCGAGCCGGAACAGGATCGCGAGCGCGAAAGCATCCGCGCTATCGCCGCCGAAGCCGCGGAATAGAAACGGCGCCGGCATGTCATGACGCGCCGCTGCAGCACTAACGCGTCTTCGCGACCGTCTCGTGCAACTGCTGACTGAGCTCGGGCGCGTGCCGATCGAGCGCCTTTCGAATCTTTGCCGGATCGACACCTTTTGGCGTCTCGCCTTTTTCAACGGCTTCGTGCATGCGCTTGAGCAGCTCGAAATCGTGCTCGTCGCGATAGGGCTTGAGGTCGAGGTCGGCCGGCACTTTGGTAAGGCGCTCGTCGCCGACGGTCTTGACGTGCTTCTGCATGAAGCGGTCGTAGTCGCGCCATAACACTCCGGCAGCTCGCACTGCCGCCTCCTCGGCCCGGGCGGCGATCTGGTGCGCATGCAGGTAATGCAGGTTGAGCTGATCTATGAGCGTCTTCTCGACCTCCTCATGCAAGATCAGGAAACGGTCGGTATCGATCTCGCGGCCGCGGAACTTCATCGTCCGCGGCATGTGGCGATCGATATAGATCGTGTTGCCGTCGTTGCTGTAGCCGGCGAGGTACGGAACGTCGTGCTCGCGGTCGAGGCTCTTGACCCGGCGCACAACCGCGTCGAGCGCGCGATCGAGCATCAGGCTGGAAATGTACCATTCGGGTACCCGAAGCTTCTTGTGCGGCGCCTCGGGGTGGCAAAAGTGCAGCGGCATGAAGGCCCTCTCCTCTGCTGATCATCGCTGCGAGCATCGCGACACTGGACGAGCGAGTCCAGAGCCGATGCGAGGACTAAAAAGGTCGCTCGAACGGCCCTTTTTGCGTCCCCTTCCCGACCCGCCTTCTGCCCTTGAAATTCCAGAAAAAACAGTTACTTAGAAGTGGCACTTTGGGCTGTACGGGCGCCCCTTTTCGTGTCAAGAAAACCTGGTTCCATCTCCGCCCTTTTTGCATTCGATTCGAAATCAATCCATGGCCGAAGCCGCCCGCCAAACGCCCGCTATTGCCTCCGATTATGGGGCGGAATCCATCAAGGTCCTCAAAGGCCTCGATGCCGTGCGCAAACGGCCGGGCATGTATATCGGCGATACCGATGACGGCTCCGGCCTGCATCACATGGTGTACGAGGTCGTTGACAACGCCATCGACGAGGCGCTCGCCGGCTTCGCCAAGGAGGTGGTGGTCACGCTTAATCCGGACGGCTCCTGCACCGTGCACGACGACGGCCGCGGGATACCGACCGACATCCACTCGGGGGAAGGAGTATCCGCCGCCGAAGTGGTCATGACCCAGCTGCACGCCGGCGGCAAGTTCGGCGATGCTCATAACACCGCGAACCCATACAAGGTTTCGGGCGGATTGCACGGGGTCGGCGTCTCCGTCGTCAACGCGTTGTCCTCCTGGCTCAAGCTCACGATCTGGCGTGACGGCAAGGAGCACTTCATCGAGTTCCGCGACGGCGAGGCGCTTGCTCCGCTCTCCGTCGTCGGCGCTGCGCACGACAAGCGCGGCACGGAGGTGACTTTTCTGCCGAGCCCGCAGACCTTCACCATGACGGAGTTCGACTTCGCCACGCTCGATCACCGGCTGCGCGAGCTCGCCTTTCTCAATTCCGGCGTCATGATCGTGCTCTCCGACAAGCGCCATGCCGTCGAGAAGCGCGAGGAGATGCGCTTCGAGGGTGGCGTCGAAGCCTTCGTTCGCTACATCGATCGCAATCAGACTGCGCTCGTTCCGGCGCCGATCATGATACGCGCCGAACGCGACGGCATTGCCATAGAATGCGCGCTGTGGTGGAACGAAAGCTTCCACGAGACCGTGCTCTGCTTCACCAACACCATTCCGCAGCGCGACGGCGGGACGCATCTCGCCGGCTTCCGCGGCGCGCTGACGCGTCAGGTGACGAGTTATGCGGAAAGGGGTGGCGCCGCACAAAAGGAAAGGGTGGCTCTCACCGGCGACGACTGCCGCGAGGGACTCACGGCGGTCCTTTCCTGCAAGGTGCCGGACCCGAAGTTCTCCTCCCAGACCAAGGACAAGCTCGTCTCCTCGGAGGTGCGGCCGGTGGTCGAGAACCTCGTCAACGAGGCGCTGCAATACTGGTTAGAGGAGCATCCATCCGAGGCCAGGATCATCGTCAACAAGGTGGTCACGGCGGCGGCGGCGCGCGAAGCCGCGCGCAAAGCGCGCGACATGACGCGAGGTAAGTCAGCCCTTGGCGCCGGCTCGCTGCCGGGCAAGCTTGCGGACTGCCAGGAGCGCGACCCCGCGAAATCGGAGATCTTCATCGTCGAGGGCGACAGCGCCGGCGGCTCGGCCAAGCAGGGGCGTGATCGGGCGTTCCAGGCGGTGCTGCCGCTGCGCGGCAAAATTCTCAACGTCGAGCGCGCGCGCCTCGACAAGATGCTTTCCAGCCAGGAGATCGGCACGCTCATCACCGCGCTCGGCACCGGCATCAGCGAGGATTTCAACGCCGAGAAGGTGCGCTACCACAAGATCATCATCATGACCGATGCCGACGTGGACGGCTCGCACATTCGCACGCTGCTGCTCACCTTCTTCTATCGGCAGATGCGCGAGCTGATCGACCGCGGGCATTTGTTCATTGCCCAGCCGCCGCTGTACAAGGTCACGCGCGGCAAGTCCGAGCAGTATCTCAAGGACGAGCGCGCGCTCGAGGATTTCCTCATTGCGACGGGGCTGGAAGATTCCGTGCTGCGGCTTCATTCGGGCGAGCATCGCGCCGGTGGCGACCTGCAACAGCTGGTCGAGCAGGCCCGCGTCATACGCAATGTGCTCAACGGTTTGCACAGCCGCTATAACCGCAAGGTTGTGGAGCAGGCGGCGATTGCGGGCGTGCTCACGTCGGAGATATTCGGCGATCCGCGCAAGGCGGTCGAAGCGGCGAGATATATTGCGCGACGCCTCGACGCGCTTTCGGATGAGACGGAGCGCGGCTGGCAGGGAGAATTTCGCGAGGGTGAGGGATTTCGCTTCGAGCACAGCGTCCGCGGCGTGACCGACGTCGCCGTCCTTGACCAGGCGCTGCTCGGCTCGGCGGATGCGCGCAAGCTCGACGAGCATGCGGTGACGCTCCAGCAGATCTATCCGCGGCCGGCGACGTTGCGCCGCAAGGACGAGGACACCCCGATCCACGGCCCGGTCGCGCTGTTCGACGCGGTGACCAGCGCGGCGCGCAAGGGGCTTTCGCTACAGCGCTACAAGGGGTTGGGAGAGATGAATCCCGGCCAGCTGTGGGAGACGACACTTGACGTGAATGCGCGTTCCCTTCTGCAGGTGGCGGTGAAAGAGATCGACGAGGCGAACATCCTGTTCGACGAGCTCATGGGCGACAAGGTCGAGCCGCGCCGCGCCTTCATCGAGCAGAACGCGCTGACCGCGAGCGTCAACGTTTAAGGCTGGGGGCCTGCGGCTAATATCTCCCCCTGCAATCAGGGCGATCACATTTGGGGTGGCTGCGGCCCCCTCACCCGCTCGCTTCGCTCGCGACCTCTCCCCGCTGGGGAGAGGTAAACCAAGTCTTGGTAGCCACTTGAGAACTTTCTCCGCTGTTCGAGATGTTCATCGGGGCGAGCAACAAACTCGATCACCTCTCCCCATCGGGGAGAGGTCGGCGCCGAAGGCGCCGGGTGAGGGGGTCACCGGTGTCAAGTGCGGTTGCCCTGCTCTTAGCGGCAGGTGTATCGAGTTTGTGTCCGCTACACGCGTTTGCTGTCGCCGTTCGCCCACGTGGATGCCTGGCGGCGCGCGCGATCGGTCTTCCGCCAGTAGTCCTGCCAGTCCTGCGCGGGACCAATGCCATCGATGGCCGCCGGCCCGGTCATCCTCGCAGCCGCCACAGCATCAAGCACCATCATCGGCTGCCCGCCGTTGCTTGCATCATGAATGCCGGCGCGCAGGAGCCGGCGATAAGCGCTGATGGCCTTGTCCGATTGTCCGAGATGCTCCCGCGTGCGATCGGCGATGGCGCCCATGAACTCGCAGGCCCACTGATCGTGCACGTTGATATCGGCGCCCATGCCGGTGAAGGTCTCGTGCTCCTGCTCATGCGGATCGAAACCATAATCGTTGCTCTTGTTCTTGCGCGGGACGTAGTCGGGCAGCTCGTAAAGCGCGAGGCGCTGGCGTCGCATCTCGTCCTTGTTCACGGGCGCGCCGAAGCTCGTGAAGATGGCGTACCAGTAGTGTTTCTCGTCGTCGATCGGCACATGCCACTGGGTGATTGTCATCTCGCTGCTCATGGGAATGGTGAAGGCGTGCGGGAAGATGAGATTGGTGACCCGCACATGCGAGTTGGCTTCGCCAATCCTGCGCAGCGTGATCACGCGCATTCCGAACTCGGTCGCTTCCACCTCGATCTGCGGGCGTGGGAATTCGCGCATGATGCGCGTCATCGGCATGTCGGAATCGATCGATCTATCACGAAACAACTTGCCATAGCCCTGCTCCGGCTCCTCGTCGTGGAAGAAACGATGCAAGAATGAGGTGTGCGCCGGGTCGATCCCGACTTCCAGCGATTGGAGCCAATTGCAGTCGATCATGCCTTTGAATGCAAAGGTGTGGGTGGCCGGCGCGGCGAAGCAGTCGAAATGCGCAAATGCGGGCGGTTCGCCGCCGCCCATATAGGCGAACAGAACCCCGCTCCGCTCGACCACCGGATAGGCCTTCTGCCGGATGTTGGCGCACAGCGGGCTACCCTCCGGTTCGGCGGGGGTGTCCAGACATTGTCCGGTGATGTCGAACAACCAGCCGTGGAATGCGCAGCGCAGACCGTCCGCCTCCAGCCGTCCGAAGGCGAGGTCGGTGCCACGGTGCGGACAGGCGCGCTCGACGAGGCCATAACGCCCCCGCCCATCTCTGAACAGCACGAGGTTCTCCCCAAGCAGCCGGACCGCCTTGACCGGTCTGTTGTCGGCGAGCTCGTCAACCAGAGCGGCAGGCTGCCAATAGCACCGCATCAAGCGCCCGGCGGGAGTTCCCGGCCTGGTGCGGGTGATGAGCTCGTTCTGCTCGGCGCTCAGCATGGCGTGCTCCTGTGTTGCGGACTGGTTCTCCTGAGAAGTCTAGGCGTCAACCATCTCTATGCGTCATGGCCGTGCTTGTCACGGCCATCCACGTCTTTCCTCCAAACAAGTCGCGGATGGCCGGAACAAGCCTGCCCTCGGACTTGATCCGAGGGTCCGGCCATGACGGAGAATTGTGCCTTTAATGGCCGGGCAGCACCGTCACTCTCGGCGCGGCCGGCAGCGTGCTCTTGGAAACGATGAGCGAAGGGACCTCGCTCATCTCCACCGGCCATATCTCTCGCGCGCGGTCGAGAAAACGTGACAGCGTGAAGGTGGAAAAGAAATGCATGGGGATCATCTGCGGCGCCTTGAGCGCCTGAAGAACCTCGATCATGCCTTCAACATCGAGCGTGAAATTGCCGTCGACCGGAACGAGCACAATGTCGACGCGACCGATCTCGTTGAGCTGCTGCTGCGTGAGCGTGTGGTGCAGATGTCCGAGATGAGCGATGCACATGTTCGCCATCTCGAAGATGAAGATCGAGTTGCCGTGGCGTTCAGTGCCGCCGCGCCAGTCGCGGATGTTGGTCGGCACGTTGCGCACGCGCACATCCCGCACCGTGATGTCATGCCGCGCCGGCTGCTCCGGTGTGGGTCCCCAGCCGCGCAGGACATGCTTGACCGCCGGATCGGGGTAATCGGTGTAGTGCGTGCTGTGCGCATGGTTCATGGTGATGATGTCGGGGAGGACCGGCGAGCGCACGTAGTCGTTGTAGTCGGTCGCAACGCGCACGAGCTGCGGGCTCTCAAGCAGGAACGTGGAATGCCCGACATAGGTGATGCGAGCCTGATCGGAATTGAGCGCCAGCGCAAAGTTGGCGGGAAGTGCGCGGGGCCGGTTGCTGGCGACGAGCCCGGGGCAATTCTCCCGCATTTCCGGCTTCTCAGGAGACGCCTGCACGCGCTCAAAGGCGGCTGACCCGCCGATTGGAAGCACGAGCGCCACGGCCAACGCGGCTGCGGCGGATGCGCAACGGGCTTTGAATCCGAGCATGGGAATTGCCCTAAATGAGCCGCAGCCTATTACAGCACGATGGGCGGGTTTGAAACACGCCCCTACTTGCGGCGGGGGCGTTCGGCAGGAACCAGGCGCAGGACCTCCCGGCTGCCATTGCGCAGCGCGTCGATCTCGACGCTGCGTCCGATCTTGTCGCCGCCGAGATTGCGCACGAGATCATCCGCGCCGGTCACCATGATACCGTCAAGGGCGAGGATGATGTCACCGCTGCGCAGGCCCGCGTGCTCGGCGGGGCTGCCCGGCTCGATGCTGGCGACCATCACCGCGCTCTCCTGCACCAGCCCCGCGGTGTGACGCCGCCGCCGCGACAGTGTGAGCTGCTGGGCAGCGATGCCAATGTAGGCGCGCCGGACGCGGCCGTGCCGCACCAATTCGCCGAGCACGAAATTAGCGGTATTCGACGCGACCGCAAAGCAGATGCCCTGTGCCCCTGAGATCACCGCGGTGTTGATGCCGACGACCTCACCGCGCGCCGAAACGAGCGGACCACCGGAATTGCCAGGATTGAGTGCAGCGTCCGTCTGGATCACGTCATCGATCAGCCGTCCCGAACGCGCCCGCAGGGACCGGCCGAGCGCCGAGACGACGCCGGTGGTCACTGTCGATTCGAAGCCGAGGGGATTGCCGATGGCGATGACGAGTTGACCCCGGCGAAGCAGCTTGGAATTTCCGAGCATCGCTGCGGGGAGCGTCACCGCGTTGTCGATCCGCACCAACGCCAGGTCCGTGTCGGGATCATCGCCGACAACGCGCGCCCCAAAGGTGCGGCCCTCGATGGTGGCAACGTCGACGCGGGACGCGCCGCCGACCACGTGGCTGTTCGTGAGCACGAGCCCGTCGGGGGCAACGACCACTCCCGACCCGGTACCACCCGGCCCGGAGCGATCACGTACTCTGACGTCGAGCCGCACCACTGCCGGGCCGACGGAATCCACGACGTCAACCACCGCCCGGGAATAGGCGTCCAGCAGCGCCTGGTCTGGCGGAGGAACGGCCTGAGGACTGAACGAATCGGAGTGCGTGTTGTCGAGCATCGGTGCAACCCGCCCAGATATGGGGTGCGAGACGCCAGGAAGAAAGAGCGCCCCTAGTGTTGTGGCACCAGCGCTTCATCCCCTCCGGCGTCATTCCGGGACGCCGCGTGCGGCGGACCCGGAATCCATACTCCCAGGCAGTGGTTATGGATTCCGGGCTCGCGGCTCCGCCGCGCCCCGGAATGACAAGCTGATGGAATCGCCCGCCTAGCCATCCGGAGAGTTGGATTGCGCCAGAGCCATGCGCATGTTCCCGGGCAACAACAGCGAGCTCTGGAGTTTATTCATGCCGACCCAAAACACGTCTCTGATCACGCTCTCCGCCGGTATTGCGGAGATTGCCAAACACGCAGCGCCGTCGATTGTCGCGCTACGCGACCGCGGTCGATGGTTCAGTGGCTTCCATTGGCGTCCCGACGTGATTGCGACCGCAAGCGAGCTCGTCCGCGCCAAGCGGAGCGAGAGGATTGCCGTCGTGACCGCGGCGCAGGAGAGGATCGAAGGAACGGTGATTGGCCAGATCCCTCGACAGATGTCGCGCTGATACGCGTTGGCACCACGGCGCAAGCGGTTGTCCCGGCGCCTGCCGATAACCTCGCCGTGGGCGAGCTCGTCGTAGCGGCGGGTCGCGCCCGCCACGGCGCCCTGTGTTCCGTCGGCTCCATCGCCCTGGCCGAAGGGCCCTGGCGGAGCATGCACGGCGGCGATATCAGCGCACGCGTCTGGCTCGATATGAGATCGGCAGCCGAAGCAGAAGGGGCGGCCGTATTCAACGCCGGTGGACGATTCATCGGCATGGCCGTCCATGCGCCGCGCCGGCGAGTCCTGCTCATCCCGGCGGCCACCATCGACCGGGTGAGCCAGGAGCTGCTTGCACATGGACGCATCCGGCGCGGTTATCTCGGCGTGGGGGTGCAGGCTGTGGCAGTTCAGGATGAGGCTGAGCAGAGCGATGGCGCCAGGACCGGCCTTATGATCATAAATCTCGATCCGAATGGCCCTGCTACGCAGGCGGGCCTGCGCCAGGGGGACATCATCCTCGCGTTTGACGGGAATGCCCTGAGCTCAGCGCGGGCGCTGATCGGGCTCCTGCGCGGCGCAGGTATCGACAAAACCGTCAACCTCGACGTGATGCGCTCCGGTCAGGTCATCAGGATCAATGTCTGCCTCAGGGAAGGCCCCCCGGCGTGAGTGTCGAGCCGCAGAGCCCCACCCCCACCAGCGGCAATGGACGGCTCGCCGTCGCGGTCGACATTGATGACGCGGACCTGCGCGGCCGCGTGCTGCAAACGCTCAACGATTCCCATGAGCGGTTCGTCCTCGCCGCGCGTCCAGACTCCGCCGACGTCATGATAGCCGACCACCTGTTGCGATCCGATCGATCGCTGGCTGAGCTGCCGGTCCTACTCGTCGGGGAAAGATCGACGATCGATGAAGGCCTGCGTCATGGCTATTGCGGCGGAGTCCAGCACGCATTCAGCAGCGAGAAGCTCCGCGCCGCGGTCGAAGCAGCGGCGCTTGGTCTTATCTGCACGGAGGCGCGCGCCGAGCCGATGCCGGCCTTCGATGATGACGCAGATCCGGAACCGGGCTTACCCGCATTGACAGTACGCGAAGCCGAAGTGCTTGCGCTGCTCATCACGGGCGCTGCCAATAAGGAAATCGCTCGGCGGCTGGATATCTCGGTGCACACCGCGAAGTTTCACGTCGCTTCCATCGTCAGCAAGCTTGGCGCGACTGGGCGCACCGAGGCCGTGGCTCGGGCGCTGCAGCTCGCACGCACGATGATTTAGTCACGCCAACTGTCATACCCGCGAAAGCGGGTATCCAGTAAACCACGATAGTCGAAATGATATTGATGCGCGGCGGTTTACTGGATCGTCCGCTTTCGCGGACGATGACGATCAAGAGTGATCTGAAATGTTCTACGGGATCGCGCGGGACGCGGCGATGATGCCTTTCGAAGTAATCACAACCCAGCGGCCGTCCTGTTTGCGAATGGCATCGACGCGTCCAAGTCCGGGCACCAGATCGCCCTGCTCCACTTCGATCACCCCGGCGCGGCCTTCGAGAAAGGCGGTGCCGCGATGGACATCGCGCAGCACCCATCCCTCTATTCCGGCAGGCTTGGCGGCCACCACCTGGGGCGGATTGACTGAGCCGGTGACCGCGCTCGGTCCTTCTGCGCGGGCAAGACGCTCCAGGCTTTCGACTGCTTTGTTAATCTTAGCCGCGGGTTCCGCCGCTGCGCGCTCCATGCGCTCAATGCGCTCGACGACCTTGATGAACTGGGTCGCGGCAGTCCGGTTGCCGGCGTCAACGCTCGCCTTCATGGCGGCAAGCTCGGCGCGCGCCAGCACGATGTTCTCCTTGAGCGCCTGGATGTCCTGCGATCCCAGCTTGCCCGCTGCGATGACGGGGGCCGCATGCGGCCGAATGAGCGCGTAGGCCCCGAGCGCGCCTACCATGCCGCCGAATGCCGCGGCCAAGGCCAGACACGCCGCCAGCATGGTGAACCGGTTCACGCGTGGTGCGGGAGCATTGTCTGCGCCGGGTTCGGCGTTCTCCGGCTCGGCCGGGCTTGCTTCGCTTACCCCAGGCTTGAGCTCGGAAAGCTCGGGGGCGATGCGCGGCGCCTCCATGCTGGCAAGCTCGATCTTCGCCGGCGCGATAATCGTCGGTTCTACTTGCGGCGTCACAACGAGCAACCCGGCAATTGGGAGTGTATCGCCTGCTCGTTCTTTAAATTCCGCGTTTTTTGCGGTTGTGTCGGCCTCGCTGGTCACCGGTGCGGTGATTTCGCGGACCCCTTTCCCCTTTTCCTTAACGCTGTCTTGCTTTGCCATGGACAATCCCCGATGCGCGCTTGCGCAATAGGAAACCATGCCGGTTACCATTCGGTTACGATTTGGCGGACGGAGCGCAATTGAAAGCCGCGGCGGATTTGGCGCGAGAGGGGCGAGGCATGCCTCGCCCCTCCAGCGCCATTTACACCCCGAGATAGCGCTGTTGGACCGCGGGCGCGGCGGCGAGCTCCGTCGAGCTGCCCGTCCAGACCACTTTTCCGCGTTCGATGAGGTAATGCCGATCGGCGAGCCGGATGAGCGCGTCCACGTTCTTGTCAATCACCAGAATAGACTGCCCCTGCGCCTTGAGGCGCCCAAGACATTGCCAAATCTCCTCGCGGACGAGCGGGGCGAGCCCTTCCGTGGCTTCGTCGAGAACAAGCAGCCGCGGATTGGTCATGAGAGCGCGGCCGATGGCGAGCATCTGCTGCTCCCCGCCGGAGAGCGCATTGGCCATGTTGAGCAGCCGCTCCAAAAGCCTGGGAAAGAGCGCGCATACCTTCTCGAGGGTCCACGGATTGCCTGCGCCGCGGCGGTTCGCGGCGGTCGCGACAAGGTTTTCCCGGGTGGTCAGATTGGGAAAGACCTGCCGGCCCTCCGGAACAAGGCCGACGCCAAGCTTGGCGATCCGATAGGAAGGCAGGCCGCAAATTTCGGCGCCGTCGAAGCGGATCGACCCGGATGTGGCGGGGGTCAGCCCCATCACCGAGCGCACGGTCGTGGTCTTGCCCATGCCATTGCGGCCCATCAAGGTTACTACCTCGCCGTGCGCAATATTCAGGGAAAGGCCGAACAGCACCTGGCTCAGCCCGTAGCGGGTCTCGATATTCGACACTTCGAGCAGCGATGCCTCACCCATGGCGGGGTTCCTGCTCGCCGAGATACGCTTGGCGCACCTGCGCGTTGGCCCGGATCTCCTCGGGCGCGCCGGAGGCAATGATGCGCCCGTAGACCAGAACGGTGATGCGGTCCGCCAGCGCGAACACCGCTTCCATATCGTGCTCGATGAGCAGGATGGTCAGATCGCGCTTGAGCTCCGCAAGAATCCTGACCATGCGAGCGCTCTCGTCCGGCCCCATCCCGGCCATTGGCTCGTCGAGCAGGAGCATGCGAGGATTGGTGGCCAGCGCCATCGCGATTTCGAGCTGCCGGCGCTCTCCGTGACTCAGCTTGGAAACCAGCATGCCGGAGCGCCCCGACAGCGCAAGACGCGCGAGCGCCGCGGCGGCGGGACGGCGCAGGCTCTCCTCCCTGCGTGCATTGCGCCAGAAATGAAAAGAATGGCCCGCATGCGCCTGAACCGCGAGCGCTGCATTATCGAGCACGGTGAAATCGGCGAACAACGAGGTGATCTGGAATGAGCGAGCCAAACCGAGCTGACTGCGGCGCCACCCCGGAAGATGGGTGATGTCGATATCGCCGAAATAAATGCGTCCGCTGTCCGGCCTGATCTCGCCGCCGAGTTGCCCAATCAGCGTCGTCTTGCCTGCCCCGTTCGGACCGATGATCGCATGCAGCTCGCCGGGCGCCACCGCCAGAGAAATTGAATCGGACGCCACAACGCCACCGAAACGCTTGCCAAGCCCTTCAATCCGCAGGAGCAGGTCACCCACGGCGCAAACCTGCGAGCAGTCCGTCGATGCCGCCACGGGCGAACAGCACGACGAGCAGAAAGAGAGGCCCAAGCACGATTTGCCAATACTCTGCCATGCGGACGGCGGCATCCCCAAACACCGGCGTGGCGAGCGAACGGATCAGCACGGGCAGCGCCTCTTCCAAGGTCAGCAGCACGACGGCGCCAATGAGCGGGCCGAACGATGACGCCATGCCGCCGAGGACAACCATCACGATGAGATCGCCCGAGCGTGTCCATTGCATCGTGGCAGGACTGATGAAACCGGTGTGATTGGCGAGAAGCGCGCCGGCCAGACCGCAGATCGCGCCGGAAATCACGAAGCCCGTGAGACGATAGCGAAACGTGGGAAACCCGATCGCTTGCATCCGGCGATCGTTCGAGCGGGAGCCTTGGAGCACCATGCCAAAACGCGAATTCACCAGCCGCCAGATCAGGTAGATCGCTGCGATGAGCAGAATAAAACAAAGATAATAGAACTGCGTCCGATTGGAGAGATCGATGAAACCGGCAAAAGCGCTCCTCTGCCGGATGCTCAATCCATCATCGCCGCCATAGCGGTCGAGCCCGACGCCGAAATAATAGACGAGCTGCGCGAAGGCGAGCGTGATCATGATGAAATAGACGCCACGCGTGCGCAGCGACAACGCACCTACGGCAAGTGCAAACAGCGCGCAAAGCACAACGGCCACAGGCCATTGCACAAATCCGGAGAGGACGCCCTCGAAGGCAAGGATACCGACGGCATAGCCGCCGATGCCGAGATAAACGGCGTGGCCGAAGCTGACCATGCCGCCATATCCGAGAATGAGATTGAGGCTGGTTGCCGCCAGCGCCAAGATGATGATTCGAGTAAACAGCGTAACCAGGAATGGATTGCCGACGACCGAGGCGTAAATCGGCAGGACAGCGAGGACGACGAGCAGAGCAGCGACCACGACATCGCGCGGCGTGAGCACAGCATTCATTTGTTCGTGACCGGAAACAGGCCTTCCGGCCGCAGCACCAGGACGATTGCCATGAGCAGATAGATCATCATGGATGACATGGCGGGCGCCACGGTGGATGCTCCGCGTGAGCTTAGAACCAGCCGCAACAGGTCAGGCAGGAATGCGCGTCCGATCGTATCAATGAGCCCCACCAGAACGGCGGCGATGAAAGCGCCGCGAATAGAGCCAATGCCGCCAATGATGATGATGACGAAGGCCAGAATCAAAATGTTTTCGCCCATCCCGATCTGAACCGTCAGGATGGGCGCCTGCATCAGTCCGGCGAGCCCGGCCAGTATGGCGCCAAGACCGAAGACAGCCGTGTAAAGCAGATTGATATTGACGCCCAGCGCGCCTGCCATCTCGCGGTTGGATGCTCCCGCGCGGATCAGCATTCCAAGCCTGGTGCGCATGACAAGGACATAGAGGAAGAGCGCCACGAGCAGAGCTACGACGATGATGGTAACGCGATATGTCGGATAAAAAAGACCCGGCAGGATTCGATGGGATAAATCAGCCAGATCGGCAGGGGCAGGCTCAATCCAGCCGGCCCCCAGATCATCCGCACGAGCTCGTTAAAGAAAAGAATGAGGCCGAAGGTGGCGAGGACGTGATCGAGATGATCACGGCCATAGAGCCGGCGCAGCGCTGTGACCTCCAAAGCCATTCCGACCAGGAGCGTCGCGAGGAGGGCCAAGAGAGCGCCTGCAACGAAGCTTTCGGTCAATGGGACGAACGTGGCGGCGAAATACGCTCCCAGCATGTAGAGCGAGCCATGAGCGAGGTTCACCAAGTCCATGATACCGAAGACAAGCGTGAGGCCCGCCGCAAGCAGGAACAGCAGCAACCCGAATTGCAAACCGTTGAGGCATTGCTCGAGGAAGAGCATCATCGGGGTATGGAGGAGCGGAGGTAGCCAGGGCGTTTTCCTCTGCCGTCATGTGACCGTCAGAGGTTTCGATCTCACCACTTCATCGGGCACTTGTCGTGGAACTTGTCCTGGCTGTCCTTGACGATGGTCGTAACCGTCTTCAGCCCGATATTGCCGCTTGCATCCTTTACTGCTTCCTGAAGATAGAAGCTCTGAATGGGGAATTGATTGTTGCCATATTTGTAGGGGCCGCGCACCGATGGATAGTTCGCCTTGCGCATCTCGTCGCGCATTGCATCCTTCTTGGTGAGATCGCCGTTCACAGCCACCACGGCGCTGTTGACGAGATTGACGGCGTCGTAGGACTGCGCGCCATAGAATGAGGGCCCCTTCTGGTGCTTGGCCTTGTAGTCGGCGACGAACTTTTTGTTCGTTTCATTCGGCAGGTCGTTGACCCACTGCTGCGCTCCGGGCACGCCCAACGCAAGATCTTTTTGCAGCGGCAGCGTCGTCTCGTCGATGGTGAATACAGTGTAGAGAGGGATCTGCCCCTTGAGACCCGTCTGCACATATTGCGTCAGGAACTGCACGCCTGCCGCCCCCGGATAGAATACGAACACCGCTTGCGGCTTGGCCGCGCGAATTTTCGAGAGCTCGGTCGAGAAGTCGAGCTGATCGGGCCAGCGCGTGAGCTCTTCCCCAACGACCTCCCCTTTGTAAGTGAAGCGCACGCCCGTGAGCATGTCCTTGCCGGCAGCGTAGTTGGGGCCCATCAGGAACGCCGTCTTGACACCCTTCTGGGTCATATACTCTCCCATTGCCTGCGGCGTCTGGTCATTCTGCCATGAGGTGGAGAAGAAAAACGGGGAGCACTGCTCGCCCGCGATCTGCGATGGGCCGGCATTGGCGCTGATCAAAAAGGTCTGGGAATCAACGATCGGCTTGAGCGAGGCCAAAAGTACGTTTGACCAGATGAACCCGACCACGAAGTTGACCTTGTCGGATTCAATCAGCTTTTGAGATTTCTGCACCCCCACTTCCGGCTTCTGCTGATCATCCTCGTAGACCACTTCAACCGGCTTGCCGGCCATCTTGCGGCCAATGTGATCAAGCGCGATCTCAAACGAGTTCCGCATGTCATTGCCGATCACGGCGGTCGGGCCGCTGAACGTGCTGATGAATCCGATCTTTACGGACTGCTGAGCTACGGCGGGTGCCGCCCCCAGTAAAAGGAGCGCGGCCGTTCCCATGACAAACGTCTTCATCCGTAAGTCCTCCCTGAGCTTTCACAATATCTCGAAATTGGTAGGTTAGGTCGAGCCTCATCGCGAGACCCAACAGTTTGCAGCCGCTCAGACGATTGTTGGGTCTCGTGAAACTGCTCTTTCTGCGGCACCAGCGATCGATCTTAGAGGATCGTTTCCGGTGACGGTAGAGGCGCATCGCCGCGCTTCGGTTAGAAACGGCACCTGCAATTCTTGCCTTGCTCCCGGGTCGGGGTTAAGCATTTGTCGCCTTCCGCTCCGCGCAAGCAGGCGAGTCAAATGCACGAATTGACGGGCAGGACCCACTGGCATGAGCCGACCGGCAACAGTAGGGCGGGGTTCGGGCAGTTCGGTCGGCCCAAGACGCCTTACGACCTCTTCATGGAGGCGGAAGGAATTCCGATCTTCCGCGACATCGGGGTCAGGAAGGTCCAAAACCTTCCGCTTGCAGCCTGGAAAAGGCTCGGCGGAAAAGGCAGCTATATCCAGCTGCATGGCACCGAGGGCAAATGGGGATGTTACGTGGTGGAGGTGCCGGGCGCCGGCGCGCTCAATGCAGAGAAGCACCTTTACGAGGAGATCTATCTGGTCGTCGAAGGCCGCGGCAGCACGGAAGTCTGGCTCGACAAAGACAGCAAGCGGCATGTGTTCGAATGGCAAACGGGGTCTTTGTTCTCTATCCCCGTGAATGCATGGCATCGCCTCGTCAATGCGAGCGCGGCGCCCGCCATGCTTCTCGCCGGCACCACTGCCCCCAATCTACTCAATCTGCTCAACAACATCGATGTGATGTTCAACTGCCCGTATGAATTCCGCGAGCGGTTCAGCGGCGCCGACGACTTCTATAAGTACAAGGACGACATCGAGCCAGATCCGGTGCGCGGACTTGCCATGCGACGCACGAATTTCATCCCCGACATCGTCAACTGCGATCTGCCGCTCGACAACCGCCGCTCGCCCGGTTGGCGGCGGGTCGAGCCGTTCATGACCGGAAACACCTTCTATCTGTGGATCGGACAGCACGAGAACGGCCGCTATTCGAAGGCGCATGCGCACACATCCGCCGCCGTGCTGATCTGCCTCAAGGGCAAAGGCTATACCTACACCTGGCCGGAGCAATGTGGGGTCACGCCGTGGAAGGACGGGCATGCCGACAAGATCAAACGTGTGGACTATGAGCCCGTGGGCATGGTGTCGGCCGCGCCAGGAGGTGCACGCTGGTACCATCAGCATTTCGGCGCTTCGAGGGATCCGCTGCGGCTGACCGCCTGGTTCGGGCCGCATAATCCCGGTCGCGAGCCGGGGCCGCCAGGGGAGAAGCACACGGACTATACCGGGATGGATATTCCAGAGGGCGGCACCGCAATCCCGTATTGGATGGAAGATCCTTTTATCAGCGCGGAATACGAGGCAAAGCTCAAGGCCGAGGGAGTGCCCACCCGGATGGAGCCGGAATTCTATCAGAAAGGCGCCGTCGTCCCGAAATTCGCGGGCGCGTAGCTTGATCAACTCCTTGCCCCGTCATCATCCGCGCATGCTGATGATCCAGCATGCTCACGCATCCAGCTTCCGCCCGCGCGCCGCTTGCTGGATGCCTGCTTTCGCGGGCATGACGCTCCTGAGCGCTGGCCGATGACGGATGAGGCGCAAGGGGGGCGCATTATTTTCTCAAGCACCGGCCGCTCCCTTGTTGAGGAAGACGAGATCGTCATTCTCAGCGTCGGCGTGGATATCGGCTCGACCACCTCGCATCTTGTCTTCTCGCGCATCGTGCTGGAACGGCTCGACAGCCGATATGTGATCTGCGCGCGTGAGACATTCTTCGAATCCGACATTGTGCTCACGCCTTACAGCGCCGCGGACGAGATTGATGCACAGGCGCTGGGCGAATTCATTGATCGCCGGTACAAGGAGGCTAATGTCGATCCCGATGAGATAGATACCGGGGCGCTCATCCTCACGGGAGTCGCAGTGCGCCGGCGCAACGCCCGCACCATCGGCGATCTGTTTGCCCGCCAGGCCGGCAAGCTGGTCGCCGTTTCCGCCGGCGACAGCCTCGAAACAGTAATGGCCGCGCACGGCTCTGGCGCAGTGGCGCGCTCCATCCGAGAAAAGGCGACCGTAATGAACATCGATGTCGGCGGGGGGACGTCAAAGCTCGCCATCTGCTGCGACGGCCGCGTGAGCGATGTCACGGCGCTTGATATCGGCGCCCGCCTTGTGTGCGTCGATACCGGAAGGCGCATTGTGCGCGTCGAAGAGGCTGCCCGCCGTTTCGGCATCGAGCTGGGGCTCAATCTCGAAGTGGGGATGGAGCTTGCGCCCGAGAGCGAGCGCGCGCTCGCGAGATTGATGGCGGATCGCCTGTTTGAGGCGGTGGCCGGCGGCGCTCCGACAAGCGGCGGCAGCCGTCTTCTGCGCCTCGATCCGCTGAGCAACTCCAGCAGAATCGATCAGGTGACCTTTTCCGGCGGCGTCGCGGAATACATCTACGGGCGCGAGACGCGCAGCTACGGCGATCTCGGTGCCCCGCTGGCGCAAGAAATCCTCGCGCGCGCTGCCAGATGCGGAATGCGGATCGAGCGTAGCATCGAGGGTATTCGCGCTACCGTCATCGGCGCTTCGCAGTACACGACCCAGGTCAGCGGAAGCACCATCTTCGTTTCCCCACTCGAAGCTTTGCCGCTGCGCAATGTGCCGGTCATCGCTCCAGTTTTCGGTCTCGATGCCGACACGATTGATGCGCACGCGGTAGCCGAGGCGATACGGCGCCTGCTGCGTCGGCTTGACCTCACCGAGGCCGATTTTCCCGTTGCAGTGTTTGTGCCGTGGCGCGGGTCAGCGACTTTCCAGAGGCTGGATGGATTTTGCCGCGGCGTCATCGCCGGATTGAAGCCGATGCTCTGTCGCGATCGGCCCCTGGTGCTGGCCGGAGACGGCGACGTCGGCGGCCTCATTGGAATTCACCTGCGCGAGGAATTGCGGCTTTCCAATCCCATCGTTTCGATCGACGGTATCGAGCTCAAGGACTTTGATTACATCGACATCGGCTCGATGCTGCCGAATTCCGGCGCCGTTCCCGTCGTCATAAAGTCCTTGATCTTTCCGGCGGCGGGTGCCGCGCCAAGCGAACCGTGGGTTGGGTCGAGTTCGTAGGTTGGGTCGAGCTTGCGAGACCCAACAACAGTGCCGCTTTCGCAAGTGTTGGTTCTCGTGAAGAACTCGACCGAACCTACAGACCTACAGGCCGTAGATGCGCTGCGCAGTCTCACCCATGACCGACCGCTGTTCATCGGGGGAAAGCCCGGCGATGAGCACAGCTATGCCCCGCCAGGTTTCCTCATAGGTGGCCCCCAGACAGATGACGGGCCAGTTGCTTGCCGCCATGACGCGCTCGGGACCGAACAGGTCGAGCACATGATCGCTGTAAGGGCGAACGCTGTCCGTGGACCAGCGCCAGCGCATGATGATGTCGAGGCCGATCGACAGCTTCATCGAGATGTTGCGCTGCTCGGCGGCACACGCGATCTGCGTTGCCCATGGCTCCCAGCCCTGCTCGGGGATTGGCGGTCGCCCGAGGTGATTCATGACGATCTTGAGCTGCGGCAAGCGTCGCGCCAGATCGAGGACCGATTCGAGCTGCTCTGCACTGATGGGAATGGCGTCGAAAGCTAATCCCTTCGCAGCAAGCAGGCGAAGGGATTCGACCACGCCGTCCTGCAGGAGCCAGCGCGGATCCCTCTCGTTGCTGATCAGATGCCGCACCCCGACCAGCTTGCCCCGCCCGCGTAACCGTTCGAGCGCCTGCGCCGTCGCGGCCGGATCGGCAAGCGGAAGCCATCCAACGACGCCGCGGACGAAATCGACCCGCTCACACAGATCGAGGAATTCCTCGGTCTCCCCGCCAACCTGATGCAGGACCTGGATCAGGACGGTGCCTTGAATGCCACACCGATTCAGCTCGGGCCGCAGGTCGTCGGGGGTGAAATCGCGCGCCAAACGATCGCCCACAGGCGGGGGCCAGCTATAGGTGTTACGGCCACTCCACCAGAAATGATGATGCGAATCGATCACGGCTGCGATCGCGGCGATACGGGTTGCCTGTTCACGCGTAGCATTCGATTGTGCTCCAGCGAGCCCATTTAGGGGCGGACTTCAAACCTGCCGGTTGTGGAGCAACCATCAGCTTCCCGTCCATTGCGGCTCACGCTTGTCCATGAATGCCCGCATGCCGATGCGGAAGTCGTCACTCCCGTAACAAGCGCGAGAGAGATCATCTCCATTTGGCAGGCCCGCGTGGATGAGGCGGCGGATTGCCTCCTTGCTGACGCGCATTGTCAGAGGCGCATTCTGCGAAAGTCGTTCCGTGATTTCGCCGACGCGACGGTCCATTTCGCCAGGATCAGCAATTTCCATGATGTACCCGGCTGCCAGCGCCTCGTCGGCAGAGAGATATTCCGCCAGCAGCAGCATGCGCTTTGCGCGTGACACCCCGACCGCCGCCACCAGGCGGGCATAATTCGCAACCGAAAGACAATTGCCCAGCGTACGAGCAATGGGAACGCCGAAGCGCGCGTCAGGGGTGGCGATGCGCAGGTCACAGGCGGTCGCGATTGCGAGGCCACCGCCAATGGCAAAGCCTTCGATCACCGCCAGGGTTGGAATTGGCACCGCCTCAATGGCAGCGAGATACGATTCCAACTTGTTCTCGTAGGCGACACCGTCCTCACCGCCGCGAAACGCATGGAACTGAGCGATGTCGGTTCCCGCAATGAAGGCCTTGCCGCCGGCGCCGCGGAACACCGCGGCGCGCAGACCGGTTTCCTGTTGCATTCGCGCACAAGCGTCACCGAGCTGTTCGTACATTCGCCATGTCATGGCATTGCGCGCCACTGGTCTGTCAAAGATCACGGTAGCAATCGTCCCGTCGCGGGCATAGCGCACTTCCCCATCACTCATGCTGCCTCCGGTTTATCTAAATCTAAGTCGCGCAATGCGAGCGACACAGCGCATTCGCAAGGGGTGCGATGTGTTACGGCCTATTCAGATAGAATCGATGGGCGCGCCACAGAAGAATTGGTCGCCTCGGGCCGGCGTCGTCGAATTTCCTCGATGACAATGCTGTTGTCGAGCTCGCCTTCTCCATGCCGCACGCAGGCTTCGAGGACCTCCGCGTGCACAGCCAGGAGCGGAAGCTCCTGCCGCGCACGCGCTGCCTGTTGACGCATGAGGTGCACATCCTTGAGATGCTGCGTGACCCGGCCCTCGGCGACGAAATCACGGCGCACCATCTTGACGCCTTTGATGTCCATGACCTGCGAATGGGCGGCTGACCCTCGCGCCACTTCAAGAAAGCGCCCGGGATCGAGCCCAAGCCGTTCGGCGAAAACCAGCCCCTCGGCGAGCGCCAGTCGATTGAGCCCGAGGATAAGGTTGACCGCAAGCTTGGTGCGGCATCCGTCGCCGATGGCACCGACGTGGAAATAGGTGGGGAACATCGCCCGCACGATCGGCTCAGCCGATGAGAGGACGTACGAATCGCCGCCGATGAGCCCCACTCCTTGGCCGCGGCTCACCTGACCGCTGGATCCGGAGACGGGCGTCTCCAAGAGATGCAGACCGCGCGCCTTCATCCGCTCGCCGAGCAAGCCGACGCGATCGGGATCGCAGGTGCTTGCGCACAGAACAACGCGCGTAGCGCGGCTAGCAAGCGGTATGAGCTCACAATCGAGAACCTCCTCAACCTGTTCGGTGCTGAACACCGCGAGCACGATGAAGCTGCAGCGCTGCGCAACCGCGCCAACGCAACCCGCGGGGCAGCCGCCAGTCTTCGCCAAGGCGGCATTCTTGGCGGGATCGATGTCGAACCCTACGACCTCGTAGCCCGCGTGGAGCAGACGCCGCGCCAGTGCCTGACCGAGCAGACCGAGACCGATAAGGCCAACTGCATCCTTTGGAGAGGCTATGTCAGCGGCTCGATGCCAAGATCGCACGCCGTTGCGTCGAGGGCGTCGCGCAAAGACTTTGGGATAGGTATCCCTTTCTTTTCACGGTCGATCCGCTTGAGATGGCTCTGCTCCCCCGGCAGCCAGATGCGATCCACGTCAGGCAGCCGCTCGGCACCCCGCATGGCGCGTATTGCCACGTCAACCTGCCGCTTGAACTGCGCCGCCGGCGAAAACGCCTCGATGGAGAGCGCTACAATGGCATGGCCGGTATTTGTCGCCCTCCCCGGCTCCTTGACAAAATCAACGACGTCATGCCCGAACGCCGCTGTGTTGAGAGCGCCGGCAAGCAAACCTACGATCAGGCTGAGACCATAACCCTTATAATCGCCGATCGGGACAAGAAAGCCTTCGTCGGCACGCTTCGGATCAGTGAGAGGCTCACCGTTCCGATCGATCATCCAGCCCACGGGCATCGATTCGCCGCGCTGCGCCTTGAGGCGCACCTTGCCAAAGGCCGCGACGGTCGGCGCCATATCCAGCACGATCGGCGGCTCCTCCGCGGCGGGAATGGCAACCGCGACCGGATTGGTCCCAAGCAGATTTTGCCGCGCCCCCCACGGCGGCAAATGATTGTTGCTGCCTACCGCGAAATAGATACCGACCATGTCGTGGGCGAGCGGCATCATGGCATAGAGTGCCGCAGGACCGGCATGGTTGCTCATGCGCGCCCCGACCCAGGCGGCTCCGGAGTCTTTCGCCTTGCGGATTGCCGTCTGAGCGGCGAACTGCATGACGAGGTGACCCATGCCATTGTCACCGTCCACCAACGCAGAAGCCGGCCTTTCCCGTACGACGCGGATGTCCGGGCGCGTCCTGATGCCGCCAGCTTTGAGGCGCCGGACATAAACAGGCAGCCGGATCACCCCGTGAGTGTCGCTGCCGCGCAAATCTGCCTGCAACATCAACTCGGCGACCTGCTCGGCATCGGCTGCGGGAAGGCCGGAGGCCTCCAGTGCGCGTCGCGTGAACGCGGCAAGCACACCCGGCGGTACGCGTGTCACGCTCGTTGGAGCTTCAGATGCTTGCATTGCGATGCTTGATTCCGTTATTGCCAAGCAGCTTTCCGGCGTTGCCCGTGAGAATAGCTTCGCCATCCCTTTCGAGGGCGCGCAGATCCCGAACGAAATCGCGCACCGCCGCGCGTTCCCGGATTTCCTGCGGATAATCCGTGGCAAAGACGATGCGCGCTGCCGGGATCTCAATAAGCGCGCCCTTGACCGCACCGACGGCGCCGCAGAAACCGGCCGTGTCGAAGACCATATTGTGGTGGAGGTAATGGTCGAAGCTTTGCTGCGGCTTCATGCCGTGCCGAGCGTTATCGAGGGTGCCCCAGAACTCCTTGTCCTGGTAGGAACGGATTCGGCCCAGCAGCGATGACAGGCCGCCACCGAGATGCGACATATGCACCATCAGCTTGGGGTGCCGATCAAAAACGCCCGAGTTGATGAGCCGAATGGTCGCCATGACGAGTGAGAATTCGCGCCCGACCGACCGCGCGGTGTCGTAGCCGTCAAACTGCTGAGTCTGATTCAGCTTAAGTGCCGGATGCACGAACACGAACATCCCCAGCTTCTCGCATTCGCTCCAGAACGGCTCGAATTGCGGCGCATCCAGATAGAGGCCATTGGATTCTGAAGTGATTACCACGCCGGGGAAGCCCATTTCGTGCTTGCAGCGGGCCAATTCACGCAAAGCTTCGGTGCCGCCGAGGGGGTTGGCGTGAGCCGCCCCGATGAATCGTCCGGGATAGTCGCGTTCAGCCCGTTTGGCGCTTTCATTGCACAGGCGCGACTTGTCAAAATCGGCACACATTCCCGCCGCGCTGGTGAGAAAAGCGGCATCGATATCCGCTTCGTCCATCATGCGGATATGCTCGTCCAAGTCGAACAGCATCCAATGCATGATGAAGCTCGGCGCCCCATGCTCGTCATAGGAGACGATCTTGCGGCGGCCAAGATCCTTGGGCATGAGCTCGCGTGGGGTGAAATGGTGTTGGAAGTCGACGACCATCAGTCCGCCTCTCGCGGCCAGTCAATCTGTCGCCCGCGGCGAGCGCGAGCCAAAGTCGTCTAGGGCGTGCGCAAAGGCAACGTCAAGCGTCGAATGCCTGCGGCTGCGCAAGCAATAGCACGGGCAGACCGGCAGGCGGGCTCATATATATTGTGTGAACATGCTGATGTGGGGCCGCTTCGGGCGCGCAGCTCGCTTGCAAACGTCCACGGTCAGGGGCAGCGCTCTGCGGTCGTACGATGGTGTCGTGCACGGCCGGATGCTAAGAGGTAGCTTCAATGTCCGAATTCCTGGTTTATGGCCTTGTGCCGATCGCAATTGCCGCGGTCGCGGTCGTGCTTCTCTTCGGTCTGACCAACTTGGCGCGGGGCGGCTCGCCGCAGAGATCGCAGAAACTGATGCAGTTGCGCGTTCTGCTGCAATTCGTGGCCATCGTCGTGATCATGCTCACGATCTGGGCAACGCGATAGGAGCGAACCATGGTTGTGCTCAATCGCATCTACACCCGTACGGGCGATGACGGCACGACCGCCCTTGGTAACGGGCAACGACGCAAGAAATACGATTTGCGCATCGCCGCCTATGGAACGTTGGACGAGCTCAACGCGGCGATCGGCCTGGTGCAGCTGCACGTCGAAGACAGCGCGCTGCGCGACCTGCTCGGTCGCGTGCAGAATGATCTGTTCGACGTCGAGGCCGATCTCTGTCTTGCGGAGAAAGGTCCCGGCGGCGCCCGGATGACCGTCACCGAGGCTCAGGTGGAATGGATCGAGCAACGCATTGATGCCCTCAATGCCGATCTGGCTCCGCTGCGGTCTTTCATTCTGCCAGGCGGCAGACCCGCCGCGGCTTACCTCCACTTGGCGCGAACGATCTGCCGGCGCGCGGAGCGCCTGATGGTCGAGCTCAACGACACATCGAAAGAGGGCGTCACTCCCGCGGCGTTGAAATACGTCAATCGGCTCTCCGATCTTCTGTTCGTTGCCGGCCGCTACACCAACGACAAAGGCGCCTGCGACGTGTTGTGGCAGCCCGGGCAGAACCGCTAGGCGAGATACAGCGATGGTGATGACGCCGATCTATGACGACAATCCGTTCACCCAGCCGATAAAACCAATCGTCACCTGGTGCCTGATTGCGGTCAATCTGGCGGTTTTCTTCTACGAAGCGGAGGCCCCGCAGGCCGGCCTCGACAGAATGATCGACACCTTCAGCCTGACGCCCGCCGCCTTGCGCGGGGAGATTTCGCCGCGGGGTTCGCTTCCGCCATTGGCGACGCTCATCACCTATCAGTTCTTCCATGCCGATCTTGGTCATCTCCTCGGCAACATGATCTTTCTCTGGGTGTTCGGAGATGACATTGAGCGGGCGCTCGGTCGCGGGCGCTATCTGATTTTCTATCTTGCGACCGGCGTCATCGGCGGCCTTGTTTTCGTCTTTTATGACTCGCATTCGAGCATTGAGCTGATCGGCGCTTCGGGCGCGATCGCCGGAGTGGTCATTGCCTACGTGATGCTGCGCCCCTGCGCCAAGATCACCGTGCTGCTCGGCATCATCCCCTTGCGCATCAGCGCCTATTGGGTGGTGGGTTTGTTTGCGGTCACGCAGCTCTGGAATCTCGGCTCCGCCTCGAAGAGCGAGGTCGCCTATTGGTGCCACTTCGGCGGCATGTTGGCGGGGGCCGCCCTGTTCCCATTGCTCAAGCCGGCCTCCGTGAAACTGTTCGAGTGCCTGCGGCCCGCGAGGGAAACCGTGGCGCAGATCGGGCCAAATCCGACTGTCCCATCATCGGAGCTTGACCGCATCCGTTGACACTGGAACACGCTGGCCAGTATTTTGCGGCCGATTTTGCCGACGGCAATGAGAGCCGCGGCTTCGCGAGAGCGGACATGAAAGTCCTGGTGCCCGTAAAACGGGTGGTCGATTACAACGTCAAGATCCGCGTCAAGAGCGACGGTAGCGGTGTCGAGCTCGCAAACGTCAAGATGTCGATGAACCCGTTCGACGAGATCGCCGTCGAAGAGGCGCTGCGACTCCGGGAGAAAGGGCAAGCGAGCGAAGTCGTATGCGTCTCCATCGGACCGCCGCAGGCGGCGGAGACCATTCGCAACGCGCTGGCGATGGGTGCCGATCGGGGAATTCTGGTGAAGACGGATAAACCCATCGAGCCGCTCGCCGTTGCCAAGATCCTCAAAAGCATCGTCGAGCAGGAGAAGCCGGGACTCGTGATCCTGGGGAAGCAGGCAATCGATGATGATTGTAACCAGACAGGCCAGATGCTTGCCGCGCTGACGCGCTGGCCGCAGGGCACCTTCGCCTCCAAGGTAGTGATCGAAGGCGACAGCATTCTGGTGACCCGCGAGGTGGACGGCGGGCTGCAGACCGTAAAGCTCAAGATGCCTGCGATTGTCACGACCGATCTGCGTCTTAACGAGCCGCGTTATGCGAGCCTCCCTAATATCATGAAGGCGAAAAAGAAGCCGATCGACGAGAAAACTCCGGATGCCTTCGGGGTCGATCTTTCGCCCCGACTCGAAGTGCTCAAGACGACAGAGCCGGCCGGGCGCAAGGCCGGGGTCAAGGTGAAGACGGTTGCCGAGCTCGTCGACAAGCTCAAAAACGAGATGGGTCTGATTTGATGATCGTCCCGACATGACCACGCTCCTCGTCGCCGAGCACGACAATAAGATTCTTAAAGACGCCACCTACAAGGCATTGACCGCCGCAAAAGCGCTTGGCGCCGACGTGCATGTGCTGGTGGCCGGCCGGTCGAACCGCACGGTCGCAGAGGCCGCCGCCACTCTCGACGGAGTGAAAAAGGTGCTCCTCGCGGACAACGCCGCATACGAGCACATGCTGGCGGAACCGGTGGCGGCCTTGATTGCGTCTCTCGCGAGCGCCTATGGCGCAATCGTCGCGCCCGCCACCACTACCGGCAAGAATGTCATGCCGAGAGTTGCCGCGCTCCTCGACGTCATGCAGGTTTCGGACATCGTCAAGGTGCTCGCACCTGATACCTTCGAGCGTCTGATCTATGCCGGAAACGCCGTGCAGACCGTGCGCTCACGGGACAGGATCAAGGTGATCACGGCGCGAACCTCCACTTTCCAGGCGACAACCGGCACGGGCGCCGCCGCTCCCATTGAGGAATTGACCGGCGAGGCCGATCCTGCGATTTCCAGCTTTGGGGGCGAGGAGCTGTCAAGATCAGAGCGCCCCGAGCTCACGTCAGCCAGAATCATAATTTCCGGCGGCCGGGCGATGCAGAGCCGGGAAAACTTCACCAAATATATAGAACCGGTTGCAGACAAGCTGGGCGCGGCCGTCGGTGCATCGCGCGCCGCGGTCGATGCGGGTTATGCTCCCAACGACTGGCAGGTCGGTCAAACCGGGAAGGTGGTCGCGCCCGAGCTCTACATTGCAGTCGGGATTTCCGGCGCGATCCAACATCTTGCCGGAATGAAGGATTCAAAGGTCATAGTGGCGATCAACAAAGATGAGGACGCGCCGATTTTCCAGGTTGCCGACTACGGTCTGGTTGCCGATCTCTATCAGGCGTTGCCCGAGCTCGCGACGCAACTTGGCAAGCTTGGCCGTTGACGAACCGATAAGCGGCAATTGTGCTGGAACCTTGGCGCGCGTTCCCGAGCGGGATAGAACAGGCAAAGAGAACCATGATCCAAGTTAAAGAGCGGCCCAAGGCTCGTTCGGAAAGCACTGCTTTTTCGATTCGCAAGGTCGGGGTGATCGGCGCGGGGCAGATGGGCAGCGGCATCACCCATGTTGCCGCACTGGCCGGCTTCGAGGTCAAGCTCAATGATCTTTCGCCCGATCGCGTCAAGGCAGGCATTGCTACCATCAACGGCAACATGGCCCGGCAGGTCAGCCGCAAGCGCATCACCGAAGAGGAACGTCAGACGGCGCTTGGGCGGATCAGTCCGGCGGAATCATATGAGGCTTTCGGCGACTGCGACCTCGTGATTGAAGCTGCGACCGAGAAGGAGGACGTTAAGCGCACGATCTTTGCCAATGTTTGCCCGGTGCTCAGACCGGACGCGATCGTTGGCAGCAACACGTCCTCGATCTCGATTACCCGGCTCGCCTCTTCCACCGACCGCCCCGAGCGGTTCATCGGCATTCATTTCATGAATCCGGTCCCGCTGATGGAGCTCGTCGAGCTCATCCGCGGCATCGCGACCGATGATGCGACGTTCGATTCGACCAAGCAGTTCGTAGCCAAGCTTGGCAAGACAATCGCGGTGGCGGAAGATTTTCCCGCCTTTATTGTCAACCGCATTCTACTGCCAATGATCAATGAGGCGATCTACACTCTCTATGAAGGCGTGGGCAATGTCGAAGCGATCGATACCGCGATGCGGCTCGGCGCTCATCATCCCATGGGTCCCCTTGAGCTGGCGGACTTCATTGGACTCGACACCTGTCTTTCGGTCATGCAGGTGCTGCACGAAGGCTTGGCGGACTCCAAATACCGTCCCTGCCCGTTACTGGTGAAATATGTCGAGGCTGGCTGGCTCGGCCGAAAAACGCAGCGCGGGTTCTATGATTACCGCGGGGAGAAGCCCATCCCCACGCGCTAAAGCGCCCTTGATGTAACCTAGGAGCGGTTTTAAACCCGCCATCTACGCGCAGCTCATTTCTCCAACGCGGTCGTGACAAGCGCGACACCGTCAGCGCTCGCCCATTCCGCCGGACCTGCCAGCGTACCAATTTCGCATCCTGCAGGACCGACAAGCAGCGTGGTCGGCATCCCGAGGGCGCGGCCAATGATCTTCAGAATCCTGGAATACCTTGGCGGTTGGGTCGGCGTAGTAGCCGAGCTTGTGAATTCCGATGTCGTCCAACCACTGCCGCGGCTTGTCGGGGTTGCGGGTGTCGATGTTGATTGCAACAACTTCGAAGGATGGGCCGCCCACCTGCGCCTCTAGTGCGTCAAGGGCCGGCATCTCTTTCCGACAGGGCACGCACCAGGTTGCCCACAAATTGAGGAGCACCGTTCGACCGCGCCAGGACGAGAGATGCCGCTCGCCGGCGTTGGCATCACGGAAGGCAAGATCCGGCATGAGCAGCGGCTGCTCAGCCACCGCGAAGGCGGCGAGCTCGCCGCGTGCGAGCGGCGCCACACGCCGGGCGGCATTGAGGGCTTCAGCGCAGGCGGAAGCGGCCGCATTGCGCTTGAAGCTGCCCATCCCGTATACCGCCGCAGCGACATACCCGCCAACAAAAAGGATGGCCAGCAAGGCTACCAGTAGAGGCCAGCGCAGGCGATGGGGAAATTGGCGGGGCGCAAGGCTCATCGGCGCCGGTATCCAGGTAGTTCGTTTCGTTTCACACGCGAGCGGGTCATGAGCAACAAAATGTGGGGAGGCCGCTTCACGCGGTCACCCGACGCAATCATGCAGGACATCAATGCCTCGATTGATGTGGATCGCCACTTGTTCCGGCAGGACATCGCCGCAAGCAAAGCGCATGCCGCGATGCTGGAGAAGCAAGGCATTATCACCCGCAAGGATGCCCGCCAAATCACTCACGGTCTAGACACGATCCTGTCAGAGATCGAGCACGGTAAGTTCAGGTTCAAGCGATCCCTTGAGGACATCCACATGAACGTGGAGAGCCGATTGGCCGAGTTGATCGGCCCAGCGGCGGGACGGCTGCACGTCGCGCGATCGCGCAACGATCAGGTCGCCACGGACTTCAAGCTGTGGATCAGAGACAAGATTGACGAGATCGACGGGGCGCTCGCCTCGTATCAGGGCGCTCTCGCGCAGAAGGCGCTCGAGCACGCCGCCACCGTGATGCCCGGCTTTACCCATTTGCAGACCGCGCAGCCCGTCACCTTCGGCCACCATCTTCTCGCATATGTGGAAATGGCACAGCGCGACCGCGGTCGCTTCCGCGATGCCCGCAAGCGCTGCAATGAATGCCCGCTCGGCGCGGCCGCGCTCGCCGGCACCGCATTCCCTATCGACCGGAACAGCACTGCCAGGGCGCTGGGCTTCGACGCGCCAATGGCAAACTCCATTGATGCCGTGTCTGATCGCGATTTTGCGCTCGAGGCTCTTTCTGCCGCCGCGATTACCGCCGTCCATCTGTCGCGATTTGCCGAAGAGATCGTCATCTGGTGCTCGCCCGGCTTCGGGCTCATCTCGCTCTCGGACCGGTTCACCACCGGGTCCTCGATCATGCCGCAGAAACGCAATCCCGATGCGGCGGAGCTGGTGCGGGCCAAGACCGGCCGGATCATCGGGGCACTGGACGCGCTCCTGGTGGTGATGAAGGGTCTCCCGCTCGCCTACCAGAAGGACATGCAAGAGGACAAGGAAGGCGCCATGGCGGCATGTTCCGCGCTTCTCCTCTCGCTCGCTGCCATGACTGGGATGGTGAACGATATGAAACCTGATATTGCTCGTATGCGCGCGGCCGCTGGCGAGGGCTACTCGACCGCGACTGATCTCGCTGACTGGTTGGTACGCGCCATCGACATGCCATTCCGGGAAGCGCACCACATCACCGGACGCATTGTTGCCAAGGCCGAGGTGCAAAAAGTTCCTCTACACGATCTGTCGCTCGCGGCAATGCAGGCGATCGAGCAGCGAATCACGGCGGACGTTTTCGGCGTGCTGTCCGTCGAAAGCTCGGTTCGGAGCCGCAGGAGCTTCGGCGGCACGGCGCCGTCCAATGTGCGCCGGCAGGCTCAGCGATGGCTCAAGGCGCTGGCGCGGGAACGGGCCTGACGGCCTTGCCATGCTGTCGCCTCCGCAATGCGATCTGGTAACATGGCAAAAACAGGAGGTCTGGGAATTGAGCTCTTCGCCCAACACTTGGACCGTCACTTGGACCGCCCGCAGCCCCGTGCTGCTCGCCGTGCTCATCGCCGTCGCTGCAGGCACAGGATTGGCAGGCTGCGGGCGCAAAGGCGGGCTCGACCCGCCACCTCTGGCCGCGCCACCAGCTCCCCCGTCCACAGATCAACAGGGGATGCTTGTGCAACCAGGGAGCACCCCGCAATACGCGCTTCCGGAACAGCCGGTTTCCGTGTTTCCGTCCCGCCCGCGGCGGGCATAACTCGACTGGTTTCATCCAAGCCAACGTAGCCCCGAGATGCATCACTTCGCCTATCGCAACGGCGTGCTGCACGCGGAGGCGGTGAACCTGGTTGATCTTGCCGAGACGGTCGGGACACCATTCTATTGCTACTCGACTGCAACTCTCACGCGTCATTTCGATGTATTTGCAGGTGCCTTCCGGGATGTGCCGGCGCTTGTCTGCTATGCGATGAAGGCCAACTCCAATCAGGCGGTCATCAGGACACTTGCGCTGCGCGGTGCTGGCGCCGATGTCGTGTCTGGGGGTGAGCTCGAGCGCGCCCGCGCGGCAGGTATCCCGGCGGAAAAAATCATGTTTTCCGGGATCGGCAAGACGGCGGCGGAGCTCGCATTCGCCGTCGATGCCGGCATTCTCTGCGTCAATGTCGAATCCGAGGCTGAGCTCGCACTGCTCTCGTCGATCGCTACCGGAAAGGCCAGGCGCGTGCGCGTGAGCGTGCGCGTCAACCCCGATATCGACGCCAAGACCCATCGCAAGATCGCCACCGGCAAGGCTGAGAACAAGTTCGGCATCCCGATCAGCCGAGCGCGTGAAGTCTATGCCCTGGCTGCCACGCTTCCGGGCCTCGAAGTCATCGGTGTCGACATGCATATCGGCAGCCAGATCACCGATCTGACGCCATTCGACGACGCGTTCGCACTGCTCGCCGATTTCGTTCGAACGCTGCGGGCTGACGGGCATCACATCAGCCATATCGATCTTGGGGGAGGTCTCGGCATTCCCTATCGCGAGGACAGTGAACCACCGCCAGATCCATTGGCCTATGCCGGGATGGTCAAGCGGGCAACCCGTGGCCTCGATTGCACCCTCGTGTTCGAGCCCGGCCGGCTGATCATGGGCAACGCAGGAATCCTGATCACACGAATCCTCTACCTCAAGCGGGGCGAGACCAAGACATTTGTGATCATCGACGCGGGCATGAACGATTTGATCCGGCCGACGCTGTACGAGGCACACCACGACATCCGGCCGCTGCGCGAGCGGCAGGGCGCTACACGCGTCACCGTCGATGTGGTCGGTCCGGTCTGCGAATCGGGGGATTTTCTCGCGCTCGATCGTGAGATTGCGCAGCCAGAGCCGGGCGACCTGCTGGCGATCATGACCGCCGGCGCCTATGGCGCGGTCCAAGCTGGGACCTACAACACCAGGCCCTTGGTGCCGGAAGTGCTCGTCAGGGAGCAAGAATGGGCGCTGGTGCGGCCGCGAGTGGAAGTTTCGCAGCTGATTGCGCTGGACCGCTGCGCCCCCTGGTTGTGAGGCGAAGCAAAAGGTGAACCTTCTGGCGGGGTTCTTCGTTTTGTTCCAGCGCCTTTTTTTTGCCCGCTGGCACCGCTCTATTGAAGTGTTTACAATGCTTGTTCGGGGCGGATTCGGAACACTGGAGACCTCGTGCACGACCGGCCCCCAGATCGCCCCGGAGAGCTGACCGCTCCCTCCAATAATGAAGCTCTCGAGCGGGCGTTGCTTAGAGCCCGCTGGAGCATTTTTTGGGAACGGTTGTGGCCGGCTCTGGCCTCTCTGGCCACCGTGGGCGGTCTGTTTCTGGCCCTGTCCTGGCTGGGCCTGTGGCTTTGGCTGCCCTCTTATGGCCGACTGATTGGGCTCGGCATCTTTTTTCTGCTCGCGGCGGCGGCATTTGCGCCTTTCCTGTCTTTGCGCGCGCCGAGCCGAATGGAGGCGCTTAAGCGGCTCGATCGCAATTCCGGCCGGCCGCATCGGCCGGCCACGGCAATCGCCGACGAGCTCGCTACGCCAACCGCGGATGGGCATGCAATGGCGTTGTGGCGTGCCCACATCGAGCGGGCCTTGCGTGCCGCAAGGACGCTCAAGGCGGGAATGCCCGCGCCACGACTTTCGTTGCGCGATCCCTTGGCGTTGCGTGTCCTTGTTGGGGTTCTGGTCATTGCTACATTCGTGGCAGCGGACGGCGAGCGAACGAGACGATTAGCGGCCGCCTTCAATTTGCAGGGGGTGATGGCGCCGGCCAATTTTCGCGTGGACGCCTGGGTGAACCCGCCGACTTACACGGGAAAGCCGCCCCTCATATTGCAGGGTTTGCGACCGGGTGAACCCTTACCGAGCACAGCCGCTGTGACTGTGCCCAGTGGCAGCATCCTGGTTATCCGCGCAAGCGGCATTCACCTGTCCGTGGTTGCAAGCGGCGGATTGGCCGAAGCTCCAGCCGGCGCACAAACGCTCACTGCCAAGCCCACGGAGGAGCGCCGCTTCGTGATCAACGATACCGGCATCGCGACTGTGCGGGGCGCCTCATCGCGTGACGTCAGCTGGCACTTTAGCGCCATACCCGATCATGCGCCTGTCATTTCACTCGCCAAGGACCCGGAGGGACAAGCGCGGGGTGCGCTGCAACTAACCTATAAGATGGAGGATGACTACGGCGTCGTCGCTGCCCAGGCAAAGTTCCGGCGGCTAGGTCCCGAGGGCGCGAATGCGCAGCCTGCGCGGCCTCTTTTCGAACCGCCCGACTTCGCGCTGGTGCTGCCCCAAGCGCGCACCCGCAGCGGCGTCGGGCAGACCACGAAGGACTTGACCGAGCATCCCTGGGCCGGCGTCGACGTTTCCATGACACTGGCGGCACGCGACGAAGCCGGCAACGAGGGGCGCAGCGACCCGTTCGACATGCAATTGCCGGAGCGGCCGTTTAGCAAGCCGATGGCGCGCGCGCTTGTTGAGCAGCGGCGGCTCCTTGCGCTTGATGGCGATACGCAGGCCAACGTGCTCAACGCCCTTGACGCGCTCACGTTGGCGCCCGAGCGCTTCAATATCGAAAGCAGCGTCTATCTCGGCTTGCGCGCGATCTACTGGCAGCTCTCGCGCGCCAAGAGCGACGATCAGTTGCGCGAAGTGGTCGCCCGCATGTGGGACATGGCGGTCCATCTCGAAGATGGCAGCGTCTCGGACGCCGAGCAGGCGTTGCGGGCGGCGGAGGAAGCGCTGCGGCAGGCACTGGAGCGCGGCGCCACTGATGAGGAGATCAAGAAGCTTACCGATCAGCTACGCGCGGCACTCGACAAGTTCCTGCAAGCCTTGGCGGAGCAGATGCGCAAGAATCCGCAGCAGCTCGCTCGCCCTCTCGACCCCAATATGCGTCAGCTGCGGCCGCAGGATCTGCGCAACATGATCGACCGTCTCGAGCAGATGGCCCGCTCCGGCGCAAAGGATGCGGCGCGGCGCATGTTGCAAGAGCTGCAATCCATGCTGGAAAATCTGCAAATGGCGCGTCCCGGACAACAAATGGACAGCGACGGGGACGACGACATGATGTCGGCGCTGGACGAGCTTGGCGACATGATCCGCAAGCAGCAGCAATTGCGCGATCGCACCTTCCAGCAGGGTCAGGATCAGCGGCGGGACCGCCAGCGCGGGCAGCGCGGCCAACAAGGTCAGCAAGGGGACCAGATGGGTGACCTGCGGGGAAACCAGCAAGCGCTGCGCGATCAGCTCAAGAAGCTAATGGAAGAGTTGCGCAAGCGAGGTTTTGGGCAAGGCCAACAGGGACAGGGCGAGATGGATCAGTTCGGCCGTGCCGGAGAGGCCATGGGCGAGGCCGAAGGCGAGCTCGGCGAGGGCAACGCGGATGGCGCTGTCGAATTGCAAGGCCGCGCGATTGAAGCGCTGCGGCGAGGCGCGCAGAATCTGGCTCAGTCCATGCAGCAACAGGGCATGATGGGGCCGGGACCGAATGGTCAGCCCGGGCGACTGGGCCAGGGGCGCGCGCAGCAGGAAACGGATCCGCTGGGACGGCCCTTGCGTGGTCGCGATTACGGGGATGACACGACAGTGAGGGTCCCCGGCGAAATCGACGTGCAACGCGCCCGACGGATCCTGGAAGAGCTGCGCCGCCGTTTCGGCGAGTCCTTCCGCCCGCAACTCGAGCTCGATTACATCGAGCGGCTGCTGCGCGACTATTAGACCACAGCGGCGCCACGCGTTGTGGGTCGCAGGTGTCCCGATTCCAAAGTCCGCGAGCGATAACCTTCGGAGTCAGCCGCAGCGTGAGATGATTCGATCGGACAGGGCACGTGGTGCGGTTTGAGCATGTGGGTCTGCGCTATGGCCTCGGTCCCGAGGTCTTGCGCGATGTGAGCTTCCGTATCGATCCACATTCCTTTCAGTTTCTCACCGGACCTTCCGGGGCTGGCAAGACCTCATTGTTGCGGCTGCTTTTTCTTGCACTACGGCCGACCCGCGGTCTGGTTACTATATTCGGTCATGATGTCGCCACGCTGAGCAAGGACGCCTTATCGACCCTGCGGCGGCGCATCGGCATTGTTTTTCAGGACTTTCGACTACTCGACCATATGACGACGTTCGAGAACGTTGCTTTGCCGTTGCGGGTGATCGGCCAGGCCGAGGACAGCTACCGGGACGAGGTGGTGGAGCTTCTCAAATGGGTCGGGCTCGGGCAACGCATCTGGGCACTACCTCCGGTCCTCTCCGGGGGAGAAAAACAGCGCGCCGCTATTGCCCGAGCGGTGATCGCCAGGCCCCAACTTCTCCTCGCCGATGAACCAACAGGCAATGTCGATCCGTCTCTGGCGCAAAGGCTGCTGCGTCTGTTCATCGAGTTGAACAAGTCTGGGACCGCGGTGATCATCGCAACCCATGATATTGCACTGATGGACCAGTATGATGCGCGCCGCCTCGTCCTGCATGAAGGTCGGTTGCATGTCTATGACTGACGTGATCGCTCCACAGGCAGACCCAGGCGCGCTTGAACCGACAGCGGCGGTGGCCCGGCCGGAGCGGCATGCGGAGACGCCGATCGTCCCAGGCGCAACGATTTCGGGGCGGGCCCTCGTTGGCGTTATTGCCATCATGACCTTCCTGGCGTCGCTCACCATAGGTACGGTCATGCTGGTCCGGGCAGCGGCGAATGATTGGCAGGCGGACGTCGGCCGCGAAGTCACCATCCAGGTTCGCGCGACTGAGGGGCATGACATCGAGACCGAGGTCGCCAGAACCGTTGCGATCTCACGCACCTTCCCCGGTGTCGCCGAGGTGAGGGCTTATTCAAAAGAAGAGACGACGCAATTACTTGAGCCGTGGTTGGGCAGCGGCATCCAGTTCGACGAATTGCCCGTTCCTCGCATCATTGTGATGAAAATCACCGCTGGAGCTGCGCCCGATATTGGGCGGCTGCGTAAACTTGTCAGCGAGCAGATCCCAGGCGCCAGCCTCGACGACCATCATGGTTTCGTGGCCCGAATGCGCGCGATGGCGAGCGCCACCCTGCTGGGCGGCATTGCGGTCCTCCTTCTGGTTCTCGCAGCAACCGTTCTGTCGGTGACGTTCGCAACCCGTGCCGCCATGGCGAGCAATCGGCCCGTGATTGAAGTGCTGCACCTCATCGGCGCCAAAGACAATTTCATTGCGGCGCATTTCCAGCAGCATTTCCTGAATCTGGGACTGAAAGGCGGCCTGCTCGGCGGCGGCAGCGCAGTTTTCATGTTAGCATGCATCGATCTCGCGAGCGGTTGGTTCATCGGCACGGCCGCGGGCGACCAGTTTGCAGCCATGTTCGGCACGTTCTCCATCGGAGCACTCGGCTACCTGGCAGTTCTAGTGCAAATCGGTCTGGTCGCAGCTGTCACCGCCATGACGTCCCGCCGCACAGTGAACCGGACCATTGAAACGATGTAGTAAGCATTCGGCCGGATTGTCGCGGGGCGGGGCGAGCGAGCCCGGCTGTGGTTATAGAAGCGAATATCAGGACCGGTTCGACTTTGTTATTTGGCTGAGTCTGCACCAGGAATGTATGCCTGAGCCCTACTTCGCATTGCCGCCCCTGGCACGACCTTCTCAAGCCCGGCTTGCCTCCGCGCCGCCGGAATTTATGCTGATGGTATTATCGGGACGAAATCGGATGCCGACAGCCGCAACCGATCTGGATGACGGCGGAATGACGAGCTCGGCGGCGCATTTTCCGAGGCGATTTCTGCGCCTTCTCGGTCGATCCGGGCTCGTTGCCTTCGCCGGAGCAGCGCTGATCCTGGCAGCGGGATTTGCCTTGTTTATTTGGCGAGTACCGGCCGAGGAGGTCCAGCTCAGCGCAAAAGCTGACGGCATCGTTGCGCTGACTGGAGGCGCCTCGCGTATTGCTGATGCGATTGAGCTTCTGGCCTCCGGCCATGGCCAGCGCCTGCTCATCAGCGGCGCCAATCGGGCGACCAATTCCCACGAGATCTCGCGGCTCAATCCGGAGTTCGAAAAGTGGGTGCGCTGCTGTGTGGACTTCGACCGATCCATCAACACACTTGGAAACGCCGTCGAGATCAAGCGCTGGTCCGAGCACCGCGGTTTCCGATCGCTGATTGTGGTTACCTCGAACTATCATATGCCTCGGGCACTCGCCGAAATCGCGCACCAGGTCCCGCAAGTCGCTTTGCTGCCCTTTCCCGTGGTCACCGTAAGGCAACGCTCGGGGCCATGGTGGAGCAGCGGCTCGACAGCGCGGCTCATGTTATCTGAATACGTCAAGTTGATCATCGCTCGGCTGCGCATCGGGTTCAGTCCCGCCGCCAGTGCGCATGAGCTGACGTGAAGTTGGCGAGCCGGCGGCGTCAGGATGCGCGCGTCAGCGCTAATCAGTCAGGTTGGGTTCGTGCTTATCATTCGCTCCGTCCTGTTCAACATCTTGTTTTACCTTGTCCTGCTGCTGCTCATCGTCGCGGCGCTGCCGACGTTGTTGATGCCGCGACGCGCAATTCTTTCAGTCGCAAAGCTCTGGGCGCGAACGAATCAATGGCTGCTGCGCACGGTTTGCGGCATCACCGTCGAATACCGCGGCCTCGAGAAAATTGCTCGCGGACCGCTTATTGTGGCCTGTAAGCACCAATCTTCGTGGGAAACCTTTGCGCTCCTGCCGCTCCTTCCCGATCCCGTCTACATCATGAAGCGCGAGTTGATGTGGATTCCATTGTTCGGGTGGTACACGTGGAAGGCCGGCATGATCCCGGTTGACCGTAGCAAGGGCTCGGAGGCACTCGCCGAGATGAATGTCCGCGTGGGGCGCGAGCTTGCACGCAATCGTCAGATCATCATTTTTCCGGAAGGCACCCGCCGGGCCCCAGGGGCAGAACCGCGCTACAAATATGGGGTGGTTCACCTTTACCTGGAGACGGGCGCCGAGTGTCTGCCCATCGCGCTGAATTCCGGATTGTTCTGGCCGCGCCGATCGGTGCTGCGTTATCCCGGCACAATTCGGGTTGAAGTGCTCGATCGCATCCCGCATGGCCTGAGCAAGGTCGCCTTCTTCGAATTGCTGCAGCGAGAAATCGAGGGCGCAACGGCGCAACTCGTCAACATGGGAGAACGCGATCTGGCGGGGCAGAGATCAGATGTCAAATGTCAGATAGCAGAATCTGATCTCTGAGCTTTGATCTCCGACATCTGAGCCCGGAGCAACTGCGCAAGCCGGTGCAATTCGGTCTCCCGGTAGCCGAGTTGCTCCAGAGCGGCGACCGTTGCGATGACATAATCGCGGTTTGCTCCGGACACACCGTGGCCTTGTCGCACGAGATGCAATTGCCGATCAAGCGAAAGCCGCCCAGCATATTGGGGATGACCACGATCAACAATGTAACAAAGTGCAGGCACCCTCCGGTCGGTTTGGAACCGCAACCGGATAGGCCGTACCACCTCGCGATAGACGGATGTCACCTGCTCCCGCTTGCGCAGATAATGAATGGTCTCGGCGCGAGCCTGCGCGCTGACTTTATAAGCGATGCCGCGACAGGCCCCGCCACGATCAAGCCCAAGCACAAGCCCGGGCCGCTCGGCCGTTCCGCGGTGGACGAAGGATAACACGCAGAGTGACCGGTGCGCTCCCAGGAGCCGGGCCTCGACTCTTTCCAGGAAGGGAAAATTGGGGCGCCACATCAACGAGCCATAGGCGAACACCCAGAGATCGTTATTGGCGCGGGCGGGATCAGGGTCCATCATCCGATAGCCCTTAATATCGTCGGCACGCGCAAGGCAATCGACTTTTATTCGCCGCAATGGGAGAGCTTGGGGACGCGGCGCTGGATCCGCAATCAGCCAAGGAGCAGCAGACATGTTGACTTTCGGTTCGCCCACAGTTGCGGCGCGGCCCCGCCGCTGGCCGCTGTTCCTGATATTCGGCCTGGCCATCGGCTTCGTCCTCGCCTGGACGGGTTTGTGGTTTTATGTCGCCGGCCAGGCCAAGGCCGAGATGAACACCTGGCGCGAGCGGGAACGCCAGGCGGGTCGCCAACAGGACTGTGCCTCCCTTGCGGTCGGCGGCTACCCTTTCCGCGTCGAGGTCCGCTGCGTGGGCGCAAGCTTCGAGCTTGAAGGCAGTCCACCCATCAACCTGCGCATGCCCTCCGTCCTGACCGCTGTCCAAGTCTATGATCCCAAGCACTTGATTGCTGAGTTCGCGTCGCCGCTCGATATTTCGCAGCCGCGCGGCGACGGCAACTATGCCGTCACTTGGAATATCGGACGGGCGAGCGTGCGCGGCCTGCCGGCGCGACCGGAACGCGGATCGTTGGTGCTCGATTCTGTGGCGGTCCGCGATGCCGGCGCGCTCGATGACGATTTTGTTTTCAAGGCGGCGCATGTCGAGTTGCATGGCCGCCAGGCTCCCGGCTCTCGTGCTGATAACCAGGCCGTCGAAACCGCATTGCAGCTCAAGAATGCGGTCGCTGCGAAAATTCATCCCGCAATGGCTCGGCCCTTTGATGCTGACGTGACGAGCGTGCTGCGTGGAATTACCGATCTTTCCGCCACACCTTGGCCGGACCAGCTGAGAGAATGGCAAGCTCGCAATGGCGAAATCGAGATCACGAGAGCCCGTATTCAACAAGATGATGTGATCGCCGAAGGCAACGGCACGCTCCGCCTCACGGAGCGCGGCGGGCTTGACGGGACTCTCGATGTCACGGTCGTTGGCATCGAAACAATTCTGCAAAGATTCGACCTTGAGAGGCTCTTGTCGGAAGGACAAGTCGGCGCCACCATCGACGCACTCGATCGGCTGATCCCGGGGCTTGGTGGTCTTGCGCGACAGACGGCAGGTCCTGGCATTGCCGCGGCGCTTGGCCGGCGCACCGTGCTGGACGGTAAAGCAGCAACATCGCTGCCAGTCCGCTTCGTTGATGGCGCGGTGTTTCTCGGACCATTTCAAGTCGGCGTCGTGCCGCCTCTGTTCTAGGCGGGACTTTACGGCCTTCACAGGCGCTGGGCCCTCAACTGTCTGCCGAATACGGACGCGGCAGGCTCGGCGCCGGCAGCTCGGGATGCGGTCGGCCAAAATCAGGGCTGGCGGAGTCTTGACCGATCTCGACAATGCCCCGGCGGATCGCGCGCGTTCTGCTGAATTGGTTGAACAACGTTTGGCCGTCGCCGTGCCGGATGGCGCGCGTGAGAGCCGCGAGGTCCTCCTGAAACCTGCCGAGCATCTCGAGCACCGCGTCCTTATTGGCGAGAAAGACGTCGCGCCACATGGTTGGATCGGAAGCCGCAATGCGGGTGAAATCGCGAAAACCGCCGGCAGAGAATTGCAGCACCTCCGACCGCGTCACTTGGCTCAGCTCATCTGCGGTGCCGACAATGGTGTAGGCAATGAGATGCGGCAGATGACTGGTGATGCCGAGCACGAGATCGTGGTGCCCGGCCGACATTGTTTCGACGTTGGCGCCCAGACGACGCCAGAATTGCGCCAGACGCTCCACCGCGGCAGGCGCTGCGCCGTCAGGCGGCGTTAGAATGCACCAGCGACTGACAAAGAGCTCCGCAAACCCTGAATCAGGTCCGGAATGCTCGGTCCCGGCAACGGGGTGGGCGGGGACAAAGTGCACGCCTTCTGGGATATGCGGGGACATGTCGCGCAGGACCGCCCCTTTGACGGAGCCGACATCTGAAACGGTGGCGCCTGGCGCCAATTGCGCCTTAATGTCTGCTGCAACGGCGCCGCAGGCGCCAACTGGTATGCAGAGGATGACCAGATCGGCGCCCTCGACCGCCGCCGCATTTGTCTCGACAACCTGATCGGCAAGGCCAAGCTCGGCGATGCGGCGGCGGGTAGCCGCCGAGCGGGCCGTTGCGACGATCGATCGGGCGGCGCCTTGCGCGCGGGCGGCGCGGGCGATCGAGGAGCCGATCAAGCCCATTCCGATCAGGGCCAGGCGGTTGAAAGTCGGGGCGCTCACGTGCTGCCCATCACTTGCGGCCCATGAACTCGGATAGAGCGGCGACAACCAATCGGTTGGCTTCCTCGGTGCCGACGGTCATCCGCAACGCATTCGGCAGCCTGTAAGCCGCGACACGGCGCAGAATCAGACCGCGGCGGGTCAAGAAATCATCTGCCTCCTCGGCGCCGTGTCCCGGAATGTCGGGAAAATGTATCAGCACGAAGTTGGCGACGCTCGGCGTGACCTTGAGTCCCAACTTAGGAATTTGATCGAGCAGCCAGTGAAGCCAGCGCTCATTATGGGCGCGCGAGGACTTCGACATGCGCGCTATCCTTTATCGCGGCCATACCAGCGGCGATTGCGGGTGCGTTGACGTTGAACGGGCCGCGAATGCGATTCACGGCGTCAACGATATGGGCGGGCCCATAGAGCCAACCCAGACGAAGCCCCGCCAAGCCATAGATCTTGGAGAACGTGCGGCACATCACAACGTTCTCCGAAGTGGCGACCAGCTCAATGCCCGCCTCGTAGTCGTTGCGCCGCACGTATTCCGCATAGGCAGCGTCGAGAACGAGCAGCACGCGACCAGGCAGGCCGCGGCGAAGACGCCGGACCTCATCGAAGGGCACGTAGGTGCCGGTCGGATTGTTGGGATTGGCAAGGAAAACGACCTTGGTGCGCCCGCTCACCGCTGCGAGAATCGCATCAACATCGGCGGTGTGCTGCTTCTCCGGCACCGCAACGGGCGTAGCGCCGGATCCACGCGTGGCGATCGGATAGACGAGAAAGCCGTGCGTGGTATGGATCGCCTCATCACCGTCGGTGAGGTAGGCGTCCGCAAGAAGATTCAGAAGATCGTCCGACCCGGCGCCGCACACGATGCGTCCGGGATCAAGCCCGAAATTGCGGCCGATCGCCTCGCGCAACGCGGTGGACGCCCCGTCGGGATACTCCTGCAGGTGGCCGGCGAGCGCGCGATAGGCGGCGATGGCGTGCGGACTCGGGCCAAGCGGTGTCTCATTGGATGAGAGCTTGAACACCCGGGCAGCGCCTGGCGCCGCGCTCTTTCCCGGCACATACGGCTCGATTGCCAGCACGCCGGCCCGCGGCTGTGGGCGTTGCAGGCCCGACATCTTAGGTTCCCGAGAGTGGGCCGCTGCTTCGCACCGGCCAGCCACCCGCAACTCTATACCGGGTCGCGTGACTGCCCACGAGCGTCGCCGCACGCACCGAGGCGCCGGTATCGCGTAGTATGTTCATGACAGCCTCGATGCTGCCGCCCGGCGGCACCGATATGAGCAGTGCCGCCCCGTCGAGGGCTTTATCCGGCACGGCAATGACTTCTGCGCTGGAACCCACCTCCCGCGCGGTTGCCGCATTCCAGCCCGCGACGCGCACGCTCCATGCTTCCACTTCCCTGACCATGGCTTCCGGCGCCGCGCGAGAGACGACGAACACAGGCAGCGCGGCAGGATGATCGACGCGCTCGACGAAGGGCAGTCGGGCGATGATCTTCGGAGCCGTATCGAGCTCGAGCGCATTCCACCAGGCAGCGCCGGCCGCCAATTCCAATGCGGGCACGGACGCCGGCACGAGGCCCAGATCTCCCTTGGAGCTGGCAACCGCAGCGACCACGCGCGCGGCGCCAACATGAGGAACGAATGGCACCGTAAAACCAAAGTGGAAGCGCGCAGAGTCGCGGATGGACGCATCACCGGCGGACAGATCCGCGTGCACGCAGAACGGCGCCTGCACATAGGTAAAGGTGGCAATGATGACGCGCCAAATGCTTTCCGCGGTGTCGAGCGGGAGAATGCCTTTGTGGCGCTCCACCAGCCGTCGCATCATCTCGGCTTCGCGCGCTGGTCGGAAGGCAGAACCTGTCTCCAGCGTCTGCTTCACTTTGATCAGACGATCGATGATCTCGCCGCGCTGCATCAGCAGGTTATGCATCGCCTCATCAAGGCGATCTATCTCCTGCCGCAATCCTGGGAGCGTATCGGAAACAGAAGATGTCATCACGGCCCGGTGCTTCGAGGACGCAACCGCGGGGCATTGATAGGTAAGCATCGCCGGGAAAGCAAAGAAAAGATTGACAGGACCACCCGACGCCCTATGTAACCGCCTCGCTGGCGCTATTATCATGACAGAAGTCGTTGCTCGTTGAGCTTAGCGACCTTCACGCGTCAATTGGACTGAGCGCGGCAGGGAGCGCGGACAACAGCCCGGCATGTGACAGGCGAATATTGACGTGAACCTGATCGGGGCTGATCTTATTGTTGCACTCAACGCCGAGGACCGCGCGCGCGAGGCCGATAACCCGCATTCGCCGGTGGTGCGCTTCGACCGTAATGAGCCGCTGCGCCTCGACGCCGGCATCGATCTCAGCCCATTTCAGATCGCCTATCAGACATATGGCGAGCTCAATGCAGAGCGCACGAATGCGGTATTGATCTGTCACGCGCTTACCGGCGATCAGCACGTCGCCAATTTGCATCCAGTGACACAGAAGCCGGGGTGGTGGGAGACTATGGTCGGCCCAGGCCGTCCCATCGATACGCAACGCTATTTTGTGATTTGCCCCAACGTCGTCGGCGCTTGCATGGGAACGACAGGACCCGCCTCGACAAACCCGGCGACCGGCATGCCTTGGGGTCTCGATTTTCCAGTCATCACTATTCGGGACATGGTGCGAGCTCAGGCGATGCTGCTCGACCATCTTGGCATTGCCTCGCTGTTCTCGATAGCCGGAGGCTCGATGGGCGGAATGCAAGTGCTGCAATGGTGCTCGAGCTATCCGCAACGGGTATTCTCAGCGCTTCCCATTGCGGCCTCGACACGCCACTCGGCGCAGAACATCGCCTTCCATGAAGTCGGCCGGCAAGCCGTGATGGCCGATCCGGAATGGCGGCACGGGCGCTATTTCGTGGAGGGAACCAATCCGCGACGTGGGCTGGCGGTGGCGCGCATGGGTGCGCATATCACGTACCTCTCCGACGCTGCCCTGCACCGCAAGTTCGGCCGCCGCTTTCAGGATCGGGAGAACCCCACGTTCTCCTTTGATGCTGACTTTCAGGTGGAGAGCTATCTGCGCCACCAAGGCATCAGCTTCGTTGAGCGCTTCGATGCCAATTCCTATCTCTATCTCACCCGCGCGATGGACTATTTCGACTTGGCCGCGGACTGCAACGGCGTGCTGGCCAACGCGTTCAAGGATACGCCGACCCGCTTTTGCGTGATCTCCTTCACATCGGACTGGCTGTTTCCGACACCGGAGTCGCGTGCGGTCGTGCACGCCCTCAACGCCGGGGGTGCCCGCGTCTCATTCGCGGAGATTGTGACCGATAAAGGCCATGACGCGTTCCTTCTGGAGGAGCCGGAGCTGTTCGCCATCGTCCAGGGGTTTCTCGATGGCGCCGCCAAGGCGCGTGGGCTTGCGTGGTGATGCTCTCCCGAACCAAGCACGACCTGACAATGGCCGAGGCGGCACGCAGCCCCGGCGGCGCGCGGGTCGATCTTCTCGCGGTAGCCGAGATGGTGTCTCCCGGCGCCAAGGTGTTGGATGTGGGCTGCGGCGACGGCGAGCTCCTGCGCTTGCTCGCCGAGAACTCGTAGCGTCGATGGCCGAGGGATCGAGCTCTCGCGTGAGGGCGTCAATGAATGCGTTGCGAAGGGTCTCGCGGTCATCCAGGGCGACGCCGATACCGATCTGTTGGATTACCCCAACGACGCTTTCGACTATGTCATCCTCTCGCAAACGCTGCAGGCGACGCGGCACCCTCGCATCGTGCTCGAACACATGCTCCGCATCGGCAGGCACGCCATCGTTTCATTCCCCAATTTCGGCCATTGGGGCATCCGGCTTCAGCTTCTATTCGGCGGCCACATGCCACAGACCGACAATCTGCCCTATGCTTGGTGGGATTCCCCGAACATCCATTTCTGCACCATCAAGGATTTCCGGCAGCTTTGCGCCGTGGTCGGCGCCAAGATGGAAAAGGCGGTAGCGCTCAACCCGTGGGGACGTCCGCTGCGCTTGAATGCGCCCTGGTGGTTTTGGAACTTGCTGGGAGAGCAGGCGGTGTTCCTGCTCAGCCGCATAGGGAGCAATGGCCGCCTTTGACGCGCCGCCGCCTTGCTCGCCCGGATGGGCGGGTGCGTGCAAAGCGCGGCTTGATGACAGGCTCTGCGACATCCAGGTGCCCCGCATTTCGCCATAGCGCGTCGTCGAAGGCGCGCATGAACGCGCCAATGGCTCTATGCGAGAGCTACATGTGTCACAGAGGCGGAATTGGCGAGCGACCTCTTCCCTCCTCGATCCACAGTTCCCACATAATTCGCCGGGTTTGTCGCTTTTTTGCCGCTCGCCTGCCCAGAGCGGAAATACACCCATTGACGATGTTCTTCCGGTGCCGTCAGGGCGGAGGAGCAGGCTGAGGGAATCGACATGGACTTCGAGAAATACACCGACCGCGCCCGCGGCTTCGTTCAATCCGCGCAATCACTCGCGCTCCGCGAGGGACACCAGCAATTCGCACCCGAGCATCTCCTGAAAGTCCTCCTGGATGATCCGGAAGGGCTCGCAGGAGGTCTGATTGACCGCTCTGGAGGCCGGTCGCGGGAGGCGCTCTCGGCCGTCGAGTCGGCTCTTTCCAGGATTCCTAGTGTATCAGGCAGCGGCGCAGGGCAAATCTATCTGGCCCCGACACTGGCGCGCATCTTCGATCAAGCGCAAAAGATCGCCGAAAAGGCCGGCGACAGCTATGTCACAGTGGAGCGTCTGTTGCTCGCGCTTGCGCTGGATAAGGAGAGCGAAGCTGGCAAAATCCTCGCGCGTTCGGGTGTCACCCCGCAGAACCTGAATGCCGCAATCGAGGCTCTGCGCAAGGGGCGTACCGCCGACACGAGCTCCGCGGAAAACGCTTACGATGCGCTGAAAAAGTATGCGCGCGACCTTACGCAAGCCGCGCGCGACGGCAAGATCGACCCTGTGATCGGGCGGGACGAGGAAATCCGACGCACCATCCAGGTGCTTTCAAGGCGCACCAAAAACAATCCGGTGCTGATTGGGGAACCCGGCGTCGGCAAGACGGCCATCGTCGAAGGTCTTGCGCAGCGCATCGTGGACGGAGACGTGCCGGAAAGCCTGCAGGACAAGAAGCTCCTGGCTCTCGATATGGGCGCGCTGATTGCCGGGGCAAAATATCGCGGCGAGTTCGAGGAACGGCTCAAAGCCGTCCTGCAGGAAGTGACCTCATCGGATGGCGGGATCATCCTGTTCATCGACGAGATGCATACCCTGGTCGGAGCGGGGAAGGCCGACGGCGCCATGGATGCCTCCAACCTGCTCAAACCGGCGCTCGCCCGCGGAGAGTTGCACTGCGTCGGCGCAACCACGCTCGATGAGTACAAGAAACATGTCGAAAAGGACGCTGCGCTTGCCCGGCGCTTCCAGCCGGTGTTTGTCAATGAGCCAAACGTGGAAGACACCATCTCAATCCTGCGCGGGTTGAAGGACCGGTATGAGCAACACCATGGCGTGCGCATCAGCGATTCGGCGCTTGTCGCTGCCGCCACCCTGTCGCACCGTTACATCAGTGACCGGTTTCTGCCGGACAAAGCGATCGACCTCGTCGATGAGGCGGCCGCGCGCCTCAAGATGCAGGTTGATTCCAAGCCCGAGGAGCTCGATACCGTAGACCGCGAGATCGTGCGCCTTAAGATCGAGCAGGAGGCCCTCAAGAAGGAGCATGATCCCGGCTCCAAGGAGCGCCTGAAAAATCTGCAGAAAGAACTGGTCTTGCTGGAGAAGCGATCCGCAGATCTTACGACCCAATGGAAGGGTGAAAAGGAAAAACTCTCGGAAGCGCAGAAATTAAAGACCGAGCTCGATCAAATGCGGGTCGAGGCCGCCAATGCCGAGCGCAAAGGCGAGTACCAGCGAGCCAGCGAGCTGCGCTATGGGCGCATCCCGGAGATAGAGAAAAAGCTTAGGAGCATCGAAGAGGTGACCGGCAAGGGCGCCGTCGTTGAGGAAGCGGTGACCGCTAATCATATCGCTCAGGTGGTCTCGCGCTGGACCGGCATCCCCGTCGACCGCATGCTGGAGGGCGAGAGGGAAAAGCTCCTGCGCATGGAGGAGCAACTCGGCAAGCGCGTCATCGGACAGGCGGAAGCGGTGAAAGCCGTATCGACCGCGGTGCGCCGCGCACGTGCTGGTCTGCAGGATCCGAACCGGCCCATCGGCTCCTTCATGTTCCTCGGTCCGACCGGGGTCGGCAAGACGGAGTTGACGAAAGCGTTGGCGGAATTCCTGTTCGATGACGAGACGGCGCTCGTGCGCATCGACATGTCGGAATACATGGAGAAGCATTCGGTGGCGAGGCTTATCGGCGCCCCACCCGGCTATGTCGGCTACGAGGAAGGAGGTGCGCTCACCGAGGCCGTGCGGCGACGGCCGTATCAGGTCGTGCTGTTCGACGAAATCGAGAAGGCGCATCCGGACGTGTTCAATGTCCTGCTTCAAGTGCTCGATGACGGACGGCTGACCGACGGACAAGGTCACACCGTCGATTTCCGCAACACGCTGATCATCATGACCTCCAATCTCGGCTCGGAATATCTCGCCAACCAGCCGGAGGAGGAGGACACCGATGCCGTTCGCGCGCAGGTCATGGCGGTGGTGCGGGCGAGCTTCCGGCCCGAGTTCCTCAACCGTATTGATGAGATCATTCTGTTCCATCGGCTGCAAAGGCGGGAAATGACGAAGATTGTTGACATCCAGATGGCCCGGCTGGCGAAGCTCCTCGCCGATCGCAAGATGACGATCGTGCTGGAGCCATCGGCGCGCGAATGGCTCGCGGAGAAGGGATGGGATCCATCTTATGGAGCGCGCCCGCTCAAGCGCGTCATCCAAAAAGCCGTTCAGGATCCGCTGGCGGAGCTCTTGCTGTCCGGGAAAGTCAAAGACGGAGAGAACGTGGTCGTCTCCACCGGCAAGCAAGGGCTTACATTCAACGGCAAGCTTGCGGCAGCGGCGTAATCGGACGACGGAGGACGGATAAAGATTATCTGTCTGGTCCGTCCTCTGCCCTCCGTCGTCTTACTTGCCTTGCGCGTAACGCGTAGGCGATGCGCGCGTCAACATGGCCTCCAACCGGCCGCGCTCCTGCTCGAAGCCTGCAAGCAAGGTTCCGTCGAGCACGCGCCCGCGAGGTAGCTTGACTTTCATCGGGTTGACGAAGCGTCCATTGACCAGTATCTCGTAGTGCAGATGCGCCCCGGTCGAGAGACCGGTTGAGCCGACATATCCGATCACCTGCCCCTGGCGTACCTTTTTGCCGGCCTCCAAGCCGCGCGCGAACGCAGACATGTGGCCGTAAGCAGTCTCCCAGCCGTTCGCATGCCGGATGCGAATGTACTTCCCATAGCCGCCCTCCACGCCGATCTTATCGACGACGCCATTCCCGGACGCAAAGATCGGCGTCCCCGTCGAGGATGCCCAGTCCACCCCAGTGTGCATTTTGGTAAATCCGAGAATGGGATGATTGCGGCCGCCGAAGCCCGACGTGATGGTGCCGTCCGCCACCGGCTTGCGCACCAGGAACTTTTTTGCGCTCTTGCCGCTGTCGTCGTAGTAGTCGACAACATTGTCATCGGTGGTCTGGTAGCGATAGAACTTTCGCGTTTCACCACCTGTCGTGAGCAGGCCATACAATATTTCCGCCCGGCTGCTGTCGCCGGCGTTCTCATCGTCGCTGGCGAAAAGAATTTCAAAGGAATCCCCGGGTTGGACTTTGCGCTGAAAATCTACGTCATAGGAATAGATGCGAATTAAATCATCGATTACCGGACGCGGTATGTGATTGCGCAAGGCAGTCTCATAGATGCTCTGATAAAGACGAACGCTCTTACCGTCATCCTCGTCGTCTTCGCTCGTGGAGGATGCGATGCTGTTCGCGCTGCGCACATCCACCGCGACGTACTTGCCTTTGTCGGACCACGCCACCATGGCCTCAACGCTGGTGTCAGTCGCGATCACGACCCGAACCGGCTGGAGCCGCCTGATGTCGCGACCCGGGGCGAGCAGGACGCGTAGCTTATATCCGTCGCGAGGGCTGTTATCCCGGCCGCGGCCGCCGAATGCCGCGGTGATCGCCTTGAGCTCGTCGGGGGTGGCGCCCAGCTCCTTGAGAATCGCGGAGACCGAGTCGCCTTTCTTGAGCGCGAACGTGCGCTCGCTCCAAGCATTGCCCCCGGTGACCTGCGCTGTCGTCTTCGGTAGCAGGGTGACGTTTTCCGGGACGATCCGCAGCTCGAAGCCGCCGTAAGGGTCGGCACGCTCCGGCGCATATGCCGTAAGCGGAATGGAATCGTTGATGAGCGGCGACTTCTGCGAGCTGCCGTCCCAACTGGCTGCCTCGCGCACGCGAGCGAGTATTTCGTCGAGCGGCGCCGCGGCGCCGATCTTCACGCGTGGGAGGATCGTGGTGAGCTCGCGCGTGACGAACGACACTTCGGCATCGGGCTCGGCGGCGCCGTCCTCGACGCTGCCGCCCCCTGACGCCGACTGGGCCAACATCTTTTGCGCGTTGAATGGCGGAATGCCGGCAGAGAGCTCCGAAACGGTCAGGGATAGATTTCCAGCAACCCGAATGAACGGACGCACCCGCACGATCTCGCGATTGCCACTGCCCCGGGTTGTGGTCGATACCCTGATAACTTGACGGGCAGCGTTTGCCTCTCCGGGCGGCGGCAAGCGATCGTTCTTGCGCGCGGAGTTAGTCACGCGTTCGGAGATGCTGGAGGCAA
>CAWJCB010000008.1:190000-390051 GCA_963841105.1 uncultured Alphaproteobacteria bacterium
CACGCGGACCGAGCAGGCCCCGCGGCCGCAAGAGCAGGAACAAGATCAGAAGGGCGAATGGAAATCCCAAGGACAACCCGGACGGAATTGGTAGATACCGCGCGCCGAGTTGCTCAACCAAGGCAAGAACCAATCCGCCCAGCAATGCCCCCTCGACCCGCCCCACGCCGCCGATGACGAGGGCCGTGAACCCTTGGATCGCGAGTGGCAGGCCCATCAGATAATGGGCCGATGTGAGCGGGCTCATCAGCAAACCCGCGAATCCCGCGATGCTGCCCCCCGCGGCGAACGACAGCGCACTTACGCGATCGAGATTGATGCCCATGAGGGCAGCGGCCCGGCGATTGAGCGCAACCGCCTCGAACGCGCGGCCCCAGACGGTTCGCTCGAAAAACAGCCAGGCCAAGACAAACACCCCGGCGGTCGCGCCGATGATCAGGAACTGCTGCGAGACGCCTGCAAAGGGCCCAATTTCCATCCGCCTGAAGCCGAAAGGAGCCGGCGAAGGCAACGGACTTGCGCCGAATATGAGGGTGATCGCTTCGCGGAATATGACGAGCACGCCCAGGAGCGCGAGAATTGGACTCAGAGCACCGGCCCCTTGTCGCAGCAACGGACGTACCGTCAGCGCTTCAACGGCCCAGCCCGTCAAGCCGAGCAGCACCAGCACCGTCAACACTGCGGCCCAATACGGCCATTCGAGGCGCGGCCAGGCCAAGGGCGTGAGAACCCCGACGCCGATGAACGCGCCTGCCGCCGCCCATTCGCCCACGGCGAAATTGATGACCGATGTCGGCCGCAGAACCAGGAGATAGGCGAGCGCAACCAGAGCGTAGATGCATCCAGAGGCGATCGCGCTGACCAGCAGCTCGAGCAAATCGTTCATTATCGGTCATCACCCGGCCGTTCGATCGCTACTGGCTGGAATGCACCACATGACCGTGCTGATTGTTCTCGACAACGCGAATGACGGCTCCATTGGGATCGAAGCCGGTGCGCTTGCCGCCGCCAAAACCCCAGTGTGACCCTTTGGCGCCGATCGCGCCCGTGAAATTGTCGATCGATTGCAGCGCAGCACGAATCTTCTCTTTGTCGAGCGAGCCTGCCTTCCCGATGGCTTGCGCAATCAGATGGATGCCGTCCCAGCCATAAGCCGGCAAGCTGCTCGGCGCTTCTCCGAATTCCTTTCTGTAGATGTTGATGAATGTTATCGCTTCCGGTTTGTCGACGTCAAACGCATCGACAAACGCGACGCCCTCCATCAAGTCTTTGGCCATGGTGAGATACGATGGGATGCTTAGATTGTATGATCCAAGTATCGGCTCTTTCATGCCGAGCTGCTGATAAGCGCGGAAGAACTGCAGCATCTCCGGACCGGTGATTCCGGCCTGGAAAATGGCATCGACATTCGCGGCGCGCACCCTCTGCAGATAAGCCACAGCGGACGTGGCGCCCTGCGGGATTATCTCCTCAACCGCAACCTTGATGCCGCCTTTCTCGAGCCCACCGCGGAACGATTCTGCAAATGACTGCGCCAGCGCGCTGTTGTCACGAACGATTGCCGCGCTCTTGAAGCCGCGGGTTTTGGTGTAGGCCATGAGCGTCGCGAGTTGGATCGAGGCAAGCGGGCCCGTCTGAAAGAAATAAGGATTGTCCAACGCCGTCGTAAGCGTGTCGCTGCCATTGGCAGGCGCGAGTTGCAGCGTCTTGGTTTCCAGCGAAACCGTCTGCGCCTGCTGCGTCGCCGGCGAGCCGGTGGTGGAAATGATTGCCACCACCCCATCATCGACGAGCTTGCGAGCCTTGGCGGCGGAAATGTCCGGTTTGTTCTGATCGTCTTCTATGAGAAGTTGGATCCTCTTGCCCAGAGCTCCGCCGTTTTCGTTGATCAACCTGGCGCCAAGCTCGACCCCGCGGGTCACCGGCTCGGCATAGAATTTTGAACCGCCGACTCTATCGGTGATGACGCCGATCTTGATCGTTTCCTGGGCCTGGACGATGCCCGACGCCATGAGAATGCCGGCGACGGCGAGCGGCCGCAACAAACGGATTGCCGGCATACGTTCCTACCTCCCTGATGCTTGTTGTTTGCCCAATGATAACGACCATGCTAACGTTGGGCAACCGACTTATCGCACAGCAACAAATTCGCGCAGCAACTGATCGGCAAGGTCAACTTTCAGGCATTGTCCGATGCCGGCGGCCCATTGCGCAAACGATCACTGCAAACGATCATCGCAAACGACCATCGGAGGTGTGGCTATGCAGGATGGCGCTTTACGAACGAGGCCCAAAGCCCGCGCGTCCTCGCGCATCAAGTCGTTCGCGCGCGGCATTCATCATCTTGCGCTTTGCACGGATGACATCAAGGCCACTGCGGAGTTTTACACGCGCGTGCTCGGGATGCCGCTTGTGCACGCTATGAAGGTTCCCCCCGGCCTGGGCACCAAAAACAACCGCGGCAATCCGCCCTACGAGGAGGTCCGGCACTACTTTTTCGATATGGGCAATGACAGCGTGATCGCCTTCTTCGAGATTCCGAAGGGCGCTGAGCCTCCCGCCAACCGGAACGCGATCGGGAGCATGCAGCATTGCGCGTTCGTTGTGACGCAAGAGCGGTTTCGCGAGGTCGAGGAGCGGCTCCGTCGCCATAATGTTTCGTATTTTGGTCCCATTCCGCAGATGCCGGGCCTGGATGGGATTTATTTTTTCGATCCCAATGGAATTCGCCTGGAGTTTGCGTGCCAGCCCGCCGACGGAGAGCATCCCGACGTTCTCAGCTGCAGCCTGCAGACCAAAGAAGAAGCTGAGCAGGAACTTCGTACCCTGGCTGGAGTTGACGCGGCCTGGCTGCAGGAGATGACCGCCAATCTTCCGGACTGAGCGCAACAGGCCCGCGTGCGCAGTCAGTCGCCCGACCCTTGCGCAAAACGATCATTGAGCGCGTAACCCGCGCCGCGCACCGTGCGGATCGGGTCGGTCTCGTAATCGCGGTTGAGGGCTCTGCGCAAACGGCCGATGTGGACGTCTACCGTGCGCTCGTCGATATAGATGTCGCGTCCCCACACGCCATCGAGCAGCTGCTCGCGCGAGAATACGCGTCCTGGGCGCTCCATGAGATATTCGAGCAGACGATATTCCGTCGGGCCAAGCTCGATCGCCCGGCCGGCCCGCGCCACCCGCCTTTTCGCCCGGTCCATTTCGAGATCGCCGAATGACAGGACGTCCGCCATCTTCTCCGGCGCGGCGCGGCGCAGGAGGGCGCTGACGCGCGCCAAAAGCTCCGGGACGGAAAAAGGCTTGACAATGTAATCGTCCGCCCCGGTCGACAAGCCGCGTATGCGCTCGCTTTCCTCGCCGCGCGCGGTGAGGATGATGATCGGCAGCTGGCGCGTCTGCGGGCGGGCGCGAAGATGCCGGCAAATCTCAATGCCCGACACTCCCGGCAGCATCCAATCAAGAATGACCAGATCGGGCGGGTTTTCCCGCAGCTTGATCTCGGCCTCGTCGCCGCGCGAAGCGATGTCCACGATGTAGCGCGCCGCCTCCAGATTGTAGCGGAGCATCAGGGACAGCGCCGCCTCATCCTCGACAACCAGGATGCGTGGCATCAACATTTTCCACGATCTCTTATTAGCGCTTGTTGGCAACCATCGTCGCAAAGCTCGTGGTGTCACCCTTAGGGCGCTGCTCGGTGATAGGGCTGCCGTTTATGATGTAATATACCGTCTCGGCAATATTGGTCGCGTGATCGCCCATGCGCTCGATGTTTTTGGCGCAAAACATCAAATGCAGGCAATAGGTGATGTTGCGCGCGTCCTCCATCATATAGGTCAGCAATTCGCGGAATACCGATGTGCAGGTTGAATTCGATCTCCTCGTCGCCGTTCCAGACTTCGAGGGCAATATCGAGCTGTCGATTGACGTAGCTGTCGAGCACTCGCCGAAGCCGCTCCAGGACGAGCTCCCCCATCCGTTCGACGCCCAGCATCAGATTGGCGGGATGCAGGTCCTCCGAGAGCGGCACGACCCGCTTGCCGATGTTCTTGGCGAGGTCACCGACCCTTTCCAGGTCGTTGGCGATGCGCAGCGCACCGACTATGTCGCGCAAATCGATCGCCATCGGCTGCCGGCGTGCAATGGTCTCGACGGCTTTCTCCTCGATCGCTTGTTGCAGCTGGTCGATGGAGGCATCGATGGCGATGGCGCGGTGACCAAGGTCGGGGTCGCGGTTGGCGAGCGCATCAAGCGAATCGGCGACCTGCTTCTCGACGAGGCCACCCATCTCGGCGACCATGCCGTTGATCTCGCGCAAGTCGACGTCGAAGGCCTTGGCGGTGTGGTCGGTCATGGCGAGACTATCCTTGGCTGGCGCTGACGTCATCCGAAGCGCCCTGTGATGTAGTCCTGCGTACGACGGTCGCGCGGCGCGGTGAACATCTTTCTGGTGGTATCGAACTCGACGAGCTCGCCGAGATACATGAAGGCGGTGAAATCGGAGACGCGGGCGGCCTGTTGCATGTTGTGCGTGACAATGGCGATCGTGTAGTCGTCCTTGAGCTCGTCAATCAGCTCCTCGATTTTGGCGGTCGATATCGGATCGAGCGCCGAGCACGGCTCGTCTAACAGGATGACCTCCGGCTTCACTGCGACGGTGCGCGCAATGCACAACCGCTGCTGCTGCCCACCCGACAAGCTCAGACCGTTGGCATTGAGCTTGTCCTTGACTTCCTCCCACAGCGCGGCCCGGCGCAAGGAGCCCTCGACGCGCCCATCGAGCTCCGATTTGGGCATTTTCTCGTAAAGCCTTACGCCGAACGCAATATTCTCGTAGATCGACATCGGGAACGGGGTGGGTTTCTGAAACACCATCCCGACGCGCGCACGCAGGAGATTGAGATCCTGTCCCGGCGCAAGAATATTCTCGCCGTCGAACAGAAGCTCACCTTCGGCGCGTTGGTTGGGATAAAGATCGTACATTCGGTTGAGAACACGCAGCAAGGTCGATTTCCCGCACCCGGACGGGCCGACAAAGGCAGTGACCCTCCCCTGGTAGAGAGGAAGCGAGATGGAGTTCAGCGCCTTGGCTTCCCCGTAGAAGAAGCTGAGCGAGCGGATGGTGATTTTTTCCGCGAGCTTGGATGCATCCGCCGGAACATGGACGACGCCGGGGATCGAAACCGAGGGAACGGTCATTGCTCTTTTCTCGAGGAGGCGAGTGCGCGAGCCGTGATGCTGAGCGCCAGCACGGTGAAGGTGATGATCAACGCTCCGGTCCAGGCCAGCTTTTGCCAATCGTCGTAAGGGGACAGGGCAAACTGAAAGATAATCACCGGCAGGCTCGACATCGGCGCATTGAGATCGAGACTCCAGAACTGGTTGTTGAGCGATGTGAAGAGGAGTGGAGCGGTCTCACCGCTGATCCGCGCGATGGCGAGAAGCACGCCGGTGAGCATGCCGGCGCGGGCGGCGCGGTAGCACACCTTTCTGATTACCACGGCACGCGGCAAGCCCAGCGCGGTCGCCGCCTCCCGCAAGGGGTTTGGCACCAGAAGCAACATGTCCTCCGTCGTGCGCACAACGACAGGGATGACGATCACCGCAAGCGCCACGGCCCCCGCCCAAGCGGAAAAATGCCCCATCGGCGCGACCATGACCTCGTACGTGAAAAGGCCGACCACGATGGATGGCGCGCTCAGCAGAATGTCGTTGATGAACCGCACCACCGTCGTGAGATGATCGTAGCGGCCGTACTCGGCCATATAGGTCCCGGCGAGAATGCCGATTGGCGTGCCAATGACAACTGCGAGAACGGTGAGGATGAGGCTGCCGACGATCGGATTGAGCAGGCCGCCGGCGGAACCCGGTGGTGGCGTCATCTCCGTGAACACGGCGATGGACAACCCGCCGAAGCCTTTCCAGATGAGCGTGCCTAGAATCAATACAAGCCATCCCAAGCCGAACAGTGTCGCCAGGAAGGAAAGTCCCATGGCGACCTGGTTCCGCCGCCGGCGAGCGGCGTAAAGACGATTCATAGCGCTACCCGATCCGGCGCTCGATCTGAAGCAGCATGTAACGCGCCGCAGCCAGAACGATGAAGGTGATGACGAAGAGAATGAGACCGAGCGCGATCAGAGAAGATGTGTAGAGGTCGCCGACCGCTTCGGTGAACTCGTTGGCGATGGTCGCTGAAATTGTGGTGCCCGGCGCCAGAATGGAAGCAGAGATGCGATGCGCATTGCCGATGACGAACGTGACAGCCATGGTCTCTCCGAGAGCCCGGCCAAGCCCCAGCATCACCCCTCCGACGACGCCGACGCGCGCATACGGCAGCACAACGTAGCGGACCACCTCCCACGTGGTGCATCCGACCCCATAGGCCGCCTCCTTGAGAACCGGAGGCACTGCATCGAAAACGTCACGGGAAATCGAGGTGATGAACGGCAGAACCATGATGGCGAGCACCAATCCCGCGGTCAGAACGCCGATGCCGTAGGGTGGTCCTGCGAAAACCGAAGAGAGAATGGGAATATTGCCGAAAATTGTGATGAGAAACGGCTGCAGCGTCTGTTGCAGAAAGGGCGCGAACACGAACAGACCCCAGATGCCGTAGATAATGCTGGGGATGCCGGCAAGGAGCTCGATGGCGATACCGATGGGCCGTCGCAGCCACGGCGGGCAGAGCTCGGTGAGGAACACTGCGATCAACAGCCCGACCGGCACGGCAATCAGCATCGCGATGAACGCGGTGACAAGGGTGCCATAGATCGGCGCCAGCGCACCGAAGCGTTCCGTCACAGGATTCCAGCGCTCCTCGACGACAAAGTTGAGCCCGAACGCGCGCAGCGCCGGGAGCGAACCGCTGATGAGCGAAACAATGACCGCCCCCAGGATGAGGAGGACGGCAATGGCGGCTGTGCGGGTCAGCACGCGAAACCCGATATCTCCGAGCCGCAACCGGTCGAGCGCCCTGGCGCGCTGCGATGCGGCATGGGTTGTGACGGTCTCTGCTGGCAAGGCAATATCCACCATGGAACAGCTCAACGATGCTCATTGATAGTCATGGCCGGACTTGATGTCATGTACCTCATGCTGAGGGCATCGCCGCGCAAACAATCCGAGACTCGCTCCACGCCTTGTCGCGCTGCGACGCGTGCTTCGAGACGCATCGCACCCGTGGTACGATGCTCCTCAGCATGAGGGCCATTCCACTGCCCTCACCCTGAGGAGCGCTCGAAGAGCGCGTCTCGAGGGGTGCAAGCTACCCTCCTCCGGAGGGCAGAAACCTCAGCGCGCCATCCCATAAAGCGGCTTTCCACTCGCATCCTTTATCTCTGTCGCCCAGACCTTCTCGATTTCCGCAGTCACGTTCTTCGGGAGAGGCACGTAGTCGAGCTCCTCCGCCATTTTGTCGCCCTTGGCATAGGCCCACGCAAAGAACTTGAGCGCCTCGTTTGCCGCGGCCGGTTCCTTCGGCTGCTTGTGGATGAGAATGAACGTCGCGCCCGCAATCGGCCAGGAGGCGGCGCCGGGCTGATCGGTAAGAATGACGTGGAAACCGTCTGCCTTGTCCCATTTGGCGCTCGCGGCAGCAGCCTGGAACGATGTCGAATTGGGTTCGACCGTTTGGCCATCCTTGTTGATCATGTTGACGGTGTTCGCCTTGACCTGCTTCGCATATGCATATTCGACGTACCCGATCGAGCCTTTCGTATTCTGCACATTGTTGGCGACACCCTCGTTGCCTTTGGCGCCGATTCCCACCGGCCACTCGACGGCAGTGCTGGCGCCCACCTTCGACTTCCAGTCGGCGCTGACCTTGGAAAGATAATCGGTCCAAATGAAAGTCGTGCCGGAGCCGTCGGAGCGGTGAACAACCACGATTGGCTGCGCGGCGAGCTTGACGTTGGGGTTGAGCTTGACGATCGCCGGATCATTCCAGGTCTTGATGTCGCCTAGGAAGATCCTGGCCAATGTGGCCCCGTCGAGCTTGAGATCGCCCGGCTTGATTCCCTCGATATTCACCACCGCGACGTCACCGCCGATAACAGTGGGGAACTGAATGAGGCCATCCTTATTCAGCTGATCGATGGTGAGCGGCATGTCGGACGCGCCGAAAGTGACGGTCTTGTTCTGGATCTGCTTGATGCCTCCCCCGGACCCTATGGACTGGTAGTTCAAGCCGTTCCCCGTTTCTTTCCTGTAGGTGTCGGCCCATTTTGCGTAGATGGGATAAGGAAATGTCGCTCCGGCGCCTGAGATATCCATGGCTGCCGCCGGGGATATGCTCGCGGCGGCCATCAGCCCCGCAAGAGCGAATGCGCGAAAGGATTTCAAGGCTCTCTCCTGTCTATTGGATCGAAAAACCAAGCCGACGCGCCTTCGCCAGGCGGTCGCGGTCGGCGGCCCGTTGGATTGTGTGAAATGGTCGTTGCGTCAGCGCCAACGCTGCGATCACTGCTTTCGTCGTGGAGGGTCCGACCAACAGCCCGAGCTAAGCGAGGTAGATGCGCTTCTACTGCCGCCACGTCATCGATCTATGACTTTCGGATGACAGTTCTATGACAGCGATTGGGCGTGAGCCATGTAATTTCTGGTTAAGGGTATGCCGGCAAGTCGCGGATTGTGGCTTTGCCTGCCCCAGTAACCGCCATACTGGTCTGCTACTGGTGAGAGCTTGGTCAGTACGGGGGATTATCAACGATGAAGAAGGTATTGCTTACAACCGCGGCTCTCGCCGCGCTCATGACTGCACCCGCAATGGCGGCGGACCTCGCGCGACCCGCGCCGGTGTACGTGCCTCCCGCGGCCGTGGTTGTGCCGTTGTTTACCTGGACCGGGTGCTATGTCGGCGGCAATGTCGGTGGCATTTGGGCCAAAACCGACTGGAATGATACGATTCTAGGAGACTTCGGAAGCAACACCGCGAGTGGCGCAATTGGCGGATTTCAGGGTGGTTGCAACTATCAAATCGGCGGCTTTGTGCTGGGTCTGCAGGGCGATTACGATTGGACCAGCGCTACGAACGACAATGCCAACGTTCTCGTCCCCGGAGTTCCTGCCGGATTCGCTGACCACTCGCATATCAAGTCGCTGGCCTCCGTCACGGGACGCGTCGGCTACGCCTGGGATCGTTTCCTCGGCTACGTGAAAGGCGGTGGCGCCTGGGTGCAAAGCGACTACAGTTTCCTTGTCGGCGGGGCTGCCGTGGCGACGGCCAGCGCTACCAACAGTGGCTGGACAATTGGAGTGGGCGGTGAGTATGCCTTCTCGAACTGGCTGACCGGCTTCGTCGAGTATGACTATTACAACTTCAAGAACAGCAACTCTGGCACCTTGGCCTGCACGGCTGCGGCGTGCGGCGTAGCGATAAGCAACTTGGGGGTAACAACAGAGATGAGCGTCATCAAAGCGGGGCTGAACTTCAAGTTCGGCGGCTAAGCGAGACAGCCGACCTCATTGACCTGTGTTCATAAGAACCCCGCTCGGGCGGGGTTCTTGCTGAATAGCACGCGCCCTCACGATTGCCTCCTTGAAGTTACATCATTACATCAACAACTGCGCTGGCGCGGGCGGCTTGTAGCGCAATGCCTGACAAGGCTGGAACCTAACAGAGCTCTCTGCTGTTACAATGAAGGTAAGCGTGACCAGGAGGTGCCCATGCGCAGGATCGCTCTCGCCACCGCTACATTCCTGGCCGTATCCCTGTCGCCTGCCGCCGCGCATGCGGAAGGTTCGTGGTGCGCGCAGTACAGCGGCCGGGCCGGCGGCAGCAATTGCGGCTTCCACTCCTTCGCGCAATGTCGCGCCACCGTGTCGGGGATCGGTGGATTCTGCCAGCCCAACCCTTTCAGGGCGTATGACGCCACGCGGGCACCACGCCGACGGACTTATCGGCGCGAGCATTAGGCGTAGCCCGGATTGAGCCTCGCTGGAAACGACCAGAAGCGAAACTGGGAAACCGACATCACCATTGGCGCTAGACGCTCACGGCGCATTGCGCGATGGAGAGGCCTCGATGGACCAGCGCACCGCGAATGGCCCAAAGGCGCCGTCGTCGCCGCAGTCGCCCTCCCGCCAGAGAACGCAGCCCGAAACTGCCGGGAATCCGTTCGCCGGTGCAGGGGACAGGTTGGCGGCAAGCACCAGCTGCTCGTCCGGCTCTGAAAAAACCCAACGGACAAGAACAGCGCGATCGGCGATCACTTCGTATCGTCCTCCCGCGCGGATACGGATCAGGCGCGAGTCAAGCTCCGCATGGCGCACGCGAAGTATCCGGCGGTACCATTCAAGCCATTCGGCGTGGGGCCGCTGCCGGATGTCTTGCCATCTCAGCTTGGCCGAGGTGAAAGTCTCCTCCGCCATGGGATCCGGTATCCTCTCGCGCCTGGCCGCATCCGCAAACTCGGGAAAGCGCGCGAATTCCTCACGGCGCCCCTTGCAGACGGCATCGGCGAGCTCGTGACCAAAATCGCAGAAGAATGCGAAGGGCTGGTCGGCTGCCCATTCCTCCCCCATGAAGAGCATCGGAATCTGGGGCAGCAACAGATAAGTCGCCGCGACTGCCCGGACGGCATTGGCCGGCGCAAAGGTGCTCAGGCGATCGCCGAATGCGCGATTACCCACCTGATCGTGATTCTGGATGAAGGCAATGAATGCACTGGGCGGCAGGTTCGCGCTCGGCTCTCCTCGTGCGCGCCCGCGATAGGGCATCAATTCGCCCTGAAACGCGAAGCCCTCAGCCAGTGCCCGGCCGAGCTTCGCCGTATCGCCTTCGTAGTCCTGGTAATAGCCGTCACGCTCTCCCGTTGCCGCCGCATGCAGCGCATGATGAACGTCATCATTCCATTGGGCGGTGTACCACTCGTGCCCCGCCTGCCTGCCGCGGACTAGACGCCTGGCTTCATTCGCCTCGTTCTCCAAAACCAAATGAATGTGCCGATCGGGCGCTGCCGCACGAACCCGGCTCGCAAGCTCTTCCAGAAAGTGCTTCGAGCTGTCATCTGCAATCGCATGCACGGCATCGAGACGAAGCCCGTCGAGATGAAATTCGTCGATCCAATACAGAGCGTTATGAATGAAATAGTCTCTCACCGTTCGGGCGGCGGCGCCATCCATGTTGATGGCCGCCCCCCAGGGCGTCGCGCGGCGGTCCGTAAACATCTCCGGCGCAATGGTGTGGAGATAGGCGCCTTCCGGGCCGAAATGATTGTAAACAACATCGAGCAGAACCATCAGGCCGCGCTGATGAGCAGCGTCGATCAATGATTTGAAATGCTCGGGCCGCCCGTAGGACGAATCGGGGGCATAGGGGAGAACGCCGTCGTACCCCCAGTTTCGCCGACCGGGAAAATCTCCAACCGGCATGATTTCGATGGCGGTGATACCAAGCGCCACAAGATGCTCAAGCTTCTCGATTGCGGAGAGGAACGTGCCCGGCGCGGTAAGAGCTCCGATGTGAAGCTCGTAAAGGACTGTTCGCTCCCACGGCCGGCCGTTCCAGCTGGAGTCCCGCCACGCGTAGGCGGCGGGGTCGATGACCTCGCTGAAGCCGTGCACGTCGTGCGGTTGAAAACGTGAGGCCGGGTCGGGCACCCGCAGACCATCGGGAAGCACAAATTTGTAGTGCGAGCCTCGACCGGCGCGCGCGGTCACAACTTCGTGCCAGCCTTGGCCCGCCGGCTGCATTGGCAAGACTTTCGAGTCGCCATCAAGAGCAAGCTGGATGCTGTGATGCGAAGGAGCCCACAAACGAAAGCGAACCGTGCCATCGCGCCTCAACTCGGCCCCAAACGGCATCGCATGCGCTCGCCTCAGACCCACATCGGCGTCATGCACCAACACGACGAAACCTCCGCAAAGCAGCGTGGAGAAACAGCACAGATGTCTTTAACGTTTCGAAGCGCACGAAGAAAGACAAGCCCACGCCCCGTGTGCGCGGACTGACAGCGTGTGGGAGTTGCCCGGCCCTGTAAGAGCTCCTGCCGCGGACCTGTTCGTGGAGTATAGTCCTGCTCTCGAGCAACGTCGGGGATTTCACAATGACTTTGGTCGTGACTGGAGGCCGCATTCTTTCGCCAAGCTCGGCGCGAGGCGAAGAGCGCGACATCGTGATCGAAGCGGATACGATCGTCGACATTGTCGCGCCGGGCGCGGTGCGCGATGCAAACGCCGAGCGCCTCGAAGCCGCGCGCCGCCTGATCATTCCCGGCCTGATCAATTCCCACACCCACAGCCACGGCGGATTATCCAAGGGAATCGGCGACCGCTGGAACCTGGAGATTCTGCTGACCGCCAATCCCTGGCTGGGCGGCCAACGTGGCGTGGAGGACAAGCATCTCTCGGCCCTCATCACCGCCATCGATCAGGTCGAGAAAGGAACAACCGCCTGCTACGACCTGTTCTTCGAGTTTCCGGCGCCCTCCATCGACGGCATGGAAGCGGTTGCGGCCGCCTATAACACGGTCGGGCTGCGCGCGGTGATCGCCCCCATGGTGGCGGACCTCACCTTCTATCAGTCTTTGCCAGGGTTCATCGATGCGCTTGCCAAGATCGATGCCGGCACGGCCGGCGCCTTGCGCATGGGCCGGGCGGCAGACATCGTTGCGGCACTCCGGCGGCTTGCCGCGCAATGGCGCCATTCAAATGATCGGCTGCGGCTTGGCATCGCTCCCACCATCCCGCATCACTGCACGAAGGAGTTCATGCTGGGGTGCCGCGACGTGGCGCGCGAGCATGGTCTCGTCATGCAAACCCATTTGGGCGAAGCAAGGTACCAGGCCGCCTCCAGCTTCGCGGTCTTCGGCATGTCGATGACCCAGACCATGGACTCGGTGGGCATCGTCGGGCCATGGTTCTCGGCCGCTCATGCCGTCTGGCTCAATGACGACGATATGCGCCTCCTTGCCGACCGTGGCGCGCAAGTGGCCCACAATCCCGGCGCTAACCTGCGGCTGGGATCGGGCATAGCCCCTGCGCGCGACTATCTGCGCCACGGCGTCACCCTCGGTATCGGCACCGATGGATGCCATTGCTCGGACAATCAGAACATGTTCGAGGCGATGCGGGCGGCAAGCTTTGTGTCGCGCGTGCGTGGGCGCCCGCCCAACGAATGGCTGTCAACCCACGAAGCATTTCGGCTGGCAACCGAAGGCAGCGCGCGCGTGCTGGGGTTTCACGATCTGATTGGACAGATCGCGAGGGGCTACAAGGCCGATCTCGTGCTGCTCGACCTCGATCATGTGAACTTCATGCCGTTCAACAATGCGGTCAATCAGATCGTGCACGCCGAGGACGGATGTGGCGTCGATAAGGTCCTGATTGGCGGACGCCTGGTCGTCTCGGGTGGACGCGCACTTGGCATCGACAAGGCGGCACTCGCAGCCAAGGCGGACGCGGCGGTCGAGCGGCTGCACGCGCTCAACGCGGAGGCGCGGCGATTTGCCGAGCTGATCGAGCCGATGGTCGTGAGCTTCTGCCAGGGACTGACAGACGGCACGGCGCTTTCCGGACTGCACCGGCTGTTGCCGCATTCGGGCGAGTAAGGCTTGGGTGCATCCGCGTGCTTGTCTCTTAGCATTGGCGCCCTCGATAATATCGGCCCTCACTTGAAAGCGCGAACACGCTGTGCAAGCGTGTGATGTGGCGGTTTGATTGTCCAGACGGAGAAGATGCCGTGACGCGGAAATGGATTCTGCGATCTGCCTGCTGCGCCCTTGCACTTGCAATCGTCGCATCAAGCAACGTGACCTTCGGTCAGCAGGCCGCCAAGATCAAAATGGCGCGCCTGGCGTTTCCGTCCATGAGCTCCCTCCTCATCGACGTGCTGACGGAGCGTGGCATCGACAGGAAGCACCAGCTCGAATTCGAAACGGTGTCGCAGAACGCCGTTCCCGCCTACTACGCCTCCATCGCCAATGGTGAGGCTGATCTGATCGTCGGCGGCCCGCATGTGTTTCAAAAGATGATGCTGGAAGGCGCGCCGATAAAAATCATCAGCACCTGGGCGCCGCTCGACGTTCTTTCGGTGATCACGGCCGACCCGGCAATCAAGTCGCTTGCTGACCTCAAGGGCAAGTCGATCGCCGCCGCAATGGGCTCATCCGAATATCAGGTGACCGCAATCTATGGCCGCAAGCTGGGCCTCACCTTCGGCACTGATGTGACGGTAGTTTCGGCCGCACCGCCGCTAGCGCGCGCCCAGCTCGAAGCCAAACGTGTCAACGCCGCCATGCTGTGGGAGCCCACGACGACGCTTGCGCTGCGCGAGAATCCGGCATTTCGCGTGATCATGTCAGGCGATGCGGCCTGGAAGGCGATCGCGAACGTCCGCGGCTGGGATCTCGTCCTCGCAGCGCGTGATGATTTCCTCACGCGCAATGCCGCGCTCGTGCCGCGGCTGATCACCACGTTTCAGGACGCCCAGAAATACATGCATGACAATGTCGACGACGCCGACGCGATTGTCTCGAAATCCGTGAATTTGCCGGGCGGCGTTTTCAAGGCGGGTGTGCAGTCCGGCCGGCTCATCTTCGATGTCTTGCCGGCTGGCGCCGAACGCGATGTGATTTGGGGCATGTTCAAGGTTGCGGTGGATACGGATTACCTCCCCAAGCTGCCGGCCGCAGACGCGATCTACCAAACCAAATGAGCCACTTTCCGCTATCGTTGTCGGACTTCACCCCATATGCGGTAAGATAAGATGGTATATGAATCTCTCGGTTGTCATCGTCCACGAAGGTGGACGATCCAGTAGCCACCGGAAGGGGGGTGCGCTGCTTTCCCCGCGCGCATCGGCTACTGATGCCCCGCAGGCGCGGGGCATGATGCCGAACTCGACCCAATCTACGAACTACACAACGAGCTCGGTGCAGAGCATCGGTGCCGCAACAGACCCTCAGCACACTAACCTCCGCACAGGATGAATCCTCGTGGACAAGAACACCGTTCTCAAGAGTGAGGCGCTGGGCGCGTTCGACGCGCAAATGTCGTTCCGGTTTCCGCGCGAGATGGTCATCGTCCTGCTCGCGATTGCGGTGCTCTGGCAAATTCTGTCTTGGCTGGTTCCTCCCTTTGTGATTCCGGGATGGCAGCGGATTTTCCAGAGCCTGTTCTCGCTGCGCATCGATTTTGTGCTCATCACGGTCGCCCGCGTGATTGCTGCTCTGCTGATCTCCTTCGCTATCGGCATCGCAATGTCGCTCGCGATGTATCTGTGGAAGCCGATCGAGAGCTATTTCAAGACTGTCGTGCGGCTGTTCATGGCCGTGCCGGTCGTGTGTTGGATCCTGTTCTCGGTGCTGTGGTTCAAATGGGTGGAATTCCGCATCTGCTTCGTCCTCGTCGTAGTGTGCGCGCCCGTCTTCACCGTCGATATCCTCGATGGCATGAAGGCCGTGCCGCAGGAGTTGCGTGACATGCTGCGGTCCTTTCGGCCGAGCCGAACGCAGTTCGTCAGCAAGCTGCTGCTACCGGCGACGGTGCCGGTCATCCTCACCAGCTGGAAGATCAATCTTAGTCTCGCCATTCGCGTGGTGACCATGGCCGAGCTGGTCGGGGCGGTTTCCGGAATCGGCTACGGCCTGGCCATAGCGGAGGAGTTGTTCTCGGTCGCTGACGTGTTCGCCTGGACTCTGGTTCTCGTCATCATATTGTTTCTTGCCGAGGCACTTCTCACCGTTGTCGAAGAGCGCATGCTGCGCTGGCGGACATGACGGATGCGGCCGATGGTGAGGTCAGCGACATCCGGCAGATGTTGCAGTCCAACGCTCCCAACCCCAAGATAAGAAGCTGATGGGAAAGACCTGATGACGAAGATAGATGCAAAGACCGTCCTTACCCACATCGACACCGACGAGCTCGTGAAGGTCACGCTCGATCTTGCGAACATCGACAGTCCCACCGGCAGCGAGGGCCCGGTTGCGGACTACGTGCACGACTGGCTGGTGCGGCAGGGTTTTGATACGCGCAAGGTCGGTCTTTATCCCAATCGCCCCAACGTGATTGCGACGCTACCAGGGACCGGCGGCGGGCGCAGCCTGTGCTTCAACAGCCATATGGACACCACCATTCACAAGGACGAGTGGTGGACCACGCGACACGCCGCCGACCGCATCTTCCACAGCGGCTGGCGCGAGGGAGACGTGCTCATCGGCAACGGCGTATGCAATTGCAAGGGGCCGATGGCGACCTGGCTGCTCGCCGCCAAGGCAATCAAGGATTCCGAAATCAAGCTGAAAGGTGATTTGGTTCTCATGGCGGTGGTCGGCGAGATCGGGCTCGAACCCGTCGAACGAGTTCCAACCGCCGGAATATCTCGCCAAGGAGGCGGGCACGCGTTACGCGATCACGCACGGCGGCGTTGCCGACTACGCGCTGGTCTCTGAGGGCACCGATTTCGGCATTGTCGGTGTCGAGGCGGGGAAGGCGTTCTTCAAGATCACCGTATTCGGCGATGATCTGCCGATTTATACGCCCTATATCCAGCGACCGGTGCCGATCGAAAAGAACCCGAGCGCCATCAGCCGCATGTCCAAGATGATCCAGGCGGTCGAGGATTGGGCGGTCGCGTACGAAAGGAAGAATCGCTACGAGTGCGCCGGCGGAACCGTGGTTCCGAAAGTCAACATCGGCGCCATTCGCGGCGGCGTGCCCTGGAAGATCACCAAGACCGTCCAGCAATGCGCGATTTATGTCAACGTGCGCATCACGCCCGTGCAGGAGCCACTCGATGTGCGCGAGGAGTTGCGGGGCCTCATGCACGAGGCCGGCCTTGTTGGAGAGGTGGAGCTCTATGTTTTCCGTCCCGCCTTCGAGGCCGATGAGAAAAAGGCGGCACCGCTGCGCCAGGCCATCACGCGCGCCCACCGCGCCGTCGTCGGCGGCGAGCCCAACAAACCGCCGGTTGGCACTTCGAGCATGTGGCGCGATCTTAATTGTTTCAACGAGATGCGAATCCCTTCGCTCACATATGGCCCCGGCGTGAGTGTCGGCGGCGGCATTTTTCGCATGCCGATCGAGACTCTGGTGACCGGCAGCAGGCTTTACGTCGTCACTGCGTTAGAGTTGTGCAACCAGGACCGCAAATAGACAGGACAAGGCAGCGGCAAGCTCTGACATCGGGACGCGCACGATCAGCCTCATCCGAAATGCGTGAGGCGTTTCCCGCACAAAACGAAAAGAAAGCTGGCAATTGCGGGAGTTAGAGGTTATCTTTTCAATACCATCGGTTCTGGCTTGGCCGCTGATGGCTGAGAGACCACTTGTGCTCCCGCCCAAGCAAGGGAGCTCACCGTGGCTCAGACTTATCCAATCCACATTGCCCGGGAGGTGGAACGACGTTGGCAGCTCCGTTCAACGATTGCCGGGTTATTGCCAGCACCGCGCAATGACAATGTTGCCGGCGGGGATGCTGTCCGGCTTGCAGCCAGTCGTCGTCGATTGCGCTCCACCGGTCCGAACATCGAGGCAACTCACAAATGAAAATCCGTCCTGCACGTGATCGAGTGCAGGAATTGTCCTCGCGAATCACAAATCCGAACCCTGAGATGAAGCGCAGCGCCTGAGGGTCGCAGGACTGCTTGATTGGCCTTTACGAGGTGATCAAATGAAATTCTACATCTTCAAATCAGATGCAAACAGCAGCTTGCGAGCTTTCGCTGACGAACTCTCGGGCAGCAAGCTCCCAAATCAGTTTCGGCCCTGGCACGTCATCGGAGTGGTAGGACCTGAGAAGGCTCCTCCCCACAATTTTTCAAGGGCAACAATAGAACGTGCCATTTCGACTTGCGGCTTTCAGCTTTGGCGCCTGAAACAGCCGGCGAAGGGGGCCTGAAGAGTTGTCAGCGCCCTGGAGCGGCAGCGCATCAATGCTCAAGGAAGCTTCTGAGAATTCTTGATCGGCTTGGATGCTTCAACTTTCTTAATGCCTTGGCCTCGATCTGGCGGATGCGCTCGCAAGTCACCGAGAACTGCAGGCCGACTTCTTCCAAAGTATGATCCTTGTTCATGCCGATGCCGAAGCGCATGCGCAGCACACGTTCCTCGCGCGCGGTGAGGCAGGCGAGCACGCGCGTCGTGGTCTCGCGCAGCTCCGATTGGATGGCTGCGTCGATCGGCTGGATCGCGTTGGTGTCTTCAATGAAATCGCCGAGGTGCGAATCCTCCTCGTCCCCGACCGGCGTCTCCATGGAGAGCGGCTCCCTGGCAAGCTTGAGAGCCTTGCGCACCTTCTCCAGCGGCATGCCGAGGCGCGCGGCTACCTCCTCCGGCGTAGGTTCACGGCCGAACTCGTTGAGCATCTTGCGCGACGTGCGGATGATCTTGTTAAGTACCTCCATCATGTGCACAGGGATTCGAATGGTTCGTGCCTGATCCGCGAGCGCACGGGCGACCGCTTGGCGGACCCACCAGGTGGCGTAGGTCGCAAACTTATAACCGCGGCGGTATTCGAACTTGTCGACCGCCTTCATCAGACCAATATTGCCTTCCTGGATCAGATCGAGGAACTGCAGACCGCGATTCGTGTATTTCTTCGCGATTGAGATGACGAGGCGCAGATTCGCCTCGACCATCTCCTTCTTCGCCTGGCGCGCTTCTCGCTCGCCTTTTTGCACCATCTGCACGATCTTGCGAAACTCGCCGATCTCAAGGCCGGTTTCCCCGGCGAGAGCCTGGATGTCGTGCCGGAACTGCTTGATCTTGTCCTTGTCGTTGGCAACCAGGTTTTTCCAACCCTTGGCGGAAGCCTTCGACACGCGATTGAGCCAAAGCGGATCGAGCTCGGAGCCCTGATAATTCTTCAGAAAGTCTTCACGCGCGACGCCATGACTCTCGGCGAGCCGCATCAATCGACCCTCGTAGCCGACGAGACGCTTGTTGATGTGGTAAAGTTGCTCGACTAGCGAATCGATGCGAACTTCTGATTCAGTCGAAGCGATTTCACCTCCGAGACAATGTCGTCCGTGAGCTTCTTGTAGCGGCGTTCCTGCGCGGGAGAGAGCGTGGTGTTCTTGAGCCTGAATTCGATGTCCTGGTCCTGCAGCCGGCGCAGCCGCTTGTAGGCATCGGCCACATTATCGAAGGTTTCGACAACCTTTGGCTTGAGCTCAGCCTCGATGGCAGCAAGCGAGAGCGAGTTTTCCAGGTCATCGTCGTCAAACTCGGCCTGTTCGGGCGCGCTGCCGGGCAAATCCCGTTCCTCGCCCTCCCTGTGCGCCGGGGTCGCGTTGAATGGGGTTGCAGTGCGAGGCGCCGCGGGAGGCGCCGACGTTTGGGCAAGCGGCGCCGCACTCATTGCCGCACCACTCATGGACGAGGCGGCCACTGGCTGGCCTTGCGGCCCAATGACGGCGGCCGGCAGGGCCTTCGCATCGGGACCCGCATAAGTGGCTTCCAGATCGATAATGTCGCGCAGCAGAACTTTCCCTTCGTTAAGCTCGTCTCGCCATATGATGATGGCCTGAAATGTCAGCGGGCTCTCGCAAAGACCCGCGATCATGGCCTCCCGGCCTGCTTCGATCCGCTTTGCAATAGCGATCTCCCCCTCGCGAGAGAGAAGCTCCACTGACCCCATTTCACGTAGATACATGCGAACTGGATCATCGGTGCGTTCGGTTGGCTGCTTGAGCTTCGATCTTGCTGGAACCGCGGACACAACCTCGACCAGCTCGCTACTCTCGGCCTCCGCCTCCTCTTCCGAGTCCTCGCGTTGTTCCTCGTCGTTACTCGCCTCCTCCGTCTGCACGACGTTGACACCCATCTCGCTGAACATGGAGAGGACGTCCTCGATCTGCTCGGAATTCACCTCCTCAGAAGGCAACGCCGAGTTGATCTGATCATGCGTCACGTAACCGCGCTTCTTTGCGGTATTGATGAGCTTCTTGATTGCCGCGCCCGAGAGGTCAAGCACCGGGCAATCCGGCACGGATGCGGGGTCCTCCCCTTGCGGCCTTTGTTGCTTCCGCGCCGTCACCTTGGTTTCCCTTGCCATGAGTCTCCGGGGCAGCTCTTCGAGCTAACCGAATTCAGCGTACGCCTTCAGCCGGCACTCTGCGGGCGCCAGTCAACTCGGCAATTTTTCTGACGTGCGCAATTGCAGCGCGCGCCCCGGTTGTCTGCGTCAGGAGGTCGAGCGTCGCCTCTTCGCTGTCGCGGACGGGATCGAGTGCCTGATCCATATAGGTCCGCGCACCGGGATCGCGTGCTATAGCGAGCCTCATCAGCAGCAATCGCCCGACCGTGCCAGCCAGGATTGCATGCTTGCTGATCGTTTGCCACAGGAAGCGAAGCCAGAACGTCAAGGGATTTTCTCGGGGCAGGCCGGGCCGGCGCTCTGTCGGATGCCTGAGACGGAGAATGCCCGCCTGAAGCGGATGCACGTTTTCGAGCCGTACCATCGTCGCGAACACGACCAGCACCTTTACCAGGCTGCCCATCGGTCCGCCGGTGGCCGCCATGCGACGAAGCAGCGTCCGCATGTGCTCGGGTGTGTAATACAGCGACCAGGCTTCGCGATAGATCATCTCCCACTCCTGCTTGCTCATTTGGGGGTGGGCAGTGCAGACATGCTCGACATCGTACTTGTTGAGGTCGGGCTCCATCGCGGTACCGTTTTTCCAGAGGACTTGATGATCCTCCGAGCCCGGCAATGGTGTCAGGCAGAAGAACTCAAGGATGTCGAGTGGCAACTCCCTCTGAATGATCTCAATGTCGCGCCTGATCGTCTGCGGGGTGTCTGCCGGGAAGCCGAGAATATACCCAGCAAGCGTGATGATGCCTTGTGCCTTCCACGCAAGCAGCATCGCACGGTACTCAGTAATTTTGTTCTGGCGCTTCTTTGCAGCCGCGAGATTGTCGGGATTGATGTTCTCCAATCCTATGAAGACACGGGTAACACCGGCTCTTTTCGCCTTCTCCACAAAATTCGGAATCTTGTGGCACAGTGTATCGACTTGAATTATCAGGCCAAGCGGGATGCCAGCCTTCTCGCGGAGATCGGTCAGACGGTCGAAGATCGACTCCCACTCCCTATTGCGCGCGAAGTTGTCGTCAGTAATGAAGAACTTGTGAATGCCGTGCGCCCAATTCATGCGCACGAGATGCTCGACGTCATCCGCCGAACGGAAGCGCGACTTACGGCCTTGCACGTTAATGATGGTGCAGAACGAGCACTGATATGGGCAGCCGCGGCCAGCGTCAAAACTGGCGCTCAAGCCCAGGGTGCGCAATACGTATCGCTTCGGGAGGAACGGAACAGGCGTGCCCTCCAGTGTCGGCAGGTCATTGAGAAAATCGTAGCTCTCCGCGAGACAGCCCTCGGCGGCGTCGCGTAACAACATATGAAATCGGTTCTCGGCCTCGCCCGCGAACATCGCGATACCCATGTTCCGGCACAGGTCGAGATCAACGGCACGTCCATCCAGCATGGACAGGCACCCCGAAATGTGGAACCCGCCGATTGCAACGGAAATTCCGGCGGCCCTGAACGGGCGTGCAATGTCGAGGGCGCGCGGGTACTGGTTACTCTGTACTCCAACAAGCGCTACAAGCCCGCAGTTGGAATGGCGCCGGAAGCGGGCGAGCAGGGCGGCCAGGTCGACACGCGTGTTCGTCTCGTCAATGACCTCAATGTCGATAGCGACGTCCCGCCCAAGAACCTGACGTTCCGCGCAGTCGACCGCAATTGCGTATACGGCAGCGAGCGAATTTGATGGAATCATCGCGCGCCACCAGCGAATCACGTATCCCTCATCGTCGTAGTGCGATGGCTTGATGAGAATAAGCTGGAAGCGTCTTTTTATCGACTCTGAGGACTGCGTCTCGGAGCGCTCGCGAGACGGCAGCTTCTGGGAATGAGAGGAGCCATAATGCATGGGGCGCGATGCCTAAGAGGCGGCTGTGCTTGGGCAGCCTGATCCGCCTTGCCCTCAGGTCAAGCGCGCCCGAGATCAGCGGTTCCTGAGGTTCATGTCCTATATCACACTCAAAACCGAAAAGCTTGTCCGATCTGGCGCCCGGGTCACATCAGGCTAACCAGGGCACCCTGGCTCTAGAATGCCGATCGGTGATTTTGAACCAAACCCTGCCGTCATGCCCCGCGCATGCGTTTGGTCCCGGAGGATTGGTGGCATGCGGGGCAACCAGCAGCCTCTGCTGCTTGGTTGAACCTCGCCGACCGACCAGCAGGCGTATCCCCCACAACGAACGGTGGTTACTGGATCGCCCGCCTGAAGCGGGCGATGACACAGCACAGAGCTCTGTCAGCGGCAGAGTTGTGCGTAAATTCGCTCGAACGGAACCTGCTTTTAGTGCCGACTGTCGTTGAAGCGTGGGGGCGAGTTCGTCCCGCAAACTCCGCCTGATTCTCGGCTCTAGCTTTCCTTCTTGGCGTCCGCGCTGTTTTTCGTCGCCGCATCCCTTGCCAATCGAAGCGCTCGCAACCGCGCAGTTCTTCTCCCGGGCGACGCGGCTCTCGGCCTGATAGTCTGCCCAGGCCTGCGCACCTTCCCGAGCTCGTTGTTCCTTCTTGTCCTCTGATTGCTTCACCATTGCAAATGCGCTGTTTCTAGGCGCGGTCAGTCCGCCGGTAATTGGATGACCTTGTTGACGCTTTCGATTTGATCATAGACGCCGACATGAACGAGGGGGTGGCTCTTCTTGATCGCCATTCCGGCGGCCTCGGCGGCTTCCAATGTGGCGTATGTACTTTTGGTTTGCCGATCTACCTGAAGTCGAAATCGACCCTCAGGCCTCTTGATCTGCGAGAGCTGCGAAGGGGGTTCAGTATCTTCGTGATCGCTTTTCTTGGTAAGACGCGGTGTCATCGGATAATTTCCTCGTTTTTGCTCAAATTTCCAGTTTGCCGTGAGGCGCATTGAGCTGGCTTTGAGCTCGCTTTTCCTGGATGGTTTTATTTCCTCGAAGCAGGAAGGCAGGAAGCCGTGCCGGAGCATTCCGTTGCCGCTCGTCCCGATCTTGCCGGCGCGGTGCGTCATCGCGGCGGCTCTGTTTGCCGACGGCATGAGCATGCGGCCGGGCTGGTGGCCCGCTGTGCCTGGACGGCCGCCGGGCCTGTCGCGTTAGCGAGGAATGGTTGGTCGAAGGAATAGATATTCGGATCAGCTTCTCGATATCGCGCAGGAACGCTGCCTCATCGGCATCACACAGGGAGATGGCGACACCTTTCGCTCCGGCTCGCGCTGTGCGACCTATGCGGTGGACATACGTTTCCGGCACGTTGGGAAGGTCGAAATTGACGACGTGACTGATGCCCTCGACGTCGATGCCGCGTGCGGCGATGTCAGTGGCGACAAGAGTACGCACTTCGCCTTTGCGGAAGCCGGCCAGCACGCGATCGCGCTGGTTTTGCGATTTGTTCCCGTGAATCGCCTGGGCGGCAATGCCGGCCCTAAGGAGCCCGCGCACCACCTTGTCGGCACCATGCTTGGTGCGTGTGAATACAAGGGCGCGGTCAATCGATTCGCATTTCAAGATGCCCGCGAGAATCTCGGGCTTAGCGGCACGATCAACTCGGATAATGCGCTGATCGACGCAGGCGACCGTGGAGCCCGTCGGCGTCACCGCCGCCTTCACCGGGTCGCGCAGCATCGCACGTGAGAGCTCGACGATGGCGTGCGGCATCGTAGCGGAAAAGAGCAGCGTCTGCCGGTCAGCGGGCAGCTTTGCGACGATCTTCCGGATATCATGGATGAAGCCCATATCGAGCATTCGATCCGCTTCATCAAGCACGAGAAACTCGACTTCGCTGAGACGAAGCGCATTCCCCTTCACGAGATCGAGCAGCCGTCCCGGTGTCGCGACGAGGATGTCAACGCCGTTGAGCATCGCCCGAACCTGGCTCCCCATCGGCACGCCGCCGATCGCCAGCGCGGCGCTGACACGAAGGTGGCGGCCGTACGCGCGGAAGCTATCGAGAATCTGCCCGGACAGTTCGCGCGTTGGACTGAGAACCAGCACGCGGCAGCACTTGCGCTCTATGCGCCGTCTGCTGCCGAAGATGTGGTGCAGAATCGGCAACGCGAAGGCTGCGGTTTTGCCTGTGCCGGTCTGAGCAATCCCGATCACGTCACGACGTGATAGAACGATTGGTATGGTCTCAACCTGGATCGGGGTAGGGGTTACGTATTTCTCTTCTGCAATCGCACGCCCGATCGGCTCAGCGAGGCCAAAATCCTGAAATGAGGTCAATGAATAATCTTTTTGTTGTGCAAGACAGCGGCTCCTGCGCGCAATGCCCCGCTCGTTACCGTGTCCACAGCGGGGTGTAAAGACACCCGCCTTTGCTCTGGGTTTCACGAAAACGAGGAGCAACCCAGGAACCGTTTGATGAGGATGAGGGTATATGGGGTATACATGTGTTGGTTTCAAGGCGTCTGCTCCAACGGAGCCGGTCTGCGTTGGTCGCCGTGCTGCCTTCCAGCGCGTATTTGCCTCGAGTTTGTCGGGCGCCAGGTCATAAAGCTCTTGTAGATCCAAACGGGTTCGTTCATATATCACTGTGGTATGCAGTCCTTGAGTTGTGGTGTTCAATGCGACCCGAGCGGCCTGATAAGGTCGTCAGAATCGAGGCAAGGGTCGCAATCGCGAACTCGAAATAATGTCAAGGCCGCTGCTGAATCCGGTGTGAGTCCAGCGATAAGCGCGGGGCGCGCGACGGCAACAATAAGATTGGAGAAATTTTGCAAGTATTCGTTCGCGACAATAATGTGGATCAGGCTCTCAGGGTTCTTAAGAAAAAGATGCAGCGCGAGGGCGTCTTTCGGGAGATAAAGCGCCGCAAGGCGTATGAAAAACCGTCAGAGCGTAAGACTCGAGAAAGAGCAGAAGCGATCCGTCGCGCCCGCAAGGCGGCCCGCAAACAGGCTCAACGCGACGGGCTCATTCCTGCTCCCAAGCGTCGCGACGATAAGCGAGGCGGGATTGGAGGTGGGGGTGGCCGAGGCCGTTTTGAGCCCAGCGGGGCAAGGGAAATCCAGAAAGTAGCGTAAAGCCTGCTTAAATATATCGGTCCCTGTTTACAGGCGGTGAACGCGAGCCGTGGCCCAAACAGCCGTTTCGAGAATTCTGATCGGTCCTTACGGACTGCACGCATTTGTCGCCACGGCGCTCGGGCTCTTTCTTGTATTTCTCTGGCTGTTCAACTTTACAGCCTTTTTTTGAACGGCGACCCGCGGGCCAGCCAAAGCATCCCCACCGATCGTCATGCCCGGACCCTCGGACCAAGTCCGAGGGCGGGATTTGATCCGGCCATCCATCTACATTGCTTCGCTGCCGGGAGGTTTCGATTGAGGATCATCGCAATCAAAATTGCGATGACTTGCATGGTGGCGAGCCATCTCGCGGAACGAAATAAGGCGCCGTCCGCTTTCGTCCCACAGCACCAGCCGCACACAACGGAAGCTTTGCAGCAGCGTCAATCGGCTCACACCCTTCAACTCGGGATAGTCCCGCAACGCCTTCGGGAGGCGATAATATGGGATGCGGCTGCACAGATGGTGGACGTGGTGAACACCGATATTCGCGGTGAACCACCGCAAGATTGCGGGCAGGTCATAGTACGAGCTTCCGTAGAGCGCCGCCTGGTGGAGCGTCCACTCATCCTCACGCGCCCAGAATGTCGGGTCGAATTGGTGTTGAACGTAGAACAGCCACACGCCGATCGATCCTGAGATCAGCGTGATCGGCAAATGCACGAGCAGGAACGGTCCGATCCCGACGAACCAGATGAGCACGGCAGCAACAAGCGCAATCGCGCAATTGGTCGCCATGGTGCTGATCCAGGGTCGCCAGCCGTCGCGCAACATGCCAATCGGCAAGCGCTGGCGCAGAACGAACAGATAAACCGGGCCGATGACAAACATCACTATTGGATGCCGGTAAAGGCGGTAGCGAAGGCGGCCCCAGAACGACAGCGCCAGATATTCGCGCACAGTCAGCGTGGTGACATCGCCCAAACCGCGGCGGTCGAGGTTGCCCGAGCTGGCGTGATGGACAGCGTGCGCCTGGCGCCAGAAGTCATAGGGGGTCAGGGTCAGCACCCCGATGATCCGTCCGACCCAATCGTTTGCCAGACGATGCCGGAAAAATGCGCCATGACCACAGTCGTGCTGTATCATGAACAACCGAACCAGAAAGCCGGCGGCCGGCACTGTGATCAATAGAGAGATCCACCAAAATCCAAAATAATATGCCGTCCAGCCGGACCCGGAGAGCGCCGCGAGCGGCCCAAATGTGATCGCGATCTCGATGCTGCTGCGCACGTGGCTAGGCTCGCGATAGCGCATGAGGATTCGCGTCCAGCCTCGCGCGTCTGCCGGCGCAGGAGGATGCGCAGCGTTTCGGCACCCATTCAAATTCGTATCCGCGTTCGGAATGTGCTGTGCGCCGGGCGATAAGGTGGAGTTAGGCGAGCACTGGAGGGACATTTTATGAACAAGCCCAGGAAGACGGTTTTTCTGTGTTGTGTCACATAGTACGAGGTGAAGTGCCGCGTCGTCGGCCCGAGGGCCGGAGCCCAGGCCATACAGGCCAAATCGGCTAGGTAAAAACGACGCAGCGGTGTAGCATAACCATGATCGGTACTTCCGTGGATATAGGGGCCGGTGGCTGAGATGGCTAGTTGAGGCGCGCGCATCTGAAGGCCGGCTCGATGGGTCGCACGCCGGATCCCTATGGCATTCCGAAAGCGCTTGCCGCCCGAGGTCAGGCTGAATTCTCACATTACAGTGGAAATTGGTGTTTCCTCGCGTCGCGGAAATGGACTGGAAGGTCAAAATGTCCGACTCAAAGATGGTCCGCAGCTTTGATTACGAAGCGCCGGCTGAGCTCTTTCCGACCCGCAGCCGCAAGGGTAACCGCCCTATGGGCTATCGACGCTTCGCGAAGTCCGCGGAAGCGATTCAGTTTGCAATGGAGGAATTGTCGCCGGAGCTACTCATCGGCGCTTACCTTGAGGTCGAGGACGAGCGATTCGACTCCGAGGGTATCCGCCGTTTGTACGAGCAGGCCGAATATCCGCTTGCTCGACGCGCCGCTTCTCCGTCCCGATGAGTGCCATTCCGGCCGGCCATGGCCCCGCGCGCGGCGGAGCAGGCGAACGGATAACGATTATGTGGCAGTGCGTCCGGCACGAGCACCGCGCAGGGCTATCGCATATGGCCGCTTAGCAAGCCCCGATAATACCTCCCGCGAACGGGGAGTTCGGCGAGCAAAGCGAGCCGGGTGGGGTCGGCTGCGACGATCTCGGGCTGCCAAAGCCACCCCACCCGACCGCCGCTCGCTTCGCACCGGCGCATAGCCGACGCTCTGCGTCGGCGTTCTTTGCGGCTAAGAACGTCGGCCGAAGGCCGCCTCTGCTCCCCTGAAAGGGGAGGTACCACCGAAGGTGCTGACGCCATAGCGATAGCCCCGCGCGGGGAGCCAGCATTTCGCCGATCGTCCGAGCTCACCGAAGTCGTCTTTGGTTTTCCATGTCGGAATGGGCGAAGGCGCGGGAATGCCTCATCCGCTGATTAGCGGCGCCACGCACTTTCGTCCTCGTAATCGTGATAAGACCGACCAAACCTCGGCCGCGCTCTCAAACACCGCCTAAATCTGCGGCATACCCGCCGATGCGGCATCACCCAGATCGCTTGAAATACTGTACCGCGCGCTCATGCTTCTCCGCTCCTGCGCGCGTCGCGAAAGTGCCGAGATTTCGTCGGCGTCCCGTGCGCGGATTCTTCTTCCGCGAATACAAACGATATTGGCCTGATTTAAGCTTACGGATCATTTGTTTCGGCGCGAGACGACGAATCTCAGCGTTCAAACGAGCGAATCTATCGGCCCTCATGAACGACAAATAACTTTAGGACCTAATCGGTTGGAGACGGAAAAGTTCCTTGTAAACTCAGGACGTGGCAAGGCCTAAGTGGTTTCATAGCTGGTAGTGGACATCGCAGCACGACGCATTTCGACCCAGGAAGAGACATGCGCATCCTCTCGATGGAACTTACAACAAAGCGAAAACGTTTGTTTGTCATGTAACCCCCGCTGCGCAATGAGGTGCGACGCACGTAATCCAATTAGAGCAGAGGAGCATTCAAGCGGCTTCTTCGAGGAAGAAGTTTGCTCCAGCTCTCTATTTGGTCATTCTTCTGCCGATGTAGCCATGCTCACTACCTCCTGCGACATCATGAACGGGGCGACGAAACAATCCAAAATCTCCACGCCTGCGCTCGACCGCCACCTTGCCTTCCTCGGCGCTATACCATCGCGCGCGGCAATCGCTGCCCGTGTATTCGCTTCGTTTGTGCTGTTACCGCTGGTGATCGCCCAGGGCGCCGCGACGCGCCGCCGCGTGCCCTGCTTGCCGCCGGCGAGACCGCCCCATCACGGGTTGGTGCCCGGCGTGGGAAAATCAATCCGGCTGCTCGCCATTGGCGAATCGACTGTATGCGGCCTTGGGCTCGCCAGCGGGGACGAGTCGGTCGCCGCGACAACGGCACGGGCGTTGGCGCGTCAAACCGGCCGTCCGGTCGCATGGCGCGCGGAGGGGCTTTCTGGCGCAACCGTCAATGATGCCCGGAAGCAGCTCCTGCCTCGCATTGCGCCGGAACCAGTCGACCTCATGCTCGTCGCCTTCGGCGTCAATGACGCAACGGCGTATCGTTCGCCGGCGACTTTCGCCGATGATCTCGCCGAGCTCGTGACAGCCGCGCGCAGGCGCGTTGGCGACGCAGCAGTCGTTGTCGGGGGTGTTGCTCCCCTTAATCGCTTTCCAGCTCTTCCATGGCCCCTCCGCCATATCCTTGGCTGGCGTTCAGCCGCGCTGCAGGCGGCGGCCGATCGTTTAGCTGAGCGGTTGCCGCGTCTGGTTGTGGAGCGAATTTCAGCATTGGAACCGGACCTGTTTGCGTGCGATGGCTTCCATCCGAACCGACGGGCGCACGCGATTTGGGGCGAGGAGATCGCGGCGCTGGCGCTGCCGTTCGTTGGTCATGAAAAGGCTGCCAAGCTTTGGGGCAATTCACCCGCCGGCTAAGCCTTTCTGGAAATGCAACGAGAAGTCCTGTGACTCACCAGACAAAAACCCGGCGCGGTATTCCGGCCGGGCTGCAACATAGTTTTTGATGATGTGCTTCTTCTGACAGATTACGTAACGTAAGTCAAGAAGAATCAGCCGAACGCGACCGAGAGTGATCGTCATCCGCGCTTTGTTATTCTAACCGCTTGCTCCAGTAGCGTGTCTGCCTTCGATCCTCGATGCGTTTCTGCTTTCACGCTTTCCGACCGCGTGTATTCGGCGAGCCAACCTCAGCCCGCTGTTTGATCCTTTTGCGGCCAGTCGCTTGCCCGCAGAATCGATTTGCGTCAGGATTGGAGATGAGCATGCACTGGGAATACCGGAGGGAGGAAACCATGGGCGCCCGCGTGATTTTTACGGCCGTTCTTCTCCTCTCGCTCGCGCCGACTGTCGTGCGGGCGCAATCGACGCCGGTCAGGATCGGGGTGCTTAACGATCAGTCCGGGGTATATGCCGACGATCAGGGGATTGGATCGGTGATCGCAGCGCGGCTCGCGGTCGAGGATTTTCCCAAGCAGTCCGGCATGACGGTGGAAGTCATGACCGCCGACCACCAGAACAAGGTTGACGTCGGTACCGCAATCGCCCGCCGCTGGCTCGAACGGGAAGGCGTGGAGATGATCGTTGATGTTCCAAACTCCGCCGTCGCCTTGGGAGTCAATACGCTGGCGCGCGATCTCAACAAGGTTTTCATTGCGTCGGGAGCGGGCACCGCAGAGCTCACGGGCAAATCCTGCACGCCCAATACAGTGCACTGGACATACGACACCTGGGAGCTTGGCCATGGCATCGCCAAGGCAGTATTCGCGCGGGGAGGCAACACCTGGTACTTCATCACCGCGGATTACACCTTCGGAAAGGATCTCGAGGCCAATGCGAGCGAGGAGATCACCAAGCTCGGCGGCCAGGTCCTGGGCGCCGCACGCGTTCCGCTTGGCGCGTCTGATTTCTCCTCCTTCCTGTTGCAGGCGCAGTCGGCCAAACCGAAAGTGATCGCACTCGCCAATGCCGGCGGCGACCTCACCAACACGCTCAAGCAGGCGGCGGAGTTCGGTCTGACCGACAAGTTCCAGATGCCGAGCTTTGTTTTCAATCCTAACAATGCCCGCGCGATCGGGCTGCGGGCAGCCCAGGGCGTGCTTGCGGCGGCGCCATTCTACTGGGATTCGAATGACGCAACGCGAGACTTCTCCAAACGCTATCAGGAGCGCCATCCCCGCAAGATGATGCCGAACGACATGCAGGCAGGCGTTTATTCCGCGACCACGCATTATCTCAAGGCGGTTGCATCTGTTAACAGCGCAACCGATGGCAAGGCGGTCGTTGCGAAAATGAAGGAGCTGCCGACTGACGATCCCCTTTTCGGCAAGGGCGTCATCCGAGCGGATGGCCGCAAGCTTCACCCCATACATTTGTACGAGGTCAAGAAGCCCACTGAGTCGAAAGCTGAATGGGACACATTCAAGCTGATCTCCACTATTCCTGCCGAACAAGCATTTCGCCCTTTGTCGGAAGGCGGCTGTCCGCTGGTCAAGGGCTGAGCGCGCTGCTGGTCGTCCTGCTGCACGCGCACTGCCGCCGGCACGCTCATTCTGGCCCGCGCCGGCTGCAATGTAGATGGAGAGAGCTTGCGCAATGAACGCGGCAGAGCTTCGAGCAATTGATGTTCATACGCACGCGGAGGTATCGGCGCGCGAGCCGCCGGATGAGCTGTGGGTAACGCGAACCAATGCGATGGCGAAGTATTTCAAGGGCGCTACCGAGCGCCCAACCGTTCCGGAAGTCGCGGCCTATTACCGTGAGCGCAAAATCGGCTGCGTCATCTTCCCGGTTGACAGCGAGCGCGCCAGCGGCGAGCGGCGGGTATCGAACGAGGAGGTCGCCGAGCTCGCGGCAGAAAACAGCGATATCATGATTCCATTCGCCAGCATTGACCCGGCGAAAGGGCGCATGGGCGCGCGGGAGGCAAGGCGGCTGATCCGCGAGTTCGGGGTCAAGGGGTTCAAATTCCACCCGTCCCTGCAGGAGTTCTTCCCCAACGACCGCAGCGCCTATGTTCTTTATGAGGCCATTGCGGAGGCCGGGCTCCCGGCATTGTTCCACACCGGCCAGACCGGCGTCGGCGCCGGAATGCGCGGCGGCGGTGGCGTCCACCTGAAATACTCGAATCCCATGTACGTGGACGATGTCGCCGTCGATTTTCCGGACATGCCGATCATCCTCGCTCATCCATCCTTTCCCTGGCAGGACGAGGCGCTGTCCGTAGCCACCCACAAGCCGCAGGTTTACATCGACCTCTCCGGCTGGTCACCGAAGTATTTTCCGGCCAACCTCGTGCAATACGCCAACTCGATCCTCAAGCATAAGATGCTGTTCGGATCCGACTACCCGATGATCACACCGGACAGGTGGCTGGCGGATTTCGAATCCATTGCGATCAAACCCGACGTCCGGCCGCTGATCCTGAAGGAGAATGCTGTCAAGCTCCTCAAGCTCGACCGCAAGGCCGCATGAAGCTCCATGTCGATGCCAGTCCGCGATGTGAACCTCGGCAGGATAGAGGCGCAGCTGGAGCGGCGAGCCGATGGAACCCAGATCGTTCGGTTGACCCAGCCATTGCCGGAGTACCCGGATAAACTTACCGCGCGGCTCGATCACTGGGCGAATGTCGCCCCGAAGCGCACCTTCATTGCCAAGCGCGGGGCTGATCGCCTCTGGCAGCAACTAACCTACGCGGATGCAAGGGATCGAGCCCGCGACATCGGACAGGCACTCATCGACCGCGGTCTGTCCGCCGAGCGGGGCGTGGCAATTCTTTCTGACAATGACATCGAGCACGCGCTCCTCGCGTTAGCGGCGCTCTATGTGGGTGTGCCGTATGCGCCGATTTCTCCCCCATATGCGCTCGTGTCATCCGATTTCGGCAAGCTCCGCCACGTGCTGGGCCTTCTGACGCCTGGCCTCGTCTTCGCAGCAAACGGCGCGCGATTCGAACGCTCTTTGCGCGCGGTCGTGCCGCCGGACGTCGAGGTCGTCATCGGTGCAGATTCGCCTCCGGGATTGCATGCGACCACGTTCGAGGATCTCGCCACGACACGCGCGACTGAGGCGGTCGATGCAGCTCACGCGCGCGTTGGCCCACAAACCGTCGCCAAAATACTGTTTACGTCCGGCTCCACCGGCATGCCGAAGGGCGTCATCAACACTCAGCGCATGTTGTGCAGCAACCAGGCAATGCTGGCCCACTATTTCGCGTTCTTCCGCGACGAGCCTCCGGTTCTCGTTGATTGGCTCCCCTGGAATCACACGTTCGGAGGCAATCACAACTTCGGCCTCGTCCTCTATAACGGCGGGACCCTGTGGATCGACGACGGCAAGCCGACACCGAATGCAATCGAGAAGACGGTGCAGAATTTACGCGAGGTGGCTCCCACCATCTATTTCAATGTGCCCAAAGGTTTTGAAATGCTCCTCCCCTATCTGCGCAAGGAGGAGGCTCTTCGCCAGCGCTTCTTCAGCCGGCTGAACATGATGTTCTACTCCGGCGCCGGCATGCCGCAACACTTATGGGACGACCTTGAGCGGCTGGAGATCGAGGCATGCGGCGAGCGCATTGCAATGCGCACCGGGCTGGGTGCTACCGAGAGCTCGCCGTTCGCCTCGGTTTGCAGCAAAGAGGTGAATCGCCCCGGCGCGATTGGCCTGCCGGTGCCGGGAGTTCGAGCTCAAGCTCGTGCCTTCGGGTGACAAGCTCGAAGCCCGCCTCAAAGGCCCCAACATCACGCCGGGTTACTGGCGTCAGGCCGATCTTACGCGCAAGGCGTTCGATGAAGAGGGTTTCTATTGTTTGGGCGATGCGGTGCGCTTTCTTGACCCAACCGTCCCGAGCAAAGGCTTTTTGTTCGACGGACGGATCTCGGAGGATTTCAAGCTCATCACGGGAACATGGGTCAGCGTCGGCGTGTTGCGCGCCGAGATCATCCGCCGAATGGCGCCGTTCGTCAGCGATGTCGTTATCGCCGGCCATGACCGCAACGACATCAGGATTCTCATCTTCCCCGATTTGTTCGCCTGCCAGGACCTCTGTCCGGATTTCGCCCGCGATGCCTCGCCGGCGGCGCTACTGGCTCGTCCTGAAGTGCGTGAGAGGTTTCGGACGCTGGTGGATGACCTTGCGAGCACAAGCACCGGCAGCTCGACCAGGATCGCGGCAGCAATTTTGGTTGATGAGCCTGCCTCGCTCGACAAGGGGGAGATCACCGACAAGGGCTCGCTCAATCAGCGTGCAGTGCTCCAGCACCGCAACAACCTGGTCGAGGAGCTCTACGGAGAAAAAACGCCGTCGCGAGTCATTGTGGCCCGCTCTCGAAAGTGAGAAACGAGGATTATTCGCAAGCACGGAAAGATTTTCGCCAACAAGCGGCGGCGCGCCACAGGCCTGAGGTGCTGAGACTGGACACCATGCGTCGTTCATTGGTTTTGCTGACGTTCATAGGCGCTGTTCTGATCCGCCCAGTCGCCATGCCGCCTGCGGAAGCGGCCGATAATTCGCAGACTGTCCGTGATCTGGCCCTGATCGATGTCGCCACCTGGGGCGTGACGTCATCAGGCATGGCGGCTTTTCGGACCGCCGGCCGAGAGAAGTGGCTGCAGAATCAATTGCATCCATTGCCGGGCATGCGTTTGCCGGAGGCCGCACAGCTTCAGATCGATGCCCTGCCGTTGATCCACAAGTCCTCGCTCGAGCTCGCAACAAAGTTTGACGCGCAGGTGCGGACGGCAAACCAAATGACCGACCCCGATCAGAAGGCATCGGCTCAGCAGGCTTTCCAACAGGCCATGACCGAGGTGGCAAGGCAGGCCGCGAGCAGAAGCATCTTGCGCGCTCTGTATGCGCCGGATCAGCTGCGCGAACGCATGACATGGTTCTGGTTCAATCATTTCAACGTCCATCAGTATAAAGCCAATCTCCGGGTGCTCGTCGGCGATTACGAAGACAAAGCGATACGCATGCACGCGCTCGGTCGCTTTCGCGATCTGGTTGAGGCGACGCTGCGCCATCCAGCCATGCTGCGCTACCTCGACAATACGGACAATGCGGCCGGTCACCTCAATGAAAACTACGCCCGCGAGATCATGGAATTGCACACGATGGGCGTCGGCTCCGGCTACAGCCAGAAGGACGTCGAGGAGCTCGCGCGTATCTTGACGGGTGTTGGCATCGACCTCAGACCTGAAAATCCGAAGATCAAGCCGGAGCTCCAGAGTCAGCTACTGCGCGACGGTCTCTTCGAGTTCAATCCGGCCCGCCACGATTACGGCGATAAGATTTTCTTAGGTCACACAATCAGGGGCCGGGGCTTCGCAGAAGTTGATGAGGCTTTGGATATCCTCTGCCGCCATCCTGCGACCGCCCGGCATATTGCACGACAAATCGCGATTTATTTTGTGGCCGACAATCCACCAGAAATGCTCGTCGAGCGCATGACACAGACATTCACGCGCACCAGCGGGGATGTTGCGAGCGTTTTAGACACGCTTTTTCACGCTCCGGAATCCGAAGCGCCGCTCGGTGCGCGTTTCAAGGATCCGGTTCGATACGTGCTCTCAGCGGTTCGCCTGGCTTACGATGCCAAGGTCATCGTCAACACAGCCCCGATCCAGAACTGGTTCAATCGGCTTGCGGAAGGGTTGTATAATCACCAGACCCCCGACGGCTACGCGATGAAAGCCACGGCGTGGAATGGCCCGGGGCAGATGATGACGCGGTTCGAGATCGCGCGTCAGATCGGCTCGAATTCAGCCGGGCTGTTCAAACCGGCAGGGCCGGATGCGGCGGAGTTGCCCGCATTCCCGCTTCTGCAAAATGCCCTGTATTTCTCCGCTCTCAGCCACCGGCTGGGGAACGCCACGCAAGCGGCGCTTGACAAGGCGATTTCTCCGCAGGACTGGAACACTCTGTTCTTGTCCTCTCCGGAGTTCATGCACTGAAGTTTTGCGGACGAGGAGACGACCATGAGGTTTCATCGTCGTGACATTATCAGGTGGCTGGCGGCTCTCACCCCCTTGACGGTCGCCGGGCATGTCTGGGCGGCCACGAAAACAGACGCGCGGCTGCTTGTCGTGTTTCTGCGCGGCGCCTACGATGCCGCAAACGTCGTCATCCCCATCAGCAGCGACTTCTATTACGCATCGCGACCAAATATAGCCATCGCGCGGCCGGCTCCCTCCGTTGCGACCGCCGCTTTGCCACTCGACACGAACTGGGGACTTCATCCGGCCCTCGGAAAGACGATTTTTGCTCTCTACAAGAAGGGACAACTCGCCTTCGTTCCCTTCGCCGGCACGGACGATGTGACACGCAGTCATTTCGAGACGCAGGACGCAATCGAGCTTGGTCAGACCATTCAAGGCACGCGCGACTATCGTTCCGGCTTCATGGCGAGGCTGGCCAGCGCGCTGACCGGGGTTCGACCGATCGCCTTCACCGACCAGATGCCGCTTACGTTCCAGGGCGACGATCCGGTGCCAAACATTGCCATCAACAGCGTGGCCAAGCCCGGCATTGATGCGCGGCAGGTGAAACTTATCGAGTCGATGTATGAGGGCGACCCGCTGGCGGCGGCGGTCCGGGAAGGCTTCCGGGTCCGCGATGATGTGTTTCAGACGATCACCGACCACATGATGGAAGCGAGCCGAGGGGCTGTTTCCCCCCGCGGCTTCGAGCTCTCGGCGCGTCGCATTGGCCGGCTGATGCGAGAGCAATTCAACCTCGGCTTTGTCGATGTGGGCGGATGGGACACTCACGTCAACCAGGGCGCTGCGACCGGCTATCTTGCTGATCGCCTCGGGGAGCTCGGCCGCGGGCTGGCCGGTTTCGCGGAGGAGGTCGGCGCCGGATGGAGCAACACGGTCGTGGTTGTCATCTCCGAATTCGGCCGCACCTTCCGCGAGAATGGCAATCGCGGCACGGATCACGGCCACGGCAGCGTTTACTGGGTACTGGGCGGCGGCATCAAAGGCGGCCGGATCGCCGGCGAGCAAGTGGCGGTCGATAATGCGCACCTGTTCCAGAATCGCGATTATCCGGTTCTCACCGAATACCGCTCGCTGCTGGCCGGATTGTTTCAGCGGATGTACGGGCTCGATAAGAACGGCCTCCAACGCGTCTTCGCGTCGGTCCAGCCGCGCGACCTCGCGCTCCTGTAAGCTCGGGCGGCGAGCCGGCTTGCCACGAACAGTGGACGTGACCAGCATCTGACCAGCCAGGACAACGCCGCTGTCATCCTGCGGATGCGGCAGCGATTGCCTATGCGCACGAGCCTGCCGCCGACCCGCGAGCGCCTCATTCACGACTTCGGGCGGGACGAGGCGGTCTTCACGGTTGGGAATGTGCTTCTGTCGCTCGGGGCCATGGGCCTTAGCCTGTTCATGCTCGCAGGACTTCGGCGACGAAAGTCCTGAGGGGGCGGCCTGCCGGAGTTTCAGGTCTTCAGGCGGTCACGTCCTCGATTCGCTTGAGCCAGCCGAGCCCGGCGCGTTCATCGCCCGATATTCGTAAGAATTGCCATGCCCTGGACTATCGCGCCAATACTAAGCAGCACGGCCCCGCAGATCAGCATCCGCGGCCGGAACACCCATGCGCAGCAAGGCGTGTGCGCGATCCATCAAAGCTCCCTGCCGATGACGCGATCGAGGGAATACGGGCCGCCGCCTCTCAGCGCGATGGCAAACGACACGAGCCCCCACAGCAAGACGTATTCATATCCCCGATTGAGCCAGCTGAAACCGTTGCCCCAATACAAAAGGAAAATGAGCAGCATCTCGATAGCGACCGCTGCCGCGAAAAAGCGCGTGAACAATCCGAGAAGAATTCCGACTCCGCCGGCAAACTCGATCCAGGTCGAGGCAAACGCAAAGACAACAGCAGGCTCGAAACCGATCTTGGCGTAGGCAGGCGCCATCTCGATCGGAGAGCGAAATATCTTCGGCCAGCCGTGAACGATCAGATTCCATCCGACCGCGAGGCGGACCACCGGCCAGGCCAGCGGTACGGCAATGCGATAAAGCGGCTTTAGGGCTGGAATGAGCGCTTCCGGTTCTGATCGATCCGCAGTCATCCTCAGGTCCTCTATGCCAGTGTTCAACTCGGGATTTTATCTACCTTCGTTGATGTATTCAGCTTGCCGCGAACTATGCCGCGGTCTCTGTCGCTGCTAGCCGTCGAAGGAGCTCGTGTGCGAACTGCGAAAGCGAATCGTCGCGCGCGCCCATGACCACGATGCGATCGCCGCGACGGGCCAACCCGACCAGCACGTCGCCACAGGCGCCACGGTCTGGAAAAGCAAAGGCCTTTCGACCACGCCGCTGGATTTCGCAAGCAATATCGTCGCTGCCGACGCTGCGGTCGACCGTGCCGCCGAAATAAACGGGCTCGGGCATGACCAGAACGTCCTCGTCTTGCAACCCGTTTGCAAAGCAGTCCACCAGGGCGTCCCTCATCAAACGAATCGGGCCGTAGCCATGTGGCTGAAACATCAGCAGCAGGCGGCCGGGAAACGCGTGCATGGTTTCGAGCGTGGCCGAGATCTTGTCGGGGTTGTGGGCAAAGTCGTCGACCACGGTTATTTCATTTGCGGTGCCCACGACCTCCAGTCGCCGGCGGATGCCACTGAACTCGCCGAGATGGGCCGCGGCCGCTGCCAGGGCCACGCCGCACGCCTTCGCGGCACTAAGGGCCGCGAGTGCGTTGGCCACATTATGCAGTCCTGGAACTTTCAGGGCCACCTCGACGGCCTCACCGGTATCGCGCGCCTTCACTTGGAACGCGATTCCAGCCGGTGACCGCACCGGCGCAGACGCGAGGAGGTCGGCTTGCGCGGCATGCAGACTGTAGGTCACCGCCTGCCCCGACTTCAAACCCTCCAGGAGCGCCAAGGTTTCTGCGTTATCGAGATTGAGCACCACCGTCTGCGCCTTGGCGATGAAGCCGCGGAAAAGAGTGCGCAACTCGTCCAGCGATTTATGATCCAGGGAGATGTTGTTCACGACGGCGACGCGGGGCACGAAAAACGCAATTGAGCCGTCGCTCTCATCCACTTCGCTGACGAAAACCTCGCCCTTGCCGATCCTGGCGCTGGCAAAAGGTGAGGCCGCGTCGATGAAATTCTTCATGTCCGCGCCATTCATGATTGTCGGGCTTTTTCCGGCACGGTGCAGTATCCAGCCGAGCATGCCGACCGTGGTAGACTTACCGCTCGTGCCGGCGATACCGACGCCTAGGGCGGCCACGTTGAAGAGCTCGGCGAGAAGCCTGGCGCGGGTGGTGATCGGGGCGCCAATGCGACGCGCGGCTTGCACGTCGGGGACCGTCTCCTCAACAGCGGTGGATGTGACCAGTATCTGGCTGGCCCGGACAACGCCGCTGCCATCCTGCGGATGCAGCCGCACGCCGTGTGCGCGCAGGAAATCAAATCTCTTGGTATTGCGCCCCTGGTCGAGCGCGCGGTCGGAACCCTCAACCCGTCCGCCCCCGGCTTGGATGATCAAGGCGAGCGGGGTCATGCCACTGCCGCCGATGCCGCAAAAAAAGTAATCTCCAGGTTGGGGCATTGGCGAAATCTAGAGGGGTTGCTGATGAGGCGCAACGCAGGGGCGCCTGGAGAGCAAAAAGAAGGTGCAGGATCGGCGATGCTCTTTCGAATTATTTGAGCAACAATTCGCGAACGACGAATTCAGCAAACCGGGTCGGTTCGCACGCCAGAATCCAGCGCAGCACATTTGGATTCCCAACAAGGCCATGTGCGTCGTAATGCGCATTCATCTTAGTCATGACCTCGACCCGCTCGGCCGGCATTCCCGGCAAGCCCAATCATGGCGCGAGCAATCGCATCCTCCTTCGGATGCATCGGCGGGCAGATGTGCAGCACCTGCCCCGCGCCGGTCATTGCGCGCTCTAATGAGTCATGATCCATCAGATCGCCGATGGCGATCTCAGCAGCGCCGGCCTGCTTAAGATAATTACCGGCCTCGGGGCACCGCACGAAGGCGCGCACCGTTCCACCCCTCTTGACAATGGAGGCCACCATCCGCTGGCCGGTCTTGCCGGATGCGCCCGTAATCAAAATCGGCTTACTAAATTCCATTCCCAGCTCCGGATTACGGCGCTCGCTCAGCACATATTGCGCGTGTCGGTCGCCGCCAGGCTGCAATGGCGCAACCTGCTGCAACTACGAAACTGTCGCACGGTATCGACCGCCGGTGTAATGGGAAAGAGACCGTCACCCCTCCGACTGGAGTCGCCCCACATGGTCTTGCGTAAGCTGTTTGTCGCTGTCCTGATCCTCGCCGGATGCACCACGTTCGGCGCGCCGCCGCAGGCGCAAACGCAACCTTGGCCCTCACGGACGGTGAGGATCGTCGTTCCCTATGCCGCTGGCGGCAATTCGGACGCGATGGCACGTGTCGTCGCGCAGCGCCTTACGGAAACCTTCGGCCAACCTTTCATCGTGGAAAATCGCGTCGGTGCCAATGGGGCGTTGGCCGCGGATACGGTTGCGAGGTCGCCGGCCGACGGCTACACGCTGCTCTGGGCGGTAACGCCGCCGATGACGATCGCGCCCGCGATGGCCAAACTCAACCACGATCCGATCAGGGATTTCGCACCGATCAGCGCGGTCGCGATCAACGGCTTCGTGCTGGCAGTTAACAAGGACTTCCCACCCAAGACGCTGGCGGAGTTCGTAGCCTATGTAAAAGCGCAGAAGGACAAGATGACCTATGCCGAAGGCACCGCCGGCAGCGTCACACATCTCGCCATGGCGCTTTTCGCCAAACGCGCCGGCCTCGACATGACCAACGTCAGCTACCGCGGCAACGCACCAGCCATGAACGACGTGATCGCCGGGCATCTAAATACCATGTTCTCGAACGTGTCCGACGCATTGCCGCACGCGGCATCGGGATCGATCCGGCTGCTTGCGGTGTCCACCGCCAAGCGCGACCCGCGAATTCCCAATGTGCCGACTGTTGCGGAATCCGGCTTTGCCGGCTTCCACGTGGTGACCTGGAACGGCCTGGTAGGGCCTGCTGGCACGCCGCACGAGATCGTTGACAAGATCGCCGGCGAGATCGCCCGCGCCGTGAAGGATCCGCAGTTCGCCGACCGCCTCAAGGCTGCCGGCGCCGATCCGCTCGGCAATACGCCGGACGAGTTCGCCGCCATGATCAAGGCCGACACTGCCACCTGGGCGGACGCGGTCGCGGTGACCGGTCTGAGGGCACCGTAAGGAACGACGGCTCAAGATGCCATCGCAATACCCCATCGTCATCGCAGGAGGCGGTCCCGTCGGCGTCATCACCGCGCTTGCATTGGCTCGGCAAGGCTTCGAGGTCCAACTGTTCGAGGCTGAAATGCGCGTCAACGATATGCCGCGCGCAGCCACGACGCACGCGGCGACGTTGGAGATGCTGGAGGAGCTCGGACTGGTCGAGGAGGTGACCCGGCGCGGGCTGATCGAACCAAAGTTCCGCATCTGGGACCGCGCCAACCGCAAAGTAATTGCCGAATTCGACTTCGGCATTCTCAAGAACGACACGCGCTATCCGTTTGTCGTGCAGTGCGAGCAGCACAAGATCGCCAATATGACCATCGAACGGCTGAAGGCGCTTCCGAACGCCAGCGTCGCGTTCTCCTCGCGCATTGCCGGCTTCGAGCAACATGACGACCGCGTCGAGGTCGACATCGAAGGGCCGACCGGCACGCAGCGACTGACCGCCTCGTACCTGATCGGCTGCGACGGTGGCCGCTCAACGGTACGCAAGACCATGGGAGTCGATTTCGAAGGCTACACCCATGCCGAACGCTTCCTGGTGCTGACGACGACGTTCGCCTTCGACACCGAATACGCCCAGTGCTCGCGCAACTATTTCTCCGATCCGGACGAGTGGTGCGCGCTGTTCAAGGTAACAGGCGACGAAGGCAAGGGCTTGTGGCGCGTGCTGTTTCCAACTCGCCTCAACGAAACGGACGCGCAGGCACTGGACGAGGCGTCGGTGCAGGGCCGGTTGCAGAAATTCTTTCCTAAAGCAGGCGCCTATCCGGTGGTTCACCGCAACATCTACAACGTGCACCAGCGTGTCGCCGCATCATTTCGCAAGGGCCGCGTGTTCCTGGCCGGCGACGCGGCACACATCAACAATCCGCTCGGCGGCCTCGGGCTGAACTTCGGCATCCACGACGCGATGGAGCTGTCGGACCTGCTCGGCCGCGTCATGCGTAACAAGGCGATGGCCGATATCCTCGATCTCTACGACAAATTCCGCCGGCCGCTGAACGTCGAATATGTCCAGCAGCAGACCATCGCCAACAAGAAGCGGTTGGAGGAAAAGGATCTCGAGGCGCGCGGCAAGAGCAACGCGGCGCTGCGCGCAACCGCTGCCGATCCGGAGAAGCACCGCGCCTATCTGCTGCGCGCTTCGCTGATCGAAAGCGTGCGCAAGCGCCAGGCCGAGAACATCTAGAGCTCCTCCAGCACTCGGCCGTGGCCGTGGACCCGGTCCTCGATCCCGCAGCGGCGCAACGCATGCCAGAACGACACGGTGTTGACCGCGATCACTGGTTTGTTGAGCAAGCGCTCGGCCTCGGCGGCCACCGCGCTCGACGGCAGCGCGGTACCGACCGTCAGCATCGCCTCGACATCCGGTCCATCGAGCTCGCGCAGCGCGTCGCCGATGTCCTGCTGCGGCACCTGCGCAATCAGGCGCGGGGTCTTGCACGCAAGTCCTTTGAGCCGGACTACGTCGAAGCCGGCCTCGAGGAAATAGGCCTTCACCATCTCGTCGCCGCGCGGCTGATGTGGGGTCAGGATCGCAATCCTGCGGACGCCGAATTTCTTCAGCGCTGCCACCATCGCGGTCGAACCCATGGTGACGGCGACGCCGGCGCGATGCGCCAGGTCGGCCTGCATCCTGTCGGCGGCCGCCACGCCGCCCCAGAACGTTTCGAGCGCGATCCCCAGGATCAGGTGGTCGAGCCCCGCGGTCATGATCTGGTCGATCGCCGCGCCCATGCCGTCGCGCATCATCTGCATGTGCTCGTTGAACGCCTCGTCGGTGTTCAACGGCCGTTCCTTGATGGTCACGCGGCCGGTGTGGCAGGTGACTCCCGGCACCCGCAGCGCGTCAGTCTCAGGCTGCACGGTTGTATTGGTCGATGGCACGACTAGACCGATACGCTTTCTGAAGCCTAAGGTGTCAGGCACGATCCAAGCTCCAATGCGGTCGAGGAATTTTTCAGGAATACGCGGGCGCGCCAAGCCTCACAAGCGCTGTCCTTGTCTCGACCGCGCACCCCAATACGGCTGGTCCCTTTTTCTTGGCAGGATCACGTTCCGCCCGATGCGCCGCATTCCTGACTGGACTTCGCTCGATGCGGCGGCGCGGCAGCGTTGGCGGGCGACTGCGCGCGAGCGTGCCGCGACACTCAACGCAAAACTGAATGCGTTCGTCACGATTGAGCAGGCGAGCGCCCATTCAGGCGGCACACTGGATGGCTTGCCTTACGCGGTGAAGGACATTCTCCAGACTCCGACGCACCGGCCAAGCGGCGGGCTCGCAGGCACAGGCGATCTCGGCATTGCCGGAAACAGCAAACTGCTGGAACGTCTCGATGCGGGCGGCGCGGACCGGATCGGTTTCACCCAGATGACTGAGCTCGCCTATGAGCCATCCGGCTTCAACGCGTCGCGTGGGCGCGTGAAGAATCCATGGAGCCTGGATCACGTCCCCGGCGGCTCGTCCTCAGGCTCGGCCGCAGCTGTGGCGAGCGGAGCCGTCGCAGCCGCACTCGGATCGGACACCGGCGGCTCGCTGCGCATCCCGGCGCATTGCTGCGGCATTACGGCCTGGAAGCCAACCTGCGGTCTGGTCTCGACGCACGGAGCGATGCCGCTGGCGCCGTCGCTTGACACTATCGGCCTGCTGGCGCGGAGCGCAGCCGATCTTCTGCCGCTGACTGCAATCCTCGCCGACCTGCCGGCATCAAGCCCTATGCGCCGGATCGTGGTGTTGCGCGATATTCGCATGCAGTGCGCGCCCGACATTGCTCAGGCCTGCTCCGACCTGGCGAAGGTGTTGTCGGGCTCCGGTCTTGCTGTCGAGGACAAGGACGCTCTCCGCGTCGTTGAGGCCATCGATGCGCATGCCCTCACCACCATGTTCGCCGAGAGTGCGCGGGTGCATCGCGCCCGCATTGATGATCAGACCGTGGCGGCGGTGCTGCGACGACGCCTCGCCAAGGGCCTGGAAGTCGCGGACGACACGCTGGCCGCGAGCCTTGCGGCACGGGCGCGATTGATCCGGGATTTTGAACAGCGGGTTCTGGCCGGCGCCGATGCCGCCATGCTGCCGGTGATGGCGATTGGGACGCCGGAAGCGGCCGAATGCGACCCCGCATCCGATCGCTTTTCGCCGAAGACGCTTTATGCGATGAGCCGCTTCACGCGCTTTGTAAATCTGCTCGGCTTTCCAGCCGTCGCGGTGCCGGCCGGGTTCGATAGACGCGGGCTGCCGATAGCGGCACAGATCGTCGGGCGACCCGGCTCCGATCTTTCCCTTCTCGAACTGGTCCGGCATGTCCAGGGTAAGACCGATTGGCACGGCCGCACTCCGACGGCAATCGCCGGTCTCCTACTGCAACCGGAGCCCGCATCATGACGCGGCCGAGCGGGGTCATGCCGCTACCGCACACAACAAAAAAAGTAATTTCCAGGTTGGGACATTGGCGTATCTAAAAGGGTTGCTGATGAGGTGCAATGCTGGCGGGACGCTTCGATGAGCAAAGAGAGGCGTAGGATCGGCGTGGTTGCACCGGCTTCGCGCGTGTCTGCGGAAGTTGCGCAAAGAGTGCCGGCGTTAGCCAGATCGCTGTACCCGGACAGGACGCCTGAGATCGTCTTCCACCCCCAGTGCTTCGCTTCGCACGGACATTTTGCCGGCGATGACGAAACGCGCGCACAGGCCTTCCTCGACATCGCTAACGACGAGAGCTACGACGCGGTGTGGTTCGCGCGCGGCGGTTACGGTTCCTGCCGCGTGGTGGAAGCGGCCATGTGTGGGTTGACGGAACCGTCCAGACGAAAATCCTACGTGGGCTACAGCGATGCCGGCATGCTGCTTGCCGCCTTGTATCGGGCTGGGTTCGAGGCCGTGGCGCACGGTCCCATGGCGCAGGACATCCTCCGAGATGAGGGAGACGCAGCGGTTGGGCGAGCGCTCGCCTGGATGGTCGATCGCTCGCCAGAGGCGCTGGAGCCCACGGTCGGCAGTGTGAAGAAGACAGCAGCGTTCAACATGACGGTGCTTAGCCAGATACTTGGCACGCCGCTGCAACCCGACCTCGACGGACATGTGCTCATGTTGGAAGAGGTGGGGGAGGCAATGTACCGGATTGATCGTTCGCTATTTCACATCACCAGTAACGCCGAGATCAGGCGGGTGTCGGGCGTCATGCTTGGCCGTTGCAGCGGCATCACCCCGAACGATCCGGATTTTGGAATGAACGAAGAAGAGATCGCCCGTTACTGGTGCCGGAGGTCCGGGATTCCATGGTTGGGACGCGCCGACATCGGGCATGACACCAACAACAAAGTTGTTCCCTTCGGCACCGGCTTATGACGGGACCTCAGCAGGTGGCCACGACCAGCGCATAGTCGGGCGCGTGAACCACGCCGCAAGATCGCTCTCCAGCTCCGCGGGTTTAGACCCGATGAGAGTTGCGCTGCGCAAGTGTGCGAATTGCTGCGAAGCCCGTTGTCGCGCAAAACCCCCGCGCGAAATTCGCACCAGCTCTGCAACCTGCCGCAACAAGCGGGTGCAAAGTCGCGAAGAGAGCTGCGCGGCAGCGCGAACAGATCAGTCCGCCGCACGGCCGATTTGCAACAACCTCTTCCAGTCGAGAATTCTGACCCGTCCGCGCCCGCCCTGGAGTATTCCCTCACGGCCCCAAGCCGACACAGCGCGGCTTGCAGTGAACAGAGATGTATCGCTGAGCTCCGCCAACTCCTGACGAGAGAGTCGAATCGCAATCTCGCCGGCGGAAGTCAATCCGCTTTGCTTCACCAACCTGATTATGGCGCGGGCAATGCGCTGTTCCGCATTTTGCGTGGTCACCTCTTGTAACCGTTGCAGAACCTCCTCGGTACGCCCGCCAACGATACCAAGCGCGTTCGCTGACAGCTGTGGAAATTCCTGGACGAGCTTGTCGAACTCCTGGCCTGTCCAAGCCACAACAACGCTGTTGGTTGTTGCAGTTGCTGTCGCCGGATATGGGATGCGGCGAAAGACGGCAGCACAGCCGATAATGTCTCCTGGTTCCATGAAGCGCAGAGTCTTTTGGCGGCCGTCGCTACTCAGGCATGTCATCTTGAAACGGCCGCGCTCCACCAAAAATAAATGATCCGGCCGATCACCTTGACTTAAAAGTGTAGTCCCCCCGGCGACTTGCCGAGTGGTACCCGCTCTCAACACTCGGTCTAAGGCGCGCGTGTCAAGTTCTCGAAAAAGCTCGGGAATACACCGCGCCGGAATCCCAGAAGTCATTCATGTTGGCTCACTCGTAACTTGCGCCGGAGCAAAGACGCACATTCTTTGCTGGCGCACAATAGGCGTTCCAAGTCGCTCAAGCGCAAAGACGGCCATGGCGCAAGACGGCAAGGTGGCCTCTCTTCGCGTTCTCAAGCCCCTCCAGGTCCGGACATGCGGGAGTTTGCGGTGGCTATCGTCCTTTCGGCTGTCGTCCTCGGCGGAGCTTTGCTCCTGCCTTACTCCATCGACAAATCCCCGTTGCCGCAAACGGTCTCGGTGCAACAGCCGCGGCCGCAAACCAAGGCGCCGCCGGTAGCGCGATTCCCGGCGGGTCCACCTGAACGCCGGCATGCGCAGAACACGATGCCGCCTGCGGCAGTCACCGGCGGCGACCTTGAGCAAGGCCGTCAGGTCTATCGCAAGTGCCAGGCGTGTCATTCGCTTGAGCCCGCAAAGAACGGAGTGGGCCCGACACTGGCGGGGATTGTCGGCAAAAGAGCCGCGAGCCAGCCTGGCTACGTCTATTCACCGGCGCTGCAAACCTCCGGACTCACTTGGGATGTGACAACTCTCGACCGATATCTATTAGACCCGCAGCAGACTGTTCCGGGGAACAAAATGCCGTTCCCTGGCCTCAAGACCGAAAACGAGCGCCGGGACGTAATCGCCTATCTCGCATCAACGGCGGCCGCCGCCCCCGCGTCGCCGCCTGTGGTCACGCAAGCCCCGCCGCAGCGCGGCTCGGTCAGCTACATTCCGGACATTCGTTACACCCTGCGCTCGGGAATTGCCGAGGGGCGGATGGTCTTCATCGGCGTCGGCGGCACAATCGACGGCCAGGTCAATCCGGTCTTGTCAGCGGCCGAAGGCCAGGTGGTTCAGATGACGTTGATCAATGGCGAGGGTGCAGAGCACGACGTGGTATTTCCTGAGCAGAGCGCCAAATCACCGCGAATCACGGGTCGCGGCTCGAGCACCACGATTGCGTTTCGTGCGGAACGCGCCGGAGACTTCACCTACCTCTGTAGCGTGCCGGGCCATGAGCTCGCCGGCATGAAAGGACAATTTCTCGTCACGCCGCGGCCCCCCGCACAAACCGTCGTGGAAGCGGTGATCTCGCGCGAGGCGACAGACCTTCCGCCCCCGGTTGGCGCGCGTGCGACTCGGACCGTTCGTGTTGATCTCATCAGTGTTGAGCTCGAAGGCCGGCTCGCCGACGGCGCGACATTTGGCTACTGGACCTTCAACGGCAAGGTGCCAGGGCCTTTCCTGCGGGTGCGCGTCGGCGACACGGTCGACGTCCACCTCAAGAATGCTGCCGACAGCAGCATGATCCATTCCGTGGATTTCCATGCAGCGACAGGACCCGGCGGCGGCGCAGCCGCCACGCAGGTCGACCCCGGTCATGAGAAGATGGTCAAGTTCAAAGCGTTGGTGCCCGGCATCTTCGTTTATCACTGCGCCACGCCGATGGTGGCGCATCATATCGCCAACGGCATGTATGGCCTCATTCTGGTCGAGCCTGAAGGCGGCCTCCCTCCAGTCGATCATGAGCTCTATGTCATGCAGGGAGAAATCTACACGGAAGCCGCGTTCGGACAGCGCGGCAGCCAGGACTTCAGCGTCGAAAAGCTCCTCCACGAACGACCTGAATATTTCGTGTTCAACGGGTCGGTGGGCGCGCTCTCCAAGCTCCATCCAATGAAGGCCAAAGTCGGCGAAACGGTGCGAATCTTTTTCGGGGTCGGCGGGCCAAATTACACATCCTCATTCCACGTCATCGGCGAAATCTTCGACCGGGTGTACAGTCTCGGAGATTTGCAAAGCGCGCCAGCGCGCGGCGTGCAAACCGTAACCGTACCGCCGGGCGGCGCTACTGTTGTCGAATTCAAGCTCGATGTGCCCGGCAATTACATCCTCGTCGATCATGCGCTCTCGCGCGCCGAACGCGGGCTGGTAGGAATCCTGCAAGTGGAGGGAGAGCCGAAACCTGAGATTTTCGACGGCAAAGTGGAACCAGGGAGCGGCCATTAGAAGTTTACGCTATCGGTGCTGCAAGGCGGCTTATCATGAATCCGATCCCCCGATTGAAACCGTACCAAGGACCCGTTCTTCTCTCATACGGTTTCCGACCCTTCTTCTTGCTTGGGGCATGTCAGGCAGCCCTCGCCATCGCATTGTGGCTCCCCATCTTCGAGGGGGAGGTCGCGCTTCCCACGGTGTTTGCGCCCCGCGACTGGCACGTGCACGAAATGCTGTTCGGCTATGTGCCCGCGATACTCACCGGATTTCTGCTCACGGCTGTTCCAAACTGGACTGGGCGGTTACCGTTGCAGGGCGCCCCGCTGCTTGTCCTTGTTATCGTCTGGATGGCGGGACGCGTCGCGATAGCCTGTTCAGCCTACCTGGGCTGGTTGCTAGCCGCGTCGATCGACGTCGCGTTCCTCGTCCTTGTTGTTGGCGCAACCGCGCGCGAAGTCATCGCCGGCCAGAATTGGCGCAACCTGAAGGTTCTTGCTCCGGTGACGGCGCTTGTGCTCGCGAATGCCGGGTTTCATGTCGAGACGCATCTGTTCGGCGTAGCGGAATTTGCTCTCCGAGCCGGAGTGACCGCCATTCTCATCCTGATCATGCTGATCGGCGGCCGTATCATTCCGAGCTTTACACGCAATTGGCTGGTTCGTGAGAATCCCGGCCGCCTGCCGTTCCCATTCGGTAAGTTCGACGTGGTTTTGCTCGTTATAAGCGTGGCGATACTTCTGCTGTGGATCATCGTACCGAACGGACGTGTTATCGGCATGTTGTTGTGCATGGCAGCCATTCTTCATGTCGTACGCCTTGCTCGCTGGGCGGGAGAACGAACGTCACGCGAACGGCTGGTGCTTGTGCTGCACGTTGCCTATGCCTTTGTCCCTCTTGGCTTCGCGCTAGCGGGATTGGCTGCTCTCGGCCTGGTCCTGCACAGCGCCGGCCTTCATGCCTGGATGGCGGGGGCGGTGGGAACGATGACACTCGCCGTCATGACGCGCGCGAGCCTGGGTCACACGGGGCACGAACTTGTTGCGCGCGCGGGAACGCAGGCGATCTTCGCAGCCGTCGTGCTCGCGGCGTTGGCTCGTGTGGCTGCAACATTGCTTCCTGCTTGGGCTTTCTCCCTGATCCATCTCGCTGCGCTCGCCTGGATCGCTGCATTTGCGGGCTTTGCGCTGCTCTATGCACCAATTCTCTTTGGGGCGCGCAGGAGTTGATGCGTGGGGTCGGAGTCAGGAGTGACGATCGACAAGAATCGATTCGGGTTGAACCGCACCGTGAAGCTTTGCGATGTCGGGCTGTCGGCTTGTGATCGAGATCACTCAGGTGTTTTGGAGGTAAGCTGTGCATTCTGACCAACCATCAGCGGCAAATTCGCCGTTCGAAGTCGTTGATGACGTCGACGAGACAGCGCTCGCCGGCGTGATGCGTTCCGTGCCACTCGGCGCGGCCGTCCTCGCAGGCTCGGCTGTTGCGTTGCTCGTCGCCGGTTATCTTCTGGTCTACATCCTCGTGTTCATTCCTCGCGGCACGGTGGGCTAAACAATGGCCCAGGCCCACTCCGAGACGCATGAGCGCTGGATTCTGCGCACGGAATTGCTTTGGGCATTTGGCGTCGGTGTCTTCATCGCCGCGACGCTCAGCATGATCCTGTTCACAGCGCTGAAGATGAGCGTCAACCCGCCTAGCAACGTAGAGCGGATCGACCCGAAAACGCTGCACCTTTCAGGCGAATTCGCTGAACACAACCTCGGCACGACCGCGGGAGGCGACGGGAGTGTCACGGTGCGCGCCATCGCGACCCAATTCATGTTTGTTCCCCGCTGCATCGCCGTGCCAGCGAACCGCCGCGTGACGCTGCGCTTCGCATCGCCTGACGTTATCCATGGCCTTTTGATCACTGGAACCAACGTTAACACCATGGTCGTGCCGGGTTTCGTGGCGCAGGTGCACACCGAGTTCACCAGAACGGGGGATTTGCTAATGCCATGCCACGAGTACTGCGGATTGGGACATAGCGAGATGTGGGCGACCGTGCAGGTCCTGCCCGACGACCAGTTCACGCCAGGCCCTGACGGGAGGATTTCCTGTGCGCGGCGCTGAGCGGCTTTGTCTTGCGCATTTTTGGGTGGCCTTTGCGGCGTTCCTGTGCGCGGCCGCGCTCGGAACATGGCAGATGTGGGTGCGCAGTCCGCTCGGCGCCAACGTCGGCACGCCGGGCCAGTACTTCATGTCAGTGACTGCGCATGGCGTGTCGATGGCCTACGTGCTGACCACATTCTTCATCATGGGGTTTGGTTATTTCGTTGCCGTGACGGCTCTTGGCCGTCCGCTTCCGGGAAAGATTTGGGCCTGGGCAGCTTATTGGCTGGCGCTCCTGGGCGTGGTTCTCACGATTATCCCTATCGCCACAGGGCAGGCCTCCGTCCTCTTCACCTTCTATCCGCCGCTCACGGCAAGCGCGTGGTTCTACATTGGCCTCGTGCTTGTGGTCGTTGCGTCATGGGTCTGGTGCATCCTGATGATCGTGGCGATGACCGCATGGAAACGTGAAAATCCCGGCCGGCCAGTGCCGCTGGCGATGTTCGCCACGGTCGCCAATGCAGTGATGTGGCTGTGGACGACGGTGGGCGTCGCGGCGGAGCTTCTCTTTCAGGTCATTCCAGCGGCGCTGGGTTTCATTCAAACGATCGACGTTGGACTGGCGCGCACGCTGTTCTCCTGGACGCTCCATGCGATCGTCTATTTCTGGCTGATCCCCGCCTATATCGCGTTTTACACTTTGGTGCCGCGAGCGGCCGGCGGGAGGCTCTATAGCGACACGATGGGGCGGCTGACGTTCATTCTGTTTCTCATCTACAGCCTTCCAGTTGGAATGCATCACCTGCTGATGGACCCGGAACATGGCAATGCAACCAAATTCATTCAGGTGCTGCTCACGGCCTTTGTCTCTGTTCCTACCCTTCTGACCATCTTTACAATCATGGCGTCGCTGGAGATCGCTGGCCGGTTACGCGGCGGACGTGGGGTGCTCGGATGGATCGCTGCACTGCCGTGGGAGCAGCCGATGGTGCTCGCCACCGGCCTTGGCTTCGTCATGCTCGGCTTTGGCGGCTTCGGGGGCATCATAAACATGGGTTACGGAATGAATGCGATGGTGCACAACACCTCCTGGGTGACCGCGCATTTCCACCTGATCTTCGGCGGTTCGGCAGTCATCATGTACTTCGCGATCGCCTACGAAATCTGGCCGCGTCTGACGGGACGCGAGCATGCCTCACTCGCGCCGCTGCGCCTCCAGCTGTGGCTATGGTTTTTCGGCATGATGGTGATGACGCTGCCGTGGCACTGGCTCGGCTTGCAGGGACAGTGGCGGCGCGTGGCGAATTTCAACTATGCCGATCCAATCATTGCCGCCTGGGGGCCGTGGGTGGTGGTCTCGTTTGCCGGTGGGGCAATCCTGCTGATTTCCGCGCTGTTGTTCGTGAGAAACCTGGCTGTCCTTCATAGCGGTTCTGTTATGGCCGTCTCGCGACCGCTGTATGCGCTCGCAGTTCACCCGCCTCAGCGCGTCCCTGCGGCGCTCAACGGGTTCGGGTTGTGGAATGTATTGGTGCTTGTGCTGATGTTGTTGGCGTACGGCTATCCAATCGCGCAGTTCCTGATTGAGCCATCGCCCACTGCGATCGTACACAGGGTGCAATAGAGCCGCGCCATGTCACATTCTGATTCTCAACCGTCCGAACCGCACGGGCTCGACCAACCGTGGCGAATTTGGTCGACCATTGCGGTTATGAGCATTGTGCTCGTTGGTATTTTGCTTGGAGTTTTGATTATCCCGGTCGTGCAGGGGCGTGGCGCTGGCCTTGATGCTTACACCGCGATTTGCCGGGCTCTTGGCATCCTTCCAGGATCTCCTGCCCGGCCTCAGCCTACCGATCGGACATCTCCCACTCCCGTTTCTCAGGTTGTGTGGACCCCTGACGTGCTGCAGGTCCTCGCGCGCGCCGACGTGCAGCGCGGACGCGCGAAGGTCCAGGAGGTATGTGTGGTCTGCCACAGCGAAACAGGTGTTTCGAATGCGCCAGAAGTTCCACACCTGGCCGGCCAGTCAGGAGCGGCGATCTACAAGCAGCTATCTGATTATCGCACCGGCAGCCGAGCACATCCGCTTATGACGGATATCGCGAAGGCATTAGACGAAGCTATTATCGCCGATGTGGCCGCTTATTATGCGGGCCAGCCGCAGCGCAATCCCAATCCTGCTACACTCGCCGAGTCTCCTCCGGCGATCGTGCAACTGGTTGAGTTGGGCGATCCTCGACGAAACATCCCGCCATGCGCAGCTTGCCACCGCGCGGGGGCAGGAGGACCGATCGAGACCCCAGTGCTCGCGGAACAAAGGTCAGAATACATCGTCCAGCAGCTGAGGCTGTATGCGTCAGGTGAACGCCGCAACGATGTCTATGGCCGAATGCGGACCATTGCGGCCAATTTGACAGCCCGGGAGATTGACGGCCTTGCGGCATATTATCGAGCCGGCTTCAAGTGAACGGCACCAACCTCCGACCGGTCTTCCATATCTTCCACCACGACCCTGCATCCTGAGCACTTGGACGCATCGGGCCACCGTCAAGCACCAGGGCGGGTTGCCGCGCCCAGCGCTAGGGAGCCGACGCGTCGCCGTGGCGGCGCGTCATGAAGAGGTCCATGGGAAGCTCGGTGCCGAGCTTCTTCGCGCGCGCGACGTCGAGGGCGCGCTTGCAGACCGCGGCGAACTGGTTGCCCATGCCGCCATTGTTGTTGTGATAGGTGATCTGCGCGCCAGTGGCGCGGCCCGCGACGCGGCCGCCGCACAGGTCGGCGAGCTCGTGAATCCGCTCCCAGGCGACCAGCCCCTTGCGCACCGGCTCCATCAGCTCGGCCTGGTCGTCGATCTCCAGCTGTGCCTTCAGGTTGACGACGATCAGGTCGGCGCGCCGCGCGCACTCGTCGTCCAGCTCGCGCTGCGGATAGAACCTCGTCGAAGACTTGATCCCGACGACGTGCGCGCCGGGCGAAAGCCACCGCCCGAAAAGAATCGAATTGCTGGCGTTGGTGGCGGCGACTACGATGTCGGAATCGCGTACCGCCTGCTCCCGTAGCCCGTCGCGCGGCGTCACATGATGAAAATTTCCATCTTTCAACATGACCTCGCGCCTGGGAGATCAAGCAGACCCAAAGTTGCTGCCCGTTCATAGTCCGCTGGCGTATCGACGTCCCATAGCAGCGCAGGCTCCAAGAGACGCAATCCAACTTGTTGCGCCCGCAGCCTCGTTTCCGGCATTACGCGGTCGGTGCCCCAAGGCATGTCATGAAAGAGAGCGCCCCATGGCCCTGTGGCGCCAAGGAGGGCATAACCGCCATCTTCCGTCGGCAGGATTACGATATCTTGAGCCTCCCGAAGAAGCCTTGCGCAATCGATCAGATGAATTGCTTGAAGCATTGGGCAATCAGTGCCGATCAGGATCACCGGGCCATTATCGGTCAACCGCTCGAATGCGTTGAGCATCCGCGCGCCGAGGTCAGTGCCTGACTGCGCGTGCAATTCAATCGCATGCGCCGTTGCCAGCGACGAAAACAGCGCGTGACCACAGCTCGGCGCGCACCAAAGCGATACAGGGCCAACTTCTGACGCAAGTGCGATTTGAACGGTGCGCACGATCATCTGATGCTGCAAATCGGCTGCCCCCTTCGCCCCAAGGATGGGAACGAGGCGCGTCTTGGCGAACCCCGCGATCGGCGCTTTCGCAAAAATCGCAATTGAAATGCCGTCACTCATAGCGCCGGGCGTGGCCGTAGCGCACGGCAAGATCAGCCGGGTTGGCGCCGCAATAATAGGCCAGGCGAAGCTGCCACATGAGGAGGATCGTGCGGATCGCCCCATGCTGTTCCCACCGTCGCGCCGAAGTGATTACCGGCGCGGAGAGGCAGACCGGTCGGCTGATTTTACATAGGGCACGCGAGAGGGCGACGTCCTCCATGATCGGGATGTCCGGATAGCCACCGATACGCTCGAAGATGGCGCGGCGGACAAAAATCGCCTGGTCACCGGTCGCTATCCCCGACCAGCGGGACCGCGCATTCATCATCGCGCCGACGAGCCAAAGTAAGAGGGTTTTCGAATCGATGCGAACGTCAAAGCGGCCCCAAATGTTATCCGCTTGCCTGAGCGCATCGTGAATGAGCCCGGTGCCACCCGGGAGCATGCGCGTATCGGCATGGAGGAACAGCAGCACATCTCCCCGAGCCAGCGCGGCGCCGGTATTCATTTGGGCAGCCCGCCCGCGCGGCGCGGTCTCGGCACGGTCACACAGTGGTCGGGCGAGACCGAGCGTGTCGTCAACGCTTCCCCCATCCACCACGACGACTTCGACTTCATGACCTCGCGCGTGTTGCAGCGACTGCAATGTGGCGCCCAGGGTCTCGGCCTCGTTCAACGTTGGAATGATAATCGACAACACCGAAGATCGACCTTTATCGTCCACTGCTGCCGCTCAAGCGCTCCAGCTTCTCCTTCGCTGCTCGGCCGACAACGAAAACGAGAGCGGCCGTTGCCACGAGGCCCGCAACGAGCAATGCGGTCGTGTACCCGTTATCTCCCTCGGTGCTGGTGGCAAATCGGCCGAGCGTTCCAAGATAAACATAAGCTGCTGCACCAGGCATAATGCCTATGAAAGTAGACAGGACATAAGGCAGAAGTCGGATCTCCGTCGCTCCAAGAAAATAGTTTTGAAGGTTGAAGGGGACTAATGGGCTTAGCCGCAGCAAGATCACGACCTTCCAGCCTTCATCCGTCACTGCTTCATCGATGGCCCGTAGCACCGGCCGCTTGTGTGCGATGTTCCTGACGATTTGGCGAGCCAAATAGCGGGACACGAGAAATGCGAGCGCGGCTCCCACGGTCGCAGAAACGACGACGAGCGGAATTCCCATCATCCCAAAGGCAAGCCCCCCGGCAATCGACAGAGGCCAAACCGGCAGCAACAACACCACCGCGACGACATACGCTGCGGCGAAGACGATCACTCCGGTAACGCCCATCCCATTGACCCAGCGCGTAAAGGCGTCGACCCACTCGCGCAAAGGAAAAAACGTCCAAAGATAGATCGCCGCGATGAGCAGCAGAACGACTGCCGCCGCGAGCGTTACCCGCGGCGTAGCTCTTGTCCTGGCCACGTGACTGCACCTCAGCTCATTCGACGATATCACCGCATCTCTTCATGAGTTGACGGAGGCTTCGGGACTGCAAGAGGCCCCGCCCAGGACGCAGAACCGGGCGCAGTTGGGATGATTCAGGGGAACCAATCCTGCGGCGTCCGCGAGCGTTGCGCCGAGCTCGAAGCGCTCATCGTAAGGTATGAGCGTGCAAGCAAGGACGGCAGGACGTTCACTGCCCTTTCTCTTTACGACCATGCGCGAGTTGGCGCACATAACATCCTTCGGCGACTTTTCGAGAATGTCCCAGCACGCCTCGGTGATCTCGGGCACATCGGCGCCCGCGTCCATCTCCGGGAACAGCACAAGCGCTGCCGGATCAAAAGCATCAATCGCGATTCCATGCTGCGCGAAGAGACGTGCGTATCCTGAACGCTCCACGATCGTGTCATCGCGCCACATCGTGCGGCCGGCAACGGTCACTTTGAAGCCCGACTGAGCAAGCCAGATCAGGCCGTCGAGCGTAGGCTTGAACGTGCCTGGTCCGCGTTCGTCTTCATGCCGCTCCGCGGTGAAATGATCGAGCGAGACCCTGATGACGAGCTTTCGACCGAGACGATTGTTGAGGTCGATCAGCTTACTCTTGCTTCGCCGCATCGGCCGCATTGCGTTGGTGAGCACGAGCACTCGATAGCCGTGCGCAAGACAGTCCTCCAGCATCCCCAGGAAGTCGGGATTCATGAATGGCTCGCCGCCGGTGAATCCGATTTCCTCGGTCCCCCATCCGTCCCGCTCAATTTCATCGAGATACGCTGTAACTTCGCTTCTGATGAGATAGACGAGCCGGTCGTTGCGCGGGCTCGATTCGATGTAGCAGTTGCGGCAGGCGATATTGCAAAGCGTCCCAGTATTGAACCAAAGCGTCTTGAGCTGTCGTAACGTGATGCTTGCGCGCGGCTGGCCGTTCATCGTGATCCGCGGGTCTTTGAACTTCCGCGAGTTGAGTCGGGGAACGCCACCGCGGTCCACTGGCGGCCAGAGATGCCGAACGGAAGCAGGGCGCTTGCGAGCCTTGCTCGGTACCGCAGACGGCGGCTGCCAAAAGACCCTGTTCTTCTTCCAGGCGAGCTCCGCGCTCGCGAATCTCCTTCCACGGCAGGACGTCGCAAGCCGGCCAATATCCCGTTTCCAGGGCGGCAGCGTATTCTTCTGGAAGGCCGGCGGAGCGTATTTTGCTCGCCGCGGTCTTGTGGTCGTATTCGATCGCGCGGTGCTCTATCGCAATCCCGTCCGGTCGCGGGACAAGCATGCTGTACCAGACGCGGCTCGTGCCGTCGTTCGCCGGCATGCCAATGACGCCAGCATTGTGCCAAAGTCTCTCGCCGATGGCTTGTGTGAACGGCAATCCACAATGACCCGCGATCACCCCATCGGCTGCGGCCTTGCCAAGCTCCTCGTCTTTGATGGTCGCAGCATTTGAAGCGAAGATGAACCTGTTAATGCGTTCAACGCCCCCATGCACAACGGCAAACCGGTACGCTCCGACCGCAACGTCGATGCGCCTCGGTAGACCAGCCATCCAGGCCACTGCATCAGCTGAGAGCTCTCGGGCCGCATGGGAGTACCAACCTGCCGACAGTCTTTCGCAGGCGCTGCCGGCAGGGAACCCGCAGCCGCAGTCGGAAGCGCCAGCGGCAAGGCTCTCCTCGCAGTTTCCCATGACCACAGGGCAGCCGGCCGCGCGGACCAATGCCACCGTTCGGGCCGGATCGGCTCCATACGCCACAACATCCCCCGTGCAGATGACGCAATCAGACGGCACCCCGAGGCGCGTGGCCTCACCCAGCATTGCCTGGGTGGCTTCAAGGTTGCTGTATGGGCCACCGAATATGATCAGGGGGCCTTCTGCTCGAAGGAGATGCGCGGCGTTCATCGATTTTCTTTACAGTCTCCGTCTCATCGGTGCCCCTTCCGATAATCCATTCAGGGCAACCAGGACAGAATGCGGACAGCGGCGCGGGTAAGCCGATGCGTCAGCAGTGGCTTCGAAAACTCAGATGCCGCGGTCTTGTCGAGCTCACCCAAGGTGGGATAGGGCGCGATCATCTGAGCCAAATCCCGAAGATTCAGCTTTTTCTGGATTGCAATCACCCAAAGGTGGGTCAGCTCGCCTGCATGCAAACCCAGAATCGATGCCCCCAGAACGTGACCTCGACGATCAGCGATCAGCTTGAGCATGCCCTCGGTGCGCCGCTCGGTGTGTGCGCGATCATTCTCGCTGTAAGGGACACGAATGATACGGACCTCGTCCCCGTGCTGTTGTCGCGCTTGCGCCTCGGTCATTCCGACCTGCGCCAGCTCGGGATCGGTGTAGGTCACCCAAGGCAGCGACCGGTAGTCGAGCTTTGTCCGTGACCGGAACAGGGCATTTCGGATGACGATACCTGCGTGATACGAGCACACGTGGGTGAAGTGCGGGCCGTCGATGACATCGCCTGCAGCATAGATGCCGCGGGCCGTAGTTTGCAGATACTGATCGACCTTGATGCCTTTGCCGTCATGCTGGACGCCAGCCGCATGTAATTCGAGCCCGCCGGTTCTCGGCTTTCGCCCTGTTGCAACGAGGAGATGCGACCCCCGGAGTTGCGTCGATTGCCCCGCCTCGTCAATAGTGATGCTGATCTCGCTCCCGTCGCGCGCCACCGCCTTCACATCGGCGTTCTCGCGGATGGCAATGCCTTCGGCGGCCAGACGCTGCAACAGCGATCGGGCGAGCTCCGGGTCATCCTTCGGCATTGCTTTGTCACGTTCCAGGATGGTGACGGCGGCGCCAAGGCGACGGTAAGCCTGGCTGATCTCCACCCCGATTGGGCCGCCGCCCAGGATGATCAGATGCTCCGGCAGCGTGTCGTTCTCGAAAATGGTCTCGTTGGTGAAAAACAGCACTTGGTCAAGGCCGGGGATTGGCGGGATCCCGGGCTCCGAGCCAGTGGCGACCACCGCACGTTTTGCGCGGATATTCTGTCCGCCGACAGCGATCGTGCGGCTGTCGATGAAGCGAGCCTCGCCTCGGATTACATCGACCCCAAGCTTCTCGAACCGCGCGACTGAATCATGCGGCGCAATCGCATCGATGATTGACCGCACGTGAGCATGCACGCGCTTGAAATCGATTGCCGGCCTTGCATCGACGCCGAATGACACCGCGTCGCGGACGGTCTGCGCGGTCTTGGCGGCGGCCAACAGGGCCTTCGATGGCACGCACCCCGTATTCAAGCATTCGCCGCCCATTCGGTCGCGCTCGACAAGCACGACTTTGAGTCCAAGCAGCGCTGCTCCTGCTGAGATCGACAGACCAGCCGCACCTCCGCCGATCACACAAAAATCAGCCTTTCTGTCTGATGGCATCGGTCACTCACCCTCCGGAGAGACTGGCTTAGCATCACCCGGCATATCGGGCCTCGCGGTAAGAGTCGCCTCGGATGCTCTAACCGGCGACGCCATGCAGCGAGGGCGCGCGGCGGCCGAAGCGTCGTGCTCTCAGCGCCGTTTCGATCTGTTCTTCCGTGAGATCCAACGCGATGGGCTCGAGCGCGGCGCTCCGCTCGATCACGAAGCCAAGGACATCGGCAGCGGCGTATCCAGCCGCGCGCAGTGCGGCGACACAGGATTGCGCCTGGTCGATCGGGACCCCCGCCAAGAGCCCGCCGGCCGTTTGCGGGTCGAACAGCAGCGGATAGCGCGGATGCTTCGCGACGGTTTCGAGCCCTCGGATTGCGCGGCGCAAGCGCACATTCTGCGGCTGCAGCGACGAGAAGATGCCAAGCGCCACGGTCTCGCGCGCGCCGTCGAGTAGCGGCACGCGGTCGATCGCGACCGTCACATCGACATCCGAGGCGCGTACCATCTCGACCAGGTGGCCGAGAAGGCCAAATCCGGTCACATCGGTTGCGGCATGGACCCCATATCGGCGCAGGATGTCCGCCGCGCGACCGTTCGATTGAATCATGTGCGCGATCGCAGCCATCACCCATCGCGCCTTGGCCTTGCGACGCATGTCAGCGGCGAGCAGCGTCCCGGTACCGATCGGCTTGGTCAGAATGAGCGCGTCGCCCGGCCTGAGCCCGCCTTTGCGCAGTGCCGCCTGCGGCGAAACCAGCCCGTTGACGGCAAAGCCGAGCGCGAGCTCGGCGCCTTCGCTGGTATGACCGCCCGCGAGTGTGCAGCCGGCCTCGCGCAGCACCTCGTTCGCCCCGGCCATCATGGCGGACAAGTCGGCCTCCACCTTGGCCTCGAGCCCATAAGGCACCGTCGCGATCGCCAGCGCCGTCTGCGGCTCGCCGCCCATCGCATAGACATCGCCGAGCGAATGGTTGGCCGCAATCTTGCCGAGCATGTAGGGGTCGTTGACAATGGCGCGAAAATAATCGACCGTCTGCAGCGAGAGACGCTCCCCACCGACATCCACAAGCGCGGCATCGTCTGGCGCGTCGAGCCCCACGACCACGTCAGGACGTGCGGCGGGCTCGATGGCGCCGAGCGCCCGCGACAGCACCGTGGCACCGACCTTGGCACCGCAGCCCCCGCAGCGCATGGCGATGGCGGAAATGTCCTTGAGCGCCTGCCGGTCGGCCAAGGGCGAAAACGACGCGGGCGGCGCCGTCATGTCGGGCAACTCGCTGAATTTACGCATGAAGCGGCGGTCGATCCAGTCCTTCCAGCGCCACACCCAGGAGCCTTCGGCCACCAGCCCATTGCGGGTGCCGAGCGCATGTCGCTCCCCGGTCGAGATCAGATAGAGCGCGCGGCGCTGTGGACGAAATGGCCGCAACGGGCGGCCGGTCAGCGTGCGGCGGATATTGTCGGCAAGCACGGATCCAGCGCGCACGGCAAAGACGCCCGACTTCGGCAATTCACGGGTCGCGAATGCTATGGTGTCGCCGGCGGCGAACACGTCGGAATGCCCCACAACACGCAAATTCTCGTTGACCCTGAGAAAGCCCTTGGCATCGAGCGGCAATCCAGCCGTTGCCAACCAGCGCGCCGGCGCAGCCTGCGTCGTCCACAGGATCTCGTCAGCCTCGACCGGCGGCCGGCCGGCGAGCACCAGACGTCCGGCTTCGACACCGCAGACCGGTGCGCCGCTGACGACCGCGATGCCACGCGCGGCGAAGATCGCGCAAAAGCGGGAGCGGAAAGCCGCTGGAAAGCTCGGCAGGATCTCGGAAACGCCGGACACCAGCACGAACGACAAGCCGCCCGGATCGAAGCCTGCGCGCACGACTTCCTGCCGCAACCTGTGTTCGACCGAAAGCAGAAGCTCGACGCCGCCGGCGCCGGCGCCGACAAGGGCGACCCGCGCGCGCCCTTTGCGGGCCAGCACGCGGGCGACCAGCGCCTCGAACCGGCTGAGGAAGCCGTCGATCGGCTTGACGGGAATGGCGTGCTCGCCCGCTCCCGGCACATCGGCGGTATTCGGCGTTGAGCCTATATTGAACGAGAGCAGATCGTACGGTACCGGCGGCCGCCCGCGGCAGACGACGCGGCGCGCGGCGAGGTCGAGCGCGACGACTTCGTCCTGGTAGAGCCGCGCGCCGGCGAACCGCGCCAGTGGACCGGTATCGATATGGGCATCGTCAGGGTCGTAATGGCCGGCGATGAGCCCCGGCAGCATGCCGGAATAAGGCGTGTGCACCTCTCGGCTGATCAAAGTGAAGCGCACGCCCGGGATCGGCTTCATGCCGAACATGCGCAGCACGGTGACGTGGGAGTGGCCGGCGCCGACCAGCAGCACGTCCTTGACGACGGGATGCGTCACGCCTTGCATGCCAGCCTCCGCCGCTCGATTGAGCCGCCCAACCGTGCCTCACTCAGCGCTTCCGACAGGCGCGTCGGCATGCTGTCGATCCGCAGGCGGCGACGCAGGTTCCGGGAGAAGGCGTCAACCGCCATCGACAGCAGCGCCGTCACCAGGATCAGCAAGACCGCGACGTCCAGCCTGAATTCGGAGATCGCTGCATCGACGTAGTAGCCGAGCGTCATCACCCCCAGAATGCCGAAGATCGCGCTCTCGCGCAGAATGATCTCCCATCGGTAGAGCGCGTAGGCCAGGAATTGGCCGTAGAGCCGCGGCACCGTTTCATAGCAATAGAGATTGAGGCCGCGTGGCGCATCAAGGCGGTAGTCCAGCAGGTCGGCATGACGCCCTATCAGATAGCCGACGATCGCACCGTTGTGCAGCGACAGGGCGATGATCGCCGGCAACATTGAGGGGCCGAGCAGCTGCATCAGCACGTAGACCACCATGTATTCGGGCGTTGAGCGTACGACAACGAGCGCAACGCGCCCGAGCGGTTGTCCGAAACGCCCGGCGAACCTGCGACAGATGAACGGGAACAGCACGAGCGCGATCAACCCCATGGCCACGAGCGCGACCTGCGAGAGCACCAGGGTCTGGATAACGCCGGGCACGGCCTGCTTGGCGACGATCGGCCAGAGCCAGGCGCCCACGTTCGTCTGGTCGCAACCGTCAGCACGTCGCCGCTGCGCAGCGGTGCCGGTACGATGTCGTGGGTCACGAAGCGGACGAGGTTGGCGAACGCCGAGCCGCCGCCGATTGTCTCGGGCAAGACCAGCAAGCTCACGACAATCAGGATCGGCACCGTCGCCAGACGCGCCCACAGGCGGCGGGTGCCGATCAGCACATAGAAGGAGAGCAGCAGCGCGGCGGCCTCCCGGTAGTGGCCCTGCTTGAAGAAGGAATCGAGATGGAAGCCGATGGTCGGCAGGCCGATGAACCCAAGCACAAGGGTCGAGCGCATGCCGCATTCGAGCCGATACAACGTGTAGGTCCAGAATTGCGGCGCGAGCTCCGGGATGCGGGCATAGGCGAAGCGCGCGATGATCGAGGTTCCGGCCGGCAATACGCGTTCCAACGACAGGTCGGCTTCCTCGATCATCTCCGCAAACACCTTGGCGAAGATGCCGGAATAGGGGATGGCGACGGCGAGGATTCCGGTGGCCGGCGCCAGGCCCGCGATCTGGATCAGCAGCAGCGCCCAAAACAATTCGTGCACCGAACGCAGGAACGCGCATAGCAACCGCACAGCGCGCAGGCGTGCAAAGGCGAGCGCGAGCATGAAGCCGGAGCTGGCACCAAGCGCAACCCCGAGGACAGCGAAGGCAACCGTCCATACCACGCTCATCGCCTCGATGGAGAGGAGATCCGGCCAGATCAGCCCGGCGACCAGCCGGTGCATCTCGGCCCACGGGTTGAGCGCGCTGACCGCGAGGTCCGACAGAGCGAGGGCGATCGCGGCCGCCAGCAGGAACAAGCCAGAGACGGAGCGATAACCAAGCTTCGGCAAGGTGAGGGTCCACGTCCGCACGGTCGCCATCATCCGCCGTAATAAGGAACGAGGTCGGCGGCGGTGACCGCACGCGCGAGCGCGTCGAGCACGATGCGGCCCTCCTCGATCACCACCACCCGATCGGCGTGGGCGAGCGCGAGGGGAATGTCGTGCATGGCGAGGATCGCGGTGTCGTGGCGCGCGCACAGCTTGCCGAGAATCTCGGCGCCCTGGTGCCGATCCAGCGCCGATACCGGTTCGTCGCCAATGACGATCGCGCGGTCGTTGTAGAGCGCGCGCGCGACTGAGGCGCGCTGTTGCTGGCCACCGGACAACGTTCCGGCTCGCTCGAACAGCTTGTCGGCGAGCCCGACGAGCTCGAGCATGCTCTTGATCTCAGCGACGTCGCGACGCGCCGGCCATACCAGGGTCCGCAGGTTGTGCCAGGTCGGGTAGCGATCGAGGCGGCCCATATAGACGTTGTGAAAGACCGACAGCGTCTTGACCAACGCGGCCGCCTGTGGGATCAGCGCGACCCGGTCAGTGAGCCGGGCATGAATCAGGTTGAGCAACGTCGACTTGCCCGCACCGGATTTGCCCATCACCGCCACACGCTCGCCGGCGCTGATTGTCAGGTTGATATCGTGCAACACGGCGCGGCCGGCGTAGCCGGCCGACGCCTTACGCAATTCGACCAGTGCCGGCACGGCGCAAGGGCTTCAGTTCAGAAGGTTGGTCACCTTACCGACCTCCTCGATCGGGTCATAATCGGAATTCTTGGCAGGAATGAACTTCGAGCGAGCGAACTGGTCGAGGATCGCCTTGTCGTCGATGGCCAGCAGTGCGGCGCGCAGCCTCTCCTTGAAACCGGCGCCGTAGGGTTGGTCGACGCCTGCCCGCACGGTCCATTGGTAGTCGGGAAAGCTCGGCGACTCCCAAATCTCGATCACCTGGGCGGGGTCGATCTTGCCCGCTTTGTTGTCGAGATCCCACACGGTGAAATCGAGCGCGCCGGCCTCATAGGCACCGGATTGCACCAGCTGGATGGTCCGGCTGTGGTCCCCGGAAAAGCCGACGCGGGTGAATACTTCGTCGGGCCCGCGCCCGAATGCATTGCGGATGAAATACTCCGGCATCAGACGACCGGAGGTCGAAGCGCGCGACCCGAAGGTGAACGACTTGCCCGCGATCTCCCTGGGGAACTCCTTGGATGGGGCGAGCCCGGTCTTGGTATTGGCGATGATGAAGGACTTGAATGCGACGTCCTCGGCGCCCTGTGCGATCGCCTCGGATCCCGCCACCTGCCGGCGGGCCTGCACGCCGGTGAACCCACCGAACCAGGCCAGCTGGACCTGGCCATTGGTAAATGCGGTCACGGCCGCTGGGTAACTCTTCACCGGCAAATATTTCACCGGCACATCGAGCTTGCTCTGAAGATAATCGGCGACCCGGGTGAAGCGTTGGACCAGGCGAGTCTCGTCCTGGTCGGGTATTGCCGTGAAGACGAAAGCGGGTTTGCCTTGGGAGGAGGCAGCGCCACTCCACAGCGCTACCGCCAACGCTATCATCACCCGTTTCATGGCAGCTCCTGCGGCCGCGGCGGCCAGAGAATTCATAACCTGGTCAATGCGATAGGACGCACAAAATGGCGCCGCATCCGATCACATATTCGTCACTCCGCGACGGCCAATTCCGGCGAGCTTCGGCACGATCTCACGAATGAGTCCTTTCCAGGCAGCCTTTTCGCGCGTCGGCCGAAACAAATGGGCGCGGCGCGAGATCGAGCGCTGCAGGCGCGCAAGAAAATCCGGACTGGTCTCAATCCGGTGCAGCAGTTGTGCCAGCGCCACGGTGTCGCCGACCGGAAAATAACCCGGATAGTGCCAGCCGAGGAGGCCGACCGAGCCATCGATGCGTGTGGCCAGGACCGGAACGCCGGCTGCGACGGCCTCGGAAATAACGTTTGCCCCGCCCTCGCTCAGGGACGAGAGAACGATCGCCCGGGCACGGCCGAGCAAACGCCGCACGTCCGCCTGCGGCCTGTCGCCGTGCCAGATGTAGCGTGGATTGACCCTCATCTCGGCTTCCGCCAGCGCCGCCCATCGCGGCTTCTCGGCGGCCCCAAGGTGGACGATACGGATGCGCGAGGTCACCGGCAGCAGTCGCGCCGCCTTGGCTGCCCGGAACGGGTCCTTGACCTGTCGCAGGTGCCCGATGACGGCGACGTCGAAGCTGCGCAGTGCTCGGGCGCCCGATGGATGCAGGCGCCGCGCCGACTGGTAGATGACCCGAACCCTTCGACGAAATTTCGCCGGCACTCGTTGCCGCGCCAGCTCCTGAAGCGCAACGAGGCGATCGGCGCAGGCAAGGGAATGCAGAGTCGGCCCAGGATCGCGATCGATATACTCGTAGATGTCGGTGCCGCTCAAGGCGACGATCAGCGGCCGGTCCGGGTAACGCTCGCGAAATTCCCGGATGCTGTCGGCGCTGCGCCAGGCATGAAGCGCGATCATTAGATTCCGCCCCTTCTCCACCGTATCGGTTGGCCATTCGGACGTCGTGGCCGAGCTCGCGCAGGATCCCCGTCCAGCGCGCGGAGGTCGTCCCGTTCCCGGACCGTGACGACGAACGGACCGGCGTGATAATAATGATCCGCATGAACGAGAGCCTGATCCATCGACCGACGAGCGGCGCGACAGCGGACGCGTTGGCCGCTCAGCTGCGCCACGTCCGCGCGGGCAGCCATCGTCTCACGGAAGACCTGTCCAGCAAACAATTGATGGGACCGATGCTGCCGATCATCAATCCCGTGCTTTGGGAGATCGGCCATGTCGGTTGGTTCCATGAATACTGGACGCTTCGCCACGCGCACGGGGAAGCGCCGATCCTCGACCGTGCGGATTCGCTGTGGAATTCGAGCACGGTCGCCCACGCAACGCGATGGGATTCTGGACTTGCCCGAGCGCGACGCTGTGATGGGATACATGACGGAGGTGCTCGATCGGCAGCTCGATCGGCTGGCCGGCGGCGTCGGAGACCCCAGCCAGTACTTTTATGAGCTCTCGATCCGGCATGAGGACATGCACGTCGAGGCGTTGGCCTATACGCGACAAACGTTGGGCTATCGGCGACCGGAGGGGCTTGGGCGTTCGCCCACTGATCAAGCCGGAGCCTGGCCCGGTGACACCGCAGTGCCCGGCGGACGCTGGCATCTCGGCTCGACACCCGCCGACGGCTTCATCTTCGACAACGAGAAATGGGCCCATGAAGTCGACATCGCGCCGTTTCGCATTGCCAAAGCTCCGGTGACGAACGCCGAGTTTGCTGCCTTCGTCGAAGTCGGCGGCTATCGCCGGCGGGAACTCTGGGGTGCGGCGGGTTGGGCTTGGCGCGAGCGCACGGGTGCCGAGCGGCCCGTCTACTGGCTCGGGAACGCCGGTGGCACCTGGACTTGGCGCAGGTACGACCGTGTCGAGCCGCTCCCACCACATGCCCCCGTGACGTTCGTCAACTGGTATGAGGCGCAAGCCTGGTGCAACTGGGCCGGACGCCGGCTGCCGACCGAAGCGGAATGGGAGGTTGCGGCGGTGGGCGAGGCGACCGGTGATGGCTCCCGCCTGGCTGACATGAGGCGCCGCTGGCCGTGGGGCGAGGCTGCACCAAGCAACAAGCACGCCAACCTCGATTTCGAATTCGACGGTCCGCTCGATGTCGCCGCCTGCGCGGCGGGCGACGGCGCCTTCGGCTGCCGACAAATGATCGGCAACTCGTGGGAATGGACGATGTCGGACTTCGCGCCGTTCGCAGGCTTCGCCGCGGACCCGTACGAAGAACTATTCGCAGCCGTGGTTCAATACCCGCAAGGTGCTGCGCGGGGGAAGCTTCGCGACCAGCACGCGAATTGCGCGTCCGGGTTACCGCAACTTTTTCACGCCCGACCGCAACGACGTCATCGCTGGCTTCCGCACCTGCGCGCGGTGAACGAACCGCTTTGCCGCGAACACAAGTCTAGCCTGCCATGACGATCGTGGTACAGGCGCTTTCGAGCTTCGGAAGCTCCACCTTGCAGCTCTCGGTGGGACATTCGTTCAGAATGAGTGGATGCTTGCATGATCGTGTCGCATGGCACGAACCTTTCCAACCTCGCCATTACGAACAACGATGCCTTCACTAGGGAGCCGACGCGTCGCCGTGGCGGCGCGTCATGAAGAGGTCCATGGGAAGCTCGGTGCCGAGCTTCTTCGCGCGCGCGACGTCGAGGGCGCGCTTGCAGACCGCGGCGAACTGGTTGCCCATGCCGCCATTGTTGTTGTGATAGGTGATCTGCGCGCCAGTGGCGCGGCCCGCGACGCGGCCGCCGCACAGGTCGGCGAGCTCGTGAATCCGCTCCCAGGCGACCAGCCCCTTGCGCACCGGCTCCATCAGCTCGGCCTGGTCGTCGATCTCCAGCTGTGCCTTCAGGTTGACGACGATCAGGTCGGCGCGCCGCGCGCACTCGTCGTCCAACTCGCGCTGCGGATAGAACCTCGTCGAAGACTTGATCCCGACGACGTGCGCGCCGGGCGAAAGCCACCGCCCGAAAAGAATTGAATCGCTGGCGTTGGTGGCGGCGACTACGATGTCGGAATCGCGTACCGCCTGCTCCGCATTGTCGACAGGTGCGGCCTGCAAGCTGAACCTTGCAGCCATCGTCTCGGCGAAGCGGCGCCGATTGTCGATCGAAGGCGAAAATACCTTCAGCTTGCGGATGCCGGGCCGCACGGCGAAGAGCGCTTCGACCTGGGCCGCGGCCTGCTTGCCCGAGCCAAGAATCCCCAGCGTCCGGCAATCGTCTCTCGCGAGATACTTTGCGGCCACTGCCGTGGTTGCGCCGACGCGCAGCGCCGAGATGGCGTGATCGTGCACGATGCCGAGGAGCTCGTTGGTTGCCAAGTCCCACACCAGCACGAAACCGGAGAAGTCGCCGCGGAACTCGAGCCGCTCGCGGCCGTCGCGAACCGGCTTGGCCATGTGCGCGGCATCGACGCGCAGCGCAATCACCTCCTGGCAAGGCAGGACGCCGGCGATGACGTTGAGCATCGACCACCGTTTTTCATCGGGATGGGAAATCGGGCTGTGGATGCGCCGGCGGGGCAGAACCTGCGCCGCGCCGTCGCGGTACGAGGCTTCGACCAGCTCGATGGCCTCGGCCATCGGCACCAGGCCGCGGGCATCTTCGGTGGTCAGCACCAGCGTGGTTGCGGTCATGGCTCGTTTTAGTCGAGGCTGATGCCCGATTCCCTGGTCAGCCTGCCCCAACGCTGCAGCTCGGCGTTGACGTAGGCGGCAAACGCTTCGGGCGTGCTGCCGAGGGGCTCGGCGCCGAGATCGACCAGGCGCTGGTGCACGTCGGCCGCGCCGAGCGCAGAGCGCGTCTCAACGCTCAGGCGATCGACAATCGGCTTCGGCGTTCCGGCCGGGGCGAACAGCCCGAACCACGCCACAACGTCAAAACCAGGCAGGCCGGACTCGGCGACAGTCGCCAGCTCCGGCGCCGCCGCGATGCGCCTCGCGCTGGAGACCGCGAGCGCACGCAACTGGCCGCTGCGCACGTGCGGCAGGATGCCGATGGTGGTGCTGAACATGAAGGGCACCTGTCCGCCGAGTATTCCCTGCTGCGCCTCGCCGCCGCCCTTGAACGGCACCATGGTGATCTCGACACCGGCCATGCGGCGGAAGGTTTCCAGCGACAGATGCGGCGTGGTGCCGATGCCGGCATGACCAGCGGGCGTCCCCGGCTTGCTCTTGAGAAGCGCGATCAGCTCCTGGACGCTCGCCGCGGCGGTCGATGGATGGACCACCAGGATGTCGGCTGCCGCCGCAACGCTCGACACCGGCGTGAAATCCTCCAGGCGGTAACCGACCTTTCGCATGATGTGCGGATTGACCGTGTTGGCGATCGAGCCAAGGAGGAGGGTGTAGCCGTCGGCAGCGGCTTGCGCGACGCTCGCCGTGCCGATGTTGGTGCCCGCGCCCGGGCGATTGAGCACCACCATCTGCTGCCCGAGCTGCTCGGAGAGCCGGCGCGCAACGACACGCGACAGCACGTCGGGCGCGCTGCCGGGCGTTGACGGCGCAACCAGGGTGACCGGACGGGAAGGATAGTCGTCGGCGTGTGCAACTCCATGCAGCGCCACAACCACTGCAAAGAGACAAATGGAGACAGACGCCATTTTCCCGGAGCCGGTTCTGCAGCGCGTCATCGTGAGCCGCCTGTGCATTGGTCATCTCCACGCGCTGCAGATCTAACGTCACGTCAGAGCAAATCCTACAACTCCCAGGATCACGATGGCCAAAATTATGGCCTCCCCATCTGATAACATCCGCTCCCTGGCGGGTATCTTCATGACACGTCTCCATAGCGGGTCGCTGTCGATCCGGCCCATGCCAACGGACATTTCCACGACGCAATTGCTCGGATCAATGTAGGGTTGAAACGCATTGCCGGTTTCGGAAGCGATAGCGTGGATGGTGGAGGTTTTCGCTTCGCCGCGGGCGCGACCAGCTACGAACGCGCTCTCAGCGTTGCTATGACCTCCACCAATCCACGTTCGAAGTTCAGACATCTCTTGGCGCGAAGCCAGCTCTGCTGGATGCGCGTCTTAAGAGCTTGGCAGCAGACGAGCACCCGAACAGTTATCCGCCGGTCTGATACGTGTCGCCGCTCTGGTACACTTGCCCATCGCCTTGCCTGTTCATGTCGGTCCCGGTATGGACGCCTGTTCCGCCTTGTGCGAACGCAAGCTGTGTGCCGAGTAGTGAGAACGCAAGAACCAGCCCGAAAGCGATCCTGGAAGTAATCTTCTTCATTGTAGTCTCCATTTCTGTATGACAATGCACTTTGTTTCTCAGTTGCACGATGCAGCTCTGCCTCGTGCAACTGATATCGGGCATATAGGGCCTGAAAGCGGTTATCGGCTTGCTCGGAATTGCTGTGCCTGGTGCAGGCTTGGCCTTATGTTACAGGCAGGTCGGCCCGTGCTCGGCTGCTCTGATTTGCAGCCCTCCTTGACGTTTCGAGCTCATCAGACCGTTGATGAGAAAAGTGCAACCCTGCACCAGGAAGCGCAATACGGCACAAGGCGGTGGCGCCAATCACTCCCATGTACGCGAGGTCAGGTGCGTGATGGCGCGCGATGCCTTCCGCCATCAACTGAGCGCCTGCTTGGAAACAGGAGAGCCACCATGAAGAAGCTTTTTGGTATCGTTGCGCTGACTGCTGTCATCAGTGCCCAGCCTTTCGTCCAGGCCGCGAACGCTACGCCTGCTCACCGCAGCCACACTACCGGACAAGAATCCGCCTGCACATATGACGGGTATCCATGCAGCGACTGGTCGCGGATACAGGACGGCTGGTAAGACCCCGACCGTCTCGCGGATGCCGCAGCGGACTCGTCCATCTCCTGGACGATGCTTGTTCCGTTCATGAGAGCGGCCGGCACTGGAGCCGGCCGCGACCTCCGGATCTGCTCTGCACGCGATCGAATTTCGCTTCGCGCAAACATCAATAAGATATTTCGAAAACGCTTGGCCGCCTCACCAATGGCTCTAGCGCTAGTGCGGGGCCTAATTTGAAGTTCCTACACGATTCTGCGGCTACAAATGATAGGGAATTCACCGCACTAGCGCATTTCCCGATTAGCCTGAATTCGATACCCCGTCATGGCCGCGCTCGTCGCGGCCATCCACGTCTTCGCTGGCTGCAAAAAGACGTGGATGCGCGGGACAAGCCCGCGCATGACGATGTCAGCCTAATCGGAAAACGCACCAGATGCGGTTATGTGAGGCACGGCCGGCAGCTCGCATAAAATCGAATTTAATTTTCTGAACTGCATTTTAATGGTGCCGGCAGACCATCTGTTTATCTTCTGGGAGTGGGCGGGAGGCGTGCGTGCTACCGCGACGAACGTCAAAGGTGAAACCATGTTGGCGAGCTCCCCGTGCACGACTGTGACATCGTATGGTCCGTTCGACCAGAATACCCCGCCGGCGCGCCCACCAACGCGCCATGGCGCCATGTTGTTGTCGTTGCACGCTCGCAACCGCGGCGGCGAAGGATATGACCAGCGCACCGATCAGCGGCCGCATCCACTGCGCGTCCAGACCATTCTCGATGCGACCAGTCCCGCCGTGGAGGTTTATCCGGCCGATATCGTGAAGCGCCGTACCGTGAAATGGGACGGCATGGCGGCCGAGATGGTGCAAGCCACAACGCGTGAAAGGATCGAGTTTCGCTTTCGCGCGCCACTCCACCTTCTCGCCGTATGCGATCAGGGCATGCGAAGCGACGGGGACACATTCGTCGAGGGTCTGCCCCGATCGAGGCTGCGAGACGTGACGCGAAAGCTTACGTTCGTGCCGGCCGGTCACGAGTATTACGAGTGGCAGGAGCCGCGCGCCCTCGCACGCATTGTGTATTTCTATTTCGATCCCGCCAGGATGCCGAGGCATCCTGATATGGGCGTCGCTCCCGCGCCTTTGGCGCCGCGGCTATTCTTCGAGGACGCGACACTGTGGAACACGGCGCTCAAGCTCAAGACCCTGATCGAGAGTGCAAGCTCTGACAGTAGCTCCTATGTCAAGGCTCTGGGCGCCGTCCTGGCGCATGAGCTCGTTCGGCTCAATGGCGGGCTCCCACGCGTCGAAGGTCCCGTGCGGGGCGGCCTCGCCGCCTGGCAGCAGCGCACGGTCACCACCTACATCGAGGAGCATTTTGCCGAGCAGATATCGCTCGATGCTCTCGCGAAACTCGTTCGCCTGAGCCCGTACTATTTCTGCCGAGCCTTCAAGCAATCATTCGGCATGCCGCCCCATCGCTATCACGGCACCCGTCGCATCGAGCACGCCAAGATATTGTTGGCGAAACCCGCGTCCTCGGTGACGGAGATCGGAATGACGGTCGGCTTTTGCGAGACAAGCTCGTTCTCCGCCGCGTTTCGCAAGGCGACCGGCCTCACTCCGACCGCGTATCGCCGAAGCCTCGCGTGAGCTCACGCAATGCAAAGTAAGGTCGAACCTATGATCACACGCTTTGTGATGGCTGCCATGGCAGCGGCTCTCTTGGGCTGCGGCTCTGCCTTTGCCCAATTTGGCGGGGCGGGCGTCACGCCGGCGCCTTCGCCGCTTGGTATGACCTCTCCGCTTGGCATAGGTCCCGCTGCTCCTGTCCCACCCACTGGCCTCCGCCTGGGCACGACCGAGCTCCCAACGCTTGGCGTGAGCCCGCTGACATCCGGTGCATCGCCGGTACCGCCAACAATGCAAAGCCTCACGTCGTGTGGCGGCATCGGCGGTTCGATCCCGCAGGCGTCTTTCGGCGCAGCGAGCACAGGCATGGGGACCGCGTCCGGCATGGGAACATCCAGCGCGGCAACGTCGAGCTCGACCTTGCTGTTCGACGGCGGCAGCACCGCCGGAACCGCATCAGGGGCTTGTGCCGGGGCCGCCGGCAGCTCTTTGGCGGGACCCGACGCATCGGCCTCGTCGCCCGTCGGGATGGGATCCAGGTCCACCGTCGGCCGGATCGGAATTCCGCTGGGCGCCACCGAGTTCGGAGTCGGAGGCATCAGTCCCCCGCCGGTCATTCTGACCCCGAACCCATCCGCACCGCAGTCAACGCTGGGGACAACGACGAGCCCTTGCCCGACGACCGGAATGTCAGTGACGGGCGGAATAGCTTCGAGCTCCTGCTAAGCGGCACATTCGAAACAAGGAGAACGCAAGTGCGACGAAAATTCGTCATTTCTGCTGGTTTGCTGGTTGCCGTGCTCGCGATCGGCGGGGCTCTCGCGGTCACGCATACATTCTCGTTCGAACGCCCAGCGCCCGCGCCTGCTGCCACGGCGCCGGCGCCGATCGTCGCCGGAATGGTCGCCCAGCACGACGTGCCAATCTATCTGACCGGGGTCGGCACCGTCATCGCCTTCAACACGGTGGTCGTGCGCAGCCAGATTCAGGGACAGCTCGTCAACATCAACTTCACCGAAGGGCAGACCGTGCATACCGGCGACCTGCTCGCGCAGATCGATCCGAGTCCCTACCAGGCGCAGCTCGACCAGGTCACCGCCACGCGCGATCGCGATCAGGCCCAGCTCGCGAACGCCGAGGCGAATTTCAGTCGCTACAGCCAACTGGGGGCCAAAGGTTGGGCCACTCCACAATTGGTCGAGACGCAGACGGCGCAAGTGTCGCAGCTCAAAAGCGCCATCAAGGCGGACGAGGCGCTCATCGAAGCCGCGAAGATTCAACTTGGCTACACGCGCCTGACGTCGCCGATCGCTGGAGTGACCGGCCTTCGTCAGATCGACGTCGGCAACATCATCCACCCGACCGATCCGAACGGCCTCGTGGTCGTCACGCAGATCGAGCCGATCTCGCTGATTTTCACGCTCCCGGAGACGGTTCTGCCGCAAATTCAGCAGCGGCAGCAAAAGACCAAGGGCCCGCTCAAGGTTCTCGCCTACAGCCAGGACGGCAAGATCAAGCTCGATGAAGGCGAGCTCGCGCTCGTCGATAATCGAGATCCTGCAGACCACCGGCTCGATCCAGCTCAAGGCGAATTTTCCCAATACGGCGCATCGGCTATGGCCGGGCGAGCTGGTCAACGCGCGGCTCCTTCTCGATACGCGGCATACCGGCCTGACCGTGGCTGCATCGGTTGTGCAGCAGGGTCCGAAAGGAGCCTACGCGTACGTCATCAATCCCGATAATACGGTCGAGAGCCGGCCTGTGACGGTGGCGCAGATCAGCGACGGCCAGGCGCTCATTGATTCCGGACTCAAGGCCAACGAGCAGGTCGTGGTGGACGGACAGTACAAGCTGCAGCCCGGCACGCAGGTCACGATCCTGCACGGTCAGGCGGCCGAGCAGGCTGCCGCACAAAGCGCGCAGCAGGCGCCGATCCCATGAACATCTCAGCCCCCTTCATTCAACGGCCGATCGCGACCGCTCTGCTGATGGTTGGGTTGCTGGTGGGCGGTCTGGTCGCCTATCCGCTATTGCCGGTGGCGGCGCTGCCGAACGTCAATTATCCGACGCTGCAGGTCACGGCGCAGCTGCCGGGCGCCGACCCGCAGACCATGGCGTCTTCGGTGGCAACGCCGCTCGAATTGCAGTTCGGCCAAATCCCCGGCCTCACCCAGATGACGTCGGCGAGCGCGCTCGGCTTTATCCAGATCACGCTGCAGTTCGACTTGAGCCGCGCCATCGATGGGGCCGTCAGCGACACGCTGTCGGCTATCAATGCGGCGAGCGCGCAGCTGCCGCCGAACATGCCGTATCCACCCACGATCCGCAAAGTCAACCCGGCGGACACGCCGATCCTGGTGCTCGGCGTGACCTCGGACAGCCTGCCGCTGACCACGGTCGACGCCTACGCGGAAAACATTTTGCTGCAGAAGCTGTCGCAGATATCCGGGGTCGGCCTCGTGGGCATCGGAGGACAGCAAAAGCCGGCTATCCGCGTGCAGGTCGACCCGCAGGCGCTGGCCGCCCGCGGCATCAGCCTCGAGGACGTACGCGCGGTGCTCGGTCAGGCGAACGTCGACCAGCCCAAAGGCACGCTCAACAGCCCGCGCCAGACCTACACGCTCAACACCAACGATCAGCTGCTCAAGGCCGACGAATACGCCAACCTGGTCATCGCCTATCGCAACGGATCGCCGGTCCGCGTCCGCGATGTCGGCCGTGCCGTCAGCGCGCCGGAGAACAATCTGATTGCCGGCTGGTACAACCAGAACCGGGCGATCCTCCTGATAATCCAGCGCCAGCCCGGAGCCAACGTCATCGCGACGGTCAACCGGGTCAAGGCGATGCTGCCGGTGCTCGAGGCCTCGATCCCCCCCGCCGTGAAGGTTTCGATCATCTCCGACCGCACGGCGACCATCCGCGCTTCGGTCGCCGACGTGCAGTTCACGTTGCTGCTCACGGTCGCGCTGGTGGTGATGGTGATCTTTCTCTTCCTGCGCAATTTCTGGGCGACGGTCATTCCGGCCGTCACCGTGCCGCTGTCGCTGATCGGCACGTTCGCGGTGCTCTACGAGCTCGGCTACAGCCTGGACAACCTCTCACTGATGGCTTTGTCGATCGCAGTCGGCTTCGTGGTCGATGATGCCGTCGTGGTGATCGAGAACATCGTGCGGCATATGGAGAATGGCGCCCCGCCGTTCGAGGCGGCGCTCAAGGGAGCGGGCGAGATCGGCTTCACCATTGTGTCGATCACGTTGTCGCTGATCGCCGTGTTCATTCCGCTTTTTCTGATGAGCGGATATGTCGGATTGCTGTTCCGCGAGTTCGCAATCACGGTGAGCGTGTCGCTCGTTCTCTCGCTGCTGATCTCGCTGACGCTCACGCCGATGATGTGCTCACGCCTGCTCAAGCCGCAAAGCAAGGAGCACGGAAGGCTCTACCGATTGTTGGAACGCGGCTTCGATGGCCTGCTCGACCTCTACGAGGCAGGCCTGAAAGTCGTGCTGCGGCACCGCTTCAGCACGCTGATGGTGATGCTCGGCACCATCGCGCTGACCGGCTGTCTCTACGTGGCGATTCCCAAGGGCTTCTTTCCCCAGCAGGACACCGGATTGATCATCGGCCTGTCCGAGGCGGCGCAGGATATTTCCTTCCAGGCGATGGCGGAACGCCAGCAGGCTTTGATCAATGCCGTGATGCGGGATCCGGCCGTCGCTTCAATCGGTTCGGCGGTGGGTGCCGGCGGCGGCAACAGCACGGTCAATAACGGCCGCTTATACATCGCGCTCAAGCCTCAGAACCAGCGCGCCGGCATGGACCAGGTGATGGCGCGGCTGCGGGTCAACCTGGCCAAGATCCAGGGAATCACGCTTTATATGCAGGCCGCGCAGGACATCACCATCGGCGGGCGGCTGTCCAAGACCCAGTATCAATACACGTTGGCCGATGTCGACACCGGCGAGCTCAATCACTGGGCAGCGCTGTTCCTCGATAAGATGAAGTCTCTTCCCGGCATCACCGACGTTGCCACCGATCAGCTCAATTCCGGGCCGATGCTCGACATCACCATCAAGCGCGACGTCGCGTCGAGCTATGGCATCGAGCCCTCGACCATCGACAACACGCTCGACGACGCATTCGGCCAGCGCATCGTCTCGACGATGTACACCATGCTCAACCAGTATCACGTCGTGCTGGAGGTCGACCCCAAGTTCCAGTACGGGCCCGAAGCGCTCAACGGCATCTATGTCCGCTCTTCGAGCGGGCAGCAGGTGCCGTTGTCGACGCTGGTCGACAGCATCGTCAAGGTGGCGCCGCTTGTCGTCAACCATCAGGGCCAGTTCCCCTCGGTGACGATCTCGTACAATCTCGCGCCGGGCACCTCGATCGGTTACGCGGTCAGCGCCATCCAGCAGGTTGAAAAAGAGCTGGCCAAGCCGCTCTCGCTGCAGACGAGCTTTCAGGGCAATGCCCAAGCCTTCCAGACCTCCCTGTCGAGCACGCCTCTCCTGATTGCCGCGGCCCTCGTCGTCATCTACCTCATCCTCGGCGTGCTCTACGAGAGCCTGATCCATCCGATCACCATCATCTCGACCCTGCCGTCGGCCGGCCTCGGCGCGCTGCTGCTGCTCATGGCGGTTCACTACGATCTGAGCGTGATCGCCATCGTCGGCATCATCCTGCTCATCGGCATTGTGAAGAAGAACGGCATCATGCTGGTAGACTTTGCGCTCGAGGCCGAGCGAGTCGAGGGCCTCACCCCGGAGCAATCAATCTACCGGGCCTGCGTGCTGCGTTTCCGGCCAATCCTGATGACCACGATGGCGGCACTGCTCGGCGGCGTGCCGATGATGCTGGGCAGCGGGGTAGGCTCGGAGATCCGCCAGCCGCTCGGTTACGCCATCGTCGGCGGCCTCTTTCTGTCGCAGATTCTCACCCTCTATACGACGCCGGTCGTCTATCTCTATCTCGAAGGGCTGCAGAGCTGGATCATGCGGCGCAGGGGTGCCTCCGCAGTCTCCGGAGATCCCGCCGCGGTTCCTGCCGAGTAGGCGGCAAAGGCGGCGGCCTGATGCCGTCGTGCAAGATACGGCCGAACTACAACCTTTTTTCGACTTGGGATAGGAGGCATCAAATGATTGATCGGCGCGCTCTCTCGACCACGCTTATATCTGCTGTTGCAGCCTCGCTGTTCGGTCGTTCAAGCAAGGCTCAGGCTCAACCTGCGGTCAGTGCGCGTAACGCCGTCCTGGTCCATGGTGCATATGCCGACGGTTCCTGTTGGTCCGAGGTTATCGGACGTCTTCAGCTTGTCGGCCTCAACGCGACGGCGGTGCAGAACCCGCTGACCTCGCTTGCGGACGACGTCGCGGCCACGCGCCGTATCCTTGCCTTGCAGGACGGGCCGACGGTGCTCGTCGGCCATTCCTGGGCAGGAACAGTCATCAGCGAGGCCGGTGTTGATCCGAAAGTCTCTGCCCTTGTCTACGTCGCTGCTCGCGCGCCAGATGCCGGCGAGGACTATGCCGCACTGGCCGCCAAATTTCCCACGCCGCCGGCAAATGCCGGCCTCGTCACGTCGGGTGGTTTCGCCCAACTGAGCGAAGAGGCATTCCTCAAGGACTTTGCCGGCGGCGTCGATCCAGCCAAGGCGCGTGTGCTCTACGCGGTTCAGGGGCGGATCGCCGACACGCTTTTCACCTCGAGGACGACCGCAGCAGCGTGGAAACTCAAGCCTTCCTGGTATGCCGTATCGAAGCAAGATAGAACCACGTCTCCAGAGCTGGAGCGTTTCCTTGCAAACCGTATGCATGCGAAGACGATCGAAGTGGACGCCAGTCACTTGTCTCTGATCACCCACCCACAGGAGATTGCTGACCTCATCTTGAACGCCGCCGGCCGTAGCGGCTGACCGGCTCGAGCCAGATCCAAACCGCTGCTTGGAATGCGAGATTCCTCAATCTTTTGCGGGCTTCTTTATCGGCCGCATCAGGTCCATGTGGCTGACCCCAAGTGCGGCCGCTAATTCGTAGACCGTAACAACCGTCGGATTGCAGTGGCCTCCCTCAAGGCCGCTGATGTATTGCAGACTGAAACCCGAACGGTCCGCAAACTGTTCCTGGGTCAGACCCCTTTTCTCCCTGACCCGCCTGACGTTCTGCCCGACCAGCCTGCGCATGTCCATGCACAGAGGCGATCCGTCAATTCGACCAAGGAACCTCTGTTCAATCGGGTCTTCGTTACGAGAAATAGCCTGCCCGGTCTCCAAATATCTTCGCTCTGCCGCCGCTTCGCGTTGCAGCATTGCGTCTATCTGAGTCTGCATCAAGCGAAATCCCGCCTGACTCGAGAATGCCACTCGTTCAATAAAATGGTACGCGTTTTGCGCATTCATATCAGAGAAGCCGATGCCGATGTCCCCGGATGCAAAGCTACTATTTTGTCCCTCAGAAAAGCCAATGTGTTGCACCAGTGAGTCCCGCACCACGCAAATCTTATAGCCCGCGCTGATCAAAAATTCACAAAAGCGCCAGTCGAATCCCGGCCCTGGAGACACTGCAGTCAGCACCTCACGTGCTACATGGCTCCGCCACAGAGTTGCAACAGTACCGACAGACTTCTTTAGTACGAGCGAACCATGGCGACCGATTTCGGGATGAGACGAAGTATTAAAAAGCGACAGGAGGCCGTCGGTGTCTTGCAGCAACTCAAGAGATATGCTCAGAAAATTTGTAGCAACAATGCAGTCCGAATCTAAGATCAACACCGCGTCTGCACCGGTCTCAAGAAGGCGTGCCATCAGCTCACGGGCGGCGAAAGAGGCACCACCACTGTTTTCAGAACGACGCTGAATGGCCACGGTTTCCGGATAGATCGCCTTTAAGTACTCCACATCGTAATCAGTGCTGGCATCGTCAATTACGATCACCACTGTGTCGCGCGGTAACCGACTAGAGCAAAACGACCTTGCGTGAATTTCGACAAGGTGTCGTCGATTATAGGTCGTGATACCTATAGCGACCTTCATTTTGTCTCTCACACATCTTATCCGGAATTCCCCGACGACCGTGACACCCGGCAGAAGAGCGCGGGTTGTTTTATCACCCCTGCTTCGCTACGCGCTGCTTGGGCGGCATGTCGGGCGGCAAAGAGACCCAGGGGTGGCGGGACTCCTCCCACACTGCGATGGTCGGTGCGGGGAAATTCGGGTCGGCGAAGTTGCCGATGGCAACGGCGACGTATCCAGGAAAGCCTTCGCTCTCCCAGTAGACGGTGGAGGCGCATGTCGGACAGAAATGAAAGGTCAGCACGTTTCCGCTTTCGGCTGTCCGCATCCACGCCGTAGCCTTACCGGCGAAGGTGACCTGCTCGCGGCGGAAGCGCGCCTGGTTGCTGATCACGGCGCCGGTGCGGCGCTGACACTCCAGGCAGTGGCACATGGAAATGCGCGATGGTTCGCCCTCAATCGTAAGGTGAAGCTGCCCGCAATTGCAGGCGGCGCGTCGGGGGGTCATGGGCGCGGCTCCATGGCTGTCGATGTGGGTGAGAGTGTAGGCCGGATTTCAAAACGACGCACCATGGACAGCGGAATCGCGCCCGCTTCCCTCGCGTGCATCGGGGTCACTTAAGCATCGGCGCAGACGCGAGCCTGCCCTCGTGTGACCCAAGTCTGCGCGTAGCTCCTTATTGCATTTGCCGATTGGGAATGTGGTGCGCCCAAGGCAATGCATTAAGCCAGCGTCCAGGCCACTGCATCGACATCCTCAATCGGGTATCCAGCGGCCCGCCTCTTGCGGTCGTAGGGCTGGGGAGGGGGAAACTTGGGGGGCCCACCGGTCCGGGGAGCTTAGGCATTGTATCCGCCGTCTGTATTGCGCTTGCTTCTCGCCGCCGCCGCGATCTGGTCGGTTGCGATAACAAGACCCCTGACATCAGCGGCCGTCACATGCAGCCGCTCTCTGAGGCAATCCTGGCCGAGCTCGATACCAAGAGCATGGCAAGGGAATCGCCGATTCTTATTCGAATCTTCAAGGAAGAGTCGGAACTGGAGCTATGGAAAGCAGATCGGAGCGGACGCTTCGCGCTACGCAATCCTCCGGCAAATTCAACCCAGTTGGCCGATGCCCCACCTATAAGATGCCGCAGCAGATCGCGTCCGCTGTTCACAACAAGCAACACCTCGACGAGATCGAGACGACCCGGCTCATCAGTCGCGGAGTTCCCGCCGCTCTCGTCACAAACGGTGGTGATGGTGACATGAATCCTACTTTCCTTTCTGCCCTGAGAGCCCATGGCGGGCCGGGCACTGCCATTCGTACTGCGTCGGGCACCATTCCGGCGCATGTCCGTCCGCCGGCCAACTCATTATCGCAAGGCACTGCCGCAGGCGTCTTCGCCATCCCCTCTCCTGAACCGAGAACCGCGCGGGTGCGCGTGGCCTCAGCCGCGCCGAGCAGCATCGGGGCGTTCCTTGGACAGCTGTTCGGTTCCAACCCGACTGTCAATGTGCGCGAAAGTTCGCTGACGCAACCTGCACAAACAAAGTCTCAGGCCGCCGACACCGTGCCTGGTGCAGCCCCCGCGCAGACTAAAGCTATCGCCAGCACCCGAGAGATACCTGAGGCGCAGGATAGTGCAGGTGCGCGCAGGACCAATCTCCTCATCGGGGCTGTGCCAATAGTGCCGGCCGGAAGCCTCGAAAATCGGTTGGGTGCCCGGCATTGATCCGACCTCCCTACGGGCTCGCGGAGGAAGGGCTAGTCAGCGAGGAACGAGGTAGTGCTGGGATGCGGTGATGTCCGAGTCGGGTTGCAGTTCGTCGGCTGACATTGCAGGCTCAAGGATCCGTTCGGCACCCCGGCGCCCGACAATCGCGGGCAAGGACAGCGTCACCGTGTAAGCCGGATTGTAGCATCCGATCGGGATGTCGGTTATTTCCTTCAGGACTTGTGAGTTTTTGTTGCGAAAGCATCGATCTTCCGAACTCAACGCAACATCAGCGATCAATGCGAATGGATGATCGTTTCATTAGGAGGGGTAAGTCTGATGCCAACCTCCTTTTCGCACGTGCCCGTTCGATGCGTGGAACGGCATCCGAGGCGAGGCATTCGACAACGCTTTCCGTCCCGTTGCGGGGAACCGATCCGCACTCGCCAGCCGGGTTGCGATGTCCGCCGCGGATGATCCAGAGCTCGTGCGCAAAAACAGCCGAAGCTTGCGCAATCGCCCACATCAGCGCGAGACCGAAAAGCACGGGCTTGATCGAGACTTGGCGCGTGATCGCCCTCATCGCATGTCCTCCCTTTGCACCGCCGTTCACTTTTTGCACCGTTCGCGACCGCGCCAGTGACGAAGCGGCGTTCGCGCCGATGGCCGTAATGTCAATGACGATGTTCGGGAGGGCGTTCCGAGATCGACGACCGCCGCGCGTTTGGGTCAACCACGCGGATGAGCCCCATCATCCCTTTGTCCTCATGACTCAGGATGTGGCAGTGAAACACGAACTCACCCGAGATGTTTTGGTGGAAGCGCATGAGCAAGCGCACCCTGCCGGGCCGCACCGGATCGTCCGGCGACCAGTTCGCATCCGGCAAAGCTACCGGCACGTTGATGGTGTCCAACATCCGGCGCTCGACGAACTTGTCGTCGCTTTCCAGCACGCGGAAATGCAGCTGATGAATGTGAAAGTTGTGGATCTCGTGGGTGAAGTTGAGGATGGTCCACTCCTCGACGCTGTCCGGCTCGACTTCGACCACCGATGAGGGGGCACCATGCATCGGATAGGGCTCGATGATTGCATCCGGCCGGGATACTTCCGTGATGTAGAAGTCTGTCTTGCTGCTTTTCGACCGCTGATATTCGGTGAAAGCAAAGGTCCGCCGGCGTACCGGCGTGCCCTCAGACGGCATGGCGGCTTGCAGCGTCGTTCTTTGCGGGATCAACTCTCTGCCTGCTCGTCTGTCTGTTCGTCGCAGCTGGGGGATTCGTATCGATCTTGACCGCCACCAAGTCACGGGCCGGCATCAGGTCTCCGGCGCAACCCGTCTCAACTGGCTCGCTCCGCAAGACGATGCGGTGCTGGGCGGCAGGAACATCAAGCTTGACGTAGAGCTCAATGCGCCCGCCGGACGGCACCATGATCGAGTCGGCGCTTGGTTGCGCCGTCGGCCGCCCCATTTTGTCGGCGAAGGGTACGCCGTCGAGCCCCGCAACCACGATCGGAATGGTCCGAACGATGCCGGAGTTGTCGATGTCAGCAAGATGCAGTCGGACGTACGTGTCTGCTGCGGCATTGACAAGACGCCAAAGCTCTTCACGACCGGCGCCAACGGTGATCTCGGGCACGCTGCCGGCCGGATTACGGGCGTCGCGGATGGAGATGCCATTGACGCTCAGAACCGTTGTCTGCTCTCGTTCGGCGGGTGCCGAGCACTGCACTTCCGCGGTGGTGTTGATGCATTTGCCAAACGCGCATTGCGGCAATCGCGCTGTGATTCTGGAAGCCGCCGCGGTGGCGGGCGGCGCCGCCGGTTGTGAACGATGGACGGGAGGAGGATCAGCCGTTGCCGGTTTCGGTGCGACCGCGTGCTCAGCCTCCGGGACGGGATGATCGCGCACGATCAATATTCTATCAGCAACCCCGTGTTGCCGCCGTGCATCGTCGCTGGCGTTCTCGACTACGATTGCGCCGGACAATCCGAGCAGTGTCTGGGCTTCGCTCTCGCCATGAAAATGTGTGTGATACCAGTACAGCCCCGCCGGCTGATCATCCGGGACGGCAATCTCATAGGCGCTCTGGCATGCTCCGCGCGGCGACGGCCCGCTCTCAGGGACGAAATACGTGGTGACGACGTCGTCGCCCGGCGCAGTGCCCGGACCGCATGGTACCGGCTTAACTTCCAAGCCATGGAAATGCAGGTTGGTGTTGCCGGTGGGCTCATGATAGGCGCCGGGCAGAACCTCGAAATATCCCGGCATGTCGGCGACGCCGGGAAAGTCGGTGGCGCGGCCGGGCGGCGTCGTCTTTCGCAGAACGGACGCGTCGTTGATGCGATTGAACATGCGCACGCGGAGGATCTCACCAGCACGTATTCGAATCGTCGGCGCGATGCCGGGCCGATCGCTGTTGTTGCGATCGACAAAGCACAGCCGATCGCCATCCTGGCGGACTTCGAGCTCGATCGACTGAACCCGGCCATGAACGCGCGCCATCTCCGGCGGATTTTCAAGGGCTGTCGGCGCGGGGCCGCACCCCAATGGCGCAGGCACTGAAGATTCCGCCGAGCCGATGGATGGCCATCCAACCAGCCCGAACAGCAGGATGACGCTGACTCCCCGCATGACCTCTCTCATGACCAACGACTGGCCTCCTCACTGTCACAGTTCGATAAGTTCTTGGTCACAGTTCGATAAGTTCTTGTGCTTACGCTGCGATGCTGCGCGCCGGCGGTGCCATGAATTCCGGGCCAACCGGATCGGTGATCGATTCACGCAGTATCCGATCGATCTCAGCCTTGGCGGGAGCATCGAGCCGCCAGCCCGTCACCCCGTCGACCGGCTGCAATTGATCGGGATGGCGCGCGCCCCACAGCGCCGTGGTGACGCCTTGATCGAGCATCCAACGAATCGCCAGGTGGATGACGCGATTGCCGAAGCGTTGCTGCGCGAGCTGATCGAGCCGTTTCACGGCAGCAAGATATTGCGCGAAGCGTGGCTGCTGGAATTTCGGGTCGGTGCGGCGAAGATCATCGCCCTCGAATTTGCTATCTGCTCGCATTCGCCCGGAGAGGAGACCGCGGCATAGCGCGCCGTAGCCAAATGTCGCGATCTTGTTCTTGTGGCAATAGGGCAGAAGATCGGCCTCGATTGCGCGCTCGAACAGGTTGTAGGGCGACTGCAGCACGTGCAGCGGCGCCACGCGGCGAAACCGCTCCATCTGGTCAACCGAAAAATTGCTCACTCCGATGGCGCGGATCTTTCCCTGCCTCAACAGCGCGTGCATCGCCTCCGCGGTTTCTTCGATCGTTACCAATGGGTCGGGCCAGTGAACCTGATAGATATCGATGTAATCGGTTCGAAGCCTGCGCAAGGAGTCCTCGATCTCCCGCATGATGCGGGCGCGGCTGGCATTGCGAAATACACTTGCGCCTTCCCATTCAAGTCCAACTTTGGTGGCAATAAGCACGCGCGAGCGCAGGTGGCCCTCGGCGATCGCCTTGCCGACGATCTCCTCGGAGCGGCCGAACCCATAGGCCGGGGCCGTGTCGATGATATTGATGCCATGCTCCAATGCGGCACGGATGGTGGAAACAGATTGAGCTTCATCGGTTCCGCCCCACATCCAGCCGCCAATGGCCCAAGTGCCGATTGCGACCGGCGACACTTTGAGCGATGTCCCGGGCATGTCGGCCAGCTCCATATTGATTTCGAGAGCGTCGGCTTGACGAGTCATGATCCTACTCCTTCCTCGAGTGCTCGCGGCTAGGTGCTTTTCAGTTGCGCCGAGTCGACAGGCAATGCGCGAATGCGCTCGCCTGTGGCCGCGAAAATTGCGTTGCAGATCGCCGGCGCGATTGGCGGTACACCCGGCTCACCCACGCCGCCGGGCGGGGCAGTGCTTTCCACGATGTGGACACGCGTGTCGGGTGTGATATCGGTGCGAGCGACCAGGTAGTCGCCGAAATTGCTTTGCTCGATCTGTCCCTGCTTGATGCTGATGTTGCTGTAGAGCGCGTTGCCGATGGCCATGATGGCCGCGCCTTCAAATTGCGCGCGCACCCGGTCCGGATTGACGACCAGACCGCAATCGACTGCCACATCGATACGGGGAATGGTGATCTGGCCGTCGCTTGCGACCGCGACATGCACGATCGCCGCGACGTAAGTAAGAAAGCTGCGGTGAACGGCGACGCCCCGTCCTTGCCGAGGAGGCAGTGGCTGTCCCCACTCGCTGTTGCGTGCGACCAGGTCGAGCACACCGCGCAGCCGGCCGGTGTCGACCGGATAGAGATCGAGCGAGGCGCCGTAGTTCGGGTAATCCACGCCCATCGCCTTGAAATCGAGCTGGCGCGGGTCGCCCAACAGCTGGCGTAGATATGCGATCGGGTCCTTGCCGGCGGTGACCGCGAGCTCGTCGGCGAACGAGCAAACCGCAAAGGCGTGCGGAATGTTGTAGACCGATCGATACCATCCTATTCGGACGTGGTTGGCGGCGGCACCGTTCTCGCAACGCACACTGGCGATGGCATAGGGCATGTCGGTGACGCCCTGCTGGAGCTCGCCGACGCTGCCATAGGTTACGTTCGGTTGAAACGTCGATTCGATTGCCGGAAACACCGTGCGGTGCAGCCATGCACTCGGCCGTCCATCGGACGTGAGCCCTGCCTCGAGATGCTGGGCGCAGATCGCGTGATAGTAGTCGTTGCGGATATCGTCCTCGCGGGTCCACGTCACTTTTACCGGCGCGCCAACCTTGCGCGAGAGCAGGGCGGCCTCGACGACGTAGTCGGGCTTCGACTTGCGGCCGAAGCCGCCTCCCAGCAAGGTGACGTTGACGGTCACGTCTTCGTACCGGCAGGCCCAGGACTTCCGCGACGGTCGTACGGGAGGCCTGCGGAAACTGCGTGGGCGCCCAGATCTCGCACTTGTGCCCGACGACGCTGGCAACCGCGTTGGGCACCTCCATCGGCGCATGCGCGTAATAGGGCACGAAATAGTCCGCCGCGATGCGCCGCGTGGCGGCGGCGAGCGCGCCGTCGACATCGCCTTGGTTGCGCACGACATGACCGGGCCGCTTCGCTGCCGCCTCGAGCTGGGCGCGATAGGCGATCGAGTCGTGGCTCGCATTGGGGCCGAAATCCCAGCTGATCTTGAGTTTTTGGCGGCCCTGCTGCGCCGACCAGGTGTTGGTGGCAATGACCGCAATGCCGCCCAGCGGATAGAACCCCGAGGGAATCGGAGTTGCGGGGATCTCCACCACCTGCTCGACACCAGGCACTTTGAGAGCGTCCGTGGCGTCGAAGGTCAAGACCTTGCCGCCATAGACTGGGCAGCGCTCGACCGACGCATATTTCATTCCCGGCAGCACGACATCGATGCCGTAGGTCGCCTTGCCGCGCACCATGTCTTGGAGATCGACGATTGGAATTGGTTTGCCGACGTAACGACGGTCGTTTGCCGGCTTGAACCGCAACTCCATGTGGTCGGGCGGCGGTATCTCCAAGGTCGCGGCGACCTTCGCAGCATCGCCGAATGGCAGCTGCCGTCCAGTCGGGACGTGAACGATCATGTGATTGCGCGCGCGGCAGTCGTTGGCGTTGACGCCCCAGACATGCGCCGCGGCGGCCTCGAGCATTTGCCGCGCCGAGGCGCCCGCCTCGCGCATCGGCTGATAGAATTGCCGCATGCTGCGCGATCCGTCGGTGTTCTGATCGCCGTATTTCGGGTCGCCTTGGGCCTGGACGATCTTCACGCGGTTCCAGTCGGCTTCGAGCTCGTCGGCGAGCACCATCGGCAGTCCGGTCTTGATTCCGGTGCCCATCTCGGAGCGGTGCGCGACAATCGTCACCAGCCCGGTGTCATCGATCATCAAGTAGACGTTGGGTTGAAATGTCGCCGCTCCCGCGGCCTCGGCTGTCGCCACCGGAATTTTTCGAAAACCGACATAGACGCCGAGCACGAGACCGGCAGCGGCCACCGCGCCAGTCACGACATCCCGCCGGCTCAGATTCATGATCGTGGTCATCAGATAACCTCCGTCACTGACTTGATAGCCGCGCGGATCCGCAGATAGGTGCCACATCGGCAGATGTTGCCGGACATCGCGTCGGCGATCTGCTGGTCGTTCGGCTTCGGCGTTTGTTTCAGCAGAGCCGCCGCCTGCATGATCTGGCCGGGTTGGCAATAGCCGCACTGGGGCACATTGTTGGCTTCCCAGGCGCGCTGGATTGGGTGAATGCCCCCGGGGCTGAGACCTTCGATGGTGACGATCTCGTGTCCGGCCGCATCGGCGATCGGCGTGATGCAGGAGCGAATCGCCTGGCCATCCATGTGGACCGTGCACGCGCCACAGGCTCCGATGCCACAGCCGAACTTGGTGCCGGTCAGCCCAAGAAGGTCGCGAATGGCCCAAAGCAGTGGTATTTGCGGGTCAGCATCAATGTTGCGAGGCGTGCCGTTGATCCGAATTGTTGTCATGATGAAACCTCGCGCTTCAATTCAGGGCGACCGGAGGGGCAACGTGAAGCCCAGCCTCCTCAGCGGCAATCAGGCCGAGCGCAGTCCAGTCGAGACCGGCGTAGCCGCGTGCGATTCCGGTGATCAACCGGTCGCGCACCACGCTTACCGATGGCATCGGGGCGCCGGCGCTTTCTGCCTCGGCAAGCGCCAAACGCACATCCTTGAGTGCCAGGGGCATGACAAATCCGGGCGCGTAGCTCTGCCTGATGATCTTGCCGCCATAGATTTTATGCACGCGTCCGCCGAACATCGTGCTTGTCAGGACGTCGATGAAAGGCTGGGGATCGAGTCCCCGCTTGAGAGTTACAGCGACGGCTTCTCCAAGCACCTCCAGTGCGGTCGCGGTCATCATGTTACCGAGCAGTTTGATAAGATTTGCGTGTCCGGGATCGGCTCCGATCACGAACGTCCGCTGTCCGATATTGTCGAGGAGTGGCCGGCAGCGCTCAACGTCAGCTGCAGGGCCGGCGACGACGATGAAGAGCTGGCGCGCCCTGGCGGCATCCGGATTTCCGAACACCGGCGCTGCGACGTAGCCTTGCCCTTGCCGCGCATGCTCGCTCGCAAGGTGAGCCGCGGCGGCCGTGCTTATCGTGCTCATCGAAAGATGAATTGCGCCGGGCGTCATGCCCAAGGCCAGACCATCGATACCGAGGTCCGCACGTCCAAATACAACGTCGTGAACTGTGTCATCATCGGGCAGCATGCTGATGACGACCTCGCAGGCGAACAGGTCGGCGATATCCGTCGTGGGCTTGAGACCGAGCGCCGCGAGCTTGCTCATCTGGTCCGGACGACGGACATATGCGATCACGCGGCGTCCGGCGGCGGCAAGGTTTGCGGCCATCGCCGTGCCCATGTGACCAAGACCGACAAAGCCGATTTCGCCCGGCAGCGCCCGTCGGCTGTTTGATCCAGAACCGCCCCGTTGCTCCGGGGGCGCGGCCTTGGATGCTCCAGGGCAGGCGAGAGAAGAACCGGGCTCGTCCTTGAACATAAGGCGCCTCCTGATCAAGTGCTGATGCAATGTCTGATGCATTCGGATCTTGCGACCCGGGCTTGCCGCATAATGTATCGATTAGCAGGTGCCGCGCTTGTTGAAGCTTGCTGTGCTTCAAGCGATCTTGCTCAGAAACTGGTCGCGGCTCGCTTTCAATGCACTTGCGTGCAGGCAATCTCCGCCGTGCAACCCGGGCCGGGGGCGATCGTAAGACGGAAGCCATGCAACTTGACGATCGCAGCGACGAGACTCAGGCCCAGACCCAGCCCCTCGGTACGCCGGCTTTTGTCTGAGCGATAGAACCGCTTCGTGACCGCTTCGCGTTCGTTTTCCGGAATGCCGGGACCGGTATCGCTCACCCGGATTATGGTCTCGCCTTCGCGCCGAAACACCGCGAGCTCCACGCGTCCGCCCTCGGGGGTGAATTTCACCGCGTTGTCGACCAGATTGGCCACGGCCTCGAACAGCAGATCGCGGTCGCCGTGCACGATCGCTTCATCTGCGGCTTGGCCCTGGAGGGTGACACGTTTGTCCTCGGCGATCGGCTCGTAGAGATCACCTACCTCGCGCACCAGACCAGCGAGCCGGACCTGGCTGAACCCTTCGAGCCGGCGGCTATGCTCGATTTCGGCAATACGCAGCAGGGCGGTAATTATGGCCAACGATTGGTCGAGACCGGCGATCGCCTGGTCGGCAACTGCGCGCAATTCGTCGAGTGTTGCAGCTCGCTCGCGGCCGCGCTCGAGGCGTATCCGAACGCGAGTGAGGGGCGTGCGCAGGTCATGCGCGATGTCGTCGCCGACACCGGCAATCTCACGGATGAGAGCTTCCATCTCACCCAGCATCCGGTTGACGCTGACGGCAAGCTGGTCGAACGGGTCATCGCGACCGCGGGTCGGCAGGCGCTCGCGCAAATCGCCGGCCACGATACGCTGGATACGCCGGTTGACTTCCGAGAGCCGGTTGAGAGCACGCAGGCTCAACACCATTCCAATCACCACTGCCAAACCAAACGCGAGCAACAGGCCCAGCGCGAGGGCGCGCCCGACGATTCCCGCGATTTCGGAGATCTCGTCGATGTTGCGGCCGATCACAAGAATTTCGCCGCTCGGCAGCGGATGCGCGGCGACGCGTACTTTCTGCATCTCGCGGCCGCGGTCGTCGACCCGAACGACCACGGCATCGGCCGGGACGTCCGGTGTAAGGCCGGGCGGCGGGCGTTCCATATTGCCGGCGACGCGGTGACCGTCGGCGCCGAACAGGCCCGCGATCTTGATGCGACGGGGGTCCTTGCGCAATCGATCGTCGATCTCCGCCAGCCGCTGCTCCGGCGTATTGGCCGCGAAGACGCGCAACTCCTCAGCGAGCAAGACATCGTACTGGGACGTCATGTAGGCCGCGGTCTGCCAATAGACGAAGCCGAACAAAACCAAGGTGCACAGAACAAAGGCGCCGGCGACGGCGAGCGTCCAGCGAAACGTGGTCGTGCGGGCGAAATCAGGCAGGCGCACGGAGGATGAAGCCCACGCCGCGCACATTGTGAATCATCGGCGGCTCATGCGGCTCATCCACCTTGCGTCGCAGCCGCCCCATATGAACATCGACGAGGTTGGTCTGGGGAACGAACTTGTAGTTCCACACCTCTTCCAGCAGCATCGCGCGCGTCAGCATCTGCTCCTTGCGACGCATCATGTATTCGAGCAGGCGGAATTCGCGCGGCAACAGATCGATCTTGCGGTCACCGCGCGTGGCGGTGCGCCCGATGAGATCGAGCTCGAGCGGTCCTGCGCGGAGCACCGTATCGCGGCTTTCTGCCGGCCGGCGCAACAGCGCCTCAAGCCGGGCGACGAGCTCCACCGTTGCGAACGGCTTGGTGAGATAGTCGTCACCTCCTGCGCGCAATCCGCGCACCCGATCGTCCACCGCGCCGAGCGCGCTCAAAACCATGACCGGCGTGCGCACGCCCTCGTGCCGCAAGGCTTCGATGATGGTGAGACCGTCCATGCCCGGCAAGAGGCGATCGATGATCATGACTTCTGCCCCGCCGGAACGCGCCTTATCCAGCCCTTCAATGCCGGTCGCGGCCCAGTCAACGTCAAAGCCCCGATCGCCGAGCTCGGCCCTGATTTCGTCGGCTGTCTCCTTGTCATCCTCGATGAGGAGCAGTCTCGGCATCAACTCGTTCCCAGGCGCCATTTTCTCAGGCGCTAAGACGGCGGAGACAGTTGCGTCCCCGGATGTCGCCAGCGCCGATGTTCGCGGGGCGTCGATTTCCCTGTCTACGCGCCAATTATCTGCCATCCATGCTGCACCGAAAACATCTAATTTTCGACCTCCAATCTCGCTTGAAAGATAAGTCCCCGATAGCGGAGACGCCATTAAATTGATTGTTAGAAGTCCGGAACGGTCATATCGTCACATGGGAGCGACGGCTTCGCAGCCTCGTTCGCAATTCGAGTGGAATCAATTAGTGCTTCGCAGAAAGCTGCAACTCTACGCAAAATAGAGCAACCCGGCACAAGGCGGCGGCGCCCTGTAAGGTTACAGGGAGACTGACTCCCGGCGCCGTCTTCCGATCAAACCACGTTCATACGCGCTGACGCCGGAAGTTATCCGCATTCTGTCGAAGCCGAAATCTTGTAAGGTGATCAGCGTGTGACGCACTGCCCACCGTGTCCCGCTGGCGCGAGGAGCTCGGGATCACGCCGGTGACGACGAGGGCCGCGAGCTGGTACGAGATGTCCGGCATGTGGGCCTGGCATGCCGAGTAGCGAGCTGTTCGCTCCTCGTGACGGCAACAAGGATTTGCAGGCGCAGGCGCCGATCGGCGACAACCACCGGCGATAACAGGGATGTCTCATGGCGGCTTCTGACTTCGCGGATTTGGTCGCCCGGCACCGAGACTACTTTCTCGCCGGCAAAACCCGCCCGATCGAATGGCGCGAGACCCAGCTGAAGGCTCTGCAAGCGCTGATGACGGAGCGTGCGGAGGATTTCTTCGACGCGCTTTGGAAGGACATGCGCCGTAACCGCATCGATTCCGACGTCACCGACGTCAAATACGTCGCGGACGAGGCGGCCTATGCGCGGCAGCACCTGCGACGCTGGATGCATCCTTTAAATGTGAGCACGCCGCTCATCATGGCGCCGGGACATACCAAGGTGCGCTTTGATCCGCTCGGGGTCGGGCTGATCATCGGAGCCTGGAACTACCCCATCATGCTGTCCTTGTCGCCTCTCGTGGCAGCGATCGCGGGCGGGAATGCCGCGGTCATTAAGCCGTCGGAAGTGTCACCCGCCTGCACCGACGCGATCGCCCGGCTGGTGCCGCAATATCTCGATCCCGACGCAGTTTCCGTCGTGGTCGGCGGAGTGCCGGAGACGACCGCCCTGCTCGAGCAGAAATGGGACCACATCTTCTTCACCGGCGGGCCGCCGATCGGCAAAGTCGTCATGGCCGCCGCGGCCAAAAATCTCACGCCGGTGGTGCTCGAGCTGGGCGGCAAGAACCCGACGATTGTGCACGCCTCGGCGGATTTGCGCGTGGCCGCCCGCCGTATCGCCCAGGGCCGATGGGTGAATGCCGGGCAAACATGCACCGCGCCGGATCATGTGTTGGTGTTCAAGGACGTCGCGAAGGATTTCCTGGAGCACCTGAAAAAGGCCGTGGTCGCCTTCTACGGCGCGGACCCGCAGCAGAGCCCGGACTTCGGTCGCATTGTGAATGCCCGTCACTTCGACCGGCTGACGCGCCTTCTCGGCAGCGGCGACATTTACCACGGCGGCCAACATGCGCGCGACGATCTGTTCATCGCGCCAACCATCCTCGTCAATGTGGCGCGCGATTCTTTGATCATGCAGGAAGAGGTTTTTGGTCCGATCCTGCCGGTGCTGGAGGTCGAAAGCGTCGAGGAGGTGATCCGGCAAGTCAACGCGCAGCCGCGCCCGCTTGGTCTTTACGTATTCGCGGAGGATCCTCACGTCGCCGAGCAAATTCTTGATGCGACCGAATCCGGGGACGCGGCGGTCAACGACTGTACGCTCCAGCCGCTGGTGCGGGAGCTTCCGTTCGGCGGTGTTGGAAGCTCGGGGATGGGTAAGTATCACGGCGAGTGGGGCTTTCGCGCCTATACCAATGCGCGCGGCGTGCTTTACCACAGCACGAAGCTCGATCCGGGGGTTCGCTATCCGCCCTATAGTGAGCATGAGCGGCTGCGTGGACTGTTGACGCGCCTGACGTTTTAGGTCGGCGCACCACCGCTTGGGCGGACGCCGCGTTCAGGCTCCTCGGCAGTGGGTCTCTCCTCCCACCCTCTGGCCGCGTACCGGACGGAACCGGGGCAGGCTGGTGCGGGTTATAGGCTGAATATTCTCCAAGCGAATGGGAAACCGTCATGGCCAGATGCGAAACCTGCGGCAACGACTACGACAAGGCATTTCAAGTGAGCATGAATGGCACGACGCACACCTTCGACAGCTTCGAGTGTGCGATCCATGCGCTTGCTCCGACCTGTGACAATTGCGGCATTCATATTGTCGGCCACGGGCTCGAAAAGGAAGGCACCTTCTTCTGTTGCGAGCATTGCGCCGAGGTAAAAGGCGTGATGGGTCTGCGCGACCGAATAGGAGCAGGCGGCGTGATCGAAATGGGTTCCCGCGTATAATCGAGCTTTGCGCCAGGAGCGGTGACAAGGCTGCTGGAAGTAAAATTGAACGCGCGATCTCGCACCCCGGCGTTATTCCTCGGGACCTCCTCAACGCGCAGCGCTTGACAAGATGCCCGAGTGGCATGGTGGTATAATTTCTATATGAGGCGATGCTGGCCATCTGGCAATCGACGCCGATCGTCTCACCCATTTTGTATCGGTGTTCCCGGAGCAACAGGCGGAACTTTGGGCTGCGACGAGCGATCCTGATCGGGGCGGGCATTCCACGCTGATGCGTTGCAACACATTAGATGCAGGAGATCAAATGCCGATGAAGGCGCCGCAGCAAACAGAACATGTGTTGGATGCCTCGCATCGTGCCGCGCCGATCGCCCGCGTCAAGGCGACGCCGCTCAACATTCCGATCGAGTTCAGCGTTGTCGGCGTCACCCGCTCGACTTCACTCTCGGTCTGCCTGTGCGAGGTCGAGACCACGGATGGACTGATCGGCTACGGCCTGACCGGAATCACCGAGGAGGAGGTCATCGCTGCCATCATCGACGAGATCGCGGCGCCCGCGATCGTTGGCGAAGACGCCTTGCGTCATGAACGCATCTGGGATCGGCTCTACTGGCTGCTTTCGCCGCGCGGACAGACAGGTTACGCGGCACACGCAATTGCCGCGATCGATCTTGCGCTGTGGGATATCAAGGGTAAGGCGCTTGGCGAGCCGGTGTGGCGCCTGCTGGGCGGCGCGCGCGACCGCGTGCCGGTCTACACCACCTTCGGCTTTGCCTTTCTGGATCGCGACACGCTCGCAGCAGCGGCGAAACATTGGGTCGGACAGGGCCACAAGCGGCTGAAGATGACAGTCGGCGCCGACGCGCTGCAGAAACGCGACACGCCGCGGCCACAGGCTGATGTGATCACCGAAGATGCACGCCGCATCTTTGCGGTCCGCGAGACCATCGGCAACGAGATCGAGCTGTTCATCGATGCCAATTGCAGTCTCGACCCATTCCACGCGCTGCGGCTGGCGCGCGACGTGGAACCGGCGCGGATCGGATTTTTTGAGGAACCGATCACGCAGAACGACGTGTGCCTGATGGCGGAGATGCGTCGCCAAACCGCAGTGCCACTGGCCGCAGGCCAGAATGAGGGTCTCGCCTACCGCTTTCGCGATTTGCTGCTGCAGGGCGCGGTCGATGTGCTGCAGCCAAACGTCGCGATCGGCGGCGGCTTCACCCAGTGCGTCAAGGTTGCGGGCATGGCGTCAGCGTTCAATGTGCCCATCGCCAATGGTGGCGCATGGCCCTTCCACAACATGCATCTGCATGCCGGCGTCGCCAATGGCGGGTTGGTCGAGTATCACCTGCCAGCCGTCAATCTCTGCGCGCAAATCTATGACGGACTGCCGGCGCCGAAAGATGGCTGGCTGACCTTGCCGACGACGCCGGGGCTCGGCTTCGCCCCGAACATCGACCGCGTCGTCGAGCTTGCCAAGCGGCCTCTCTCAGGTGGCCGCGGCAAGGGATGACCCGTCGATCCGCGAATAGCAGGCTTACCGCTCGGACGCTGAACATCCGAATAAAGAGCAAGGAGACAACAACTGAGGCCGCAGCCTCCGCCTGCGCCGGCATGAGGAGCGAGCCTGATTTGCCAAAACATCGGTAATTCGCAAGAATTCGCGACAGTTTCGGAAGTCATCTGGGGATCCTAGATCATGGCGGCACTTCGCTGGGCGATCGCAGTAGCGGCATCGATATCGGCGGCGGGCGCGTTCCAGCCGGCGCAGGCCCAGACCTATCCGACCCGGCCGGTCACGATCGTCTCGGCGCAGGCGCCAGGTGGCGCGAGCGATACGCTCGCGCGTGTGATCGGCGAGCGACTCCAGGCCGCGCTCGGCCAGCCCATCGTCATCGACAGCCGGCCTGGCGCCGGCGGAAACGTTGGCGCCGCGTTCGCGGCCCGCGCGCCGGCCGACGGCCATACCCTGCTGATCGGCACCGACGCCATGATGACGTCGAACGTCCACCTCTTCCGCAGCATGGCCTTCGATCCGGTGCAGGACTTCGCACCGATCACGAACGCGGGCGCCAATATCATCACGCTCGCGGTCAACAGCGCAGTTCCGGCCAATTCCGCCGCCGAGCTGATCGCATACGCGAAGTCGAGGCCGGGTTCGCTGAAATTCGGCTCGTCGGGCATCGCCTCGCCGCATCATCTCGCTGGTGAGCTGCTCAAGCAGAAGACCGACATCGACATCGTGCACGTGCCCTACCGCGGTGGCGCCTTGTCGGCCAACGATCTCGTCGGCGGTCATATCGAGATGGCGTTTCTCAGCTATTCGTCGGCGGCGCCGCTTGTCCCGACTGGCAAGATCAGGATTCTCGCGGTTGTCGAAAGGACCCGCTATTCCTTGATACCGGACATTCCCACTGTGGCGGAGACCGTCCCCGGTTTCGAAATGTCGTCCTGGCTCGGTTTCTTCGCGCCGGCCGGAGCGCCGGCGCCGATCGTTGCGCGTCTTAACCGAGAGCTCGTGCGGATCCTGCAGGTCGAGGCCGTCAAGGAGCGTCTCGGCACGCTCGGTCTTGCGGTTATCGCCGACCAGCCCGATGATCTGGCGCAGACGATCCGCGACGGGATCGCGCTGCGCGGCCAGCTGATCAAAGCCGCCAGCATCCAGCCGGAATAGTATGAAGGCATAGATCTCGTTGCCTTCGGGAAGTGGCAGCGCAAGGAGATGTCACGCACGAATAACTCCTGCCGATCATACGCCATTTCTCAAGCCGACTATTGCGGTATCCAAATTTATCCAAGCCGTCGGTATAGATAGCGAGGAAAAACTCGGCACCAAGCAAGCGCCATTGAACAAGGTGAATCATCTCATGAAAGCGCAAGCTTTCATCATCTGCTCTCGCTCCGTTCAGAAAATACGTATCGAAGTACGTAGTGCCAACATAGTCGCCTGCTGTTGGAAGTAAAATTGAACGCGCGATGTCGCACCCCGGCGTTATTCCGCGGGACCTCCTCAACGCGCAGCGCCTGACAAGATATTCGGCCCGGGTGGCATCACCCTAAGCCGACATGAGGCGACGATCACTCGATCGCCTCGTGCTGATCATCACGGCGAGCCTCTTCGGCTATTTCACCGCCCCAACAGTAAAGCCAACCACGAACCGATCGACAAAGAAGTTATAGATCACGGCGATCGGTATGCTCGCGACGAGACATGCCGCCATCATCGAGCCCCAGAAATACACGTCTCCTCGCACCAGGAAGGTTGGCACCCCGACGCTCACCGTATAGCTCGCGGACGAGGTGATAAAGGTAACGCCGTAGACGAACTCCTGCGTGACCAACGTGAAGGCGAAGATGACCGCCGTCAGCATCCCGGCAACGGAAATCGGGATGACCACCTTGATGAATGCACCGAGCCGGCTCAAGCCGTCGATCATCGCCGCATCCTCGAGATCGCGTGGGATCGCCTTGAAGAAGCCCATGAGCAGCCAGGTGCAGAATGGCACCGTGAAGCTTGGATAGACGAGCACCAGCGACCACAGCGAATCCTGCAGGCCGAGCGTTGCGATGATCCGCGAAAAGGGGATGAAAAGGATGGTCGGCGGGACAAGATACGTGAGGAAGATCGCGATGCCGAGGTTCTGCGCCCAGGCCCCGGTCATGCGCGCGAGCGCATAGCCTGCCGGCACGGCCAGCGCCAGAGTAATCGCCACCACAGTTACGCCGACAAAGGCCGTGTTGGCGAGCCACTGCAGATACTGGGTGTCGCCAAACAGCACCTGGAGATGATGCAAGGTAGGCGGGTCATTGAAGAGATATGGATTGTTTGCCGTGTTGTAGAGGTCCTGGGTGGTCTTGAAAGTGGTGATGATCATCCAATAGAACGGAAATGCAAGGAACGTGACGAAAAACACCAGCACTGCCGCGTGCCCGCCGGCCGCCGCGGTTCTTCGTGCGCGTGAAGCAGAGAAAATCACCCGGCCACCTCGGCGCGCCGAGCGGAGCGCAGGAATACGATCGCGACCGCCACCAGGACCGGCAACAGGAACAACGAGATCGCGGCACCTCCCGCAAGATCCCCGCCCTGGATGCCGGTGAAATACGCCCAGCTCGCCAGCACCTGAGTCGTGTCGTAGGGACCGCCTCGGGTCAGAACAAAGACCACGATCAAATCGGTGAAGGTGAAAACGATCCCGAACAGGAGCGCGACCAGCGCGACCGGCATGACGAGCGGCAGCGTGATGACGAACAGGCGCCGCCAGAACCCGGCCCCGTCGACCGCGGCCGCATCGTGAATGTCCTGGGGAATCGAGGAAAGCCCCGCCAGGATGATGACGGTCGCAAGCGGGAGCATGCGCCAGACTTGCACGGTGATGATCGAGGCCATGGCAAGGCCGGGCGTGCCGAGCCAGATCGGCCATTGCCGCGGACCCAGCAGGTGGGTCGCACGCAGCGTCCAATTGATGATGCTGTAGATGGAATCGAAGATCCATAGCCAGCCGACGCTGCTAAGCGAGATCGGCGCGACCCAGGGGAGGAGGATCAGGAGCCGCACCACCCACTTGCCGGGGAAATCCGCCAGCAGCGCCATCGCCAGGACATTGGCGAATATCAAGACGAGAACCTGCGAGATGACGGTGAACACGACCGTATTCTCGAGCGCAACCCAGAATGTCTCGCTTTCGACCACACGCCGGAAATTTTCGAGGCCGACGAAATGCATTTCGCGGCTCGCAACGGTCGCATCCGACAAGCTGTAATAGAGCGACAGCAGGAACGGAAAGCCGACGAGCAGCACGATATACAAAATCGCAGGCGCCAGCATCAGCCGCCACAGCCAACGCTCGCTGTCGGCCATCTGGCCGAACAATCCGGGAGCATTGCTATCAATGGCGGCCGCGACAATCGGGCTTCGCATTACGCGCCAGCTCCGTTTTTTCGCCGGCCGGACGCGCGGTCGAAGCGTTCGATGTCGCGCCGGCGAACCACAAAGTCGTATTTCTCGCCGCCGGCGATCTCGGTTCGAATGTTGGTTGGTATCTTGGAGATCACGCGGGTTTCCGGCTCCCGACCCTCGATCACTCCATAGACCAGCCGGTCGGCGCCGAGATACTCGACCCGGCTGACGCGAAACGGGAAAGCGACGTTATCGTCACCGGGCTCGATCCCGCGCGGCAGGAAGGCTTCGGGCCGGAAGCCGATGAAGGCAGCATCGTCCTCGATAAGGTTCATCGGCGGCGAACCTATGAAGGTCGCGACGAACGTGTCGGTCGGGTGGATATAGATCTCCTGCGGCGTCCCGACTTGACAGACCTTGCCTTGGTTGAGCACAGCAATTCGATCGCCCAATCCCATCGCCTCGGCCTGGTCGTGGGTGACGTAGATTGTCGTGGTGGCGAGCCGACGCTGAAACTGCTTGAGCTCGTCGCGGGCCGAGTTGCGCAGCTTGGCGTCGAGATTGGACAGCGGCTCGTCGAGCAGGAACACGACCGGCTCGCGCACGACCGCGCGGGCGAGCGCGACACGCTGGCGCTCGCCGCCGGAGAGCTGGCGCGGTTTGCGATCGAGCAACCGTTCGATGCCGAACATGCGCGCCGCCCATTCGACCTTCTTGCGGATTTCGGGCTTGGGCATGCGGATGGCACGCAGCGGGAAGGAAATGTTCCTCGCCACGGTAAGATGCGGATAGAGCGCATAGCTCTGGAATACCATGGCGATATTGCGCGTGCGGGGCGGAAGGTCGTTGACCACTCTGCCGTCGATCACGATATCGCCGGAGGTCGGCCTCTCCAGCCCGGCAATCATGCGCATGAGCGTGGTCTTGCCGCATCCGGAGGGGCCGAGCAGCACGAGGAATTCGCCCTCCTGCGCGATCATGTCGATGCCGTCGACGGCGCGCACCTCGTTGAACCTTTTTGTCAACCGCCGCGCTTCAACAATGGCCATGATTTCAATGCCGCTGGTTCCACGGATACGCAAGCGGAAGGCAAGCTCGATCCGGCGTTGCGCGGGAGAACCGGCTTTGCTGCTGGGTCCCCCGCAATGAACGTCCGCACCGGACGCTCAGATCAGGTTCCGGTCGTGCCACTTCGCCCAGATCGCCTTCATCGCCGTTTCGGCCTGCTTGAGGGCGTTCTCCGGCGTGTCTGCCCCGGTCGCCGCCTTGGCGAACATCGTGTTGATCACCCAGGTGTTGAATGCCTCGTCGATCGCAGCGCTCGAATAGCCCGGATAACCGACATTGGTCGCCCAATCGGTGACATCGGACAGGACCGCGTACTTGTCGTGCGGAACCGCCTTAGGATCACTGGAGATGATCTGTTTCAGATCGGGCACGGTCTTGGCAAAGCACGGGAAATTGTAGAACTCGCTCGCCAGGAATCCTTGCTTGAAGTTGTCGATGTAGTCGACCAGGAATTTCTTCGCCCCATCGATGTTGTCGGCGAACTTCCAGATCACGTAGCAATCCATCACGTGCTCGAGGCCGATCCGGCGCACCGGTCCCTTTGCCGCCTTGGCCAGGGCGATCTTTTCGTGGATCGGCAGCTTGTCGTTCTCGCCGGCACGGGTGATCGAAATGGCATTGAGGACGAGCGACGACTTGCCGGCAAGCATCTGCCGGTTATTGGAGGAGGGATCCCAGGCCAGAACCTCCGGCGTCTCTGATTCCTTGAACAGAGCCGTGACGAACTTGATCGCCTCGAGGGTCTCCTTCGAGTTGATGGTGAGGTTGCCTTCCGCGTCCTGCTCATGCGAGCCGAACGAGTACATGATTGCCCGCATCGCCATGGCCGTATCGAGCTCGGCTGAGAGCCCGACGCCGATGGGAATGCCGGTCTTGTCCTTGATCTTCTTGCCGCCGACGCGAATATCGTCCCAGGTGTCCGGCTTCATGCCGATATCGCCCCATAAGTCCGAGCGGTAATTGATCGGATCGGGGACGAAGCTGTCGGAGAAGGCGAAGTATCTCTTGGTTTTTGGGTTGTAGGTGCTCTTGACGGCAAGGTCGATCGGTTTGCCATGCTTCTTTTCGCACTCCTGATAGACCTCCTTCATGTCAATGACCTGCTGCTCGTAGACTGAGGGCGGCGACAGGAACATGACGAGGTCGTGCCCCTTTTGCGCCGACACCTCGGCCGCGGCACGCGAGGGGATCAGCCCGAGATTGATGTTGTCGACGGTCACGTCGGTGTCGTTCTTCGCGCCCCATTCCTTGACGTAGTGATTGTTGAACCACGTGTCGTAAGCGGGAACGAAGTGGCTCCACTGCAGGATCTTTAGAGTTTTTCTGGCTGCGTGAGCCGGACGCGGCGTGACGATTGGGCCAACCGTCGCCAATAATCCTACCCCGGCTGCTGACTTGATCAGGTCGCGGCGGGTTGCGCCATGACGAACATGATCGGGCATTTTCATGATGCTTCCTTTCCCGTTGTCGCGTCTGCGTGTCGTCCGCATCGGCGACGAATAATACGGCGACCGTTCCGATCGCCGCAGGTTTGCAAGGAGGTTATTAGGATCTGGCGTGGCCGTCCTAAACGCAGCGCATAAACCTGGATCAATCGGCGGAGCACGGCCCGCTTCGACCAAAACACGCATGCTGGAAACCAAACCGTCATGCTTGAGTTGTGCTCGAGAGGGCCACGGCGCTCGCAGAGGTAAGGCCAAGCCGAATCCAGCGTGTAAACGTGAGTCAGTCGCCTAAGGCCATGTGCAGAATTCGAATTGCGCCGGTGACGTTTGCCAAAACAGCAAGGGGCATCAAACTCGTACGTTCAACGACAAATGAAAGCCCCTGATCGATTCACCAGTGCGACCGGCTCGGACCGGAGGGCTCCCGCTGACAGGGGTTTCCGATGATATCGCCCGGTCCTGGTGATCCGCGAACGCCACAGGAGCCAGTCAATCCGATATTCGTCATCGCCGGAGTGGGCTTTGTTGCCCTCTTGCTTTTTGGCGCGCTTTTCGTGGCCTTCCTTCAAAACCTGCATTTTAACCAGGCCGGGGCGGCGCCGAAGGAGCAACCCTTGGAGGTTGCCGAGCAAGCTTTTAGGAGCGGGGACTATGGCCTCGCATTGGTGATTTTTTCCAGCCTTGCAGGCAAGAACAACGCAATTGCGCAATACTGGCTAGCCCACATGACCGAGCTTGGACTCGGAATTCGAAGCGATCCGACAAAGGCGATCGCGCTCTACAAAGAGTCGGCATTGCGGGACGTTACGGCGGCACAGCTCAGGCTCGGGGAAATATATCTGCATGGCGACGTCGTGCCGCCAGACTTCAACCAGGCGAAGAGCTATCTGGAGCGAGCGGCGTATCACGGTGATGCCCGCGCGGCGATGCAGCTAGGCCAAATGTACCACCTCGGGCAGGGAATGCCCGCCGATCCTATCGAAGCATATGCCTGGCTGGAAGTAGCCTCGCTCGAGGGCAATATGTTCGCAAGACGCGCGCGCGATGCATTGCTTGCCGATCTCAGAGAAGGCAATCAGCAAGAGGCGGTCGCCCGCGCCAGGGACCTCCTGAATCAGATCAAACGTGAGACGACCCCGCCAAGCACGCCAAGTCCGGCAAGCCAGAAATTGCCGTGAGAAAGACGGGCGCATGCACACGTCATGAGGTCTCTTTGGACCCGAAGAACGAATTTGCCCTGCTTTCGGGGGTCCGACCCCTGCGGAGTTGGTTTGCTGATCAGATCGCAACGCTCCACCCCGGCTCATTTGCCCTGGTGATGGCCACCGGAATCGTCTCCAACACCTGGTTCTTCGAGAACAGCCGCGTCCTGTCGGACGTGCTTTTCTGGACCACCCTCATCGCCTATTGCTCGCTGGTTGTTTTCACCGTCCTGCGCTCCATGTGGTTCTGGCAGGCGGTATGGACTGATCTTACCGACCCGAAGCTGGTGTTTTCGTTTTTTACAATCGTCGCAGGCACCGACGTCCTGGGGGTCGGACTGAGCGTGCGCGGCCTCGATACCATTGCGCTGGTCTTGTGGCTCGTTGCATTGGCGGCTTGGGTTGCGCTGATCTATTTCAGCTTCGGCGTGATGACAATTTCGAATGCGCCGCAACGCGCCGACATTGTCCACGGCGGGTGGTTGCTCGCCATCGTTGGCGCCGAGTCACTGGTGGTCCTCGGCACCGCCGTTGCGCCGGCGCTCAGCCATTTCAGCCCCACCGCGTTCGTCCTGCTGCATATGCTTTGGGGCATAGGCCTGGGCCTGTACGGGATTTTCATTGCGATCTTTTCGCATCGCATGCTTTTCCTCGACGTCGCTCTGGATGACATTACGCCCTCGTTGTGGATCGTTATGGGCGCGGCCGCCATCAGCGCCAACGCGGGGTCGGACCTCATCCTTGGCGGCAGTGCCATCCCGTTCCTGCGTTCGATGCGACCATTCATCGACGGCATGACGCTTATCATGTGGGCGTGGGGGACGTGGTGGGTGCCGCTCTTGCTGTTGCTCGGAATCTGGAAGCATGCCGTTTGCCGGGAGCCCCTGACCTACACGCCAATGCTTTGGAGCCTCGTGTTCCCTCTAGGGATGTATTCCCTGGCAAGCCTGCGTCTCTCCCTCGTGGCGGATTTTCTTCCGCTCCAGCTTCTATCGCATGCGATGGCATGGATCGCGCTCGTTGCATGGATGACAACCGCCGCCGGCCTTTGCGCTGCCACATGGCGAAGTTTTTGCCTGTTCAAGCAGGAGCGGTCGTCCTAGACGCAGCGCATAAACCTGCATCAATTACTCAGGACGGTGCGCGCAACTCGGATACGATCGATGACTTGCGGTCAAAGCCCGTGCTTCCATCCAGGAGCCGAGCCGCATGGCCTGCTCGCTACGATCGATCAAGCTTTGTTTTACCTATCTGATTGTCGCCATTGTCCTGGTCGGCGCACGATCGGCCGCAGCCGGCGCCGAAGATCTCGCCCTCAAGCAGGCCGTCGCCATGATGGGGTGGATCCTTTTGCTGCACTCGGGCGCGCCCGGGCTCGTGCTGGGCGCCGTGCGCGGCAAGGAGTCGGCCGTTCTCGGTTTCGGAGAAACGCAACCGGGCAGCAGGGTCGCGCCGGACGGCCGTGCCATCGTGCGTGTCGGCTCGATCGCCAAGGTGATGGCCGGCCAGGTGCTCGCGAGCATGGCCGCGGACGGCAGCGTGAAGCTCACCGATCCGCTGGCAAAATATGCCCCGCCGGGGGGGAACGTGCCCGCGTTTGCGGGCCGGCAGATAACGCTTCTCGACCTTGCGACCTTCACGGCGGGCCTGCCGCGCGAGTTGCCCGAGGCGCCGGATCCGACGCTCGGCCAGCAGCCGTCCCCCGGGCTTGAGCCCGACGCCTATTGGCGCTGGCTGTCCGGCGCGAGCCTGCCTTACGCGCCGGGCTCCGGCGCAATCTATTCGAATCTGGGCTTTGCCCTCCTTGGCGAAGCGCTCGCGAAGGCTGCCGGCGAGCCTTATGCAACGCTGCTCAGGAAACGCGTAACCGGCCCGCTGGCGATGGTTGACACCGGCACGGCGCTCGACGAAGCGCAGGCCGCGCGCGCCATGACCGGATTTGACCACGACGGCAAACCCGTGCCGCCGCGAAAAATGCCCGCCGCGCTGGATGCTTCGGGCAACGTGTTCACCACCGGCGACGACATGATGAAGTGGATTGGCTGGCATCTCGCCACGGACGACCCCGCTGGCGCCGATGTTCGCATGCTCGACCATGCAGCCTACCGCTGGCGTGGGGAACTTGCGGTCGCGGTCAACGTGGGCGGCTATATAATGGACGGGCTTGGGCTGGGCTGGACGATTTCCTTGCCCAAGGAGAACCGGCCGTTGATGCTCACCAAGAGCGGCGGTCTCCCCGGCTTTGTGAGTTACGTTGTGCTTGCCCCGAGCCGGGGGGTGGGCGTTTTCATCGCGGTCAATCGCTTCAGGTTCCCGATGTTCGATGGGCTGAATGCCGGCGTGCACGAGCTCATTGGCGAATTGGCGCCGCGGTGAAGAGCAGAGCGCGTTCCGATCGTCTTGCTGCGAGGACGTTCATCGGCGGGCGCAGCGGTGGCTTACGAGCGCAACTGTGATCGAGATGCTCATTTTCCGCGTAACGAGGGCTCAAGCCGTGCCGCTCGCTTGCGTTGCGCCGCTTCATCTTGTTTGGGTAAATTCATTTCCTTTTCGATGGCATCAGCGGCCGCGGCGAGATAGGAATTCTCGAAATCGGAAACCAGCGACAAACCTTCGAAATCGAGAATTGTCACGCGCTTGTGGTCGATTGCAACAAGCTTGTCCTCTCGCAACTGGCGGATCGTGCGGTTCACGTGAACGGTGGTCAAGCCGACTGCATCGCCGATCAACTCCTGGGTCAATGGCATCTCGAATGTCATGTCACTCGTCAGGCCGGCTCCCTTCAAGCGCACAAACAGCTCGAGCAGCAGATGGCTGATGCGCTCATAGGCGGATCTGCGGGCGGCATCGATGAGATGTTCCCCGACAATGGCCGCTTCGCACGCAGCGGACCAAAACAATGCCTTGGCCAATCTTGGGCTTCGCTCGAACACCTCGTCAATTATCTGGAATGAGATCTCCGACACCGAGCTCTCCGTAATCGTCGCGACCGAATACAAGGATTTTCTGAAAACACATGCTTGCAGCCCGAAAATCTGCCCCGGGAGGATAAAATCAATGATCTGACGCGAGCCGTCATGGAGGATCTTGTAACGCACCAGCCATCCGCTGTGATTGACAAAGACTGCGCCATAGTGCTTGCCGGCTACCAGCACATCCTTGTTCTTCCGGATGGTCATGCTCCGGACGCCGCGGCCGGCCCCGGATATGAGCTCCTCGTGGGACAAGCGACCTGGAAAGAGAGAAATTGATGCTGCGCTTGCATCCGCAAAGCAGGCGTTACGCCGGTCGTTACCTTTCGCCATAGCGCCGGACCCACGATTTCCCATGTCGGCCCGCAACCTGTAGGGCTCGACTTTGCAGCACGAACGTCAAAGCTCTCGCAGCTCTGCGGCTTTCCGTCATCGGCGGCAGGAACCGCGCTCGGGTGGCTGACCGCACCGCGCCTGTCCAGATTGATCCATGTTAACGAAGCCCGTTAATTCGCGCCAGCCGTCAAGCCCATAGACTATTCGCTAAGTCGGCAATCCGTCTCGCACGGAGAGCCTAGTGGGACCGTGATGTGCGAGGTGAGCGAATGAAAAGGCGCAAGTACCTCGTCGTCGGTGGCGGCCTCGCGGCCGACGCCGCCATCCGCGGCATTCGCGAGGTGGACCGTGCCGGTTCGATCCTGGCGGTGTCCGACGAGGATGATCCGCCCTACGACCGGCCGCCGCTCTCGAAGGCGCTTTGGAAAGGCGCGCCCCTCGATACGATCTGGCGCCATACCGAGTCGAGCGGCGCCGAGCTGCGCCTCGGCGCGAGGATTGTCGCACTTGATCCGGACGCCAAGACGGCCAGGGATGCCGCGGGGGAGACCTTCGCCTATGAGAGACTTCTGTTGGCTACCGGCGGCTCGCCACGGCGCCTTCGTAACGCCAATTCGTCGGTCATCTATTTTCGCAAGCTGGCCGACTTCAGGCGCACGTGGGACCTCGCGAGCCGGCAAGCCGAGTTCGCGGTCGTCGGCGGCGGCTTCATCGGCTCGGAGATTGCGGCCGCGCTCGCCATGAACGGGCGGAAAGTGTCATTGATATTTCCAGGCTCGTGCATAGGCGATCGAACTCTATCCGCGACCGCTGGCGAATTTTCTGAATGTCTATTTTCGAAAACATGGCGTCAACGTTCGCTTCAACGAGCGGATAGAACGGATCGAGAGGCAGACGGAGAAGGTCGTTATCCGGACCGGTGAAAATGGCACGACCGCGGTCGATGTCGTCGTCGCCGGAATTGGAATCGAGCCGAATGTGGATTTGGCGGAATCTGCCGGATTGACCGTGGCGGGCGGCATTGTCGTCGATGAAATGCTTCGCACAAGCGACCCCGATATTTATGCGGCGGGAGATGTCGCGAATTTTCCATGCCGCGCCCTGGAAAGGCGACTACGGTTCGAGCACGAGGACAATGCGGAGGCAATGGGGAGAACTGCCGGCCGCAACATGGCTGGCCGCTGCGATGCCTATCGGCATCTGCCGTTCTTTTATTCGGACCTGTTCGATTTCGGTTACGAAGCGGTCGGCGAGATCGACAGCCGCATGGAAACGGCGGAGGACTGGCTGCAGAAATTTCAAAAGGGCGTGATTTATTACCTTGCTGACGGCCGGGTTCGCGGCGTCCTGTTGTGGAACGTCTGGGGTCAGGTGGATGCAGCGAGAGAGCTGATCGTATCCAGGCGACAGCACAAACCCGGCGAGCTGATCGGACGCTTGCGCGAGACCGGATAAACCGCTGCGGCGCTGAGCTTGAAATGATTTGCGCATTGCGGAACTCGCCGGCGCCAGTGTTGGGCAGCAATGTTTTCGCCGTTCGAGACGCAGAGACCATACGCTTTTCAGCTCGGATGCGGCTCACTGGTCATTAATTTGAATCAATAAGTCGGGTTAAGGCAAAGCCATTGCGCCGGGCATAGGCTTGCCTCCTTTTGGAAACAAGGAATGCCCGAAATGAGCCTCAAGATCACTCGTCGCCAAGTCGTTCAGGCAGGTGTGGCACTTGGTGCTTCGGCCGTATTTTCGCCGCCCGTGCTCACGTTTGCCCAGGGTGAGACGCCGATCAAGATCGGGATGCATGATCCGTTGACCGGCACCTATGCCGCGGAGGGCGAAAGCGAAGTCCGCGGCGCCAGGATGGCGCTCGCGGAAATCAACGCAAAAGGCGGCATCCTCGGCCGCAAGCTCGAATTGGCCGTCGAAGACGACAATGCCAATGCCGGCCTGGCGGCTCAGAAAGCCCACAAGCTCATCGAGCAGGAGAAGGTCGCTTTGCTGATGGGGGCCGTTTCCTCGGCGACCGCGTTGTCGGTGAACCAGGTGGCGCACGACAAGGGCATCGTCTACATGGTCACCGGCGGCCACACCGACCCGGTCACCGGCAGCCAGTGTCACTGGACCACGTTTCGCATCTGCACGACGACCTACATGCTCGCGGCCGGCTTGGCGGAGACGCTGTACAAGAAATTCGGCGGCAAATGGTATTTCATCACGCCGGATTATGCGTTCGGTCATACCCTTCAGGAATCCTACGCAAAGCTCCTGGGGCAAATGGGCGGCACCGTGCTCGGCAATTCATTGTCGCCGCTCGGCACGACCGATTTCACGGCGTATCTGATCAAGGCGCAGCAGTCGCATCCCGACGTGCTGATCAATCTATGCGACGGCCAGGAATCTGGTGAACTCGATGAAGCAGGCGGCGCAATTCGGACTGATGAAGCAGTTTCCGATCGGCGGCGGCTTGAGCGAGCTCGAAGTATTGGCCGCGCTGCCGATGGAGGCCAAGGTTGGCTGGTGGACACTCGAATGGTGGTGGGATCAACCGAGCACACCCCATGTCAAGGACTGGGTCGCCAGTTATCAAAGGACGTACAACGACAAGACGTATCCTAGCGCGCGCACGTGGTTCGGCTATGCCGGAATGCATTCGCTCGCTATGGGAGCCGCCAAGGCGAAATCGCTGGATTCCGTCAAGGTATCGAGGGCGCTGGAAGGCATGGAGCTGCCTCCGGAAATCAAGCTGCAACCCAATCACGTCTATTTCCGGCCGGGAGACCATCAGTTGATGTCCAGCGAATTCCCCGGCGAGATCATTCAGAACGGCGCCTACCCGAACCTTTTCAAAGTTGCGGAAATTGTAGCAGGAGAGAAGATCGCGGTGCCGGAAAGCGAAACCGGCTGCAGGCTCGACTATCACGCGTAATGCGCACTCCGCGCACCGGCTAATGCAGCGCCCTTCGTCGTCGCGGGGCGCAGCATACCGTGGGTCGGGCGATCAAGCGGACAGAGCAGCCGATAATGCAGCTTCTATTGTTCAACGCCTTCAATGGTCTTATCCAAGGCGTATTCTATGCCCTGATGGCGCTCGGTCTGGCGCTTATTCTCAGCCTGAATTCCATAATCAACATGGCGCATGGGGGGTTCCTGGTCATCGGGGCCTACCTCGCCTATACGCTCACTCCATACCTCGGTTTTTGGGGTGCTCTCGTCGTCGGGCCTGTGCTGGCCGCCGTCATTGGTCTTGTCGTTGAACGTCTGCTGATCAGGCCGCTCTATGGGAGACCTGATCCCCTATACAGCCTGCTGCTGACGTTCGGCCTGGCTCTGATCATCGAGGACATGACGCGGACGATCTGGGGCGCGCAGGGATTGCCCCTTGAAATTCCTGAAATTCTCAATTCACCGATCAGCAGCGAATTCTTTTTCGTCACCGGCTATCGGATTTTCGTGGTCGCAATCACGGCGGCTGCGACGATCGGGCTTTATTTGCTGCTGCGCTACACGCTGCTCGGCATCCGTATCCGCGCCGGAACGCGCGATATCGAGACGACCTCAGCCCTTGGCGTGAACATCTATCGGCTTCGCGCATTGAATTTCGGATTCGGCTGCCTATTCGCGGGTCTCTCCGGCGTCCTGGCTGCGGGCATCCTCGGGTTGACGCCGCCGATGGGCAACAGCCTGATTATGCCGAGCTTTGTCGCAATCATCGTCGGCGGTGTCGGAAGCCTCCTTGGCGCCGTGCTTGGCGGTCTCATCATCGGCCTGGCTGCCGGTATCACGACGACCTACTACCCCGCGGCCAGCGAGGCGGTCATTTATCTGATGATGTTGATCGTTCTCGTCGTGCGGCCGCGTGGGCTCTTTGGCGAGGAGGGGCTGTTCGAATGATACGCATCGCAGCCGTTGCGGCGATGTGGATGGCGCTGGTGGCGTTGCCGTGGTGGTTGCCGGTTATCGGCGGCTATGCAGCGCTCGGCTCGAAGGTCCTGATTTACGCGATCGCCGTCATGGGATTGAACCTGCTGATCGGGTTTACCGGCGGCCTGTCGTTCGGCCAAGCCGCCTATTTCGGTCTTGGCGCCTACGGCGCCGGCATGACACTGAAGTACATCGCGTCGAGCACGCCGCTGGCGATCCTCATCGGCACTTCGGCCGGCGGCATGGCCGCGACGCTGCTGGGTCCGCTGGTCATGCGTCGACGCGGCATATATTTTGCAATGATCACCATCGCGATCGGTCAGCTTTTCTACTTCGTTGTGGTGCGCTGGAACGAGGTGACCGGCGGCGAGGACGGCCTAGCTGGTTTTCGACGCCAGGATATTCATCTCGGCGGCATGGTCGTCCCGCTTACTCAGACCAACTTTTACTATCTCGTTCTCCTATGTTTCACCGTTGCGGTCGGCATCATGTGGGCTCTGCTGCGGTCACCGCTCGGCCATACCTGGGTTGCCATCCGCGAAAACCGGCGCCGCATGGAGTTTCTGGGCATACGGGTCGAGCATTATGTCTGGGCGGCTTTCGCCATCGCCGGCTTCATTACCGCTTTTGCCGGCACGTTGAACGCACTTCTATTCAATTTTACCTCGCCGCAGGATCTGCATTGGATTCTGTCCGGCAATTTCGTGATCATGATCGTGCTGGGCGGAATGCGCAGCTTTTTCGGCCCCCTGCGTCGGGGTGTTCATCTTCGTCGTCGCGCAGGATTATCTCTCGAGCTTTACCGGCAATTGGATGACGTTCATCGGATTGCTGTTTGTGGTTATCGTGTTGTTGTTTCCGAAGGGTATCCTTGGACTGTTTGATGGCCGCACGAGGTTCGCTTGACGGCCACGCTTGTCATGCGAAGCACGGGCGCAAGGCATGCGTCCCCTTTAGACCTGCGTCGGCTCCTATGCCTGAAAAACATTTCCCGGCATTTCGGAACGCTTAAGGCGGTGGACAATGTTTCTTTCGAAATGAGCGCTGGAGAGCTTCGCGCCGTGATCGGTCCCAACGGAGCGGGGAAAACGACATTTTTCAATCTGATCAGCGGCCTCCTGCGGTCCACCAGCGGCCAAATATGGTTTGACGAGCAGGACATCACCCGGCTGACCGTCGTTGAACGCGTCGCTCAGGGCATTGTTCGGACATTCCAGGTCACCGAAATCCTGCCTGATCTCGCGGTTTTCGATAATGTTCGTATCGGGGTGGAGACGGCGGCGGGTCTGAACCCCAAACCATGGCTCTCGCGGTCCGTGCGAAAGAAGATCGATCGTCGCGTCAACGAGTTGATCGAGATCACAGGACTGGGCGGCAAGAAGGATCGGATCGTCGGCGAATTGGCGCACGGGGATCAGCGGGTCGTCGAAGTGGCGATGGCGTTGAGCCTCGAACCGCGCCTTCTGCTACTCGACGAGCCGACGGCCGGGATGGGGGACACCGAGACCGAGCATATGGTGGCTCTCGTCCGGCGCCTGCATGCGCAAGAAGGCGTCAGCATCTTGTTCATCGAGCACGATATGAACATCGTATTCGGTATGGCGCAACGGATTACCGTGCTCGACCAGGGCAGGGTCTTGGCAGAGGGAACGCCGGAGGCGATAGCAGCGGATCCCGAAGGTGCGCGCCGCCTATCTGGGAGCGGCGGAATGACCGTTGTCCTGTGCGCGAACGAGGTGCACACGTTTCTCGGCAAGAGCCACATTCTGCATGGAATATCGCTCGACATTCATGAGGGCGAGATCGTGACTTTGCTTGGACGCAACGGCGCCGGGAAGACCACGACAGTCCGCAGCCTGATGGGGCTCGCGCCGCCGCGGCGCGGAACGATCGAGATACTGGGGCGCAACACGACGGACTGGCCGGCGCATCGAATTGCGGAGCTTGGAGTTGGCTACGTTCCCGAGGGCCGTAAAATCTTCGGCAGCTTGACGGTCCTCGAAAACCTGCGCGTTCCGGCGATCCGCCCGGGGACCTGGACCATCGAGCGCGTATTCAAGCTTTTCCCGCGGCTTGAAGAGCGCAAGTCGCAGCTTGGCCGCCAACTTTCCGGCGGCGAGCAGGAGATGCTCGCCATCGCACGTCCGCTCCTGATAAATCCGCAGCTGATCCTTCTCGACGAGCCCTCGCAGGGATTGGCCCCACTGATCATAAAGGAGGTGATGCAGGTGGTCCGTCGCATGCGGGAGGAAGGCCTGTCCGTTCTCCTCATCGAGCAGAACGCCCCGCTGTCGCTTGCAATCGCCGATCGCGCCTATGTCATGGACGACGGCAGAGTTGCGTATTCCGGGCGGGCTGCCGACCTGGCGAAAGATACCACTCTCGTCAACAAGCTCGCCGGGGTAGGAAGCAAGGCGCGGGCATCGGCCGCGCCTGGCAAATGATCATATTCCTCGACATGGCGCCGCAGCGCGCGAAAAGGCCCCTGGCGCCAGAACCGGGATAATGGCGCCAGGGGCCGTCCGCCGCAGAGAGGCTGAGCGGCGGCGGTGCGTCTATTCCGCGGGGCCAAACGACGACGAGCGGTGAGTGGCGGTCTCAGTATAGGGCCGCATCAGGCTCAGGACGGCATCGCTTGCCGTGGTTCCGGCCAGCACCAGCGTTGCTCCAACAACCACCAGCGCTGTAAACGTCAGCACGCTCGAGCTGGTGACAATCAAAGCCAGGATTCCCAGCACCATGGCGGCAAGGCCGGCGAGGGCTTGCATCCCGATGGAGCCGTACGCCATCTCGCCCACCAGAATCTCGCTCCCCGAGCGCCATTCCCTTGCCGGAGTCGCGGTTTGCTTCAACACATGCAGATGCCAGACTGCATTGCTGCTGAAGATCAACGCGCTGCCGAAAGTGATTGCCGCGATTGCCGTGAGCGCAACGGGGCGGATGCCGAGCAGTGCGAGAATGCCAAGCACAATTCCCGCCACCCCCGCCATGAGCACGGCGGAAAGGCTGCCGCCGCCGAATCTTAGGGTTGAAGGTGGCGGTTGCACCTGGGGGAAAGATGAGATGGGCGTATTCCGACAGCATGGTCCCGCCTTCGATCAGCAGGGCGACGCCGAAAACGATTGTCGCAATCGCGACCATCATTTCGGAATGAATGCCGGCGAGACCAACAATCGCCAACACCACCGTGGCGATGCCGCCGATGGCGTCGGCAAACCAACCGTAGTTGGCCTCCCTGGATAGTGTTTGAGATGTAGTTATGGTCATGATGTTTTCTCCGTCTTTGGCGAATGGAAAGCGGCATGAAACTTCTCTTCATTCACCATGTATCTAAGAAGCGACTTTAAGATATTCAAATATTCCATCGTGTTATTCGCTATGACCTCGGTAATTGTTCTAGGTTAATGGCGACAAAATCAGCGGCGCGCGCATCGGCAGCGCGCCCGCCGGTGCACGGCGTTGTGCTCATCGAAAAGTGAAGCTGTTCACACGCGCATCACGACGCTTTTGAGTTTCCGGTTGGCAAGACCGTCATGGTGGCTCGTCTGATCGAGAATCAGGCTCTGACGTGCTTGAGCTCCCGATCGTCGCGCCCATGCGCAATCAAAAGGACGCCATCCCATTAACCTGGATCAATAGCTTGCCTTACGGCGCTTCGGCCTGGTCGACGGCATAATTTGCGGCCACGCGGCGTTGCAACTTTCGTCCCGTAACTTTGATGACCGGCGCCAAACCCGAGCATCGGAAGCCAGCGCCACGGCCCGGCCAACGGAGAATGGCAATGCACAAGCAGGACAAATTCGCCCGAGGTCGTCGCCATTTTCTGCGCTTACTTGGAACAGGGACAGGCGCAGCACTCGTTGCCACAGGAGGGCCGCTTGCCGGAACAGCAGCGGCCGATACCGAAAGCAACGACGAGAAGCGCAAGGCGCGCTACCGGGAAACCGACGAGGTGAAGACCTTCTATCGGGTCAATCGCTATCCAAGCTGAGGAAAAACGCCGATGCTGATCAGGAGAACGCAGCGTGAGACCCATCGCGGCGCCCTTGTGGCTCGACTGCAGGGCCAATCTGAGAATGCTCTCGACCGCCGCACGTTCTTGCGCCGCTCCGGCCTTGCCGCCGGCAGTCTGGCGGCGCTTGGAGCTTTGCCGCTCGGGGGCGTGCGCAAGGCGAAGGCCGGTCCACCTCCGGCTCCAGGCGCGGCGGTAACCATCCACAAGAACATCTGTACGCATTGTGCAGTCGGCTGCACCGTCACAGCGGAAGTTTCCAATGGCGTGTGGATCGGCCAGGAGCCGAGCTGGGACAGTCCGTTCAACCGCGGCTCGCATTGCGCCAAGGGCGCCGCCGTGCGCGAGCTGGTGCACAGCGACCGGCGCCTGAAATACCCGATGAAGCTCGTCAACGGCCAATGGACCCGCATCAAATGGGACCAGGCCATCAACGAAATCGGCGACAAGATGATGGAGATTCGTCGAGAAGTCGGGTCCCGATTCGGTCTATTGGCTTGGCTCGGCGAAATTCTCCAACGAAGGCACCTATATCTTCCGCAAGCTTGCGGCATTCTGGGGCACCAACAACCAGGATCACCAAGCGCGCATCTGCCATTCGACCACCGTCACCGGCGTGGCCAATACCTGGGGCTACGGGGCGATGACGAACAGTTTCAATGACATCCGCAACGCCAAGACCATGATCATCATGGGCGGCAACCCGGCGGAAGCGCATCCGGTGTCGCTGCAGCACTTGCTCGAGGGCAAGGAGCTCAACCGGGCGAACTTCATTGTCATAGATCCGCGCATGACGCGCACCGCCGCGCACGCGAATGAATATGTCCGCATCCGGCCCGGCACTGACATCCCTGTTCTGTGGGGCATGCTCTGGCACGTGTTCAAGAACGGCTGGGAAGACAAGGAATTCATCAAGCAGCGCGTCTATGGCTTCGAGGAGACGCGCAAGGAAATCGACAAATGGACACCCGAAGAAGTCGAACGTGTCAGCGGCGTGCCCGGCGAGCAGCTCGAACGCGTCGCGAAAATGTTCGCCACGCAAAAGCCCGCGACCCTGATCTGGTGCATGGGGCAGACCCAGCATACCGTCGGCACCGCCAACGTTCGGGCGAGTTGCATTGCGTTGCTGGCGACGGGCAATGTCGGCAAGCCCGGTACGGGCGCCAACATTTTCCGCGGGCATGACAACGTGCAGGGGGCGACCGACATCGGCCTCGATGTCGTGACGTTGCCATTCTACTACGGCCTTTCCGAGGGCGCATGGAAGCATTTTTCGCGTGTGTGGGAAGTCGACTACGACTACCTGCTCTCCCGCTTCGATTCCAAGAAATCGATGGAGGCGCCCGGCATCCCGCTCACACGCTGGTTCGACGCCGTTCTCCTGCCAAAGGATCAGGTCGATCAAAAGGATACTGTGCGGGCGATGTTCGTTCAGGGGCATGCCAGCAACAGCATCACGCGCATCCCCGAATCGATGAAAGCTTTCGATAAGCTCGAGCTGCTGGTCGTGGCCGATCCGCATCCCACCACATGGGCGTCGCTCTCCGTTCAGGCCGGACGCAAAGACGGCACTTACCTGCTGCCGGTCTGCACGCAGTTCGAGACGTCGGGCTCGCGCGTTGCGTCCAATCGCTCGCTGCAATGGGGCGATCAGATCGTGGCGCCGAGCTTCGAGTCCAAGGACGACTATGAAGTCATCTACCTGATGGCGAAGAAACTCGGGGTTGCCGATCTGATGTTCAAGAACATCAAGGTCGAGAAGGAGCGCCCGCTACCCGAAGACATCCTGCGCGAAATGAACCGCGGAAGTTGGAGCACCGGATACACCGGCCAGTCGCCCGAGCGGTTGAAGCTGCACATGGCGAACCAGAAAGACTTCGACCTCGTCACGCTGCGAGCCAAGGACGGCCCGTGCAAGGGCGACTATTACGGCCTTCCCTGGCCGTGCTGGGGCAGGCCGGAGATCAAGCATCCCGGCACGCCCATTCTCTATAACGCGGGAGTTGCCGCGATGGACGGCGGCAGCGGCTTCCGGGCGCGGTTTGGGCTTGAGCGCAACGGCGTCTCGCTCCTGGCCGACGGCTCCTATCCGCCGGGCTCGGAGATTCAGGATGGCTATCCTGAGTTCAACATGGCCGTTCTCAAAAAACTCGGCTGGGATAAAGATCTCACACCCGACGAATTGGCGACGATCGAGAAGGTTGGTGGCGGTCCCGACAAGGTCGACGGAGTCTCGTGGTCAACCGACCTGTCAGGCGGCATCCAGCGTGTGGCGCTCAAACACGGTTGCGCGCCCTACGGCAACGGCAAGGCGCGCACGGTCGCGTGGAACCTACCCGATCCGATCCCGGTCCATCGCGAGCCGATCTACACGCCGCGAGTCGAGCTCGTTGCGAAGTACCCGACACTGCCCGACGCGAAGCAGTTCAGGCTGCCAAACATCGGCTTTTCCGTCCAGAAAGCGGCTGTCGACAAAGATATCGCCAAGCAGTTCCCGCTGATCGTCTCGTCCGGCCGGCTGGTGGAATACGAAGGCGGCGGCGAGGAATCCCGCTCCAACAAGTGGCTCGCCGAGCTGCAGCAGGAGATGTTCATCGAGATCAGTCCGGCGGACGCCGCGGACCGAGGCATCAAGGACGGCGGTTGGGTCTGGGTGACGGGAGCCGAGAACAGCGCCAAAGCCAGGATGAAAGCTCTTGTCACCGAGCGCGTGGGCAAAGGCGTGGCTTGGATGCCATTCCATTTCGGCGGTTGGTTCGGCGGCGAGGATTTGCGGTCTAAATATCCGCAGGGCGCCGATCCCATCGTTCTCGGCGAAAGCGCCAACACCATCATGACCTACGGCTACGACCCGGCAACCGGCATGCAGGAGCCCAAGGTCAGCTTGTGTCAGATCAGGGCGGCCTAGGGAGGCACACCATGGCCCGGATGAAATTCCTCTGCGATGCCGACCGTTGCATCGAGTGCAACGCGTGCGTTACCGCCTGCAAGAACGAGCACGAGGTGCCGTGGGGCATCAACCGCCGGCGTGTCGTTACCATCAATGACGGCAAGCCGGGCGAGAGGTCGGTCTCGATGGCGTGCATGCACTGCACCGACGCGCCGTGCCAGGCGGTGTGTCCGGTCAACTGCTTCTTCACGACGGCCGATGGCGTGGTGCTGCACTCCAAGGACCTCTGCATCGGCTGCGGCTATTGCTTCTACGCCTGCCCGTTCGGCGCCCCGCAATATCCCAAGGTCGGCAACTTCGGCTCGCGCGGGAAGATGGACAAGTGCACGTATTGCGCCGGCGGTCCGGAGGCCGACGGCTCGGAGGAAGAGTTCAGGAAATACGGCAGCAACCGACTTGCCGCGGGCAAGCTGCCGCTGTGCGCGGAGATGTGCTCCACCAAGTCGCTCCTGGCCGGCGACGGCGAGATCATTGCGCAGATTTACAAGGAACGCGTGCGCAAGCGCGGCTACGGTTCCGGTGCCTGGGGCTGGAAGACCGCCTATCGCGAGACCATTGAATCTTAGGCATGGATGCGCCTGGTGCGCCATATCACTCTGAGTGTCATGCCCGCGTATGCGGGCGTCTGTAACCACGGGTTTGGCCATGACGCACCTTCCTGCTCCCCAACGCCGGCGAGGATTACTGGATCATCCGCCGGCGCGGATGATGACCGGTTCGGGATTTGCCGCTATGGCGAAGTTGGTTGCTCACACGCGCTTCACGCTCGCCGCCTTGATGCTCGTTTTCACGGTCGCCGTTGCGAGTCCCCTTTATGCGCAGCAGCCGACTTCGGTTGACCCGCAGGCAAGAGCGGTCCAGGAGCGGCAGCTTCTGCGGGAGCAAAGCAGTATCCACGGCCGCGGCACGATTCCGGATACCAAGTCGTACGTCATCGAGCAGCCGGCCGGGCGCGACTGGCGGCACTTCCACCAGGTTACGCTGCACTGGATCGGCGGCATCGCGGTCATCGGCATGCTCGCGCTGCTTGTCGCGTTCTATCTGATCCGTGGCATGGTGCGCATCGAATCGAGCCGCTCCGGTCGCACGCTCGTGCGATTCAACGCCTTCGAGCGCTTCGTCCATTGGATGACGGCGGCCTGTTTCGTCATTCTCGGTTTGACCGGCCTCAATATAACCTTCGGCAAGGAGCTGCTGCTGCCGTGGATGGGACCTGAGGCGTTCGCCGGCTGGTCGCAGTGGGCGAAATATGCGCACAACTATTTGAGCTTTCCCTTCACCCTGGGCGTGGTCCTGATTTTCCTCATGTGGATCGCCTGGAATTTTCCGACCCGGGTCGATGTGGAGTGGCTGAAAGAGGGCGGCGGCATCGCCGGCCATAAGCATCCGCCGGCCTATCGCTTCAACGCCGGCCAGAAGATGATCTACTGGATCGTCGTGCTCGGCGGCGGCGCGGTCGCCGCGAGCGGTTACCTCCTGATGTTCCCGTTCTATGTCACCGACATCGCCGGCATGCAGACCGTGCAGATGGTCCATGGCGTTGTGGCGGTGCTGTTCGTCGCCGTCATGCTCGCGCACATCTATATCGGAACCATCGGCATGGAGGGCGCGTTCGAGGGAATGTGGGACGGCACCGTCGACGTCAACTGGGCGAAGGAGCACCACAGCCTCTGGATCGATCAGGAGACGCGCAAAGACGAGATCGTCCCCGATCGCCGCGCCGCCGCGAGTCCAGCCGAATAGGCGGTCGTCATCCGCAGTTGCGCGCAATGCCTTAGCCACGGCGGTTTCCAACTCACGATGAGACGGCAATCTCGGTTCGATCAATCATGTCAACAGCGACCATAGCTCTCCATGCCCATGAGGATCACCTGGTCGGGTGGCGGCGCTACGTCTATTCGACGAACCACAAGGACATCGGGACGATGTACCTCGTGTTCGCGATCACGGCAGGCGTGATCGGCGGCGCGCTTTCGATCCTGATACGGATGGAATTGCAGGAACCGGGGCTGCAGATATTTTCGGCGACGCATTATTACAACGTGGTCGTAAGCGCTCACGGCCTCATCATGATCTTCTTCGTGTTGATGCCGGCGCTGATCGGCGGCTTCGGTAACTGGTTCGTGCCGCTCATGATCGGCGCGCCCGACATGGCCTTCCCGCGCATGAACAATATCTCGTTCTGGCTGCTCGTGGCCTCTTTTACGCTGCTCGTCATGTCCGTTTTCACCGGAGGCGAGCCTGGCGTCAACGGCGCCGGCACCGGTTGGACGCTTTATCCGCCGCTCTCGACGGCCGGTCATCCAGGTCCGGCGGTCGATTTTCTGATCTTGTCGATACACCTCGCCGGCGCATCGTCGATCCTCGGCGCCATCAACTTCATCACGACGATCTTCAACATGCGGACGCCGGGCATGACTTTCTTCAGGATGCCGCTGTTCGTGTGGTCGATCCTGGTTACGACGATTCAGCTGTTGCTGGTATTGCCGGTGCTGGCGGGTGCCGTCACCATGATGCTGACCGACCGCAATTTCGGCACCACGTTCTTCAATCCAGCCGGCGGCGGCGACCCGTTGTTGTTCCAACACCTGTTCTGGTTCTTCGGTCATCCGGAGGTTTACATTATGATTCTGCCGGGTTTCGGCATCATCAGCCAGGTCATCGCGACCTTCAGCCGCAAACCGGTCTTCGGCTATCTCGGGATGGTCTTTGCGCTGCTCGCGATCATGTTCATCGGCATGGTTGTCTGGGCACACCACATGTACACGGTTGGCATGTCATTGCATGCCCAGGCCTACTTTGCCCTCGCCAGCATGGTGATCGCGGTGCCGACCGGCATCAAGGTTTTCTCGTGGATCGCGACCATGTGGGGCGGCTCGGTCGAGATCCGCACGCCGCTTCTGTGGGCCATCGGATTTATTTTCCTGTTTACGGTCGGAGGCGTCACCGGCGTGGTGCTTGCCAACCCTGGCATCGATCGTTCGCTTCAGGACACGTACTACGTGGTCGCCCACTTCCACTACGTGCTTTCGCTCGGCTCCACTTTCGCGATTTTCGCCGGCTGGTATTACTGGTTTCCGAAGATGACCGGCTACACCTATTCCGAATTGCTTGGGAAGCTGCATTTCTGGCTGACCTTCATCGGGGTCAATCTGGTGTTCTTTCCGCAGCATTTCCTCGGCCTTGCCGGAATGCCGCGCCGCGTTGCGGACTATCCCGACGCCTTCGCCGGTTGGAATTTCATCTCGTCGATCGGGTCGTACATCTCGGCCTTGGGCCTTATCGTGTTTTTCGTCGGCATTGCCTACGCTTTCGCCCGCAAGAACAGGGCGGCCGCCAACCCATGGGGTGTCGGCGCAACGACCCTCGAATGGACGCTGCCCTCCCCGCCGCCGTTCCACCAATATGAAACTCTGCCGCGGGTCGCATAGTTGGCTCGTCAAGGCGGGGCGTGCGCTGGACTGCTCTGCAGTTGGCGGAGGGAGTGTCGGATATTAGCTGTGCTCGCGTGTGCACAGCAATCCTCACGAGTTTGCAAGTCATTGATTAACTAAATACAGAATCCAAGCCCGTGCTGAGCTGTGCATCGTGATGCGCAGAATCCTACACTTATTTGTAGGAGGGTTTGTAGGTAGGAGCATCACCAGTGCCGCGTATCGTTCGGAAGTTGACCACCCGTGAGATCGAGAGTCTGCGCAAGCGCGGCGGCACGCATGCCGTCGGCGATAATCTCTATGTCCAAGTCAGGGGCGACGCAGCCTCCTGGGTTTTCAGGTACTTTAACGATGGCAAGGACCGTTGGGCCGGACTTGGCTCATTGCGTGACTGGTCGCTTGCCGAGGCTCGGGAACGCGCCGGGGAGTTTCGCAAGCGCTTGCTGATAGCAAGGACCCTTTGGCGGAGCGGGAGCGTGAGAACGCGACTGAGCGCGCCGAAAAGCTGAAACAGACAACGTTCGCTGAGGCGGCAAAGGAATACATCGACAACCAGGAGGTCGAATGGAAGAACGCGAAGCACACGGCCCAATGGCGGCAGACGTTCGAGAAAACTACGAAGGCCATAAACGACCTCCCCGTATCCGCGATTGACACCAGCCACGTGCTGAAGGTCTTGCAGCCTATCTGGCAACGGACGCCTGAGTCGGCCAGCCGCGTTAGGGGGCGGATCGAAGCCGTACTCTCCTACGGGTCGGCGGCTGGATATAGGAGCAGGGACAAAGACAATCCTGCCCGGTGGCGCGGACATCTGAAGCATATGCTGGCCGGCAAGGCTCATGTGCAGAAGCGGAAACGAGAGCGCGCTGGAAAATCCGAACACTTCAAGGCGCTGCCCTACGCTGAACTGCCTGCATTCATGGCCAAGCTGCGCGCCAACGACTCAGTTTCGGCGCGCGCGCTGGATCCTCACAGCTGCCCGCACGAATGAATCGATCGGGGCACGCTTCCCCGAGATCGACCGCGATAAGAGGACGTGGACGATCCCTGGCTCGCGTATGAAGGCTGGCAAAGAGCACGTGATCCCGCTCTCGGACCGCGTCATGCAGCTCTTGGGGCCGGGCGCAGATGACGGATACCTGTTTCCTGGCGCGACCGGGCATCGGCCATTGTCGAATATAAGCATGCTCGAATTGGTACGCGGGATGTTAGGCATGGGCTTCACGGTGCATGGTTTCCGCAGCACATTCCGGGATTGGTGCCGCGAGCAGACCAGCTTCCCACGTGAGATCGCTGAGCTGGCGCTTGCCCACACCAACAAAGATAAGACCGAACGCGCCTACGCGCGCGGTGCTGCCGTTGAGCGGCGACGCAGGCTGATGGATGCCTGGACTAAGTTCTGCATGTCCAACGTGGCGTCTGAGGCGAAGGTGGTGCCCTTGCGCGGACGTGGAGCGGCAGAGGCGGCATAGGCCACGAGCTGCCCTCCCTAGTGCTGTACGTGCGTGCAGCGGGTTGACCCTCTCACCAGACACGTTTACGGGTTTTGAGACTTTAGAGCGCAATTTCTCCGGGGGCATGAGCACCCCACACGTTCGGTCCAATCCCGAACCTGAGAGCCGCCGGATGAGCCGCAGCCCGAGGGCCGCCGCGAACCCGAACCTCCGACGTGAGCCGGAATCCTGAAATCCCGACGCCGCCACGCCTAGTGCGCTGTCGCGGCCTATGGAGGTTCGATCATGTCCCTCGAAAAAGTCGTAGCGCACGCGGAGGCCACCGAAGGCTTGCCGCGCCTATTCGAGCCCGCGGCCTACAGCGTCGATGCGTTCTGCCGCGCCCATTCGATTTCCCGAAGCATGTTCTACGCACTGCTTCGGGATGGCCAAGGTCCACGCCTCATGAAGATCGGCGCACGGACGCTGATATCGCGGGAGGCGGCCGAGGACTGGCGATGGGCTCGCGAGCGGGCTACCGAAGTCTCGCCTACGGAGAATGCAGTCGGTGGTCGGCGCCGCCGCCATCATCTCCGGCCGGACCGCGCTGATCCGGTGCGTACGCGCCGACACTGACGGGCCGGGAACAAGCCCGCCATCCCGGTGGTCCTGTCGTCCACGTGTCGGCCATTGCTGTGACTTTGCCGCAGCTGTGCAGGGGTGTGCGGGGGGTGAGTGAGGGGGTGGTGGTGCACGGGAAACCATGTGTTCGATGAATGGATTACGTAGTTCTGTGCGGGGTGAGCGAGGGTTTTTCATAAACTCAGTCCCGATCACAGTTCATTTGTGAGATATTGAAAATCGCTCAAACGAACTGTCGAGTACGTAGGAACTACCGAGACCCACCCTCGAAATCGCTCAGGAGCCCGTACTCGATGCGAACCTACGAGAATGGCTGACCAAATCCCCCCGCGTTAACCGCTTTCCTCAGGCACGCGCGCGCGAGGTCCTCTCCGTTTTGATCTTTGTTTCGCGCTTGGTGGGGACACCGGGCGGGGGTGGGCTGCATTTTCTTTTACTCCCTACGATTTCCGAGTTCGTTTTACCCCCCGGCCCATTCATTCAAGTGAAATCCCAATCCGTCAGGGGGAATAGAAAATGCAGCCCGCCCGGCGTCCGCATTCGCTCAAACCGAGCGCGCCCGGCGTCGGGCCGATGCCGCCGATTTAACCCCTTTCGTTGGCCATGCGCGCGCGAGGCGCGGCGTCAGCACGTGAGTGAGATACGGGGTACGATTGCCGCGGCGCGCTAATTGCAAAATGTGGTGGGGGGCTTTGCTGTCCTCTCTTTCCCCAAAAGAAAAAAGAAATTTCCAAAAAAAAGCCCCACCTAAATCGCAGAGGGCCGATGCGCCTACATGCGCCAGCACGGCTTCCCCAAGCCTGTGCAATTCGGCGGCGCAACGGACACAGCGTCGAAAGGAGTTGACCCGTTCCGCGCAAGTGGCCGATAGTGCCGTTTGTGCGCTGCTATCCCCGTGGCAGCATGCAGGTCAACGGACATTGGTAGCGGCTACCCGCCGGGCTGTATCGGCGGGACATGGGCAATCCGTCACGGATGCCGTTGCCCATGTCTGCCCCCATACACTATCTGTATAGCATTCTCCTACCCGATGGACATGCCTACATCGGCCGTTCTGTACGACCTCGATTGCGCTTTTCCGAACACGCCTGCGCGGATTCCTATGTCGGCAATGCGATCCGCCACCACGGCCCTCACAACTGTATCCTCCAAATCTTGTGCGCCGGCTCCAAGGACTACATCGCTGACTTGGAACAACGTGCCATCTTAAAATTCAATACTCTGGCTCCGTGGGGCTACAATGCCGGGAGGCCATTGCGCTGGACCCACCGGTCACCGAGACATCATCAGCAGCTGGATGAGTTGCTGGTTGCAATGTAATGGTCAGGCAAGCGGGCAGCGCCTTCGTGCGAGCGCGCATCGCGACGACGGCCCTAACCCTCAATCGATCAGGTTGGCCTCTCGCAGCGGCTTGTAGACGCCATTTTCAAGTTTACTCTTGTCGATATTTTGGGGCGCCTCACTCTTAATCGAGACAGTGACTTTGCCCCAGAGATCGGCGAGGTTGGCCAACGCCTGCCAAGCAGCATACAGCCTGTTTCGATCGGCATCGAAACTGAATTGTACCGTGCTGGGTTGGGGCGGAGCTGGAGTGCCGCCTGGTGGCTGGGGTAATGGCTCCTGAAGGCCCCCGGCAGGAGTGGGGCGGGGCGTAGGAGGCTGCGGCGATCCCGGAGTGCCGGGCACCGGAGCAGGGCTCGGCTGCGGGATGCGCTCAGGTGGCCAATTTCACAGAAAGCGCACCAGCCATCTTGATGCACGTTCGGAGCGGCTTGCTCCAGATTGTATCAGGCCGCCACGAGTTGATTACTTGATCGATCAACGGCGGGCGCCATCGGCGACTGCCGGGTCGGCATGTCATCCCACGTTCTGTCATCCAACGTTCGTCCGGAAGCTTTCTTGTTCTTGCCTCCCCACTGCTTGAAGTGAAAAGCGACGTGTTGTTCGATGCAGGCATCACGGATCGCACGAACCCACTGCTTCTCAACTGGTCTCGCGTGAGGGCCGCTTTCACCTCCGGCAATCACCCAGTCTATACCGTCTAGAGCAATTGAACCGAGAGGACCAAGAAGAGGTTCTAGACTCAAAAACTTGATATGAGCGGGTACGTGCCGCAGGCATTCAACGCGCCACCAGTAAGGCGCGCTCTCTACACTCACGCCCATCCAGACATTTGGAGGCCATTGCAAGCCCGAGCCGATCTCCTTCAGCCTGTCAGCCCGTTTGGTTAGAATCTGGTACGTGTGCTGAGGTGTCTCCGCCATGACCGCGAAAACACGTTCGATGTACTCAACGGGGACTCCCTCATGGAATAAATCCGACATGCTATTGACGAAGATGAACCGCCCGCGCTTCCAGCGCCGCGGCAAATCGAGCGAAGCTAAATCAAACTTGATTTTCCCGGTCCATTTTGCGCGCCCACCGGATATCCTCGTAGTCCCTTGATACTTCTCCTGTCCCATTCGAGCTAGACGCGCGGCCATTCGCATGGCGTAACAATTCGTGCAACCCGGTGAGAGGATGGTGCAGCCGCTGATTGGATTCCACGTTGCCTCTGTCCATTCGATTTTTGAACCCACAGCCATGTCAGGTTCTCCTCTTCGGGACCGACGGGAAGGTAACTGCGACCGCCTCCGCAAATGTTCCCTTCCTTCGCTTTGACGGATTTGTAGCTATCCGCCCAGCATGCTCCAAATTGAGTAACGCAGCTCTATAATTTTTCTTTATGTACGGCCTGCCGAGATTGTGCTCGTGATAAATGTCGATCATGGAAGCGGTCCTGCCTGCAAACGCGGTGGTCAAATCATCTTCAAGGTCATCAAGGGCGCTCTCAAACAACTTGTTCACATTCGCCAAGGCTGGCGAGTATTCGAATGATGGTACTCCTTGATCCGTATGCGAACTTTCAGTGGCCATGATCTCTTTCATGATTTCGTAGCCTGTCGGATGTTTGCTGACAAACACTAAATGGTGGGTTGTCCGAGTGCCTGCTTCGTTTCTGAAGCGAAATACTTGTACGTACTTCGCTCCAGCCTCTTCCATTGCAAGCGTCAGATGCTCCAATATTATTTTTTCGCGCGATGCCTGACTGCGCGCGATGCGATCGCGCAAGCGTCTGAAATTGTCTTCACTAAACAAGGCCTCCATGTGCGTGAAGACCTTGCTATTTGAGACCCCCGCATTGATCCGCGAATAGTTGAAGAAGAAACGCAGTCGCTACCCCAGTCTTTAATGACGCTGCGGATCAGTGCCCAAGACAGTCCTTTGTACCCGAATGGATCAATAAACGAGAAAGTCGGGATCAACCTCACGTTCTCAAAATACTCAGCAACTGGGCGCCCAACTTCTCCTGCGTGCACGTCAGGGGGATATTTCAGTGTGTTGACCCCGGAAAGCTTGGCAATTTCGTTCGCAAGAGTGGCCGTGTGATTTTCGTCTGCGTCGTTAAAGATCGAGACCAGGCTGTCGCGCAAGTTCGGGATTTCGATTGCCCTGGACAGGATCATAAGCGGCGTTGATGCTGACCCATCCTCATAACGGCCGGGTCCGGCGAACAAGTCTATGTACACCACCTTCCCGTCGCTGAGCATGGTGCGTGGGGCAATGATCCTCGCCCAAGCGACAAAGTAGTTGCTGACGATCCGTGCTTTAACCTCGGATTGGTCAGCTCGCTCCGTAAAAAAGTCGTCAGCCATTTCGCAGCAGTCGTGCGTAGAGGCGCCATGGTATCCGATGCCTGTTACAACTTCGGTCATAGGCGGAACAGATAGCGAACATGACGGTGCCGTCAAGAGCGCTGACCGGTGGCCATGTTTTCGGGGACGAAGGCCGCTCAGCCCTCCCGGAAGCTCAGCACTTGCCGTTGAATTGGCAGATCGGCGCGGAATAATGGGGCGATCCCGCAATCTTGGGGGCTGATCTTGAACGAAAGAATTGAACAAGGAAGCTTCGTTGAAGCGCGAGGGCGACCGTGGCTCGTCGAGGCGGTCGACGATTCGGAGCCGGGCCTCACCACCGTTCGGCTCTCCTGCATTGCCGACGATGCGCAGGGCGAGCAGGTCGAAATCCTATGGGATGCGGAAATCGGCGCTTCCGTGCTGGCCGAGGACACCTGGTCTCGTGTCGGGCGGGGAGCGCCAGACAGCCCAGAGGTCCTCGCTGCCCACTTGCGGGCGATCCGCTGGCGCTCGGCTACGGCGGCTGACCGGGACCTGCTCCAGGCGCCGTTCCGGGCTGGAATCCGGCTTGACGCATATCAGCTGCTGCCGCTTCGCAAGGCGTTGCGGCTGCCTCGCGTGAATCTCTTGATCGCCGACGACGTTGGGCTCGGCAAGACGGTCGAAGCCGGCCTCGTTGCCCGCGAGCTGCTGCTGCGACGCCGAATTGATTTCATCGTCATCACAGCGCCACCGGCAATGACGATCCAATGGAAGGACGAACTTGAAAGCAAATTTGGTCTCTCGTTCGACATCATCGATCGCGAACGCGTCGGCGAGCTTCGACGCCTTCGCGGCTTCTCCGTAAACCCATGGAGCACCGGTTCCCGTTTCATCATTTCCCACAGCCTGCTGACAGAGGAGCAGTACGTTGCTGGTTTGCGGGATGTTCTTGGTGAGTTTCGGTCGCGCGCGCTGTTCATTGTCGATGAAGCGCATCATGCGGCGCCGTCCGGTGGGGCGCGGTATGCGATATCGAGTCAGCTCACGAAGGCCGTGCGCGAGCTTTCGGAGCGCTTCGAGCATCGTTTGTTTCTGACTGCCACCCCTCACAATGGACACTCGAATAGCTTTTCGGCTCTGCTCGAAATGCTCGACCCGCAGCGCTTCACGCGGGGCGTCTGCAAGTTCGCCCGAACGACCTCGAACCGGTCATGGTACGTCGCCTCAAGTCGGACCTGAGGCGGCTCGGCGAAGCCTTCCCGGAGCGAAAGGTTCGAAGCCATTCCCATCGCCGGCTTGCGCGAGGACACGCCAGAGCTCGATCTTTGGCGTCGGCTCGCCGCGTACGGCGAATTGCGCAAGAAGCGCATTTCCAAGTTGCCGCCGCACAAGGCTGCGCTCGCCAAGCTTGCGTTTGTCGGGTTACAGCAGCGGCTGTTGTCCTCGATCTCGGCCTTTGTTCGCACGCTCAAGGCGCACAGGAAAACGTTGCAGCGGCTGCTCGATGGACAGCAGGAGCAGGTCATCGAGGCCGCTGCGCAGACGTTCGTGGACGGAAGTACGACCGACAAGACCGAAGACCTCGGTCTCGAAGACGAAGGGGCGGAAGCGGTGCTTGAGGCAGATGAGGAGGTCGCGGCCGAAGCTGCGTCCGTCGTCGGAGCCGCCGATGCGTCGACCGCCGACTTGCGTGCCGAATTGGCGGCTGTGGACGACATGCTGGCAGTGTCGCAGAAGCTGCTGCCCTGAAGCCGGACGCCCGCGTGCATTGGCTTGTGCAATGGATCAAGGCCAATCTGCTCTCCGGCCGCAATTGGAATAACCGTCGGCTGATCATCTTCACCGAGTGGGAGGATACCAGGCGTTGGCTCGAACGGCGGATCAGAGAGGCGCTCGCCGAGACCGACCGGCAGGACGAGCGGATCGCCGTCTTCACCGGCGCAACCGGTCAGGATCGCCGCGAAGAGGTGAAGGCTGCCTTTAATGCCGATCCGGCGAAAGAGCCACTGCGCATCCTGATCTGCACGGACGCGGCGCGTGAAGGCATCAACCTGCAAACCTACTGCTCGGACCTCATCCACTTCGATCTGCCGTGGAACCCCTCGCGCCTTGAGCAGCGCAATGGTCGTATCGACCGCAAGCTACAGCCTGCCAAGCAGGTGTTCTGCCGCTACTTCCGCTATGAGCAGCGGGAAGCCGATATCGTCCTCGATGCGCTTGTCCGCAAGACCGAGGTTATTCAGGCGCAGCTCGGATCGGCCGGCCAGGTCATTGAGAAGCGGATCAAGGACAGGATGGAGGCAGCCGGGATCGATCGCGGCCAAGCGACGGCGCTGGCCAAGTCGATCGAGGAGGAGACCGACGCCGAGCGGCTAGCGCGCGCCCGGGCTGAAATGGATGACGAGGAGAAGGCTCGGTTCGAACGGGTGGTGAAGGAGCAGCGAGACCTTCAGGACGCTCTGGAAAAATCACGTGAGCGCGTCGGCGTCGATACGCACGATCTCCAGCGCGTCGTCGGTGCCGCCCTGGCGCGCGCCGGTCTGTCGCTCGAACTCCACGCGCGCGGAAACAGTGGGCAAAGCCGCGACGTTCAAGTTCGATCCCGAGCATCTGGCCTTCGCCAAGGAGCCGGGCTGGCAAGATACGTTCGATGATCTGCGCGTGCGTCCGCGCAAACGCGGCGAGCGCATCAACGAATGGCGCAAGAAAGTGCCGATCCGCGCCATCGCCTTCGAGCCGCCGCGATTGCCCGACGGGCGCGATGCGCCGGAGATCGTTCAAGTACATCTCGAACATCGATTGGTGCGACGGCTTTTGTCTCGGTTCATTTCCCAAGGGTTCCAGTCAGGCCTCTCGCGCATCTCCGTCATTGAAGGGCCGGGCGCGCAGCCGCGCCTTGTGCTCATGGGGCGCTTGGCCGTTTATGGTGCCGGCGCCGCGCGTCTCCACGAAGAGATCATTCCGGTGACGGCGATCTGGACCGAGGCCGAGCGCGACCGTAAGCCGCTGAGGGCGCTCGGCGAAAGCGGCGAGGAGCGGACCCTTAATCAGCTCGAAGAAGCATTGCGCGGCGCTCGTCGGGCGCCGGCGATGGCTGTCGCGCGAATTCAGGCATTGGTCGAACGTGACATCGCTGATCTTGTCCCTACCCTGGAAAAGATTGCCAACGAGCGGCTGGCAAAAGTGAAGAGTCGATCTTGCAAGGCGCGGTGAAACCGAAGCGAAATCGCTGGCCGAACTTTTGGACCAGCAGCGCAAGCGCATCGCCAAGGCCAACGCCGAGTTCGATCCCAAGCAGCTTTTGCTGCCGGGGATCGGCGACGACGAGCGCCGCGAGCGTGAGGCCGATCGCCGTCACTGGCAAGGCCGGCTCATCCGGCTCGAAAAGGAAATCGGCGAGGAGCCCGCGCGCATCCGCGCGTCCTACGATGTGACCGCACATCGGCTTGAACCGGTTGGGCTGGTCTATCTCTGGCCGGCGACGGGTTGATCGCGATGGCGGCCGACATCAAGCGCGATCCCGATCTCGAATGGCTGGATCACGTCCAGCCGGTTGGTCTCGTCGTCGCGCCGGTCCTGCTGAAAGACCTCGGCCTGGCGCGAACGCGGCAGACCCAGGTCGACAGCGCTCAAGTCGCCGAGCACATCCAGGAGGACGAAAGCCAACCGGCGCTGCGCGATCCCTGGAGCTTTGCGCACGACGTGTTCGGCTGGGAGACAAAGTATGTCGTCGGCAGTCCCGGCGGCCCGGTGCTCCCGGACGACCTTCATGTCCGATTGCCCGAACATGCCACGACGCTCAGTCCCACTTGGGCGGTCAAGGAGCTTGGGGAATCTGACCGGCCCTGGCAGCTGCTCGTGCGCATCGAACCGGCAGGTGTCGATCCGGACGCGCGCGGCACCCTCGACGGCTGGGAAGCAACGGCACATCAGCGTTTCGAACGGCTGCTGCGTGAAACCAGCGTCTTCGCCGGCGTGCTCATCTCCGACAAGGAACTGCGGCTGATCTATGCGCCGCGCGGCGAAACGTCTGGACATTTGAGCTTTCCGCTGCGTGCGCTCGTAACCGTCGCCGGCCGGCCGATGCTTGGCGGCCTCAAGCTGCTGCTCGACTCGTTTCGATTGTTCGCCGACGCCGGCGACCGCCGCCTTCCTGCGTTGCTCAAGAAAAGCCGCGAGGCGCAGGCGGCTGTCTCCACAGCGCTGGCGGAACAGGTTCTGGGCGCCTTGCACGAATTGCTGCGTGGGCTCGATGCCGCCGCGCCCGATCTCGTCCGCGACCTCGCGCACCGCCGGCCAGGGCATCTCTATGAAGGTCTGCTGACCGTCCTGATGCGGCTTGTGTTTGTGCTCTATGCCGAGGACCGCGGCCTTCTGCCCTCGCGCACCGATGGCCGCGCGCAGAAGCTCTATGAAACCGGCTATTCGCTGCGCGGCCTCTACGATAGGCTCACCGGCGACGCTGCGCTCAATCCCGACACCATGGACGAGCGCCGCGGCGGCTGGGGCCAGCTGCTTGCGCTGTTTCGTCTGATCCACAAGGGCCATCCGAGCCGTTTCATCCAGGCGCGCGGCGGCAAGCTGTTCGATCCTGATCAGTTTCCGTTCCTCGGAGGCCGCGCCGCACCGGCCGACGCGCCGCGCGTGCTGCCGGTCTCGGACGGCTGCATTCTGCGAATCCTTGAAGGTTTGATGACCCTCTCCGCAAAGGGCGGCACGCGCGACCGGCTCTCCTATCGTACGCTTGATGTTGAGCAGATCGGCTCGGTCTACGAGACGGTCATGGGCTTCAAAGCCGAGACCGCCGGCGGGCGCGCGCTCGCCATCCGCGCCGGCAAGAACAACCGTACGCCGGTGTTCGTCGATCTCGACAAGCTCGCCGCCGCCAAGGGCAAAGATCGCATCAAGTACCTGAAAGAGGAGGCCGATCGCGGCCAACTTTCCGTGGCGGTCACAAAGACGGTGGAGGGGGCAAAGGGTGCCGCTGAGCTTGCTGCTGCGCTTGATACAATCGTGGATGAGCGCGGTTCACCGAAGAAGCACGTGGCCGCCGTCGGCACGCCGATCCTGCAACCGACCGACGAGCGGCGCCGCACCGGCAGCCATTATACGCCGAGGACGCTCACCGCGCCGATCGTCGAACATGCGCTGGCGCCGGCATTTGAGCGACTCGGGCCAAATGCGACCCCGGAGCAAATTCTCGATCTCAAGGTGTGCGATCCGGCCATGGGCTCCGGCGCCTTCCTGGTCGAGGCGTGCCGCGCGCTTGCCATTCAGCTGGTCGAGGCGTGGGGGCATTACCCGGATAAGAAGCCAGTCATTCCAGCGGACGAGGACGCTGAGCTACATGCCAAGCGCCTGGTCGCGCAACGCTGCCTCTACGGCGTCGACAAGAACCCGCTCGCTACTGATCTTGCGAAGCTGTCGGTGTGGCTTGCTACTCTCGCCCGCGACCACGAGTTCACCTTCCTCGATCACGCTCTCAAATCGGGCGACAGTCTGGTGGGGCTGACGCAGGCGCAGATCGCAGCGGCGCATTGGGACACGTCGAAGCCTGGCCTGCCGCTGTTCCGGCAATTGGTGAAGGAGCGCATCGCCGAGGCGATGAAAGGCCGCGCCGAAATTCAGGCCGCACCGGACGACACCGCGCGCGCCATCCAGGAGCAGCGGCATCGTTCATTGGAAGCGCGGCTGAAGGATATTCGTCTCATGGGCGATGCCGTGATCGCGGCGTTCTTTGCCGAGGACAAGCCGAAGCCGCGCGAGAAGAAGCGCGCCGAGGTCGAGAGCTGGCTGACGGGCTCGCTGGAAGCGGCCTGGGACAAGCTCGCCGTCATGGCCGCGACCTTGAAGCAAGGCGCACATCCCCTCACGCCTTTCCACTGGGAGATCGAGTTTCCGGAGGTGTTTGCCCGCGCCGACGGCGGATTCGATGCTGTCGTTGGAAATCCGCCATTTGCCGGAAAAAACAATATCATCGCTGGCAATCGAAAGGGCTATTTGCCATGGTTGCAAACATTGCACGAAGGTGCACACGGCAACTCCGATCTCGTTGCGCATTTCTTCCGCCGCGCGTTTGGATGGCTCCGCCCGAAGGGTGTATTTGGCCTCATCGCCACAAACACCGTTGGACAAGGCGACACACGTGATACTGGGCTCGCGAAAATCCTTGAGGATGGCGGTGTAATTATTCGCGCAAGGCGACGACTAAAGTGGCCGGGAGAGGCAGCGGTAGTCGTAAGCGTAGTGCATCTCGCGAGAGGTCTCGCTGCACCACCAATTCTTGATGGACGCTCGGTCAGTCGTATCTCAGCTTATCTTGTGGAAGGTAATTTGGACCGGTCTCCGGCTTGGCTTGCCGCAAATGCAAGCAAGTCTTTTGTTGGAACGTACGTGCTGGGCATGGGCTTTACCTTCGATGATGACGCAGCTGCAAAAGGTACGGCGTCGTCATTGGAAGGCATGCGGCTACTTATCAATAAGGACTCACGGAACGCTGCGCGCATTTTTCCCTACATCGGCGGCGAAGAGTTAAATACGAACCCGCGCCATACAAATTCTCGATATGTAATTGATTTTGAGGACTTTCCGTTGCAGCGCGAGCCCATGGCCGAGACCTGGGCCGAGATGACGAAGCATCAGCGAGAGGCGTGTCTTCGCTCAGGCATCGTGCCAGTTGATTATCCGGAGCCGGTAGCAGCTGATTGGCCAGACTTGCTGGATGTTATTAGTTCGAACGAGTAAAGCTTGAGCGAAAGAAAAAGGCCGACACGCAGGCCAAGACCATCTGGTGGCAGTTCCTCCGCCCCCGTTGGGAGATGCGAAATACCATCTGTCCGTGCGGCGCGTTTTGGCTTGTTCCAGGATCGGGAACGCATTCGCGTTCACGTTCCTCCCACGAGGCTGGGTTTATAACGAAAAGACAATCATTATCGCGTCAGACCGAACATCGGTACTGGCATCGCTGAGTTCGAGACCGCACGAACTATGGGCACGTTTTCTCAGTTCAACTCTCAAAGACGATCTTCAATACACCCCCTCGGACTGTTTCGAGAATTTTCCTTTTCCGACTGGGTTCGTTTCTTCGCCTGAACTAGAAGCTGCCGGCGCTGCCTATTTCGATCATCGTGCCACGCTCATGATCGTCCACGACGAGGGCCTGACCAAGACTCACAATCGTTTCCACGATCGCAGCGAGACCGCCGAGGACATCCGGCGTCTGCGCGAGCTGCACGCCGCCATGGACCGCGCCGTGCTCGAAGCCTATGGCTGGGACGACCTCGCCGTGCGCGCTGCGCCGGTCTTTCTCGACGAGACCAACGAGGACGACCACACCTATCAGGGCCGGCTGTTCTGGCCCTCCGACTTCCGCGACGAAGTCCTCGCCCGTCTCCTTGCCCTCAACGCCGACCGCCACGTTGAAGAAGTCCGCCTCGGTATCGCGCCCGGGATGAAGGGGAAAGTTGGGGAGGATGACGAAGAGGAGATCGAGGACTAAACTTATGCTTGTGGGCGTTCGCAGGTGGCCTCATGCAAATCTTGATCACGGACGTGACTGAAATGCACCAAGGCAATTATTGTGTTGCCGGCTGGAATCCGAGCACTGGCAACAGTGTAAGACCGCTGCCGAACGGCTCCAACTGGACCGGGGCTCAGCTCGCCCAGTATGGCGTCCAACCTGGTGCGACAATTCAGGTCACTGCGAGCGGTGCGCCGGATGGCGGCCTTTATCCGCATAGCGCGGAGGACACGCCGATTGACCTTAGTTCAGTCAAACTTATCAGTGCGGGTCCGAAAGCATGGTTTGGCGCCGGTGCGCCGCCGACGGCTCCCACCCTCGCCGCGGCGTTTCAGAATAATGTCCAGACAACCGGAGTTTGGGATGGCGCCAGAAAAGGCGCCTATGTCCAAGAGGGCACTCAGATCGGTTCATTGGCGGCCGTCAAAATTAGCCGCGGAAACCTTGAGTTCTTCGAGGATGACTTCAAAGGCACTAAGAGCTTGCGTGCATATATGACCGACAAGGATGCCCGATATAGCTTGCCGGTGGTGGCCAAGAATCTGCGAGAATTGTATCGCTCCAAAGGAGCGGCGGCTGTGAATAATCTGCTACCGAAAAGCGGCGACCTCCATGTGCGTGTCGGCCTCGCTCGCGCCTGGTCGGGACAACCTGGCAAATGCACTGTCATGATCAACGGCGTGTACTGGTGATTTGGATATGTCTGACGCGCTAACCGTTCTTACGATCGGACATTCCACGCATTCGTGGGAACGCTTCGTTGCACTCTTGCGAAGCGCGAAGGTTACGGCCGTTGCTGATGTTCGCACATCTCCTTACTCGCGACTTTATCCTCATTTCAATCGTGACGATCTGCGCGAAGAGCTGCGCTCGGATGGAATCTCCTACGTGTTTCTTGGAAAGGAACTCGGAGGACGGCCAAGCGAACGCAGGTTCTACTGCGAAGGTGTTGCCGATTACGAGAAAATGGCGCAGGCATCTGACTTCAGCAAAGGGCTGGAGCGCGTTATTGAGGGCGCAAAGAAATATCGCATCGCGCTCATGTGTTCCGAACGCGAACCGTTGGACTGCCACAGATGTCTGCTCGTGGGTCGTGTTTTGGCACAGCGTGGCGTTCGCGTGACCCACATTTTGGATGACGGACGCGTGGTTAGTCATTCTGAAATCGAAGATAAGCTCCTGGAAATCTCCGGCCGCAATACCGAGGACTTTTTTGCCCCACGAGCGGAACGATTGGCAACGGCGTATCGCGAGCGCGCCCGGAAGGTCGCCTTCGCTGAGCCTGATCCGGGCGGCCCGATCGCGGCGGAGTGACAATCGTGACCAAGACTACCGTTTCGACGATTGGTTTCACTAAGACCACCGCAGAAGGGTTTTTTGAACGACTCGTGAATGCCGGCGTGAAGAAGATCGTGGATGTGCGGCTGCACAACACATCGCAACTCGCCGGCTTCGCCAAGGCTGACGATCTCGCCTACCTCCTGAAAAAGATTGGCGGCATTCAGTACGCGCACCAGCCTTTGCTGGCGCCGACCGACCCGATGCTCAAAGCATACAAGAAGGAAAAGGGCGACTGGCGCGCGTACGAAGATCGCTTCTTAGGGCTGATGTCGGAACGCCAGATCGAGAACCGTTTCAAGCCGGAGATGTTCGACGGCGCGTGCCTCCTGTGTTCGGAAGCGACGCCGCATCATTGTCATCGCCGCCTCGTCTGCGAATACCTCAATGAAAAGTGGGGCGGGGCGCTGGAAGTGCGCCATCTCTGATCCGACGATCGCTACGGCTTGAAGTATCACAGACCAGGAGCCGCAACATCGTCATCCATCTTGAACTGCAATTTAGGAGGCAAGTCAGTCATTGCATAATGGACAAACTGTTGACCGAGTGCTGTCAGTTCGTAACGCTCCTCTTCATCGAACGCAGATTTCATCGTTCGGGTCCCATCGTGTGAAGAACCAGAACTCTTCTTTGTCGGTCTCGCTAGGAACCGACCTGCATAGTCCGTCTCACGATGCTGCCGGACAATCCCGCCAGTGCTAAGGTCTCGGAACAGAAGCCTGAATAAGTCAGCTTCTGCTGAGTCCTCGCGTACATTTGGGCGACCCAACTTTCTCCACGCTCCGCCTCGGGTTATACCCGCGTCGTTATAGATGGCGCCAATCACCTCAAAATGAAATTCTGAATAATCTCTGATCCATTGCAAAAACAGCTTAATGACATCATCGCTAGTCAATGAAGAGGCCGCGGCATTCGTCAACACGTTTCTCAGATACACGCGCTTCGCTTCGCTTTCAGCACCCGACCAATCCCGGAAGGCTAGGCGCAGAATAGCCTGATATTCCGGACTTCTCGACGCGCTGCGAAATCTTTTCATCTCGCATGTCCAGTCGCGCCATAATCTCCAATATTGTTCTCTCTTTCTCGCGCATTTCCGCCGCGAGCATTTGAAGCCAATGCTCAATGAAGTTGTTGATTCGTTGCTGCTCACGTTCGGACCATGCGCTTGCAGCGGCCGAAAGTAGGCCTCCGGCAAACGGTATGGCGCCACTCAGCGTGTTGAGCACGCCTCGCGCAACCAACGCGCCCTTCATCCCTTCGGGGAGCGCAGGAACGACATCCGGTGGCTTTTCGTCTTCCACGGCCCTCGCCCTGACCCTAGTTCCGGATCGGGAAACTCAACTTTCCATCCCGCGCGTTTTCATCTTCGATGTCGCGTTTTCTGCGTTCCGCGACTTGATTGATTGTCTCCATAAGCGACGGCTTGTCCCGCTCGTATTCTGCGCGCAGTCTCTTTAGGTTCTCTTCCACTATGTCGCAGAACGATTGAACTTCTCGCTCGGCGCTATCGTCATCTCGAATTGAGAGAATCAGGCAACCCTTCTGAATTGCCGCGTGGTGACTGGGAAGCGTGCAGCTGGAAGGCGCTACTTTCAGCAATTCGGCGTCGCCCGAAAACGGTATTGTCACATCCAGCCATTTGACTTGGACGACGTGACGCCGACCATAATCATCAACAGCGTGCTCCTCGACGCGCCGCGCGCCGCTTATTGCTGTTCTGTCTAGCTGCGCAATTTCGACCGAGTAATTTTCAGCTATTCGCTGAAGATGGCCTGCAAGGGCAGGGTCGGAAAAGACCTGCCGGGGCAGTCGGCTAACTTCTTCGGCCGCCTTACGGAGCCCCCCGCTCCAACCGGCCTGCCAGGAACCTCCGAACAGCCGATCACGCATTAGCCCCTCCTCTCAGTGCCGCATTGCGTACAAGGTATTGAAATCATGAATGTTTCCTCTTCTTGTGCCGCCGTACTTGGGCGCACCGAATCGGCTCTGGAATGCATTTTACTCTCCGCAATATGTTCTTGCAAATAGGATTTCGCAAGACTATAAAGGATTGCTGGAGGCTCTCCCATGACGACCAGTCTGATCGGCGCGCGCATCAAGGCACTGCGCGAGGAGCGGGGGCTTTCTCAGGATGATCTCGCCCGCATTTTCGGATTCAAGGACCGGCAAACCGTCTCAGCCATCGAAACCGGCGAACGCCGAGTCTCCGCCGAAGAGCTGCTGACGGCCATCGAGAAGCTTGGCGCCTCGCTCGACTATTTCACCGACCCATTCGTTTTGGCCGGCGAAGCCAAGTTCTCCTGGCGGCGGCACGCGAGAGTGGGATTGGAAAGCGTCAAGGCATTTGAACGTGTCGCGGGTCGCTGGATCGCGGCGAATCGAACGCTTGCTGGGCAGGTGGGCAAGCCCGCGCCGATCTTGCGTCAGTCCCTCAAGCTCACTTCGCGAAGTAGCTTCGAGAACGCGATGGCAGCAGGGGAACGTTTCGCGGCCGATTTCAAGCTGGGTCCGGTTCCTGCGGAGAAGCTCCCGGAAGTTATGGAGGGCGAGCTTGGAATTCTGGTGCTGATGGTGGACAGCATTGAGGGCGTTTCCGGCGCTGCTTGTCGTCTTCCCGATCTTGATGCTGTGCTCATCAACCGCCACGAAGTTGCAGGACGACGCAATTTTGATCTCGCGCATGAGCTGTTTCATATCTTCACGTGGGACACGATGCCGCCTGAGTATGTCGAAGAGGCAACCGAGTACAGCAAGATTCGCGTAGAGCAACTCGCGAATAATTTTGCATCCGGCCTACTTATGCCAGAAGCGAGCCTGAAGGACTTTGAGCAAGCGTCAGCGAAACGCGACATCGTTCCTTGGCTCAACGCAACGGCCGACCGACTGCAAGTTACCGCAACTGCGTTGAAATGGCGGCTTGTCGCATTGAAATGGCTCGATGCCGCTCGGGCGAGAGAAATTTCAGACGATGCACTTCGCTACAATGGCCATGAGGGTCCGATCGGCGAGCCGCCTCCTTTGTTCTCAAAATCTTTCATGGAAGTGCTCGGTCAGGCGATTAACGAAGGTCGTATCTCAGCGCGTCGTGCCGCCAACCTTCTCGATCTGACGATTGAGGATTTGGCCGATCTGTTCGATCAGCACGCCGTCGAGGCGCCGTTAGAACTGTAACGTCATGAGCGCCCGATGGCTCGTCACAGCGGCCCTGTCCTGGTCGATACAAATGTGATCCTTGAGTGCTGGCGAATTGGCGCCTGGAAGGCACTCGCGGGAGGATACGGAGTTGAAACAGTGGAAGACTGTGTGATCGAAACTCAGACGGGCTTTCAGCGGCGACGTGTCGAGCAGCAAGTCAACAATGCGCAACTACGAGACTCTTTGGCGGTGGTTCAAAAGGTGGAAAGCAAGGAGCATGCAGCTGCCGCGGTGCGCGATCCGTTGTTCTCATCCCTCGATGTGGGCGAGCGGTCGCTTTGGGCGCATGCTCTGACGCGAAGCGACGCCTGGGTGTTGTGTGGTCCTGACAAGGCGAGCTTACGGCTCGGGGTACGGCTGGGGTTTCGCGACCGGCTCGTTGCGCTCGAAACGTTGCTGAGTGACGCTGGCTTTAGATCGAAGGAACCTCTGCGGACAAATTACACTACCAAATGGCTCGACCAAACACTCAGCGAGATCGTGATTATGGAAAGGACAAAACGTCCGTGACGCCGTCAGTCGAAATTCGCACGAAGGTCGTCGGCGTATTTCGCCGCGATCTTGTTGGGCCAGGCCCCCAAGATGTCGATCTGGCGACCGAGCGTCTCACCGAAAATCCGTCGCGCTGGTATCTCACTGGCTTCCTGGCTCCTGCGGATGATCCGCTTACGCGAAGCGGTCCGGATCAAGACGAAGAAAATCCCTCTACCCAAGAGGAGATGGAGATCGATGTCGAGGAGCCGGCGGATCAGGGTGCCGGCGGGGCTGCTGGCGATGCCGATATGCCCGACGCACCCAACACGAAGCGCCGTTTTCTCCCCTCTTCGATTGGCCTGACGGTGCTCCTGCCACCGAACGTGACAGAGATTGACGCTCGTATCTCCTGGGGCGATTACCGCACTGAGCCACCGCTCCCTGAGAACGTCCTCGCTCCGGACGAACCAGAGAGGGCCGAGGCTGGAAAACGAAAGAAGAAAGAGCGGCCAATTGTGGATTGGGTGCGCGCACCGCAACATCGCATGATTCGTCTTACCGTCCCGGACGGCCGTGGTGACGCGGTGGTAATTCCTGAAAGCGCAGCACCGCAATACAAGGGCGGTGGACTGACGCTCGAACCCCATGCTCGCACCTTTGCTTACAGCACGCCGCATGGCGATGAGCAGGCACGTGCTCTAACCGTCTTTCTCGTAAATCGACGTTCTATACCCCATCGCTTTTATGCAGACGTGAGTTACGTGTTCCAGGCTCGTATCGAGCTTATCTGTCCAGAAGGCTTTCGGCCGCGGCGGGACATTTCCGGTTATTGGTCGGACGATTTCGACCTTCAACTCGCCGACCTGCATTACCGAGACGTTTGCGAATACGCGGTCGGTCGCAATTCGGCGGCGGCATGGGAAACCGACGAGGAAACAGCAGGACGGGTGACGCGGGTTTGGACCGATCCGCTTCCCCAGGCCGAAGTGGAGCGGGTCGCTGCAAACGAGGATGAAAATCTCAAGTCGCGGGTTGTCTTCGGCATGGAAGCTCTGGCCGAGCGTGCTGGAGCCGGCGTACCATCGCTTCGAGCTGCGCTCGCCAAGCTGCCCCAGCTCTATGCCGAATGGTTCGTGGCTGAACGAAAGAAGATCGATGATCTTGCGCCTCGACGGCGCCAGACGGCGGAGCGGCTGATCACAGACATGGAGACGGCGCGCCAGCGCATCGAAGCCGGGATCGAGCTGCTATCACACAACGACATCGCGCGAATCGCATTTCGCCTCATGAATCTTGCGGTATCGAGAGCGGCTCGGCACCGCAACGCCGGATCGACGGGTGATCCAACCACGCAGCCGGCGCCAGAATGGCGACCGTTCCAGCTAGCCTTCATTCTTCTAAACATCGCCGGCCTCTCGGACCGCCAACATCCGGACAGAGAGATTGCGGACCTGCTGTTCTTCCCAACGGGCGGCGGCAAGACCGAGGCTTATCTGGGTCTCGCAGCTTACGTCATCGCGCGGCGTCGATTGACGGGACCTGGCGTTCTCGGCGCTGGGGTCGCTGTGATCATGCGCTACACTCTTCGCCTGCTGACGCTCGATCAGCTCTCCCGCGCAGCCGGTGTGGTGTGTGCCCTGGAGCTGATGCGAGTCGACCCCAAGAATGTTGACGAAAAAGGTCGTCACCTGTTGGGGGACTGGCCAATCGAAATCGGACTTTGGGTCGGCTCTGATGCGTCGCCGAATCGGCCCGGTCGCCAAGGCGATGCGGACCAGATGACGGCGGTGGGCCGGGTGCGGCGATACCGAACCGGGCGGGACAAGCGAGCGCCCGCTCCAATTAAAGCTTGCCCGTGGTGCAGCACGCCATTCAACCAAAACAGCTTCGCATGCGTCCCAAACGACGTGGCACCCATGAACCTGGCAATCCGGTGCGCGAACACGGCCTGTGACTTCAACCGCGATCGTCCGCTGCCGATCCTGACTGTCGATGAACCAATCTATCGCCGCCTGCCTGCCTTCCTGATCGCCACCGTCAACAAGTTCGCGAGCCTGCCGTGGGTGGCGGAAACGGGCGCGTTCTTTGGTCATGTGGATCATTTTGCCGACGGGATTGGGTTCTTCGGTGCCGCTGACCCTGGCCATCATGGTCGGCCGCTCGACGGTGGTTGGTCGCTCGACCCGCCCGACCTCATCATTCAAGATGAGTTGCACTTGATTGCTGGACCGCTTGGCACGATCGCAGGCCTCTACGAGGCGGCCATCGATCAACTCGCGTCGCGCAAGGTTGCCGAGAAGCGAGTCCGTCCGAAGATTGTCGCTTCGACTGCAACGGTACGCAGGGCCAGCGATCAAATCGCAGCTCTGTTCGATCGGCGAGCCACGAGCATTTTTCCGCCTCCCGGCATAGATCGCACCGAGAGCTTCTTTGCGCGAACGGTTCCGTCAGCGCGCGACCCGGCCCGTCTGTATCTCGGGATTGCGGCCCAAGGACGCGGGCCAAAGCTCGTGTTCTTGAGGGCGCTGACCACGTTGGTTGCCGCCGCTCAGGCGGCCTACGACGCGTGCAGCGCCGCTTGCGAGCCGGGCGAGAAATCCTGCCGATCCCTATATGACTGCGCTTTGTTACTTCAATGCCTTGCGCGAACTCGGCGGCGCACGTCGCATCGTTGAAGATGAGGTTCGCGACCGCGCCGCTCGTTACGGGACACAGCGCCGGAGGATTGATCCCAAGGACAATCCCTTCGCCGATCGACAGATCAAGCAACCTCTGGAGATCACCTCGCGGGAATCGACGGACAAGGTAGCAGTAGCGAAGCAGCGTCTCGATGCGGTGTTTGGACGCGACGCCGAGCCAGTCGATGTTGTTCTCGCCACTAATATGATCTCGGTTGGCCTCGATATCCTGCGGCTCGGGCTAATGGTCGTCCAAGGCCAGCCGAAAACAGCGGCTGAGTATATCCAGGCAACAAGCCGGATCGGTCGTGATCATGAGCGACCCGGCCTGGTAGTTGCTGTCCTAAATCTGCATAAGCCGCGCGACCGAACTCACTTCGAGCAGTTCAGAACGTTCCATCGCAGCTTCTATCGGGCGGTCGAAGCGACGAGTGTCACCCCGTGGGCAGCGCGGGCTTTGGATCGGGCACTGGCGGCGGTCGTCGTAGCCGCGGCGCGACACATCGATCCAGCCCTCACCCTCGACACGGCTGTGAAGGAGCTAAAGAACCGGCCTGCGACCCGAGCAGCAGTTCGTGATGCGATCGTTGCTCGGGCACCCGCGAACGCAGTTCCCGGTGGCAGTACAGCGCTTGCAGGCCTCGTGGACAGCCTCCTCGACGATTGGGTCACGACAGCGGACGAGCAATCGGCCGGGGGCAACGTATTCGGGTACGCCAACAAGCAAAGTCCGCACCGGCTGCTTCATATGCCGCTCGCTCCGGAGATTCCAAACTTGGCTGCTCCACATCAGCGCTTCGTTGCAGGCCGCTCGATGCGGGATGTCGAGCCAAGTGTTGCGGTTCAGCCGCGTGACCCATGGGGGCAGGCAATCGCTAATGCGGACGACCTCGCATGACCAAAAATGCGCAACGGCTGAGTCAAGTGGTTTCAACCTTCGGTCCCGGAGCGATGGTCGATCTTCCCACGCGCTCAGTCGTGGTTGGTGGCTTGGAGCTATGGGATATGCGAGGCGGGCCATTCAAGACAATTCCCGAATCTCGCCTCACTATGCGCCTTGAGCAGCTCCTCAAGAGCCAAGGCCGTCTCGCAGACACGAAGAATCTTTCACTGCGCACGCCACCGGTGACAGACGGTAGGCCTGGTCAGTTGCCGGCCGGTATTGCGGCGCCAGTCTTTCCGGCCTGGTTCGTGTGCGAACAGGTGATCACCACTACGGTGGCGGGCAAGTCCGCGCGGCGGCGGCGGCTGGTCCGCTGGAAAGACCTTGATCCCCGTGGCGGCCGGCGCAGATTTATCTTCGACGATGGCGGAAAATCCGAAGTGACGCCGATCCGCTTCGTATGCGCCTGCGAGAACGGTCATCTCCAGGATATCGACTGGAGATGGATTGTGCACGAGGGCGAGCCTTGCGAAGAGGCGATGTGGGTGGAGGAAAAAGGCACGAGCGCTGATCCGGCAGACATGACCGTGGTCTGCGGTTGTGGGAAAGGCCGATCGCTTCAGGAGCTGTTTCAGCCGGGCCGACTGGGCAACTGTCGGGGGGAACGTCCGTGGCTGCTCGATCGTGATCCGAACGGGTGTGGCCAGAAGCTGAAGCTGCTCACGCGAACCGCCACGAACACGTATTTTCCGCAAGTCTATACGGTGATCTCATTGCCCGTCGAGGAGGACGAGCTTACACGACTCGTTGACAGCGTATCGGGCGAATTGAGCAATGTGCAGTCCGTACAGGACATGGCGACGGCAAAACGCTTCAATTCGAAGATCGCGGCCACGCTGGGCGCCTATTCCGATGACGATCTGTTCGCCAGGCTGCAACGACTTCGCGACGGGGCAATTGCAGACGCCGGCGGCTCGCCCAAGTTGTCCGAGTTTGAGGTGTTTGCCAGCGGGAGAGCGGAAATTGGTCACAATAGCCCAACCGCCAAACTCTATGCCCAGACATTGCCGCGCGATGCGTGGGCTGCGGAGCCGGTTCGAGTGGACTTGTCGGCAATCAAGAACGTGGTCGCAGTGCATCGTCTGCGCGAGGTCTCTTGCCTCTACGGTTTCACCCGCTTCGAAGCAGCCCCCACCACGGCTGATGGCGACCTTGAGGATATTCAGCTCGCGGTTCGCGGTGCTCCACTGGCGCAAGACGCAGATTGGTTACCCGCAATCGAGCAATTCGGCGAGGGGATTTTTATACACTTCAATGAAGCCGCCATCGGAGAATGGCTCAAGCTACAGGCAACCCAGCGTCGTCATGACGAACTAGCGAGGGGCTATGGACATTGGTGCACGCGTTTCGGCGGCCATGCGCCACAGTATCCGGGGACGGCTTACGTCCTTTTGCACAGTTTGTCGCATGCGCTCACTTCTGAAATCGCTCTGGATTGCGGCTATCCCGCAAGCTCGCTGAAGGAGCGCGTGTATGCCCTCTCCCGTCCGGACGGGGCACCCGAGCGGTGCGGTATTCTCATTTATACTGCGACTGCCGGCGCACAGGGTACGCTCGGTGGCCTGGTCGGAACGGCGCCGAGATTTGCAAAAATCCTTGAAGGGGCGCTGGAACGATCAATGATCTGTTCGAATGATCCAATTTGCGCAGATCATCACCCGGATAACCGCAGCGGTGATCGAGCGACGCATGGAGCCGCGTGCCATGGCTGCTTGCTCATCGCCGAGACGAGCTGCGAAATGAGGAACCTTTTTCTCGATCGCAGCTTGCTGGTCCCGACAATGGGGACTGACGGGTCCGCATTCTTTGACTTGGAGGACCGCAGATAGGGAGGGCGCAGTGATCCACTGGATCAAAAGATGGTGGTGGATGCACGTACTCGGGCATGCGCAGCCGCCAGGCTACGGCGTTTGGTTTCGACTCCGATTGCGCTCCGACAGTCAAGGCAGCCGCGACGATCGTTCACCATCGTGTGAAGCCCAGCGCTGAACCGACCTCTGTAGCAATCGGCTACTTGTAGGCTCATTTGTAGGTAGAAACCAAAACCGCTGATAAATGCCCGAAAAAAGGGCTTGTCTTGGCGGAGGGAGTGTCCGCCCAAACCCACAAATTTCCTATATTGCGCAGTGCGTTAGGAATTAGCTCGCCGTGTGTCCACAAACGAATCTACAAAGCGCTTCATATTTTGGTGGCTCACAGCTGCCCCCCTGCCCTCTCGCAAAGCCTATCGCCCGGACTGATCGCGAGCGTGGCCAGGGTGTCGGGACGCGCCACCGATTAAATCGAGGCCTCTGCTATTTCGGGATTGATGTGGCGTCATGCGTGTACAATGCATAGAGATGGTTCTCTTTCGGCTTGAAGGGCTGCCCACAGTAGGCGCAACTGCGTGGAGGGGCTGGATCAAATGCTCAGTGGAACCAGCATAACAATACCGATCCCGATAACCAGCACCGCAAGCGCAATGGGATCATAATCGAGCCAGTGTCGAACGAGACCGGAGATCACGCGGGACAGAGGGCTGCGGCGCGCCGTGGCGTCGGGACACAGCATGGAGCAAATCAGGGGATGCTTCCCTTGCCCGCCCCCAGGAAAATCTTGCGGGGCATCTGCAACGGTCCGATTGCGGTTGCGTCACCCGCGGGCGGTGTTTTCTTCCTGAAGGGTTCAGCCCCTAGGCATAGGGCAATCAGATGGTACGCCGCATATTTTGGAAGGCGGCCTCTTTCTCATCATCAGCGCAGAATTCCGAGCAATACAGCCTGCCCGACGACGAGCGCCAGTTTGGCTATCCGAAACGTGTTCACCGACTCCTCGCCGGGGGGTGCGATCCGACGTGCTGCGGAGCCGGTCATATCGTTTCGTAGTCCGAGAGTGGTTGGTTTGTCAGACACTCGGCGTGACGAGTGACAAGACTCTGGACACCATAATTGACAGAGCCGCCATTCGCGAGCCGCTTAGGTGCTATAACCTATCGCTGGGGGAGGCCATTCATGGTCAAACACGGCGCAATATCGAGATCTCACGTCTGCCGGATGCTCAGCTCAAAAGACGCGCGGGTGCGCCGCGCTGCGTTCATACTCCTGGAAGCAAGCAACCCCCGGCTTAGAAGAAACAGCGAGCTCTTTATGGAGATCGTACGCTTCATTTGGGACGCCAATCCAAGCTACGACGTTTATCGAGAGTTCACCAAACGTCACTTTATCGGAAGTAACAGAGCGGCTCTTCCGGTCAGCGCTCGGCTGCGGCACGCGGGAGTTCCATGATCCGCACTAATACGTGGCGCCCCGTGCCTGTCTCGACAAACCTAAACGAGGCTTTCCAACCTTGCTGCGCGAAGTTCGCGCAGCCGCGCTGCTCGCACCTTCGTCACATTAATTCCCTCGCGCATCACCCAATGTCGGAGAAGTTGCCGATCGGCGCCGGCCAAGCGCGCTATTCGGTTTACCTTTTTAGAGTTTTGGCGCGCCAAGGCGTCGGGACGCAGCACGGAGCAAATCAGGGGATGCTTCCCTTGCCCGCCCCCATAGAAAAAATTTCGCACCGCCCTCACCGCACATCCGCAGTGGGTCTGATTGCGGACTAAGATTCACGGAGGTGTCTACGGCGGCAATGTGCCCGGAGCCGACATTACTGTCGACTCTCGAAGGCTATTCCATGGACGAGGACATCCAAGCGCGGGCATCCTGGCCATACTGAGGTCGTTCGATATTTTGGCGGCCTAGAATCGACCAATTTGTGATGGCCATCACACTTCACCTGTGAACCTTTTCATAGATTCGCGCTACCGGCGTCGCCCATCAAGCAAAAGGGGCGCCGCACGACCGAGAGAATCTCATGGGTGCATATATTTCGATGGTGGCAATCGTCGCAGCAATCACGCTTGTCTTTTGGTAAAAGCCGACGCCCGCGCTGCGCCCCTTGTGTGCAGCCTAGTCTGTGTCTGCAACGGCTGCACCCTCGCGATGGCGGACATCGATGATGCCTCCGATCCGCGCAATGCTATCCGGCATACCAGGCAAGGTGAAGCATTCATGGTTGTTAGCGAGGGAGGATCGGATGCGCGGCGCTAGGATTTTGGCAGCGGTTGTGACCGCGATGGCGGCCGGAGTGATCGCAATTGCACCCGCCGTCCCACAGCAAAGCAATGTGAACCCGTATCTCGGCGGGGCCAAGAAGCCGGGGCCCGGCAAGCGGCAGGAAAGCCAAGAGTCCTATCCCGGCGGCACCAGTCGTCTCAAGGAGTTGTGGGACGCAGGTGACAGCGACGCGCTGCTGAAACTAATGTTTGGTGAGGTCTCGTTGGACCGGGCAGCAGCCCTCCATGCTCAGGCAGTCACATATTTTGAGCAAGGAAGGTACCGAGAGGCCGAAGAGCTTTTCAACCGCGCTCTCGTGATGGCGGGGCTGCTCCTAGGCACAGAGCATCCCGACGTGCTGGTTATCGTCAACAATCTGGCAAAAGCATATTCGGCGCAGAGCAAATACGGCAAGGCGGAGAGACTGCTGCAACGCGTACTCGCAACGAAAGAAAAGCAATTCGGCGCGGGCCACTCTGAAGTGGGGTTAATGCTGAATGAATTGGCCATTTTGTACCAGAACCAAGCAAAATATGCCGAAGCGGAGGGACTGTTCAAACGGGCGTTGGCGATTGCAGAAAAAGCTTACGGCACCAGTCACTCGAATACGGCCACGGCATATAACAATCTGGCCAACATGTATAGTTTGCAAGGCAAGCACCGCGAGGCTGAGGCGCTGTTCAGGCGAGCACTCGTCATCGACGAGAAGATGGCGGGTCCAAATCACACCGCCATCGCCCAGAACCTGAACAACTTGGCCACGACGTACAGATCGCAAGGCAAGTACATCGAAGCGGCGGGGCTCTACGAACGCGCCCTGGCGATCGGAGAAAGAGCTTCGAGCCCAAACGACCAAGAAACGGCAAGAGTTCTCAACAATTTGGCGCTTACATACCGATTTCAGGGCAAGTACCGCGAGGCGGAAGCCGTTTTCCAACGCGCGCTGGCCATTCGGGAAAATACACTGAGTTTGACGCACCCCGAAGAATCTGTCACAGACGCTGCACAATCTCGCGGTGCTCTACGCAGATATGGGCGAATACCAGAGCGCGTTGTCCTATTCTCGCAGGGCCTCTGCTGCCATCGTCGCTGTAGGAGCCGACAGCGCGGATAGGGATGCAGACGTGAGCACAGGCGGGCTGATCGAAAAGCGCGCCGACTACTTTCTTGCTCATGTGAAGATTGTTCTAGAGGCTGCGGCGAGAGGGGTAGAGCCGAATTTTGGTGCTGGCCATGAAGCGTTGCAATTTGCGCAGTGGGCGAACCAGTCTTCGACGGCGGTAGCGCTCAAACAGATGACGTTGCGGCTTGCTGCCAGCGGCGGCGGCCTCGCCAATGTTGTGCGCGAGCGGCAGGATATCGCGGCGCTACGGCAGGACCGTCAGAAGGCGTTGGTGGAGGCATTGTCTAAACCGGCCACTTTTCGCGAGGCAAGCGTCATTGACGGGCTTCGCAGACAAATCTCCGATTCTGAAACCAGGCTTGCTGAGATCGCTGCTCAATTGGAACGGCAATTTCCCGAATACGGGGCGCTGGCCAGTCCCAAACCTCTTAGCGCGGACGAAATCCATCACCTCCTGGGACGGGACGAGGCCCTGTTGTTTTTGCTGGTGGACAAGAGCGAGAGCTACGTCTTTGCACTGACGCGCGAAGGATTCGAGTGGAAGACGATCCCACTCGGCACGGAGGTGTTGGAGCAGAAGGTCGCGGCGTTCCGGCGCGGGCTCGATGTGGACGCCCTGCGTCGCGGGCTGCAAAGGGTGGAGTGCACACAGGCCGAAGCGGACAAGCGCGGTCTGGCACGCGTGGAGTGCGGTCGGGTTGTTGCGAAGGAATGCGAAGAAGCCGGCATGCGCGGTCTGGCGCGTGCCGACTGCGCGCCTTCTAAAGGGCCGCACGAGCTGTTCGATCTCGGGCTCGCGCACGAGCTTTACGAGACGCTCATCGGTCCGGTCGAGGGGGTGATCCGGGACAAGCGTCACCTGATCGTGGTGCCGTCGGGTCCACTCACGGCGCTGCCGTTCCATCTCCTGGTGACGGAGAAGATGGCGATGGCCGTACCGCAGGTGAATGCACCGCACGATCTCGCGCCCTATCGCGACGCCGCCTGGCTGCTCAAGCGGCATGCCGTGAGCGTGCTGCCGTCTGTCGCGAGCCTCAAGGCGCTGCGGGTGTTTGCGCGCAAAGATCAGGCGAAGAACCCGCTCATCGGCTTCGGCGATCCTGTCTTTAACGCTGAGGAGGAGAGCCGGCCAGGCGCGCAGGACCGAAGCGTCGTTGCCACGCGTTCCTATACCGAGTTCTGGAAAGGCGTTGACATCGACCGCAGCATGCTGAGCAAAGCGCTGCCGCGCCTGCCGGAGACGGCCGCCGAGCTGCGCGCGGTCGCACAAAATCTTGGCGTGCCGCAAAGCAGCATCCATCTGCGCCAGGACGCGAGCGAGACGACGGTGAAGCGGTCAGGACTTTCCGATTACCGCGTGGTCTATTTCGCCACGCACGGCCTCGTCGCCGGCGAGGTCAAGGGACTGGCGGAGCCGTCGCTCGCGCTGTCCTTGCCGAAGCATCCGAGCGATGCAGATGACGGCCTTCTTACCGCGAGCGAGGTCGCGCAGCTCAAGCTTAACGCGGACTGGGTCGTGCTCTCGGCCTGCAATACTATCGCCGGCGATAAGCCCGGTGCCGAAGCATTATCAGGGCTCGCACGCGCATTCTTCTACGCGGGTGCCCGCGCGCTCCTCGTCTCGCACTGGGCGGTAGAGAGCAACGCCGCCATGCGGCTCACCACATCGACGTTCGACATTATGAAGTCCGATCCAGCGGTCGGACGCGCTGAGGCGCTACGCCGCGCCATGCTTGCCTACATCAATGATGCCTCCGATCCGCGCAACGCATATCCGGCCTACTGGGCCCCGTTTGTGGTCGTCGGAGAAGGGGCTGGACAATAAGGAAGCGCGGCAATTGCGGCGATACGGAAACATCCGTCTTGGGGTCAATCGCGTTGAATTGAGAGAGCAAGAAGTGCGTCTGCTCAACCCCAATGAGCGGACCTATCCGGCGCTGATCGGCTCGTCCGAGTCGTGCCCAAGAGGAGACCTGAGCAGGTGCATCAAACGGCGGGCTTATTCCATGACCTCGCCGCTCCGAGCTATGAGCGTCGGCGGTACGACGAGGCGAGGCTCGTTGGCAGTTTTGAGGTTGATTAACAATTCAAGTTTGGTCGGAAACTCTACGGTGGAATGACTGATTTAGCTTTGCAATCAATCGCCGACCGCTCACGGTTGCGCCGGTGGCTGCCAGACCAGTTTACTGAATGGTGAGAAGCGCAGTGCCGGGTTGATGGCAAACGACGCAGCGGCCCTTGGCGGTGCAGAACTGGAGCAGATCTCGAAGCTGTCCTTCAGGTCGCCAGCTGCTTCTGCATTGGGTTAGCAGCTACGTCGACAGGGCAACCGAAGGGCGCACCTTTGGCGGGCAGGATGTCAAACCGCTGCATCATGCCGAGATCCTCATGGTCGATGATATGGCAATGCGCGACAAAGCAGCCCACGGTGATCGGATTGAAATACGTCCGAAACGTGATCGATCCCGGCGTTGCCAGATTGATGTCTTAGGGGCGGCCCAAGACAGGTATCGGTTGGGGGGCGGGTTACAGGGGGGCTGCGTTTGCCCCAGCCACCGTCTTCGCTGGCCACGAAGTTGGGGCGTCAGGTGGTCGGCAGGGGACACTGGCAGCAGGGACAAGCAAGGTGTCGTGCCATTCGGGCAGCGGCAGGGTGACACCGTTTATCTTTGTGATCAGCACATGATTTTGATGGAGGTGCCACGGATGGGTCGGAGAATGAACGATTATACACCGTCCATTCTTCGTAGTTCCCGGCGATCATGTCGGGGAATAATGGCTTGAGTCGGGTCGAACAATCCCTCTTTTTGGAAATTGATCCGTGGCATGGACGGGTCGGGGTTAGGGTTAGGCTCCCCGACATCATCGGCATCCCGCATCATCAGAAGAGTAGTGAACGGGGTACCTCCCCAATACGTCGCATTGTATTTCGCGAAATACCAAGGACAACTCGGTATGTACATGTTTTTGAAATCGCCGAAAGGGGGCCCTGGCCGTCCGGGGGCCGGCGCCGCGTCGTCACACCACCGCAGAGTTCGAAGACGATGTTGCGCACTGTATCCGGTGTCCTGCTGAGCATGGTCGCGATACTCGGAAGACCCTGTGGTGTGGGCAAAGGATCGGCGGGCAAATTCATGTCTGTGGTCGCACCGGAGACCACGATGGTTGCGAGCGTAATCGGATACGAGAATTGTCCTGTTCCCACGGACACGAACTAGATGGGGTTACCCAGACCGGGACATGGGGAGGGAAAATCAAAACTGTGCCGGGACGGTTGTCCAAGCCGGAGCGATCCCGCTGGGATAGCTTGAATCCCGGTACGGTGAAACCGACGCTTTTATCTCGCCCGAATTAGTATCGAGCGTCTGGAGGAGGTAGGTGCCGGGCGTGCTCGGCGCCTTGACCATCACGTCCATGCGTTGACCCGACCCCATCACCAGCGGGTCGCCGGGCTGCGAGGTGGTAGGTTTTCGGCACCGTAATCGCGTCCATCGCGACGACGTTGAGCCCGAGACCTTGCTTTCCGGTTTACGCTCGACACCAAAACTAGCTGAAGGTTGTCACCGTCGGTGGCGTTGAGCAGCCGCCACCGCTGCACCTCACCGGGCTGCATTTGCAGGGTAGGATTGGCGACGCCATTTGTCGTATAGGAATATCGACTTGGCGGAGCTGGAGTTTTGCCATCCGGTTGTAGCGGCAGCATGCCATCCAAGCCGTATGTGCTCCAGACACCCTGATCTTCGGTTGGCGGAAGAGACCGGTGGGCTTTTCGTAAAGTCGGGAAAGGGGAACGTGCCGAACTGTTGCGCCTGCTGGTGAACGAAAACGACACTACCGTCGCTTAGGCTTCGAACGATCTGAAAGGCCATTGGGACATCTTTGGCGGCAGCAACCTCAGGCACTGTGTCGAGGGTTCCCGGTCCTCCCTGGACGATCAAGAAACCGGCCATACCGCCGAGGAATTGAAACGTCGCCGATCCATGCTTGTGCACATGGTACCAGTAGGTGCCAGACGGATGATCCGGGGGGAGTTGATTTCTACTCGGTTTACCGTGCCGGGGCTCATTTCCCGAAAAATGTTGTCGGAGATGCCGTCCGGCGAAACCGTGAGCCCGTGAGTGTGAAGATTGAATGTGTTTTCGTTATGCGGGAAGTGCGCCGCCCCGTTCGTTCGCCGGGTTCGACCGGCAAGTTATTGATCATAAGAAGCAACAGCTTGTCTCCCGGCTTCACCGACAATGTAGGCGCCGGAATTGTCCCTTCGAAAGTCGGGGGGTTAAATTGTCACAGTCACCGGAGGCACTCGATTTTCATCCAGCATCACGTTCGTGGAAATGCAGGCGTGAAGGGTCCGTCGTTAGCAGCCCGTTGAGAGACCGGCGCACCTGCGGCTGCGGGAAGCCCGACGAGGGCACGGGCGCAGGAGCGCCGGCGCAAAATTGGGGTGAAACGCTGGTTTGTAATGGGATGCCTGACGTAATCAGCATCAGCGTCGTAGCGAAAACTATACCTACCAGGGACATCAAGGCCCACCAGCGAGTACCGTGTTGTGCTTTCAGCATTTTCTCAGCACCCATATCGGGAATGTATTTAACCGGGATTCCATAACTCCCGATCTGGCTTGAGGTATGATGTTACACTTCCGACGCTTTGGCAAGGCCCGGTTTCTCGGAGCCCTCCACAACATGATTGACGAGCGCGGCCACTACCATGAAGGCCACGAATTGGATTATCAGATGTGGATCGGCTTCGTGATGGGCTTGCCCGTAAAGAGGGAGCGCATCGCTGCAATGCGGTAATGTCAGCTCGGGGTCAATTCCTGCTGTTACCGCGTCGCAATATCGCCGGCTGCTTCTCCTCGATCAGCGGACATTGTGCCTGCAATCTCCCGAACGGATACAATCTGCTTAAAGGTGCCGTCTAACAGGTCGAACTAACCCCGAACACACCTCAACGAGCGATCGCTTAAATAGGCGTGCCATCTTCAATCTCATCGGCAAGCGCCAAAGCTTCTTCGACGACCTTTGCCGTCGATCGTCACCGATCGGGCGCGAAGCAGTTTCACGCGTGCACGATTCTAATCCTTTACGCCGCCTGCCTTACGGGATCGATCAGCGTCGCATCGTTGGCGTCAGCTTGAACTGTTGACCCGTTTCGATACCGACCACCGTTGCAAGTAGTCATTGTCGATGGGCTTCAGGTCCTCGACCCCCATGTTGCCGTTCAGCCAATGATCGAACTGCTCGGGCTTCAAAAGAACTGGCATGCGGTCGTGCATCTCGGCAACAAACGCATTCGGCTCAGTAATTATCATTGTGCACGATTTCAGCCGTTCGCCCGTCTCGCGGTTCTTCCATTCATCCCATAGGCCGGCGATGGTCAGGACCGGCGAGCCGTCGCCTCCTATACTTGACACGAGCACTTTGTTCCCCTTAACCGACGGTGATGTAGTATTCCAGCAGATGGAATTTTGGAGACACAGGATTGATCGCGCACACGTAAGGTCGTTTTATGCTCCGATCCGGACTACGCGGCGGATGACAGTGAACTTATGCAATTTCATCTGACCTACGAGGGGTTGTTGCTTGGAAGTAGCCGAGATAATACGCGCCCAGATCATAAGCATGAAATCCGAAGGGTGTTCCACCGACAGTTAAGGAGGCTCTGGGAAGGACACCCTTGGCTTAATCAGGTCAAACACGGCGTTTATGTTGGGTTCGAACACATTTCCCCCGATACCCCTCTTCGTGAGGGTCTGGCGCAGCGATTCACACGCGGTAACTATCGATATGTCCCGCTAGTAAGAGACACAGAGGCGCTTATTTGCTCGTTAGATATACTATTTTTGCGCGCCGATGTTCCTGGCGGTCTCATTCAATCGGCTGATTTAGACAGTCGGCTCAAAACGCTTTTTGATGCGCTTAAAATGCCGTCAGATAATGCCCAGCTTGGTAAATATCAGTCTCCCCAAGAAGACGAAGACCCATTTTATTGTCTATTGGAAGATGACAAACTCATTACGCACGTATCAGTAGAAACCGATATGCTCCTTGAGCCCACTCGTTCGGAGCTTGGAAAAAATTATACCAAAAACGATGCACGGCTCGTCATTGACGTCCGTGTTCGCCCATATCTTGTTACCAATATGAATATTGGCTTTGGATCTTAGGGCGGCCTCGAAGTGGGTCGTTAGGTGGCACGATTGTGAGAATGTTGGCAACCACGACGCACTCGACTACCGCAGCTTACTGTCCTGATCACCGCCATTGTTTGCAATGAAGTCCGGTGGATCGTCCTCAATCTTGCTGCCGCGGACAGGCTGCGAGCGGCGAAAAACGACCCGAGGGTCCGTGCTCGCCTTAGCGCAGTGGGGATCGGGAGGACAGGCTCGGCTATCGTGGGAGGACATGGCCAGAGGGCGCAGGGGCACGGCGATTGCGCAGCCGGCAAGCACGGCTAGAGCTGCCGACGCGGCCGCAAGGTTCATGATGTACCGATTTGCAAATGCTTCGACCTCTGGGTGCAGCATGGCGATATTCTTTCAATAGCGTTCGCCGCAGTATCGTCGATGATGCTCTAATCGCTCGTTAAGGCGTTCGTTCAATTGCGGTTCGACTCCCTTTCTCGATGGACTTTTGGTCACGGAACTCCGGACTGACTAATCGTTCATTTCAGTCATCTATAAATTTTGGTCGAACAGAACGAAAACGGCCGGTTGCCCAAAGAACTCGCCTGCCCAGATTCCCTGTACAATAGCCGTTTTGTATGTGGAGTTCGTCATGGCGCCGCGTGCCTACTGGAAGGGTTATCTCAAGCTCTCTCTTGTTTCATGCCCGATCGCTCTGTTTCCGGCTAGTTCGGAACGCGAAAAGATCAGCTTTCACCAACTCAACAAAGAGACTGGGCATCGCATCAAGTACAAAAAAGTGGATGCTGACACCGGTAATGAGGTCGAGTCCGCCGATATCATCAAGGGCTACGAGGTCGGCAAGGGCGAATACATCGAGCTTACTCCCGAAGAGCTCGAAGCAGTTGCAATCGAGAGCAAGCGCATAATCGACATCGATGAATTTGTGCCCAAAGATGAGATAGACGAACTCTACCTGAATAGCCCCTACTACATTGTGCCGGATGGAGAGGTTGGGCAGCAGGCGTTCGCCGTCATTCGCGAAGCAATACGCAAGGAGGGCATGGTAGCTATTGCGAAGATCGTCTTCACATCACGGGAACACATCATCGCTCTGGAAGCGCGCGATAAAGGCCTTCTCGGGATCACGCTGCGATATCCGTACGAGGTCCGCAAGGCGGACGACTATTTTGGCGACATCCCCGATGAAAATATCCCCAAAGACATGCTGGAGCTCGCCTCGCATATCGTGAGCACAAAAGCGGGGCACTTCGATCCAGACAAGTTCGAGGACCGCTACGAGGACGCGCTCAAGGAGCTACTCAAGAGAAAGCAGGAAGGCAAGCCGATCGTGCGGCCGGAACAGCGCGAACCGACAAACGTAGTGAACCTTATGGAGGCACTCCGACGAAGTGTCGAACCGGGCGGCGCGTCTACAGCAACCAAAGCCAAGGAGCGCTCGACTACTCGGCACGGTACATCCGAGAAATCCGAACGTCCAAAGCGGAAGAAAGCGCGACAGGCTGGCTAGGAAAGTCCGCCTTGGATCACGCGCAGCGTGGGCCGCGATCTTGGCGGCGTAGGTTCGCGTCCGGCAATTTCAACGTTCAACAAGTCAACAGCTCTCTTGAGTTCGCCCACCATCAATTCAGGACTGATGCTCGCCATGGCGATGCGGTGGCACTGATCCGCGGCGGCAATGAGGGTGCGACGTTCGGCTGTGTCCGGGACGGTAGTCTTTTGCAATTCATGCCGTAAAGCCTCGTAAAACTCGGACGCCAGCAGCTGGCATTTGAGAAGCGCAGCGCCTCCGGCAACGTTGCTCGATACCGAGGCAAGCGCCTGGTTTCCCAGCTCGATCAAGTCTGATGACACGATTAGGCCTCGCGGTGCCGTCAGTGGTTAGCTTTCGTATCTGATTCGCTGGTCTATTGGCGATCCTTTGTGTACGGAATCGAGGAGAAGCTGGGGGCATTGGTCGCTTTTGCTTTCCTCGCGCTAGCATCCGTCGGCGAACGTGGTAGCATCCAACGAAAGGGCGACATGACCCCGCGCATCCCCCGAGACGGTTTTACCTGGTCGAGCGTCGTCTATAACACGATGCCGCCGCGCGACCCGACAACGATGATGATGATGATGACGAGGAGGATGAGGACGCCGAGGAGGACGAGAACCTTGAGCCGGCGGTCATCAGAGAACCAGACCAAGACGAATAGGCCGCCTCCGTTTCCTCCGCAGACCCATCCATGGCACATGGAAAGCACGTGCCTAAAGTCGAGGAGCGCAAACGCTCGGCGCTTAGCATAGTACGAACGCGCCGCGCGCAGCAAAGGCACACAAATGTCCAGCTCCTGGTTGATGACGGCGATCGAGGGGTGCAACTCGGCCTTGATGCGCAACAAGTTATCGCACTCAGGCTGATGAAAATCGCTGCCGGTGGGACCGCAGCTCGTACCGAAATAGCCCGAATGACGAGTGAGAAGGTTGCTGCCGCCACGGAAGCGATAGCGATTTTGACAATGGGCGGCTCTGCCCGAAAAGTCGTTCGCCGCTACCGGACGCACGTAAGAGCAAACATGCGACGATTGTCGAGATCGGCGCGGTAAACATGAGCCTTGTGGCGAGGCTCCCAGTGTCAGACTATCGCTCGACGGCTTTTTTCGAACATCGCGGACTGACCACTTGTTGGAGCTTTATTGTTTGATGTGGTCAGCGCACTGGCGTAGTGCACAAAGGCGAGCAACCCTTGTGTTGAACGACGACTCAGGGGTCCAGCGTCCTGCCCAGTCGAAAGCCGACGTAGGCATGCCGGTTGTCGGCGCGAGTCCAGTCGCGCCTCGCCGAGCGCAGGCCGCTCGGGGGGACCCACCAAGCGCCGCCGCGGACTACACGAACGCTACAATCAGGGGATGTCCTAGCCGAGCCATCCGAGGGTGCGCCCGCGTAATTGGCGTGCCAGCAATCCTCAAGCCACTGGAACGCATTGCCGTGCATGTCGTGCAATGCGAACGCGTTCGGTAAAAGGCTTCCGACCGGAGAGGTATATGCATAGCCGTCGGTGCAGCGCGCGACAGTCCAGTCCTTTGCTTCGGAGATCGTGCCCTTTGCGGTTTGATCCGCACCGTTCACATACCGGCACGATTCCTTCTCGTCGTCGCCGAAAGAATATCTGGTCGTGCTCCCGGCGCGCGCGGCGTATTCCCATTCCGCCTCGGTCAATAGACGGTAGCTCCTGCCCGTTTTTCGCGACAGCCAGGCCGCATAGGCTTTAGCATCATTCCAGCTCAGGCAAACTGCTGGATGCGCGGCGGTTTGCGCAAAACCGGGATCGCGCCAGGAGCGTCCCTGTTTTTCCTCCATCTTATTGCCCCCTTCGAAAACAAGGCACTTGGTTCCTGCGTCATAGCCCGTCTCCGCCGCGAAGGCTGCAAACTGATCGACCGTCACGTGAAATTTTCCGACTGCGAACGCTTTGGCGAACTTCACCGAATGCTGCGGTCCTTCATTGGTGGAACGCGCCGCCTCACTCGCGCGCGATCCCATGGTGAAGCTGCCCGCCGGCACCACGACCATCTCGGGGCAGGTATCGCATTCCTTGAATACGTCTTTCGGCTCCAGCGTGCGCTCCGCCTCTGTTGACAAAGGCCTCACGCCCTCCGGCGCAACGCCCACTGCCGGCGCCACGGGGGGCGGCGGCGCAGCCGGCTGAACGGGAGGAACATCGGCCGCCACGTCCTTGCTTTTCAGTTCCTCGATCCGTGCGCGAGCGAGCCCCGCGGCCGCGCAATCGGGAAATCGCGCAAGATGGTCCTCAAACGCCGGAAGGTTATCGATCGCCTCCGCGCTTCGCCAATGATCGGCGGAGCCAGCACACGGATCAACTGACTGTGCAACTGGCGAGCTTGCCGAAGGGTTGGAATCAGAAGCTGCCGCCACGACTTCCCCAAATCGGAACACATCGACCAGGGAGGAGGACACCGAGGGAACCTGCGCGTTGTTGGTTGCGTGAGATACGGCAACGCGCACGCGATTGAAAACCTGCTCTGCGGTCAAATCCGGGACGCGCAGCCCCTTGATCATCTCGCTGACGAACACGCTGTTCGCTTGGCTGCTATCGCTGATCAGCTTGCCGGGCGCGGTGGAGTACATCGCCAGGGTCCCTTCCGGGGTATCGATCGCGTGCAGGCCGGTTGCCGTGGTGCGAAAGCGCCGCTCGAACGGATTAAGGCGGGCGGCATCAATGATCACGATCTTCACCCTTGCGCCTCTGCGCTTCATCGCGGCAAGCAGACTATCGATGCTCACTCCTTCCCTGCGCACGTCGGCCTCTCTCCAGATCTCGGCGTTGATCGGAATGAGAAAGGTCTGTCGCTCGACCTGGATGCCGTAACCGCTGTAATAGAGCAGCGCAGTCGTGCCATCGCCGATCTTTCCGAGAAAGGCATCGATCCCGTCCTGCATCTCCTGCTTGCCGACATTTTCCTTGACGTTGACTTTGAAGTCGTGGCGGACAAACTCGGCGGCGAGGGCGCGAACGTCGCTTATGGTTGTCGAGAGAGGCGAGGTGGCATCGGGATAATTGGCGTTGCCAATGACGAGCGCCACGCGCGCGGGCTGTTGCTGCGACCATGCCGAGACGGTCAGCATTGCGGTGCCAACGATCATGCAAAGCCAGAGCAGCAACTTCATGCCAATCCTCCAGCCAGGGCGTTAAACCCCTCCAAGCAAGGCCACTCCAATGCAGAGTCAAAGATATCACATCCGGCACGTCGGCGTGCAGCATGTCTAGGTCACCTGCAAGAGGTACTGACGGAATTGGAATTGGTCCAGGCAGACGGGGAGCTAAAGGCTCTGCAACGCCACGCAATTGCAATAGTCGATCCAGAATCGACGCACATTGAAATTCGCGGGTGAGGGGCGGCGAGCGCTCGCAGCCAAGGCGACGTTCCGTTGCGACAGAGCGGAGGCGGATTGGATTTGGAGCTGATCCCTTGTTCATGCCGGGGAGGCACGGAAGAAATGCCCCGATGCAACTACGGCCGCGCCTGCGGAGTGCTCACAGCGGCCGGCAAAGATGTGGGTGCGATTCTGATATCTGAGAGGGGGCTGGCACGACGGTACGTGCGGTCGGACATCGTGCCTGCAAGAGGGACCTTGGTGCAGTCTGATTCATTAGGCGGCCGAGAAGGTTTGAACACACAACGTCCCTGTCAAAGCGGCTATGACGCCAATGATCGGCAATGCCACGCCAAGCGCATCCGCAATTCTAGCCATCACCAAGAGGCTTGGGTTTCGCTTGTCTCGCTCAATTCCACCTATGTAGGTCGAATCTATTTCCGCTTCGAACGCCAACTGTTCTGAGAGAAAGTGCAGCTCGCGGCAAGACCCTTTATCGCCCACGCAAGCGCCTCTTAGGGGGCAATCTCAGCAATTCGGCTGGTTCCACTCCTAAGACGGCCGCGAGCTTACCGATGATCTCCAGGCCCGGATAGCTCGCGCCACGTTCTAGCGTGCTCATGTAGCTACGATTTACGTCCGCCTCATAAGCCAAATCCTCCTGGGACAAGCCCTTAGCATGGCGAAGCCGGCGGAGATTGGCGGCGAAGACTTGGCGCAAATCCATGCGCCAAGCCAAGTCGCTTGTTGGCTATTGACCCACCGGTTTAAACCAACAAAATACCTGCTTCCTTTCGGGAGGACTTGCCATGAAAACCTGGGTTCTGGCTGCAATTCTCTTGAGCTTAGCGGTACTACCGACCTCTGCGGCTTGTTTGGATGCAACTAAAGCCTGCGCCATTCCACAAAGGGCTAGCAATTACACGCGAATGGCCCAGCAAAGCACTTGCTGCTGCCGCACACCGGGAGGGGGCCAGTGTTGCGGGCCGTGCTCCGTCAACCAGCCTCAGGGCTGCATCTGCTGGGGTACCAACGCCCGCTGATCCGACCGATTTTCTGCTGCAATACCGCGGCGCTGGGAATTAGACCCCCCGATGATCGAGCATGATGATCGCGGGAGACAGCGGGGCATTATCTGGCGCGATGATCCCGTCGTGTTGGAAATTGCAATGCTGTTTGTTTTTGTTGGAGCTGCGTTAGTTATTTTTGGATTGAGCGTTTTCGGCTATCAGTGTTTCACTTTTGGCTCCGTTATGGATTTTGGAAGCCAATAGAATTGTGGGGGGCTTGGGCATGGTTGGGGGAAATTGCAGGTCGCGGTGCCATCAACGGCATCCCCCTGCATCATTAACGAGCCTCATGGGCCGTCCAAGCCGATTACAACCGTCGCGCGGGACGCTGCCGGGGCCATCACGCTCTCTTATCTCATTGAAACCGGTGCGAAATGTTGGCTCGTACTCGCGTTTCCGGATTTCGTAGTCGAGCTTTGGTTCCGCTGTTACTACGTCGCCTGGTCCTTTCGCGCTCGCCGGGGCTTTTCTCCTAAGACAGTCGCAATGAGGCCCCGCCAACCCGGGTGCTCGCCGGGTCTCATTTAGCTTTCTTCATATGCTTATGGGCAGAGGAAACGGGGGTCGACTCCACCTGACGGGATTTCCATAAGCATCGAAAACAACCGGCCGACGTGCCCAGTAGCCGCCGGGGCATCCGACGGGCGCCCCAACCACATACCGCACCGCTGGTTCGCGTGCCATCACTGACTTGAAGCGTTCGATCCGACCGGGGCATTGAGGCAATAGAACCGATTCCACAGAGTGGGGTCAGCACTGCAAATTTTTGAACCTACATGCATATCCGGTGCAGCACCCAGAGAGCGGAAAGCGTGACTGGCCGTCGCTAGGGTGGACAATGATCTTTCATTCTCTCCACTTGATCGAACATCCCATCGATGGCAGTTGATCTTCCGGACCGTGGCCGGTTTCGGACACCTGCTTCATCGAGGTCGCGGCGGCCGTTATTTCCGGATTATTTCCAGGCGCCGAAGCCGGCCGACACGGTCGGCGCGGCCCCATTTAGGAGATTCGTCGTGCTGGCGGGTGCAGCCTCCGGCTCGGCGCTCGTTGTCCGATGGGTCGGCGAAAGTTGCGGCTTGGCCGTGGCAAGCCTTTGGCTATCGGTTCGCTGCGTCTCGGGTCTAGAGTGGGTGCTACCTGTGACCGCAGTTGGCGCAGGCGACGCTGTCGGCGCCGACTGAGACTTTGCTTGCGGAGATTGCGCCGCTGAGGTTCCGCGCGTCTCCGCATTCTCGCTCTTGGAACCGAACAGGTTACCGAAAAACGCTCCGATGCTGCCTGAGCTCGGTGCTGCCGAGGCAACTTGCACCGGTGCGGGTCTCGGTTCGGCAAAAGCGAGGCCGAACACGCTCGCGAGGGTGCCTTCGGGAGATGATGCGGCCGGTGGATGAACGCGGGCCGGGATCGTGCCTGAGACGGTGCGAATGGTGGTGCCCGGTCCGCCCTGGGATCTCAGCGCCGAAAGGAAAGTAGGGTTCATGCCACCGTCCCCGCCCGTCGTGGCCACGACGGCGGGGACTCCACGGCTGATAAGCTGCGCGGTCTCCATGTCGTCGCGGCGCTCCTTGTTGCGGACCGCTGATGCGATCTCCTGCGGCACCTTAAAGGCGGGGCACCGGTCGGGTGGGCGGAACTTGCCAGAGGATTCCGCATTGAAAACGTACTGCTTGTCGCAAACATCGATCTTCGGCTCTATCCGCGTGACCTCGAAATGGTCGTAGCCTTGTTTGAGCATTGTCCAGAAAGCAATGTGCGGGGAGTTGCGATGCTTCGCCATATTGAGCGGAGTCATCCGGAATGGGTAGGCCTGAATTTGGAATGACTTCTGACCGCCGAAGAAGGATTTACGAGCGAGCGAATATATTTCGGTGATCTGTTCATCCGTCATGGCGTAACAGCCGACCGAGGCACAATCGCCATGGATCATCAGCGATGCGCCTGATCGTTCATTTGCCCGATCATAGGCATTTGGGAACCCGGTATTGATGGCAAGATGGTAGTGGGACTTTGGATTCATCATGTTGGGAGTGACGGTGTAGAAGCCTTCCGGCGCTTGCCGGTCGCCTTCTTGCATCTTTGGCCCCAAGTCGCCGGACCAGCGACAGATAGGGTAGGTCCGCAGCAGCGCGAAGCGCCCGGTCTTGTCTACTTTCCAGACTTCTAGTTCCGACTCTTCCTTGAATATTCGAACCAGGATTGGCGATTCCTTCGCCATGTTGCGGCTCTCAAGATCGGCAAACATACGCTCGGAGAGGGGCTGCATGTGACGGCCGCTAATACTAAGGATACCATCCATGTCGCAGCCAGTAACCGCAACGGCGGTCACAATCGCAGCGGACGCCAGAAGCAAGCGCAACAATGGCTTACGAATCAATGCTAAGCCCTCCGACCAACAGGCTTCCCCGAAGCCTTCTCCTCCTCTCAATCGTCCCAAGAGGAAGAACCACCGCAAGGCACGGCGCTGGTTGATGATGCCGATCGCATTGACTGCTAGCCCACGTTGCGATCGGCGAATTTAGGAAGAAGGCTAGGCTAAGACTTTGGTAAGACGAGGGCAGCTCTCGAACAATCAATACAGCAGGAACAGTCGGGAATTGAGAGTGCAGCCCCGCCGCCCGATTCCATAAAGCAAATATTTCCCAGCAAATCGAATGCGGATAATGGATCGCGCCGAGATGGCTACCATTCGTGCCAGCTGTGTCCTCTTGGCCACACCCAATGAAATAGTTCACAGATGGTTTGCGTTTTAATGTCAGATTCCCAAGGGTGAGTCAGATTCTTCAATGCCGACGCGCGCCACGTGAACCGCGGCCACTGGGGGAATTGGCGCCATGGCTAATGAGAGTCCTGCAAGAAAGTGCGTTTATCACGTTGTTTGCCTTTGCTGCGGCGGACCGCTCCCAAAAGATACCGACGCCCTCCGCGATAGCGATCACACGATCGTCTGCAATTGTGGGTCGGAAGTGATGTTTCAAAATAAAGCGTTATCGAGCGACTTCGGTGAATTCGATCGAATTATGCGTCATTTAAGAACGAGTCATAACGGAGAGTGTCGCTGAGCGGTTCTTCCGATCAACGCGGCGCGGCGTTCAAGTTCAATCCGTATCTCGATTTCGAAGACTGAAACGGCGCTGCAGCTTGGCAGCGCAGCTGCGTGATTTTTGCAACTGTCAGCATATTTTTGAATTGGGTAACCGTGCTGCACTGATTTTCTCCTCCATTGGTCGTTAAATTTTGCAACTGCAAGACGCTAACTGATTTGTTTAGAGGCATCTGATGATCACGAGCAGCAGGTATCTCATGAACGGCAGCCCCACCCGCTGCACGTTCTGCAACGGGCCGTTCCATCCCTGCAATGGTTTTGTTGAGTTTTGGCGGTCGTCTAACGGCGACCACTTCTGTTCAGAGTTTTGCGCAGACGACGCCGAGGAGGCTCACTTTCGAAAGCGCCATGCCGCCACGCTCGGTTGCCGCGCACTCGATAACCCATCCGCGACCCCTCTCTAGGATTGCCGATTTAGGCTGCCGTCATAGTCCATTCGGATGGCATCAGCCTGGCGTACCGCAGCGGTAGAGAGCACCGCGTAACGAGTGGAGCAGGTGACCGCGGTCCCAAAGTAATCCTCCCACAAGCAAGTATGGGAAACGCGCTCGTCATCAACGCTCAGAGGATGGATCAATCCTGTTCGGCCGCTGTTGTCGGCGCCGGCTCGATCATCGTTTCAGATACCGGTTCGGCTACCTTCGCAGCAGGTATGGGGCCGCCCTCGGTCACGATTGTCGGTTCGGCTGTTTTGAGAGCATTGGACCCAAGGATCAAAGCACCCAACATGACCGCCGCCACACACAGGGCGGATATCCAACTCCAACTGCCACGATCCTCCGCCGCTGTCATTCGATCTTCGTTGATCATCTCCTTTGGTGTACCAAAATCTGCCTCCCCGCGCGGTCGGTCTGGATTGAGGAGCGGAAAGAAGCGGTTTTCAAACTCCTCCGTGGCCTCTGGCACCCCTGCGTCGCCAACAGCTGAAAGAAGGTATTCATAAAGATTCACACCCATCCGGCCATTCCCAAAGTCCTGGGCGTGGCGCTGCTCTAGGGTGTCGAAGACGCGCTTTCGCATTTTATCTCCAGCGCGTATCGTTTCCACAAATGCCGCTTGATGCTCAAACGTTAGCGGTTCTCTGATCCCACGGCTTTTAGGGCTTGTTTTTTTGTCAGGCGTGTGCGGCGCGATGAGCGCAGCCCGTGCGGCTCACGCCGCGAGCCGATTGGTTGTGCGACTTGCTGCCCAGGCCCAGGGCATGAGCTCGTCGAGGCGCGATTCGGGCCAGAGATTGACGAGCTTGGTGAGCACGTCAGCGAAGGTAGGCTTGCGGATCGACGCCGTGCAATTTGCAGGTCTCGACCAGCGAAGCAAGGCAAGCCCAGTTCTCTGCACCCGCATCGTGCCCGGCGAAGAGCGCGTTCTTGCGATTGAGCGCGATGGGGCGCATGCCTCTTTCCACGATGTTGGTGTCGAGCTCGATGCGGCCGTCTTCGAGGAAGCGAACGAGACCGTCCCAATGGTTCAAGCCGTAGCGGATGGCCTCGGCGATGACAGACTTGCCAGAGACATGCGCGAGTTGCTCCTCAAGCCAGGTTTTGAGAGCCAGCACGAGCGGCTTGCTCTTTTCCTTGCGCACAGTACGGCGCGCATCGGCGCTTCTGCCGCGGATCGTCTTCTCGATCGCGTACAGCGCGGCGATGCGCTCCAGGGCTTCGCTCGCGATTGGCGCCGAACCGCCCTTTGCGATATCGAAGAACTTTCTTCGCAAGTGTGCCCAGCAGAAGGCGAGCGTGATCGCGTCGCCGGCCCGTGTATCATCGGCAATGGTCTTGTAAGCCGCGTATCCGTCGCATTGCACGATGCCGCGATAGCTCTCGAGCAGCTTGAGCGCGTGGACGGCGCCGCGGCCCGGTGCATAGGTGTAGGCGACGGCGGGCGGATCGGTTCCACCCCACGGCCTGTCATCGCGGGCGATCGCCCAGAAGTATCCCTTCTTCGTGCGTCCACGGCCTGGATCGAGTACCGGCGCCACGGTCTCATCGACCGCGATCTTGACCGAGCTCGAGAATGAGCTCTCGCAGCCGAAGATAAAGCGGCTTCAGCTCCGCGGCGGCATAGCCTACCCAGAACGCCAGTGTCGCGCGTTCGATCGCGATGCCTTGGCTCAGCAGTATCTGGGCCTGGCGATAGAGCGGCAAATGCCAAGCGTATTTGGCGGTCAGGACATAGGCCACCATCGCCTCGGTCGGCAGCCCGCTCTTGATCAGCCGTTCCGGCGCGGGTGCCTGCACCACGGCCTGTTCGCAGGCGCGGCAGGCGTATTTGGGACGGTGTGTGACGACCACGCGGAACTGCGCGGGGATCACATCCAGCCGCTCAGACTTCTCTTCACCGATCACATGCATGGGCGCCTTGCAACACGGACAGTTCATATCTTCAGGAGCGATCGTTACGTCCACGCGCGGCAGATGAAGCGGCAGCGCCCCGCGATTGGCGCGGCGCGTCTCGGAACGCACCTTTGCTGCTTGCACGTCGTTCTTGTCGTCGCAGGCCTCGCTCTCGGAAATTGCTTGCTCGATATCCTCGAGCGCCAGAAGCAGCTGGTCGCGATCAAGCTTCTCCGAACGCCTGCCGAACTGGGCGCGGCTCAGCTGGCGAAGCAGATGGCGCAGGCGATCAATTTGCGAGAGCGCGCGGTCGCGCTCTGCCATCGCGGCGTCGCGCTGCGTCCACGCCGTCATCACCAGTGCACGCAGCGTTTCGATATCCCCGGGAAGCTGATTTGCGACCTCGCTCACGCGCTACACTGAATCAGATTCGCGTGCCTGTGTGGCGCAAATTCCGCGCCCCCGATTCACTTTACCGCACTTACTGCACAGCTATCGGTCGCACTATCTCCGGCACGTGCACGCGCGTCCAATCCAGTCCCTCAATCAATGCAGCCAACTGCGCCGGCGACAGCTGCATCATGCCGTCCATGATCGGCGGCCATTTGAAACCGCCTTTCTCGAGACGCTTCCAGACCAACAGAAAACCACTGCCGTCCCAGAGCAGAATCTTCACGCGGTCCGTCCGTTTGGCACGGAACACGATGATCGCGCCCGAGAACGGATCCTGCGCCAGGACTTCCTTGGCCAGCGCCGCCAGGCCGTTTGCGCCTTTACGAAAATCTACCGGCTTGGCTGCGATCAGAACCCGCACGCCACCTGATAGCGGCACACCAGGAATGGTGCTCATGCCGCCGCCTTGACGGCGCGCAGCACGTCGACCAGCAGGCGCATATCGACGCCCGGCACAGCACGCACGACAAAATCCTTGATTGCAATCTCAATGGGGGTCGATGCAACAGCGGTCGGCGCTTGCCTCATCTCCGTTGCAGTCGCGACAATCGGTACAAACAGCGCACCCTCATCGACCGGAAGCGCTAAGCGGCCCTCCTTCGCGGCGCGAATCCAGTTGAACAGATGCTGCGAGCTCACGTCATGCCGCCGCGCAACCTCAGCAACAGGAAGCCCGGCATTCAGCGTCTCGGCGACGATCCGCCCTTTCTCCTGCGCCGTCCAGCGCCGCCGGCGTCCGACCCCGGTGCGAATCTCCACCCGTCCACACCCGAGCTTTGTGTCGCATATAGTGTCGGTCATATGTGCGAAACTTTCCCGCCAAATCAGCGAGAACACTGCGACATCCCGCGCGCGAACATCAACGTGGGATCAGAGGACCGCTAACGCTCAAACACCGTTCCCCCCTTTCGATCGCGACCTCGCCGGTGACGTTTTCCCCCTTCAAAATAGACATCGCGATGGGCAATTTTGGCGCCTAATCGTGGCCGAAACCGGCCCGACTTGTTGATCGCGGCTCATGATGGCAAGTGCGAGATCACAGGCTGCAATGTTCTCGATGTGTTGGAAGCCAGTCGCTTCGAGTGACCGTCAGCCCACCATTCATTCGCCACCACCAGGGGCGCGAAGATCTCTGGGACCGCAGGGTCGTCAGCTCGTCTTTAAGCCGAGCAATTGCTTCGCGTGCCCCCATTAGGGTCAGCGGTCATTTCCAGGAGTTTGGTCAGAAGCTTTTCTGCTTGCTGGGGCTCAGGGTTAGCCCGAAACTCCAGCTGGTGGTCGGCCATAACCCTTTCCAGCCTCGCAATCTCCACCTGCCACTTCTCGATTTCTGCCTTGAGTGCGGTGGCGGTCGGCGGACCTTCGGCTGCTTGGTTGAATTGTTCAAGGGCCATCGGCGCTCCTCGGGGTCGTCTAGGCTGGCGCAACTGCGCTAAAGTGGCCCATAATTTTTCGTGTCGAAGCTCCGCATGCCTGCACCCTGACGCAGGGTTGAGTTTGCGCAGTCTCGATAACCACCAAAAGGGTGCCGCGGCCAAATCACATGGCGCGGCAACCGAGTGAACGGATTTATCCACGACACGCGTCGCGCGAAGGTGACCGTCTCTTGATATGCTAGTGTTGATAGATGATCGCCCATTCACTTGCAAAAGAGCTAAAAGAGGCGGGATTTCGGCAAAGCGAACGTGCACGTGCTCAGCAGCAGGCGGGATACGAGTACGTAAGCATACCCAACCTCGCTGCCCTTATTGAAGCGTGTGGAGAACATTTTGGGGCTCTGGGCAGAGAGTCCGATTGTTGGGTAGCGTGTGAATACGTCTCAGATGATGGCGAATGGAAAAATGCTTTTGAGGGCGAAACCCCGGAAGACGCGGTGGCGCGGCTCTGGCTTTCGCTAAATCAGCGGGCAGCGGGAGAGTGCGCGGTCGGCCCATCGATAGAACCTCCCGCCAAGGAAGAGTAACGAGAAAAGCATGAAAATCGAGACTTTTGACGTTTACTGGCATGACGAGGGAGCTGCTGTGGAAGGGCGCGCGCATCATTGGATTACTTGGAGATGATGTAGCGTAATTTCTGGCGGACAATTGAAGCGCACTGGGACTAGGGACGAACCTGCTCCAACTGACGTATATCCAATCATTCCGCGATATTTCCAAGCACCACAACCCATATATCGCGGAAGAACCGAATGAAGAGTGATTGGAATTCGCCCGGGAAGGCAAATCTGGCCGCCGTGAGTATGTCCGCTCAGCAAGATACTAAAGTCCGCAAGGGCAGCCTGCCGGTAAATTTCTGGGGTATGTGAAAGTAGGATCGAAAACTCGTTACTCGGTATTCCGGCCGCAGCTTTTTCGATGTTATCCGCACGATAAAAATGGGCATCGTCGATACCGGCAAGATATATGCGTTGGTGGTTGCGCTCTATTGTTTCGGATTCATTGAGCAACATTCGAATACCCATCTCTTCCAGACCCGGGAGCATGCAGACGGTGTCATAATTTCCCAGTACGCCATAAGTTGGTTTCTTGAGCTCTGCGCAAATCTGGGACATACCCGCCAGAGTTGCCTCGTAGGACCCAAAGCTCTGACCTCTATAGTCGCCAGTAAAGACGCACAGGTCGTAATCGATTTTCTTCAATATTGCCGCGAGGCATGTCATCGCATCTTGGCTCATATCGACATGCAGATCGCTGAGCTGAAGAATCTTGTATCCATCAAACTCTTTCGGGATTTGAGGCGACCTGATGTAGTTTTGCCGGACTTCAATTTGTGCAGCGTTCCTGCGACCGCGCCAATACAATCCCGTCAATCTCAGGCATGTTCGAATTACAAAATGTGATGATGTAAAATTCTTGATGTGAGATACTTGAGCTTCGTGATCGGCTTCAATCCCAAGCCGTAATTTAGCGTGCAATCGTCCAAGACGGCGTTGCAAAAAAGCAAAAAGCTCCTTGTTCACTGACTGAGAATGACTGTAGGCAAAGAGGGACGTTGATAGCTCTTCATCGAGCTGAATTGCACTCGATGGAGGTGCCGTTCGGAATCGCATATAGAAGTTCGCTCTTGCGCGTAGCGCCGTGACTATCAAGGCATGGTCAGGTGGGCGGCGGCGGCAATAGCAAGGATCCGCCTCGACCGCATGAAAGAGGTGTTTATCAATGCACACTCACATTGTTGATTTCGATGACCATGCCCCATCCGGATTTGCTTTCAGGAATGGGAACATCGCGCACCACAACTCCCGGCTCTAGCGATATCCAGGTCATGGCGTGTAGCGTTCCAGGTCTGCCGCGTTTAGCGATGCGTCTGCCGTCGAAGATCAGGTATATGTCGGTTGCGCCATCAGGACGTGACGGGTCCTCGGGAACTGTCTCCACCACGCACTCTGGCCTGCGCTGCTCCTTCATGCCTGCACTCCCGTTGTGGTGCTACAGGTGCTAAAAAGCGGGCCGAATGTAGCTCGCCGTCCACCAATCGGTGAAGTCGCATTTGGCCAGATCAGGCAGCGCTTAACAGCTCAAACGTCTTGAGGCGCCTTCGGCAACTCCGAGGGGCCGTTGGGCAATTCGTGCTCCGGCTGCGGGTTGACTACGCGCAAGTGCGTAGGCCGTTGGCGTTTGGGGGGCGACAACGGCAGCGATTCATTTTTGGGAACGACGCCGAACATCTGCAACGCGGTCCAGACCTCGGCCCTTATAAAATCTCGAACTCTGGCGGTGGCAATATCCTGTGCCAGCAGCTCAACTGGCGTCGGCCGCTGCCACTTCCGCTTCTCGTAGGCGAGCTGGCGGCACGTTGGAGAGCAAAATTTTGGCACCCGTCCCCGGCCTTTGATTTTGATCTTGGTTTTGCAGCGCTCACACCGCGCCGTCTTGGGACGTCGCCGCGAGGGATGTTGCCAAGGGAGGGACGCCATCATTCATACATTCGTCAACTTCATCGTCATTGACGTAATTATTGACGATTGGCGGTCCGCGCAAGGCGTCACGCGCCATAATTTGAAGTGAGGAGCTGGCGCGCCAACCCGCGACCCTTGGAGATCAAGCAGCAGGTGCTCAGACACCCCAAGCAGCGTCCCACTCCTCGGCCGTTACCGGCATTCTTTTCACTCTGCGGTGGCGTCCGGCACAGCAACCCGACAGCTTGCGAGGTGGCTTAGGCGGCTCAAGGAGAAAATAGCGGAAGTCCTGCTGCGCTTCGTGCGCTTCAGCCACCTTGCTGTGGATGAGATCAGGCAGAATTTTGATAATGCGCTGCGGGAGAGGCGCCCGGTCGTGGCGCCAGCGCCAGATCGTCATGCGGCTCACGCCAAAGAAACGAGCTGCGGCGGCATCGCTGCCAAATACGACCTTAAAGACGAGATCATGACGGCCGGGAGGGATCCAGCGCTCGAAACGCGACGACGTTACGAAATCAGAACGCAATGACACTATTGAACTCCAACGTGGTTAGGCTGGCCGATCCAAAAAATTTCTGTAATGGAGCTGTTCTACTTATGATGTTGATATCACACATCATTGCAACGACACATAGACACGCTTCTGGTTGTTACAATCAAACGAAGGACAGAAATCAACTTACGACGTTAGATCAGTGTGACGATCCGGGCTTGCTTGGTCCCGCTGACATCGGTGCGACGCCCTCCCATCCGCAAGCGAAACCAAGCGGAACCCAAGTGGCACCTCATAAGTCATGGAACCATAAGCATTGTTCCGCTTGTTCCTCTTGTTCCTCTTAAAAATGTATATTTATAACTCGCATGTGCTCTGGCCTCGCGCCCGACAAAAAACAGCGTCCTGGCTAAGCGCCCGCAAAGCGGAACGAGTGGATCAACGAGCTTTCTATTTGATAACGTTGCACAACTTGTGTGTCACTAAGTGTCACCGAAGCGGCACAATGTACCTCAGCCCTCGTCCTGTTCAGACTGCAACTCGTCTTGCTCATATTGCCACTCGGTCAGAACCGGGTCGCGCCATTTCCAATCGGGGAAGCGAGCGTCCCAGCGCTTCCGACACTCTAACAGGGGCGGGAACTTCCAGCCGCGGCGGCGCAAGACTTTCTGGCTATTGTCGCAACCCTGTTGGGTGAGATAGTGGCCGAGCGCATGATCGTTGCGCGGTCGCAATCGCGGCTCGATGGCGCGTGCCTGATCATAGAGGCCGCGCTGCCTGATGCGACGTTTTCGAGGGAGGCCGCAACCGTCAGGCTCGGTCACTTCGCGGTCGTATCCGTTGGACACGGCGCAGTTCGGTGCATTGGGATCAGCACCTTCGAGCACGCCGATTTCCAATAACTCTACCCACCAAGCGTCGCACGGCTGCAGGCCCTGGCGCTGTTGCTCGCGCAGCGCGACGGTTTTCGGGAGGCGTCGTGGGTGAAAGCCCCCAAGGTCGCGTTTCAGGAGGTCGAACAGCATGGCGGCATAGCCGCCATCTTCCAGTTGCTCATAAAGGGGGGTGAACCATTTATCGTCTTGCAGGTAGCGCTCCGAGACATTGAACACGCCAAACCGCCGCTCGCGCTCGCCGGCCGGCACGACCCAATCCTCGTTAGACGCCATCAGCACATGCAGCATGTTGCGCGTAGTCACGGCATCGCGGTTTTTTCCCTCAATGAATAATTCGGGTTCCGTGATCATCCGCTTGAGCGTTCCCTCCGCGCTTTTGTCGCCGGGCCAATAGGCTTCGTCGGCGAATAGCAGACAAGCATCGCGCAGATGGAAGTTGAACCGTCCAGCGAGATGGTCCGCACTTGAGATATGCACGGCGTGCTGTGCGAAGATGCGGCACATGGCATTGCCGAGTGTGCCCTTGCCAGTGCCACGCTTGCCAATAAAGACGAGCGCGACCTCGGCTCGTTCGTCCGGATGCTGCACGGCCCATGCCAACCAATCGAAGATATAGGTGGCGACTTCTTCAACACCCGATGCAAGTACCTTGAAGATATGATCTTGCATCAGCGACCAGTCGCCCTGCTTCGGCTCGACACCCCAGCCACGCCACAGGTTGAGCTTATCGTCTATGACCTCTGCGCCGCCCGGCTGGAATGCGATGCCTGCATATTGGCGACGCCTCGGGTTATCCAGCCACCAGTGCCCACGCTGTTTGACCTTGCCCCGATCGGCGACCCGTTTGTGCCGGTGCAGATTGCGGAAGTCCTCGAAGCTGAGGAAAGTAGCGACGTGTCGGACATGTTGGCACCGCCCTGTTTGCCGCACGTATCGCTCGAATGTGAGCACGCGCACCCGCCCACCATCTTGCACGACACAATACTTTACATTTAATTGCGCGAGCACGTCGGCGGCGGCACCGTTACTGTTTTCATTCTGCTGCTCAACCTTTTTATAGACACGCTCGACCTCGGCCCCGATGCGTCCGTCATACTTCGCAGCGATGCCATCTGGGAATTTTTCGAGCAACTCAGTAATGCTGTCGATGGTCCAGCCAAGTTGCTTCAGCCATGCCACGGCGCGGAAGAACTGGTCTGAGCGGTCGCCTTTCTCAACACCTTCACGAATGAGCTTCATCAACTCGGAAGGGATACTGTTTTCGTCGTGGTCCTCTTCGCCGGTGTCATGGCCATTTGTCTGCCGTTCCTCGCCTTTTGACTTATTGCCTCTTTCTTCGTCTGTTGCTGTGTCTTTTTCAAAAGCATTTAAAGCAGCCTCTAGCGTCTCGAAGGCAGTGAGCGACCCATCCCAGAGCTGCACGGCGTTGGCCAACTGCTGAATCGCACTCCGACCTTGATTCGCCTTCTTTTTGTTGCGCCAGTTGAGCGTTCCGGGAATGCGCCACACATGGCTGATATCGGCCGTGCCGTGGTCGCAGCGAGCAAAATCCTTCAACAATTGAGCGAGCCGTTTTGCATCTCTTGGTTCCACAGGGCCATCGAACAGAAGGAACGCCTGAAATCTACCAGAGCTGGTCTCAACCACTAAGTTCGGGGGGACGGGCATACGCTTGCGATAATTTGCGGCGTCAGTGTCATCGAAGTCAGCCACGAGCCCAAGCGCCGCGACGATCTGTGTCTCGCTGCCTTTCCTCCCCGGCGGTAGGTTGGGATCAAAAACTGCCAGCGGGACATACACATTTCGGTGCTGCTCACGAGAAAGCAGTTCGATCTGGTCAACCATCCGATCGATTTCGCCAATCTCAAAGTGGAGAACCTTGGGCGAAATATTTTTACCGGTTATGGGATCTTGCCCATAACTGGCGACAATCAGCTTGCCTCGACCACGAAATGGCTCCGCAAGCCGATGTAACATTTCAACGTGAGCGTGAATCTCTGCATGGACTGTGCCATTGGCGCTCTCCTGCGATTGCCTGTTCAAGGACGGCGTGGTAGATTGTTGTTCCTGATCTGCCGCTGCCGCCCCTGCCGCATCGCCCTCGATGCGGTGGGGGTTTTCGTTCATTTGATGGCCTCCGCGATATCATTCACGCTCTTTCGTCTCTCCCTATCGTCGTGAGCACATTGCTGCTTCGGCGGCCGCCCACGACGCCGCGACTGAAGCGGGGCATCAGGCAGCGCAGGGGAAAGCAGCTTTTCCAACGAGCGATAGATGATGAGGCGACGCCGGTGGACGCGAACCAATTCGAGCTTCTTGCTTTTGATCAGTGCCCAAATCGTCGTGTTGCCGAGGCCACTAATTTCTCGGGCCATCGCAACGGTCACGGTCAGTGGTTTTGCCCCGAGGGACTCATGGTGGGAAAGCCTGGTGCAGGGGATGCTCATCGCGCGTCCTCATTGTTGCCCAGCGAGCGGGCGCGAATGCAGGCGATAAGCCAACTTATGGGAGGGATCGAAGGGTATTTAATCGGTCGATTTTTTACGCTTGGCTCTGACGATCCCAAGAATCCCCTCAGCTTTGACCTTCGGCGCGTCGCTCCCCGGTGGGGCGGAACATTGCCAAGCAACGCACATTGCCCATTGAACCGCCGCGACCAATACGTCGAGGATCGGACCGCTGCTCTTGTTGTCGCTTGTTCCGCGTGTCCAGGACACACGCGATCGACTGATGGCGCGTGCAACGGCAATTTCGAATGCGAGCACTACCTCCGGGTCATACTGCTCTGGTTGTCCCCTGTAAGGGGAACGGAATTGGTCGGGCGGCCATTGTTCCATTTCGCGCGTGCGACGATCGGCGCCGGGATCTTGCCTCCATGCGTTACGAACTATCTTGTGAACTCGTCGAGCCGGCACACGGCGGCCCTCTCGCGCACCGACGAAGTCCTGAATTCCATGCTCAAATTCTTGAAGGATTCCTGGAAGATCGCCGGCTGCAAATTGGTTAAACGCACTTTGGTGCTCCCTTTCACACAAGGTTTGAAGCACCGTGAAGCTGTGTGGCGGCACTTCCACGTGCATGGTTCCCTTGATCTCGTCCAGGATCGCTGCTGGATCTCGGTCTAGCCCAAGCTTTCGCCGCATCTCCTCAACCGAGGTGACAAGCAAGCCATACGCGCGACGCGCAACGGCGGCGCGCTCTGACGACTCGTCGTCTAACGGCTTGTCTGCCACGATTTCGGGCGCCTCCGCATGGCGCTCCGCATGAATGTCACGGCGGCAACGCGATGCGGAAACCGCGCGTTCGGGGATCAGGCTAGCCGCCGTTTGGGGATATTAGCTCGTCTATCGGATCGGCGCGACGTTGCTTTGGCGCTCTTGCACGGGCGGCGCTATGCAGAACGTAGCCCACTGCTGCATCAGTCGGCGTCGGCGATCGAACAGGTCGGAGCGATTATAAGCAGCCACTGTCTTGTCACTGACCGTGTGTGCGAGCGCCATCTCGGCTACCTCAGCCGGGGAGTTAGTGCGCTCGGCTACCCAATCGCGGAAAGTAGAGCGAAAACCGTGTGCCGTCAGCTCACCGCGGCCCATGCGTCGCAACAACATCAAAAACGCCATGTTCGAAAGCGGCTTGCCGAGCTTTGCACCGGGGAAAACAAAGCCCTCATCGCCGTGGTGATGCGCCTGCATCTCTTCCAGAATTCCCAACGCGCGAGCAGACAAGGGGACGCGGTGCTCCCTGCCTGCTTTCATGCGCTCGGCCGGCACAGTCCAGTTCTTGTCGAGTAGATCGAGCTCGTCCCACCGCGCGAACATCGTCTCGCCGGTTCTGGCAGCGGTCAGGATCGTGAATTCGAGCGCGCGGGCAGCGATGCCCCCCTGCTGGCGCAACGCAACCAGGAAGCCCGGCAGCTCGGCGTAGGGCAACGCGGCGTGATGTTCCACCCTGCGCACCTTGCCGCGCGCCGGCAACAACTTGTCGAGGTGGCCCCGCCAACGGGCCGGGTTCTCTCCAGTGCGATAACCGCGCACCTTTGCCCAATCGAGTATGACCTCGATACGTCCTCGAACACGACCTGCGGTCTCTGGTTTCCCCGTCCAGATTGGTTCCAGGCATTTGAGCACGAGTGCCGTGTCAATCGCCTGCACTGAAAGCTTGCCAATGACGGGCTCGGCATAGGTGGCAAGCGTGGCTTCCCATTGGCCGGCGTGCTTAGCATTGCGCCAGCCTGCACGGTGGGCCTTGATGTAGTTTTCCGCACATTCCTTGAATGTCACCGCCTTGGCCGCATCGAGCCGCGCTTGCAGGCGCTCGGCACGTCGTGCCTCGATCGGGTCGATGCCGTCATGCCGCCTTAAGCGATGTTCGCCGGCGCGCTTGCGCGCTTCAGACAAGCTGACAGTGTGCAGCGGCCCCATGCCCATCCACCGCGGTCGGCCGTTGAGCATGAAGCGAAAAACCCAATTCTTCGCGCCGTCATCGGTGACGCGCAAATAGAGCCCTCCCCCATCGCCGTACATGCCGGGCTGCTTTGCCTTGTCCACCTTGAGTGCGGTGAGCTTGCCGATGATCCGTGCCATTTTTGCTAACCCACAATTCTGTACACAAATACAACGCGGATTATGGCGAAGGGCGGCGAACGTGTCCATAGGGAAAAAGCCAAAGTTGTTGGCTTAAATAAGGATTTTTTCGACTTACAGCGAAGAGCTACGAACGATGGCGAATGACGCCGGTGGCGGAGGGAGTGGGATTCGAACCCACGATACGGTTTCCCGCATACACGCTTTCCAAGCGTGCGCCTTAAGCCACTCGGCCATCCCTCCGAAACAGGAATCAGATGTCAGAAATCAGAGATCAGAGGACGGCTGACAGCGTTTCTCTTTCTCATTTTTCTGATGACTGATAACTGATAACTGATATCTGTCACCTGTCACGCAGACGGTCCATCAGGGATTTCTCCTGGCCGCCGTCGATCTCGATCATCGTGCCGTTGACGAAGAACGCGCGATCGGAGGCAAGAAACGTCACGAGGTCGGCGACCTCGTCGGATTCCGCGATGCGTCCCAGTGGAATGCTCGCCGGAGCGAGCTTGTCCGCCTCCTCGAAGCTCAGGTTCATGTCCCGAGCCATCGCCTGCACCAGGCCGGTCCAGCGTTCCGTGCGCACCGGCCCCGGATTGACGGCAACGAAGCTGATATTGTCCCGGCCATACTGGCTGGCGAGCGAGACCGTCAAGTTCTGACCCGCGGCGTTGGCGGCGCCGGGCGCGATCTCCCAGTAGGAAACTTTCACGCCGTCATTGCCGATGACGTTGACCACGCGGCCTTTCTTCTGCTTCTGCATGATCGGCAGCACGTATCGCATGCAGCGCACATAGCCCATGAACTTGAGCTGCAGCGCGCTCGCCCATTCCTCCTCGGTGAGATGCTCGATCACTCCGCCCGGCGCCGAGCCGGCATTGTTGACAAGGATGTCGATGCGGCCGAGCGCGGCATGCGCCTGCCTTACGAACTTTTCCGCGTCACCGGCCTTGGTGAGATCGGCGGCGATGGGGATGATCTTGCGTCCGGTCGCCTTGGCGATCTCGTTCGCGGCCGCCTCGAGCGGCTCCTTGCGCCGCGCGCAGACCGCGACATCGACGCCTTCCTGCGCCAAGGTCCGCGTGACGGCTTTCCCTATGCCCGCGCTCGCGCCTGTCACAATCGCCTTCTTTCCTTGCAGCCCGAGATCCATCCCAGTGCCTCCCAGTTTTCTTATGGCGTCGCCAGTCGCGGCATCAGCTCGCGTGCATTGTAGTCCAGGATCTTCGCCGTCTCCACCTCGGAGAAGCCGGCCTTGCGCACCGTGCCGACGGGATCGAGGTCGGCCGGAGGAAAGGAGTAGTCGCTGCCGAGCAACACGCGATCAACGCCTGCCGCCTCCGCGAGCCAGCGCAGATGCATCGCGCTGTGCAGGATGGTGTCGTAGTGGAAGCGGCGCACGTAAGTCGACGGCGCCGCGGCCGCGACGTCGGCCTGCGCGGCGCGATCCATGCGCGCATGCATGCAGTCGAAGCGCCCGAGGAGGTAGGGAAAGGTCCCGCCGCCATGGGACAGGATGATGCGCAGGCCGGCAAAGCGGTCCAGCACGCCCGAGAAGATGAGCGAGCCGACGCACAGCGTCGTATCGAATGTGTATTGCGCGATCTGCGCCAGCGCGAACTTCGCGATCCGCGGCGTCGGCATCGCCTGGACCGGGTGAATGAAGACCGGGGCATCGAGCGCGACCGCGGCATGCCAGAATTCGTCGAGGGCAATCTCGCCGAGATTGACCCCTTCGACATTCGAGGCAATGACAAGTCCGGCGGCGCCCAACTGCTGCATGGCGAACTCGGCCTCGCGCGCGGCAGCCGCGGCATCCGGCAGCGGCACGGAAGCAAACAGCGCAAAGCGCCGGGGATGCCTGCGGCAAAGGTCGGCAAGCGCTTCGTTCATCATACGATGCCAGCGCGCCGCAATGTCGCTCGGCAGCCCATAGGCGAAGATGTCAGGCCACACCGAGAGCACCTGACAGGTGACCCCCTGCGCCGCCATGCCGTCGAGCCGCGCATCGACCGGCTCGATCAGCTTCTCAAAGAAGGGACGGACCTTGAGCCCATAGTCGAAATGGATGGCGCATTGCGGCGGCGTCTTGACCAGCGAGAGCCCGAACTGGTTCGCGCGCTCTTCGAGGGTGGCGATGATGCGGTGGGGAACATAATGGGCGTGCACGTCGATCGGCATAGCGTCGGTTGCTTCGCTTCTGGAACAATGATGTGGATCAGAATTTAGCCGGCGTCCTCTAGAGGCGATCGACGCCACGCTCCGCCACCCCGCCCGGCCTCCCCTTCGGGGAGGGATTGAGCAGGCTATAGAGCTCAGTTCCCGAACGGCTTGTCGCTTTCGAGCCGACGCTTCGCCTCGCTGGCAATCGACAAGTCGAATAGCTGTTCGCGCGTCACCTTCTTCTCCACAAGCCCGAATTTCGGACCACTCCAGAATTCCTGCATGTCCATGATTGACTCGATCCGCGGCATGCCATCCTCGTTGACATAGGACCAATGGGGCGCAATCGCCTTGACCAGCTCGGGCTTGTTGAGCGCCGTGTTCTTGGCAAGTATCTCGACAATGTCCGGATGCTTGTCGGGCGCCCCCGCCGCGGCGTTGAACTCTTTCACACCCTGCAGATAGGCCACGGCGAACCGGATCATCGCATCCCGGTTGCTCTGCACAAAATCCCTGCGTCCAACGTAGGTCGTGATTTGGCCGTCGGGCGCGATCTGGTCGCCGGTGGCAATGATCGGCCCCCACTTGTTGCTCTGCGCGAACATGCCGAACTGGTAGGCGAGATCGGTCGCGTCGATCTGCTTTTGCCCCAGCATCTTCATGAGATCAGGCTGGGGCACATTGACGACCCATTCGACGTCCTTCGCCGGATCGAGGCCCGCCTGCTCAAGACCCTTGCCGATGTTGTACTGATTGATGCTGCCTCGTGCGACGACGCCGATTTTTTTGCCCTTGAGCTTGCCGAAATCAGCCAGCGACTTGACCCCCTGGTCGTAAAGCTCTTGAGTCACGCTGGTGGCCGTATAGGCACGGCCCGGTTTGTTGTGACCCAAATCCATGATGACAACCAGCGGCGCGCCCTTCGCGACGCTATTGAACAGGCTGGCGGCGGCGGGAAGATTGGTGATCTCCAATTCTCCGGCAATCATCGAAGGTACGGCCATCGCACCGTCCATATAACGCTTCGTTTCGATGGTGATGCCCATCTTCTCGAAGTAGCCCTTGTCGCGGGCGATGAAGAATCCTCCTAATGGAATGTATGGTCCGTCACCAACGCGGATCAGATCCGCCGCGGACGCGCTATTTGACAGGTCGAGCCCTGAGAGAATCAGGGTGCTTGCCAAAGCCAGCTTACATAAAGAATTTTTCATGGCATCGTTCTCCGCAACAATATCGAGATGATCGAGCACCCTCGACGCTACAGCTTCCTGGCCAGCCAGTCCGCAACGTACAACAGTCCCGGCAGATGGTTGTCGAATTGGCAATGAGCTGCACCGCCGTCTTCACCGGCAAAAATCTTCAATGTTTTGTCCTTCGAACCTACGGCGTCAAACATCCTGTTGGCATCTGCGACCGGTATCTGCTGATCTTCCCTTCCATGAACGATCAGGAACGGGCAGCTTATCTGATGGGCAACCGGCTCCAGCTTGAAATCCTTGATGCGCTCCATGGCCGCATCCATCGCGTCCGTGCCCGTGATGTACATCAGTTGGAACACCGGCGCCGCGATCGATCCACCGACAGTGATCCGGCGCTGCCACACCGCATGATAGTCGTAGTTGGCGCCCCATGCGACGACGGCCTTCAGGCGGGGCTCGAACGCCGCCGCCCGTGCGACGTAGTATCCTCCGAGGCTGCTCCCGACGATCCCGACGCGGTCGCAGGCCACGTCCGGCCGGGTTTCGAGATAGTCGATGGCCGCGGCGACAGGCACTTCGTAGTCATGTCGCGTAAATATCCTGCCGAGTCGCAACGCCTCGCCGACGCCTGGCGAATCGAGGGCCAGAAGATTCATGCCGCGCGCCGCGAACTTGTCCCGGACGCGCAGGACAGTCATTTCCTTTGTCGTGTCGAGCCCGCACAGGAAAATCACCGTCGGGGCCCGGCTGCGGTTACCGCTGGTGTTGCCGGCGGGAACGAAGCACGCCGGCAGCGCGCTGCCTTCATACGGCACCAGCACGCGCTCGATCGGCGTATCCGACAGGACGCGCGCTTTTTCGAACGTGCGGAGCGCGTGCCCGTAGGATTGCAGACGGATCGGGTCGGACGGCGGAACGAACTGCTCCGCAATCTTGTAATACAGGCTGGCCAGAAAGTAGCTCTCAGCGGCGCTGGCATTCGTGCCGATGGCGAGGCGCTCGGCGGCGCGCGCTTCCAGGCGCTCGGCAAGCCACGTCCACGCCGCGTACCATTCCTCGTCGTGTCCGACCTGTTTGCCGAGCCGGTCGAGGATCAGGCTGATGTCGCCGAATTCGCCTCCGGCGGCCAGCGCAGCCCAAGCGTTGTAGGACCAACGGTAATTGCCCGGAAACAATTCATACACATTTCACCTGCTTGCAAGGGCGACGGGTGGGCATCCCTTAGAGCGCGTTCCGATTACGTTGAATCGGAAACGCGCTCTAGCCGTCGGCTTTCCGAAATCCCTTGAAACGCTGCACACCGTCGAACAGGGCCCATTCAGCGATGCTGTCAGGCGTCGGCGGGAGGCTCCTCGGCTTCCAGTCCTTGTCGAGAAAATCGGTATCGGAAAAATATTCCACCTGTCCACCGCAGGGATTGTTGAAGTACCAGAAGTATGCCGATGACACCTTGTGCCGTCCTGGACCGACGACGGTCGCCCAGCCATGCTCTGCGAAGTGCACCCCGCCGCCGAAGACCTCGTGAACATCCCGTACCTCGAACGCGACGTGCTCGAATTGTGTCCGCTTATTTCTGGTGGTGAGCAGGGCGACGTTGTGATGGTCGCTTTCGTCCGCGCACCGGCAAAATAGACCGCGTTCCAGATAACGGTCCGACGCCGAGAATTTCAGGCACCCGAGATAGAACTCTTCGCCTTCGCGCAGCGCTTCCGGTCCTGCGACTTCGAACACCACATGCCCGATCCTCGTCGGCTCGGCACGCGAATACTGGACGGCCGGCTCGCTGATGCGCCGCCGCGAACCGACGAAATTCATCCGCGTCGACAGGGGGTCCGCGTTGTGTGTTGAACTCGACGCTGCCGTGATCCCAGACTGTGAATCCAATTCCGTATCCATAGGGGTCGGTGCTGTGGACGGACCCGTCCGGCAACCGCTTCGTCGGCCGGATCCGCGATAGCCGCTCGCCGATCAGATCCAGGTCATGTTGCGACTGCACGCCCCAGACGACTTCCCGCAGAGAAGAACCCTGGTGCGGAGACTGGAACATGAATTCCCGGGTATTCAGGTTCTTCAGAATGACGCGCGGGCCCTGCCGCGTCTCGAACACGACCTCGTCATTGTCGCGCCGAATGGTCCGCAATCCCCAGTCGTCGTAAAACCGGTGGCATAGGTCGATGTCGTCGACACCGTACAAGATGGAATCGATTCCGACGAATTGCGGCCTGGCTTCATCGCTGCTTCTGCTAGTCATGGGGATCATGCATTAAGCGAACGAATTGGATTTCAGCGTAGCTGAATACTTCTGATCAGGCCAGGGGCGGGCCCGCGCCTACGCCCGCTCACGGCCTGTGAAAGGCCATCCTGTCGAGGGGACAATGCAAACCTTGAAAACGCTGTGCTAATGGTCCGCGATGGCAAGCGCGCCCGTTCGTCAGAGTTGTAGCCCGGATTGAGCGCAAGCGAAATCCGGGAACATTGGCGCCGTGACCCCGGATTTCGCTGCCGCTCAATCCGGGCTACGTTGCTAACGTAAACAGCCGTGCGCGATGACGACGTTTCTACAGATCCGATCCTCCAACGAATATGATTTTGCCGTGGTCGGCGGCGGGCTCGTCGGCATGGCGATCGCCTGGGGGCTGGCAGGGCTGGGCCGCCGCGTCGTGGTGCTCGACGAGGGCGATCTCGCCCATCGCGCCTCGCGCGGCAACTTTGCGCTTGTCTGGGTGCAGAGCAAAGGCGCCGGCATGGCGGAATATGCGCGCTGGACCAGGCAGTCGTCGCAGCGTTGGCCCGAGCTCGCGCAGGCGCTCGCGGGGCAGACCGGGATCGACGTGCGTTTTCACAGACCCGGCGGGCTGCACCTTCTCCTTTCCGAGCGTGAGATGGAAAACCGCGCCAACGCGCTCAAGCGTCTGCACAACCAGCCCGGAATGGATGCCTTCGAATATCAGATGCTCGATCACGGCGAGGTCGAGAAGATGCTGCCGCAGGTCGGCGCCGATGTCGCAGGAGCAAGCTTCTGTCCCGCCGACGGGCATGTGAACGCTTTGCGGTTGCTGCGCGCGACGCATGCCGCCTTCCAGCAGCTGGGCGGCAGTTATCATTCGGACCATGCGGTGGAGCGCATTGAGCCGCGCGCCGGCGAGTTCCGCCTGCACACGCGAGAGGGCGAGCTTGCGGCCGGCAAGGTTGTGCTCGCCGCCGGCCTTGGCAACGCGCGCCTTGCGCCCATGCTCGGCCTCGACGCGCCGGTTCGCCCGCAGCGCGGCCAGATCATGGTCACGGAGAAGGTCGCGCCGTTCATGAATCATGTCGTCCACACGATCAGGCAGACCGACGAGGGCGGCGTGATGATCAGCGATTCCGTCGAGGAGGCGGGTTATGATACGTCGATCGCAAGCGCGGTCCTTTCGGTCATGGCGGATCGCGCCATACGGATGCTTCCACTCCTCGCGCGCCTCAACATCGTGCGCTGCTGGGCGGCGCTGCGCGTGATGCCGAAGGACGGATTTCCCATCTATGATCAGTCGGAGACGTGCCCCGGCGCCTTCCTTGCTACATGCCACAGCGGAGTGACGCTCGCCGCCAACCACGCCCTGGTGCTGCCGCGGCTGATCGATGCCGGCGCATTGGCGAAAGACCTGGCCGCATTTCGCGCGCGGCGGTTTGATGTTTCGCCGGCTCGCTGAAGCCACCCGCCGCCCCGCGGTCAGTGTCTTCGTCGATGGCCGGCGCGTGCCGGCGCACGAAGGCGACAGCGTCGCCGCCGCGATGCTCGCTGCGGGACATATCGTGTCGCGCCGAACGGCGGTCGCCGGCGCGGCACGCGCTCCCTATTGTTTGATGGGTATTTGCTTCGAGTGCCTCGTCGCCATCGACGGCGTCGGCAATCGCCAGGCGTGCATGGTTGTGGTGCGCGACGGCATGCGCATCGAGACGGGAAAGGCCAAACGAGAGCTCGGCGCATGAATGCGCCGGCCGAACTGCGCGAGCGCTATGACGTCGCGATCGTCGGGGCAGGACCGGCCGGACTTGCCGCTGCGAGCTTGTGCGCGCGTGCCGGACTCGCAACCGTGCTGCTCGACGACCAGCCGCACCCCGGCGGGCAGAGCTACCGGTCCGTAACCGCCCCGTCTGTGCCGGCGAACACGGTGCTCGGCGACGACTATTGGCGCGGCGGCTCGCTCGTGCGGGAGGCGCGCGACAGCGGCGCGCAGCATGTCGCCGGAGCAAATGCGTGGGGGCTGTTGCGGGAAGGCGAGATCGCCGTCTCGATCGCGGGGCGCTCGCGCCTGATCGCGGCCACGCGCATTATCCTTGCGGCCGGCGCGATGGAGCGGCCGTTTCCCATACCGGGCTGGACGCTGCCCGGCGTGATGACGGTGGGCGCGGCGCAGACCCTCCTCAAGTCTTCGGCCCTGGTGCCGCAGGACCGCACCGTGCTCGCGGGATGCGGACCGCTCCTCTGGCTTCTCGCCTGGCAATATCTCAACGCCGGTGTACGGCTCGAAGCCGTTCTCGACACCGCTCCCCGCATGGACTGGCAAGGCGCGCTCCGCCACGCGCCAGGCTTTGTTGTCTCTCCTTACCTCGCCAAGGGCTGGCGTTTGATGATGGCGGTGCGCCGGGAGCTCATCGTCATCGGCGGCGTGATCGCGCTCGAGGCGCAGGGCAAGGAACGATTGGAAGCGGTGTCGTACCGCACCACGCACGGACAGGAGCAGCGGATCAAGGCGGATATGCTGCTCCTGCATCAGGGCGTGGTCCCGAACGTCAATCTCGCCATGGCATCCGGTGTTGCCCATCGCTGGAACGAGGCGCAGCTCTGCTTCGTGCCGGTGCTGGACGCGTACGGCTCCACCAATGTGCGCGGCCTCGCCATTGCAGGCGACGGAGCGGGAATCGCGGGGGCGGAAGCGGCGCAGGCGCGTGGCCGCCTCGCCGCCATTGCCGCGATCCGCTCCATCAAGCCCGAGCTTCGCCTTGCCGCCGAGGAAAAGGCGGCACGCGCGTTGCTGCGCCGCTTCCTGCGCGGGCGCGCATTTCTCGATGGCGCTTTCAGACCGCGGCCGCAATTCCGCCGGCCCGGCGGAGAGACGCTGGTCTGCCGTTGCGAGGACGTCAACGCCCGCCAGATCATCGACACGGTCGCGCTTGGCTGTCCCGGCCCCAACCAGATGAAGGCTTTCCTGCGCTGTGGCATGGGGCCCTGTCAGGGGAGGCTGTGCGGCCTCACCGTGACCGAGCTCATGGCGCAAGCGCGCGGCGTCACGCCCGATGCGATCGGCTATTATCGTCTGCGCCCACCAGTGAAGCCGATCACTCTCGGCGAGATTGCCGGGCTGCCGACGAACGATGAAGCGGTGAAAGCCGTCGCCCGCGAGTAGTAGTCCATGCATGATCCCTTGAATGCGTTCTGCGCGCACTCCACCGCGAAGCTCAAGGGCGCGCCGGCGGGTCCGCTGGCAGGTCGCACCTTCGCGGCAAAGGATTTGTTCGACATTGCAGGCGACGTGACCGGCGCCGGCAATCCTGACTGGCTCGCGCTGCATTCGCCTGCCGCGCGCACCGCGCCAGTCGTGCAGGCGCTTGTCGATGCCGGCGCCGACATGGTGGGGAAGACCCATACCGATGAGCTCTCGCGCGGCATCTTCGGCGAGAATGCCCATTACGGCACTCCAACCAATCCGAAGGCGCCGGGGCGAGTGCCCGGCGGTTCCTCAAGCGGCTCGGCGGCAGCGGTGGCCGGCGGTCTCGTTGATTTCGCGCTGGGCACCGACACCGGCGGATCGGTGCGCATCCCGGCGAGCTTCTGCGGCATCCTCGGCATCCGTCCGACGCATGGACGCGTGTCGCTCGAAGGCGTGGTCGGCCAGGCGCCGAGCTTCGACACCGTCGGCTGGTTCGCGCGCGACGCGGAGCTCCTGGCGAGGATCGGCGAAGTGCTGCTCGGCAGCGAGATCGCACGCGCGCCGCGCGCGCGCCATGTGATCGTGGCCACCGATGCCTTCGCAATCGCCGAGCCGGCGACCGCTGCTGCGCTTCTCCCTGTGGCAGAGCGTATCGCAGCGCTTGTCGGCAGCAGCGAGCAAACCGCGATCTCGCCGGACGTGCTGCTCTCCGACTGGTTCGCGCATCAGCGCGCCGTGCAGGGACGCGAGGCCTGGGCGACCTTCGGCGACTGGATCGATCGGCACAACCCTCGCTTCGGATTCGAGGTCGCGGATAATCTCCTTCGCGGCACGCATATCGATGACGCGACACTTGCGGCGGCGCGCGAATTTCAGGCGGCGCAGCGCAACGCGATCATGCAGACGCTCGCGCCCGACACCATTGTCTGTTTGCCGACGGCGCCCTTCCCCGCCCCTCTTCTGGACCAGCGGCGCTCGGCCATGTGGGCGCGCCGCACCGCCATCAGCACGCTCACCACCATTTGTGGAACGCTGGGGGCGCCGCAATTGAGCTTACCCCTTGCTCAAGTGGATGGCCTTCCCGTGGGGCTCTCCATCGTGGCGCGGCCGGGCGGCGATGAGATGCTGCTCGCCTTTGCCCGCACGGTGATGAGCGGCTTGCCGATGCCGTACGTTGGGTCGAGTTCTTGACGAGACCCAACATTCCCGCCGACTCAGAAGCGTTGGGTCTCGCGAAAGAGCTCGACCCAACCTACGCCATACGCTTTCGCCCGCCCTGTACGTTGCCTACATTAGCCGCATGGCAAGCGACGACTATCTTGTCCGCCCGGACCCGTCGGATCCACGCCTGACCGAGCGCGTCACCGGCATCGATCAGACCGGGTCGCGGATCGAGACGCGGGTCACCGTCGAGCGCGCCCTCACGATCTTCCTCAATGCGCAGGAGATCGTCACCGCCATGACCATCAACGACTATCCGGAATACCTCGCGCTCGGCTATCTGCTGAACCAGCACATGCTCTTGCCGGACGATGTCATCGTCGGCGTCGATTACGACGAGGAGCTCGCCGTCGCCATCGTGCGCACGCAGCGCAAGACCAACTACGAAAAGAAGCTCAAGAAAAAGGTGCAGACCTCGGGATGCGCCCAGGGAACGGTGTTCGGCGACCTGATGGAGGCGTTGGAGAACGTCACGCTTCCGCGCGCTGAGCTGCGCACCTCGTGGCTTTACGCGCTGACGCACAAGATCAACACGACGCCATCGCTTTATCTCGAAGCGGGCGCCATCCACGGCTGCGTGCTGGCGCAGGAGGACAGGCCGCTGATCTACATGGAGGATGTCGGCCGCCACAACGCCGTTAACAAGATCGCGGGCTACATGTTCAAGCATCGCCTGGCCGCGCACGACAAGATCTTCTACACCACCGGACGGCTCACTTCGGAGATGGTGATCAAGACCGTGCGGATGGGAATCCCAATCCTGGTGTCGCGCTCGGGGTTCACGGCCTGGGGCGTCGAGCTGGCGCGCAAGGCCAATCTCACGCTTGTCGGCCGCGCCCGCGGCAAGCGTTTCGTTGCGCTTGCCGGCGAGGACCGCATCATATTCGACCAGGATCTGCGCCACATCGAGGAGGAGAGCGCGAAGCACCGGCGCAAGGCGGCGGTGCACGACGATTGAGTCCCACTCACTCTCGCCGCTTTCTTTCCGCCGCATCCCAGGCGGTGAGCGCCTGGAAATCGGGAACGAAGCCCAGCCCCTTCTGCGCATCGGAGGAAATAACGGACTGCGAGGTGACCACGTCGATCAGCGCCGGTGCGTTCTTCAGCGCCCTTTGCAACGCGTCCGGAAGCTCGGCTGCCTGCTCGACGCGTTCCCCATATGCGCCAAGCGCTCGCGCGAGCGCGGCGTAGTCGGAGTGGCGCAGCGTGGTGCCGACAACGCGACCGCCGTAGTTCATTTCCTGATCGAGGCGCTCGATATTCCACGCGGCGTTGTTGGACACGACGAACACAGCCTTTGCCCCGTGCCGCACCGCGGTGTCGATTTCCATGGCATTGATCCCGAAAGCACCATCGCCATTGACGGATATGACCTGCCGTTCGGGCATGCCGAGCGCTGCGGCAACGGCGAACGGAACTCCCACGCCGAGGCAACCGAAGGCGCCGGCGTCCATGTATGTCGTCGCCTGCAGGCCAGTGCGGGCGAAGCTGAGAAGATCGCCTCCATCCGCGATGCCGACATAGTCAGCATCAGCTATAGCGGCGATGGCATCGAAGATGACCCTGGGATGAATCTTTCCGTCAGCGCCGGTGAGAGGCAGATCGTTCTTGCGATCACCGGCCGCGACGCGCGCGCGATGACGGCGGCGCAATCCATCCGCCCACACCGGATCGACATTCGGCTCACGATTGCCGGCAGCCTCGACCATTGCGGAAAGCGCCAGATGCGGCGAAGCCAGCAATTCCGGCTGACCGCGGCGGTTGTCGATGAGCTCGCCGGCCGTCTCTGCGATGCGAATGAAGCGTGCATTGGGAAAAACCGCAGGCGAGCCGTAGCCGAGCTGGTAATCGAGCTTGCGGCCGATCAGAAGAACAACGTCGGCCTCGGACATCGCGGCCGCGCGTACCGCGGCCGCCGTTGACGGGTGGTCCGGCGGCACCAGGCCGCGGCTTTCCTGGGTGTCGAGATAGAGAGCGCCGGTGGCCTCAAGCAGTCGCGTCAGCGCCGGGCCGGCCTGGCGCGCGCCGCGGCCGGTGATCACCAGAGGCCGCCGCGCCGACCAAAGCACCTCGACGGCCTCGGCCACGGCGGCCGGATCCGGCGGCAGAAGGCGCGGCGTCTTCGGCGCCATCCATTCCGGCAGCACCAGCGCCGAAGGCACCCGCGTGCGCAGGACGTCGGTGGGAATCTCGATATAAGCCGGGCCGGGCTCGCCCGCGTCGCCCATGCAGCGCGCCACGGCCTCGTCGAGCTCGCGCACCACCTGCTCAGCAACCCGCGCGGTGCGCGACGTGCGGGTGACCGGACGAAGCATGTCGACGTGTGGAATGTCCTGCAGCGGCCCCATATTGGCTTGCGGACGCGAGGTGCAGCCGCCGATCAACAGGACCGGCGCGCGCGCGAGCGACGCATTGGCCATGGCGGTGACGGTGTTGGTGACACCAGGTCCGGCGGTCACCATGGCCACGCCGAACTGACCGCTCAGCTCGGCATGGGCGTGCGCCATGTGCACCGCGGCGCCTTCGTGCCTGACATCAATGATGCGGATGCCTTGGCGCGCGACATGGTCCCAGATCGGCTGGATGTGGCCGCCTTGCAGGCCGAATATGCGGTCGATGCCGCGCGCCTTGAGGAAGCGGGCGACCCACGCGGCGCAGGAGCTCTCGTCTTCGTTCAAGTCCTGGGTCTTTTGGGTCTTTTGGGTCTTTGGGGTTTTGGCCGCGGCCTCGTTCACTTCGTCCTCCCCTCCGGCGCCCGCGCGGCTTCCTCCGCGCATGTTGTTTCCTCACTCCCGGCGTTAAGTTGCGTTCGCAGAACGCGGTGCAAAATCTTTCCCGTTGCCGTCCTCGGCATCTCGAATTCCCGAATGAACGACACCGAGCGCGGCCGTTTGTGGCCGGCGATCCTGTTCCGGCACCAGTCGAGGATTTCGTCCTGCGCCGGGGCTTCTCCGTCGTGGGCAACGATCACCGCGTGGACGCGCTCGCCCCATTTGCCATCGGCGACCCCGATCACCGCGACGTCCTTCACCTTGGGATGCGCGCCCAACAGCGCTTCCACCTCCGAAGGATAGACGTTCTCGCCGCCCGAGATGATCATGTTGCTCTTGCGATCGACCAGATAGACGTAGCCTTCCTCGTCGCGGCGGGCGAGATCGCCGACCGTGCAATAATCGCCTCGGAATGCTTCACTGGTTTTCTCGGGCGACCTCCAATAGCCGTCGAACGTGTAAGCGTTGCACGAATAGAGCTCGCCGGCTTTGCCGGCGGCCACGTCATTGCCCTCCGCATCGAGCAGGCGGATGGGACGCGAGCCGATGCATTCGCGACCAACCGAGCCCAGCTTGGAGAATTGCTCGTCCGGGTGAAGCATGGTGACCCATCCCGCTTCCGTCGATCCGTAAAGCTCGAACAATCCGGAATTCTTGAAATAGTCCATGATCGCCAGCTTGGTGTCCCGGCGCGCCGGCGCGGAAGAGATCATGAGCTTGGTGACCGCGTCAACGTTGTAGCGCGCACGCACGGCGGCGGAGAGGGCAAGCATCATGATGTAGTGCGTCGGGACCAGGGAAGTGAAGGTGGCGCCGCCTTCTGCCAGCGTGCGCACGAGATGCTCCGGGTCGAAGCTCTTCCTGCTGTAGATCGTGCAGGCGGCGCCGCAATAGGTGAACGCGCCGAAAAAGTACAACGAATTCGCGTGACACATGGGCATGACCAGCAGCGCGGCATCTCGGCGCGACAGACCCATTTCCACTTCCGTGACGAGGGAGAGAAGGGCGCTGCCGCGGTGGCTGCGGATCGCGCCCTTCGGCTTGCCCGTCGTGCCGGACGTGTACATCAGGGTCCAGGGATCGCCCGGCGTGACTCTCACGCTGGGCGCGTCGTCTCTGGCTCTGGCGAGCATATCCTCGTAGGCAACGTATCCGGGATGGCGAAGCCGCACGGCCGAAGGCAATGAAGTTTTCGGCCGGCAGCGAAAGATCGGCGCGCACCAATTCAATCGATTCCAGCAATTCGTCCTGGACGATGAGCGCCTTCGCTTCGCAGTTCTCGACAATGTACTGGATTTCAGCCCCGATGAGCCGAAAATTGATGGGAACGGCGATCAACCCTGCGAGCGCCGTTGCGGCGTAGATCTCCATCCATTCCAGACAATTATAGGCAAGCACGCAGACGCGGTCGCCTTTCGTGAGCCCGAGGCCGGTCAGAGCGTTCGCAAGCCGGCAGGCGCGCGCATACCAAAGACGGAACGTCAACGCCCGTTCAAGGTCGCGTGCCCCCACCTTGTCGGGAAACATGGCGGCGTGCATTTGCAGCACGTCGCCGATATGCGCCAGCCCCGGTGGCACAGACAGGCGCCTGAGAAGGCTGAGCTCTACCCAGGCCGGTCGGCTGTCTTCGCGCCGCGATGGTCGAGAGAGTAGCGGCCGCCTCCTGTCATGGTGAGCAGCAGGAAGCCTCCCGCCATGGCGAGATTCTTCAAAAAGTGCGATTGCGTGGCGGCACGCGCCGGCCCTTCCAGCAGCCAGAAGGCATGCACGAAACCCGTGGTAAGGAGGAGAAAGATCACCAGGGTCCAGGCTGCCCCGCGCGTCTTGAAGCCAACAAGGACCGCGAGCCCGGCCAGGAACTCGAGTGCGGCAATGAAATAGCCGAACCACAAAGGCGCGGCCCCGCCTGCGCCCAACAACTCCATGAAGCGTGTGGCGCCGGGATTGCTGGTGACCGTCCCGACGTCCACCAATTCGTGAAAGCCGAGCACAATGAACACGCCCGACAGGAGCACCCGGCTGATCGCGATGCGTGCGTCAGACATCCGTCCCTCCCATGTTCTGGGTATTTCTTCGAGCGCGGCAACCCGCGCTCATATGACGGCAGCCTACGCCGCCGCAGCACGGGTTTCAAATCCATCCTGAAACAACAACGCAGATGCAAACTGCATGCGGACGTTCGTCTTTAGCGCGCGTCTCGATGAACTGGACGCACTTCCGGCGTCATGGCCGCGCTTGTCGCGGCCATCCACGTCTTTGGTTCAGGCTAAACAAGTCGTGGATGGCCGGAACAAGTCCGGCCATGACGAAGAAACCTGCATCAATTCGACCCTTCTTCGGGATAGGTCAAAACGCCGGAAGGCTCTCGCCGCGTTGCCTCCGTCATGCGCGCCGGCTCGATCTTTGCCAGCGTAAGAATATGGAACACCGTGTCTCCCGCCGCGAGCAGATAGTCGGCAATGATCCGGCGATGGCATCGCCACCAGACCGCTTCCGCGCACATGATGGCGCAGCACTGGGTCGTCCCGAGCTCGCGCAGCCTGGCGAGACCAGCATGAAAGGCCTCGCCCATCGCATAGTCGGCATAGTTATGGAAGCTCGCGTTGCGCCAGAACGCGTTCACGCACGGCGGCACATCCCGGTTCCTGCCGCGCAGCCCGCCAAGCGCTGCGATGTGCTCGTATCCGATCTGGAACGGCGCCAGCGCCTGCGGCAGCGCATCGCGATTATATTGCGGGTTGGTGCGCGAGCGCGGCACTGTTCGCACATCGACAAGAAAGGTGACGGCGGGCTGACGCAGCATGTCCACGAATTCGGCAAGCGGGTGCGTCGAGTGGCCGATGGTGTAGAACGGATGACGCCCTGTCATTCCGCCGCCTGCTCGATCTCGCGCCGCTGATCGTGGCTGGAGGGCCGCGCCGCCCGGCGCAGCGCGGCCATCTCCATCTGCTGGCGTTGCGCAAGCCGAAAGGCCTGGTCCTTGCCGGCAAGGTATGGCAGCGGCCAGAACTGCGCGTCGTAGCCGTATTCGGCCGACGCCGTGAGCGTAAAGTGCGGGTTGGTCAGATGCGCGCGTGCAACCGCACAAATGTCCGCGCGGCCGGCAGCCACGATGGTGTTGACCTGATCGGCCGTTGTGATGTTGCCGACCGCGATGGTCGGGATACCCACTTCGTTGCGGACCATCTCCGAGAACGGCGTCTGGAACATGCGCCCATAGACCGGATTGGCCCAGCGCGACGTCTGTCCCGCCGACACGTCGATAATATCGGCGCCGCGGCCGCGAAAGGCCGCGGCTATGCGCAAGCCGTCTTCCGGCGTGATGCCGCCCGGCGCCCAATCGGTCGCGGAAATGCGGACAGAGATCGGCTTGTGGCGCGGCCAGTGCGAGCGCACCGAGTCGAATACGGCCAGCGGAAAACGCATCCGGTTCTCGAAGCTCCCGCCAAGCTCATCGCTGCGCTGATTGCTCAGCGGCGAAATAAAGCCGGAGAGCAGATAGCCATGACCGGCGTGCACTTCGATCATGTCGAAATCGGCCTTGTCGGCGTTGACCGCGGCCTGTGCGTAATCGGCAATGACACGCTCCATGTCGGCGCGCGTCATCTCCCGCGGCAGATGCATGAAATCGTGGAAAGCGAGCGGCGAAGCGGCGAAAATCTCCCAATTGCCGTCCTCGAGCGGGTGATCCATGCCCTCCCAGCCGCGCCTGGTCGAGCCTTTGCGCCCGCAATGGCCGAGCTGCAGGCAGAATTTCGCCTTGCTCTCGCGATGCACGAAATTGCTGATCCGCCGCCACGCGGCGACTTGCTGGTCGTTGTAGATGCCGGGGCAGCCGGGCGTGATGCGGCCCTGCTCGGATACCGCGGTCATCTCCGCGAACACCAGGCCGGCGCCGCCCATGGCCAGACGGCCGAGGTGAACGAGATGGAAATCACCGGCGACCGCGCCCGGCTCGGCCGAATACATGTTCATCGGGGAAACCGCGACGCGGTTAGCGACCGCCATCTGCCCGATGCGGAACGGAGTGAACATCGGCGGCGGAGGATCCGCGGCGGGGATATCGAACCCTTGCGCGCGGACAGCGCCGGCAAACCACGCCTGCACCTTGTCCACAAACTCCGGGTCGCGCATGCGCAGGTTCTCATAGGTCACCGCCTTCGCCCGCGAGAGCATGCTGAAGCAAGCCTGGACCGGATGCATGCCCCAGTAGCGCGAAGGGTTCTCGGTCCACAGCGCGCTGACGTTTGCGGCGTATTGCGTCTTCTCGACATCCTCGCGCCGCGAGCCCTGGAATTTCTGCAGCGCGTCCGCAACCGAGCTTGAATGCTCGAATGCGTTGAACAGATTGATCGCGTCTTCCATCGCCAGCTTGGTGCCCGACCCGATGGAGAAATGCGCCGTGTGCAAAGCGTCGCCAAGCAATACGATGTTCTTGTAGTGCCAGCTCTTGTTCTGGATCACAGGAAAGCGCCGCCAGCAGGAGCGGTTGGGGATCAATCTATGGCCGCGCAATTGCTTGCTGAAGAGCTTCTCCAGATAGGCGACGGTCTCGCCTTCATTGAGCTTGCCAAGCGTCGGCTCTGCCTTCGCCCATGTGGCGTCCGGCGCCTCGACCACCCATGTGCTCATCTCTCTCTTGTACTGGTAGGTGCACAGGTCCCAGATGCCGAGCTCGTTTTCCGCGAAGTGGAATGAGAACGCCGGCGACGGCGCCGTGCTGCCGAGCCAGATGAAATGGTTGCGCCGCAATTCCACCTTTGGCTGGAAATGATCCTTGTACGTTTCGCGAATGAAGCTGTTGATGCCGTCGGCGGCGACAATGAGGTCGGCACCGTCGAAGGGAGCGAGATCGAAGATCTCCTTGGAGAATTCGAGCTTCACGCCCAGCTCACGGCAACGCCTCTGCAACACGGCGAGCAGCGTGCGGCGCTCGGTGCCGCAAAATCCATGTCCGGTCGAGCGCACCACGTCGCCGTGGAAGTGAAAGTCTATCTCGTCCCAATAGGAGAATTCACGGGTGATCGCGTCGTAGGACGCGCGATCGTGGTCCATCAGGTTGTCGAGCGTCTCGTCGGAGAAAACGACGCCGAAGCCGAAGGTGTCGTCGGCGCGGTTACGTTCGTACACAGTGATGTCGTAGCCGGCAAAGCGCTTCTTCATCAGGAGCGCGAAATAGAGCCCCCCGGGACCGCCACCGATGATGACGATCTTCACGCCACAGTGTCCTTCATCCTGTCCGCACGCGACCGTTCGCGGCGCCCTACCCGGTCATAGAGATCGAGCATGCGTTCAAACCAGGCCGCCACAGCGTCGCTCCCTTCGAGCACCTGTTCGCGCGATACGATGCGTGCCCACTGCAACACGCTGAACAATATGTAATCGGCATATGACGGCGTTTCGCCGCCGAAGTAGCGCGACTGCTCCAATACCTTACGGACGCCGGAAAGCTTGCGGCGGAACTGATCGAGGCTTTTCGCGCGTTCGCCGTAAAGCTCCTCCAGCGATTTCTTGAACACCCCTTCCATGCGCGCGCGCTGGTAATTCGCAGTCGGCAGAATCGACGCAATCGAGCACATCGCGCATGAGACAAGGCACGATCAGGGGGATCAACTCCCGATCGGCCCACATGTTGAAAAACAGCGTGAGATTTTCCGCCGCCGCTTCGCCGAACAATGACGGCCGCTGCGGATAGCGGCGTTCCAGATCGACAGCGATCTTCCAGGAATCCGAAACGACGTGCCCGCCGTCGCGGATCACCGGCACCTTGTCCTGCCCGCTGAAGGCGATCGCTTCCTTGTCGCTCACGTGGACGGGATGGACCTCGAACGTCAATCCCTTGTGCAGCAGCGCGAGCCGCGTCCGCCACGCGAAGGTGCTGTAGCGGCAATCGTCCTTGCCGCGCAGCTCCCAAAGCTCGATTGTGCCATCCTTGGACATTCTATCAATTCTACCTTGTATTTTCCATCAGTCAAACTATGCTGGCGCACGCCACACTGCAAGAACGGAGGTCGCATGCCCGCCGGCAAGCCACGCGGAAACGTCGCGAAGCTGGCGACCACCAGCCCATTTTCTACCCCGCTTGGGCGTACCCAGCGCGAGCGCGCTTTTCTGGAATTCGAGCAGGCTTTGATCTGCGCCTCGGAGGCCTTCTACCGGTTTGCCGGCGCCGTTTTCGGGCCGAGCGGCGCGGTACAGAAGCTCACCGGACAGGAATGCGTGATTCTTCAGCAGTTGATGTTCACGCCGAAGCCGCGCAGCATCAGCGAGTTGAGCCGCTTCAGCAACCGCGACGACATTGCCAACATTCAGTACAGTCTGCGCAAGCTGACGGCGGCAGGCTTGATCGAGAAGGTGCCCGGCAGCACCAATCGCGACACGCGCTACCGTCCGACACAAGCAGGGCGCGACATGACGGAATTCCTGGTCTCCTCGCGGCGCGAATTGCTGATCGCACCCAGCGCCGACATGCCGAGCATCGAGACACAGCTCAAGTCGGCAAGCAACGCGCTGTCGCTGCTCACCGGCATGTATGACCATACCTCGCGCATGCTCGCCGGCCGCACGTGAACCTGGTTGATTGATATGGCCTCGTAGCCAGCGCCACGCTCATGGATTTTCGCTGCATCCAAGTCCGATGAAGCCAGCAACAGCCACCTTCGATCCTTCTTACTTCCGCGCGCAAAAATGGTGGCGCGACGAGACGCTCAGGGATTGGCTGGCGCGTCCTGCCAAAGCAAGTCCACATCAGAGCGCGCTTCGCACTACGGATGGCCTGATCACGTACGCACAGCTTGGTCATCGCGTGCGTGCCCTTGCCGCCGGATTGCAGAAGCTCGGCATCGGGCGCGGCGACGTGGTCGCTGTTCACCTGCCGAATATTCCGGAATTCGTCGTCAGCTGGCTTGCGATCAACGAGCTCGGCGCCGTTATGCAAACGGTGCACATGCCATACGGGCCGCGCGAGCTCGAGCATCTGCTCGGCCACAGCGGCGCCAGGACATGCGTCGCGCTTGGCCGTGGCAAGGACCGGTCGCCCGCCGAGGACATCCATAAGCTCCCGTCCTGGATTGTCACGCTTCCCCCAATGATCCCCTGGCCTGACAGCTTCGCCCCGCTTTGGACGGTTACCGCCGTGTTTCCCAATCGGCCGTCCACCTGCAGCGTGCCGGCAGACACGGTCGTCGCTCCTGAATAGGTGCTCGTACCGGTTAAGATCGACGTACCCGTACCGATCTGGCTCAGGGTGCCCGCTCCAGAAATACTGCCCGGGCAAACTCAGAGAACCGCTGCGGTCAAGGACCAGTCCGCTGCTATCGGTCACGTTGCCAACAATGCTGCCGCTGGTTCCTCCGTTGCCGATCTGCAGCGTTCCCACAGTGATCGTCGTCACACCGGTGTAGGTGTTCGTGCCCGTCAAGGTCAGTGTGCCCGGGCCGTTCTGGTTCAGGCTGCCGGTGCCCGAAACAGGGCCCGAGAAGGTCACCGCATCGCTGCGGTTAAAAGCGAGGTTGGCATTGTCGATCACGTTTCCAACAATGCTTCCGCTGGTTCCTCCGTTGCCGATCTGCAGCGTTCCCGCACTGATCGTTGTGTCGCCGATATAAGTATTCGTTCCCAATAAGCCCAGTGTTCCAGAGCCATCCTTAATGAAGAGCGCTGGCCCCGCGATCGGTCCGCTCAAGCTCGAAGCAGTACCGGTGTCGGCCAAAAACGTGCCGCCCCCGGCATTTAGCGTGATCGCTTTGCCTGAATTGATCCCACCCCCAGTTGACAACGCTTCCAGGATGGCCCCGTTAAAGCTCAGTACCCCCGTCCCAAGATTGCCGTCACTATTTACCGCCAGGACACGCCCATTCAGGTTCGTTCCCCCGCTGTACGTGTTGCTACCGGTCAGGGTCAGCGTTCCTGGCCCGGTTTTGGTCAACCCAAGCCTACCAGACCCGTCAGTAAGGTTCCACCGAAGAGGGTGCTCGCGCCGTTGCCGCCGGCTGTCAAGGTCGCCGGGCTTACACTGCTGTTGGTGACGCTGCCGTTACCCGCCAACGAAGCGACGATGTTGGAGAAACCATTAAGGTCCAGGACCGAGTTAACGCTGAAGGTGGAGTTGGGACTAAAGCCGGTCGTCGACCCCGCTTGGAGCGTTCCAGCGTTAACCAATGTAGTGCCGGAGTAGGAGTTGCTCCCGCTTAAAGTCAGCGTTCCGGAGCCGATCTGGCTCAGGCTACCGGTGCCGGAAGCAGTTCCGGAAAAGGTTACCGCATCGCCGCGGTTAAAGGCAAGACTGCCGCTGTCGATCACATTTCCCACAATGCTTCCGCTGGTCCCACCGTTACCAATCTGCAGGGTCCCCGCCGCAATGATCGTCGTGCCGCCGGTGTAGGTGTTGTTACCAGTCAGCGTCAATGTCCCCGTGCCGATCTGACTCAGGCTACCCAGGCCGGAAACAGCTCCCGAGAACGTCACCGCATCGCTGCGGTTAAAGGCGAGGTTGCCGTTGTCGGCCACATTCCCAACAATGCTTCCGCTGGTTCCACCGTTGCCAATCTGCAGGGGCCCCGCCGCACTGATCGTCGTGCCGCCGCTGTAGGTGTCAGCACCAGTCAATGTCAACGTTCCAGTGCCGCTCTGGTTCAGTCCGCCCGTGCCGGTAATACTGCCCGAGAACGTCACCGCATCGCTGCGGTCAAAGGCGAGGTTGCCGTTGTCGATCACGTTTCCGACAATGCTGCCGGTGGCTGCCCCGTTGCCAATCTGCAGGATCCCCGCATTGATCGTGGTGCCGCCGGCGTAGGTATTCGTTCCCAACAAGCTCAGTGTTCCATCGCCGTTCTTAGTGAATGCGCCCGCCCCGCTGATCACTCCGCTCAAGCTCGAAGCAGTACCGGCATCGGCCAAAAATGTGCCGCCCCCGGCATTCAGCGTGATCGCCTTGCCTGAAGTGATCCCGCCTCCACCTGATGCGGTTGACGGCGAGGTTGCCCGCGTTTAAAGCTCCGTATCTCCGCTCCAAGATTGCCGTCGTCGCGGTTGACCGCCAGGATGCCCCCGTTGAGGCTCGTTCCCCATGCATGCATCGTCGTCGGGTGAGGGTCGGCGGCTTCTGCCCGGTTTTGGTCAACCCGCGTGCAAACCTGTCTCAAGGTGCCATGGAAGACATGCTCGCGCCGCACTGCCGGTGGTTAGAGCTGAGGGCGTTCCACCGTCGTCGGTGACGGCTCCGTTACCCACAACGAAGCCGCGCTGTTCGAAAAACCATTGAGGTTCAGGAACGAGTTAACGGTGAAGGCAGAGTTAGGACTCAACCCCGTCGTCGACCCCGCTTGAAGCGTTCCAGCGCTAATCGTCGTAGCGCCGGCGTAAGAGTTGCTCCCACGTAGGGTCAGCGTTCCGGTACCGATCTGGCTCAGCGTGCCGGTGCCGGAAACAACGCCGGCGAACGTCACAGCATCGGTGCGGTTAAAGACGAGGTTGCCGTTGTCGATCACGTTTCCGACAATGCTTCCGCTGGTTCCCACCGCTGCCAATCTGTAGCGTCCCGGCATTGATCGTCGTGCCGCCGGTGTAGGTGTTGGCGCCGGTCAGGGTCAGCGTTCCCGTACCGATTTCGGCTAATCCGAGCGGGCCGGTCCCGTCCTGCAAGACGCCGCTGAAGGTGGTGGAGCTATTGTCGCCTCCCGCCGTGAGCACGGCTCCGGCTAAGCCTTTATTGGTCACCGTACCGGTTCCGGCCAGGGAGCCGATCTGATTGGAGAACCCGTTCAGGTCCAGCGTGCCGGTGACAATAAAGGCAGAGGTCGGGGCTCAGTGCGGTCGTGGAAAGCGCCTGCAATGTCGCTCCGCTCACGATGGTGGTGCTGCCGAGGTAGGTATTGGCGGTCCCGCTCAGGCTAACCATCACCGGTGTTCACGGTATCCCCGATGGTCAGGTTCCCAATGCCGGTGAAGTTTCCCGAAAACCTCGCCGCGCCGCCAGGAGCTGCGGCCAAGGTGCCGCCATTGGTCGTGATGTCCGCCAACCTCCGCGCTGGAAAACCCGTTGCCGGCCAACAATTCCCCGCCATTCAAGGTGAGCCCGCCGCTCGCGTCGCCCAGGTTCGTGTCGCTGGCCACGCTCAAGGTACCCGCCTGAAATCGTGGTGCCCCCGCTGTAAGTGTTCTCACCCGCAAGAGTCAGCAGGCCCAGACCGGCCTTGTTCAAGCCGCCCGTGCCGACGATCGGCGCGGCGATGGTCGCCGTCACCCCGGTATCGGTGGTGATGATCGCCGTCCCCGTCGGGTGCAGCGCAAAGGCTCCTGCTCCCGCCACCGTGTAGCCGTCGATCGTGAATTGCATCCCTTGGAAAAGGATGTCAGCCCCCAGCGTCACCGTGCCGGGTGCGGCGCAAAAGACGGCCACCCCGTTCTGCCACGACTGATTGACCGTGCCGCAGTGCCATTGGTAAAGTTGGTGGTAAAGTTGTCCCAGGTGCCGGTGCCGCCATGCACCGTGCCGTCGAAGACCGTGTTCGACCCGTCCCAGAATTGCGTCGGCGCGCCGGCGGCATTCACCACCAGGTTGACCTGCCCGGCGACGGCCGTGGTCACCGTCACGTTCGCCGACGAGAAGCCCGTCGGCAGTGTCCCCAAGTCGAGTGTCAGGTCGGTCAGCGTTCCGGTATAATTGATGAGCCGGTAGGACCCCGAACCGAAGTTCCCCCCATTGGTCACGTTCAGCACTCCGTCGAGCGTCAGGTTGCCCGCGACGTTGACCAAGCTGTTCACCCCCGAGCCGATCACTCCCGGCGTGCTCAGTTGGTAATCGAGGATCGAGGCGGGGTTCAGCGAAGAGGCTGCCGACACTCAGGGTCTGCGCTCCGGGACCCGGCGCAAGGTGGCCACCGTCCTGGATCGTCACGCTTCCCGCGATCGTTCCCTGGCCCGCCAGCGTCGCCCCGCTTTGGACCGTCACCGCCGTGTTCCCCAACACGCCGTCTACCTGCAGCGTGCCGGCCGAGACCGTCGTCGCGCCGGTGTAGGTGCTCGTGCCCGTCAGGATCAGTGTTCCCGGGCCATTCTGGTTCAGGCTGCCCGTGCCGGAAACAGCCCGGCGAACGTCACCGCGTCGCTGCGGTTAAACGCGAGGTTGCCGTTGTCAGTCACGTCTCCAACGATGCTCCCGCTGGTTCCTCCATTGCCAATCTGCAGCGTTCCCGCACTGATCGTCGTGCCACCGTGTAAGTGTTAGTCACCGGTCACGGTCAGCCGCTCCGGTTCCGGTCTGACTCAGGCTGCCCGTGCCGGAAACAGTGCCGGAGAACGTCACACGCATCACTGCGGTTAAAGGCGAGGTTGCTGTTGTCGATCACGTTTCCAACAATGCTGCCGCTGGTTCCACCGTTGCCAATCTGCAGGGTTCCCGCACTGATCGTCGTGCCGCCGGTGTAGGTGTTGGCGGCAGTCAGGGTCAGCGTTCCCGTGCCAATCTGGTTCAGGCGTGCCCGTGCCGGAAACAGTGCCGGAGAACGTCACCGCATCGCTGCGGTTAAAGGCGAGGTTGCCGTTGTCGGTCACGTTTCCAACAATGCTGCCGGTGGTTCCCCCGTTGCCAATCTGCAGCGTCCCAGCACTGATCGTCGTGCCGCCGCTGTAGGTATTCGTTCCCAACAAGCTAAGTGTTCCTGAGCCGTTCTCGGTGAATGCGCCTGCCCCGCTGATCGCTCCGCTCAGGCTCGAAGCAGTACCGGTATCGGCCAAAAACGTGCCGCCCCCGGCGTTCAGCGTGATCGCTTTGCCTGAAGTAATCCCACGCCGAGCTACCAGCGCTTCGAGGGCGCCGCCGCTAAAGCTCAATGCCCCCATGCCCAGATTGCCGTCATTGTCTACCGCCAGCGTGCCCCATTAGATGTCGTCCCGCCGCTGTAAGTGTTCTACCGGTAAGGGTCAGCGTTCCTGTGCCGGTTTGTCAACCCAAGCGTGCCAGACCCGTCGGTCAAGGTTCCACTAAAGACTGTGCTCGCGCCGTTGCCGCCGACTGTCAATGTTGCCGATGCTCCACCGTTGTTGACGACGGTTCCGCTTCCCTCCAACGAACCTGCTGGAGAACCCAGCCAGGTCCAGACTTGAGTTGACATTGAAGGCAGATTTGGGACTAAACCCCGTCGTCGACCCTGCTCGGAGCGTTCCAGCGCTAACTATCGTACCGCCGGTGTAGGTGGAGGTGCCGGCCAGGGTCAGCTGTTCCGGAGCCGATCTGGTTCAGGCTGCCCGTGCCGGAAACATTGCCCGCGAACGTTACAGCATTACTGCGGTTAAAGACGAGGTTGCCGTTGTCGATCACGTCTCCAACAATGCTGCCGGTGGTTCCACCATTGCCAATCTGAAGGTCCCCGCACTAATCGTCGTGCCACCGGTGTAGGTCTCAGTGCCAGTCAGGGTCAGCGTTCCCGTGCCGATCTGGTTCAGGCTGCCCGTACCGGAAACAATGCCGGGGAACGTGACAGCATCACTGCGGTTAAAAGCGAGGTTACCGTTGTCGATCACGTTTCCAACAATGCTGCCGGTGGTTCCCCCGTTGCCAACCTGGAAGGTTCCCGCACTAATCGTCGTGCCACCGGTGTAGGTGTTGGCGCCAGTCAGGGTCAGCGTTCCCGTACCGATCTGGTTCAGGCTGCCCGTACCGGAAACATTACCCGAGAACGTTACAACGTCACTGCGGTTAAAAGCGAGGTTGCCGTTGTCGATCACGTTTCCAACAATGCTGCCGGTGGTTCCACCATTGCCAATCTGCAGGTCCCCGCACTAATCGTCGTGCCACCGGTGTAGATATTAGTACCGGTCAAGGTCAGCGTTCCCGATACCGCTTTTATTTAACCCCACGGCAGCAGTCCCGTCGTGCAATGTGCCGCTGAAGGTGGTGGAACTATTGTCATTTCCAGCGGTGAGCACGACTCCGCTGGACCGGTATTGGTCACCGTTCCGGTACCGGCCAGGGAGCCGATCTGGTTGAGAACCCGTTCAAGTCCAGGGTGCCGGCCACAAGAAATGCCGAGGTCGCGCTCAATGCGTCCGTGGAAAGGGTTTGCAACGTCGCTCCACTCACGATGGTGGTGTTGCCGAGGTAGGTATTGGTCCCGCTCAGGGACACCGTCCCGGTGTTCACCTCATCTCCAACCGTCAAGCCGCCGGCCCCCGTGATATTCCCCCGAAAGTCTGCCAGACCGCCCACAGCTGCCGCCAGGGTGCCGTTGTTGGCGGTGAGACGGACCGCAAAGTGCTCCAGAACCCGCTGCCGGTCGCTACCAACTCCCCCCCGTCCAAGATGAGTCCGCCGCTCGGGTTGCCCAGGATCACGTCAGTGGCCACCTGCAGCACTCCGCCTGAAATCGTTGTCCACCACTGTAAGTGTTATCCACCCGCAAGACTCAGCAGGCCCAACCCTGCCTTGTTCAAACCGCCCGGGCCAGCAACGGCGCGGCGATGGTCACCGTCACCCCGGCATCCGTGGTAATGATCGCCGTTCCCGTCGGCTGCAGCGCGAAGACTCCCGATATCGTGTAGCCATCGGCCGTGAATTGCATCCCTTGGAAAAGGATGTCATCGCCCAGAGTCACCGTGCCTGGGGCACCGCTAAAGACCGCGACCCCGTTCTGCCAGGATTGATTCACGGTCACACCGGCGTGGGTAACATTGGTCGTAAAGTTGTTCCATGTACCATTGCCTCCATGCACCGTCCCGTCAAAGGTCGTCTTCGACCCATCCCAGAATTGTGTCGGCGCGCGGCAGCGCACTTTTGCCACCAGGTTAACCTGCCCGGGGACTCCCGTGGTTACTTTTACGTTTGCCGATGTGAAGCCCCCGGCAGCGTCCCCAAACCAAGGGTCAGGTCGCTCAGCGCTCCGGTGTAATTGATGGCGATCAGCCCCAGACCCGAAGCCACCGCCATTCGTCACGTTCAGCACCCCGTCCACGTCCAGGTTTC
>CAWJCB010000009.1:0-371333 GCA_963841105.1 uncultured Alphaproteobacteria bacterium
TCGTGCAGTTTCCGATGTCCTTTCACGACATGCCGGAGAACCGCCGGCACCTCGAACGGACGCTCGCGAGTCTGGAATCGCTGCCCCTCGCGGCCGAGTTCCGCCACGCGTCCTGGGACGTCGAAGAGGTGCGGCTCCTGCTCGGACGGCACCGCGCCGCCTTCGTGAACATCGATCAGCCGGCGATCTCCGACAATCTGTCGGCGACCGACCACGTTACGGCGCCGATCGCCTACTTTCGCTTTCACGGGAGGAACGCCGAGAAGTGGTTCGGTCCCGACACCTCCAACGAAGAGCGCTACAACTATCTCTACTCGGCCAGGGAGCTCGAGCCCTGGATGGCGCGCATCCGCGGCGCGGCCGAAAAGGCCTCCTCCTTCGCCAAGGCTTCGGAGGACAGGCCGGGCGGCGTCTACGCGATCCTGAACAACCACTTTCGCGGGCAGGCGGTGGCCAACGCGCTCGAGCTGCAGGCGGCGCTCACCGGCGAGACCCGCGACGTCCCGGCGATGCTCCGCGCGGCGTATCCGGCCATCGAGCCCGTCACGCGCCCGATCGAGGAGACCCGCCAGACCCGGCTGTTCTAGTCGCTCATATCAGATCTGATATAAACGGCCGCTCAAGGCCGCGGGATCGGGTCGGGGATTGCGACGCCTTCGTTGGTCCAGAGCATGGTCTCGTCGTCGCAGGCGATCACCCGGAGCCACGGCGGGACATTCAAGCGCGAGGGAGATTTCGTCAGATAGAAGATCGGCCGGCTCGCCGCGAAGTCGAACATCATCGGATTGGTCGAGACGAAGATCGGTTTTGTGTCCGCCATGAGGCGCGAGCCGAAGGCCAGGTCTCCCTGGCCGAGAGCGTCCACGACGAGCACGGGCTGGAACCGGCGCGGCAAATAAAACCCGAAGGAAGAGTGGTTCTCGAACTTCCCTTCGACGGCGACGATCGCGCCCGGGGACGCCCATTGCCTGACCAGATTGGCCGCGTCCCTTTCGGAGTGGAGAATCCCGGCTCCCCCGGCGGTGACGAATCGCGCCGCCGCCACGAAGGCAAAAACGAAGCCCGCCCCGATTGCCGCAAGGGCCGCCGCCGGCCGTCGGAGGAGGACGAGACCGACGGCGGCGGCGAAGCCGATCACCAGCCAAAGGCCGCTCGCGAACCAGATTCTGGGCCATGGCCGCCTCGCGCAGCGTCGACCCGAAGCCCGCGCCCGCTAGGATCCACAAATCCCAGGCAACCAGCCCGGCAAAGATCGTCGTCCAGAAGAGCCATCGGCGATGAGATCCCGCGTTCCTGTCCGAGAGCTTCGACCAGAAGCGGCCGAGCCCGAGGGCCACCGCGGGAACCGCCGGAAGCAGGTAGTAGTAGGTCCGCGTCCGCGACAGCGTAAAGAACAGGACCGGCGCCAGAATCCACGAAAACAGAAACAGGATCTCCCGCGACGGCCTCCGATTCCGGAGCTCCGAGGCAAAGGCGGCGGGAAGAAAGATGCTCCACGGCAGGGGCAGCAGGAAGACGGCGGCGGCGGGCGCGAATATCGGGTCGGCGTGGGAGTCGGCCGGCTCCCGGCGTCCGAGAAACCGCAGCCAGTGCTCGTTGACGAGGTAGAACCAGGCGAACTGCTTTTGCCGGAGCGACGCGATCACGTGCCAGGGCACCGCCACGGCGTCATGGCATCCGTGGGACCGGATATGGCCCAGGGTCACGGGCGGGAAGGTCTCGGCTTTGGGAGACATTCGCGGGCCTGCCAGGACATGCTAAGGGGCGACGCATGGACACGAAAGTGCGCGAGCACGAGCTTCTGTTGCTAGCAGCAGTTTCAGCGCTCCTTTGCGGGTTGGCCTTGATATACGACCAGCTAGTTCCAAGTGCAGTGTTCGCTGGCCTCACGTGCGGTACTGCTGTCATTGCTGCGGTGCTTCGGCGTCGTCACTGACAGTCTCTGACATTTAACGACCCCAATCCTCTTCCGCTTCCCGCTTCACCGCTGGCGCGTTCGGGTTCTTGCTCTTGATCCAGTGCGGCGAGCGGCCGGAACTGTATCGCGAGTCCTTACGCTTCGACACGATGCCCTCCAGCCCGAGCTTGCACGCGTGCGCAAACACGAGGGGACCATCCTCCGCGTCGAGATGCTCGTTGAACCGCATGCCCGGCGCCGCGCGCGCGAGCACGGCTGGCTAGCGTCGCCTTGCGCACCTCAAGCGGATCGCGCCGCAGATCGTCGCCGTCGAGCTCGATCAAGTCGAACGCCCACATGAACACGCTCTCGTCCGTGTCCCATCGCCGGATCATCTCGAAACAGGCAATCCCGTCAGCCCCGCACACGACCGCCTCGCCGTCGATGATGCATGAGCGTGAGCCGAAGCCGGGCGACTGCCTCGACGATGAGCGGGAAGCGGTTGGTCAGGTCGTTGCCGGGGCGGCTGTAGAGCCTCACCCGTTGGCCGGCCTTGCGGGCAATGACCCGGAAGCCGTCGTGCTTGATTTCATGCAGCCACAGCTCGCCGGAAGGCGGCTGTGGGGCTGATGATGGAAGGCATGGCGCAATGAAGCCAGTCGGCAGGGTACGCGGACGCAACGACATGGCTCGCTAATAGAGGCTCCTATCCGACCAGGGCTGCAAGCCGTCTCGATTATGATAGGAATCGCTTCGGTCATGACGCGCCCTGCAGGTGCGTTGTGGCAAGTCCCGGCGCGTCGTTTCCAACGGCGCGCGTCGGGGCGCTTACCTTGCGCCCGATCTGGTTAACGATCAAGTCAATGAAGCAACTGCTACCATTTTTGCTACCGAACTGGCTCGCACGTAACAGCACAAGCGAGTATGGCAGCCGGGGTGCCACTGCAATTTAAGCCCGAAATCACTGAACAAGTGGCACGCATTAGCACTAGGCCGGATGACGGAAAACGAATTTCAAGACCGCTGCCTTAAACCACTCGGCCACCCTTCCTTGCGAGCAAGATCAAGCAGTTGCGAATAAATGGACTGAGAACGACAGCAGAACAAGTGCAGGAGTGGACCCAACCTGGACCCAACGCGCGTTCGGCTGGGGGCTCAAGTCAAAAGTCGCAATCCCCTAACACCTAGGCCTACGGTGGGCCCGCTCCAGCATGTAGGCATGAACGCCTGTGGAATTTGGGTGAGCGCGGCTAACGCTGCGGCCTCGACTTCGACCTGTTCACCGGACGCTGAGGGCCTACGCGACCTTTATCAAGAGAAAGAGCGCGCAAAGGGCCAGCAATAGCAGGCTGAACGCGAAGATCGACGCGGGGTCTAGAACATCGAGCATGAAAACAGGATGCCCGAAAACTCTAAAATTGCGACCGCAGAATTAACTTACGGTTAACCACGAAAAGCGCGGCAGCTGCTAGCCGCGCTCCTGCACCACGAGCCGGTTGCGCTGCTCAGTGAATTTTATCTCCAGGCCGCGCAGCGCTAGACGACAATCCCTGTCGGTGCACGCCTTGATCGACAAGCCATTGATCCTTGTTTTTGCTGCATTCGGCACACACGCCGTACGCTTTTGCTCTGACCTTCTGAGGGTCTTCCTTAGTAGGAATTAGCACAATGAACGCGCGAACGGTTCTTTCTAGGGAAAGGACGTTCTCACAGCAGCCGCAGATTGAATGCTCCCCGCTTCGCATTGCCTTGATCCAATTTGAAGCGGCCCATTGGCACAATCTTGCGATCTCCTCGCCTCCACGTGCTTTCGCAAGCCATGCCGCGCGGTCTTCGTGCCGCAACACATAGACGCGGAACTCTTCCTCATCCTCCAGCATCAGCTCTCTTTTGCGCGGCCCCTACTCTGGCCCCAAATTTGGCCCCAAACGACCCAAGATATTCCGGTACAGGATGGCACGGAACGGCATGGCAATTGCGCAATTTACCCGAAAAACCTGACACATTGGCACTGAGCGCAACTGATTGTGAAAGCGTCGCGCGACTTTCAAGACCGCTGCCTTAAACCACTCGGCCACCCTTCCATGCGAGCAGGATCAAACATTTAACATGCGGCGGCTCCAGGGGCCAATTGCGACTCCCTGCGATCCGTCGTGCTCACTGAACCGGCCGAGATGAACATCCTGCCGCGCGGCGTGCACCCATGCCACTCCATTGTCGTCGCTCGGTGGTGCTACCGGATGACACGCCAATCCAGCCTCTCGGATCGCGCATGAGTCTGCACCAAGTGCGGAATGATCGGGCCGACGCTCGCTCCGATTGGGGCCGCACGTCAACAAGCGGCATGCGTGAGTGGCGCGATTGTCACAGATAACCAGGATTCGCGATGGCTAACTTTCACCATGATTGTGCATACGGTACGTTCAACTCTTCTTGAGTCAGTTGAAATGGGGGGCTGAGATGCTTAAGGTGGCTATTGCGCTCACGAGTCTTGTTGTCGTGGTTAGTGCAGCAATTGGTATCGGGTCAAAGCTGGCGTCTGGAAAGAGCGAGATTGAATTCGTGTCTGGCCCGCGCATTTCGCCGCTGGAGATCATGCTCAAGTTTGACATGAGCCAGCCCGCAGAAGAAATAAAAGACCCCGTCTAAAAACCATCAGCAATCGGTTTTGAACCGCCTCAAAGCGGCGGGCGACTTTCTTTTGCTCAAAAATGGGAGGTCCAGAGAGACCCCCTTCGCTGTCGTATTGACCGGACTTGCCTCTCGGCGCATCGCGCGTCCGGCCCGCCGTGTCGAAAACGACGGGCCGTGACTTCCGCCAATGCCGGAGGCTTGAGCAGAAGCTTGCGAGTCTTCCGGTTGTGAAAACGAGCAAATCGCGAACGGGCCGACATGAGCCTCCGCCAAGCGGATGCGCCACCGGACTCGCTAACTGGTTCACCAGTCTCAATCCTTCGAGACGGCGCTGCGCGCCTCCTCAGGATAAGGTCTGCGGGTTTTCCAATCGATTGGTTTTGTGGAATTGCTCGCTCGCCGCTTGGCGCGAATGCGCATCTTGGACAGGCATCGCGAAAAGACTGTGTCCAGCACCAAGTGTGCGCTTTTTGCAACGGCCGGCGTTTATTTTGATCCAGCCACCGTGAAGACCGAGTCTTTCTATTTCCTTGTTACGAAATGACAACACGCGGAAGAGTCAGTGAGCTTGCGCGCTAGCCCTGCATTTGCGAAAGCCACTGGGAACGGTGTCGTCGCAAGGCTCCTCGGCGCGATCTTATGCTCTGTGGTCAACGCCGCGGCGGCCGATGAGCCGCTGAAGCTCGCAGGAAGCCAGCTCGAGCCGATCAATTGGACGGAGCTGGCGGGCTGGTCAGGCGATGATCACCTCGCCGCGTTTACGGCCTATCAGTCAAGCTGCCAGGCCTTGCGGAAAACGCGGCACAGCGACGACCACGGACCGATCAATGGCGCACTGTGGAACGTCTGCCGCAAGGCCTTGGACCTGGCGCCGCGGGATTCGCAGGCGGCGCGCACCTTCTTCGAAGAGAATTTTCTGCCGGTGCGCATCGCGCGGCTGGGCGAGGTTGACGGATTCCTGACCGGATATTTCGAACCGATCGTTCAAGGCTCGCGCTTTCCCAATCCGGAATTCCATATCCCGCTCTACCGCCGCCCGCATGACCTGGTCGCGGCCGGTCATAAGCTCGGGTCTTATGCCTTTCCAAATAAAGGTGCGCGGGTCGGCCGCTTGAACGAGAAAAACCAGCTGGTGCCGTACTACGACCGCGGCGCAATCGAGGCCGGCGCGCTCGATGGCCAGAAGCTTGAAATCTGCTGGCTCAAGGATCCGTTCGATCTGCTCGCGATCCAGATCGAAGGCTCGGCGCGCGTGATCCTCGAGGATGGCACGCCGCTGCGCATCAATTACAACTCGCATAACGGCTATTCCTATTCCTCGGTCGGCCGCGCGCTCATGCAACGCAATCGCATTCCACGCGAAGAGATGTCGATGCAACGCATTCGAGACTGGATGACGTCGCATCCCGACGAAGCTGCGCAGGTGCGCGCCGCCAACCGCTCGTATGTGTTCTTCCGCATCACCGGATTATCGAACGAGGGCGAACCGGTAGGCGCGCAGGGTGTGCCGCTGACGCCTGGACGGTCCATTGCCGTCGACCGGCTGCATCATTACGGGACGCCGTTCTTCATCGAAGCCAAGCTGCCGATCGAGAGCGCAAAGGCTGTTTCACACTTCCACCGCCTTATGATTGCGCAGGATACGGGTTCGGCGATTGTGGGACCGGCGCGCGCCGATCTCTATTGGGGGTCTGGCGATGACGCCGCCGGCATTGCGGGTCGCATTCGCCATGCCGGCCGGTTCGTGATGCTGCTTCCACGCGAGCTCGATATGGTCGCAGCCGGCAAGCAGATGCCGTTGCCGCCGCCGAAACCGAAGTTTCCCGAAGTCGAGGTCAGAAAACATAACGGCAAGGGCAACGCGGATTCGGCCAAGACCGAAGTCGCTTCGCGACCGGCAGCAAGATCGCGCCGGCAAGCTACCTACCCGCCATGGCGCTACCGGCCCTGGTATTGATCGGAAGCCTCGCCTTCTCATAACCACTTCGAAGATGGCGTAGCCCGGATTGCACCTCGCGCAATCCGGGATCATCCCTGGATTTCGCGTCCCCGCTCAACCCAGGCTACGATCGCCACGGCAGCAAATCAGTATTGATCAAGCTCGGCCTGCACCCGCGCCAGAATATCGGCCGGCTGGCGCGCGAACTCGGAGCGGCTGCCGATCGCTCCATCGCCGGGCCGGGTCGTTGCAATCATGCCGATTTTCGTGACCGTCTCCTGCTCCTGCACCGGATCGCAGCGATCCGCCTTGACGCCCGGCAGCACGATCAGATCTTCGTGGCCGCGAAAGCGAGCCGCCAGCGACCATTCGACCGCACGCCAGTCCTCGGGATCGATGTCCGCTTCGACGACGATGACGAGCTTAAGCAGATTCACCTGCCCCATCGCGAGAAGCACCGCGCGCTTGCCTTCGCCAAGCCGCGGCCGATGCATGGTCACGATCGCGTGCAGGCGTCCCATTCCGCCGTCTGTGACAAAGACGCGCCGGACAGCGGGAATTGCACGCTGGAGCGCGTCCGACACAACGGACTCGATCGCCACCGCTCCAAGCAGGCAATGCTCCGCGGCAAAGCCGGGCAGCACCGCCTGATAGATCGGATCGGCGCGGGTGGTGACGCATTTCACCTCGCCGGCAATGCCGGGGCCGTAGCACACGTAGAAGCCGGGAAACTCGGAGACCGGTCCCTCCTCGATAAGCGCGTTTGGACGCAGCACGCCCTCCAGAACAATTTCCGCCTCGGCTGGCACTTCGAGATCGACCGTCTTGCATTTCAACAGCCGCACAGGTTCGCGCATGAGGCCGCCGGCAATCGCAAGCTCGTCATCGCCGAGGTCTACATACATCTGCGAACCAAGCAGCACCGCGGTGTGGTTGCCGATGGCGACGGCGATCTCGAGCGGACGGCCCAGCGCCTGCGCCTTTTCCGCCAAACGGTAGAGGTGATGATTGCGGGCAATTCCTGCCATCAGTCGCGAGCCGCCCTCAAGACGCAGTCGCGCGATCGAGACGTTGCGCCGTCCGGTCTGCGGGTCCTTCGCCACAATCACTCCGGCGGTGATGTAGGGCGCGGCCTCGCGCTCGAACCATGTCGGCACCGGGAGGAGCCTGGCAAGGTCGATCCCGGCGCGATGCACGATGTCCTGCACAGGACCGCGCTCGACCATCACGGGCGCAATGGGATTGCGCAACGCGTCAAGACAGAGCGCATGCAGGTCCTCGCGCGCAATTCCGAGCCCGCGCGCAATGCGCTCCCTTGTATTGAGCAGGTTGCCGATCACAGGCATCGCATGATTGCCAACCCGCTCGAACAGCTGGGCGGGTCCGCGCTCTCGCAGCGAGAGCACGGACGCAAGCTCAAAACGGGGATCGACCGGCCGCGTGACCCGATGCAACTGCCCGCATGCTTCGAGCGCAGCCAACAGGCCGCGCATGCTCTGATCGCTCATGGATCGAGGTTTCTTGGATCGGGGTCTCTCACCGCACCAATCATTGCGGCGGCAGCCGGAAATGGTTGATGTTCTTGCGCGCAATCTCGTCGAACGATTCTTCGTAGCCGGCGTCGGCATAGCGCATGACGCCAATCGATGTGTCGTTGGTGAGCGAGAGGCGAAGACGCTCGTCGGCTGCGTCGGAGCCGTCGGCAATGAGGGTGACGCCCGCGCTCGTCATGTAGCCGGCGTAACCGCCGCCGCCGGAATGAATGGCAACGAGATCGGCCTGCGAGGCGCAGTTCACCAGGGCATTGAGCAGCGGCCAGTCGGCGATCGCATCAGAGCCGTCGCGCATGTTCTCGGTCATGATATTGGGGTGCGCCATGGCGCCGGCATCGAGGTGGTCGCGCGTGAAGGCGATCGGTCCCGACAACGCCTTCTCACGCACCATGCGATTGACTTCGATGCCGAGGTCGGCTCGTTCGCCATGACCGAGCCAGGCAATGCGCGCGGGAAGCCCCTGGAACGGGACCTGCGCGCGCGCGAGCATCACCCAATTGCTGACGATGTGATTATTGCTGAACCGTGCGAGCAGGAGATCATCGATCTTGCGAATATCATCGGGATCATTCGAGAGCGCGATCCAGCGGAACGGACCTATGGCGCGAGCAAACAACGGCCGCAGGAAGGCCTCGGTGAAGATCGGAATATCAAAAGCGTTGGTCACGCCGCCCGCCTTGGCTTGGGTGCGGATGAGATTTCCGTTGTCGAACACGATCGCGCCCGCGCTTTGGAAGGCAAGCATCGCGGTGACGTGCCGGACGATGGAGCATCGTGATTCCTCCATGAGGCGCTGCGGGGCAGCCTTGCGCAAGGCGCGCACTTCGTCGAGCGAGAGGCCGGCGGGGACATAGCCATAGACGAGATCGTGCGCGGATGTCTGGTCGGTGACGATGTCCGGCACGATGCCGCGCGCGACGACCTCGGGGTAGATATCCGCGGCGTTCCCCCGCAAGCCTACCGAGAGCGGGCGCCGCTCGCGCCGTGCCGCATCGATCAAGGCTAACGCCTCATCCAGCGTTTGCGCGACGGTGTTGAGGTAACCGGTTTCGATGCGTTTGCGGATGCGCGCGTCGTCTATTTCGATGCAGAGGATTGCGGCCTTGGCCATGGTGCCGGCCAACGGTTGCGCGCCGCCCATGCCGCCAAGCCCGGCGGTGAGCACGAAACGACCGGCGAGATTGCCGCCGAAATAGCGCTCGGCGATGCGCATGAAAATCTCGTAGGTGCCCTGAATGACGCCCTGCGAGCCGATATATTGCCAGTCGCCGGCGGTGAGCCCGCCCCAGCAGATCAGATTCTTCTTCTCCAACTCGTAGAACGTCTCGGCATTTGCCCACTGGCCGACGATGTTGCAATTGGCCATCAGCACCACAGGCGCCTTGGCATGCGTCCTGATCACGCCGATCGGCTTGCCCGACTGCACCAGCAGCGTCTCGCCGTCCTGCATTGTCTTGAGCGTGGCGACGATCCGCTCGTGCGATGGCCAGTCGCGAGCGGCGCGGCCAAGCGCGGCATAAACGACGAGGTTGTCCGGGTCCTCGCCTACCGCGAGCACGTTCTCCAACAGGCGCAACAAACCTTCCTGTCGCCACCCCCTGCAGCGGAGCGCCGAACCGGACGTCACGGGGAACGAACGCGTCATCGTGCACTCCTTCAACTCGTCATGCGCGGGCTTGACCCGCGCATCCATCGAAAAAGCAACCCTTTCATCAAAGAGATGGATTGCCGGGTCAAGCCCGGCAATGACGACGGTTGGGTCAGCGCCAACAGGCGTATCAGCGTGATTCCTCGCCCAGCGCATAGTCGGCGAGGTTGATGCCGAGCGCCTTCTCGCACACCGGATAGACCGAAGGGTCCGTGACGCTCGAAGAGAGTGGGATCACGTCCTTGGCAATACGCAACACCAAAAGCTCCATGCCCTCGCTGATCTCGCCGACGCTCACCGGCACGCCGTTTCGATCGAGCGTGGCAATGACATCGGGATAGCTGGCAAGGCGCTTATCGCCCGCATCTTCCACCGCCAGATATTCGTTCATGACGTGCAGGACGAGCGCAGCGCTTCCCTCGCCGATGCGAATGGTGCCGATATCGAACGCCTCGCTCGTGTATTGCACCGCCTTGCGCGCCACCCTGCCCTGCCCGATGATCTCGCCGCGCATCTGCTTGCAGATCGCGTCGATCACAGCCGAGCCGCCCCGGGGTTCGGCGGCGAGGATAGCCTCGCCCAGCGCGAGCGCGAGCGATATCCCGCCCAGCGCCGCATGCTGTCTTACATAGGAGGCTGGAACGGGATTGCGGCAAGAGGCAATGAAGCCGCCCGCCATGTCGGCGGCCCGTCGCAGGATCGGCGAGACCTTGGCGGTGGCGCCGCGGACAACCAGCTCGATGTACGCCTTGTTCGCGCGATTGCCGCCGACGGCCGTTTGGATCATCGGCTCGGGCGAGCTTGCCAGACCGATCGAGCCCATGTCACCGGTGGGATGCGCGCGCAGGTCGCCCACGGCATCGACCACCTTGGTGCCGAGAATGGCCGACGGCAGCCAGCCATTGAGCGTGCTCGATTTGCCGTTCTGGCCGATCATCAATCCGTGGATCGGCGCGCCCAGTTCGCGCTGCGCGAGCTCCACCGCTTTGACGTAATCGACACCGAGCATCTGCCAATCGGTGGTGCCTGCCGGCGCGCCGATCGCAGCCGCCGTTGCGATCCAGGCGTCATCCGGGACTTCATCCATGCTGACAAGCTCCGGTGTTCCGGCGTTGACGGCGGCCGTGCCCAGCATGCGTCCGTGCTCGGCCCAGCCGCCGCCCCCGGCGGCGAAAACCGCCCCGCCCTTTACCGCAGCTTCAACGTCACGCGCCGTCAGGATTCGTCGCATTGTGCCGGTCTCATTTCATCGCGCGGCAATTGGGCACTCAAGAAGGTTTCGAACAGGGCGGCGTTGGCTCTCGCCGCGGCTGCCGAGCCGGAGAATGCGACCGACCCCGAGGTGAGAATGCAAACCAACTCCGCAACTTCGATCGCGCGCGCCGTATTCTGCTCGACCAGGACGATGGTAAGGCCGCTTTGGCGCAACCGGTCGAGCGCCCCAAAGCACAGATCCACCATCTTCGGCATCAGACCAAGCGAGAGCTCGTCGATCAGAAGGAGCTTGGGCTCGACCATGAGCGCGCGACCCATCGCCAGCATCTGTTGCTCACCGCCGGACAATGATCCGGCCAGTTGCTTGCGGCGCTGAGAGAGGACGGGAAAGAGGTCGTAGACGCGCTCGCGATTGATCCTGTCGCGAGCAAGGCTGCGACAATAGCCGCCAACTGTGAGATTTTCACTCGACCGTGAGATCAAAGAAAGGCCGGCGTCCCTCCGGGACCAGCGCGATCCCGAGCCGCGCGCGCGTGACGGGCGGTTCCGTGGTGATGTCCCTGTCTTCGAACAGAATGCGCCCGGCATGGATGGTTGCGTCGCCCATGACCGCCCGGATGGTGGACGTCTTGCCGGCGCCATTGGGTCCAAGCAGGGCCAATACCGAACCCGCCGGCACCTCGACGCTGAGGTCGTGAACGGCGCGGACAGGTCCATACCCGCAGCTCAATCCCTCAAGCCGCAGCATGCTGTCGTCCCGGGCCGAGATAGGCTTCTTGCACGGTGGAGTCGGCCATCACCTTCGCGGGCGCGTCGTCGCCGATGATGCGGCCCTGGTCGAGAACAAGAAGACGGCGGCACACGCGCATGACCTCTGCCAGGTTGTGCTCCACCAACACGGTGGTGATGCCCGACGCATTGATGGCGACAACGACATCGATGAGCTTGCTCGCCTCGCGGTGATTGAGCCCGGCCAAAGGCTCGTCAAGGAGAATGAGCGTCGGCTCAACCGCCAGCGCGCGCGCCACTTCGAGGCGCTTGAGATAACCCAGCGGGAGGGCCGTTGCCGGCTTGTGCTCCTCGCCCGAGAGCCCGACCTGCGCGAGAATCGCGCGCGCGCGCGCTTCCTGCGCCACGCGCTTGCACCGCAGCAGCGCAGCGAGTGGGTTCGCGGTAAGCCGGTGACCCGCGGCAAGGGTCACATTCTCCAGGACGGTCATGGAGCGCAACGGGCGGGCGATCTGGTGCGTGGTCGCGAGGCCTTTGCGCACGCGCTTCTCCGTCGGCAGACGCGTGACATCCATCCCCGAAATCATGATACGGCCCGCGTCCGGCGTGAGCGCGCCGGCAATGACGCGCAGCAGCGTTGTCTTCCCGGCGCCGTTGGGTCCAATCAACCCGGCCATTTCACCGGATGCGATGGAGAAGCTCACGCCGCCAAGAGCCTGGACTCCACCAAACCGGATCGCGACGGCAGCCACCTGAAGCGCTGCCGTCATCGCCGCACTCCTGCAAGCGCGGCTTTGCCGATGCCGGCAAGTCCGCCGGGCGCAAAACGCATCATCAGAACGAGAAGCCCGCCGAAGATCAGCAGCCGATAGTCATTGATGAAGCGAAACATCTCGGGCAGCAAGGTCAGCAGAATGGCTGCGCAAACCACGCCCCAGGTAGACCCGGTGCCGCCGATCACGACCATCGCCATCAGCATCACCGAAACGATGAAGCCGAAGGAGTTCGGAACGATGAACTGGGTGAAATAGGCATAAAGGCCGCCGGCAAGACCCGCGACCGCCGTTCCCAGCGTGAAGGCAACGAGCTTGTAAGCAGTGACCGAAATGCCGATGCTCCGTGCCGTGGCTTCGTCATCACCGACCGCCTGGAAAGCAAACCCCATCCAGCTGCGGTGCACATAGAGACTTAACGCGATGGTCGCGAGCGCACAGGCAAGAATGAGCAGCGCATTGCCTTCGCTGCCGAGGCCCGACGCCGGAATCCTGCTGATGCCCATCTCCGCGCCAAGCCATGACTGCTTGCGCACAAAACCTACAAACAGAAAGCTCACACCAATGGTGGTCACCGCCAGGAAATCGTGCCGCAGCCGCAAGGAGGCAAAGCCCACAATGAGGCCGAGGCAACTTGCAATGAGAACGCCCGCAAGCAGCGCCATCGGCACTGGATACCCCGCAGCGGCGCAGAGCGCGGCGGCATAGGCGCCCGCACCGTAGAATGCCGCATGACCCAAGCTGAACTGACCGCAAAATCCAGTGATCATGTTCAAGCTGACGGCCAACATGATGTTGATTCCGATGACGGAGAGAACGCTGAAGGCGTAAGCGCTCATGTGGTCTTCGCCGCGACGAGGCCTTGTGGCCGGACGATGAGAACGGCGATCAGGAACAGGAAGGCGATTGCGTCGCGATCCAGGAATCGACCGGCGAAAATGGTGCCGTAAGACTCGGCTAGCCCGAGCGCCAAGCTCGCGATCAGCGTGCCTTGCACACTGCCGAGCCCGCCGAGCACGATGACGGCGAGCGCCTTGTAGCTCACCACGAAGCCCATCGTTGGCTCGACAAAATTGTTCAGCAAGGCGATAAGCGCCCCGGCGAGCGCGGCGAGTGCCGATCCAATGGCGAAATTGAGATAACGAACTTTGATAGCATCGACGCCAAAGCTCGTCGCCATGCCAGGATCCGACACGGTCGCGCGCCAGCCGATGCCGATCCTGGTGCGTGTCGTGAAAATTCCGAGGAGGGTCAGGCACAGGCTCGATGCCGCTATGACGGCAATTTGCACCGTGTTGACGGTAAGCCCCACGAATTCATGAAGCTGCGTCACATAGGGGTTATGGGCAAAGGTAAGGCCCTGCTCGCCAAAGGCGAGCCGAAATCCATCCTCCATGAAGACCAACAGGCCGATGGAGGCGATCATCGCAACGTAGGGCGGAAATTTGAGCAAAGGCTGATATAACAGCCGATAAATCGCCATGCCGAGCAGTGACGCGGCGCCGAGAGCCGCCATGATGCCGACAGCGATACTGCCGGTCCCATTTGCCACAATCACCGCAATGTAGGCGCCTAAGGCGTAAACCGCGGCGTGCGCGATATGTAGAATGCGCAACAGGCCGTAAACCAGCGTCAGGCCGACGGCCATGAGCGCGTACATGCAGCCGAAGACCAACCCATTGAACGCCAAGTCGACGTAGTAAAGCACAGCTTATCCCGCTGCCGCGCCAGCCGCGGCCACAGCGTTCGCGCGGATCACTCGGTCGGAGGCGCCAGCAGCTTGAGATCGTCAATCCAGGCGTGATGCCGGAATTTTCCGTCCTTCACGACGTTGACGTTGAGCGGCATGTTGATTTCCCGCAAGGCATTGAAGCTGACAAGCTCGCCGGCAAGATGCGGGAAATTATGGGTGTTGGCGAGCGCATCGCGCACCTTGGCAGGATCAACAGTTCCGGCCCGCGCAATCGCGTCGGCCATCAGACGCACCGCCGAATAGACAGTGGCGCCGACATTCTCGCCGGCATAGCCGGCGCGCTTCTGGAACTCGGCGAGGTACTCCTTGAGCTCCGGCATATCGCGGTCGCGATTGAGGCCGCCCACAATGTAGACGCCTTCCACCGCCGGCCCGGCGATTTCGACAAGCTTCTGCGCATCGAAAGCCTGTGAGCCGACAATCGGCGCACGAATCCCCGCCGAACGCAGCTGGGTCGCCAGAGGCGCGGCGGTGAAGAAATATCCCGTGACATAGACCGCGTCGGGATTGTCGCGCTTCACGCTAGCGACGATTGAGCCGAACTGACGATCCTTGAGAGAGTACGCGTATTCACCGAGAATTTTTATGCCGAACTGATCGGTCGCGCTTTTGAAGCCCTCGAGCGTCGCCTGTCCGTAGTCGTTGTCCATGGTGACAATCGACACGCGCTTGAGGCCGAGATTGTCGCCGACAAACTTCGCGGCCGCGCGCCCCTGAGGCGGCCCCAGATGCACACCGCGGAAAACGTAATTGCCGCTGCGCGTGATATCGGGATGAACGCCATAGGCGGAGATGAAGGGCACGGCCGCTTTCTGGAAAATGGGGGCAGCAGCGCGACCAGAGGCCGAGTAGCTGCCCGATACGGCAAATTTCACGCCGTCCTGACCGATGAGCTTGTTTGCCGTAAACACCGCTTCCTCGGTCTTGGCCTGATCGTCATACGTAACCAAATCGATTTTCTGCCCGAGCACACCGCCACCGGCATTGACCTTCTCGCTCGCCATTTCGGCGGCGATCCGCGCCGAAACTCCGTCTGTCGCAGCCGCTCCCGTCAGCGGCGCCTGAAATCCAAGCTTCACCTGTGCGGCAGCGGGCGAAGCGCCCGTGAAGACGAGCGAAATGGTCAAGAGGGCGCATAGCCCCTCAATGCAGGACTCCAGGCCAAAACGATGCGCGTGACTGGCCATGAGCATACCTCCTTTGATGACCCACTCCTCGTCGGGCCGTGAATCGGCAGCCGTCCAACCGTTTGAGCGCGGATTGCAAGCCTCGTGCCGTGCGCACCCTTATGCGCACCCTTGCCGATAACTGCCGCCGGATGTCAATCGCGGCGACGCGGTAGCAGAGTGCGGCCTCAAATCCGCCGGAATGTCGCATTGGCGGCCCATTGACGACGAAATCACGAATCATCCTGATGCCACGAGACGATTCATAGATTCGTTTCATGTCTCCTCGATGGAGGAAGAAATGCTTTCACGAAATTTGCTTGTTGCGTGCGCCCTCGCGTTTTGCTGTGCAGCCAATTGTTTGACGATTGATGCGAGCCAGGCAGACGATTGCCTGAGCAAGCCGAATGCTCCGTCTCCGCAAGGCACCCACTGGTATTATCGCATCGATCGCGCGACGCAACGCCACTGCTGGTATTTGGGGGTGGAAGGCGGGAAAGTACGCGCGCGGGCGCCCGAGGCCGTCTCCGCCAGCCGCCCGGCCGCCGCGAAGGCGCGCTCACGGCCAATCGCGGAGGTGAATGCAGAGCCGGAGGCGGACGAGCCCCAAGCGGCGCCGACCCCAGAAAAGGCGATCACAAGGGCTGTTCCCGCACCCGCCGCAGACCAAGAATTTGCCGCAGCGGCACCCTTGTCCACCCGATGGTCGGGCATGCCAAAAACGGCCAATGCCATCAACTACGCGCCACCGGCGGCGAGCAGCAGTTATGCCAACGAGCAGTCGGCAACGGACGAACCCGATGACATGCCGCTGATCTGGCCCATCCTCACTCCAGCCGAGCTTGCAGCAGCCGAGCCTCCCGCTCAATCCACAACCCCGATCACGCAACTTGCTGCGGCCTTCGCGGCCGTCCTGGGACTCGCCGCTCTGATCGTGCGGTTCGTGTTCGGCTCGTCGGCGACCCGAAAATCCCGGCAGGGCGGGCGCGATGAATGGCCTGCGCGCACCCAGCGGAACATGCCGATGCCCGCACGAGCACGGCCGCGGACAGGCAGGCAATCAGCGGAGACGGAAGCAAGCGTCCGAGACCTCCTGCGCGAGCTGCAGCGGCGGCGGGATGAGGCTCCGTGCGGAGACCTCGATCCCAGACTACGAAGGGTCACCGCCTGAACGATCTCGCCTACAATCTCGGCAACGGCCGTTTTGATTTGGCAACGGAAGGCACCTTCACCAGCGCCTCCCCGTCGAGCACGATCTCGTCGGCGACCTTGCAGATGCAGGTCAGTCGAGCGCGCTGGCGCTCGGGGACAAGCTCCGCAACCGTGACTGTGACATCCACCTTGTCGCCGATCTTGACCGGCGCACGGAAATTCAAGGTCTGCGAAATATAGATCGCGCCGGGACCCGGCAGGCGCGTGCCCAGGACCGCCGAGATCAGGCTCGCGGTGTAGAGGCCATGGGCAATCCTTCTGCCGAAAGAGGTCCTGGCAGCGAAATGCTCGGACAGATGAATGGGGTTGCGATCGCCGGTAAGTTGCGCGAAGCCAACAACGTCGGACGATGAGATGGTTTTCGAGAGCGTCTCGGTCATGCCGACCGAAAGGTCCTCGAAATAGAGCATCCGCAGCGCCAGAATCATCCGGCGCACATCTTACCCAAAAAAGCTGGGCAGCAGCGTAGCCCGGATGAGCGTTAGCGACATCCGGGGATCACGCGGCCGCCCTACGCCGCGGCGAGCTCCTTGTCCTTTGCTTCGGCGCGCTGCAGCGCCGGGCGCTGCGCCAACCGCTGCGTATAGGCCATGAATTCGTCGCGCTCGGGCAAAAGCTTGAACATCATGCCGAACCGTAGCCCCGAACCGATGACCACGTCGGCGGCCGTGAACTGGTCGCCCAAAATAAAGCGACCACTCGCCACCGCCTTGGCGACAACGTTCAGCACGGTATCAAAATCGCCATAGCCCAGCGCGCCGCGACGCGCCTCCTCCTTGCGCGGAAAGGCGCGATCCATCATCGCCGGCTCAATGCAGCTCGGACCGAAGAAGAGCCACTTGAGGTATGGCCCGCGACGTGGATCACCAACCGGCACGTTGAGCTTGGCGCGAGGGTACTCATCCGCGAGATAAGTGCAGATGGCTGCTGCCTCGGTGATGACGACGTCGCCGTGCCGGAGCGCCGGTACTTTTCCCATGGGATTGACGGCAAGGTAATCGGGCGCGCGGTTATCGCCCTTGCTCAAGCTCAGGAGATGAACGTCATACGGCTCCCCGATCTCCTCGAGCATCCAGCGCACGATGGAGGATCGCGAGGGCGCGGCATGGTAGAGCGTAAGATTGGGCATAAGGAACTCCGTTCTTGGATCAACGAAGGTAGTCTGTGATCGTGTCGGTTCTGCGAAGCGCGGCCGGCTCCCTTCCGCCGGAGAAGCTCGGGCCACTCATCGCGAGCAAGAAAAAATGGATCAAAATCATTCACGAAGCCGGCATTCGGCTCGACTGATCGTGTTGGCCAGCCCGCCACGCCATTGGAACAATATGCTTTTAGTGCTTTAATATACTGAGAGGATCGCGGCCGGATCACCACGCGATCCATACGAGCGGTCCGCCCCCTTTACAGGGAGAGATATCCCATGACCCAGCTGCACGCTCTCGTCGGCGCCGATTCCACGCCCGACCGGCCTGCTGTTCATAAAATCAACCTAAGGGATATCAGGGACGCATTGGCACGCGGCGTTGCCGACTTTTCCGCAATGCCCAGCCACGCGGTGTTCCTCTGCCTGATCTACCCGATTGTCGGCCTCATTCTTGCCCGACTGATCGTTGGCTACGCCGTTTTGCCGCTGCTGTTTCCGCTGGCAGCGGGTTTCGCGCTGGTCGGTCCGTTTGCCGCCATCGGCTTTTACGAGCTAAGCCGCCAACGTGAGCAGGGTCTCAGCCCCTCCTGGCAGCACGCATTCGATGTGCTGCACTCGCCCTCCCGAGGGGCGATTGCGGCGCTCGGTTTGTTGTTGCTGGCGATCTTCTTCATCTGGGTTGCAGTTGCGCAGGCGATCTATACCGCGAGCTTCGGCTATCAGCCGGCGGCCTCCATTCCTGACTTTCTCCATCGGGTCTTCACTACGCCTGCGGGGTGGGCGCTTATCATCGTCGGCAACGGCGTCGGGTTCCTGTTCGCGCTGTCGGTGCTGATCATCAGCGTCGTTTCATTTCCGCTGTTGCTCGACCGCGATGTGGGCGCGGTGGAAGCGGTGCTGACCTCGGTGCGCGCGGTTGCCGCCAACCCGCTGCCCATGGCGATCTGGGGATTGATCGTCGCGGCTCTCCTGTTGCTCGGCGCGCTGCCGTTCTTCGTAGGCCTCGCCGTTGTGGTGCCGATTCTCGGCCATGCCACCTGGCACTTGTATCGCAAGCTCGTGGAGGCGCCGGATCCGGAGCACCAGAACCACCCAATTGCACCGAAAAGCCACGGTCGGCGATACGCCGCGCAATTTCCAGCGTCCCTGCTGGGCGGCGAGGAACGGAAATAGATCGATCGAGAGACGACGAGCCCCCTCAGACAACAGCGCTTGCCGGCTCGCTAACGCCGGCCAGTTCGCAAATTTCCGTCACACGGCTTGGCAGTTCATCTCCCGGCGTGAGTTCGTACCCCGCTACCCGCACGGTACCGTGCGCTGGACACATCTCGACGACGCAGCGCGTGTAAGGATTGAGCACCGGGGGCACGACCCAAGCGAGCTCCCCGCGAGCAAATGGCTGTGACCACGTGGCGAGGGCGTCGCGCCGGGCGCAATTGCGGGCGGCGGCCTGTTCGCAGGATGCGCTCAAGAAGATGCTGGGCGCCATGCGTGCCTCCCACGGCCAACCCCCGTGCAACCAGTCGTTGGCAGCCGACGTCTCATCGAAACGGCTGGCAAAGCCTTGTTCGGTGCGTTCGATCACGCAGCGCTCCCCGGAATGCACGCCCACGAGCGTGAAAATCACCGGCCGCGCGATTGCCACCGTCTCCAGGCGATGTTTCGCCTCGCTGAAATTGGCACAGGTCTCAAGCACCTCACGCAGCAGGTGATCGGGAGGACAGAATTTGGTGTGCCACGTGCCGATCGCGTTGGCGGCGAGATCGTAGGGCCGCAGCCACGGCGCACAGGTGCGCCGCCACAGCGGCGCCTGGTTGATGGCCGCGGCAAACCGGCCCGGCGCGGCTGCGGTCAGACTGCCGACATATCCCGGCCAGGTGACATTGAAGAACTCCCCCGCAGGCCCGCGCATGCGGGCAATCTCGACGTGGCGGCCGAGCCCCGGAAAAGGCCAATCCAGCGTGCGGACAAGCCAGGGCACGCCATCCTCATCACGGGCGAGCGCGGTGCAGCCCCATTGATAGGTCCCGTTGAGAAACCAGATTCCGGGGAAGCCAAGCGCGCTAGCAATGGATTCAATCTCGCCCACGTAAGGTGAGGTTGAGCGCCGCAGCCAACGCCGGGTTACCACATCTATTGCCGGCAGTAGCGTGCGCACCGAGCCTGGCAGCCAGGCAAGGCACTCTTCGCCCAAGACTTGCGCGCGTGCGCGTGCGTCGATTGCGTAACGCACAGGTCCCCCGTCCCGGATGTCATTCAAAGGAACGGCAGGAAGGGCGCTCATCATTCCGGTTGAGCCTTTTAGCCGCACAGCAGACTTCCCCCTGTCCCCTCTTCCTGCTGGATGTGACCATCCGGGCAGCGGTCGAATCCACCTTTGCCGCTGCCGCGGAATTCACTACATTTCATCGCTGTCATATGGCGTTTCCGTGGAGGATCAGGTGCGTAGTTCCGCGGCTAAGATAATGATCATCGTTGGGCTTGCGACGCTGACCACGGCATTGCCATCCCTTGGCGATGATGAGTTCCCCCTGGTCGGCACCTACACCGAGAACCAGCCGTGCAAGGGTGACGCGTCGGATGCAGACGTGCCACGTGTCAAAATAACCCCGCAAGAGATCGACTCGGCTATTGGCCTTTGCACAATTCTGGAAAACAAGCGCGAGGGCAACACGTTTGCCATTCACGTTAACTGCAAGGGCCCCGGCGGAAGCCAGATGCTGGGCGATGTCAATTTCACCGTGCGCGAAGACAAGACCGTCGATTTCTCAGATCAGGATCAGACCTACAAGGCCGTTCTCCACAAATGTCCCTGAAGGCGGCGCGGTCAGCCGCAGCCCCCTCCCCGTCCATAATTTTTACGAGAGCGCCATGACGTATGAAAGCATGCTGGCGGAAACGGTGGCGTTTACCGGCCACAAGGGAGACGTTGGAGAAGCCTATTATGCCCGCCCGCTCGGCCCAGGTCCGTGGCCCGGCGTCGTCCTCATTCACCACATGCCTGGCTGGGATGAGTGGATAAAGGAAGCCACGCGCAAGCTCGCGCATCATGGATTTCCCACCATCGCCCCTCACCTCTATTTCCGTGAAGGTCCCGGCAGCCCCGATGACGTCGGCGCGCGCGTCCGTGCAGCTGGCGGAGTGCCGGACGCGCAGGTCATGGGCGATGTGGGGGGCTGCATGGCGTTCTTGCGGGCGCAGCCCTATACGAACGGCAAGGCCGGCGTGATTGGCTTTTGCTCCGGCGGCCGCCACAGCTATCTTGCCGCGTGCACGTTTTCCGATCTCGACGCCGCGATCGACTGCTGGGGCGGCAACGTGATCGTCGACGACAAGACGCAACTCAACGCGAAACGGCCAGTCGCCCCGATCGAGCTAACAGAGAAGATGGGCTGTCCACTTCTCGGACTGTTTGGCAACGACGACGAGAATCCCAACCGCGAACAGGTCAACCGCACCGAAGCGGTGCTGAAAAAGCTTGGCAAGAACTACGAATTCCATCGCTATGACGGCGCCGGCCATGCATTCTTCAATACGGCGCGCCTCGCTTACCGGCCGGAGCAGGCACTCGATGGATGGAGCAAGGTGTTCGCGTTCTTTCGCAAGCATCTCGCCAGCGCGGCCGCGGCGCGCGCGGCCTGAGGAATCCTTATCCTGAGGAGGCGCGCAGCGCCGTCTCGAAGGATGGAGAGGGGCGCGATCTCGCTTGCGGCCAGTCCTTCGAGACGCCCGCAACGCAGTCAAGCTTGCGCAGACTGCGTAAACTTATCTGCGCTGCGGGCTCCTCAGGACGAGGCTGATGGAAGGAAACACCGACCTACGCCCCTCCGCGGAAGCACGAATAGCCCCAGGCCGTGAACTTGAACGGCAGGTGATAATGCTGTTGCGGATCGGCGATCCCGAACCGGTAAGAGACCACATCCAGAAAAGGAACGGCGGCGAGGGAAATCCCGACATCCCGGTGGTACGCCCCGACGTGAAACACCGCCTCATAACGACCCGCCATAAACGTTCCTGTCAGCGCGGGGTCATTGAGCGTGCCGGCGGCGGAGATCATGCCACGCGCAATGAGTCGTCTGCCGGTTTCCCCGTTGTCTCCTTCACTCACGAACGAAAACAGCTCGACCCGCATGCCGGATGCCACGATCCCGCGTCCGACATCCACGGCGTGAATGGAGATACCCGGCAAGCCGTCCTCTTATCGCATCTGGCTGGTGAGCCCGGCGAACCGCTCGGCGAGCAGCATCAGCAGCAGGGTGACGATCACGATAACACCTGAAACCGCGGCGGTGCGCACGTCGAGATTGGTCTCGATCTGCTGCCATAGATGGATCGGCAGCACCTCCGTGCGCTCGTCGGCGAGGAACAGACGACACCGGCACGTTGTCGAACGACGCCATGAATGCGAGGAAGCTGCCTGCGCGCGATGCCGCGACCGATCAGCGGCAGGGTGACGCGGCGGAAGGTCATCCAGTGACCGGCGCCGAGGCTCGCCGATGCGTCGAGGAGCGCATGATCGAGCTGTGTCAGTGCGGCGAGCGTCGTGCGCAGCACGAACGGCACGCAGACGATGACGTGGCCCGAGCATCAGGAACGGGATGCTCGGCCGCAGCCCGAGTCTGATAGATGAAGATCAAGCGCGGCGAACCCGAAGGCGAGCGCCGGCAGCAGCAGCGGCGACATGAACAGCAGATCGAAGACGCGCGCCCAGGCGCGATGGGAGCGCGCGATGGCGAGCGCCGCCGCTGTGCCGAGAACGAGCGCAAATCGACCGTCGTCCAGAATGCCACGACCAGGCTGGTCCATGCCGCCCGCTGCATCTGATCGGCTTCGAGCAAGGCCGCGTACCAGCGCAGCGACAGCCCGTCCGGCGGAAATTTCAGCGACTGCGATGCCGTCAACGACGTCAGGATGACGATCAGGCTCGGAGCGACGAGAAACACGATTGCCATTGCGGTCATGGCTGCGAACGATCAGCACGCAGCGAAAGGCTCTCCCAATCGGCACGGCGGAGCTACGGTTTCGCATCGACCGGCTGCCGATCCTGCGTGAGCAGGTTGAGAGCAGCGACCACGGCGAGCACGGCGATCATGAAGATCACCGAGATCGCCGCGGCAAACGGCCAATTGTTGGCGCCGATCGCCTGCTGATAGATGTGCAGCGGCATGTAGACCAGCCGCGCGCCGCCGATCAGGGTCTGCGTGACGAAGGCGGTGACGCTGGCGGAGTAGGTGAGAATGCATCCCGCGATCACGCCGGGGAGCGACAAGGGCAGCGTCACGCGCCACAACGTGCGCCACTCGCCGGCTCCTAAGCGCGCGCGAGGCGTCGACCAGATTCGGATCCATCTTCGACATCACGGTCAGGATCGGCAAGCACCATCAGCGGCATCTGCACCTGGGCGAGCACCATGACCACGCCAAACTCGGTGAACAGGAGCCGCAACGGCTCGGTGGTGAGGCCGAGTCCCATGGCGATCTGATTGAGCAGACCCTGGCGCCCGAGGATGACGATCCAGGAGAACGTGCGCACGACAACGCTGGTCATGATCGGAAGGATCACGAGAAACAGCAGCACCGCCTGCCAGCGCGCCTTGGCGCGGCTCGCAATCCAGGCGATCGGATAGCCGAACAGGAAGCACAGCAGCGTCGCCTTCACGCCGAGCACAATCGTGCTCCAGAGGATGGAGTAGTTGAACGGGTCGGTGAAGAACTTGACGTAGTTGCCGAGCGTCAGGGCGCGCATCTCGGCGTCGCGCGAAAGCGACATGAGGATCAGCACGAGCAATGGCGCAGCAAAGAATGCGACGAAAACTGCCGCCAGTGGCAGAACAAGCTTGAGCTCGCTGACTTTCTCCCCTCGCACCTGACGCGACCTATCGCATCACGACTTGATCTCGCGATTGAATCGCTCGATCAGCGCGCCGCGCTGCGGATTGAGCTTCTCCCAGTCGAAGCGAACGTACCTTCGCCAAGTCGGCGTAGGTCTTGGCGATCGAGTTGGTGATCGCCCCTTCGAGTGGCACTTTGCTGTTGGTCGGAATGACATCGTAGGGCGGCTTCAGCATCGCCGCCTGCACGGCGGGATCGAGATGCGTGTCGATGTACTGGGACCGCGAGATCGGGCTCGGCGGCATTCGCCACCACGATGCATGCTGGTGTACCAGCCGACCGGTCCAGTGTCGGGGATCGACAAGCTCGACCGGAACATCCTTGCCCTTCAGCGTCTGAACGAAATTGAAATTGTACGGCGCGATATCGATCTGCTCCTGCTGCCACAGGGTGGCATAGGCGCCGAGGTTGGCGCCGATCGCGCCGACATTGGGCAGCATCTCGCGCAGCGCCTTGAACGCCGGCTCGAAGTTCTCCTCGTTGCCGCCGCGCAGGCGATTGATCTCGGCGAGAAAGGCGATGCCGAGCTGGCTGTTGAGCGCGGTCAGGCCGACACGGCCCTTGTATTGCGGGTCCCACAGCACGTCCCAGCTCTTCGGCGGCGTCCTTGATTTGCTGCGGGTTGTAGCCGATGCCGATGATCTGCATGGAGATGCGCGGCCCCCATTCGTCCTGGAACTCGGGCAGCAGGTCCTTGTAGTTCGGGCGATTTGGCCGTGGGATACTTCGCGATCAGTCCCTGCTTGGCCGCGTCGAGCACCTGCGGCGAATCGAACAGCGCCACATCGAACGGCGGTCTGCCGCCCTTGGCGGCCATCAGGCGGGAAAGCTGATCGTTGCCGAGCAGGATCGATTGGGTGACGGAGGCGCCGGTGCGCTTGGTGAAGGCCGGGGCCAGATAATCGCGATGCGCCTCGTTCCAGGTACCGGGAAAGGTGGCGGCGACGAGCGTTTTCCCTTGCGCCTGCGATGCGAATGGCAGCAACGCCGCCGCCCCGGCGCCCAGCAATCCACGGCGAGTGATCGAGCTGTTCATGCGTTGCTCCTCTGCATCGTTGCGGGGTCAGTCAGCGCGGCAACATCTTTTACCGGAAAGACATGGCAGGCCCTCGGCGAGACGGGGGTAAAATGAACTGTGCTGCCGCTTGCGTAGTCGATGGCGGCGGTCTCCCGCGATTGGCTGATTTTGACGGCCACGCCAGCAGACAATTCCACATCGTAGATGACCTGTGGGCCCAGCGGCATCACCATCTTGATCGTGCCGGAAAGCCGTCCCGATCCACCTTCGCTTTGCAGGCGGAGTTGCTCCGGCCGCACCGAAACTACGACTTCCGTTCCGCCTGGGAGCTTGGCTGGCGCGGCGCGCAGCACTCCACCGGCAAGCGACACATCGGTGCCGCTGGCATCGCTGCCGATGATCTTGCCCGCCAAAAGATTGGTCGTGCCGACGAACTGATTTACAAATAGCGTAACGGGGCTATCGTAGATTTCGGTGGGCGAAGCAACCTGCTCGATGCGGCCGCGGTTCATGACCGCGATCCGGTCGGCCATCGAGAGCGCCTCCTCCTGGTCATGGGTGACGAGTATGGTGGTGATTCCATAGTCCCGCTGGAGCCGCTTCACCTCGATCTGCATGTCGAGCCGCAGGTTCTTGTCGAGTGCGCCGAATGGCTCGTCCAGCATCAGGATTTTGGGATCGATGGCAAGGCAGCGCGCCAGCGCGATCCGCTGCTGCTGGCCGCCCGAGAGCTGGCGCGGCAGCCGGTCCGCATACGCCTCCATGTGCACGAGCGCGAGCATCTCTTCGACCCGAGCGGCGATGCGCTCGCGCGGCCAGTGATGGGCCTCCAACCCATAGGCCACGTTCTTGCGCACGCTCATGTGCGGAAAGAGGGCGTAGCTCTGAAAGACGATGCCTACACCGCGGCGATTGGGCGGCAAGTGATCGACGCTCTCGCCGTCAAAAAAGACGCTGCCTTGCGTCTGGCGAATGAAGCCTGCAACGATGCGCAGGAGGGTGGACTTGCCGCAGCCGGACGGTCCCAGCAAAGCAACGAGCTCTCCGGCGCCAATCGCAAGCTGCACGGTATCGATGGCGAGGAAATCTCCGAATCGATGGGCAATGCGCTCAAGGCGCAATTCGTGTCCCGGACTTTCCGCTTGGCCCGCAGTCCGAGCTCTCGGCGGCATAGTCACTGCAGGCTGCACCAACGCGGGCTTCGTCATGACCACTTCCGTTCAAGCGCCGAGCCGGGCAGCAAGATCTTCGAGGCTGGCGGCCGCGACATCAACTGCCGCCGTGGGATGGGCTTCTCCCCTTCCCGTTCCGCGCTCGTTCGACCGCGCGATGTGAGCGGTGTGCATGCCGCACTTCGCTGCGGCGACAAGATCATTTGTGTGCGCCGCGACCATCATGCAGTCACTTGGCGGCAGATCGAGAGCCTCGCAGGCCGAGAGGTAGACGCGCGGCTTGGGCTTGTAGTCGCCTGCAATCTCCGCGCCTAAGATCGCGTCCCAAACAAACCCATTGCGGCGGGCGAGATCAACCATCAGCGAAATGTTGCCGTTTGACAGCGGCGCAAGGATGTAGCGCGCGTTGAGCCGCGACAAGCCGCGCGGTACATCCGGCCAGGCATCAAGACGGTGCCAGGCGAGATTGAGGTCGTGCGCTGTCCGTTCCGGCAAGCTGGGGACGGCAAAGCGCCGCAGGATGCGATCAAGATTTCGCCGATGCAGCAGGTCGAGCTTGCAGAAGGGGGCGCGGCCGGTGCGCACGTCTTCCATGGCAGGCTGGTACTCGTCGCGCCATGCGTCGGCGAAACCGAGCCAGTCGATGGCAAGGTCCAGCGGCTTGAGGATACGCTCGGCCTCACGTGCCACTCCAGTTCGCCAATCGACCAGCGTGCCGAACACATCGAAGAAAAGCGCTCTGACCGAGGGCGCTCTGATAGAGGTCATGGGCGATCCATGCCCTTCGATTTGAGCACCTCGCCAGCGCCGGGACCCGTAAGCGTCCTGAGCAGAGCATTGGCGGCGTCAGGGTCCTTGGCGCTCGCACCAATTGCGGCGGCGTAAACGGTGTAGTTCTGGATTTCCGCGGGCAGCGGACCGACCAGGACGATGCCCTTCACGGGAAGGATTTCACTGATCTGATGAATGCCGAGCTCCGCCTCGCCTCTGGCGATGTGCGCGGCTACGGCGCCGCCAGCAATCAGTTTGGCTTTGGGGTTCACTTGCGCGGCGATACCCAACTTGTCGAGCAATCCCGCTACATAGATTCCGCTCGATCCGCCTGCCGCAGGGTCGATATAGGCGACCGACTTTGCTGCCAGCAACGCCTGCTTGAATGCCCCGACGGAGCTGATATCGGGTTTCGGCGTGCCTTCCTTGACGACAACCCCCACACCGACACGGGCGAGATTGCGCGCGCTGCCGGGGACGAATTTGCCTTTCCTGGCAAGGCTGTCGATGGCGCCAGGCGTGAGTACGGCGAGGTCGAAGGCTTCCCCTGCCTTCGATACGCTTGCTGAGTGCGCCGACCGTGTCGTTATCGACGATGATCTTGTGACCCGTCTCCTTCTCGAATCCCGGCTGCAGCGCCAGAATGACCTGCTTGAACGCACCTGCGCTCAACACCCTGATCTCGGCGCAAGCGGCAGTCCGTGATGTGCCGGCCAGCGCCAGCACCACCGCGAAGGACAGCACGGTCATTCTCATGTCGTATGTCTCCATTGATCGCAAAGGGTGGAACCAGCGCGTGCGGCTTGAATTGTCCGTCAATCATGCAGGACGACAGAAGCAGGACAAGCCCCATCGGCCGGCCTTCGTATCCGGCCGAAAAGGCACGCGGCGGCGAGATTATCTTACGCCGCCCGTGGCAACGAGCGGTTTTCATTGCCGGGCTTGCCGTCCCATTGCTCCTTCTGCTGTTCCTGATTGTCTATCGCTAAGCCGCAACGCGGTTTCCGGCACACCCTACGCATGTTAGCCATCTGCCATGCCGGCTTTGATCCTTCCGCTGGTGGACGCAGCGGCGCACCTGCCCGTTCGCGGGGCGCTGATCGGCCTCGACCTTGGCAGCAAGACCATCGGGGTCGCAACCAGCGATCCTGATCGCCGTCTCGCAACCCCCGTAGAAACCATCAAGCGCCGAAAATTCCGGGCCGATGCCGCGCGCCTTCTCACCCTTGCCGCCGAGCGCAGAGCCGTGGGTTTTGTGTTGGGGCTACCCGTAAATATGGACAATACCGAAGGCGCGCGTGCCCAGGCGACGCGCGCTTTCGCGCGCAACCTCGCGCGGCTCACCGATCTTCCGATTGCGCTTTGGGACGAGCGGCTTTCCACCGCCGCGGTCGAGCGCGAGCTCATAGCCGCCGACATGACGCGGGCGCGCCGGGCGCAGGTGATTGATCAGCACGCCGCGGTGTTCATTTTGCAGGGGGCGCTCGATCGGATTGCCCGAGGCAGCGTGGGCTAACTGGGATTTGTGGTGCAATAGCGAAGCTGGTTTCGACCACTATCAAAGTGCTCATTTGAACCGATAAGATGCTGCCTGCTGAGCCGGAGGCGAATATGAGGCGGCGCGAATTTCTGGGTGTGCTCAGCAGTGTCGCGATCGCGTGGCCGCCGGCCGCAGTCGCTCAGCAGTCCGACCGGATGCGGCGCGTCGGCGTGCTCATGGCCGCAGCCGCGGACGATCCGGAGTATCCGACCCGTATGGAGGCGTTCCTGCAGGGGCTGGCGCTATTGGGTTGGACCGACGGCCGCAACGTGCGGGTCGACACCCACTGGGCTACGACCAGTGCCGACGACATTCGCAGGCACGCGGTCGAATTGGCCGCGCTCGCACCGGATGCGATCCTGGCGGGTTCTGGCACTACGACCCTGGCGCCCTTGCTGCAGGCGACCCGCACCGTGCCGATCGTGTTCGTGGTTGTCATCGACCCGGTCGGCGCGGGTTTCGTTGCGAGCTTGGCGCGCCCGGGCGGCAATGCTACCGGCTTCCTCATCTTCGAATACGGCCTGAGCGGCAAATGGCTGGAGCTGCTCAAGCAGATCGCGCCGGGAGTAAAACGAGTGGCCGTCCTTCGGGATCCCACCATCGCCTCCGGGATCGGGCAGTTTGGCGCCATCCAGTCCGCGGCGCCATCACTTGGGATGGAAGCGAGTCCGATCAATGTACGCGACGCCGGTGAGATCGAGCGCGCCATCGCCGCCTTGGCGCATTCCTCGAACGGCGGTGTGGTCATCACGTCGAGCCCCGAGGCATTGCGCCATCGTGAATTGATCATCATGCTCGCCGCCCGGCACCGATTGCCTGCGGTCTACGCCTATCGCTCCTTCATCCACCAACGGCGGCCTGATCTCCTACGGGCCTGATATGATCGACCAGTACCGGCGCGCAGCCGGCTACGTCGATCGCATCCTCAAGGGCGAGAAGCCCGCCGACCTACCGGTGCAGGCGCCGACGAGATACGAACTTGTCATCAATCTCGGGACTGCCAAGGCGCTCGGTCTCGACGTGCCGCCATAACACCCGCGCTCTCCGCGCGCGCCGACCAGGTGATTGGGAAGAATAAGAGCGCTGTTTGCTGCTTGCCGACTCACGCGCGTTCGCCGGGCCAATAGATGAGGCTCCTCGACTTGGCCCGCAGCGCCACCACGCCGTCGTCACGCACGAGCCGGCCGCTGGTGGTGACGATCCAGCCCCTCAGCTTCGGCGTGTCGGCGATATCCGTAACCACCCATTCAATGCGCGCGCGATCGCCCGCGCGCACCGGGCGCAACATGCGCACCGAGGCCTCCAGGCCGATACTGGGATGCCAGGGCGAGAGATAGTCGGGCACCGCCGCGAGCATCATCGAGAAGGTTTGCGTCCCGCTGGCAATGATCCCGCTGAAGGAAGATGAAGCCGCCGCAGCCGCGTCGTGGTGCAGCCGATTGGTATCGCCGACGTAAGCAGCGAATTGCCGGATGGACTCTTCGCTGAATGCGACGTCCCTGGAGAATCGGTCGCCGATGCGCATGCCCTCGGGATGCCCGCGCGAGCCGCCGCTCTCATTTGCCGTCGAGGCCAAGAACAGGCTCGTTGGTTGCGACGAGGTTGAGCCGCTCGCCATCGAAATGCGTGATCTTGCCGTCGAGTCCGCCGGTCAGGCAGCCGTACCACACCGCCTCGTTCATGCGCGTGTCGCGGCGCAGGATCTCGATCTCGCTGTCGAATTCCACGAACTGATAATGGCCACGCTTCGCATGCACGGTGCAACGGCCTGACTTTGTCGCCGCGTCGATGAGCGAGGCGAATTCCGGGACGTCGAGGACGTAGAAGCCACTCATCCAGGCCCCTTTTCCAGATGCATGTCCTGCGAGGCCCGGACGAATTTCACCTTGTTGCGCCAAAGCTGCTCGATGTTCTTCCAGCCGCCGCTCTCCTCCAGGTCAAGGGCTGCTGCGATGGTCGCGGCGGCGTCCACCGCATCGGGCTCCTCGACGTCCCGTAAGCTGCGCGTGATTTCCAGAGGGTACCAGTTTGGATCGCGGAAATAGATCGAACTCGATGATCTCGTGCTGCACGAACTGACTGACATTTACACCATGGCCTTCGAGTCGGCGTTGCCAGCCCAGCAGTTCATCCTCCGATTGCACGCGCCAGGCGGTGTGGTTGGCCATTGCCATGTAGCCCTTCGGCACCTCCAGCTCCGGCGGCTGCCGGGTGCCGATGTAGTAGAAGAATGCGATCGTGCTCTCGTTACCGCTGTCGAAGAAGAAGTGCAGGAAGTCGGCATGGTCCTCCTTCTCGCGCCCCCATCCCTTGGCGCTGATGCAATGCACCAGCGGCAATCCGAGAATATCCCGATAGAAGCGCACCGTCTCCCGCAGCTTCCAGGTCGGGCGCGCGGTGTGATCGACGCCGTGCAGTTTGGGATGCAGCTCGAGCGGCTTGAGCATGGCAGCCTCCACGCTTGCGTTGGCAGAAAGTAAAATTAACTGACACAAATGTCAAGCTATCGACGTACGTGACGAATTTCCCTAGGGCTCACGCGGACGCGGGAAGCATTTCCTTGCGATACTGCGCCATGAAGGTGGGAGACTCCCTGGCGAGCCGCTCCGCCGTCATCACATTGGTGCGCAGCAGGTAATCGCGAGCGAACGCGTAAGGCGGCAGATGCATCTTAGCCCCCATCTGCTCGTACCAGCGCGCACTCAGCTCCACCGCGGCATTGAGCTTGTCCCGGATCGGCTTGCGCGTACCGACATAGCGAGCGAAGGCGGCGGGGATATCGTCACCCTCCTCTTGAAACGCGCGCCAAAGCGCGATTGCATCTTCCATCGCCAGCCGCGTGCCCGAGCCGATGGAAAAGTGCGCTGTGCGCAAAGCATCGCCGATCAGAACGATATTCTTGAAGTGCCAATGGTCGTTATTGACCAGCCGCCAGCGGCGCCAGATCGAGCGGTTGGTGATCAGCGGCTTGCCACCGAGGGTCTCGGCAAAAGCCTTCTCGGTGAACGCGCGGCGCTCGTCCTCGGACATTTCCGCCATGCCGGCGCAATCCCAGCTTTGGGTATCCACCTCCGCGACGAAGGTGCTCATGGCCGGCGTGTAACGATAGTGATGACCGACGAATGCGCCGCCCTCGGTTGCACAGAACGTTAAGGTCTGGGCGTCGAAGGTCCGCTCGACGCCATACCAGGCAAAGTAATTGCGAAAATCGGCCACGCACGTTCCGAAGCCGTCGGCGTGGCTGTCGCGAATCGCGGAATTTGCGCCGTCCGCTCCGACCAGAACGTCGCAGTCCGCGACATCGGCGGCGGCCGGCGCGCGGCGTTCGAAAGTCAGCTCGACGCCGGCCTCGGCGCACAGCTTCTGCAGCTCGCGCAGCAGCGTGACCCGTCCGATGGCGGAGAACGAGCTGCCGTCGACCACCACGCGCTGCCCGCGATGGACAATGTACTGGTTCGGCCAGTGCTCCATCTTGTCCTTGAGCCGCTCGACCACATCGGCGCTGCCTTCGGCCAGAAACTGCAGCGCGCGTCCCGACAGCACCACGCCGAAGCCAAACGTGACGTTCGCCCGGTTCTGCTCGAACACGCGCACGGCACGCTTTGGATCGCTCTGCTTGAGCAGGTAGGCAAGATAAAGCCCCGAGGGGCCGGCACCGACGATATGGAACAGCACGGCCGTCTTTCTCCAGTTCCGGGTTGCATCATTGCGAAAAGTGCTGGCGCAACCATTCCGCAATCTTGCGGCCGGCGAGAGTGCGGCCAAGCTCCTCGCCGTCTGTCAGAGCGCGCCCGTGGTGATCGCCGCGCACGCGAACGTGGGATTTCTGCGAGCTGCCGATCGCACCGAAGATTTCCTTGGCGACAGACGGGAATGTCGAGACGTCGCCGGTGTATTCTACCAGCAGCGTCGGCTGCTGTATCGACGGCGCCGTCTTCGCCAAAGCCGCGTTTGAGCTCAGGCCGGACCAGGTCGACAACCAGGCTTCCGGGGTGCAGTTGCGGGCAAATCCGACGGCGCCGTAATTCGAGGCGCGCGGGTCCTTACTCCACAGGGTCCCGTAGGCACGGTCCGACGGATCGATCGACAGATCGAAGCAGCGGGGATCGGCGTCGGTGCGCCACACGGTCATGATCGCGGTGTGAGCGCCGACGCGGCGCAGATGCTCGTCGGCGCCTGCTTTGGCTTTCTTGCGCGCGTCCAGGCGGGTGGCGATGAGATCCTTCGCAATCGCGTCGAGCCTGGCGACGCGCGCGCGCTGCCCGGCGCGATAACGTTGCAGAAACTCGGCTGAATATTTCGACGATGCCGGCGGCTCAGCGAAGCCGTTGCGAAGATCGATTGCATCCAGCGATGACTCCACCGCCAGAGGATCGCGCTCGTCCGTCACCGATGGATCGATGCAGCCCATGAGCAGCAAGCCCTGGCCGGGATGCGGCGCAACGAAGACGAAGCCGTCGATCTCAGGCATGGTCAGTGCGGCGAGATTGGTCGGTCGTCCCGCCGGGGTGCGCGCCAGGCGCCGGTCGCCTTCGAGCGAGGATTGCTGGACGTAAAACGAATAAAGGCTGGCGCCACCCGAATTGCCCAGCAAAACGATCTTGTTGAAGCCCTGCTGTTTGAGGAAATGCATGCCTGCCGCCACATCGAGCAAGGCAAGCTCGTGCTCGAGGCGCAGATCGTTGCCGACCGAGCGCGATCCCTGCGACCACGCCGCGCAGCCGGATGCAACGATATCCGGGATCAGGTAGTGGCACGCCATGAATTCACGCGGGTGCATGACGCAAACCACGGTGTCCGGCTTGCCGCGGACATAGAGGCTGCCGGTCACCGCTGCGTTGTCGGCAGTTCGCAGCACGACATTGCGCGTTGTCGTTCCGTCAGGAACGTCGCGCGGGCTCCAGTCCGTGTTCAGGAACCCGGCGGTCACCGCCGCATGCCCTGTATTGCGCCGCCGCTGTCGCGGGCGGCACGTCTCGCTCTCCACGCTGGACATTTGCCATCATGGACATATTAGACAATTTTTTTACGTTTCTGTCGAGATAGGTCTGGCGTTAATTTCGCTCTCGCCGCTTGCCTTGGCGGCCGATCAACCGTTCCAGATGCGCGAGATCGTCCTTCACCCGCCGCAGCGCCTCTTCCGCGCCGAACTCGCGCGGCAGGACGTTGTTGGTTTGCCGCAATCCGTTCACGGCGAAATCGGCGATGGATTTGGCGACCTCCTCCAGTGGGACGCGGCCTTCCGGCATAAACCACCAAGCCGTCCAGCTGCACATGCCAATGATGGACAAGGCCATGACAGTGGCATCGACCGGCCGGAAATGGCCCAGCTCGACGCCGCGCGCGATGGTGCGGGAAAAGTTGTCAAGCAGGGCGCGCTTTGCCTTTTCATGCGTGCGGCGAACGGCGGCCGGCAGATCGTTCTCGGTGCGGTCGACGACCCGAAATTCGACCGGATGCTCGAGCAGCCATTTGGCGTGCTTAAACACCATTTGACGCAGCGTCTCGCTCGGATTGAAGTCGGCCTTTGCGGCAAGCTCGGTAGCCTGATGACCGGAAAAAACGGTCACTTCCTCGACCAGCGAGGCCAGGATGTCCTCCTTGCTCTTGAAATAGTAGTAGAGCGCCGGGCGGCTGATGCCGAGCGAATCAGCAATGTCCTGCAGGTTGGTTCCGCCGAACCCGCGCTGCGCAAATAATTTCGCGGCAGCTTCCAGCACCGTCCGCTGCAGGACTTCCTTCTTGGACTTTCCCATTCCCCTGGGCGCTTGCGCTGCAACTGGCATACCTAGTGTCCCGATTCCGAAGTTCGCAAGTGCTTGCGGCATCCCTCTGATGCGAACTTCGGAATCAAAGGGACACTAGCAACTCTATGGTGCCAGTGCGGTTTTTGAATTTGAAGTTCCTACACGCGTCTGCGGCAACAAATGATAGGAACCTCAAATTCACCGCACTGACTCGTTGTGATCTATGGCGGGCGAGAATCACGCCACCTTAGGCGATTTGCCGGATTGTTCACGCGCCAATCTATCTGAGATCATGCGGCGCAGCGCTTGCTTATCGACCTTTCCCACGCGCGTGACTGGAAACTCCGCAATCTCCTCCATGCGCTCTGGCAACTTGAACTTCGCCAAACCTTGCTTGACGAGAAAACTGCCAAGCTCGCCGACAGTCGGCGATCTTTCGCCGGGCTTTGGGATGATGAATGCGCAGGCCTTTTCGCCCAGAAAGGGATCGGGCATGGCGACCACGCGCGCGTCGTTCACCGCCGGATGGCGAACGATGAGGTTTTCCACCTCCTCGGCGCCGAATTTCTCGCCGCCGCGGTTGATATTATCCTTCAGCCGGCCTTCGAAAAAATAGTGGTCGCGGTCTCCGATCCGGACGGCGCGCATGAGATCTCCGGTCCGAAAGAAACCGTCGGAGGTGAAGCTTTGGGCAGAGATTCTCCGGCGCATTGAAATAAGCGCGCAGCGTGTGCGCGCCCTTGAAGCAAAATTCGCCGGTTTCACCGAGAGCGGCGCGCTCCTCGCTGCCGATCTTGAGAATGCAGACCTGATCGTCGATGCCGGCCGGCCAGCCGAGCGTGTCATGGCGCGCCGGCGGCCCGTCACCCGGTTCGCTCGTCATCAACATTCCCTCGGTGATGCCGTACATGTGCTGTGATTCGATGCCGGTCTTCCGTTCGACCGCTTGCTGCGCGTTGAAGCGTGAAGAACATGCGCAGCGACCTCAGATCGTAGCCGGCGATGTCCTCGCACTCGATGATGCGCGGCGCGATCGGGCCGATGCTGCCGGTATAGGTCACGCGATGCTTCTCGATCGCGCGCAGGAACTCCAAAACATCGAATTTGGATTGGATGACAAGCTTGCGCCGCTCGAGCAGCGACGGGATCAGCATCAGGATCATGCCGGCATTATGAACGAGCGGCAGCGCCCACAGCGACACGTCATCCGGCCCGAGACGGTGCCGCGCGTTCCACGAGGCGCACGAGCCGAGATATTCGGCATGCATGCGCGGGATGATCTTGGGAACGCCGGTCGAGCCGCCCGACAGCTGGAACATGGCCACATCGCCTGGCAGCGGATCCGCGGCTCGCGTTTTCGCGCGCGCCTCCTCGGGCGAATACCTGTTCATCAAATCGGAGAGCTGGTATTCGCCAGGACCGGCCGCTCCGCGCGCGACGATCAGGGCGGCGAGCTTCTGTTGCTCGGTCATTATACAGCGCGCAAATGCCGTGAGATCGAAGGACGGACTGAAATCAGCTTGCACGAAATAGGCTCTTGCCCCGGACAGCTCGGTAAGCTGTCCGATCTCGATCTCCCGGTATTGCGGCAACGTGCAGACTGGAATGATCGACGCCTTGAAGCAGCCGAACAGGGCGATGACGATTTCCTTAACGCTGCCAAGCTGGAAAATTGCCCGGTCCCCGGGCTTGAGGCCGATGTCGACGAGACACGCGGCGACCGACTCCGAGAGAGCGTTGACCTGCGAAAATGTCAGCGCGCCGTCTTCGGCGGCGATGTACACTCTGTCGGGTGACACCTGCCCCGCCTCGCGCAGCACGTCGCCGAAGGTGGACCAAATCCATGATCCGCTGCGCTGAAATCTGGCAGTCTCTTCGGCGGAATGATACGTCACGCCGTCGATCGGAAAACGTACCCGGTCCATGCCATCCTCGTTGCGGCTGTCCCACCGGACATACTGGCGTTTATTGACTTACTCGTCAATTCCTCGTCCTGTGTGTAAAAAGTAGTCGGCGCCCGTCGTCCACGGTTGCTGTCGACGTCAGTCAGCGGACAGCGCGCGATCGATGAGGAACGCGGCCTCGTCGGCGGTAATCTCGCTTGTTCCCAGCAGTCCGCCATGGAGCGCATGATGGTGCACATGGAGCCGCGTCTGCGCGAATAGCGCCGCGACCGCGGGTGCGCTTTCCCGCAGGGCGGCCGCCGCCGCGAGTTGTGCCAGGCGCCCCACCGCGGCGCGGGCCATCAACTCCGCATCGGCACGAGTCAAGGCGTTGCGAACAAATGAAGCTGCATCGCCGCCGCCCGGCAGGCCGCCTGCTTCATCCGCGAGCTTCGCTAGCACGCCAGAGGCCGCATCTGATTCGTTCGCAACAGCCCGTAGCACATCGAGACACATCACGTTGCCCGATCCTTCCCAGATGGCGTTGACCGGCGCCTCGCGGTACAGCCGCGGCAACACGCTTTCCTCGACATAGCCGTTGCCGCCCAGACACTCCATCGCCTCATAGACGAAGGCCGGGGCGGTCTTGCAGACCCAGTATTTCACCGCTGGTGTGAGCATCCGCGCCCGTGCAGCCTCGTTCGCATCGCCGGCGGCGGCGAGATCGAAAGAGCGGGCAAGACGCATCGTCAGGGCGGTCGCTGCTTCGATCTCCAATGCCATGTCGGCGAGCACAGCCCGCATCAGCGCGTGTTCCGCAAGATGCTTGTGAAACACCACCCGATAACGGGCGTGATGGATGGCCTGGGCCAGCGCCATGCGCATGATGCCCGCGGAGGCAATGGCGCAATCAAGTCGCGTGAGCTGCACCATGTTGATGATGGTGCGCACGCCCCTGCCCTCCTCGCCCACGCGCCAGGCGAAGGCGCCGGCAAACTCGACCTCGGAGGACGCATTGGAACGATTGCCGAGCTTGTCCTTCAGGCGTTGGAAACGCAACGCGTTGACGCTGCCGTCGGGTCGAAAGCGGGGCAACAGAAAACACGTCAGCCCACCCGGTGCCTGCGCCAGCACCAAGAACGCATCGCACATTGGCGCCGACATGAACCACTTGTGCCCCGTGATGGCGTAGTCCTCCCCCTCCCGTTCGGCACGGCTCGTGTTGGTGCGAACGTCGGTCCCCCCCTGCTTCTCCGTCATTCCCATGCCGAGAGTGATGGCTTTCTTCTCCCACCACGGCAGGAAGCGCGGATCGTAATCGCGCGCGAGAATTTTGGGCAGGAAGTTGCGCGCCAGCGCCGGTTCGACCGCAAGCGCGGCGACCGCCGCATGCGTCATGGTGATCGGACAAAGATGCCCCGTCTCGATCTGCGCAGCCATGTAGAAGCGCGCGGCGCGAACGACTTGCGCCGGCGCAGCAGCCGCAGTGCCATCGGCGCGCCAAGTCGAGGCATGCAACCCGGCGCCGACGCTTTGCGTCATGAAATGATGATAAGCCGGATGAAACTCTATCATGTCGAGCCGAAAGCCTTTCGCGTCGAAGGCTCTCAGCTTCGGCGGGTTCTCATTCGCAGCGCGGGCAAGATCAAAATACTCTGCCGTGCCCCAATGCCGGCCGAACTGCTCCAGAAAGACGCGGTGCTCGCCACCGCCGTTCGCCGCAATCGCGTTCTGCAGCGGGTGATCGCTGCCGTAGAGATCGACGTTGACATACGGCGGCGACTGATTGAGTACCGCCTCGGTGTCCAAGCGTCGCTGCATGTTCTTATCCGATGCGATCAGGCCAAACAGCTCGACGCCGCTGGCAGCTGCGTCTTGCTGTGGAGCATTCTCGTACAACTCTTGTCCTGCGCAAGGAGTGGCCCTATAGGTGACGCTTTAATGAACATGATCCAAAGGCCCTCGTTTGTCCTCAGCCAGCGGCATTTGTTGGGGATCGAGGGGCTTTCGCGCGAGGACATTGTCAATCTGCTCGATCTCGCCGAGCAATTCGTCGAGCTCAACCGCCAGATCGAGAAGAAGCAGGCGTCACTGCGCGGGCGCACGCTGATCAATCTGTTTTTTGAAGCATCGACGCGCACCCAGGCCTCGTTCGAGCTCGCCGGCAAGCGGCTCGGCGCCGACGTGATGAACATGTCGGTGGGGTCGTTTTCCATGAGGAAAGGCGAGACGCTGATCGATACCGCGATCACCCTCAATGCCATGCGGCCGGACATCATCGTGGTGCGCCACCACGCCTCCGGAGGTGTCGAGCTTCTGGCACGCAAGGTCGATTGCTCCGTGGTCAATGCCGGCGACGGCGCCCACGAGCATCCGACGCAGGCGCTCCTCGACGCGCTCACCATTCGCCGCAACAAAGGAGCGATCGAGCGCCTGACCGTCACCATCTGCGGCGACATTCTGCATTCTCGCGTCGCGCGCTCCAATATCATTCTGCTCAATGCGCTCGGCGCCCGCGTGCGCGTGGTTGCCCCCTCGACGCTGCTGCCGCCTGCCATCGAGCGCTTCGGGGTCGAGGTGACGCGCGACATGCGCGACGGCTTGCGAGACGCCGATATCATCATGATGCTCCGTCTCCAGCGCGAGCGCATGAACGGCTCGTTTGTGCCCTCGACGCAGGAATATTTCCATTATTTCGGCCTCGATCAGAAGAAGCTCGCCTATGCCAAGCCTGACGCGCTGGTGATGCATCCCGGCCCGATCAACCGCGGCGTCGAAATCGACACGGCGGTTGCCGATGGCGCTCAGTCGCTGATCCGCGAGCAGGTGGAGATGGGGGTTGCCGTGCGCATGGCGGTGCTCGAGGCGCTCTCGCGCCACCTGCCGAACGGGTGAGGCATGGAGCGCCGCCCGATTCTGCTTGCCAACGGCCGCATCCTCGACCCAAGCCGCGATCTCGATATCGACGGCGATCTCCTCATCGCAGATGGCGTGATCCGCGAGGCAAAGCGCGGCATCGGCGCGGCCGGTGTTCCCGAGAACACCGAGATCATCGACTGCAAGGGCAAGCTGATTGCGCCGGGTCTGATCGACATACGCGCCTTCATAGGCGAGCCCGGTGCCGAATACCGCGAGACCATAGCGTCTGCCAGCCAGGCGGCGGCCGCGGGCGGCGTCACCACGATTGTCTGCCAGCCCGACACATCGCCGGTGATTGACGCCCCGGCGCTCGTCGACTTCATTCTGCGCCGCGCCCGTGACACTTCGATCGTCAACGTGGCGCCCATGGCGGCACTGACGAAAGGTCTGCGCGGGGAGGAAATGGCGGAGATCGGCCTCTTGAAGGCTGCCGGCGCCATAGCTTTCACGAATGGCGCAAAGAGCGTCATCAATGCCCAAGTCATGCGCCGCGCGCTCACCTACGCGCGGGATTTCGACGCACTCGTCGTCCACCACACCGAAGACCCCGACATCGTCGGCGAAGGGGTGATGAATGAAGGCGAGTTTGCCGCCCGTCTCGGTCTCACCGGCGTGCCGACCGCGGCCGAGACCATCATGCTCGAACGTGACATGCGCCTGGTCGCCTTGACGAAGGCGAGGTATCACGCCGCGTCATTGACGTGCGCAGAGGCGCTCGACGTGCTCCAGCGGGCGAAGGAGCAAGGCCTCACCGTCACTGCGTCGGCGTCCATCAACCATCTCACGTTAAACGAGATCGACATCGGGCCCTATCGCACCTTTCTCAAGCTCTCCCCGCCGTTGCGCGCAGAGGAGGATCGCTCAATGCTGGTGAGCGCGCTGGCAAAAGGGCTCATCGACGTGGTCATGTCCGATCACAATCCGCAGGATGTCGAAGGCAAGCGCCTTCCGTTCGCGGAGGCCAGTCCCGGCGCAATCGGACTCGAAACCATGCTTTCCGCGGGCCTGCGCCTTGTTCATTCCGGCGAGGTGCCGTTGATGCGGCTGATCGCCGCCATGTCGAGCAAGCCGGCCGAGCTTCTGCATCTTGCCAGCGGAAACCTGCGGCCCGGAAGTCCGGCTGACGTGATCGTGGTCGATCTCGACGTGCCCTGGGTGCTCGACCCCGCCGAGCTCAAATCAAAATGCAAGAACACCCCGTTCGATGAAGCCAAGCTCGAAGGGCGCGTGGTGCGCACGATTGTTGCCGGCCGCACGGTGTACGAATACGTTTGATCGCGGCGCGCGAGCGTGAAGCGGGGCGATCACATGTTCCCATCACCGGGCGGTATTCTTTTCTGCGTTGGTGCGCTCGTGCTTGGCTATCTCTGCGGCTCGATTCCCTTCGGCCTCATTCTGACACGGCTGGCCGGAACCGCTGACATCCGCTCGGTTGGGTCCGGCAATATCGGGGCGACCAACGTCCTGCGCACCGGCCGCAAAGGGCTTGCCGCCGCCACACTCCTTGGCGACGCGCTCAAGGGCACGGTGGCAGTGCTCGTGGTCGCGCACTTCTGGGGACGCGAGCTTGCACTGTGCGCCGCGGCCGGCGCTTTTCTCGGTCATCTGTTTCCCGTGTGGCTTGGATTTCGCGGCGGCAAAGGCGTTGCCACCTATATCGGGCTACTTCTGGCACTTGCGTGGCCCGTTGCTCTTGCCTTCTGCCTGATCTGGCTCGCCGTCGCGGCACTCACGCGCTATTCCTCACTCGCCGCACTCGTTGCGAGTGCGGCTACACCCGTTCTGCTTTGGGCTTTCGGGAACAGGATCGAAGCGGCGCTGTTCGCGCTGCTGACGCTGCTGACCTGGATCATGCATCGCGCAAATATCTCTCGGCTGTTGGAAGGAACCGAAGGCCGGATCGGTAAGACAGTGTGATCGGGCATTCGTGCAAAGAGAAGCATAACAGTGTCCGAAAGCCGCATCTGAGAACGCGATCGGCTAAGCTGGAGCATGACGACGAAAGTTTCTGAAGAGGCAAAGCTGGATTGGCTGCGCCTCATTCGCAGTGACCATGTCGGTCCGCGCACCTTCCGCACCCTTCTGGATCACTGCGGCGGAGCGCGAGCGGCGCTCGAGGCTCTGCCGGATATTGCCCGGCGCGGCGGCGCCGGAGCGGTCGGCTCGCGTCTATTCCCGCGAAAATGCCGAACGCGAGCTCGCGGCCATGAAGTCGCACGGCGTGAGCCTCCTCGCCATCGGTGAGGAGGCCTATCCCGGTCGGCTGGCAATGATCGATGATCCACCCCCACTCCTCGCGGTGCGGGGCAACTTGGCCACCTTGGCGATGCCGATGGTTGCGATCGTCGGAGCGCGCAATGCTTCCGCGGCCGGTATACGATTCGCCGAGCGGCTTGCGCGCGAGCTCGGCGAGGCCGGTTTCGCAATCGCCTCCGGACTGGCGCGCGGCATCGACGCTGCCGCCCATCGCGCAAGCCTTCTATCTGGAACGGTCGCCGTGCTCGCTGGAGGCCACGAGCACATTTACCCACCCGAGCACGTCGATCTCGCGGAAGCAATTCTTGCGCATGGCGCGCTGGTTTCCGAGATGCCGCTCGGCTGGCAGCCGCGCGCACGCGATTTCCCCCGCCGCAATCGGCTCATTTCCGGTCTGGCGGCAGGTGTCTTGATTGTGGAGGCGGCGAAACGTTCGGGGTCTCTCATCACTGCCCGGCTTGCGCTTGAGCAGGGTCGCGAGGTTTTTGCGGTGCCCGGCTCCCCGCTGGATCCGCGCGCTGAAGGAAGCAACGAAATGCTCAAACAAGGCGCGACGCTCGTCACTCAAGCTGCCGATGTGATCGACGTTCTGCAACCCATTCTTGGCCAGCCGATCGATCTCCCGGCAGAGGAGCCGGAGCCGTCGTGCGCGCCACATCCGGTGCCCGAAATCGGCGAGCGAACCCGTATTGTTGACCTGCTTGGCCCTACGCCAGTAGCCATCGATGATCTGATCCGACTGTCCGGAAGTTCGCCCGCCGTTGTTCGAACCGTGCTGCTGGAGCTGGACCTCGCAGGCCGCATCGGGCGGCACAGCGGCGGCCTGGTCTGCCTCCTCTAGGACACCGAGAAAATCGGACCCGTTCATAAATGAGGCAGCATTAAGGTTGCTTTCAGGCAATTGACAGGCAGCCGACAAAAAGCCCATATTTTTCTCGTGTAAAAGCTAGTAACAATGCGGCAAAATGTTGACCCGCTCGGCGACTTGTCCACCCTTGCCCGCGGACCTCTGCCGCAGACGAGTTCACAACAGAAGGAGACACGCTCCATGAGACGTTCCTGGCTGGGAGTTCTTTGTGGCTTCGTGGCGCTCGGCACGCTCGCAATGCCGACTGACGCCAATGCTTGGTGGCGCGCACGCTATGGTTATGCGGTGCCCTATGCGACCGTGCGCTACGCGGCTACGCCGGTGCCGTACACCTCGGTGGGCTACCGGGTGGCGCGCGTGCCGGCGCTCGCGACGCGGTTTGCCTACGCGCGGGTGCCCACGGCGGTCACCGCGTATCGACCCGTGCCCGTAGCAACCGCGGTAACTGCCTTCCGCACCGTCCCGGTCGCCACACCCGTCACTGCCTATCGCGCAGTGCGCGTGGCTACGCCCGTAACGGCGTTCCGTCCGACGCGGGTGGCAACCGCTGTCACTGCCTTCCGCACCGTACCAGTGCCTTACACATACGTTCGGTATAGCCGCACGGGACTACCGTACACGGCCGTCGGTTATCGGCTCGCCCAGGTGCCGTACACCGCCGTCGCATCCCGGGTCGTGATGACCCCGTACACCACCGTGCGTCAGACCGTCGCGCAGGTTCCCTACACGACGGTGCGCACCACCCTTGCCCAGGTCCCATACACCGCGGTGCGCACCACTGTCGCGCAGGTGCCGTACACGGCTGTTCGGTACGCCACGGCGCGCGTGCCCTACACGGTCGCCACAACCAGGCTTGCGGCAGTGCCCTATACGGCCGTTGGATACCGAACGGCGCTCACTCCGGTGGTATCTACCGCCTATGCTTATGCGCCGGTCGCTCCCTTCCGGCGGGTGTGGGTCTACTCCCGCTAGAGTTTGGTCGGTTCAGCAGGTCAGGCTCGACGTCGAGGGCGCCACAAGGCGCCCTCGATGCTGTGTGTCTACCTGCCATCTCTCGCCATCCAAAAGTTGTATACTTTTCGTCGTTTTCTACTAACAATTGCAGAAGCGCTAATTTACACTCCGTATGGCGTTTGACAGCGAGGGTTGACATTCCCATGTATCGCCGCGACAACCGCGGCCCGATTTGGCCGGCATGGGTCTTGTTGCTTTTGCTGTAACCCCTTAGGAATTCATGAATATTGTCGTTGTCGAATCGCCGGCCAAGGCCAAGACCATCAACAAATATCTTGGCGCCGGTTACGAGGTTCTGGCTTCCTTCGGCCATGTGCGCGACCTCCCGGCCAAGGACGGCTCGGTCGATCCAGAGCACAATTTCCACATGGTCTGGGAGGTCGATGACAAGTCGCGCAAGCGGCTCGACGATATCGCCAGGGCCGTAAAGGGCGCAAGCAAGCTCATTCTTGCCACCGACCCTGATCGCGAAGGCGAAGCTATCTCCTGGCATGTGCTCGAATTTCTCAAGCAGAAGAACGCGCTCAAGAAACAGGCGGTCGAGCGGGTGGTCTTTAATGCCATCACCAAGCAGGCGGTGCTCGACGCGATGAAGCACCCCCGCAGCATCGATGGCGCGTTGGTTGATGCCTATCTTGCCAGGCGCGCGCTCGATTACCTGGTCGGCTTCACCCTTTCGCCGGTGTTATGGCGCAAGCTCCCCGGCGCCCGCTCGGCAGGCCGGGTGCAGTCCGTGGCGCTACGCCTCGTCTGCGACCGCGAGCTGGAAATCGAAAAATTCGTCCCCCGGGAATATTGGTCTCTCGTTGCGACGCTTGCCACTCCGAGGGACGAAACATTCGAGGCGCGCCTGGTCGGCGCTGACGGCGAGAAGATCCAGCGACTCGATATCGGTTCGGGGGCTGAGGCTGAAGCTTTCAAACGCGCCCTGGAGAGCGCTGCCTTCACCGTGGCGTCGATCGAAGCCCGGCCCGCCAAGCGTAACCCGCCGCCCCCATTCACCACCTCCACATTGCAGCAGGAGGCGAGCCGCAAGTTCGGCTTTGCACCCGCGCTGACGATGCGCATTGCGCAACGGCTCTATGAAGGCATCGACATCGAAGGCGAGACGGTTGGGCTGATCACCTATATGCGAACCGACGGTGTGGACATCGCAGAGGAGGCAATAGCGGGTGCACGCCGCGTCATCAGCGCCGATTACGGGGCCCGCTACTTGCCTGCCTCTCCGCGCAAGTACCAGACCAAGGCGAAAAACGCCCAGGAGGCGCATGAGGCGATAAGACCGACTGACCTTGCCCGACGCCCGAACAGGTTGAAAGCGCTTCTCGATGGGGATCAAGCCAAGGTGTACGATCTCATTTGGCTGCGCACCATGGCAAGCCAGATGGAATTGGCGGAGCTGGAGCGCACTACGGCCGACATCACCGCCCATGTCGGAACTCGAGTCATTGATCTGCGCGCGACCGGTACCGTGGTCAAATTCGACGGCTTCCTTACACTCTATCAGGAAGGCCGGGATGATGATCCCGATGACGAGGAAGGACGCCGCCTTCCGGAAATGAGCGCAGGCGAGAAGCTGAAGAAGCGCAAGATCGACGCTGACCAGCACTTTACGGAGCCGCCGCCGCGGTACTCGGAAGCATCTCTGGTCAAGCGCATGGAGGAGCTGGGTATCGGGCGGCCGTCCACTTATGCGCCTATCATGCAGGTGCTGCGGGATCGCGGCTATGTCCGCATCGACAAGAAGCGCCTCGTTCCCGAGGACAAAGGCCGGGTGTTGACGGCTTTTCTCGAAAGCTTCTTCGCTCGCTACGTGGAGTACGATTTCACCGCCGGCTTGGAAGAGCAGCTTGATCGCATTTCGAATAACGAGATGGCTTGGCGCGACCTGTTGCGCGACTTCTGGCGCGAGTTCACGGCCGCAGTCGGCGACATCAAGGAGCTGCGCATCGCGCAGGTGATCGACGCTTTGGATGAGATGCTTGCGCCGCATCTTTTCCCGCCACGAGAGGACGGCAGCGATCCGCGCAAGTGCCCGACCTGCGAGACCGGCCGGTTATCGCTGAAGCTTGGAAAATTCGGCGGCTTCATCGGCTGCACGAACTATCCGGAGTGCCGTTATACGCGCCAGTTTGCGGCCGGAAACGGTGCAGAAATTGAAGGAGGCACCAAAAAGCTGGGCACGGATCCGGCGAGTGGCCTCGAAGTCACCCTGCGCTCCGGCCGCTTCGGGCCGTATGTCCAGCTTGGCGAGGTCGTAGACGGCGAGAAGCCCAAGCGCACCGGCCTGCCGAAGGGTACCTCCGCGGAAGATATGGATCTCAGCCACGCCTTGGGGCTGCTATCGCTTCCTCGGGAAGTCGGCAGACACCCCGATGATGGAGAGCCGATCATTGCCGGCATCGGGCGCTTCGGACCCTACGTTCAGCATGGCAAGACCTACGCCAACCTCAGCAAAGGGGAGGACGTTCTCAGCATAGGGCTCAACAGGGCGGTAACGCTGATCGAGGAGAAGCGCGCGCGCGGCCCGCGCAAGGGTCCTGGCGCCGCTGCGCGCTCGCTCGGTGAGCATCCGGAGAAAGGCGGCGCCGTGGTCGTGAAGAGCGGACGGTACGGCCCTTACGTGAGCCATGACGGCATCAATGCAACGCTCGCCTCCGACTTGACGCCCGAGACGATCTCGCTCGATCAGGCGATAGGGCTTCTGGAAGCAAGAGCCTCACGCGGCGGAGCCGCACGTGCGGGCAGCAGCAGAGCCCCCGCGAAGCGCCGAAGCAGCGGGCGCAAGGTTACAGCCAAGCCGGCAAGCCGCCCGAAGCCCAAGCGCGCGGAAGCACGGGAACAAAAGAAAGCGACGCCACATAAAGCCAAGCTGCGGTGATCGAGACCGTTGCGATTGGATGACGAGCGCTGGCGCAAGCGCGGCGGACGCCTCATCTGACTAAGACCCGATCCGGCCTTGCCTGAAATGAAATCCCCGCGCGCCAAGCCTCGTTTTCCCTCCAAGGATGACCTCGTCGCCTTCATTGGGAGCGCGGCAGGAAAGGTTGGCACCCGGGAGATTGCGCGTGCCTTTGGCATGAAGAATGCCGACCGCGCGATGCTTAAGAACACTTTGCGCGAGCTCGCTGACGAAGGCCTGGTTGAGCGCCGTCGCCGGAAGCTGCATCGTCCCGGAACATTGCCGCAGGTCGTGCTTGCGGACGTCATCGCGCGCGACGCGGACGGGGAGCTGATCGCCGTTCCTGCCGAATGGGACGAGGCCGCGCACGGACGGCCGCCGCAAATCCGCTTGCAATTTGGACGTCGAGCGCGGCCCGGAGAGGTAGCGGGGGTTGGCGACCGCGCTCTCCTGCATGTCGAGGACAATGCCGAGAAGGAAAACACAGTCCGGCACTGCGGGCGCGTGATCAAGCTCATAAATCGCTCGAAGCAGCGCGTGCTCGGTATTTTTCGAGCCAAGCCGGGAGGCGGAGGCCGCCTTGAGCCAATCGAGAAGAAGCAGCTTGGCCAAGAGCTCGCGATTGCCCCTGGCGCTGAGGAGCAGGCGCAAGACGGCGACCTGGTGGCCGCCGAGGTGAGCCAGCGACGGAGTCGCTATGGTCTGGTCGCTGCCCGCATCACCGAAAAGCTCGGCGCCATCGAGACGGAACGGGCAGTCAGTCTCATTGCCATCCACGCCCACGGGATTCCACACGTATTTCCCGCGGCGGCGCTTGCCGAGGCACAAGCTGCGCAGCCGGTCGGGCTCGCAGGCCGCGAGGACTGGCGCGATCTCCCGCTGATCACCATCGATCCCGCGGACGCCAAGGATCATGACGACGCGGTGCACGCGACCTACGATCGCGATCCCCACAACCCCGGCGGGTTTGCGATCAGTGTGGCCATCGCCGACGTTGCGCATTACGTGCATGCCGGTTCAGCGCTCGATCGCGAGGCACTCTCGCGCGGCAACTCGGTGTATTTTCCCGACCGCGTCGTGCCGATGCTGCCTGAGCACATCTCGAACGATCTGTGCTCACTCCGGCCGGGAGAGGATCGACCCGCACTGGCGGTCCGCATTGTCGTTGGCGCGGATGGACGCAAACGCTCCCATGGCTTCCATCGCGTGCTGATGCGCTCGGCCGCAAAGCTGAGCTACCTGCAAGCGCAGGCGGCAATTGACGGCTGGCCTGACGATACGACCGGACCGCTGCTCGCCTCCGTTCTTGAACCGCTCTATGCCGCGTATCGTTGTCTCAAGCATGCTCGGGACGCCCGCGCTCCTCTCGATCTCGATCTTCCCGAACGAAAAATCGTGCTGACTGCGCACAATACCGTGGACCGAGTGGTCACGCCGGAGCGCCTCGACGCACATCGGCTGATCGAAGAGTTCATGATTCTTGCCAATGTGGCCGCCGCGGAGGCTTTGGAGCGCGCCCGCGTACCGCTCATCTATCGCGTGCACGATGAACCCGATCCGGAGCGGGTGAATGCGCTGCGTGAATTTTTGCAAACGCTGGACATTTCCTTCCCGAAAAGCGGCAGCCTGCGAGCCGCCCAGTTCAACCGCATTCTCGCGCGGGTGAAGGGCCGGGACGTAGAAAAGCTGGTAAATGAAGTGGTGCTGCGCACCCAGGCGCAGGCTGAGTATGTTGCGGAAAACTATGGGCACTTCGGTCTCAACCTGCGCCGTTACGCCCATTTCACCTCCCCTATTCGCCGTTACGCCGACCTCACTGTGCATCGCGGCCTCATTCGTGCGCTCAACCTGGGCGCGGGAGGGCTGCCGCAGGATGTCGACACTCCAACGCTCGCCGAAATCGGAGCGCAGGTCTCCTCCGCCGAACGGCGCGCCATGAAGGCCGAGCGGGAAACATTCGATCGCCTGCTCGCCCATTTCCTCGCTGATCGCATCGGCGCAACCTTCGACGGGCACATTTCGGGCGCGACCCGCGCTGGGCTGTTCGTCAAGTTGGATGATACCGGCGCGGACGGCTTCGTGCCGGCGCGCATGCTCGGCACGGATTACTTTCGCTATCGCGAAGATCGGCATGCGCTTGTCGGGGATCACAGTGGGGAAACATACCGCCTGGGAGACCGGGTCTCAGTACGTTTGGTCGAAGCCGCACCCGTGGCCGGTGCATTGCGGTTCGAGCTTCTCTCAGACGGCAGGCGCGGCGGTCGAGATCACGATGGCGCCCGCCGCAAGGGCACCGGCGCCGGGCACGCTCCGGCTGGCCGCCGCGGGCTGCGCAAGCACGGTCGAAACAAATGAAGGTCATGGAATCCAGTAACTCCGCGACTGAGCGAATGAATCGCTTCGTCCAGCGAATGAACGAGGTCGAACGCGACCTGAGCGCTCCCTATGTTCGGCCTAAGGATGCGTCAACACTTATCCTGGTGGACCGTGCCGCACGCGCGCCGAAGGTGCTGCTCGGCAAGCGTCACGAACGACACAAATTCATGCCGGGAAAGTTCGTGTTCCCGGGCGGAGGAGTGGACCCGGCCGACAGGCGCATGCCGGTCGCAACCTCGCTACATCCGGCCGCCGAGGCCAACCTGCTCAAGCACCTCGTGCGGCCAAATCAGGCGAAGGCACGGGCATTTGCGCTCGCCGCGATCCGAGAGACCTTTGAAGAGACGGGTCTGGTGATCGGGCTGCATTCAGCAAAGATGCCAACCATTCCCGAGGGACCCTGGCGCACATACGCCCAGGGAGAAATTCTACCCGATCTCGCCGCCCTGCATTTCATCGGGCGCGCGATCACTCCGCCCGGACGGTTGCGCCGCTTCGATGCCCGTTTCTTCACGCTGGATGCAAGTGCAATCGCGCATAGCGTGGCAGGCATGACCGGCCCTGACGCTGAGCTTGTGGAGCTCGTCTGGATTCCATTAACGGAGGCGAAGCACCTGGATATGCCGGCCGTAACCGGGGTCATGCTCGAGGAGCTCGATGCCCGAATCAGAGACGGCTTTACTCACGACCTGCCGGTCCCTTTCTATCGAATGCCGCACGGCCGGTTTAAGCGCGAGTTGCTCTGAGCTCGTCGCGGCCGTTCCTTGACATGAGCCGCTTACGGGTTAGTTTCGCCCGCAATACAACGAGGATGTCGCAATGGCTAAGGCCACCACCATCAAAGTGAAGCTGATCTCAAGCGCGGACACGGGCTTCTACTACGTGACCCGCAAGAACTCGCGGACCATGACCGAAAAGCTGGTGAAGAAGAAATACGACCCGGTCGCCAAGAAACACGTCGAGTTCCGGGAAGGCAAAATCAAGTAGTTGCCGAAGGCGAGACAACCATTCCGGTGCCTTGATCGATCCGTCTCCGTCAGCCTTAACTATTCCGCTCCGGCATTACTGGCGTGGCGGTCAGAGCGCAAGGGCGTGTCGAAGAGGTGGCCGGTCGGTAGCGGTGTCATGAGGAGGCCACTCGTACCGCCCCCCGACCGGCCGAACCCCACGGGACCCAGGAGATGCGGCGGACCTGAGCATTCCGCAGGGTTATCAATTACTTAGGCGATATTTAGCCTCCCTGACCCGTGCGAATGTCGGCCAAGAGGTATTGCAGGCCCGTCAAAATAGCGCAACCGCCCCGGAAATCAACAATCCAGGTTGGCGAAAACGGGTCGAATCGGGTCAACCTAAAGCATTAGGGTTGACCTGCGAGCGCTAGGCTTAGGCTGCGGCGGGAACCACGCGATTGCGGCCGTCTCGTTTTGCGCGATAGAGCGCCTGGTCCGCGCGTTTGAGGATGCTCGCAGCGTCATCCGCGCCGCCGAGCGCGGCAATGCCGACCGAGATCGTAACATCGATCGTGCGGTCTGCCTGCCGGATGGAAAACGGCTCGCTTGCAATGCGCCGACGCAAACGCTCCGCCACCATGGTAGCGACGCCAAGGCCGGTCTCGGGCATGATCACCACGAATTCCTCGCCACCATAGCGACACGCGAGATCGATGCCGCGTATCGATTTGCGGATTCGCAAGGCGAACTCGCGCAACACCTCGTCCCCTGCGTCATGGCCATATGCGTCGTTGATCGACTTGAAATAATCGATGTCCAGAACAAGCACCGTGAGCGGCTTGCCGCGTGAGGCAGCCTGCTCGGTAAGGCTCGAAATGTGGGTTTCCATGTAACGTCGGTTGTGGAGGCCCGTCAGCGCGTCCGTGATGGCCATTTCGATCGAAATCTGCACATTGTCGCGCAAGCGCTCCAAATACCTTTTCTTGCGTATTTGCGTTCGCACCCGCGCGAGCAATTCATTCTGGTCGATGGGACGGAAGAGATAGTCGCTCACGCCGACCTCCAGTCCCCTCGCAAGACGTGTGTTGTCGTCACCCTCCGAGACAGCAAGAATGGGAATGTTGCGGGTGCGTTCGAGAGAACGGACTTGGCTGCACAGTCGCAAGCCATCAAAGTTCTCCAGTCCGAGGGAGACGATCAACAGGTCGTAATTCCCCTCCGCGGCGTGAAAGAGGGCAGCATTCGGATCCGCCTCAACATCCGGCGAATGCTCGACGGCGAGCATGGCGCGGACGTGCTCGTGAGCCAACGGCCGGTCTTCGACGATGAGAATGTGGCCATTTCGGCCGGTTTCCTCAGCCGCATCGCGGTTCGCGTTTCTGATACCGATATCGCGTGAAGTCACGGCGCGCATGCGCAGTTCATCCATCATGATCTTGAGGCGGCCAAGCGACCTCAGGCGGGCGATCAGAGCGACATCACAGACAGGCTTGCTCAAAAAATCGTCCGCTCCGGCTTCGAGTCCCCTCACCCGGTCGGACGGCTGATCGAGGGCGGTCACCATAATGACCGGGATGTAATGCGTCGTGATTCCCGTCTTGAGCCGGCGGCACACCTCAAAACCATCCAGGTCCGGCATCATGACGTCCAACAGCACGATATCGCATTTAGCCCGCTCGCAGATCGCGAGCGCCTCATTGCCGCCCGTCGCCGTTATCACATCGAAATACTCTGCGGAGAGGCGCGCCTCCAGCAGCTTCAGGTTTGCTGGAACATCGTCGACGACAAGAACGCGCGCGGTCATCGATCCCTCTCCTCAGTTCGAGCCGAGGAAACTGCGAATCGTCTCAATAAACTTGCCGACTGAGATCGGCTTGGACAAATACGCTTCACAGCCGCCCTCCCGGATGCGCTCCTCGTCTCCCTTCATTGCAAAAGCCGTGACCGCAACAACCGGAATCGACTTGAGCTCGGGATCCTCCTTAAGCCATTTCGTCACTTCCAGCCCTGAAACTTCGGGTAGCTGGATGTCCATCAGTATCAAATCGGGCTGGTGCCTGCGCGCGAGATCGAGCGCCTCAATGCCGTTGCGGGTACCGACCGTGCGGTAGCCATGTGCCTCCAACAAATCGTGGAAGAGCTTCATATTGAGCTCATTGTCCTCCACGATCATTACGGTCTTTGACATCCCCGCCCTTCCAATCGCCCTATGGTCCGGCTTGCGTCCACTGGATGCGGCGGCTGCATGCCTCCGAGCGTGCGCGGCGTTTGGTGAAAACTAGAACCCATGTATTACGGAAACGCAAACGCAAACGACTGATCATGCACCCGGAGATGCACGGCAAATGGGCCAAAATGATGGGTTGACGCGGGTTACATCGCTGTGCACGGACATGCCGAAAAGTGCATTAAACTCATGCAATCCGCACGCACAGCAATGAGCGGATGCGAGAGCCCAATCGAGATATCTCCGCGGCGACAGCGCCTACCTGCTTCTGAGCTGGAACCGGTTAACCTAGACAGGCGACACCTGACCAACATCCATGGTCCGGCGGCTTAACGCGATATTGAAGGTGTATCCGCCGAACAGGTCCACCAAGGTCACGAAGATGAGAAGAATTGCCGTCTCCCACCGTGGCCAGCTGTCGAGAAGATGAGGCTTTCCAAAGACGACAATGAGCACGACCGCAAGCGGGGCCAGGGACGCCATCCCGTCGAGGACGCCGATGAACCAATTCGCGGTAACCGGCAAGCTGAAAGGAATCGAGATGAGCTGATAGGTCAGGTAGATCGCCGCGAGCCATGCCATGTTGAATCCCAGACGTTCCGGCGTGAACCAACCCAGCGAGCCGGCGATGCTGTGCAACGTTCCGGCGTACCAGAAGAAATAGACCTCCCAGGCGGCCAGACCCAAAGCGAACAAGATGCTCATTCCAGCAAGGGACATGTGGCCTCTTCGCATGGTTGTCTCCTTCCATCAAACGCGTAACATCCGTATCCGACAATCCGCCCCTGCGTCGAGGTAGGACTTTGCCCTTGGGGGCGACCATCGGATGCGCAAACAAGGCGGGAGCATGGCCTTGAGGGCGACGGATGACGAGGCTTGAGAAATCGCGAATCGGCGCGCGCGACGGCGGGCGACTGCAGGCAGCGGCGCTGGACGTGGCGGTCGCAGCGTTCGAATTCCTTGCCGCCGACGCGGGGCGCATCGGGCGCTTTCTGGATGTAAGCGGAATTCCTGTTGAAAACCTCCGGGCGGCGGCAAAGGGAACAAATTTCCTTGCCGGTGTGCTGGATCATGTCGGCGAGGACGAGCCGCTGCTCCTGACGTTTGCCGCACACGCAGGAATCGCGCCGGATGAGATCATGCGTGCGCGCTCTGTTCTTGCCGGCCCTTGGGAGCGCGATTTGCCATGATATGGGCGATGTGAGCACGGCCAAGGCGGTCCTTGGAAAATGCTGGGATTCTGCCGCGATTGCCGCCATGACGTACCTGAGGGGGCACGAGGCTGCGCTGCGTGCAGGTCACCTCGAGTGTTGCAGCACACCGAGCTGCATGAACTCGCGATTGCGCACGTCGATTGCGACGCCTTCTATGCCGCAATCGAGAAGCGCGACGACCCTTCTCTGGCGGATAAGCCCGTCATTGTCGGGGGGCGCAGGCGCGGCGTGGTGCTGACCGCGTGCTACATCGCCCGCGCTTTCGGGGTGAAATCCGCAATGCCTATGTTCGAGGCGCGACGCTTGTGCCCGCACGCCAGCATCGTGCGGCCGGACATGGAGAAATACGCCGGTGTTGCCCGCGACGTCCGCGCTCTCATGACGACGCTTACACCCCTGGTCGAGCCTGTATCCATCGACGAGGCTTTCATGGACCTGTCCGGAACTGCACGGCTGCACGGACAGAGCCCGGCCAAGACGCTTGCATCGTTTGCGGCCGCTGTTGAGGAGCGACTTGGCATTACAGTGTCGATAGGACTGTCCTGCAATAAATTCCTGGCGAAAATCGCTTCCGACATGGACAAGCCCCGGGGGTTTGCCGTCCTAGGCCGCCGGGAGGCGGCCGCGTTTCTGGCGCCCAAACCGCTGACGCTGATCTTTGGTGTCGGAAGGATCGCGCAACAGCAATTCGCGCGCGCTGGCTTGCGTACAATCGGGGACGTTCAGCGCGTTGGAGAGCGCGAGATGACTCGCCGGTACGGCGCGGAAGGCGCGCGTCTGGCGCGGTTATCGTTGGGGCTTGACGATCGCTCCGTTCGGCCGGATCGCGCGACCAAGAGCATATCGGCGGAAACAACCTTCGACGTCGACATCGGCGATTACCGCCCGCTTGAAGTGCGTCTATGGCAACTTTGCGAGAGGGTCTCGTCCCGCCTCAAGCACAAGGCACTTGCAGGTTCAAGCATTACGCTTAAGCTTAAGAGCGCAGATTTTCGCATTCGGACGCGCGCCCGGTCACTTGGCCACCCAACTCAGCTCAGCAGCCGCATTTTCTGTGCCGCGCGTGAGCTGCTGGCTGGTGAGACCGATGGAACGCAGTACCGTCTCATTGGAGTCGGGGTATCGAGACTTTGCGCCGCCGACGGCGCCGATCTTCGCGACTTCCTCGACCGGCGAACCGCACAGGCCGAGGCGGCAGTCGACCGTTTGCGGATGAGATTCGGCGACCTCGCGGTGATCAAGGGCCTTGCCTTTGGCACGGAAGACGAAGAACGGACGACAGAGGACGGCTAAACAAGTTGTCAGTCATCGCTCGTCTGTCCTCTGTCAGTGGCAGGGCTTGCTCTCCTTGATGTCGATCGAAGTGAGCTCGCCGCTGATGGCGAAATCATTGTAGTCCAGCATCAGCGCGCGCGAGACCCCGTTCTCATAAAGCTCGAACTGGATCGCATAGACCGGCGGTTGATCTGCCGTTTTTGCGTCGCGGTCAAAATAACTTACCGTCACCGGCCACCGCCTGAGACCGGCGAGCGCTTCATTGCCGGCAGCCGCATCGGATGGCGGACGTTCCTTCGCCGCGATCACCCGGCCTATCACGGTGAGGGTATTAAAAACCTTGTCGCCCTTGTCGGAGCCGTCATAGAGCGGCAGCTCTAAAATGCTCTTCTCCTCACGGGCGGCGAGAAGGATGCGGCGCATGTGGTCGGTCGGAAAGGCTATTGTGGATATCAAATCGAATTTTTTTTCCTCCGGCTTGGCCAGCCTGACCATGACCTTTTCCGGCGTCCGATCGGCCTCTCCATCGACAGAGTCGAGCAATACTTCGTTGAGGTAGTTCTGCGATTTGAAAACAAACCGCTTTGCCGTTCCGTCCTCCCAGCTGATCGAGCGCAGGTCGCTGAGCGTCGTCTTGCCGTCGCCATTCTCAAGCTCGGAAACTTGCCGGAATTGCAGTGCGTAGCCTTCGCAGGAGTTACCGGAAAAATCGTAAAGAATACGCCCACGCGCAGATACGGTGGAAGAGTTGCCGCGCGAGTGGGCAAGCTTCAAGTCATAAATCGCACGATGCGGAGCGAACTCGACGACCGGCTCCGCCGCAGCGAGGTGTCGCGTGCTGAGGCCATGCGTGAAAAGCACGCCCAAGACAAGAGCCAGGACAGGAGTCGTCCCGACCTGCACGGCTTTTCCGAGGATCTTCATGCTGTTGGCTCCTCGTCGAAGTTGCGCCGCCAACATAGGGTTGTGCTATCTGCCACGCAACCTGCTTGCATCCGACTCGCAATCCGACTTGCATGCCCGAAATGGATGAGGGATGACGAAGCCGCATTGGATCGGCGAAACCGGCTCCGCAGCGACGGTAGGTTGGAGAGGAAGGATACTATGACTGGAAGGATTGAACAAAAGCTCTCGGAGCTCGGAATATCGCTTCCGACCCCGGCAATCCCCATGGCGAACTATATCCCGTTCGTCCGCTCCGGTGACTTGATATTCATCTCCGGCCAGGTGTGCTTCGACGCCGGGGGAAATCTCGTCGCCAAAGGGAAGCTCGGCGCTGGAGTTTCTGTGGAACAGGGGCAAAAAGCGGCCCGCGCATGCGCCATCAATGTGCTCGCACAACTCAAGGCCGCAATCGGCGACCTCGACATGGTAACGCGCGTGGTGCGCCTTTCCGGCTTCATAAGTTCCGACCCGGGCTTTTTCGAAGGACCAAAAGTGATGAATGGAGCATCCGATCTCATGGTCGCCGTATTTGGCGACAAAGGGCGCCATTCCCGCACCACCGTGGGCGTCGCGTCGTTGCCCGGCAACTCGGCTGTGGAAGTCGATGGGATATTTGAAGCCAGCTGATTCGGGCGTGTCGGCGCTCGAAGCATTGATTGCAAGACCGGTAGCTCACCGTGGGCTGCACGACGGCCGTTTCCTCATCGAGAACACGCCTTCAGCCTTTGCCGCGGCGATCGAAGAAAATTATGGCATCGAATGCGACCTGCAGATCACCGCGGACAGCGAAGCGATGGTGCACCACGACGATGCGTTGGGCCGCTTGACGGAGGGCACGGGTCGTTTGGATGCGTTGACAGCGACGGAGCTCAAGCGCGTTCCGTTCAAAGCCTGCGCCGACCGCATGATCACGCTGGGTGAATTGTGCGACTTTGCCAGTGGTCGCAGCGCGCTTTTCATTGAATTGAAAAGCCAATGCGACGGCGACCGGCGCCTGGTGAAAAGAACCGCAGACGTGCTCTCGTGTTATCGCGGAGCAGCTGCCGTGATGTCGTTCGATCCCATGCAAATGGCGTTCATGCGGGAGATCGCACCGACCCAGGTCCGCGGACTGGTTGCCGAGGGCGGCTGTCCTGCCAGGCCAGAGCCTGCATTTGACAAGATGCGGCGCGAATTTACCTATATGCAACAGGTGCTGCGTATGCGGCCGCAATTCGTGGCCTATTCCGTGAATGATCTACCCTCCACGATGACCACTATTGCGCGCAGGATTTTTGGGGTTCCAATCCTTGCCTGGACGGTCCGCGACGTGGTCGCGCGACAAACAGCGGAGCGCTATGCGGATCAGATTATCTTCGAGGGATTTAGGCCATAAGGCCTATATCGCGCACCAAGATGCCTGGTACCGAGCTCTTCGTACGAGTGACACACGACATCGCCGAGGTCGCCCGCGACGCCTGGGACGAATGCGCGAATCCTGCGATCGGAGACCTGGCCAATGGGGCTAAGGATCAAGCATTACGCGGTCCGAACGGAGAAGGGCATGGGTTGCACACCTTCTACGATCCGTTTGTTTCACACGATTTTCTGTCAGCCCTGGAAGCCTCTGGCTCGGTGCGTGCGCGAACCGGCTGGCAACCCATGCACCTTCTCGCCACCAACGCCGCGGGAACAACTGTTGGTGCGGTGCCTTGCTACGTGAAGTCCCATTCGCGCGGTGAATATGTCTTCGATCACGGCTGGGCGGAGGCTTACGAATGCGCCGGCGGGAGCTATTATCCAAAGTTGCAAGTTTCGATTCCCTTCACCCCCGCAACGGGCCGAAGGTTTTTGGTGCGGTCAGGCCCTGTCGTCGCCTCCGTGCGTGCAGCACTCGCGGATGCACTGATCGACGTTTGCCGGCGTTCCCGGACGTCTTCAGTGCATGTCACCTTCCCAACCGAGAACGAATGGCAACTGCTCGGGACCCGCGGCTATCTCAAGCGTACGCATCAGCAGTTTCATTGGGAGAATGCTGGTTACAAAAATTTTGATGCCTTTCTTGCGGCATTATCCTCGCGAAAGCGAAAAACCATAAGACGCGAACGCTGCGAGGCGCTGGCAGCCGGCATCAGCGTCCACTGGCTGAGCGGCTCCGATCTCACGGAGACAGTATGGGACGCATTCTTTGAGTTCTATATGGAGACCGGATCGCGCAAATGGGGGCGTCCCTATCTCACTCGATCATTCTATTCGCTTGTCGGCGAGAAGATGAGCGACCGTATCCTCCTGGTCATGGCCAGACGCAACAACCGCTGGATTGCCGGCGCAATTAATTTCATCGGTTCCGACACGCTGTTCGGACGCCATTGGGGCGCCATTGAGCACCATCCCTTTCTGCATTTCGAGCTCTGCTACTATCAGGCGATCCAATATGCCATTGAGCACGGGCTGGCTCGTGTGGAGGCCGGAGCGCAAGGCGAGCACAAACTCTCGCGTGGATATTTGCCGACGACGACCTACTCGGCGCACTATTTTCTGGACCCTGGATTGCGGCGCGCCATCGAGCATTACCTCGAGCGCGAACGTGTCTATGTGGCGGCCGTGGGCGAGGAATTGGCACAGGCGGCGCCGTTTCGAAAGAGCTGAGGCAAGCTTCGCCAGCAGTCAACCATGCTCGTTCCGATTTAAGTCGCTCATCACGCGGACCGGAGAACCTCATGTCTACCTACGATCCGAACAACATCTTCGCTAAGATCCTGCGGGGTGAGTTGCCTTGCCACAAGGTCTACGATGATAACAAGACTTTCGCCTTTCTCGACATCATGCCGCGCGCTCCCGGACACACCCTTGTGCTGCCGAAGGCGCCCGCGCGCAATATTCTCGACGTTTCCGCGGACGACCTCGCTTATGTGATGAAGGTTGCGCAGAAAATCGCTCAGGTAAGCGTCGAGGTGTTTGGAGCAGACGGTGTCACGGTTCAGCAGTTCAACGAAAGCGCAGGCGGACAGGTCGTGTTCCATCTCCATGTGCACGTCATTCCCCGTCGCCAGGGCGTCGCAATGAAACCCCCCGCCAGCGTGAAGGAAGCTCCCGAGATACTGGCGGACCAAGCCAAAAAGCTCGCGCATGCGCTCGCACGCTGATCGCCTTAGCCGACCCTACATGACAGTGCGCCCAAGAGCATAGGCCGCTGACACGGCGGTCCTCGCGAGATCGTGTCGCGCGCGTCTGATAACCAGCGAGCCAACGAGCAGGATCGCAGCCAATCCAACGGGGACGGTCACCAGCGGGAAGATGAGAACACAAACGGCGGCGCAACCGATCCCGAGCATCTCGCCGCAAACCCGATCGTTCCGGCTTGCACGAAGAAGAAATGCCATGGGAACCGCCAGCACAACGAGATCATAGACAAACAGGTAAGGCGTGACGAGGAGCGAACCTGTCGCCAGCGCCGCGGCTTTGAGATCGAATGAAATGCTGCTGCGCCACAGCGCACAAAGCAGGACCATCACCGCGCCTGCCGTGCCGATGTGCAGTGTCCAGGCGAGCATCTCACTCCCTCCCACGAGGCGAGTGACGGCGAATACGCTCTGCAGCTTGCCCCAATCCGCGCGTCCATCGGTCAGAGCGGCGTGCGAGGCAACCGGCAGCGACTGAAAGAACGCGTACCAGCTCTCCATGCCGAAGGCGAAAACTGTTGCGGCGAAGAGCGCAAGCACTACCGCCGTGGCCGCAGCGATGGCGCGCCATTGCCCGCTCGCGATCAGCACGAAGGGAAACAGGATACCGAGATGCGGCTTGAAGGATAAAAACCCAATCAGACATCCGGCAACTACCGGCCTCTCGTTCAACAGAAGCAATGATCCGCCGAGCAACGCTGCGGTGACAAAGCCGTTCTGCCCCACGATTATATTCGACAATATCCCGGGATAGGCGCACGCCAACAGAAAGCCCGTCCGGTCACCGATAATGACCCGAATCGTTATCGCATAGGCGGGGAATGAAACGGCCATCCAGGCCAAGTACGCCGCAACGAACGGAAGCAATGCAACCAAGGCGGCAATGAAAAGAAACGTCGGTGGATAAATCCAGGGAAACTCTCCCACGAATGGATGTCCGACAGTTGCGACTTCCGCCGCCTTGTGACCCACGCCGTCGTATACGTCGAGCGGATGTCCACCGAGCACCTGTCGACCGCTGGCCCAGACATTGACAAAGTCAGCCGGAATCGGCTGCCCGGCAGGGTCGAGAATCCAGCTGCCCTGCATCAAGGAAGCGATCAGATAAACACACTGCGCCACGCACAGGGCAAAGCAGATCAGCTCGACGTTGCGGCTGAGCAGCGGGCGTGCAACCTCGGCCGAAGCATTCCTCAACATGGCCCAGCTTCATTTCGTCCAGCGGCCGCTCATGCATCAACCGCCGCCAGCGGCGCGCTTGATCCTCGCCGGCACGAGACGCTCGCTCTTCAGCGCCTCCTTGATGCCGGATGTGCCGGCCTCGTGGTATTCAGCATCCTCGTTGACGTCCCACACGTCGTAGATGCGCTCGCCGGCCAAGATATTGCGCGCGGTGAGCATGGCGGTCATCATGGCATGATCCTGATTGTTGTATTTGTGCATGCCGTTTCGTCCGACCAGGTGAAGCGTGGGATAGCTGGTCTTGAGGTCGAGGCGAATCATCGCGACATTCTCCCGATATTCGTCATCATAGACCGGATAGGCTTTCGACTGCCGCACAACGCAGGCATCAACGATATTCCCGGCGTCTACCAGGCCGATGTGCGCGATTTCCGTCTTGGCAAGCGCGATGAGCGCAGCATCGGGGGCATCCCATAACTCGTCGCCTTCGAAACAGAAATATTCCAATCCCAGGCAACCCATTCCGGGTGGCGCCATCTCCGGCGACCACGAGCGAAAATTCTGCACGCGGCCGACCTTGACGGCAGGATCGTGGACGTAAATCCAGTTGTCGAGAAAAAGGTCGGGCTTGTCGACCATCAGAGCGACCGTGAGAAAGTCTCGATAGCGCAATTGTCGTGCATGCAGATACGAGATGGGCCGCGGTGCAATTTTTTCCATCAGTTCGCGGATCGGCGCCGAGCTTACGACGTGTCTTGCGGTGTATCGCTCAGTCGCCCCGTCTGTGGTCGACACCTCCAGCTGCCAGATTTTGCGATTGGCGTCGTATGCCAAGGACTGTAGTTCACGCCCCATGAGCACACTGCCGCTGCGCTCGCGAATTCTGGTTGCGGCTGCCTCCCACATCATTCCCGGTCCCTGGCGGGGATATTGAAAGCTCTCGATCAACGACTTGACGACGGGAGCTTCAGAAGCTTGCCCTGCCGGCGCGAGCTTGAATGCCCGTTTGAAGGCGTTAACGACGGCGACGCCCAGATCGAGACCTTTGATCCGCTGCGCGGCCCAATCTGCGGATATCTCGTCGCACGAAAGCCCCCACACCTTCTCGGTGTAGGTTTTGAAGAAGATCGAGAACAGTCGCTCTCCGAACTGGTTGCGCACCCATTCATGGAAGGAGTGAGGATCCTTGATGGGGAACGCCTTGGCGTAGGCGTACGAGAGCATGCAGGCCGCGCTTCTGAAAAGACCGAGATTAGCCAGAGCCTCAAACGCATTGAGCGGGTACGAATAGAATTTGCCCTCGTAGAAGATCCGGGACAGCCGGGGTCTTTCAATGAAGTCATCGGGCAGGATTTCGCGCCAGAGATCGACGACTTCCTTCGATTTCGAAAAGAACCGATGGCCGCCGATGTCGAACAGGAAATCCTTGTAGCGCACCGTCCGGCTGATGCCGCCGACATAGGTCGGGTCCTTCTCGACCACCGCCACAGAACGCATCTGCTCGGTCAGGCAGTAGGCGCAGGTGAGACCCGCGGGCCCGGCCCCTATGATGAACACCTCGAAATCGACGGACATCTGAGACCTGCCGCTATGACGATGGCAGTGCCACGTTCCCGCGCCGCTCGAGCGGCGCGAAAGCGAACAGGCGGTGACCGTTGTACGAAACAACCGCCCCGGCGGCGGCGCCGATGATGATCGCGACCTGCGGCAGGCCAACGCATGCGGTCAAAACAAGCAGGGCGAACACGCCGTAACTGGTGCTCTGCGCCACCAGCGTCACTGCGGCATAGCGCATCGCCTCCTCGCGCTGGCCACGTCCGCTGCGGTCAAACGTGAATTTCCGGTTCAGGCGCCAAGTCACGATGGTGGCCACGCCGAGGGCGACAAGTCCGGCCGTCAGCGGATGAATGCCCAATAAGAAGAGAACCGTGAAAAGGACGAGATCAGCAGCCAGTCCTGTGCTGCCGACGATCAGAAAGCGAAACGGTCGCGGCAACCGGCGCACAATCAGATTGACGTCAATGCAGCGAATGAAATCGGCGGAAGAAGAAAAATTGCCTTCCTTCTCGCCCGCAAGTTTTCCGATCGACATGATCCACCGGTCCAACCAACCGGGTCGCGCCCGGCATGCGCAGTCCGGCAGCGGACCACGCCTCCCGGCAGCTTCATGGCAGGCATTTGTTAAATCGGGCTTTATCCCTGGCGGGAAATCCTGCCGGCGCGATTACGGTTAATCAGATTGCAACGCTCTGCGGGCACCCTGGCGCACGCTTGCCAAAGTGGGGACCGGTTTTCGGAGAACGGATCAAAATCAGAGCGAGATGATATTTTCGAGGAAAACTCATCGCGTTCAACGCGTCTATTGCGGCAATCCCGAACGCTTTGTCTTGTTGAAAATGCTGACCAAATGACAGATCAGAGCGCGCTTTCGCTCACCTCCGGCAGAGACATTTTTTTCAAGCTGGCCTTCGCCATTGGGGTGATGGTCGCCGGTTTGGAGGTCGGCTACCTGATTTACTCGCCGATGCCTTACGATCCGGTTGGGTACCTGGTCGGGCGCGACTTCGTGAACACCTGGGTCGGAGGGGAGCTCGCGCTGACGCGCAATCCGCAGTCGCATTTCTCAGTAGACGCTTACAATGCACTATTGGCCGACAAGTTCGGCGGACGCTACCCGCTGCACATTTGGTCCTACCCTCCACATCTGCTGTTGTTCACTTGGCCGTTCGCGCTCCTACCCTACTCCATCGCCTACGTGCTCTATGTCATTGCCGGCTTGATCCTCTATCTTGCGGTGGTCACCGAAGGCGAGCGGCGCGCAGACCATTTGCTTCTCCTTGCGCTCGCTCCGGCCGTAACCGTCAATATCTGGTGCGGACAGAATGGATTTCTGACAAGTGCGTTGCTGGTCGGCGGCCTTACGCAGCTCGACCGGAGGCCGACCTTGGCAGGCGTCCTCTTCGGTCTTCTCACCGTCAAGCCGCAGCTCGGTGTGCTTCTGCCCTTGATGCTCGTCCTCACGCGGCGCTGGCGCACCATCGTCACCGCTGCGATCACGATCGTCATTCTGCTCGCGGCGACATGTCTCGCGTTTGGGCCGGACGTGTGGACGGCCTACTTGCACGACGCCATGCCCGTGCAGAGCAAGGTATTCCTTCGCGACTACGAGAACTTCATGACTCACATGCCGACCGGGTTCATGAATGCCAGGGTGGCCGGCCAATCTCTGTCGATCGCAGGAGGGATCCAGGCCGTGCTGTCTCTTGCATCGATTATCGCGGTGGGATGGACGTTCTGGGCGCGCCGGGATGTCGATCTGGCCAACGCAATGCTGGTGACCGCCACCTTTCTGGTGACGCCTTATGCTTTCAACTACGACATGGTGGTTTTTGGTTGGGTCATCCTCACGCTGATGGAGCGCGAGGACAACACGGCTTTGGACTATGGGCTGATGCTGGCCGTCTGGGCGACGCCTTTCATGACGGTGCCCCTGGGCATCGCAGGCCTTCCCTTATCCTGCCTGCCCGTGCTCGGTTTCGGAGCCAGGCTGCTCTGGCGGCTGGGAAACCTAGGCCACACAACAACGCCACACGCTGCGGACATGGGCGCGCGCGCGCACCGGCTCCAGGGCGTTTGATTACACCTTGACGAGCGGCACCTTCGGCACTGATCCGCGTGACGGCCCATCATCGCCGCGCGGCCCGGGCGTCTTGCGGCGTGGGCTGCGGCGTTTGGGTTTACGCCCGTGCTCGGGGATCTTTTCCGGCTTCGGCGTCACCGGGCCATCGAGGTACTCGAAGGCGAGCTTCTCCGCGCCTGTCTCATCTTTCTTCGCAATCACACGCACGTGGCCGCCAGCCTTGAGCGTGCCGAACAACACTTCGTCGGCGAGCGGCTTCTTGATGTTCTCCTGAATAAGCCGTGCCATTGGCCGCGCGCCCATCTGCTCGTCGTAGCCGTGCTCGATAAGCCACTTGCTGGCATCCTCCGACAGCTCGATAGTGACATCGCGGTCGCCGAGCTGCGCTTCGAGTTGAAGGACGAATTTTTCCACGACCTTCGCGATGATTTCCGGCGTCAAATGCGCGAACGTGATGATTGCATCCAGACGATTGCGGAATTCTGGCGCAAACAGGCGGTTTATCGCCTCGACATCGTCCCCCTCGCGCTTGATCCGAGTAAACCCATACGCCTGCCGGGCAAGATCAGCCGCGCCCGCGTTGGTCGTCATGATCAGGATAACGTTGCGGAAGTCGACCTGCTTGCCGTTGTGGTCCGTAAGCTTTCCGTGATCCATGATCTGCAGTAGGACATTGAACAAGTCCGGATGCGCTTTTTCGACCTCGTCGAGCAGAAGGACGCAGTGAGGGTGTTGATCGACCCCGTCTGTCAGCAGACCTCCCTGATCGAACCCGACATAGCCGGGAGGAGCGCCGATCAATCGGGACACGGTATGGCGTTCCATGTACTCGGACATATCAAAGCGGATCATCTCGACGCCGAGAGCCGTGGCAAGTTGCTTTGCCACCTCCGTTTTGCCCACTCCGGTCGGCCCCGAAAACAAATAGCAGCCGATCGGCTTTTCCGGCTCGCGCAGTCCGGCTCGCGCAAGCTTGATCGACGCCGAGAGGGCAGTGATCGCCTTGTCCTGACCATAGACGACCTGCCTGAGCGTCTGGTCGAGATGCTGGAGAACCGCCGCGTCGTCCTTGGACACCGTCTTTGGAGGTATGCGGGCCATTGTGGCGATGGTTGTCTCGATCTCTTTCAGGCCGATGGTTTTCTTTCGGCGACTCTCGGGCAGCAGCATCTGCGCCGCACCGGATTCGTCGATCACGTCGATGGCCTTGTCCGGCAGCTTGCGGTCGTGAATGTACCGGGCCGACAGTTCGACGGCGGCCTTGATCGCCTCAGTGGTGTATTTGAGCTTGTGGTAATCTTCGAAATAGGGCTTCAGGCCTTTGAGGATTTCGATTGCGTCCGGCACGGTCGGCTCGTTGACGTCAATCTTTTGGAACCGGCGAACTAGCGCGCGATCCTTCTCGAAGTACTGCCGATATTCCTTATACGTCGTCGATCCAATGCAGCGCAGCGTGCCGGACGCCAGTGCCGGCTTGAGCAGGTTTGAAGCATCCATCGCTCCGCCGGAGGTCGCGCCCGCACCGATGACGGTGTGGATTTCATCGATGAACATGATAGCGCCGGGATAGGCCTCGAGCTCCTTGATCACCTGCTTGAGACGTTCCTCGAAGTCGCCCCGGTAGCGGGTCCCGGCGAGCAGGGTGCCCATGTCGAGCGAGAATACCGTCGATTTCTTAAGAACGTCCGGGACCTCCCCGTGCACGATTCGCCGGGCGAGCCCCTCGGCGATCGCGGTTTTTCCGACGCCTGCGTCGCCGACGAAAAGCGGATTGTTCTTCTGCCGGCGACAAAGCACCTGGATGGTACGATTGATCTCGGCTTCGCGGCCGATCAGGGGGTCAATCTTGCCTTCCCGCGCCTTCTTGTTGAGATTGACGCAATAAGCCTCGAGCGCATCGCCCTTCTTTTTCGCATCATCGCCGGACTTGCTGTCGGCCTCCTCCTCCGAGCCGCGCACTGGACGCGCCTCGGACATACCCGGACGCTTGGCAATGCCGTGGCTGATGTAGTTCACGGCATCATACCGCGTCATATCCTGCTCCTGCAGGAAATAGGCGGCATGGCTCTCGCGCTCGGCAAAAATAGCCACTAGGACATTTGCGCCGGTGACTTCCTCGCGTCCTGAGGACTGCACATGGATCACTGCGCGCTGAATCACGCGTTGAAAGCCTGCGGTCGGCTTGGAATCCTCGTTGCCTTCGCTCACCAGGTTCTCGAGCTCGCTCTCGAGGTAGCTCGTAAGGCTGCGTCGCAGCTTGTCGATATCCACGTTGCACGCCCGCATGACGGCCGCCGCGTCTTGATCATCCAGCAACGCAAGCAACAGATGTTCGAGCGTCGCATACTCGTGATGCCGCTCGTTGGCCAGAGCCAGAGCCCGGTGCAGGGATTGTTCGAGATTGCGCGAAAACGTCGGCATGTCGGCTCTCGTCCTAACGCTTCGACCGGTTGCGGTGTTCCCACAGCATCATGTCGTTTCTTCCGTCCATTGCATCACTTCTTCTCCATAACGCACTGCAGAGGATGCTGGTGTTTGCGGGAAAAGTCCATGACCTGCGTCACCTTGGTCTCGGCCACCTCATAGGTATATACGCCGCATTCGCCGATACCATGCTGATGCACGTGCATCATGATCCGCTGAGCGCTCTCGTGATCCTTGTTGAAGAAGCGCTCCAGCACATGCACGACGAATTCCATCGGCGTATAATCGTCGTTTAAGAGCAGCACCCGGTAAAGGCTTGGGCGCTTGGTCTGCGGTTTGGTTTTGGTGATGACCGCCGTGCCGGGCGCGCCGGGGCTACGACGTTTGGGGGGTTCATCATCGGCCAAACGCGGGGGTGCTGGCCCTTCCCGGTCGCTGACTTTCATAGGCTTCGATTTTCGAGTCATTGGCAGCTGCGATAGCCCGGGCCTCAAGTCGCGGATTACAGGAAAATCGCGGGTAAGCAAGCGAGCCTGCCTCCAGCTCAACGGTGGCCGATTCGCCCGCACCATAAATTAATCCTTGCTCTCCCAACTCGCCAGACCACCTCCCGGCCACAACGATCGCGACTCGATTGCGGACAATTCGCGGCGAATTCAGCGAAATTTCGCAGATTTCTCTCGCGCAATTTCAATTCGCGACGCCCGAGGATCGGTTTGAACACCAACCAGAGGCATCGGCGTGCTGTTTGCGCATTTATTCGGGGTCGAGGAGGGGCCGTCGCACCCTTGCCCGCAATCGGCATCATCCAATTGGTTGCTGCCATCGGGGCAGCCTTGATTACAGCCGTGCCGGGTCGGTCCAACAGCCACGCAGCGCCTGAAGCTTGAGCGCCGACCAGCTGCAACATGTGGTGAGCTACTTGGATTGCAGCGCGGATTTTAAATCGTTGACGAATGTCCTGCTGATCGTTCCGCGACGGATCCCAACTATCAATATATCAAAATATCGTCATCTTGCCGACCGACGGTCACACGCAACACCGTTGCTCCGGCAGCGGGACCCGCGCAATCTCCTCAGGTCGCCCGCCAACAGGTGCCTTGCAACATATAAAGGCGGCGAACTTCTGATCCACACGGTTCAGATCAATACCGAGGCAGACCCGACTTCAACTCTGCTGCGGCAATACGCAACAGACCCAGGCAACCTCTTAACCTCGGCCGGCCTGATTCCAAGCCGTGGACGCTATCTTCTGCGGAAGTGAGCCATCCGCTTCGGGAAGTCGCTCGTGTCTCCACACGGATTGTGGATTCTGCCGGAATGCACAAAGCCCGGCTGCAAAGCCGGGCTTTTTCATTGGATACTCACTTCACCGAGGCGATCTTTCCGAATTGGCTCTCGAAAGGCTTGTAGGCTTCCTTGGCAAGGTCGGCATAAAGCTCACCGAACTTGGTCGCCTGTGTCACGAAACCCTCATAGGAATTCTTCGCGTAATCGCTCTGCACCTCAAACGCCTTGTCCAACGACTTGGCCCCGAGGAGCTTCTCCGCTGCGGCAGTCCCTTGCTCGAAAGCCCGCTTGGAATAGTCGGCGACCTCGATTGCAATTGTCTGCATGCTTTTGGACCAGGCGCCAAACGACTTCATCGTGGCGTCCATGTTGTCCTTCCCAAGTTGCTGCACTTCCTCGATATTCTTCACCATGTCCCTACCTTCGATAACCTTTCCCGGCTGTTGCCGTTTTGAGAGGGGGTCACCGGCTCTGAACGCCGGTCACAATCAGATATATTGCAGTGCACAATAATGTCAAGGGCCGCATTTTGCGGTGCAGTAAAAGCCCTGATTTACCCTTTCGCAATTGGCTCGGCATAGACTTGTGGATAAGCGACACAGTGAGGGCCCAAGTCCGCGAACAACTGCAGGAAAGGACCGCGCGAGGCTGGGGAATAGCGCGAAAAGGCCGGCAAAACTCCAGAAAACCGCCCTTATTGCCTCATCCAATTGTTTCACCTCGCATTGACGGGGCGTCGGCGCTCTACGCGCCGGGGGCTAACGAGGACGGGGGAACGTCATGTTACGGATCGGAACCGGAGCCCCTCATGGGCTTCGTTTGGGCGTGTGCGGCTTTGCTGCTGCTGTCTTCACCCTCGCGAGCAGCCACGCATGGGCCGCTCCTTATTCGGATATCGTAATCGATGCCAACTCCGGCAATGTGCTGCACGAGACGAACCCGGACGCGCGCCGGCACCCCGCGTCGCTGACCAAGATCATGACGCTTTACCTTCTGTTCGAGCAACTCGAAACCGGCAAGCTCAAGCTCGATAGTCAGCTGAAAGTCTCGAAGGAAGCCGCGGAGCAGATGCCCACCAAGCTTGGCTTGAAATCAGGCAGCACTATCGCAGTCGAGGACGCGATCAAAGGGATCATCACCAGGTCCGCAAACGACGCCGCGGTTGTGGTCGCCGAAGCGATTGCGGGTGAAGAAGACAACTTCGCGCAGCTTATGACACGCAAGGCGCAGGCCCTCGGAATGACGCGAACGCTCTACAGGAACGCCTCCGGCCTGCCCGATTCCGAGCAGGTGACCACCGCACGCGATCAAGCGATGCTGGGTCGCGCAATCCAGGAGCGCTTCCCCCGCTACTACAAATATTTTGCGATCCGGTCGTTCACGTTCCGTGGGCAATCCATCGGAAATCACAATCATCTGCTCGGCCGCGTCGAAGGCGTGGACGGCATCAAGACCGGATACATCAGCGCGTCCGGATTCAACCTGGTCACTTCCGTCCACCGCGGCAATCGCTATGTCATCGGGGTCGTCCTGGGGGGCAGCAGCGCAGGAAGTCGCGACGCGCGCATGCGTGAGTTGATCAGCGAGAAGATTGCGCAAGCCTCGACAAAGCGCACCGCCCCAATGATCGCGGAGGCCGGCCGCCCCATCGAGCCCAAGGAGGAAAAGTCGGTGGCCCAATTGGAGAGCAAGGCCGAGCCGAAGCGCGTTGCGAACGCCGGGCGCAAAGGTGAGGCCAAAGCCGACACCAAAGCCGAGCCACGATTCACGGTCGCCAGTGCCTCGAGCGTACCGGCGCGGCTTGAGCCCACTCCGGCGTTTGCCGATACCCCCGCGGCAACTGCGGCTTCCCGGACCGGCATCGTCATTGGCTCGACCGATCCGATACGGCCGGTGCCGGTCAAGACCCTGACGGTGCGTTCCGGGACGCAGATTGCCCCCGTGGCAGCGCTTCAGGTTTCCTCTCCCCCGGCGAACGAAACGCTTGAGGGTGCGGGAGGTGCCTCGGCGCCCGCGGCAGCAAAAGCGGAGGAGCCTGCGGTCGCCGCTGAGCGGTCCGCATGGCCGTCGGCGGTGCGCACTGCCGCCGCGGAGCCCGTTGCAACGCCTTCCGCAAAGGCGCCGGAGGCACAATCGGCCGTTGCCCAATTGCTGCCCCCTCCACCCACGTCTCGGCCGCCGTTGCGCGGCAGCTGGGTGATCCAGGTTGGCGCTTATCACGTCGAGCAGGAAGCAAAGCAACGCCTCGCGGCCGTACAGAGCAAAGCCTCTAAAATGCTCACCGGCGCCGATGCCGTCACAGAAACCTTTGACAAAGGCGGCACGACCTTTTATCGCGCGCGCTTTGCCGGTCTCGACAAGGACAAGGCGGAAGCCGCCTGCAAGTATCTCAAGCGCAACGACGTAGAATGCGTCACCATCAAGAACTGACGCCGGTTAACAGGGAAGCGAGCAGAAAGGAGCCGAGAGTAATGCGTCGAGTAAAGGAGTCCTACAAATGGCGGCGCAAAAGGGTGTCCTTGGCTTCGTTGATGCGGGCCGCAAGATACGTCGACCCCCCCTGGTCGGGATGCAGTTTCTTCATCAGCGATCGGTGGGCACGTCCGATTTCCTCGGCGCTCGCCCCCGGTTGCACGCCAAGGATCTGATAGGCCTCCTCTTTCGTCATTTTGCCGCCGCTCCAGGACGGGCGATCCGTCCCCGCTGCCGCATCAGCCTTTGCGTGCTCACGCCAGCTGGGCTCCCGGCGGTCGAGATAAGCCATAAGTAGCGACCGACTCTCCTCGTCGACCTCGGTGAGAAAGCCTGTCAAGGTGGCGCGATCGAGCGCATCGAGCGTCATGCCTTCATGGCGTCCTGCCAGAATGCGTCCGTTCATGGCCCCGCTGTCGTGATCCAGCTCCATCTCGACAAAGGCCGAGCGCACACGGGAAACCTGGCCGGCGCTTTTGCGGGTTCGCGCCGCCATGCCGGGGAGACTCCAGGGCAGCCAACCAAGAAGGCCGAGGCCGGTAAGACCGAGGGGAATCGCCACATCGAGCCGGCCGCGCACGCCCAGCACCCCCGCCAGCGCAAGCGCGCCAAGCCCCCCGCCCGCCTTGAGCGCGGCCGCCGCGATATGCGGGTTTATTTTGGTGAAGCCGTTAAGCGCCCAGAGCGCCAGCGCCAGCACCACTACCCCGAACACCAGGGGGGCCATCAGCATCTCATCTGTGCGAGCAGCTTCATCGCGCCGCTCTCACGGCGGTCAGAGAGCTCGGCAAGGGCGCGCAGGCCACCCGCTGCGTATGCGGCAACGGCACGCAGCAGCTCGGCGAGTTGGTGCGCCGCTCCCGGATCGAAGCGACAATAGGCGCCGCGCGTCAGCCGCGCGATCTCGCGAAAAGCCTGCTGCGCAATCGGATCATCGCCTTCCTGGAACAGAAAGGCCGGCACGCCGAGAAGACCGAGCGCGGCCGCCGTATGGCAAAGATCGTCGAGGTTCTCCTCCATCGCGTCTCCGACGAAAACTAACGCCTGGACCTTTGTCTTCTGCGTCTCTCGCTTGGCGTGCGCGATGATTTTACCGATTTGGGTATGCCCCCCGCGGCAATCTATCTGCTCCATCAGCGAGGCGAGCCGGTCAGGCCGGGACACCCATTGCGATGCGCGGCATTCCCCCAGGCCGCGGTAGTAGACCAGCTGGACATCGAGGCCGCCGATCGCGGCCGCCTCGCGAAACATATCTGCCTGCAGCTGGCATGCGGTGTCCCACAGCGGCTGCCGGCTCATGGTCGCATCAAGCGCAAAGATCAGGCGACCACGCCGGCCTGACGTGTTGGCAGGAGAAAGGCTTTGCACGTTCTTGAGAAATGCGTCGATCTCGGAGTGCGTGGATTGCTGCACCGGCGCTCGGGCGCTTCCGGTCGTCGCCGGCGTCTTCGTGTGGGGATCATCCGACATGAAGCGGCACTTCGAAAACATTTCTGGTACTCTAAGGTGGCCATGTTCCAGGGCGTGCGCAATGCCCCGTGTGAACGACCCGCGAAAACAAGGCGCGAGGACAAGAAGGGCCGGCGTTCCGCACGCCTGCCACAATAGGTCCGTCGGGGGATTAACCCGAACTACTGGCCTCCCGCGCCTGATGGCTGGCCATCCAGCAGATCATGGAGCTCGAGCGGTTTCTCGAGGGCTGCGAACCACTCCGCCCGGGCTGCCGCGCGACGACGGCCGCGCGCATCCATGGGCAACTTCAGCGATTGGATCAGGCTCATCACCTCAGATCGCGCAGTCACGTGCGATAGACTTGGTCTTACCCCGAGCGTGACTTCATTGAGAGTGTCGAGCGCCGTCAGTCCGCGCGGAAAGAATTCCCGATAGATCACCCGCTCGGCAAGCCCGTCAACGCAACGGAATCCAATGCGCGCAGCCAGCTCGCGCAGCCCCGCGCCGACCAGCCGCTTGTTGTGAGAACCGAGCACGGAAAGCCGGTTGCGCACCACCGTCCAATCCATGCGCGCCCCATCGACCGTCGCCCGCTCCCGCCGCGCCTCCCGCACCAGCCTGGCATAATGACTCTCGCCGACGACCGCATAGGTGGTGGTATCCACCATGCCCAGGACATCAAGGTCGACAAAGCTGTCGTTGAGCGGGGTGATCAGCGTGTCGGCCATGCAATGCGCGAGACGCGTGAGGTAGCTGTCGGTCCCGGGGGTGTCCACGACCAGGAAGTCGTGAGACTTCTCCGCCGCGCTGACCGCCTCGGCAAAACCTGCGAACTCGAGAGCCTCATTCTCGTCGAGCCTAAGCCCGGATCCGCTGGCAACGCAGAAGTGGGTTGGCGTTACAAGCTCGATTTTGGCAAGTCTTGCCCAACCTCGGCGGTTGTCCAGATAGCGCGTAAGGCTTCGCTGCCGCGAGTTGAGGTCGATGGTCGCCACGCGCTGGCCGATATTCATCAGCCCAACGGCCAAGTGCATGGCGGTGGTTGATTTGCCCGAGCCTCCCTTCTCATTGCCAAGCACCACGACATGCGCGGCGGCCGGCTTACGATATTGCGACATGACGCCACCTGGTCACGACATTCCTAGGCGGCCTCCGATGCGAAGCAAGCTTGGCCGCGAGTCAGTTCGGTTAATCATTAATAGCAGAATGATCGGCCGCGTCCGAAGGACGCCACCTCGTCGCGCACCGAAACGTCCCGTCAACTCGGGGGCAGTTTTCCCGGCAGGTGCTTGCCACGCTCAGTTTGAGTTCTGCCATGCGCGCGGCTAGGCTTTTGGCGGTTGAGCGCAGCGGGGGGGCCTTGCGAAACCGGATCATTCTTGCGGTCATGCTGCTGGCGGCAATCATCGCCGCAGTCCGCCTTGTCGTGGTCGCCCGTGCGCTCGATACGGCAGTCACAGCGCAGACCTTCGATGGCTTGCGCGACGACCATCCGGCGTTGCGCGCTTTCCTCTACCGGATGCCAAAGGGTGGCGACCTGCACGTCCATCTGTCGGGTGCGGTCTATGCGGAACGGTTGATCGACTGGGCCGCGCAGCAAGGCCTGTGCGTGCGACTCTCCGACTGGTTCTTCGTCGACGGGCCATGTACGGGCGACAGCCCCGCCGTCGCCGAGATCATGCGGGATCAGAGAAAATTCGACGCAATGGTCGATGCGATGTCGATGCGATTTTTCCTGCCGTCGGCCGCCGTTCCTTCCCGTCATGACCAGTTCTTCTCGACCTTCGCAAAGTTCAGCGAGATCACCGGGCGGGTTACTCCGGAACTGACGGTCGACATGCTGGCGCGCTACGGCGCCCAGTCTGTGCAATACGCCGAATTCATGCTGTCCTTCTCAACTCGGCAAGAGCGCGCGGCGCTCATTGCGACAATCCGCGGCCAAACCGATTTCGCCGGAATGCTGGAGACGCTGAAGCGGAACGGCCTCGACGCGCTGGTCGCAAAGGCGCGTACCGAGATCGCCGACATTGTCAGCAAGGTTGAGACGCTTCGCAACTGCGACGCTGATCCGGCCAAACCGGTCTGCAAAGTGAACTATCGCTTCATCGTACAGGTCAGCCGCAACACCCCAATTGAGGACGTGTTCGTGCAAACCGCGTTCGCGGCCGCCCTCATCCGCGCGGAGCCCCGCGTGGTCGCCCTCAACTTCGTGCAGACAGAGGACAATCAGATTGCCCGCCGGGACTATACCCAGCACATGCGGATCGTCGAATTTCTCGCCAAGGACGTGCAGGTCGCCCTGCACGCGGGCGAACTGTGGATCGGCCTCGTCCCGCCGGCCGACCTCACCTTCCACATCCGGCAGGCCATCGAGATCGGCGGGGCGCGCCGCATCGGTCACGGCACCGCCATCGCGTTCGAGCACGACGTAGACGGCCTGCTGGCCGAAATGCGCCGGCGCCGAGTCGTGATCGAGATCAGCCTCACCAGCAGCGATGTCATTCTCGAAGTGCGCGGCGACGACCACCCGCTCGCAACTTATTTGGCCGCCGGGGTGCCGGTGGTGCTGTCTACCGACGATCCTGGTGTCTCCCGCATCGACCTCACGAACGAGTATTTCCGGGCCGCGCGCGAGCACCGCCTTGGCTATCGCACACTCAAGTCGATCGCTCGCAACGCGCTCGTCTACTCGTTTCTCGCCGAACCGGAGAAACACGAGGAACTCGACCGTTTCGATATGTCGTCCGCGCAATTCGAGGCTTCGATCACAAACGCGCAAGCGTGGCCGCGACGTTTCGGGATGCTGATCTGGGAGGCAGTCGCACCGGCGCGCTGAGCACGTCGAAATACGCGCCGATGTGCGTCCTGCGGGACCGTGATTTCACCAGCACGATCCGGTAATTGTGCACGCGCATGCGGCTTTGATAACTTCTGCGCGGGGGGACGTATGCGCCGAAGGAGTTGATCCGGTGGCGAATGGCTTGCGCGTCGCGCGCACTCTGCCGGAGTTGCGGCGCGAGATCATGCGATGGAAAACGGCCGGCGAGCCACTGGCGCTGGTGCCGACCATGGGCGCGTTGCATGCAGGACATATCGCACTGGTGCGCGCCGCGAGGTTGCGGGCATCACGCGTGGTCGTGTCGATCTTCGTCAACCCGGCGCAGTTTGCACCGGAAGAAGACCTTGCGAGCTATCCGCGGACCATCGATTCCGATCTTGCGACGCTCGCCGGATCGGCTGTCGACCTGGTTTGGGCGCCTGCCGCCGAGCTGATGTATCAGCCAGGGTTTGCAACGCGCGTCGTGCCTGGAGCGGCTGCCACCGTCGGTCTCGAAGACAGATTTCGACCGCATTTTTTTACGGGCGTTGCAACCGTCGTGGCCAAATTGCTGATCCAATGCGCGCCGGACTTCGCCATGTTCGGCGAAAAGGACTATCAGCAGCTCCAGGTCGTAACCCAAATGGCAAAGGATCTTGATCTGCTCACAGAGATCGTGCCGGTTCCTACGGTGAGGGAGACAGACGGTCTGGCACTTTCCTCTCGCAACGCCTACCTCATGCCGAGCGAGCGGGCCGTAGCCGCCACTCTGCATCGCGTGCTCAAGGACTGCGCTGGAAGAATTGCGAATGGCGAGCCGGTTCCCCACGTGTTGGCTCTGGGCCGCGGCGTTATTGAACGAGCCGGCTTCATGCTGGACTATTTCGAGGCACGACGTGCCAAGACTTTGAGCCCGCTTGACAGCACAGCACAAACCGGTGCGATCCGCCTTCTCCTTGCTGCCCGCCTGGGGAAAACGCGGCTGATCGATAATCTGCCGGTTTAGAGCATGTCATGGCTGCGCTTGTCGGACTTGTTCCGGCCATGACGGAGAGTGTGCATCAACTTGACCGAAAAGCGGTTTAGGGGCGCCTACTTTCTCAGCTTCAACGGATCCTTGACCTCAGCGAATTTGTCGAACTCGACGTTCCACAGCTCTCCGTTGACCTTCTCGACACGACGAACGTAGATGTCCTGGATAATGTCGCGGGTTTCAGGATCAATCGACATCATTCCGCGCGGGCTTTCCCACTTCATGCCCTTCATGGCCGCGAGCAGCGCATCGCCATCGGTATTGCCGCCGGTCTTTTTCAGCGCTTCATAGATGAGGTGCATGCCGTCATAACCGCCGACGGAGACGAAGTTCGGGCGAAAATTGTTGGCCTTCTTGAAATCCTCCACATATTTCTTGTTCAAAGGCGAGTCGTGCGCGGCCGAGTAGTCGTGCGCCGTGACGAGCCCAATCATCTGATCCCCCATCGTGTTGAGCTCGTCATCATCGGTGAGATCTCCTGGCCCGACGATCTTGATCCCCGAACTGGCAAGACCGCGCTCGGCGAACTGTTTGGCGAAGATGCCCGCCTGCGTGCCGGGGAAATAGATGAAAGCCGTGTCGGGGTTTAAATCCCGCACGCGCTGCAGGAACGGCGCAAAGTCCGGATTGGCGAGCGGGATGCGGATGGATTCGACGATTTGCCCACCCAGCTCGGTGAAACGCTGCTTGAACGAGGTCTCCGCTTCGGTGCCGGGAGCCCATTCGTTGACCAAGGTGACGACGCGTTTGCTGCCGTTCTTTGCCGCCCACTCTCCCATGATCCAGGACGACTGCGAAAGAATGAAGCTGGTTCGCACGTAATACGGCGAGGCAGTGGTCGTCACCGAGGCGCCGGAGATCATCACCACCGTGGCCATCTTCGCTTGCGTTATCAGTTGCCCGTAGGCGAGCGCGGTCGGAGTGATTCCCGCCGCGATGATGTTGACCTTGTCGTTAACGATCATTTCCTGGACCAGGCGACGGGCATTATCGGCAACGCCGCCGTCATCCCGAAGGATAAGCTCGATCTTCTTGCCGGCGACGGAATTGCCGTGCTGCTGGACATAAAGTCGCGCACCCGCCGCGGCTTGCCTGCCCGCGGCGTTGAACCCTGCCCCCGTCATGGCGAAGCTCATGCCGATCTTCACCACTTGCTGCGCGGTCGCTCCACTCATGGCCGATGCAATGAGCGTCGTCGTGACGAGTGCGATGTTCAGGGGCCGGGGCATCCTTGGATCCTTTCGCTCATTGCGTCCTATCAGATAGTCCCGACGTCGCGATGCGATCAACTTGCCTCCGGCCTGCGCGAACCGCAAGACATTCACAAGAGGCCGAGCTCGCGCAGCTCCCTGCGCAACGCCTCCGGCATGTTTGCCACTCCCGGCGCTGCCCGGTCGAGGTCGCCCGGACAATCCTTCGCAGCAAGATACCGCCAACCCTGAAACGCCCGCCAGCGCCTCGGCTCGACCAGAACGAGTTTTGGCTCAAGCACCAGATGGCATCGGCTAATCCCGCCACGATCGACGAAAGGGCGTACGTCGATCAAGCGCTGGCGACACGTCACTTCTCCACGGATGACCCAATACAGGGAGCCGCCGTCACGCAGCTCATCGGCGCGTTTTGGCGCCATGCGCGTGCGGTGCATGTGCTCGCGCGACAATCCACGGCGTGCGCGCTCCTTCAGGCGTTTCACGATCCACTGCTCCAGCTCGCCGACCGAGCCGCAGCCGACACACAGCTTGATGAGATGCAGAGCCATTCAAGTGCCGATGCCGGGCAAGTCCGGTCATGACGGTGAATTGTGGGTCAACGCGACGGAGACCCGCTTTGTAAAGCTGTTACTGCGCCAGCGGCGCGATCTGCAATGGGCCTGACCGCGCTGGCCCCGCATCCGCACTGGCCGGCTGACGCGTCTGCGGTTGCTTCCGGGAGCGGGTCGTCGCGTCGGCAACAGCGCTCGCCTCAGGCGATTGCTGCGACGAGACCGGCTCGGCTGTCATGATGTTGACGGGCGGGATTGACGAAGATGAGGGAAAGAAAACGTTGCTTGCGGGCTTAACCGCTACCGTTGCAGCGGGAACGCCCGGTGAGCTGGTGTCGGGTACAGAACTGCTCGCTACCGGCCGAGAGCCGGCGGCAGCCCAGTCCGCCATGTGCACCCGGACGTAGGACTCGAAGGTACCCTTGGCAAGATTGGCGCTCACACGGGCGGGGTCTTTCAGGAGGTCGAAAAGCTCGCACCTTCCCGTCTGGCAGCCAGGGCGCGCGGCAAACAAGTACCCGGCAATCCCGAACCTGTCGGCCTCTATCGCGCGCCGCATCGTGGCAAACACGTTCGCATAGCTTGATCCACTCGCCTGTGCGTGCTGCCTTGCCTCGGCCAGCAGTGAGAGTTGCGCCGTCACATAAGCTACCGCGCCAGCCGTCGATTCCGGCGTCGCGAAAAGCGCCCTTTCACACGCATCCTGGATGGTTTCGCCCGCCGTGCCATCAAGGCAGGCAAGCGGCGATCCCGGCGCAAGAACGCGCATGTTCAACTCGAAGGCGCGCTGGGAGATCGCGCGGCCCTCCGCCGCGAGATCGCGCGCGGACCAGCGGTCCAGCATCATCCATGTCACGGCGAAAGCTGCAACGAAAACGAGGCCAAGCGGCAAACCGAAACGCGAAAGTTGCTGCTTCAGACCCAACGGCCGTCCGGAATTCGGTCGCAATGCTGCTGGCGCGCGGCGGCGACCACCCCCCATGGTGACCTTCCTCCAATAGCTGGGCGTCCGATGCCTGCCCTCACCAGACCAGAAAGCCCAGCTTGGTGCCTATTTGCGGATTTTTGTTGGTCAAATGGCTGGTTTCTCAGCCCAACGCGCCCGCACACGGAATGCGCCGCTCCCACGCAGGATTGCCAGGAGCGGCATGGATTTGCAGACCATGTCAATTCGCGGAAACTGCAACCTTGGCGTATATTTGCGAAATATTCTTCGCAGAGGTTGCGTTCGGTGTTCCCGTTAGCCCGTATATTCCAACTGGCTTTCGCGCGCGACCCGTTCGAATGCTTCCCGCGGGTTTTTTATGCGATATTGGTAGTCGGCACCATCGGAGGGAAGCAGCTTCACCACTTCGTAGGTGCTGTTGGCGATCATATGCCCAATGGGGCGGGAGGCGAAGTAGACGGACTGGCCGAGACGATACTTGTGCTCTTTCAACGTAAATCTCCTGGAACGACGACACGGCACGTTTCGCTAAGGCAATCCCCCTCCGATGTGTCACCTATACCGCATATTGCTTTTCGCCGCAAAAAATCCTGCTTTCTGCCGCGTTTATTCTTGCCTTATCCCCCATCGCAGGATTCTTCACTGAGTTTAACGGGTTAGGCTAGACTCCTACAGCTCGATATCGCGTTACGGCCAAAGGCATGTCCGCCATGCCTCACCTTTTTGAGCCCGCGCGGTTGGGTCGCATTGATACGAAGCGGAACACATTCGCGCCGCCTTCGTCGCCTAATTGACGGCCTGCTAACCCTCGGATGAACCGTATGCGTCTGTTTCTCGGGATACTCATCGGCTGCGCCCTGACCGTCGGGGTCGCCTATATTGCCGATGCGACATCCGCCGCGGAGGCGCGGCGAATGGTGAACTGGGACGTGGTTTCAACGCGAGTCGAAGCGGTCACCGAGATGGCGCGCCAGACCTGGAGAAGGATAGCCGGCTGACCGGGTCACCGCATTCTGGAGATCGGACCGGCGTCCCGCACGCGCTCAAGCCCGCACTTCCTGTCGCTGGAACACCATGTAACCGATGGTGAACAGCACAATCGTCCCCGCGACCAGTCCTACGATGTCCGGCCAGGCGATCAGCAGGCTCTGGCCGAGGGGCAATGCTCCTCGCGCGGCACCTTGCAACTGCACAAGATAGATGGTTCCCAGCGCCCGCGCGCTCACATCATCGGGGTTGAGCAGCACGAAGCGCGATCTCACCGAAGAGGGTGCTCGGCGAGAGTCGAGCCAGCATTTGTCCCCACTCCATGTTTCCGGGGTAGGAAGGCCCAGAGCCGTGTAGCCGGGGTCCGGTGGCGCTATGACGGTGGCAGCCATTCGGGCAAGCACGGACGGCCATAGGAACGTCAGGAACAGCCATAGTCCGAATGTCACCAAAGCGGCGGTAGCGGCCGAGCGAAACACAATGGAGAACAACAGCGCCAGCGCCAGCCAGACGCCGGCATAGGCGATGGTCACCAGGAGGAAAATGAAGGCACGCGCTGTTTCTTCCGCACTCGGGGGCACGCCCAACAGGAACAAGCCCAAGCCCGATCACCAGTAGCCAGAGCGCCACCAGGCTGATCGAAATCGTGAATAGTCCGGCGATGAATTTTCCGAACAGCAGCGCATCGCGATAAATGGGTTGCGCCAGAATGCGTGATAACGTTCTGCGGTTGTATTCGCTGTTGACCGCGTCGAAGCCAAGACCGATCGCCATCACTGGAACGAAGAATGCTCAAGAAGGCAACGAACGTGATCGGGATGCCTTCGCGCGCTCGCGTGAACAATCGCAACAGCAGGAAAGGATCTTCCGCCGTCGTCTCCCGGACCTGCTGGATCGCGAGATAGAGCGCTGCAAGCGCAAAAAGTACGACAAGCACATTCGAGCACGCGCATGCGCACGCTGGTGAGATGGTCGCGCAATTCCTTGAGGACCACGACACCCAGCCCGTTCAGCGCCGAACCTTCACGCCGCATGGCGCTCTCCCTGTTGGGGATGCTCGTGGAAATACCGCTGTAGATAGCCTCCAGGCTCGGCTCCTCCACCGCGAGACGCAGCAGGCGACCGTGGGCGCCGCTACCACGGCAGCCGCCGCTTCGGGACGCACATCGCGCTCGGCAAGCAGCAGAAACCGCGTGGGGCCGACGCTCTCCACCTTCTGCACGCCTGGGACTGCGGCAAGGTGCGACTTCGAGCCCCTGCCCTTCCGCCTCGACCTCGACGCGGAAGCCGCCGCCCAGCACCTGTCGTCCAAGCTCCGGCACGGTGCCGATCAGCACGATATTGCCTTCGTTGAACAGCGCCACGCGGTCGCAAACGCTTTGCACGCGCGCAAGCAGATGCGACGACAGCAACACGCTCACGCCGCGGTTCTTGAGGTCGCGGATGATCTCGAGAAGCTCCAAGGTGACCTGCGGATCGAGACCCGATGTCGGTTCGTCGAGAATGGCAACTTGCGCATCCTTCATCAGGATCTCGGCCAAACCCAATCGTTGTTGCATGCCGCGAGAGAACGTATCAACGCGTTTATTGATCACGTCCGCGAGCCCGACATGCGCGAGTGAATCTGCGGATTTTCTCTTCTCGTTCGTTGCGCTCCAGGCCGAGCAATCGCGCGGTATAGCGCAGATTGTCGCCTGCGGTGAGATTGTCATAAAAGCCGACTTGATCGGGCAGGTATCCAACCCTCCTCTTGACCGCAAGCGGCTGACGCGCGGGGTCCTCGCCAAGCACACGCGCAGTCCCGCTCGTTATCTCGCTCAGGCCCAGGAGCATGAGAATAGTGGTCGTCTTGCCTGCGCCATTGGGGCCAAGAAGTCCGAAAATCTCGCCGCGCTGCACCGTGAACGAGACGCCTTTGACGACGGTCGTCCCGCCGTACCGTTTGGTGAGGTTTCGCGCCTCGATGACAGTGTCGCTCATCGGCGGCCAAACCAGGCAACAGCGCCGACCAGAACCAGCAGCGCAATCCCGATAAGCCCTACGCCCACAATTCCCCACATGGTCGAAGTCACGACGGCAATGCGGAACGTCTGCGAAGCCGATTCTCCGCGCGCCGCCGCCCGCAAGGTGGTGACATAGTCTCCCGCGATCGCTTTGGCGGGGGGCGTGATCAGCGCCTGCACGTCCTTGGTTTCGTTTGGCGCGATGCGGTCTACAGTCTTGGGCTCGAAATTGATCTTCCACCCGCTCGGCCCGGAACCGGTCAGTTCGACCTGGTCAGCCGCCGCCGTGCCGGAATTGGTGATCACCACCGGGACCGAGGTTTCAGCGCCGGCGGATGCGCTGGCATTGAGGCGCCCGTCACGCCCGGCGATGTCGATCTTAGGCTGACCGGTAATGTCGAGCACGAGGTCGGTGCTGGCCGAGGCATCCTCAGCCGACACTTTCGCCATCACGTTGTATTTGCCGGCGGCCACCGTGTTGGGCGGTCTTACCTTGAGCTTTACGTCTTTCGACTGGCCGGCATCGAGCGGAAGCGCATTGAGCTCCTGGCTGCCATATTGCTCCGTAAAGGTCGCGTCAAAGTTTTGCGGCGCCTGCGCAGCCAGGCTGACGGTGACCTTCTTGCCGCTGTCGTTCTTGATGCCGAGCTGGAATTCGAAATTCGATTTGGACGTCCCGCGCAATTCGGGCAGCTGCGGATTTAGCGTGAGCTTGGCCGGTAAATCCTTGGCGAGCGTCACGGCCACCGGCAGGGATGCGTTCGCGGTTGCGCCTTGCGCGTCGACCGTCAAATTGGTGGTGCCCATCGGGGCGTCTTTTGGAACTTCGACCCGAAGCTCCAGCGGCACGCTGCTATTGGTCGCAGGCAGCGCGGCGGCGATCGGCTGGCCGCCCCCCATCAGGCTGACCGTCCAACCCGACGGCACGCCACCGACAGACAGCGCCAGCCGCTCGGGCGGCAGCCCATAGTTCTGCAGCCGCAGATTAACGGTCGAGGTCGTTCCCGGACGCAGCGTCACGGCCGGATAATCAGTCAACAAAAACAGGCCTTTGACGTCATTCTTGGGCTCTTCCGCGTGTGCGATGATGCAGAACGCGGCGAGAATGGAGAACACAGCAGAAAACAAGGCGATAGCACGACATCGCATGTGGACAGCTCCAGGCGGCAACAAGGTGACCCGTTGTGAAAAGACCCTTCCCCGACACCGAGTAGGCGCGGTGCTTACGGGACAGGACGGTTTCTCTTTCGTCTGAGGGCAGGAATCAATAGGGCTCAGCGAGAATTGAACGATTTGGCAAACGCGTCAAAGCCTGTGCACAATCGGCCAGTCCACCTCATCTTCTGGCAAAGTCCACGGTTCATCGCGCGCGGCTGATTGCCACTCCTGCCAGGCCGGCAGCGCCATAACGGCCTGCATGTAGGCGCCAGCCACCTGACTTATGCCGATATCGTACGTGTAGAAGCGCGACACGACGGGAGCATACATGGCATCAGCAGCGCCGAACCCACCATAGAGGAACGGGCCCGAAGACCTGAAGCGCGTGCGACAATCCGTCCAGATGGCATCTATGCGGCGGACATTGGCTCTCACTCGATCGTCAAGCTCCCGCCGGAGAACCGGTCTGCGCATGTTCATGGGAAGATGTCGGCGCAACGGGGCGAAGCCAGCATGCATCTCCGCAGCGATCGCTCGGGCATGGCCGCGGGCAGTGGCATCGGCCGGCCATAACTTCGCAGCGGGAAACGTTTCGGCCAGATATTCCAGGATTGCGAGCGAATCCCAGACGCAAACATCTCCGTCAATCAAGACGGGCACTTTGCCGGCGCCGGAGACCATCGCCATTCGTGCCTGGAAATCCGCGGCATCGAGCGAGATCACTTCTTCTTCGAAGGCAATGTTGGCGACCTTCATCGCCAGCCAAGGCCGAAACGACCACGACGAATAGTTTTTGTTGCCAATGATGAGCCTGAGCGTCATCGCAGACGGTCAACGAGGCGGCGTGAGCCGCATCTGGGCAAGCACCGCACGGCCGAGAAGACCGTAGGGATTTCCCAGCGTCTCCAGAATCTCAAAATGATTGTAGCCCTCCCCGATAAGCAATTCGACTGGCTTTCCGGCGGCTTTCACTGCTGCGCAGAAGTCGCGCGTCTGGCGCTGAAACTCGGGAGTCTCGCAGGTGCCATGGGCCAGGATGAGGGGCGCGTGAAGCCTCTCAATATGCCGCCGCGGACTGAGGGTATCCTCCATTGCATCGGTGAATTTCACGTATTTCGAACGTTTCGATAGTCGTACCGGCTTGAGATCGTACATGCCGCTTCCCAGCATCGCTCCTTTGACAATATCGCTCGGCAAATCGTCCTTGCTCCAGTCGTAGGTGACCGCGCAGCCTGCCAGATGGGAGCCGGAGGAGTGCGACGTCAGATAGATGCGATTGCGATCTCCTCCAAATGTTGCAGCGTTTTTGTAAACCCAAGAGATTGCACTACGGACCTGCTCAACCATCGGAAACAGACTGCCGGCGGCATCATCGACATTGATGAAATCGAGGACGACGTAATGGGCCCCGGCATCGACGAGCGGCTCCGCCAGAAAGGCGTAATCCGAGGCCCGATTGGCGCGCCAGGCCCCGCCATGAACAAAGATATTGATGGGGGCATTCGCCTTCCTGGCGCGAAAGATGTCGAGCTTCTCGATCTCGGTTGAGCCGTAGCTGACACGCTGCGGCGGACCTAAAATCTCGCGCGCCTTTTCGCTGTTGACAATTCGGCGCTTGCCGACCTGATCGCGATTTGGGGCGTAGACCAGCTGGTCGTATGCGTCATCGAGCTCCTGCTGGTCCATGTCGAGCCAGATGCATGGGCCCTTGGCGCGAGACGGCTTGGCCAGCGAAGGAGCTGTCGCGGCGGCGCTTGCCGCGAAGAGGCTCATTGATTGCGTGGACGGCGCGGTATCTTGCATTGTGATTTGCCTTTTCATAGCGGCTTCGAGCTGGCTCATTTGGCTGATCGATGTCGGCTCCCACCGGCGGGGCGCAACGTCCCGCGAGTGAAGGGGCGTGCCGTCGCGGCAATTCAGGCGCTGGCGTGATTGATGAATTTTTCCGGCGGCGCGTGTCCCCATTGTGACGTAAGCGCCTCCTCTGCCGGCACCAGATTCGAGCCGTTGGCCAGATTCAGGCGGTCGCTGTCGGCCCAGTGCTCATGCACGCGTCCCCACGGGTCCGCCCAGTAATCATAGACCTGGCTGCCGAGCACATGTCGTCCGATGCCCCACATGTGCTCGTACTTGTCGAACTGCGCCAGATAGTCATGGCCCATGGCAACATCATCGATATCCGGTACCTCGAACGATATGTGGTTCAGACCCGTCTTCTCATGGTTGAGACAGAAGAAAACGTGATGGTCAACGTAGATGTCGCCGCGATCGCAGCGATTGAAGGAGCCGATCAGGTTGTTACTGCTCTCCGACATAGACATCGTCAGAGCAGACGAAGCCCAAAGTATCGCGGAACCAGCGCACGGTTTCGCGGAATTTCGGCGTCATGAGCACCCCATGACCGATCCGCTTGACGTGCGAGGGACCCTTGGGCAGCCGCATCAGCTCGCCCGCTCGGGATAACGGATCCTCTCCGGTGTTGAGCTTCTGCCGCTTGGCGGCAATCGGAGCCACGCCCGCAATACCGTGCACGACCTCGATCTGATAGCCGTTAGGCTCGGTCAACCGCACGCGCTTGCCACCGCCGGGCTCATCGATTTCCTCGACGGCGGACGCTCCAGGGATTTCGGCAAGGCGCTTGAGGTCGTCGTCGCTCTGAGCGTAGTAAGCGAAGCCGACGAATTTCGGCTCGCCTTTCTCCGTCACGTGAAGGTGGTGATTGGCATCCGTGCCGCGCATGTAGAGCGCGGTCGCGGTGCGCTCGGAGCGTATCATCCCGAAGCGGGTGAGAAACTCCTCCATCACGTCGAGATCCGGAGCGCGCAATCTCCCGTAGGCCATATCCGTCACTTTGATTGCAGCCATTATGGTCTCCCCGTTACACGTGGCTTCCGCGCAATTTTTGCATCGAAGGGGCCGAAAGTCATCTCACCCGAGATTCAATTCCTTGAAAAAGTCATTACCCTTGTCGTCAATCACGATGAAGGCTGGAAAGTTTTCAACCTCAATCCTCCACACGGCCTCCATGCCGAGCTCGGGATATTCCAGCGTCTCGACCTTCTTGATGCAATGCTCGGCCAGATTAGCCGCGGCGCCTCCGATGGAAGCGAGATAGAAGCCGCCGTGCTTGGCGCAGGCCTCGCGCACTGCGGGCGAGCGATTGCCTTTGGCCAGCATGACCATGGAACCGCCTGCGGCCTGGAAATCGTGGACAAATGAATCCATGCGTCCGGCCGTGGTCGGCCCGAACGCGCCGGACGCATAGCCCTGCGGTGTCTTCGCCGGGCCGGCGTAATAGACCGGATGGTTCTTGAAATAGTCGGGCAGCCCCTGCCCTGCTTCCAGCCGCGCGCGCAACTTGGCGTGGGCGAGGTCGCGCGCAACGATCATTGGCCCGCTGAGCGAAAGCCGCGTCCTGATCGGATGCTTCGAGAGCTGCGCCCGGATGTCCGGCATGGGCTTTCGCAAATCAATATGGACCACCTCTCCGCCGAGCTTGGAAGCGTCAATGTCGGGCAGATACTGTGCCGGATTGCGCTCGAGCTCCTCGAGATAGACGCCCTCGTGCGTGATCTTGCCGAGAGCCTGCCGGTCGGCCGAGCAGGAGACACCAACACCTATCGGCAGCGAGGCGCCGTGCCGCGGCAGCCGGATCACCCGCACATCATGGCAGAAGTACTTGCCGCCGAATTGCGCACCTACCCCGAGCGATTGTGTGAGTTGGTGGACCTCTTGCTCCATCTGGAGATCGCGAAAGGCGTGGCCATCCTCGGAGCCGTGCATCGGCAACTCGTCGAGATAACGGCAGGACGCGAGCTTCAACGTCTTCATGGTCAGCTCGGCCGAGGTGCCGCCGATGACGATGGCGAGATGATAGGGAGGGCAGGCGGCAGTGCCGAGCGTGAGCACTTTCTCCTTGAGAAACGCCAGCATCCGATCGTGGGTCAAGATCGAGGGGGTTGCCTGGAACAAGAATGACTTGTTTGCGGAGCCACCTCCCTTCGCGATGAACAGGAACTTGTATGCATCTTCGTTGTCGCCGCGGCCTTCGGCATAGATCTCCACCTGTGCCGGCATGTTCGATCCGGTGTTTTTCTCGTCGAACATGGTGATGGGCGCGAGTTGCGAATAGCGGAGGTTGCGTTTGAGGTAGGCATCCCGCGCACCCTCGGCGAGCGCCGGCTCGTCGTCCCCATCGGTAAAAACCAGCCTTCCCTTCTTCCCCATGATGATCGCGGTGCCGGTGTCCTGGCACATGGGCAGCACGCCGCCGGCGGCGATATTGGCGTTCTTGAGGAAGTCGTAAGCAACGAATTTGTCGTTGTCGCTCGCTTCCGGGTCGTCCAGGATGGCGCGCAGTTGCTTGAGGTGACCCGGCCGAAGTAGATGATTGATGTCGGTGAAGGCGGCCTCCGCCAATGCCCGCAGCGCCTCTCGCTCGACAAGAAGCATATCGCGGCCCATCACCGTTTCCACGCGCATGCCCTCCCCGGTGAGCTTGCGGTAAGAGGTCGCGTCCTTCCCGAGCGGAAACAGCGGCGTGTGCCGATACGGCGGCACAATGGCGGCGGGGGCGTTCATTTCCTTTGCTCCATCCTCACTTGTGCGCAACCAGCTTGCGATGACCAGCCGCCGTCGAATCAGCATATATCTCGCGCATGGCAGGCAAGAAACCGTTTCGTGTGGGGCGCTCGCGCACCGGGCTCGGCCTGTTTGCGACCGAGCCGATCAGGAAGCGCACCATCATTGTCGAGTATAAGGGCCCTCGCCTGACGAATGAACAAGCCGAGAAGCTCGAAGCGCGCGACAGCCGCTATTTGTACGAGATCAATAGCCGATGGACGATCGACGGATCGAGCCGCAAGAACATCGCACGTTATGCCAATCATTCATGCCGTCCCAATGCGGAATCCGCATCGTCTCAACGGCAAGGTCGTATTGCGGGCGATCAGGACCATCAATCCCGGCGATGAGATCACCTACAATTACGGCCGCGATTACTTCCTCAACGTGATCACGCCACGCGGCTGCAAATGCGTGAATTGCCGCAAAAAGCGCCGCGAGACGCGGCGCGCCAAGCGCATTGCCAATGCACGGCGCCTGGCCAGGCGCGCTGCTCAGAGGTCGAGCTCCTTGAAATAACGGTAGATGCCCCATTGGCTGAACGGGATGCGCCGCTCGGAGGCGAGATACGCGGCGATGTTCGGCCGTCTGGCGACCCGTTTGTGCAGCGCGACGATCCGGGGCACCTTCCGCTCAAAGCGCTGCATTCGCTTAGGGAAAGCGTATCGCAATCCTTCCACGATCTGGAACAGGGAAAGGTCCACGTAGCACAGCCTGCGCCCAAGGAGATAAGGTCCGCCGCTGATCGCCAACACGCCCTCAAAATAGCCCATGATCTTGGGCACGCGATAACGCCAGAAATCAGCAGTGCGGCGCCTCGCAGCTGGCCGCTGCTCCTCAAAATACAGGTAAGTCGTGATCGGATGATGCGTATCGTGGATCTCGACCACGAGATCGCTGATCGTGAGTTGCAGTTGGTGCGCCCACAGCCCGTCGGCTTCATTGCGCGGCGCAAGCCCCAGCCGGGGACCGAGATAAAGCAGGATGTTCGCGGTCTGCGCGATGATGAGCTTGCCCGCCTTGAGGAAGGGCGGCGCAAACGGCGGATGATTTACGCGCTTGTCGTCCATGAGCCGGATCATCGCAGGCACGCCGCGATTGCCGCTTCTGCGCGCCACGTTGACGTAATCGGCGCCAGCTTCTTCCAGTGCCAGACGGATGAATTCACCGCGTCCCTGGATCGTCGGCCAGTAATAGAGCTCGTAGCGCATCAGCGCCGCTCCTCAATGAGCAACGATGCCTCTCCCAGAATCGTAGCCCCGATGAGCGCGACATAAGCGCGTGCACGCGTGTCTTGACGCGCTATGCGCGCGACATCCGGGGTCCCGCATATTGCGGAGCCTGTCATCGGGCCGAGCTTCGCGCGGACCCGTTGGCTCATGCGGGCTACGCAACTGAGCTGATCCTATGCCGTCCTGAGCCGGGGTATGATGCGCAACGCGTTTTCACGATCAATTGCGGCGAGCTCGGTGGTGCTGAAGGCGGCGGTGAGCCCTTTCACGTGATCGAGGCCAGTCCTGTAAGGATAATCGGTGCCGTAGACGATCTGTGAAATCGGGACGAGCTTGGCGAGGGCGCCGATGGTCACCGCGTTCGCGATCTGGGCGGTGTCGTAGTAGAACCGCTTGAGCTCCGCATCGACGCTCTCGCGCGTGAATTTGTCCTTGTATGGCGGCGTCGACACAATCTGGATCTGGAAACGCTCGGCAAAGGCAGTGAGCGCGCCGCCGCCGTGCGAGAAAATCCAGTTGATGTCATGGTAGCGCTGCGATGTGCCGCTCAGCAGCAGGCTTGCGATGGTGCGCGTTGTATCGGCGCCAAATTCCACGACGGCTTCCGAAACGCCGTGCACCAGGTTGACGCAGCAATTCGCTGCCGTGGGATGGGTGTAGACGGTGGCCTTGCGCCTGTTGAGCTCCTCCCAGATTGGAGAGAACTCCGGATAACCGAGCCACTTGTCGCCGTAACTCGTCATCGTGCCGATGCCGTCCGCCTTGAGCGTATCGAAGGCATGGGCGATCTCTTTGAGGCTCTCGTCGATGTGCGGAAGCGGCAGCATGGCGAACATGCCGAACCGCCCGGGGTGGTCGCCCATCATTTTCTTCACGTATTCGTTCGATTCGCGCGCGATGCGCGCTGCCGCTTCCTTGTTGTCGTGCAGGAAATTCACCTGCGGCGTGGTCGGCGAGACCACCGCGGTCGCGGTGCCGGCCTTGTCCATGTCGTCGAGGGATTTCTGCACCGACCAGTTGACGATGGGCGGGTTGTCGAGCTTGGCCTTCTTGACCGCATCGAGCCACGGCGGCGGCGAAACATGATGATGCACGTCGATGCGATGCGGCTGGGTTTGCGCCGCCGCGGAACGAACGAGCTCAAGCCCGCCCAAAGCACCCGCGGCCAACAAGGCCGCGCCGCCGGCCAGGAACTCTCGTCGACCAGCGACTGCGCCAACGCTGTTGCCTGTCGGGGCAGCGCAGCAGCTGCAAGCACGAAAGAACCTGTTTCGAGCCTGGCCCATGATAACCTCCCTTACTGATTTTCCTCGAGGGCTGAATTCGGTCGGCAATGCTGTATGCAAGGTTGACGCAGTTTGTCCGACAAGGTCAAGCAGCTATCCACTGATGAGCATCCGGGTTTCTGCATACGTCCAAGAGGATACCACGATGATCTACGATTGCTTTCCCGATCTGAAGACCATCACGGACGCCCGCGAGCAGCGCTATCGCGCGCACCCGGAGAAAGGCGCGCCCGAGGGTCCGCAGAGCTTTGCCGAGGTCAAGGTGACATCGATCGGCCAGCTCAATGAATTGGCCGAGTGCAAGAAGAGCGGGCACAAGTTCATTATCAGCGAGCCGGTGCATGTCGGCGGTCAGAATTGCGCCCCGACCCCGCTCGAGTTTCTCCTCGCCGGCGCGGTCGGCTGCTACGCGGCGGTGTTTGCCTTTTATGCCGCGAAGCTTGGGGTGAGCTATGAGAGTTTCGAGGCGGTGGCGCGCACGAATTTCGATGTGCGCGGCCACATGATTGCGGACGCGCCAAGCTCGGCGTTTGCGCGAGTGACCATCAGCATCGAGGTGGTGAGCGACGCGGCCGAGAATAGGCTGGAAGAAGTTCAGCGCCTGGCCTTTCAGGGGTGTCCCGGCATCAGCACTTTGCGCGAGCCGGTGCCGGTCGCTACCGAGCTCAAGATCACGCGAACCCCAGCGGACGATGCCGCATGAAGCCTGCCAGATCGAGGCGGCAGGGGAAGAAGCCTTGTCGGGTTGGCCGATCGCGTACGGGTCTCGGATTGTTCGCAACCGCCCTGATCGAGAAAGGCGCACTTATCATTGAATACCGCGGCCACCGCATCGCGAACGCTTTGGCGAAACGACTTGAAGCGCGCGGCAATCGATACATGTTCGAGCTCAACAGCCGCTGGACGTTGAACGGATCCAACCGGCGCAACATCGCGCGCTACGCGAATCATTCGTGCCGTCCGAATGCCGAATCTGACATCGTGCGCGGCAAGGTAATTCTGCGCGCCATCAGGGAGATTGGAGCGGGAGAGGAGATCACCTACGATTACGGCGAAGAATACTTTGAGCTTTTCCTGCGGCCCACCGGGTGCAAATGCGTGAAATGCTCAACGCGGAAGAAGTGGCAAAGATCGCGCGGCGCTTCGTAATGGACAATCTCATTACGGCTTTGGCAATGCTGATGCTTATCGGCCTCGTGCGCGCAACGCCGGTTGGGAGCCAAGAGGCCGATGCCCCAGTGCAGACCACACCCCCTGCGTCCGCGGACAGCGAGAAACATGTCCATAACTACGCGGACTTTGACAAATCGTGCAAGCGGTGGACCGACCACTGCCGGACCTGTAGCCGGGAGGCTGGCGCGGAGCTCAGGTGCTCGAATATCGGAATTGCCTGCACGCCGGCGGCAGTGGAATGCGTCGAACGCGAGAAGGAGCCGGAAAAGAAATGAAGCGGGTGACGGTGCCCACCTATGGCGATGGAGACGACGGCTAAATAGTATAAAAATGCATGCCGGGCGGCCTCTCAAGACTGCCAAACGAGATAGGAGAAGGAAATGCTAAGTCCGGGGGCCATTTTTCTGATTTTGCTGATCATCGGCATCGCGGCGGGTCTGCTGTTCGACCGCTTTGCCGGGCCGGGGTGGCTGTCGCGTCAGATTGCCGGCTCAAATCGCCTGATGGTCACCAGTTCGCTGGTGGGCATCGCGGGATCTTTCGTCGGCTATCATCTTGCGGTCTTGATTGGCATCCTTGGCTATGGCGCGCTCATCTGCGCCATCATCGGCGCCGCCGTGGTCTTGTGGGGGTGGCGCATGATGCGCTGATCAGCGCGACGGCGCTCCGATTGGCGCACAGTTGCGCCGGCCTTGCGCCAGGCAATCGTCCAGCGCGCGTTGATCAAGCATGGCGTTGGTGAGCCAGATCCCGCCGCCCACCAGGATGACGAAGAAGGCCAAAAGCACGACATTGGCGAGCCGCCGGTCGCGCTCGCTTTCACCTTCGTTTTCGCGTGTCTGTTCCTTCGGCTCGTCCATGGCGACAGTTTGGCAGGACCTCAACTTGCCATCGTTTCCTTCACCGCGGAGACGAGTTGCTTGAGCGTAAAGGGCTTTGCCAGGAAGTTGAATTGCTTGTGGTCGGACAAGCTCTTGTCAAAGGCATCTTCGGCATAGCCGGAAACAAAGATGATCTTGATCTCGGGAATGCGTTTTCGCAGCTCCTTGAGCAAGGCCGGTCCATCCATCTCCGGCATCACCACATCGGAAACCACTAGATCGACCTGCCCGCCGCGGCGTTCAAGCTCCTCCAATGCCTGGAGCCCGTTGCCTGCTTCGATCACTGTATAGCCGCGCGATTGCAATCCCCGCGCGTTGAGCGCCCGCAACCCTTCTTCATCCTCGACCAAAAGGATCGTGCCGTGGCCGGTAAGATCCGCGGCGGCGGTGCGCAGGACCTCATCTGCCGCGGAGATGGCGCCGGCAATGGCGGGCGCCGTCGTCTCCGGCAGATGCGGAGGTTCGATGTCGTCGGCGCCGGCGATGTAGCGAGGCAGGAAAATGCGAAAGGTAGTTCCGCGGCCGACCTCAGAGTCGACGTAAATGAAACCGCCGGTCTGCTTTACGATCCCGTAGACCGTCGATAGACCCAGGCCGGTGCCCTTGCCGATGTCCTTGGTGGTATAGAAAGGATCGAAGATCTTGTCGATGATCTCCGCGGCAATGCCGGTGCCGGTATCCTCGACCTCCACCAGCACGTATTCTCCAATGGGCATCCCTTTGCCCTGCAGCAGGATGCTGTCCTCGGCGCCGACGTTCGACGTACGCAGGGTGAGCTTGCCGCCAAGCGGCATGGCATCACGCGCGTTGACGGCAAGATTGATGATGACCTGCTCAAACTGCCCCACGTCGGCCTTGACCGGCCACAGATCGCGCACTTGCCGCACGTCAAGGGTGACATTCTCGCCTATCAAGCGCCGGAGCAGCACCGTCAAGTCGGACAGGGCTTCGCCTACGTCGATTACCTGCGGACGCATGGTCTGCTTGCGAGAGAAGGCGAGCAACTGACGCACCAGGCTGGCGGCGCGATTGGCATTCTGCTTGATCTGCATGATGTCCTGGAAGGACGGATCGGTCGGCCGGTGCGCATTGAGCAAGAAGTCGGTCGCCATCATGATGGCGCCCAGCAGATTGTTGAAATCATGGGCTATGTTTCCCGCCAACCTCCCTATGGTCTCCATCTTTTGCTGCTGATTTACCTGATTCTCGAGCGTGCGCTGCTGGGTGGTCTCCAGCGCATAGACGATGGCCGCCTCTCGATCTCGCGATTGCTCGTCATCGATGGGAATCACGAAAAAAGTGGCGAACCGTTCGCCGGCGCCGGCGAGCGCGCCATCGACCGGCGCGATCTCTCCCTTTCCTTCCCCCGCTCTGCGAATAGCAGCTTCGAGCGCGCCGCGGTCACGCTCGACGACGGCGCTTAGAATTGATCGGTGTGCCGAGGCTTCGTTCTTCAACGCTGCCCGGAACAGATGGGCGAACCTGGCATTGGAGTCTGCGATCCGGCCCTGCCTGTCGACGGTCGCGATCGCCATTGGCGTATTCTGGAAGAAGCGCATGAAGCGTATTTCGGCAGCGCGCTGGGGATCGGTGCCGTCATCGCGCGCGCGATTGAGCACAAGGGTGCGCGACGTCCCCGGCGCGCCATCTGCGCCGAACGCGACCTTGTGAAATAGGCGTACCGGAAGCGTGCGTCCGCTCCGGGTCTTGAGGTCAATATCGAAGAACTTCGGTCCTGACATCGCCGGGCACAACCGCCAGCGGCGCAAGCAGGGCCGCCCCTTCTCCGGCGACAATATCGTCGAGCTTAAGGCCGCCTGAGCCGACCTGGGCAAGATCATAATCCAGCCAGTTGGCCAGGGTCGCGTTCAGATAGGCGATATCGCCCGCCGGGTCTGCTGCGAAAAAGCCGGCCGGGGCGTGGTCCAGATAGTCGATTGCGTGCTGCAGTTGCTGGAATACGTTCTCATGCCGCTGGAGCTCGCGTGTAACGTCAGCCAATGACCAGACCGTCATGCGCGTTCGGCGTTTTGCCCCGGCGAGCGGCCGAACCCGGATGCGTAGCCAGCGCCCTTCCTCGCCTTTGTGCGCGCCCACGCGCACCTCCTCCTGCCCTCGGCGCTCCTCCCGGGCCGCCTTGAGCAGCCGGTAGACCGCTTCGGAGATGCCTGGATCACCGATAAAGACCCGTTCGACCGGGCGGACGTCATCGGTGGCCGAAGCTCCGACCAGCGCGAGATAGGCGGCATTTGCGTAAGTGACCCGTCCATTGGCATCGGTCACGAGAATGCCCTCGGTGGCGCTGTCAACGACATCCTTGAGCAGTGGGCTGCCGGTCTCTCTTCCCGTGGCTCGCAGGATGCCGGCCGCCAGCGCAAACAACAGGAACACGCCGGTCATGGCCAGAACGGCCAGAATCGCAAGGATGTAGGGCTGCACATTGGCGCGCCCAATGAACAGAAGCCCTCCGGCGGCGCCGACGAGCAGGAGGGCGATAAGCAAGACCAGACCGATGCTGCCGCCGGCGTGGGTCATGGTGGACCGGTCGAGTGGCGCACGGGCGGCATCGTTGGGCAATGACATGGGGGGAGCGCCACTGCAGAATCGGCTAATTTCGACTGAGTCTCACTGCCTCAGCAGATGAGTCCACGCAAGAGCAAGCACGCGCAAAGCACGCGCCACGGTTATGCCACGGGCCGCCCCGGCGGGTCGAAGGGCGGAAGCGCAATGCCCCCGGCATCGTCCGGCCGTTTACCAAGGAGCAGTTTCCGCCAGACTGGAACTGCGGCCGAGGGACTATCCTGTTCAATTATTTGTTAGTATTTAGGTCGAAAGCGCGTTGTGGCGCAGGTATTGGAGCATTCCGATCCAATGCGCAATGTCCCTGAGAAGCACGGGGAGGAGTGATGTTCGATACCTTATTCGGCGGGGGACAGTATGCTATCAAGCTGCTGTTTGCCTTCATCGTGGTGTTCGGGCTGTTGGCCTTGGCTTTGTGGCTTGTGCGCAGATTCAGTGGCGAGCGAATAGGCGGCGGCGGGACGCGCGCGCGCCAGCCGAGGCTCGCAGTAATCGATGCTGCAACCGTCGATAGCCGCCGGCGGCTCGTTCTCATTCGACGCGATAATGTCGAGCACTTGATGATGATCGGTGGTCCGACCGACGTCGTGATCGAATCAAATATCGTGCGAGCAGCGGCGGCACAGCGCGAAACGGTTATTTCCCGCACGCAGCCAGCAGCCGAAGCATTGCCTCGCCCGGTTCCCCCCGGAGAAGGGACGACTTGGCCTTTGCAACCCGAAAGCACACCCAGGAGCGCCGAAAAGAGCGAACCGCCGTCACGCGCGGAACCACCAATGCGGGCGCAACGTCCTGCGCCCCCAACTCTTGAAGACACGCCCCAGTGGTCAGGTCCGGAACCTGAAGCCGCTCCCTCCCCCCCCGCATTACCCCGAGAGCGGCGGCTGCGTGGCGACCCGCTGGCTGGATTGGCGGAGGAACTCGGGCGCGTGCCCTCGCCTCCAGAGCCCGCGCGCTTCGAGCCGCCTCCACGATCCGCCCCCAGACGGGAACCGCGTGCTCCGCGATCGCAACCCGCGCCGCCCGCACCGACGCCTCCGGCTGCGATACCCGATGCTAGATTTACGTCCCCTGCCGACCAGAACCTTGCCGAAATGGCGCAACGACTGGAAGCGGCTCTGCGCCGTCCTGCGAAGGGGGACGAGGCTCGCACCCCCGCGGCTCCGCCCACGACCGAGCCGACCGGCGAAGAACGTCGGGACGTTTCTGCGCCAGCCGAAAGTGCTTTGCATCGACCGGCCGCTCCAACCGAGGCCGCGCCGCCCGGTCGTAGCGAGCCGAAACCTGCGCGTACTGACGGCAAGATACCCCCCGCCAAATCGCTTTACGACAGCCTCGAGCAAGAGATGGCCAGCCTGTTAGGCCGACCCGATGGCAAGAATTGAGCCAAGACGTATCTCGGTAATTTTTTCTGGCGTCATGGCGTTTGTCACTGCAAATCGGGTTTACCCGACTTGCCGTGCGCATTAATTGATCGAAAAAAGCCGCAGAAACCGGGTTCTCAGTCGTCCCTGTAGATGCGCTCCCGGCGCTCATGCCGCTCCTGCGCCTCGACGGAAAGAGTGGCGATCGGCCTTGCTTCCAGTCGCTTTATCGCGATCGGTTCGCCCGTCTCTTCACAATACCCGTAAGTGCCTTCCTCCAATCGCGAGAGTGCCGAGTTGATCTTTGCGATGAGCTTGCGCTGGCGGTCTCGCGCGCGAAGCTCGATGGCGCGATCAGTTTCGGAGGAGGCACGGTCCGCCAGATCGGGGTGATTCTCGTTCTCGGCCTGGAGATGGGCCAAGGTTTCTCTGGCCTCTTTTAATATTTCCTCCTTCCAGGCGAGCAGCTTCTCACGAAAATACTCGCGCTGGCGCTCATTCATGAAAGGCTCTTTGTCGCTGGGCCGATAGTTCTTGCCCTTGTCCAGCACGCCCGCCCCATTCTTATGCGAAAACATTGCAACCCCATGCGAAAACGGCGCGAGCCCCCTGCTCGCGCCGGCGAGCTTATACTCACCCCAGGCGGCCTGGACAATAACGGAAATCGTGGCACGAAATCGTTCGCTGCGTTGCGATAAAGCCACCAACAGCGGGAAATGCAGCTGCCGGCTACACCCGGCGGCACATTGAGCAACCGCGGCCTCTCTTCCCAAAGCTACTCGCTTTGAGCCTGCTGCATGGATGGGACTATTCGCGAACGAGCGACAAAGCCCTCCATGTACATGTGCTCGATCGAGGCGCCCCGCGCCAAAAAGGCTTCTTTCGCGCTGAAAATCATTTCCGGCGACCCGCACAGATAAATGGCGTATTCGGAAAGTTCGTTGATATCAGCGAGCACCGCAGGTGGAACGTAGCCCCGCCGTCCGCTCCAACCGTTATCGCGCGACAGCACCGGGATGTAGGTGAACTCACTGAGGCGCTCCGCCCAAGTCTGGATTTCGTCATGCAGATAGAGATCGGTCGCCGTGCGCGTGCCCCAATAGAGGGTCACCGGCGGGCATTCCGGATCGTCCATCAATGTCTCCAGGATGGCTTTTATCGGCGCCAAACCAGTGCCGGTGGCGACCATTAGAAGAGGCCGGTAGTCCTCTGGATGGAAACAGAAGGAACCGAGGGGAACTTCTATTTCAAGTCTGTCGCCCACTTGCATCCCTGACAGGCGACCTTCGGTGAAGCTGCCGCCATCGATCCGGCGCATGTGAAAATCGATCCGGTTCTCGCTTGGTTTTGAGGCCATCGAAAAGCTGCGAGTGCTTCCATCGGGCATGATGATGTTCATGTACTGCCCCGCCCGATAAGTCAGCGACTCCACATCCGGAATTTCGAGGGTGAGATGAGTCACCAATGGGCTGGCCGGCAGAATTGAACGGACCACCGCGCTGGCGCGCGTAGTGGACGCCATCTCGATCTCTGACTGCGAAGGGCTGATCACGAGATCGCTGGTCGGCAACGCCTGGCAGGCGAGCGCATAACCCTCGGCTGCCTCCTCCGGGGTCAGCGCCAGGGGGAATTCGGCATAGCTCACCGCGCCCTGGACCAGCTTGACGCGGCAGGTCCCACAGCCGCCAAGCTGACAGTCGTGCGCGAGGTTCACGTTCGCGCGCAGCGCCGCGGTGAGGATCGATTCTTCCGCCCCGACGTCGAAGCAATGTTCCGTGCCATGCAGTTGCACCCGATAGGCCACGGATCACTCCGCGCAACTCATTTCTTGATGTCAGGCTGAACCAGAACGCGGTGGTTTTTCGTCGCCAGCAATTCCTGCAATGCTTGCAGCGCCGCCATTGCGCAGGCGGTATCCTGCTCGCCATTTCCCCCGCTCAGACCGACGCCGCCGACGACTTCCTCATCCACGACAATGGGAAAGCCGCCGATAAACACGGCAAACCTACCTTCGAAGCTCCACTGGATGCCGAAGGCTTCGTTGCCGGGGAGCGCCGCACCACCCGGCGGCTGATTGAACAGATGCGTGGATCGCTTATGACCGGCCGCGGTAAAGGCCTTGTTCCAGGCGATCTGCGGCCCGGTGACGCGGGCGCGATCCATGCGCACAAGCAGAAGTGGATAGCCGCCGTCGTCCACGATGCAAACCGTTTCCAGCACGCCGATTTCCTCGGATTTCCGGATAGCGGCGTCCGCCATCGTGCGCGCTTCTTTCAGTTCCAGCTTGAACGTGGATCGCATTGCTTGTTCCTGCGTGGCGAATAAGTGGACGGAACGAACCCGCGCGGGAGCGTGGCGCTTTCAGCAGCCACGATAGACAGTCTTGACCTGCGTGTAGAATTCAAGCCCAGCACGCCCGGACTCGCGGAACGTCGAAGTGCTGGACCGTTTCAGCCCGCCGAACGGCGCGTTGATAAGGTTGCCGGTCGTGGTGCGGTTGATCTTCACTGTTCCGCATTCGATATCGCGTGCGAAATCATGCATGTAACGCGGGTTACGCGTGGCGATCGCGGCGGAGAGGCCGTAGTCCGAAGCGTTCGCCTTGGCGATGGCATCGGAGTAACTCGTCACTTCCATGATGGCGAGGACCGGTCCGAAGATTTCCTCGCGCGCGATCCGCATGTTCGGCGTCACATCGGCGAATATGGCGGGCGACACGTAATAACCACGATCGTAAGGAGGGCCCTTCAGGCGCTCGCCACCGCAGAGGAGCGTTGCTTCCCGCTTGCCCACCTCGATATAGCGCAGCACCGATTCCAACTGCCGCGCGGTGGCGAGCGGGCCAATCTCGGTGCCCGGGGTCACGCCGCTGCCGATTTTCATCGCCTTCACCTTGGCGACGAGCTTGCCGGTGAACTCCGCCTTGACTTGTTTCATCACCAGCACGCGGCTGGTGCCGGTGCAGGCCTGACCAGTTAGCGAGAGACCGCCTTTGACCGCGAGATTAACTGCGTGATCAAGATCCGCGTCCTCCATCACGATCAGCGGATTCTTGCCCCCGAGCTCCATCTGCGTACGGGTCGTAAAGGATACGGAGCGATGAATCTGCTCGCCGGCAGCAGTAGAGCCGGTAAACGAGATGGCGCGCACCACGGGCGGAGTAGTTATGGCCGGGCCGATATCTGCGGCGCGACCCGTAATGAAGTTGAGGACACCTTTCGGGATACCCGCTGCGACCAAGGCCTCCGTAAGCCGATAACCGCTCAGCGGCGCATCCGAAGAAGGCTTGAATATCACGGTGTTTCCCGTGATGAGCGCCGGAGCGATTTTTCGCGCCGGGATGGAAACCGGAAAATTCCAGGGCGTGATCGCCGACACCACGCCGAGCGGCTCACGCTGGGTATACACGACCATATCGGCGTCATCGTTTGGGAAGGTTTCGCCGGCGAACGAGGTGCCCTCTACCGCGTAAAAGCGCAGCGTTTGCGCCGATCGCAGAACCTCGTCCTTGCTCAGGGCGGTCGCCTTGCCTTGTTCGCGCGTCAACTCCCCGGCGATCCGGTCGATATTTGCCTCAAGATGGTCGGCGGCCCGGTTGAGGACCTTCGCGCGGGCCGAGATCGATGTCTGGCGCCATGACGCGAACGCCGCAAAGGCGGCCTCAACGGCGAACGCGGCATCGGCCGCCGAGCACGCCGGAAAGCGGCCTACTATATCGGACGTATCGGCCGGATTGATATTGTCGAACTGCTCGCCGGTGCGGCTCGTAACCCATTCTCCATCGATGTAATTCCTGAACTCTTCGATTTGGGCGCGCGCCGTCAACGGGCGCGCGGTTGAGACCGCGGCATCGGCCATGGCTTTCATCTTCTAGCTCCAGAACATCACTGCGAAGATAGTGGATGCGACGAGCCCGGCCACCACCGGGACCACGCACGACTGAACGATCTGAAAAACCGGCACGCGCGCGAACCCGGCCACGGCAATCAGCGACGACCACGCGATGAGCGTGCCGCCGCCGGTCCATACGGCGCCCATTTGGCCAACGGCAGCGAGAACAGCGGGATCGACTCCCGCCGCCGGCGCGAGCGCACCTGAAAGCGATCCGGTAAGCGGCAAGCCGGCAAAGCCCGAGCCGTCAACGCCGGTGATCATCCCAACCAGCAGCACGCCGAATGCGACCAGGATGCGGTTCTGCGGGATCCAGCCCTGCGCGCTCTGAATGATCTCGAACAGCAGGCTGGGGGCTTGCGCCGGCTGCACGTTGAGAACGGAGGCGGCGAGATCGCCGCCGGCGCCCAGGAAGAAGAAGCCGGCGATCGGCAGGACGGAGCCCATTGCCCGGAAAGCAAAGACAAATCCTTCGGTGACGTGGTCGGCGCTGGTATCAAGCGCCTTGCGCAGGTTGTCGGCCGCGAAGGACGCACAGATCATCAACATCGCTGCCACCCCGCCGACGAGCGCGGCTGCTTCGCCACCCTTGAGGTCTCGTCCGAAACCGAGCTTCGACAGCACCATCAGAGTAATGACGCCCAGGAAGGCCACCGGAGTGGCCACGGCAAAAAACTTCGACCATCCGACCCGGTGCCGATCGAGCGCCGACAACTCCTGCCTGACTTGCGCGTCGGTGGCCAAGGGCTCTTGCTTTTCATAGCCGGTGGCGCGCGCGATCTCGGCCTTGTCGAAGGTTCCCTCGGCTTCGACCTGAGCGAGCTCGCCATTCACGGATTGTGCTTGCCAGCGCGCAAGCAATGCATTGCTCGGCGCGGTGATGAACCTGCGCATCGAAAAATACGCGATGACGAGGGCGATAATGCCGGTGATCAGCGAGAGCACCAGCGCCCGGTCTGCTACCACGGCGGCGCTGACTGCGGCACCGGCGGCCTTGGCGCTTATTCCCGGCGCCACTCCGATCACATAATCGGAGGACAAAGCCATGCCCTGGCCTGCGATTGCGATTGCCAGCGCTCCCCCGATCGGCGGAAGACCCGCGGCGATGGCGGCGGGCAACAACACCGCCGAGACCAGCGGAACCGCCGGCGTCGGCCAGAAAAACAGAGAAATGACATATGTAATTGCGGCGAGAACGAAGTACGCCGCATGACCGTTCTTCATGACGGCGCGAAACGGCTCGACCATTCGAATATCTGAACGCAGCGTCTTTAGCGCGTTCAGCAGGGCCGTCATCAACGCGATGACCAGGAAGATATTGAACAGCTCCTTGGCGGCCGTGAAGCTGGCGTTGAAAACGCCCCCCAGCGCGGTCACCGGACTGTGCGTCCAGGCCAGCGTCACCAGAAATGTCGCAACCACCGAGGGCACGACGACGTTGGCCCGTTGAATCATCGTCAACACGATGACGGCAACGCCGGCCAGATAGACCCAGTGCGCGGCGCCGAGCGCGGTGCTTTGTGCCATGCTCCTCCCCCGGTTCGGCCTTCAGGCGAGCGTTCTCGCCGAGGCAATAATCGTATACTGTATTCCATATTTCAATATAAAAGTAAAGCCAGCGGAATGCGACCCGCAAGCGCGTTCTCAGGGTGACAAATGCCTCACTTATCCAGCATAATAACCGCTATTATGATCCATGCCGAGAACCCTGAAACGAGAAGACCTTGCCGATGTCCAGGACTCCCGTGAATTTGCCTTGGCTTGACAAACTGACAAGTATTGTATACAAATTGGAGGAGTGAATGGCGGAGGGGCGGATCGTGCCTTCACGCCTAAGCAATTGCGCAAATTGACACTGGCAATCAGGGAGCGCGCCAATGCCTCAATTGATGAATCACGTGGAGTTTCGCACCGCCCTCGAGAATGCAATCAAAGGCAAGAGCGCCAACAAGGCGCCCTTCAGCATTGCGTGGGCCAGCGGCAAGCTTAGTCGCGCGCATCTCGCGCGTTGGGCTGAGAATCACTATCACTACGTCGGACCGTTCGCGGATTATCTGGGGTACATCTACGCGCGCATGCCTCACCGCTACATCGACGCCAAGGATTTTCTGCTCGCCAACATGTACGAGGAGGAAATCGGCGGCGATCGCCACACCGATCTGCTGATCCGGTTCGCGGAGGCGTGCGGAACGACAGCGGAGCGGGTCAAGGATCCGGACAACATGACCGCCACCACCCGTGGCCTGCAGAGCTGGTGCTATGCGATTGCAATGCGGGAAGATCCGATTGTGGCGGTCGCTGGACTGGTTGTCGGCCTGGAGTCGCAGGTGCCGTCAATATACCGCAAGCAGACGCCGACGCTTCGCGAAAAATACAAATTCACGGACCAGGAGGTCGAGTTTTTCGACCTTCACATCGTATCCGATGAAATCCACGGCGAGCGCGGGTACCAGATCGTTCTGGAGCATGCCGACACTATCGAGCTGCAGCAGCGCTGCTTGAAGATTTGCGAGATCGGCGCACAGATGCGGCTGCTCTATACGACGGCGCTGTATTGGGATTACGTCGCCAAGGACATCCCGCTTTCGGAGCTCGATCAGCTCGAGAGCAAGGTGCCCCAGTACGAGCGCGAATTGCTGCAGGCGTGACGCGGTGCCGACGATCGTTCTGCATCGCGCCGGCCAGATTCACCAGGGCGAGGTCAAGGAGAACACGAACCTCGTCGTGCGAGCCGGCATCAAGCAATTTCCTTTTCCTCACCTCCGGTATGGCTGCGGAATGGGAAAATGCGCCAAGTGCGCGTCCCGGATCATCAAAGGGGCTGAGCATCTGCCGGCGCCGAACTGGAAAGAGAAGCAACGGCTCGGTCCCAAGCTCGATGAAGGCTATCGGCTGGTCTGCCAGCTATGGCTCAATCATGATCTCGAATTGGCTCAGGACGACAAGCCGCTTGAACCTTTGCCTGCGGCCTCGCCGTGACGAGCCGTGACGAGCCGTGGCGCGATCGCAATCGCTGCGAGTGATGGCTGGAGGACCTGCCATGTACGTTATCTTGACGAGCAAACCGGGAAAATTCAGGACCGAGATCATCGAGGGATTGCGGCCTTTGGAAGCCTACGACTACCTGTTCTACGGTCATAAGAAGGCGCACTTCGTGATCGCTGAACTGCTGAAGGAGACCAAGATCAGGGTGGTCGAAGAGGAGACGTCGATCGTGAACGACATTCCATCGAAATTCTTCGAGAAATTCGAGACGGTGGACGGCGCCCTGATCGAGCTCAGGCATCTCACCAATTTCGGCAGTGTCGAAGCAACTCTCGAAAAAGTTGCGCTGAATAACGGCTGATCGCGAGCTCATCCCCGACCGACCGGTTGCGCCATGATCCAAGTTACGTTCCTTACGAACAATGCCAAGGTGGTCAGCGCGCCGGACAACAGCAACCTGCTGCGCGTGTCTCTGCGGGAGCAGGGCGGCATCCCCTTTAAGTGTGGCGGCGGCATCTGCGGCACCTGCAAATGCAAGATCGAGAAGGGGGTTGAGCACACGGACGCGATCAAGCCCAAAGAGCGTAAGCATCTGAGCGAGGAACAGTTCAAGCAAGGCTATCGAATGGCCTGCCAGACATTTCTGACCGGGGATGTCAGCGTCTCATGGCAGCCTCGGCCGAAACCAGGGACCGCCCCGGAGATTGCCGCGAGTCAGGAGACCGAAGCAGCACCGCAGCCGCCTGCCGATGCGACGAGACCTGCTCCGGGATAAACGTGCGACGACGTGCTCGGAACCGTGACTGCTTCCAGGATTGCATTGTGTGCGAACCGTCTTTTGAGTGCGGTCAAGGCTCTCTGACTAACATGTTCTCCATAGAAGACTTATCTGCATATTCTCAATATCTGTATACTCGTTACAACTCGGTCTAACGCGCTTCGCAGGTAACGCTTTGAAACAAGCAAGCTCAAAACGCCGCCTCGGCGATGATTATCCGCCGCTGCATGGGATGGTGATCGATGAGTTGCGGCAAGCGATACTGAGCGGCCGGCTCAAACCGGGCGAGCGTCTGGTCGAGGAGCGCCTCGCGGAGGAATTCGGCGTCTCACGCAATCCGGTGCGCGAGGCCATTCGTGCGCTGGCCTCGCAAGGGTTGATCGAGGTCACCGCCCGCCGCGGCGCATCGGTTGTCAACATGACGGAGCAGGAAGCACGCGAGACAATTGAAGTCCGCGCTCTTCTCGAAGGTCATAATGCCCGTCTGGCGGCGCGCCGCCGGGATAAGGACGTCATCAAACGCATTCAGAAAGTGCTGAGGAAGGGCTCGCAGGCGGTCGCGAGCGGCCGGCCTGACGAGCTCACGGAGCTCAATCTGCAGTTCCATCGGGAGCTCGGGGCGGCTGGCCAGAACACCGTGCTAGGTGATGTATTGAAGATATTGCGCGAACGAACCGCTATTCTTTTTTCTCCGACCGATCCGATCCACCAGCAGCGATCCTGGGACGAGCACGCCGCGATCCTGCGGGCAATCATCGATGGCGAGCAGCGTCGCGCCGCGACGCTGGCAGCTGAACATGTGATCCGTGCAGGTTCGGACTATCTGCTCGGACTGAACTACGAAGAAGATACGTTTTTCCCGATCGATGGGAGCACGCCAAAGGCGCACTCCCGGCTTTCGCAGCCGCGGGCTGCGCCGCCCAAGGGCCCAGGGCAGGAGGGCGGATCCGGGCGGGTCGTGCACGCACCGTGCATCACCTCAGGGCTCGCAAAGGCAAGCAGCCCTTTTTTGGCAGGAAATCCACAACCTCCATCTAAAGCGGCAATTCCGCGATTTAAATCATATGCGCCGTCATCCCGGGGCGAGGCCGCAGGCCGAGAGCCCGGGACCCATAACCCCGGTTCGTGGTTATGGCTTCCGGGTTGGCGGCTTTGCCGCGCCCCGGAATGACGGACTGAGTTGGTTGGACGATGTGCCGATCCATCAGAGCGGTTTCACGGAATCGATTGTCTGATGCGGCCCGAGCAAGGGCCCCCCGCATCAAAGCCCAGGGGCTTTATCTCGCGGCTGAGACGGAATAAACGACGGCCCTCCAACCTGGGTGCTACGCATGCGATTTGCAGGAACCGACGCTTACGTTGCGACCGACGACCTTAAGGTCGCGGTCAATGCCGCCATCACCCTGGAGCGGCCGCTGCTGGTCAAAGGGGAGCCGGGCACCGGCAAAACCGTGCTGGCGCTGGAGATCGCCAAGAGCCTGGGCACCCCCCTTATCGAGTGGCACGTCAAGTCGACGACGAAAGCTTTGCAAGGGCTCTATGAATACGATGCAGTGTCGCGGTTGCGCGACAGCCAACTCGGCGACGAACGAGTCAAAGATATTCGCAATTACATCAAACGCGGCAAGTTGTGGGAGGCGTTCGTCGCAGACGAGCGTCCGGTCCTCCTGATCGACGAGATCGACAAAGCGGACATCGAGTTTCCAAACGACCTGCTGCAAGAGCTCGATCGGATGGAATTCTTCGTCTACGAGACTGGCGAAACGGTTCGGGCGCGCCGGCGGCCCATTATGATCATTACATCTAATAATGAGAAGGAGCTGCCAGACGCCTTTCTACGACGTTGTTTCTTCCATTACATCCGCTTTCCGGACGCGGAGACAATGCGCGCCATCATTGAGGTCCACTTTCCCGGGATCAAGCAGCGCCTAGTCTCGCAGGCGCTCACGCTTTTCTACGAGAATCCGTGATGTTCCCGGAATGAAGAAGAAGCCTTCCACTTCGGAGCTGCTCGACTGGCTCAAGCTTCTGATGGTGGAGGATATCGGTCCGGAGGTCCTGCGCGAGCGCGATCCAAAGAAGCTCATTCCACCACTGCACGGCGCCTTGCTCAAGAACGAGCAGGATGTGCATCTATTCGAGCGGCTCGCTTTCATGGCGAGGCGCGAAAGCCGCTGAGCGCGAACGCGTTCGCACAACGCGCTCCGGTTGGTTTCGCTCTGAATAGAGCGGTCCATTGTCCGCAAGGGGGGTCAGCATTGGATGCTTCTGGGCAACGGTCGCGGACGACGGCCGGGAGCCGTCATTCATTGAAGCCAGCATCGGCTCCGCGGAACCGGGCACCACAGGATCAACTGGCAACTGCGCGAGCGCCGGCTCCTGTGGCAATTGCTCCGGTGGCACCACGGCTCCAAGCCTGGCTTCGATCCGGGTATGCTCGTCGCCAACGCGCATGGCGGCGATCTCTTCCGCCCGCGCAAGCTCCGTCTCATTTTCGCGCGCCTGCCGCGCCGCCCAGCGTTCGCGTGCGCTGAACCACCAGTAGTATACCTGCATCGCCGCCCGACCGAGCCTGCCGCCAGCCCAGACCAACTCGAATGGCGTAAACAACTGCCAACTATCGTCTCCGTCGGCAATGGCTTTCGCGACGATATTTCCCGCCATGGCCGTGGTGTTGAGACCGTGACCGGCAAATCCGCTAGCCAGCCAAAGCCCGGGTGAAAGCTCGCCGACCTGCGGCATGCGATGCAGCGGGGAGCCGAGCACTCCGGACCAAGCATACTCGACGTCGACGTGGCCCAGTTGCGGGTAGACTTTGGCGATGTCAGCCTGAAGCGCCTTTGCGAACCGCTGCGGGTCCGCATCCCACGTCGTTGACCGACCCGACCAGAGCAGCCGGTCGCCATCGACAATCCGATAATGATTGTCGGCGAGATCGGTATCGGTGACAGCGCCGCGATAGGCGACCGCCTCCGCAAGCCGGGGCCCGAGCGGCCTTGTAACGATCACATAGGCCCAGATCGGCACCAGCGTGCCGCCGATGCGGGGCAGCAGATATCCGAGGTGTACGTTGCCCGCAAGAACGACCTGACTGGCCCGCACGCGCCCGGAGGGCGTACTGACGCGTTTGCGTACCCCCGCCGGGTCGATGGTCAGCGCACGCGTTTCCTCGAAGATTCTCACGCCCGCAGCTTGCGCCGCCTCGGCCAGACCAAGCGCATAATTCAAGGGATGAATGTGAAAGGCCCGCGGAAAATGCATGGCATGAAAATAGTGCTTGCTCTTGAGCACTTCGCGCACGCGCTCGATCGGCCAACCTTCCACTTCTGCACCCAGGTCGTGACCATAAAGTTGCAGGTCGGCTAGAACATCGTCGCCGTTGTCCACCTTCGAGACTTTCAACCAACCGGCGATCGGCGCTACCCCCTGCATGCGCCCTTCGGCAATCGCGCTGCCGACGTATTTGAACCCCATCTCCGACAAGGCCCACAGCGCCTTTGCATGGTCCAGGCCCACCCGGGCCACGATCTTGTCCATGGATTCGGCGAAGCCGGGCAAGACGAACCCGTCATTGCGGCCAGACGCGTTCCAGGCGATGCGTCGAGCTTCAAGGAGCGCGACCGACCAGCCACGGCGCGCCAGCTCACGCGCCGTCGTTAAACCGGCCAATCCGCCGCCGACGACGCAAACGTCAACGTCGAGATCGAACGTGAGCCGACCGCGCTCCGGGGCGGTCGTCATTGTTGCCGCATACCAGGTCGAGCCGTATGGCAGGTGCTCGGCCGAGTTCACGTTTTTTCTTTCCATCAGATCCGCTCGCCTCTGATTCATGCTAATGCGGTGGATTTGAAGTTCCTATCATTCTTGCGGTGAGCTCGGGTAGGAACTGCAAATCAAACCCCCGCACCACAACCAGACATTTTGCTGAATTTAGGGTCACGATTCCGAAGTTCGCGTCAGAGAGTCGCAAGCACTTGCGAATTTCGGAAACGAAACTGTAGACTTCTGAAGGTTGGAAAGCGATCCTGCAGTCATGCGCCTTCTGGTGCTTCGACATGCCAAGGCGGAAAAGGCCGATCCGGGAATGCCGGATCGTGAGCGGCCGCTCAACTTGCGCGGTCAACAGGATGCCGCTGCCATCGGCGTGTATATCGATCGCCACGGTCTTACGCCGGACATCGCGCTCGTTTCACCGGCGCGACGCACCGGTGAGACGTGGGAGCGAATGGCGGCGGCGCTCTCCAAGCCTGTGACTCTTCGGTATGAAGACCATCTCTACAATGCCGGCAGCAACACCATCCTGGGGCTCTTAAAGCATACTGATGGAATCGGCCACACTCTACTTGTCATCGGCCACAATCCCGGTCTTCACGACCTCGCCCGAACCTTGATCGCATCGGGGGATGTGGAGGCGCGCGAGCGGCTCAATGAAGGACTGCCCACAGCCGGTCTGGTGATCATTGACTTTGCCGTCGATGCGTGGCGCAAGCTGCATGCGCATGGTGGCCGTCTCGAGCGCTTCGTCACCCCGCGCTCACTCGCCGCAGCGGATCGCGTGTGAGAGGTCGCCCTCCCCACTTTTTGCAGCTCTTCAGAGAGGGAACGGCCCCATGTACAAGAATATCCTCGTCCCGATTGATCTCGCCGATCCCGAACTGGACAAGCCGGCTCTTACCGCGACTCTGATGATGACCTCGCAATCGACTGGGAATATCCGGCTGGTGAATGTCTTGCCGCTCACGCCGGTCATACTTGCGGAATACGTGCCGCCGGATTTCGAGGTGCAACAGAGAAAATCAGCGGAGGAAGGACTCGCGGCCTTCCTGCGCGATCTCGGCCTCCCCGCCGGGCGCGCCTCAGCAGCGGTCCGCCAAGGAGGCATCTATCAGGAGATCCTGGAGGAGGCGAGCAGCATGGGCGCCGATCTCATCGTCATGACCTCCCACAGGTCGCAGCGGCACGCGGTGCGCACCTACTTTCTCGGCTCCAACGCCGGCCACGTGGTGCGCTATGCGAAATGCTCGGTGCTTGTGGTGAGAAACTGAGCCCTCGTTAGCGAGATCTGACGACCCGTTCGACCCCTTTACTGCACCTATTGTTTCCTCGCTTGGTGCAGCCGTGACGAGGTTGTTTCAGTCGGCGCCGGCATAGGTGGACAGACGAATCGCTGCCCATCTTCATCGACCGACAAAGCGCGCCTCAAGATCGTCAAGAAGATCTCTGATGCGATCGATGTAAGCCTCCTTGTCGTAAATTTCGTAGAGCGTGCCAGCAAGGCGCACGGGATCGCCGGAATAGTACCGCTCATAGAGCTGCTGGCGGCCCGAGAATGAGGACACCGCCGCGTCGAAGGCCAGGCGAAACAATTTGATGCGGTGGCGCGCGTCGGCATTGACGGCCTGGAAGTAGGTCTCCACGTCGCCGCGCATAGGACCTGAAAGCTCGGCATAAGACGGCACGGCGACCAATCCTCCGGCGCCAAGCGTCTGGATTATTTCGCACATCCGGATGAACATTTTCGGAAACATCATCCGTACCGTCCACAGCGGCATTGGCGAGGGCGTCATAAATCCGGACGCGTTCGGCTTCGCGTCCGCCTCGCTGGCGCGCAAGCAGGCGCGAACAAATTCAGTGAATTGTATCAGTTCGGCGAGCATTCCCTGAACATGCAAATGCGCATCGATTTTCGTTGCCCGCGCCATAGCGAACGCCACAGCCATCATGAACTCGGCTTTGGCGAGATTTTTAGTGCTGAACTGGTGCATGATCTGCGGCATGGCACCGGTACGATTGTAGAGACCATTGCACATTTCCACATCGCGATGGATGAAGACCCGCTCCCAGGGCACCAGCACGTTGTCGAAGATGACCATGGCATCCGTCTCATCGAGACGCGAAGAAAGCGGATAATCCATCGCCGACGCCGCTTGGGTGTGGATGACCGACGGGCGGCAAATGAAACGCAGTCCTGGCGCGTTTACGGCAACCGCAAAGCCGAAAGCATACGGACGCGCCTCGTCATTGTTCGCGAGATAAGTGGACGGCATCACCAGAAGGTCGTGCGCGTACGCGCACAAGGTCGAAACCATGCGCGCGCCATGAATGACAATGCCGGCGTCGGTTTCCCTCACAATCTTCGCTGCGAGATCCTTGTCCTGCTTCTCGACGGGCTTCGACCGGTCAACCTGCGGGTTGACAAGCGTGTGCGTCATGGCGACGTCGTTCTCGCGACAATGTTGGTAATAGCTCCAGATATTGTCGCGGAATTTCCTGTCCCGGCTGCCGAACGCCTCAGCCGCGCACGCGAATCCCGTGATCATGATATTCATGAAATCGGGGCTGCGGCCGAACATGCCGCAGGTCGCATCCATCCAGGTTTTCACCATGTCACGGCGGCGCACGAGGTCGTCAACGGAACGCGGCTGGATGAACGATAGACCCACGCGCTCGCCGCTCGTCGGCGAAACGTAGGTTAACCTCTCCCGCAACTCCGGATGGTGCTGCATGTCATAGAGGTCGGCCATGGAGCGGGCGGCGGCGCCGAACCGGTAATCTGTCGTGACGTCGGCCACGGCTTCGCCGTCGATCCATATCTGCCGGCCGTCGCCAAGCGAATCCAGGTACTGCTGACCGGAACGAGCCCCCATATTGTGCTCCACTGCTGAAGTCGTTGTAGAGTGGGAAATCGCCTGTGCTTCGTGAACGGTGGGCTCGGCGCAACGCAGTCAAGCCTGCGCAGGCTGGGTAAGCTAAATTACTCTGCGTGCAGGTTTGCCCGCGCGAATAGAACGTGATCGCGCCTTAGCCCACGCTACGCGCTAATGCGTCAGTTCTCTGCATCCTCAAGAACGATGAGGCCGTAGCCGGTAAGCATCGGAGCGTAGTAGTAACGGTGAACACGGCGCACAGTCGCGCCGAGCGCCGCGCGCATGGCCAACCACATGATGACTTCGACGGACTCGGCTCCGCCTCGCTCCATGTAATCCTGGTGTGTAAGCCGGGTCAGCGAGGCCGGATCGTGCTCAAGCTTATCGAGGAACTCATTATCCCACTCTGGATTGGTGAACCCGAAACGCGGCCCGTGGAGTTGGTGCGACATGCCGCCGGTTGCCATCATCACCACGCGCAGGTCCGCCGGGTAGCTCGCAACTGCCCGGCGAATTGCCTCGCCCAGGCGAAAAAAACGCCGCGGTGTCGGAATGGGATGCAAAATGACATTGGCGGCGATGGGCACGATCGGCGCCGGCCAGGGTGTTTCGGCAAGAAGCGGCAGAATCGAAAAGATGCCGTGGTCGACCGTCAGCTCCTGGCATATGGTCGGATCAAACTCGTCTTCAACAAGACTTTGCGCAAGATGCCCCGAGAAGTGGCTATGGCCCGGTAAATCCGGGAGATCGCGCGTGCCCCATCCCTCGTCGGCCTGCGGATACGTGTCTGCAACACCCACCGCAAATGTCGGGTAGGCATCGAAGAAAAACTGGTTCATGTGATCGTTGTACAACACGATCATCAGATCGGGTCTTAGCTGCGAAAGCCACTGCTTCGCCGGCTCAAAACCACTGTAGAGCGGCGCCCACATCGGCTCCCGCTGCTGGGATCGATCGTAGGAATGTGCAATCGACGGGGCGTGAGAGCAACCAATCCCGCCGACAATGCGGGCCATGATCAGCAGCTCGGCTCAGTCGAGGCACCGGTCTTCCCGGCGCGCGTCCGCATGAAGGTTTCGAGCGTTTCGCCTCGCATTTGCGCGCCCATCTCCAACAGGTTCTGGCCTACGGTGCCGGCGATCTTCAGCAGCAGATAGACATTTCCACCGGCCGCGATGAGCCCCGACCAGTCGCGCCGCGCTATCATTCCCATCTCAGTCTCGGTCAGGCCGTATCGTCCCATGTAGGCGCGTTCGTCCGCCTTGAAGACCGCGCGATTTGCAGCCTCGGTCAGCGACATCGCAAGCTTGTTGATACAATAGCCTTGTTGGCAACGTGGGACGGTGAATACGGTGGTTCCTGGGATCGGTGCGTCACGATACGTTGCGGCTGGCGTGGATTTTTCCATCCTATCCTTCATGCTATGGGCCACTTGACCTGGCCATCGTCGGACACGTTCCAACTGTTGCGGCTGTGGCCAATTGGGTTACGCTACTGGCATCAAAGGCACCTTGCAACGCAGGCGAGCGGTCACCCCAGGGACAGGAAGGGCGATTCATGATTCCCGCTTTGGTTCACATATTGGCACGACTTCCCTTTGCGGTTCTTGCCTTTGCGGTTATTGCGCCGCTCTCGGCCCAGGCACAGATTTCCGACAACGTCGTGAAGATCGGGGTGCTCACGGATCTTTCCGGGCCCGCTTCCACGCCCACGGGGCAAGGCTCCGTGGTGGCGGCGCAAATGGCAGTGGATGATTTTGGCGGCAGCGTCGCGGGCAAGCCCATCGTGCTGGTTTCGGGCGACCACCAGCTCAAGCCCGATATTGGCGCCGCAATCGCGCGACGTTGGTACGATATCGAACAGGTTGACTTGATCGTCAACGTACCGGTCTCGGCCGTCGGCTTGGCTGTGCAAAATATAGCCAGGGAAAAAAAGAAAATGCTGATCGTGCACTCGACCGGCACAGCCGATTTTCACGGCAAGTTCTGTTCGCCGTATACGTTACAGTGGGTATTCGACACCCGCGCGCTCGCGGTCGGGACAGCCGAGCAGATGGTAAAGCGCGGCGGCGATACGTGGTTTTTCCTGACTGCCGACTACGCCTTTGGACATTCGCTCGAGCAGCAAGCATCTGAAGTCATCCGCGCGAATGGGGGAAAAGTCGTTGGTGCCCTGCGGCATCCGTTCGCCACTCCTGATCTTTCTTCGTTCATTCTGCAGGCCCAGGCTTCGAAAGCAAAGATCATCGGCATCGCCAGCGGTCCACCCGACAACACCAATGCCATCAAATTGGGTGGCGAGTTCGGCGTCTTCAAAGGCGGCCAACAAATGGCTGGGCTGCTGGTATTGATCACGGACATCCATGCGCTCGGGCTGCCGGCCGCTCAAGGTCTGGTCCTGACAACCTCGTTCTATTGGGACATGGATGAAAAAACGCGGGAATGGTCGAAGCGATTCTTTGCCAAGCAGAACAGAATGCCGACGATGTGGCAGGCTGGCGTTTATTCCTCAGTGTCGAATTACCTCAAGGCAATCGAGAAGACCGGCACCGATGAGCCTTTGAAGGTTGCCGAGCAGATGCGCGCGTCGCCGATCGAGGATTTCTTTTCCCGCAACGGCAAACTGCGCATCGATGGTCTGATGGTCCATGACCTCGTGCTCGTGCAAGTGAAAAAACCAGAGGAATCGCGCTATCCCTGGGACTACTATCACGTCCTCGCGCATATTTCCGGGGATCAGGCGTTCGGACCGCCCGATCCTTCCTGTTCCCTGCTGAAAAATTAGCTCAACGCCTCGGGCAAGAGCTTGTCGAACGCAACGCAGCTGCGGAAAGGCGAATAGCCAAACAAGCATCACCGTCACCGCACCGAATCCCCCGATCGCGGCTGAGGCAACGGGACCGAGCCAGGCGGCGACGGCGCCCGCCCGAAACTCGCCGAGAGAACCCGACGAGCCGGTAAACATCGAATTTACCGCCAAAACCCGTCCCAGCATGTGAGACGGCGTGCGCAGCTGAACCAGCGACTGCCGAATGACGACGCTGATTGCATCCGAGGCGCCGTAGATTGCGAGCGCCAGCGCGGACAGTGCAATCGAGGTCGAGAGTGCAAACAAGAGGCTTGCCCCTCCAAACGTGGCCACCGCGACAAACATGATGCGTCCCGCACTGCCACTGATCGCATGACGAGCAAGCACGACGGAAGCCGCAAGTGCGCCGACGGCCGGCGCCGAACGCAGGAGCCCGAGCGCCCATGGACCGGTCTGCAAGATGTCGCGCGCGTAGATCGGCAGCAGGGGCCGTGACTCCACCCAGCAGCACGGCAAACAGATCCAGCGATATGGCCCCGAGCAGGATCGGCCTGCTGAAGATATAGGAAAGACCGGCAAGCATGGTCGCCATGCTGATCGGCTTTCGTTCGCTGCCGGCGGGCGCAATATGCACTCGGCTGATCAGGAGGCTCGCCGCGATGAACACCACGGTACAGGTCGCGTACACGGCGGTGGGCCCCCAGCCATATAGCAGGCCGCCCAGGGAGGGTCCGCAGATGACCGCGGTCTGTTGCGCACTTGTCGAGGCCGCGATCGCGCGTGGCAGCAGACCTCCCGGCACCAGCGCGGGAATGAGGGCGTGCATCGTCGGCAACTCAAATGCTCTTGCCGTACCTGAAAGGAGCAGGAGCGCGAGCATGCTTTCTCGGGTGAGCCACCCGCTTGCTGTGCCAAGCGCGAGAGCAAGGGCGGCGATTGCCTTGGCAACCTGACTGCCGGCGGCGATTGCCCGACGATCGAATCGGTCTGCGGCCTGGCCAATCACCAGGGACAACAGCACCACCGGAAAAAACTGCACGAGACCCACCAGCCCGAGATCCATCGGATCGTTGGTGAGAGCATAGATTTGCCATCCGATCGCCACCCCCTGCATCATGAAAGCTGCGTTGCTCATGGTGCGAGCGCACCAGAAGAAAACGAACGAGCGTTGCCGGATCAGGCGCAGGGGCGAGACGACTTCAGCCTCGGACATGAGACATAGAGCTCTACAACGGGATGGCGAGGAGAGTGTCGATCAGGCGGCTGTCGAGGATCACCACTTTTTCGGCAAAATATGCCTCACCACGCTGCGGATCGAGAAGGATGTGGTCTCGATAGTATCCGGAGGCGAACAGCATGGTCTCGCCGGTATGCATGATGCGCGCGACCATGAAGCTTGTCTTCGCGTGCACCTCGCAGCCGCTCTCCGACGTGATAACCGGTGGACCAATCACATGCCGGTAGCATTGCGCTTCGTACACATTGGCATCGCGCAGTGAGCGAACACGATCGCGGAGCATGGCGCGCGAGGTCGCGTAAATCAGCGCAAGCGGCAGCCCTCTTGCCAGATTCTCCGCCGTGATGATCCGATAATGGCCTTGTGGGGTGAAGAAATCGGGCCATGCTTCGAACCGGCTCTCATCGATTGCGTCCGCGTAACGCGCGTTGAGATTCTGCACCTCCATTTGCAGATCGACTTTCATGTGCGACCTTTGCACGTGCACGCTTCGGCGTTCAAAGCCGCATGTGCTGGCGGTAGGCCTTCCAGAATCCGCGCACCGCCGCCTCGGTGACGCGATTGTCGTCGGAAGCAGTGCTTGCACCGCCCATTTCGACCACAGAGACAAGATCACCTGCGGCCGCGGCGCCCCGCTGCACAAAACCAGGTGCGGCGCCGTCTTCCATGGAAATGTAACCCGCGGGGCCGATCAAGTTGGCTTGTCGCAGACGGCGCTCCGTCATTTCCTCGTCGTCATCGGCAAAGCCGAAGCACGTCCACACCAACTCGGTCTTCGCCGTGCCTCGCGGCACGATCCGTCGCACTGCGAGGCTGTTGCGCGTTTGCTGCAGCACGAATCCCGGGAAGACAGAAAGGATTTGCAACCCGATCCCGTCGCCGAACTCGTCAACAGACTCGAGCAGCTTGGGCTCCTCGAGGGCGAAACCCTCCTGCGCCGCACGCATGCCGGCCTGCTCATATTCCTTGTCGCCAATATCAGTGGAGCATGAATAGCTCACATGATGTCCGCCGCTTTCGCTCACCACGATGCCGCCTTTTTGCGATAGACGATTGAGACGGAATGTGGTGAAGAACGTATGCAGCAGACTCTGCGTGATAGCTGTCCTTGACGTTCTCCATGTAAAGCTTCCAGTTGCTCGGCAATGTTTGGGAGTAATCGCCAAGGAGCTTGATCGGTGCACGCATCACCCGGCGGATGCGTTCCAGGATGTCGGGGCCGAGGTATTGCGTGAGCGGCGGCGCCTCGGCCGAAAGCGTCCCGAAAATGAGCCCGCAAACGACGTCGAGACGCGGCTTGCGCGGGCTGTGCGCCTCCGGGCGACACTCAGGCGGCATGCCGCCTTTTCCGCGCAAGCCCTTGCGAAACGCAACTCCCGTGAGATTTCCGGAAAGGTCGTAGCTCCAATTATGATAGACACAGATGATATCCGCCGCTTGCCCCCTTTCGTTGAGGACGAGGAGAGAGCCACGATGCGCGCAGCGATTCTCGAATCCGTGGAGCTTGCCGTCGCGATCGCGGGTCACCACGATTGGCATGGCGCCCAAACTTGAGCGCCGGTAACTGTTCGGGACTGGCAATTCAGCCTCAAGGCAAAGAAAGCTCCATGCCGGGCCTTGAAAGATACAGGCCTGCTCCCGTTCGAAGATCTCAGCATCGCTGTATACCCAGTAGGGCACCCGCGTGAGACCTTCCGCGGGCCATTCCCGCGCGGCAACTCCGCTCATGCATTCCCCACGCTGTTCGCGGTCAGTCGAGCTTCACGTTGGCGGCTTCAATCACGGCGAGCCAGCGTTTGACCTCCGCGCGCATGTACGCCGCGGTATACGCCACCGTGCCCCCGATGGGCTCCGCGGACAATTGCGTCAGGCGCGCGACGATCTCCCTTTGCTGCATCGCTTCATTGACGTCAGCGTTGATCTTCTCGGCAATGCGCGCTGGCGTCTTCGGCGGCCCCACGATCGCAAACCATGCGGCCGACTCGAACCCGGCCAGAGTCTCCGCAATGGTCGGCGTATCGGGAAGCGATGCTGTGCGCTGGGGCGACGCCACTGCGATCAATTTCAGCTTGCCGGCCTTCACCAACGGCAGAGAGACGCCGAGGTTGTCGAACATCAGATCGACGCTGCCGGCAACCAAGTCCGTAAGCGCCGGAGCCGAGCCCCGATAGGGAATGTGTTGGAACTTGACCTTCGCCATCATCTGGAACATTTCGGAAGTGAGGTGAGAGGTCGTGCCATTGCCCTGTGTGGCCGCCGTCAGCTTGCCCGGATTGCGCTTTGCTTCGGCGATGATCTCGTCAACGTTGTTCGCCTGGAGCTTCAAGCTTGTCACCAGCGCGTTTGGCACGCGTCCCATGATGACAATCGGCACGAACTCGGTTGGGTCAAAGCCGAGCTTGGGATAAAGGTTCTGATTAATGACCAGCGGAGGCGGGGGCGCGGCGAGCAGCGTTTGACCGTCGGGATCGGCCTTGGCGACCGCCTCGGCGCCGATATTGCCGCCCGCCCCCGCCCGGTTCTCGATCACGACCGGATGCGCCCATTTTTTGGCAAGCCAATCGCTGAAAATGCGAGGCATCACATCGGCGGTGCCACCGGCAGGAAACGGCACGATGATCTTGACGGGCTGCGTGGGATAGTCCTGCGCAATTGCGGGCCAAACGATTAGCAGCAGTGTGACGGATACAACGGTGCCCAGGAGACCCCGCGCCGAATCCTGACGCCCGTGCTCGCCCTCGCAAGAAATCACCATTTACTCCTTCACCAGTGCTTGGATCACTCAATAGCGATCTTTGCTGCTTCCACGACAGGCGCCCATTGCAGGGTACTGGCGCTGATGATCTCGCGCATCTCCTCGGGTGAACTGCCCATTGGCTCAGCCTCAAGCGCCAGGATACGCCCACGGAGATCAGGCATCGAGAACGCTTGCGCGATCGCGGCTGAGATCTTCTTCGTCACCTCCTGCGGCGTTCCCGCAGGCGCCGCGACACCCATCCACGTGTCGGCATGGACCCCTGGGAGCGTCTCGGCCAAGGTTGCTACGCCAGGGTAATCCTTGAGCCGTTCACGCCCCCCCGTGGCCAGCATCTTGAGCCTGCCTGCATCGACGCTCTGTTTATTGGCGAGGAGATAATCGGGAACGATATCGATGTTTCCGGCCAGCAGGTCATTGATTGCGGGTGCGCTGCCGCGATACGGAATCTCTGTCATTCGGAAGCCGCCTTTGAGCATCAGCAATTCGCCGAGCAGGTGTCCCGTGTTGCCTTTCCCCTGGTGCCCGTAATTGATCTTTCCAGGATTGGCCCGCGCGTGGACAATGAACGTCCGCATGTTATCGGCCGGCAGCGCCAAGCGTGCGAGCACAATCAAAGGATAGGTGGCAAGCACGCTGATCGGCGACATGGCACGTGTGTCGAAACCGGCTTTGCCGAAGATCAGATGGGTGATGCTGTAGGTCAGTTGAGGAGCGCACAGAACAGTGTACCCGTCGGGAGGAGAGCGCAGGACCGACTCCGTGCCGACGCGTCCGCCCGCTCCCCCTGCCCTGTTCTCGACCACGATCGGCTGGCCAAGGATCAAGCTGGCCTTCCCGGCCGCAAAGCGGCAGAGGAGATTTGCGGTACCGCCGGCCGGGAGCGGGACAACCATGGTCATCGGCCGATTCGGGAACCCGATCTGTGCCTCAACCCCGAGCGGGAACGCGCACGCGAGCGCCGCGGTCAGCAGCAGGCCGAGGACCACGCCTTCATAACTGCGACTTGCACTGCTACTTGCCATCTCGCCATTTCCGCCAATGTTTTCTTTTTTCAATCGGTCGGTTCTGCTAGGGCCTGTGTTCAGTTGAGCAGGATCATAGCTGCGGCCAACTGCGCACCTGCGAGAAAGTTTCTGGCGAGCTTGTCATAACGTGTGGCGATTGCACGGAAGTGCTTGAGCATATTGAAGAAGCGTTCGACGAGATTGCGTTCGCAGTAGAGCGCGAAATCGCACGCCCGCTTGGTCTTGCGGTTGGCCTTGGGCGGGATGACCGGAGTGATTCCCCGCTGGGTGAGGGTTTCAACGAACGGGTCGGCATCGTACGCCTTGTCACCAATCAACGCATCTGGATCGACGTTGTCGATCAGCGGCTCCGCGCAAGCAAGGTCATGAGCTTGGCCAGGCGTGAGCATCAACTCGACGGGATTGCCCAAAGCGTTGACGAGCGCGTGTATTTTGGTAGTTAGTCCGCCGCGCGATCGGCCGATGGCTTGCGGGCCGTTTTTTTTCGCGCGCCAGCGCCGTGCTGATGAGCGCGCACGATGGTGGCGTCGATCATCATATATTCGTTGTCGTGATCGCTTGCCAACAGCTTGAAAATGCGCTCGAAGACGCCGCTTTTCGCCCACCGGCTGAAGCGCTGGTGCACAATCTTCCAGTCGCCGAAACGCGCTGGCAGGTCACGCCAGGGAACCCCTGTTCGATATCTGTAAAGAACTGCATTGACGAACAGCCGGTTGTCCGCCGCATTGCCGCCAACATGGCCTTCACGGCCGGGCAAAAAATCCTTGATCCGCTCCCATTGGTCGTCTCGTAATCCAAAGCGCTCCATGGGTCGGCCCTCCTCGAAGCCGACTGCCCATGAATCACTCGACAACTGATTTGGGAATCCCTGCCGTAGGATCCTGCCGCACTATAGAACGGCGTTCCGCGTTTGATTCTGATCCGTTCCCGTCAAAAGGACCCCGTAACTGAACACAGGCCCTAATTGATATGAGAACTGATGGCCTGATCGAACTGCATGATGGAGAATATCAGCCCCGGTCACAACCAGGCCCCTTAAGAGGGCTGCGACATTTTCCACGCATTCAGTCTGTGCGCCGGCGGCGCCGCATAAATGCTGGATTTCACTTGCAAGGCGACGCGGGAAAGTCACTGAGGCGAGATTGCACATGTTGCGCTGCTCGAACTTTCCAGCCACGGCATTAGCCATCTGCGGCTCGTTGGTGCTCATTTCACCGCTGCCCTGGGTGGCCGCGCACGCGCAATATTTGCCGCAGGTGAAAAGCCCGGCGCAGACGAAAAAGAAAAGCGCGAAGCAAGACTTAGGTGCAAAGCAGCAAATAGAGAAACGTGAGGCACAAGAGAAAGAGCGTGCCGCGTTTTCCGCGGAGGACGAGGACGCTGCGATCGTTCTCGGGCTCGTCAATGCCCGGGCGTGGGGAGATTCCGAGGCGGAGTTTTCCCGCCTGTTGCCGCAAACGAGCGGGCCCTGGCTGGCCATTTCCGGCGGCGGATCGGACGGCGCGTATGGCGGAGGCGTGCTCGCCGGCTGGACACAAGCAGGTACCCGCCCTGAATTCGCTGTGGTGAGCGGGGCCAGCATCGGTGCGCTTATTGCGCCATTTGCTTTCCTCGGATCGCGGTACGACGACGAAATTCGCAAAAGCTTCACGACCATGTCGGCGGCGGAGATTTTTGAAGACCGTGCGACCTCCGACAGCCTGTTCGATTATTGGCCGCTGAAGCGCCAAGTGGAGCAGCGCATAACCAAAAATCTATTGACGGAAATCGCAGCCGAGCATGCGCGCGGTCGAAGGCTCTTCGTCGCCACCACCAATCTCGACGCAGGACGGCGCATGATCTGGAACATGGGGGCGATCGCCGCGCGCGGCGACGAAAAGGCGCTCAAGCTGTTCCGCGATGTGTTGCTGGCGTCCTGCAGCATTCCCGGCTTTTTTTCTCCTGTCGCCATCGAGGTGGAGGCCAATGGCAAGCGCTTTCAGGAAGTTCACGGCGACGGCACGCTGACAACGCCTTTCTTCGTCGTCCCCGAATCGATGCTTTCGGCAAAGGCAAGTTCGCCGCCCCCGCTCAGTCAAGTCTATGTCATCGTGAATTCAAAGCTCGGGCCCGAGTTCAAGATGCCGGACCGCAATATTCCCGGCGTGCTCGGTCGTTCAATCGGGGTGGCACTGACATCAGCGTTGCGCGCGGAGATCGCTCTGCTCTATGTGGGCGCGCAACGACAAGGAATCGGATTGCGCGTCGCGCATGTCGACCCCGGCTTCAATCATCCCTCCCGCGGTCCTTTCGACGGAAAGTACATGCAGGCGCTCTACGAGTTTGGCGTTGCCGCCGGCAAGAAGGGCACTGCTTTTGAAGAGACGCTGCCGGACAATTCCTTGCGCGGCTCCAATGCGCAATAACGGCACCCCTGCCATTATCGAAGTAAAAGCGGAACCTTGAGCGGACACGGAGGTTTCGAGCATACCTGCTTTCAAAGCCAGGGTGTGCTGATGCCCCTTCTTTTCCTTCTCGCCTCGTCTTTGGTCCTCACCCACTCCTCGGCGCTGGCACAGGCAACGGACCAGGGGCACGGTCCAATGCAGCCAGGCATCGCGTGCCCACCGGGTATCTCCGGCGAACCTCCCACAGAGGGACACGGGAGTTCACCGTCTCTGAGCGACAGGCTTGCTGAGTCGAAGGGCGTAATCTGCCCGCCGGCGGAGTTGGACCCGCAAATGCAGGTAGCTCCCCCCGCGGGCGGGCATATGAAGGTCATTCCGCCACCGGGCACGCCGGGCGGGAATCAAAACGTGCAGCCGAAGTAGCGGCTGTGGCGGCACCTCAGCGTTGCCGTGACCACAATAAGCAATCGTGAAAACTCAAACGCCGGAAAAGACTGCTTGAATGCTCGAGCATGAGCCGTCAACCGTCTTTGAACCAATTCCTGCCAGATTGCGACTAACCGAGTGGCGCAGAACGCATTTCACGGCACTGCCGCTTCGCCCGATAGGGGTCCGGCGCCCGGCAGGTTACAGGAGGGGCTACAATGAAACATTCTGGTGTTGTCAGGTGGGCGCGGGGTTTCTCTGTGTGCGCCGCACTGGCATTGACCGCCGCGATTCCGGCGACGGGTCCGGCTGAAGCCGTCCCGAGTTATGACGGGCTCTGGAGCGTGGTGATCATTACCAGGGCTGGCATTTGCGATCCGTCCTACCGCTATCCGATCCGCATTAGCAACGGCCACGTGATCAACGCCGGAAAATCCGCAGTTCGCATCAGCGGCCGGGTTGGCAAGAACGGCGCCGTCGTCGTCAACGTCAGTTCCGGCGACAAGAGCGCAATCGGCACGGGTCGTCTCGCCGCGACGACAGGCGGCGGCTCCTGGAGCGGCGGAAACGGCGTATGCTCGGGTGTGTGGCAGGCGGAGCGCCGCAGCTGACCACACGGGGCTTTGACGGCCTCTAACAGCACTGATTTCGCCCGGGCCCCGGCCCGGGCGTTGCGCATCTAAGGGTGATCGTCGAACGAGCAGGATGGATACCGGCAAGCGCGACGCGACGGATAGGCCGTTGCCACCAATTCTCGTCTATGCCACGGCGCTCACGTGTGGAGTGCTGGCTGCGATTGCGATGCAAATCCAGCTCACCTATGCTGGTTACAACCTCACCGGGCTGTGGCAAAGCCTCTTTTCGACTGGGGCAATGCAGTTGCGCACGGCGGGCCCCTGGTGGGCCATTGCTGCGGCGGCGTTTGTCGTCGGCGGCATCACGGCAGCCGCGCTGAGTCGTCTTGCGCCCCCCTGGCGCCGGTTCCGGGTTCTGCGGTGGGTTGGGGGTGCCGCCCTCGTGTGGCTTCTGGCGAATGTCGGCCATCATTTGGGCGGACTATCTCCGGAGCAGCCCGGCGCAAACACGGCCATCAGCTTGGCTGCCGTTGGCATTTCCGTTTTTATGGGCTTCTGCGGTACCTATCTCACCGTGCGCAGATAGCGATATTCAACCCCCAGGTGCGGTTTCCTTACAATTGCCCGGTTTCTTGGGGGAAGGAATCGACAAAACTGTACCGCGCCTCGAACCTTAACCCGGGACATGCGACTAATGGTCGGGCGGTAGTGCGCGCTCGCGACTGTCCATGCTTGTGACGCGCGAGCAAACCGGAGGGCTTGATGGCATTTTATGCCGACTACGCACCCGCACATACGACCGACCTGCGCGGCCCATCTGCTTGGGTAGCTGCGCTTCTTACCGTGCTGACCCCAGGGCTCGGTCACCTCTATATTGGCCAGGCGCGCCGCGGAATCACGCTTTTCGGGCTCGTCATGATCGCCGATACCCTTTTGATGTTTGCCATGATGGGAGTACTTGCGCGGTTCTGGATGTTCGCGATCAGCGCCTCGCTGTTGATCGGACTTTGGCTCTTCATCCTGTTCGACGCGGTCATGCGCGCGCGGCGAACGCCACCCTCGTCCTTGCAAGGGGGGAACCGATGGACGCTCTACTTCGGCGCCTTCGTGCTGGCCTGCCTGGTATTTGCCGCTCCCTGCATCTATGCCTTGCAGGCCAAAGCCTCCGGGCGGCTGCTTTGGCTTGGGATGACCAGTTCCAGCATGGAGCCAACCCTGGAATTGGGTGAATATTTTCTGGCCGATGCTACCTACTACCGCAGCCGCCAACCCATGCGTGGCGAGGTTGCGGTGTACAAGCATCCGCGGCAGCCGGACCTGCACTACATCAAACGCATCCTGGCGGTCGAAGGCGATCGGGTCGCGGTCAAGGCTGGGCGCGCCATGGTCAACGGGATGGCGGTGGAGGAGCCTTACCTCGAGGACGGGGCAGCTGAGGGGCCACTGGCCGACATGCCGGAAGTGCAGGTGCCTGCGGGGCACGTGTTTGTCCTTGGCGACAATCGCGCCAACAGCGTGGATTCGCGCGACACGGTAGCGCACGGACCAGTACCGTTAGCGAACTTAATCGGACGCGTAACGGATGTGGCGATTTCACGGCATTTGGCCCGCATGGGCCGATGGATCGGCACGCCGAGCAATTAGTGGCCGGCGGCGCCGATACTACCGCACAAGCTCGCGCATCGCGCGGTCAAGCCCATCGAGCGTCAGCGGATACATGCGGCCGCCCATGAGCTGGCGCACGAGAGCGATCGACTGGGTATGGCCCCATTCGCCTTCCGCCACTGGATTGAGCCAGACGCAGGCGGGGTAGGTGCGGGTGAGGCGTCCCATCCACGCCGCTCCGCTTTCCTCATTGAAATGCTCGACTGAGCCGCCCGGCGCGACTATCTCATACGGCGACATCGCTGCATCGCCGACGAAGATCACCTTGTAGTCGTGACCGTACGTATGCAGCAGATCCCAGGTTGCAGTTGAATCGTTCCAGCGACGGGAATTTTCCTTCCACACCTTTTCATACAAACAGTTGTGGAAATAGAAGTGCTCCATATGCTTGAACTCGGAACGGGCTGCCGAGAACAACTCTTGCGTCCCCGCGATGTGCCAGTCCATCGAGCCGCCGACGTCAAAAAACAACAGAACCTTCACCGCGTTGCGGCGCTCAGGTCGCATCAGAATGTCGAGATAGCCCTTATGCGCAGTCCGCGCGATGGTGCTGTGGAGATCAAGCTCCTCTGCCGCTCCGGTGCGCGCGAACTTGCGCAGCCGGCGTAGGGCAATTTTGATGTTGCGGGTGCCGAGCTCGACCCGATCGTCGAGATCCTTGAAGTCGCGCCGGTCCCACACTTTGACTGCGCGCATGCTCCGATTGCTCTCCTGTCCGATACGCACTCCTTCCGGGTTGAAGCCATAGGCGCCAAACGGCGACGTTCCGGCGGTGCCGATCCATTTGCCGCCGCCTTGATGACGCCCCTTCTGCTCCTGCAAGCGTCTGCGCAAGAGCTCAAGCAGCTTATCCAGCCCGCCCATCGCCTCGATCTGCCGCTTCTCTTCCTCGGTAAGATACTTCTCGGCAAGCCTCTTGAGCCACTCCGAGGGTATCGCCGCCTCGAGCGCCTCGCTCATCGCGGAGAGGCCTTTGAATACCCGCGCAAAAACCTGATCAAACTTGTCGAGGTTGCGTTCGTCTTTGATGAGGGCGGCGCGTGAGAGATAGTAGAAATCATCGACGCGGCGGTCAGCGACCCCCTTCTCCACGGCCTCGACCAGAGTCAGGTATTCTCGCAGCGTGACTGGAACGCCGGCGGCTTTGAGCTCATGAAAGAACGTCACGAACACGGCTCGTCATGATAGCCGATGCGAGGGGCGTGACCATATCTGGCCCGCTGCAAATCAAGTCCTCGTCAAGTTTTGCGAGGCTCTTGACTCGCCCCTTAAAAGTATCATCTTTATGATCTTTGCGCCAAAGGCCTGTCGCATGCTGCTCCACCCAGCTTTCAAGGATAGCGATCGGAAAGTCATACCAATTCGCGGCGCTACCTTATCGGCCCATATTGTCGGCGAGGTACGCGACGCGCTGTTCGCCAAGCGGCTGCGCCCCGGGGATTTTCTCGGCACCGAGAAGGATTTGGCGCAGCGCTTCGGGGTGAGCCGGATCGTTGCCCGTGATGCATTGCGTACGCTCGAAGCGCAAGGAATTGTCGATATCAGGGCCGGGTCCGGCGGCGGCGCCCGGGTCGCCAAGGGCAATGCGCGCCTGTTCGCGGAAGCGCTCGCCGTTCAACTCGACCTTGCCGGCGTATCAGCCGGCGAGATCATGGAAGCGCAGCGGGCCATTGAAAGCCTCGGCGCCGAGCTCGCTGCTCTCCACTCAACTGCGCAGGATCATGCGCGACTGCGCCGGCTTCTGAGCGATGCGCAACACCATATCTCGGACGTGCCCGCCTTTACGCGGCTGGGGAGGGAGTTTCATCTGGCTCTCGCCGAAGCGTCGCATAACCGGGTGCTGGTGGTGCAACTCATATCGCTGCAGCACGTCTCCTGGCCGGCGCAGAACCCGACACTCACCCCCAAGGTGGCGCGACATGTTCTGGAGGTGCACGCGGAGCTCGTCGAGCTGGTCGAGAAGCGCGACGCCGCCGGCGCGCGCCGTCGAATGGACGATCACGTGAGAATGATCGGCAGGCGCCGCGTTGGCGAGGATCGGCAGAACCACGCAGCACAGCACTGCTGTTGAGACAAACCCAAACGAACCCGCAGCGAGGAGAGAACACATGCCGAAGGACAAATTCATTATCGAGCCGCACTTTCGCCTGCAGGAGTGGGTGGCCGAGGAAAAGGGATACTTTCGCGATGAGGGACTGGAATACGTCTTTCAGGAGCTCATCAAATCAACCGATGGTGCGCACCATTACAAGGGCGACAAAGTAGGTGCGATGCAGTCGTTCGAGCGCGGCCGCACCTCCGACGTGAGTTGCGCCTGCCACTGGACAGTGGGCGTGGCCGCGTCAAAGGGCCAGGGTCGACTTTACGCCGACGTCTACTCGGTCGCTCCGTCGGGCGTCTTCGTTCCTCCGGACTCGGCGGTGAAAACTCCCGAAGACCTGGCCGGCGTTCCGATCGCCGTGGGCTATCAGTCCGGAAGCCACTATTCGACCATCCAGGCGCTTGAGCAATACATGCAGGCCGATCAGATCAATCTGACTTTCGCCGATGGCATGCTGTTTCATCGTCTGGACCAGCTGATCGAAGGTAAGACGCAGGCCTCTGCCCTGTTCAGCGGCCCGTACTATTTCGCCGAGCAACTCGGCTTCCGCAAAATCATCGATACTACCTTCATGATCGCGACCATGGTTACCGGCGATCCAGACCCAAACGATCTGCGCAAGTTCTTTCGTGCTCTCAGGCGCGCGCAGCGCGACATCGATCTTCGCCCGGATCTGTACACGCATTACTACAAGAACGAGTTTCCGGCGCGGTATCACGGCAAGATTGACACGCGTCGTTGGGGGCCCGGCGAGCGCCTTGTGTTCGAGACCTATACGAAGGAGATCTACGACGAGACATTCCGCTGGATTGCCGATCACGGTATTTTCGCCGACACCGGCATGGGCTCCGGCGACTATGAACAGGCCGTCCTCAGCGTATCGCACTAATGCGACGAGTCCCGCTGGTCCCGGCGATGTGAGAAAGGACCGTTTGACTTGCCCGCTGGGCGTCTCAGCTGCGAGGAGCCAGAGCTAAGTTAGGCGCGGAGAAAGGTCGTCTTGTCTCAAGCTCGGCCTTCTCGGCCAATTTGAGCCAGCGCTCCTGCAGCGCGCGGCACGCGGCCACAACTTCCGGAGAGCTCGCAATCCTCGCTCTGCGCGCACAATCCGCGGCTTGCTCGCGACAGTATTTTCCATACGAGGACATCAGATACCCACGCAACGTGTACCGAAGGCCCGTTATTTGAGCTTAACAGGGCCATTGACGCTCGAGTGTATGTACGGGGTACAGCAGAGCTCAAGACCGATGAGCCCCCCGCGGAGAATTTCATGCTTGCTGTTGCCTCGGCGCCACAGCTAGAAGCTGGAGCAGGCGCTATCCTCGCAGCGCCAGGACAGCATTTGCACGGCCGGGTGCTTGCTTTGAAGGTTCGTTCGCCGTCATTGTACCGTCGCCCAGGCGCGCGGGAACGTCGGACAAGCGCTCGGTCGCTGCGGGGGCTGCAATCGGGGCGTGACAATGAACGCCTTTCACGACGCGGCATATACGATGGCGGCGGTCAGCGCGACTGTTGCGCTGTATCGCGCCCTCATTAAGAAAGGCATATTGACCCGGGAAGAGGCCGTACGGGTGCTTCTTGATGAAGCGGTGGCACGAGCGATTCAGGCCGAGGCGCAAACACAAGCACCCGGCGCGGGGAAAACGACCAACGACATCACCAGACAGTCGTCTGAGATATTGAAATTCATCGCAGACAAGCTTTGACTTCGAGCCTCGAATCGGGCCGCATCGTGTGGTCGACCTTGTGATCGCAAGATCGCCGCACATGCGCAAAACATCGCCCTCGCCGACCTACGCTGAGATTGGCAGCGCCGTACGAGTGCTCGACGGGGAGCCGGTGCGGCGCGTACGTGAGCTGATGAATGCGATATTCGATCAGGCGGGGGCGGCATCGCCCTGCGTCGATTGGTCAGATCCGGAACGCTGGATTAATGAGCGGCTCACCGGCGAGCTCAAGAAACTGGCGCACAAGGTGTGGGTCGGCAGCGATAAGACCGTCAATCCGCGTCACCTCTACGCGCAGGTCGGGTTCATCAATCGTTTGCGCCTCCTGGATACGGTCCAAGGCATTTATCGCATGGGCGAGCGCAGCCGGCGATTTCTGGCGGGCGACGAAGAAATTTTGCGTGAGCTGGTGGCCTTGCGATCGTCGAAGCGAGGGGGAACTCCACTCACACGGACGAAGAGTTGAGTGTGAAGGAGGTTATTGAGAAGTTTTTTGAAACGCTGCGCAAGACGCAATTCATGCCATCCGACGCGATGGTCGCCTATCAGCATGGTTTATTGGAAAAGGTAATACGTCATGCCCGGAAACACGTTCCATTCTATCGCGAAAGCGGGCGACTCGACCCCCTGTTTCGCATGGACGAAACGATTGCCTGGGAGCGCTGGGCCGAAATTCCGCTATTGACGCGCAGAGATTTGCAAATCGCTGAGGATCGATTGAAATCCGAATTCGTTCCGCCCGAACACGGTCGAATTGTACCAGGGTCAACGTCGGGTTCCACCGGGGAGCCACTCAAAGTACTGCAAACTGAACTGGCAGTACGTTGGGCTTCATCTGCGGTCCGGTTACGCGATTTGGAGCGGCACAAGATCGATCCGACACAGCGTCTTGCTTATGTTTGTGCTCCCGCTGATTTCGACGTCACGACAGTTCGCCGATATCCCAGTTGGCGCCCGGAATTCGAATCCCTAGGGCTGGCGGGCGAACGAGTCTGATATCGCGAATACACGTCCAGCGGCAGAACTGGTGGAAGTGGTTGCTTCTCTCCAACCGACATATCTACATATCTCGCCAACGCCTCTTCAACTCATGGTCGCTCACGACAAAAGGCGCCGCCTCGCCAATCTCGGTCTCGCGGCAGTTTTCAGCTACGCAGAGCACTTGCCGAGCGAATTGAAAACCCAAATGGAATGCCATCTCGGCTGTAAAATCATCGACTTCTATGGAAGCATCGAATGCGGCCATACGGCAAGCACTTGTCCCTATTGCGGGCGCTTTCACTTCCACGCCGAAATCGCTTTGATAGAGGCGATCGATGAGAAGGGTTCTCACGTGCCGCCGGGCGAAACGGGCCGGATTGTCGTCACGCCGCTTTATAATTATGCTATGCCGCTCATCCGATACGACCACAACGATTTTGCACGGCGCGGCTTCGACGGGTGTCGCATCACGCTCCCGGCTTTCGATGCGATCTTCGGCAAGCGGCGCGTGCCGTTCATATTCTCAGGTCGCCAGGTTTTAACACCACTCTTGCCGACCAATGCGGTCATTGATTTTCTCGGCGCCCAAGCCTTCCAGGTCGCGCAGACTGGTCCTGATCATTGTGAATTCCGCATCGTCCCCGGCTCGTTGTCGCCCTCCCAAATGAGATTCGGCGAGATGACCAAGCTGATCCATACGCTTTGGTGGGATGGCTTGCTTATCAGCTACAGAATCCTCGACGTACTGCCGGGTCGGACTCCTCAGGCGAAATTTCAAACGTACGTTCAGGAGTTTTTGGAGCCGGCCGACTACGCAAACAGCTGAAACTCATGCGCTTCGTCTGCGGGGACTCCGCTCGCTGATGGGAAAGCTCAATCGCACGGCCCAGGCTACGGCAAAAGTTCTTGCGGAAAATTTGACGGGCTGACCAGGCAAAGTAAGGTATCCCCCGGCAGAGCCGGGGGAACTCCTATTGAGGGCCGCAGTTGTCACCAGTGCAAGGCGGCACAACTGGTATGCTCGTTTGAGAGGTGCTCTGGTTATGATTGTTCAGGAGGGTGAACAGCGTATCCCAGACAATCGGGTCATCCTCGCGGTGGCGGCGAATCAGCGTCTTGTCCCTCTGGCCGAAATAAAACCGCAAGCCGCCCCACACGCCTTCGAAACTCGTCTCGCCGACGCGGGCTTCGACGAATGCCGTCCCCATCAGGCCGCGTCCAAGTCCCAAGCCCACTTCCGAGCCCAGGGCGAGAGCATTCTTCCCGCCGAGATAGCGATGGCCTACATAGCCATCCCAATTATCCGTGAAATAGTACTTGAGGTTGACCTGGTCCATGAACCGGGTCCTCACGTCATACGATTCCAGCAGGGTGTTTGTGTTGATCGCTCCCGGAAGCACCACCGTCGTGGCTAAGCTGATGTTCGATGCCGAGTTGCCGAACTCAGCGCCGGCGATGGCCTGTACCGTCCAACGGCCCAAATAGAGCTCGCCTTCACCGGCGACATGTGTCGCGTGCACGCCGCCGAACTGATCCCAGCTGGTGTAGCTCGAATAGATGCCAAGGAGGCCCTGCGCAGGATTACGGGTGAAAAGGTGGCCGCCGACGGTGCCGAAGCCGCGGTTGTCCAGTGATCCTCCGCCACCGTCGATCTGCAGACCGAGTTGACCGCCCAATGGAACGGAAAAGGATGCACGCGAGCCGTAAAGGGATTTGTGATCGAGCTCACCGCCCAGCCCATCCCACTTGGCGTTGAACCCATCCACCGCGGGCGCCCATGGCGTTCTTGCATACAGCGGGGCGAGGTTCAGGTCCGCCGCCTTTGCCGTGTGAGAGAACGAACACATGCCTCCCGCGATCGCGGTCAGCATCGTGGTTGTGAGCAGCCCTGGCCGCAGTCTCATGCGAGTGCCCCCTTCAACGGATGATACGTCAACGCCGCTTACTCGCTGCTGCGTTTATGAGGCAGAAGCGAAGCCTGCGCCAGATGGCCCTTTGCAATCAAGCGCCCGGTGTTGTTTTCCCACAACAGCACATGCCTGCTTCTCGTCAACGTCCAACGTCCGGCCCGGGAAAGCCGCCTTCAAGCGCCGATATCCACGCGCACAAAGCCTCACATTTCCGCCGCATCCGCGGTGTCTATCGCAAGCTTCTGATACCGCCCAAATTCTACTTACCGCCTCGGACATCATAATGCGTAGTCCGTCATCCCTGGCCCTTGCCTTCGCCGTTCTCATGGCGCTGCAGTGGAACGCAACCTCCGCGCGAGCTGAGGTCCGAAGCGGCGGAATGCTGCGCATCGAGTGGGAGGTCAAGAATCGTTTTCGGCTGTTCCGCAACGAAGCTGATTTTCTGCGTCATGTCGCAGCAGCCCGCGGCGAGGGAGTGCTGGCGGCGGAGCGGCGCCTTGCACGTGAAACTGACGGCCGTGGCTGGGCGCGTGACGTGGTCGAGCGGCTTTGCGTCGATCGGTCAGGCAATGTCTTTGATACATGCGAACGGGACGGTGAACGCGAATCCTATTTGGCTCCGCGCGATCATCGTATCGGGGTGGCCCTTGCCGGAACCATCCCGCCCAACGAAAGATGCCTCTGGAACTTCCACGACGGCGATGGACCCGCCAAGGCGCTCACCGCTGCCTGCAACGAGGAGATCAAGGTCAGGGTGCGCTATGGCCGGTCAACGCTTGTCAGTGTGGACGTCGTTCTGACTGATGGGACGGCGCAGCGCCTGGTCAACGAGATTCAAGTGCGCGATGTGCTCGTGGCCGGGCTGGGGGATTCCATCGCAGCCGGCGAAGGAAATCCTGATCGCGCCGTTCGGCTTTCCGATGAAGGCTTTTGCTTCAGACGACTTGGCGGATATGAATATTTTCGACCAGGGCGGGCCGGCTTTAGCGGGAATAAATCCTGCACGACGGTCGGCGGCAGCGATGGCAGGGGGGATGACTGGGCGCGGCAGAGTGCGCGCTGGCTCAGCGGTGCTTGTCATCGCTCGCTGTACAGCTATCAGACGCGCACCGCGCTCGCGCTGGCGGTAGAAAGCCCGCATCTCGCCGTGACATTCATTCCGCTTGCCTGCTCGGGAGCGACCGTCGACATCGGCTTTCTTGGCAATCTGAGAGTATTGGAGTGCCCAAGCCCAGGGAGTGGGGCGGCTTGCCCGCGCACGGTGCGTCCACAAATGGCCGATCTGGCCGATATCATGGCGGCTGCCCGGCGCCAAAATCCACACCGTGCTCTTGATCTTGTGCTGCTCACGCTCGGGGCTAACGATGTCATGTTCTCGGGATTGATGGCCAATGTGATCGTCGAACCTGGCACCGAGCGACTCCTCCTCACCCGTGCCGGAAACATCACCACGATTGAGGAGGCCCAACGGATCCTGGATCACGAGCTGCCCGGCAATTTCGCACGCGTCCGCGCCGCACTGAAACCCTTCGTCGGCGGCGACCTTTCCCGCGTCGTTTATCTGACCTATGCCAACCCGGCTCTGGCGGCACCTAACAGACCTTGTCCCGGCGGGCGTGAAGGCTTCGATGTGCATCCGGCCTTCGGAGCCGATCCCGAGCGGCTGCGCAACATTGTAGACTTCACGCGGCGCTATCTGCCGCGGATGAAAGCGTTGGCGCGCTGCGAGGACCCGAAAAACTGCCGCGATCCTGCGACTGAGACCATGACCTTCGTTGATGGGCATCAGTCTGCCTTCGTATCACATGGATTTTGCGCAAAATCCGAAAGCGACCCGCCGTTCGATCGAGAATGCTTGTATGGCCACGCCGAAACATTCCGAAGTGGCCTCACGACGGCGGCAACCGATCCAATGTCGTGCGGATATCCGCCAAACGAGTTTCGCCCTTACGCCTCAAGGGCGCGTTGGATTCGCACGGCAAACGACAGTTATTTGACTGCCATGACCTATCCGGAGGGGTTGCCTATCATCTTGCAGCCGAGCGATTTGCACGACGCGATCTGGGGAATTCTGGCCGCGGTGTACGGGGGAGCCGTGCATCCAACGGCGGAGGGTCATGCCGCAATGGCCGATGCGGCTCTGCCTGCTGTGCGCGAGGTGCTCGGATTGACCTCCCAAGCAACCGCTGTCCGCAGCGAACCATTGCCAACACCCAATCTCTCCGCGCCGCAGGTTCCGGCATCCGCGCATTGAGCTCGCACAAATCAGCGCGCAGTCGGCGGAAACAAAACGCAAGCAACCGTATCAGGGTACGTGCTTCGTAATGTGCGCCTGATTGGGAACGTGGCGTCGGCCTTTGCCTGTCCGACCCCGGTACCCATCACGCTACCCCGAGTTTCTTCTGCAAGCTGGTCGAGGAGGTAGTGTACTGAAAGATCAGCCGCTTATTGGGGTAAACATAGCGATGCGCCTTCTGCGCCATCAGCGCGCCTTCGTGGAAGCCAGACAGAATGAGCTTGAGCTTGCCCGGATACCAATTGATGTCGCCAATAGCGAAAATGCCGGGGATGCTTGACTCGAAGGCCGCGGTGTCAACCGCGACATATTCTCCATCTTTCATGTCCATGCCCCAGCTCGCTACCGGCCCCAGTTTCATGGTGAGTCCAAAGAATGGTAGCAGTGCGTCGCAGGCGATCTCGAAATTCGAACCGTCGCTGCGTTTGACGATGGCTCGGGCAATTTGCCCTCCCTCCCCTTCCAGCGCCGACACTTGACCGAGGACGAAATCAATTTTTCCATCGCCAACCAGCGCCATCATTTTGTTGACGCTGTCGGGCGCTGCTCGGAACTCGCTGCGGCGGTGCAGGAGAGTGAGCCGGCGCGCAATCGGCGCCAGGTTCAACGTCCAGTCCAGGGCAGAATCGCCGCCCCCCACAATGAGGAGACACTTGTCCCGGAGTTGCTCCAGGCGGCGAATGGAGTAGAAAACGGACGTATTCTCGTAAGCTTCTATTCCGGGAATTGGCGGGCGCTTGGGTTGAAAAGATCCGCCGCCGGCCGCGATCACAATGACCTTGATCTCAAACACGTTGCCGCGGTCGGTTGTCACACGAAACAGAGGATCGCCAATCTTCTCGATAGTCTCAACCATCTCCTGCAAATGGAAGGTGGCCTTAAACGGCTTGATTTGCGCCATCAATGCTTCGCAGATGCCCTGACCCGTGATGTAGGGAATTCCCGGAATGTCATAGATAGGCTTCTCCGGATATAGTTCGGCGCATTGACCGCCGACCTTATCGAGAATGTCAATCACATGTGCCTTCATGTCGAGCAACCCAAGCTCGAACACCGCAAACAGCCCGCACGGTCCTGCGCCTATGATGAGGACATCAGTCTTGATCGATTCAGTCATCAAACGAATGCCCGTAGCCAACGCCCACTTGAGCTAAGCCTGTCGTTGGGGCGTCCGCACAACCAGACCATCCAACTCGGCGGTGATCTTGATCTGACACGATAACCGCGAGCTCGCCTTCACGTCGTATCCGAAGTCCAGCATGTCCTCCTCCATTGGAGATGAATCGCCCACCACCGGACGCCAGGGTTCTTCGACGTAGACGTGACATGTGGCGCAGGCACATGCGCCCCCGCATTCTGCCTCGATACCGGGGATTCCGTTTTTGATGGCGGTCTCCATGACCGTCGCGCCGACGTCGCCTTCAACGGTGCGCGCCGTGCCTTCGTGGTCGATATAAGTAATTTTTGGCATGTTGGGGGGAAGAAGCAGCAGATTGAGGAGCCCGGTCCTATAGCGGCTCGTTGAGACGCGCGCCAGACAAGATGCTTGGTGGGTTCGCCTGCACTTGCGGCCCTGATGCAAACTTCGGAATCAAAGGGGTTTCAACCGGTCTCTTATAGCGGCACGCACCTCGTGAATCGCGCTGGCGAGCCGTTTGAGCGACATCACAAACCTGATCGGATCAGACACGTCTGCTGCCACCTCAAGGTCTTCTGCCGCAGCCGCAAGCTTCCACGCTCCAATGCCTCGGGCTGATCCGCAAAGTGTATGGGCAAGTGGGGCCGCCGATGCAGCGCCTGCCCGCTCCATGCCGGCAAGCAGCATTGCCGCTTGGCCATCGAACAGTTTCAGCACATCACGTTCGAGCGCCTTGTCACCGCAGGTCATGCGGTCAAGGTGAAGAAAATCAACCACCGCTAATGACGTTATCTCGATGGGCATTCGGCGCCGGCTGCGTAGAAGACGCATGTCCTGAGATGCAAGCGTCGGAGTCAAAGGACGCTAGCAACTCATTGGTTCTAGTGTGGTTTTGCACTGGTACGGTAACATTGTAGTGGAAAGGCCAAAAACCTGGAGCCTTCTCCACCGCCGAGCCTCGCCGACATTCTGCAACAGTTGGTAAATGCGACAAGAAATATTCCGGCAGGTTTTATTTCGCTTGGCGTTCGTCGGATTGGCGCAGAACCGGACAAAAGCAAATTGCATCATTCAGTCAGAAATTTAGGCTGATTTCTTACAGCAATATCGCTGAGGACAGCAGAAACGACACTTTCCCAGATCAGCCAGGGGTAGAGAAAACGCACAATCAAGCATATGATGTCCGCCTGACGCCGGTAATTGCTGTGAAGCGAGCGTTAACGATGATTAAAGAGACCTTAACAAACGGTTTCTTTTGAAATGCCAAGCCGATAGGATTAGGGCAGCGGCACGTGAAAGGAATCCGCAGCGCGTAGCTGCCGCCTGAGGGGATGCAATTTTCGACGTAACGCGCTCGCGCCGCGATCAGGACGCGTTCCTGCCGCTGCTGTAGTCCGGCGTACGACGAGGCGATAAGCGATATGGCGAACACTCCCAAGAAAATCAAGGACCCGACTGAGGCAGCCTTGTCGGCGATCCAAGACGCACTCTCCATTCGGGACGAGCCGTCCGAGCCACAATCCGCGACCGGCTCCTCGTCAGAGAGCAACAACTTTGGTGCCGCCCCGGATGACGCACAATTCGAGCCGCCGTGGCGCACGGTGCGCTCAACTGCGCCGGAGACTGAGCACCTGGATGCAGAGGTGAGCCCGCCGGAAGAGCAGGGTCTGTTGCGGCGGCCGGCCAATGACGATCGTGAATCCATTGGTCAGATTCTGCGCTCGCTGCAACGCCGGCCGGCCCGCACTTCGTACATGATTGCGACTGTTTTCGCGGTCGCCTGGGTCCTGGCCGGATTGGCGCTGGGCTGGATGTATCTACCGCAGTTGGAGGCTGCCGTTTCTCCCACCGGTTTGACCGCGCCCTTCTTGGCCGTGCTCGGTGCGATTTTCCTCGCGCCTATCATTTTTTTCTACGTCCTGGCCCATATGGCGTGGCGCTCGCAGGAGCTGCGGCTCATCACGCAATCGATGGCTGAAGTGGCGATGCGCCTGGCAGAACCCGAAACGGTTGCCCGCGAATCCATTGTCACTGTGGGCCAGGCGATCCGGCGCGAGGTCGCCGCCATGGGCGACGGCATAGAGCGCGCTCTGGCCCGTGCCGCTGAGCTTGAAACGCTGGTTGCCAACGAAGTCTCCGCCCTTGAACACGCCTACAACGACAATGAAGTGCGTATCCGGGCGCTGCTGCAGGACCTAGGCAGCCAGCGTGATACGCTGGTGGGCCAGGCCGGCCAGATTCGAGACGCCATCAACAGCGTCCATCTCGATCTCAGCCACGACATTTCTCAGATCAGCGAGCTCGTATCCGAGCAGGTGAACGAGGCTTCACGGCGTATCACGCACACTCTTGCCGAAAAGGGTGAGCACATCACCCGCGCGCTTGGGCAGGCCGGCGACAGCATGATTCTGTCCTTGGGCGAACGGGGCGGCGACCTGCTGGACCGTCTCGAAGCGGCCAGCCAGGAAACTTCGCAGGCACTCTCCGCGGCAAGCGACCGTTTGACCTCAACGCTGAATTTCAAGACCGACCACATCGGTGACGAATTCACTGAAATTACCGCCAACCTCCAGCACATGATGTCGGTCCGGCTCGACCGGGTCACCGAAGGCTTTGGTCAGAAATCTGCGGCGATCCTCGAAATGATGAATAATCGCTCGCAGGAGATGAGCGATCTGGTAATCGACGCGGGAACTCAGCTCAGCGAGTTGATCTCCAGCCGAGTCGAGGAGGTGAACACCACCCTCAAGAATACCGGCGACTCGCTCGTGCTCGACCTAACTCTTCGCGGCGGTGATGTTGTCTCGAAGCTGGAGCAAACCGGAACCCGGATCACCGACTCGATCGTACAGCGCAGCGAACGCGTCACGGATCAGTTTCACGAGAGCGTGGAATCGCTGGGCGACGTGATCGGAAACCGCGGCGATGCGGTGCGCGAGATGCTCGCCGCCCGATTGCAGTCCTTCGAGGACATGTTCAATCACGGCGGCGCGGAGCTCGCCGAACGCATCGCACGGGATTCCACCACGCTGGGCAATCTCATCACCCGTCATCTGGCTGAATTCGACCGCACGGTGAAAACCTACGGCGGTGAGATGGTTGAGCGGCTCAGCGAGCGCACCCAGGACATCTCGGGAGCGATGCGCGATTACCTGGACAATTTCGACACGCGCGTGACGACGAAGTCGGCCGAGATAACGACCAGCCTTGACCAGCAATTCAGCCGGTTTCGCGATGCCCTCGATGGCCGCACGCAAGCACTCAACGAGGCGCTCGGCTCCCGCGTGATGGATATTGCCAAGACCATGGCCGAGGGCGGCAAGGAAGTGGTTGGTGCGCTGGACAAGCGTATCGCCGATGTGACCGCCGTCATCAACGTGCGAGGGGCCAAGCTTGCGGAGAATATTGGGGCCAAGATCGATGACATCGACAAGGCGCTCGGCGTCCATGCGATGGAAGTCGCCGACAGCCTTGATACGCGCATCGGCCGCTTCGAGGAGTTGCTGGTCGGACGCGCCGAGGCCGTGACCAAGGAGCTTGAAACCCGCAGTCAGTCCGCCGCGGAATTGCTCGGCGCGCGCACCGAGCATCTCAGCAGCGCGATCCGGATCAGCGCTGAAGAGGCGGCACAGGCGCTCGAGCGGCTCACCGCTGCGTCAACTCAATCTATCAGCACACGTGTCGAGCAGTTCAGCAACACGATCAAGACCACCACCACGGAAACCGAGCGCTCAATCGGCAATTTGACCTCTTCTGCCTCCGAGCTTATCGGCGGTCGGCTGGCGCAGCTGAGCGAGGCAATCAGGACCGACGCCAGCGAGGCCGAGCGACTGCTGGCCCAGGTCACGGCCAGCACAACCGCCGCGATCCGGTCGAGCTCCCATGACGCGGAGCGCCTGATCAGCGGCATGTCCACGGGCGTGAGCAACGTCTTGAAGCAGAACGCCGGCGAAGTGGAACGCACGCTGCTGTCCGTCAGCGCGGAAGTCGCGCGAACGTTCGTCGGCAAGGCCGACGAGATTTCCACTGCCGTGAGTCAGCGCGCCGCGGAGATGACGCGCATCGTTGACGACAAGTCGAGCGGACTCCTGACCGCTCTCACCACAAAGAGCCAGGAGTTTGCCAGCGAAGTCAGCCGCGTCACAGAGCACGCCGTAAAGGCTATCGAAGCCAAGGGCTTCAACTTCACTCAAACGATGATGGACAACAGCGAACAGATCGCGCGCCTCATCAACGAGGCGACCGACACGGCAACCGGCACCGTCAATCAGTCGCTCCAGCAGCTCCAAAGCAGCCACCGTACCGCGGCCGAAGCGGCGAGCGAAGTGGTCATTCGATCCATCAAGGAACTGCGCGAGACCGCCGAGCTGGCCACTCAAGGCGCGTCGAAGACCATAGCCCGAACGTTGCGCGAGCTGCAGGATACGACGCAGGCAGCGGTCGAGACCTCAAAGCAAAGCGCTTCCTCCGCCGTCTCCGAGATTCTGGAGACTCAGAACATGCTGCGGTCGGACACCACAGCATTGTTTGAGCGTCTGCGCGAAGCCAACATCCTTCTGCAGGAGGTCCTCAGCGGAGCCCACGAGAATATGGGCGAAATCGAGAGTACGCTCGTTACCCGCGTTTCCGATTTTGTGGCGGCCATGAACGAGGTCTCACAAAAGACCAGCTCGGCCAACAGTGAGGTGGAGCGCAACATAGCTGGCTTCCAAACCATGGCCAAGCAAACGATCGGCGAGCTCACCCAGCTCGCGACGCAGTTTGACGCGCACGGCCGTTCACTTGCCGAGGCGGTCGCGCTGATCGATACCAGCAACCGGCGGGCGGAAGGCACGATCACCGAGCGACGCAATACGCTCGAACAGTTGGTCGGTACGCTGGATGAGAAGAGTAACGATCTCGAGCAGCGCCTCGCTCGCTTTGCCGGGGTGCTTGACGAGTCCCTTGAGGGAGCAACCGATCGGGCGCGAGAGATCGCGCGCCTTACCGCCGATGCCACGACCGGGGGCGCAAAGGCCATCGCCGAAGGTTTTGACGTCGTTCGGAGCAATGCCGAAGAGGAACGCAAGCGCATGGCAGATGCCCTGCATGCGATCTACGAACAAGCAAACCAGGAGTCCAATGACATGCTCTCCCAGGCAGCGCAGCGGTTCGCCGATGTGCTTCAGGGGTTGAAGAGCATGGCCTCTGAAATGCAGCACGAGCTCGAGACGACGCGCGCCGAGTTGCGGCGAGGCATTCTGGAATTACCGCAGGAGACCGCCGATAGCGCCTCGCAAATGCGGCGTGTCATTGTCAACCAGATCGAGGCGCTGGCCGAGCTCAATCGCATCGTTGCCCGTCACGGCCGCGGCATGGACGCAATTGAGCCAGCGTCCCGCAGGGTGGAGACGGTCGAGGCTAATCCTCGACGTGCCATACGCGACGAGTCACCGCTCACAAACGGCGGTCCGCGAGGGGAGCCGCCGCGCTCTCGCGCGGACATCACCGGCATGAATGCGCCACCTATTGCGGCTCGGCGCAATGACGCGCCCTCGCTCAGTCCCGGCCCTCCAGCAGGCGGAGGACGCGCAGGCTGGCTCTCGGATCTGCTGACGCGCGCGTCGCAGGAGCCGGACGCCGCGAGCCGCGAGGGTGCAGTTCCTCCAGCTCGCGAAATGGTTCAGGAACCTCCCCGCGGGGAGCGGAGCAGCATCGATTCGCTCGATTCGCTTGCGGTCGATATTGCACGCATGATCGACCACGACGCGGTGAGCGACCTCTGGGACCGCTATAACCGCGGCGAACAGAATGTGTTCTCGCGAAAGCTGTACACTACTCAGGGGCAAAAGGCTTTTGATGAGATTCGCAGAAAATACCGCAGCGACCGCGATTTCATGCGTACCGTCGATCGATATATCGGAGAATTCGAGCGCTTGCTTGAGGAGGTATCGCGAGATGACCGCGGTCAGGCCGTGGCAAGAACGTATCTCACCTCGGAAACCGGCAAGGTCTACACCATGCTCGCCCACGCGGCAGGGCGCTTCGATTAGTCAGAGGCCAGACGCCAGACGACGGACGTTTCAGGGCCGAACATCGCTCTACTGCTTTTCTGTTATCCCAATTCTCAACAGTTTGGAATCTGAAATCCGTCGTCTGTCGTCCGTCCTCCGTCGTCTATCTTAGGAACAGCTCGTTCCAGATTTTCTCCCAGCGCCCCGCCTCGTCCATCCATTTGGCAGGATCGATCATGACGTACGCGCGGCTATCGAGCAGCGTCTTTTGTGTGCGACTGGAGGGCACACGCCCCAGGTTGTTGAGAATCCTCATGCCTTGAGGGGACAAAACGAAATCTGCGAACAGCAGCGCCGCGTACGGATGCGCCGCATGCCTCGCCAGCGCCAGCCCTTGCGGACGCCCCACCAGCGGCTCGACCGGCAGCCAATCGATCGAACCGCCTTGGCTTTTGATGGACTCTGCATTGCCGCTGTAGACAGTTAAGCACACAGAAAGCTCACCCGCTGCCAATAATTGCGCGACCAGGATGTGTCCCTTGCGCATTTCGGGCCTGAGCGCTGAAAGCTTGCGAAAAAAATCGATGCCCCGTTCCTCGCCAAGATAATTTACAACCCCATACATCCAGTCACTATCAGTCGCCTCGAGCGCCAGGCGACCTTTCCAGACCGGATCGGTGAAGGCTGCTATTGCGTGGGGGAAATCTTCGCGCTTGACAGTTCGAGTGTTGTAGCCGGTGACCCATAGATTGACTCGGTCACTAACCCAGCGACGATGCGAGGGAATCGCCCACGCGGGTAGATCAGCGATATGTGGACTCTCGAACCGCGCGACCACTTGCTCGCGCGCAAGCGCTTCGACTTCAGGTCCGTTGGTCTCCACCACATCCATGGTCCGCCGGTGACCACGCGCTTCCATCAACGCCCGTTGCAACACGTTCTCGCTCAACGCCCGCCAGAGCTGCACCTTGACGCCGTATTTCTTTTCGAATGCCTGCGCCAACGGCGCGGATTCCGTTGTGGCCATCGATGTATAGAGCGTGAGCGTGCCTTCTTCGCGCGCCTTTGCGATCAATATCTGTTCACGATCTGCGCCCATATAGGAATAAATTGCCGGCTCGCCAGAGCCGACCGGCTGCGCGGCTGCGAGCGCCGGGATTGCCGCTGCAGCGACAAGCGAAACGAACAGCACAGGGATGCAAGCTTGCAACATGTTATGGCTCCCATCGCACCTGCAAGACATATCAGGCGCATCGAAAAAAGCGCATCTGCGCCAGCTCTCCTCCATCGCGTAGATTCAATTTATTTGAGGCGATCGGCCCTGGATTCCTGGCGCGCCGCTTCGATGAGCAGGCGCCACCGCTGATGCAGCGCCGTCCTCTCGCTCTCTTGGTTGCGGTCGAACGTTGGCCGATTGCGGGATCATTCGCCATCAGCCGCGGCGTGAAGACCGAAGCCGTTGTGGTGGTCGCCGAAATATCCGATGGCACTCACCGCGGCCGTGGCGAGTGCGTACCCTATGCTCGTTATGGCGAAACAGTCGCAGGCGTCGCCTCGGCCATCGAGGCGATGGCCCATGACTTGGCCCAGGGTCTCGATCAAGCGGCTCTGCAAGACGCGATGCCCGCGGGCGCGGCACGCAATGCCCTCGATTGTGCATTTTGGGACCTTGCCGCCAAACGGGCGGGACAACCAGTCCATCGGCTTCTGGGAAACCCCTGCCCAAAGCCTCTCACCACCGCCTACACCATCTCGTTTGCAGCACCGGAAATCATGGCTGAAAGCGCAGCGAAAGCCTCCAGCCGTCCCCTGCTGAAAGTCAAGCTCGGCGGCGCTGGCGACCCGGAGCGAATAGCCGCGGTGCGCCGTGCAGCACCGCGCTCGGAACTTGTCGTCGATGCGAACGAAGCCTGGCGCCCCGCGGATCTCGAACGCAATTTCTCTGCCTGCGCCAAGGCTGGTGTCAGGCTTATCGAGCAGCCATTGCCGGCCGAGTGCGATGATGTCCTTTCGACGATTGCGCCGCCCATGCCGCTCTGCGCGGACGAGAGCGCGCACACAACCGCCTCCCTCGCCTCTCTTGTGGGCAAGTATGAGGCCGTCAATGTCAAGCTCGACAAGACCGGTGGGTTAACTGAGGCGCTCGCGATGGCAAAGCGAGCCGAGACGCTCGGCTTCGGCGTCATGGTCGGCTGCATGGTCGCCACTTCGCTGTCCATGGCGCCCGCCATGCTCCTCGCGCAGCGCGCACGCATCGTCGATCTCGACGGACCGCTCCTTCTCGCGCGCGACCGGCCGCACGGATTGCGTTATGAGGGTAGCCTTGTTCACCCGGCCCCGAGCAGCCTTTGGGGGTAGCGCCACAGGTCAAGAAATTGGCGCACGCGAATCGAATGGCGATATCAGGGCAGGCACGATGGCAGCTTTTCGCGCCACCCCCCCATCTCGCCCAAGCCGCCAATTTCCTGATTCTCCTGCGAAAAATGGTTAATTGCCGCCCCGCGGAAAGAAATTCCATACTTACCCCACATTTTCTTATCAAACATCCGACTTGGGGCCGCGGCCGTTCGGGGAAGGACGGTGCGGAAAGATCGTCGGGTGGGGGGAAAGCATGCGAGTTGCTGCGATTCTCGTCGGCGCCATCATGGCGGCGGTGACAGTGACGGCTGCGCAATCTGCGGTGCGAATCGTTGCAGATCCTGGTGGACAAATCGGCCCATACCTCGAAAACCTCACAGCTTTGCGCAAATCGGGCGAGCGCGTCATCATCGACGGTCCGTGCTTGTCCGCCTGCACCATGGTTCTTGGAGTGATCCCGCATGAGCGTATCTGCGTGACTCCGCGTGCCAAACTTGGCTTTCACGCGGCCTGGAATCCCGGCGATAACGGACGACCAGTGACCAGCAAAGCGGCAACCAAGTTGTTGATGGATATCTATCCCGAGCCGGTGCGCAGCTGGATCAAGGAGCGCGGCGGCCTTTCTCCTCGGATGATGTATCTCACCGGCCGAGAGCTCGCCGCCATGTATCACCCGTGTGGTGAGGCTGCGGCGCGCTGACCCGTGGTGGCTCATCATTGCCTGCCGGGAAAGCTCATTTTCACGCCGGCACCCCCAGCCGATAGGATGATTCCTCCCAGGACTGCCAACAGAGCCATCCCGGCATAGGCGCCGCTGTCGAAACGCGTGTACAGCTCTCCCGAGACTGCCATGGCACCCGCCATGGCAAGAGCAAGCGCCACGGCGAGATACCCTTGCGCCGAAGCGCCGAGTGGTGTTGGCGCCGCGCGCGCAACAAAGCTGACGGCGCCGAGATGAGTCGCGCCGAATGTGAGCGCGTGCAGACATTGCAAAACCGGCAATATCAGCAGCGGCGGATCGAAAGCCATAACCCCCCAACGGATGACTGCGCCCGCCGCACCGAAATACAACAGCACGGTCGGGTCCAGAGAGAGGCGCGCTGAGAACGCAAAAAGCACAATTTCTGCTATCACCCCGAGCGCCCACAAGGAACCGATGGTGATGCCGCCGAGACCAGCAGATTGCCATTGCAGGACAGAAAATCCGTAATAGAGCGCGTGACTGGCCTGGATGAGAGCCGCCGCGAAGATCACGAGCAAGAACCGCGGATCGAGCAGCAGTGCGCGCGCAGCCTTGGCCTTGTCAGATTCGCCCGGCATTCGCCTTGCAAGCGGCGCCAGACCGCCGGCTGCGGCCGCATTGACTGCCAGCCCCGCAACGAGGACCCAGATGAGCTCGCGCTCGGGGATCGCATCGAGCAAAACTCCTCCGCCCAAGCTGCCGACAATGAATGCCGCGGAACCCCACGAGCGCACCGGACCATAGCTGCGCCCATGCGCAGCGAGGCCTCGCAGGGCGTAGGCATCGGCGAGTGGCATGAGCGGCGTGTAGAAGAGCGATGCAACCGCAATGGCGATCATGATCGCGACTGAGGACTGTGTGAGCGCAACTCCCGCGTAGCCAAGCAAAGAGGCCAGAGACGCAATCATGATGACTCCGCGGGCGCTGTCGTATTGATCAGCAATACGTGTGGCGACCGGAATCGCAGCGACCCGAACGATCAAGGGTATTGAGAGCACGATCCCGATGGAGCCTGCGTCCACCCCTCTGGCGGCGAGCCAGACGGGCAAGAACGGCATCTGCACTCCAAGCGCCGCGCATAGCGCAGAATAAAAAGCCGCAAGTCGCCGCGCGAAAGCTACCCCCGCCCGCGCTTCGCCGCCGGTCCCATGCACGTGACCGCGGTTCATGTTGGTTTGCGCAGGGCGGTCGGGTCCGCCGTTCGCAAAGTCGCGATCCAATTTCGAAATACGAGGCCAGGGGACAGGGAGTGTCTCGCTTGAAGCAGCTATGCCACGAGCCGGTAGAACAACCCAGGATCGACATTGCCGCCCGAAAGCACCGCGGCGGCGACCTTGCCCTTCACGTCGATCTTTCCGGCAAGCAGCGCGGCGAGGGCAGCGGCCCCACCCGGCTCGACAACGAGCTTTAGCTCGCGAAAGGCAAACGCAACAGCTGCGGCGACTTCCTCGTCGGTGACGGCGGAACCGTCAGAGACCAAAACCCGATTGATCGCGAAGGTCAGCTCACCCGGGGTTTGTGCCATCAGTGCGTCGCAGATCGTGCCGCTGAGCGCAGCATTCTTCTCTCGTTGCCCGCTTCGGAACGAACGAGCATGGTCGTCGAATCCGGCTGGCTCAGCAGTGTAGACTTGCGCCTTTGGCGCACGTGCTTTTACGGCAAGCGCAATTCCGGCGGTAAGGCCTCCCCCGGAAGCTGTGACGACCACCACATCCGGAAGAAGCCCCTGTGCGGCGAGGTCCTCAATTATTTCCCGGCCGGTAGTGCCTTGCCCGGCGATAACAAGAGGGTCATCGTAGGGCGGGACCAGCGCCGCGGAGCGCTTCGCTGCGATGTCCTGTGCGATGGCTTGGCGATCCTCGCGACCGCGATCATACAGTACCACCTCCGCTCCCAACGCCGCGGTGCGCTCACGTTTCGGACGGGGTGCGTCAGCCGGCATTACGATCACAGCGGGCATCCCCAGAAGCTGGGCGGCGGCGGCGACACCTTGCGCATGGTTTCCTGATGAATACGCGACGACGCCTCGCTTGCGTTCGCTCTGCGGGATCGACGATAACTTGTTGTACGCGCCACGGAACTTGAATGATCCGGTGCGCTGCAGAATTTCTGCTTTCAAAAAAATGCGGCCTTGCGTGAGCGCATCGAGCACGGGCGAGGTCACGAGAGGGGTGTGCAAAGCTATGCCTTGCAGCCGCTGCGCGGCAGCGTCAACGTCCGCAGCGGTTGGGAGCGGCAGTTGATCAGGCGCGTGGGGCATCGCGGTAGACGCTAGCCCCGCGCACCCCGGCCTGCAAGTGGGCTCGAGCTTTTGGACACGGCTGACTTCTTGGTTTCCCTTCGACTCAGGCGTTCGACAGAATTGAACACGTCTTTTCGACTCAACGTATTGCCCCAAAGTGAGCCGAGCCGAGGAAGGCGTTCTGCTATGCTCCACAGAACGCAGTTCGACCTCAGGAGAGAAGCTAATGGATCTAGGGATTGCCGGACGCAAAGCAATCGTGTGCGCCTCCAGCCGTGGACTGGGTCGAGCTTGTGCGCTCGCACTCGCGCAGGCTGGCTGCGAAGTCGTGATCAACGGACGCGACGGGAAGTCACTCGAAGCGGCGGCTGGCGAGCTGCGCGCGGCAAGCGGCTCTAAGGTCGTGCCGGTCCAAGCCGATGTCGCCACGCCGGCTGGTCAGTCCGCGCTTCTCGAAGCCTGTCCGCAACCGGACATTCTCGTTAACAACAATGCAGGGCCTCCGTTTCGCGACTTCCGACAGCTTACCCGGACGCAAATGATCGACGGCGTCATCGCCAATATGATCGTCGCCGTAGAGCTTGCGCAGAAGGTCATCGATTCCATGGTCGCGCAGAAATTCGGCCGAATCCTCAATGTTACGTCGGGGTCGGTCAAAATGCCCCTCGCGGGATTGGACCTTTCCTCCGGCGCACGCGCGGGGCTGACCGCCTTTTTGGCTGGAGTTGCTCGCTCCGTAGCCGCGTCCAACGTGACCATAAATTTCCTCTTGCCTGGTGCCTTCGATACCGACCGCTTGCGGTCCAACCTGGCCGCCAACGCCAACAATAAGGGCCTCTCTATTGACCAAGCCGAAGCCGAGCGTCTCACCAGCGTTCCGGCAAGGCGTTTTGGCAACCCCGACGAGTTCGGCGCAGCCTGTGCTTTCCTGTGCTCGGCTTCGGCTGGCTACATCACCGGACAAAGCATTCTCATAGATGGCGGAGCATTTCCCGGCGCCCTGTGAGGTCGCTGGGGCAATAAAATGACAAGGCCGGCTTACGCCGGCCCCGTCGCACCCCCCGTGAATTGATTGATCAGCCCGGCAAACCCCGGGAGAGGTAGTTTGCCATCTGTCGCGCCCTCGACCCGCGTCGCTTGCAGCTCGGCGCACGGGTCAGGTGCATGACGCCATCCTCCACATCACCAAGTCGGATTGCAAATGTTAAGTCTCGTTAAGGTGATGCTTAGCCCCATTTCGAAAAAGAGCGTTGCCCAAGGGCAACATCTTACTAAACCGAAGCTGTCTCCTGGCCACACACGTAACAACCAATAGTCGTGGCGACCCCTGGGCTGGACGATGAGATCCCGCCCCGCAGAAGTCTGTCCGGGCCTCTTTGCGTCTGCATGACAACTGCGACTAAGGTAATGTGCCGAATCGCGGCCGTCTCCGCGCCCAAAGGCGCTGAACGCCAGTTTTCATCCCACAACGTCGGAAAGACTTTGCAATGAAGCTCGTTCGTTTCGGCCCGCGCGGCCGCGAGAAGCCTGGTATCCTCGACGAGAAGGGCCGCATTCGCGATCTGTCCAGTGTCATCCCCGACCTGTCCGGCGAGGCGCTGTCGCCAAGAAATCTCGCGAAAGTTCGCAAGCAGCCGATCGAGAGGCTGCCGCTCGTCAAAGGCAATCCTCGGCTTGGAGCATGCGTCGGTCACGTGGGAAATTTCATCGCCATCGGGCTGAACTATTCGGATCACGCCGCAGAAGCGGGAATGCCTATTCCCAAGGAGCCCATCATCTTCAACAAGGCTCCATCCTGCATCAGCGGACCGAACGACGATACGGTCATCCCAAAGGGATCAAGCAAGCTCGATTGGGAGGTTGAGCTTGGCATCGTGATCGGACAACGCGCCCGCTACCTCACCAAAGAAAAGGCTTTGGACGTCGTCGCTGGATACTGTCTCGCCAATGACGTATCCGAGCGCGTTTTTCAAATCGAGCGCGCGGGCCAATGGACCAAGGGAAAAGGCTGCGAAACTTTCGGTCCGCTCGGACCTTGGCTGGTGACCAAAGACGAGATCAAGGACCCCCAAAATCTCGAAATGTGGCTGGATGTCAACGGCGAGAAACGCCAGCGCGGCAATACCAAAACCATGATCTTTGATTGCAAGCACATCGTCTGGTGTTGCTCGCAATATTTCGTCATGGAACCTGGAGACGTCATCATCACCGGCACGCCTCCCGGCGTCGGACTCGGTATGAAGCCCACGCCAAAATTCCTCAAGGCGGGCGACGTGGTGACGCTTGGGATCGACGGACTGGGCGAGCAACGCCAGAAAGTGGTGAGATTCAAGCCCTGACCAACAAGGAATGGCTGATCGATATTCTATCCATCGCGCGCTTCGAGCACGGCCTTCATGGAGATGCGCGACCACATGGCGGTGCGGTCTCTGAACGACACATAAGACTCCTGGATTTTACGCGCACTTGAGCTCCTCGATCCGACTTCGCCAATCACGTCGCTGCCGTGCTTGCGGGCGGCAACAATGAGAACTCTGCGGAAATATCCGTATCTTGACGCCGTGCTGGGTGGAAAGGGCAGCCAGGGCGTCTGCGTTCAGGCGCTCCATCTCGGCAAGAGCGAAGGCAGCTTCGAAGCCACAAGCGTGTTGCACAATCGCCTTCATCTCGGAATCGAGCGTTTCCCACGCTTTGAGCGATATGATGCATTCTCCAGTGCCGTTGGGCTTGTTGAAGCCAGGAGCATAGTAGAAGGTCGCCACACGATAGAGGCCAAGGGCAATATCGGCTCCAGGCCCGACAAACTCAGCGCCATCGATCAGCCCCGACTGCATGCTGGTGAGAATCTCGCCCGGCGAGGTGGTCTGGGGAGTGGCGCCGAGACGGCGATAAACCTCGCCCCCAAGCCCAAGCGACCTGATCGTGAGGCCTTTTAGATCGTCCACGCCTTGGAGCTCGTGCCGGAACCAGCCCCCCATGCATACTCCGGTATTGCCGCCCATGAAGGGCTTTACGCCGAACGGAGCGTAAAGCTCGTCCCATAAGGCTTGACCCCCAGCCGCATCGACCCAGGCGACGTGCTCCTGCGGGGTGAGCCCGAACGGCACGGTGGTGTAGAAGGCGCACGCGGGCTGCTTGCCCTGCCAGAAGAAAGCAGCCGAATGCCCCATTTCCACGACGCCAGACCCTACGGCGTCGAGCACTTCGAACGCAGGCACCACCTCCCCTGCTGCATGCACCATGATCTGGAGCCTGCCGTTGGAAAGCATGGAGATGCGCTGCGCAATGCGCTCAGCCGACATTCCTGGCCCCGGCAATCGCCGCGGCCACGAGGTGACCATGCGCCAGCGCCGCGTTTGTGCGGTAGCAAGGCGCGGAGCAGCAAGCCCCCCAGCGAGCCCCAGCGCACCAGTGTGCGCGAGTGTTCGGCGCGTGATCATCAGCTTCTCCGTCACCAGATGGCGTGGAAATGATGCACAGGCCCCCTGCCCGATCCGATGTTGATCTTGTCGGCAGCGGCAAGCGCTTTGGTGACGAACTCTTTGCCGCTGCGCACCGCCTCAACCAGATCAAAGCCCTTCGCCAACCCCGCCGCGATTGCCGACGAGAGAACGCAACCTGTGCCGTGCCCATTCCGCGTCGGGATGTGGTCAACTGCAAAGCGTGTGCATCGGCTTGGCTCGATCAGGAGGTCAACGCTTTGGGCTCCCGCCCCATGGCCACCCTTGACGAGGACTGCCCGGGCCCCAAGCGCGAGTAAACGAACCCCCTGCTCGCGCATCTCGTTTTCACTGCGCGCGGGAGGCGCGTCGAGCAATGCTGCCGCTTCGGGAAGATTAGGCGTGATGACGAGCGCACGCGGAAATAGCACCCGCGCCAGGACGTGTCGGGCTTCGGCTGCCGATAGCGCCTGGCCCGAGCTCGCGACCATGACTGGATCAAGCACGATCTTTGTCTGTTTCCAGCGCGCAAGCCCGTCGGCAATCGCTTCGATGATATCGCCTTGCCACGTCATTCCGATCTTGACCCCGCCGACGTCCAAATCCGAGAGAACGGCATCGATTTGAGCTGCGACAAGCTCGGCCGGCACGCCGTGGACCGCATAAACACCTTTCGTGTTCTGAGCGGTGATTGCCGTGATCACGGACGCCCCATACACCCCCAGCGCGGAAAATGTCTTGAGATCGCCCTGGATGCCGGCCCCGCCGCTTGCATCCGAGCCTGCGATCGTAACCGCAATGGCGGTCATCTGGACCTGCACTGCATAAGCGCAGCCTCGATCACGGAACGCATGCTGCACGCGGCAGCTTGCGGGTTTCTCTCCAGCGAAAGCGCTGAAATGACGGCGACCCCATCGGCTCCTGCCGCGATTGCTTGGGAAGCATTACCAATGGTGATGCCGGCAATGGCGCATACAGGGAGCTTCGGCGCACGCCGCCGCACAACCCCGGCAATGCGCATCAGGCCGGCAAGGCCGATCGGCGGCGCAGGGGTTTCCTTCGATGCGGTGGCAAATACTCCGCCAACGCCCACGTAGTCGACAAGATCGAGGGGGGCGGCGTCAGCCTCCTCGGCCGTCTTGATCGTGAGCCCGATGACAGCCTCGCTGCCGAGAAGCGTGCGCGCATTCTGAGCCGACATGTCGTCCTTTCCGAGATGCACGCCGTCGGCGCCGGACGCGAGCGCAACATCAACGCGATCATTTACAACGAAGGGAAGCTGCAATGGCGCGAGCACGGCCTTGATGCGTCCAGCCCGCTCCACCATGGCGCGGGTAGTGCTGCGCTTGTCCCGAAGCTGCACGATCGTCGCACCGCCCTGAGCCACTTGTCGAGCAAGCTCTACGACATCGTGCCCGCCGGAGTGCTCGGGATCGATAAGCGCGTAGAGACGCATGTCGAGCGGCATCAGCGCACCCTGGCGCGGGACAGCAAGGTCTCGCGATCGAGATTTGCCAAAGCATCGAGCATCTCGATGGAGAAGCTGCCAGGACCACGGGCGCGGGCTGCCGCGCATTCTCCCGCAAGGGCGAATGCCAACAGCCCAGCCGTGGTACCAAGCCAAGCATCAGTTTCCACGGCGAGACACGCAGCGACGAGCGCCGTTGCGGCACATCCCATGGCGGTCACCCGGCCCATGAGCGGGTCGCCGTTTTCGATTCGGGCCAAGCGCGTGCCATCCGTCACAGTGTCCGTCGTGCCGGTAAGCGCCACGACGCAAAGCCGGTCGAGAGCGTAGGACTTGAGCGCCTGCTCACCGGGATTCATGCCTGTGAGGGCTTCAAATTCCAGGCTGTTGAGCCGCATGGCTTTCGGAGCCCTGGCCAGAAGCTTTTCTGCAAAATCGCTGCGAAATGTTGACCGATCCACAAATACCGGGTCGAGCACCCAAGCCCGCTGCTCTTCAACTGCCACGCGGGCGGCGGTCTCCGCTGCTTCCCGCCGGGCGGGGTCGAGCGTACCAAGGTTCACGAGCAAAGCATCGGACCGCTTGACGAACTCGGCGATCTCCTCAGGCGCTGTGGTCATGGAGGGCACCGCGCCGACTGCGAGCAGCATATTTGCAGTAAAGTTCTGCGCCACCGAATTCGTCAGGCAGTGGACGCGCGGTTGTCTGCGCCGGAGGCGCGCAAGAATGTCGGCGGCCATATCCGGCAGGTCAGACCCGAGCCGATTTGCGGTGAGCACGTGCATCTCAGGCTCCCTCCGCCGGCATGATCCGGATCAGGTTCGATGGGTTGGCCTGCGCCTCTCAGCCCGGCGGCGGATCCCGCCGGACACCCCATTGAGATAGCGCTGCACATCTAAGGGGCCACCTCGAACGTAGCAAGTACCGTCAGCCTATTATGATGGGATGTATGCGGACCCCAAAGGCACGCACGCAGTCTCGATCAATCAGGATGAGGAAATGATTTTGTTCAACAGATCACCGATGCAGCAATCGGTTCGAACCTCTGGGCTATCGCCGTACGCGCCTTGTCAAGGCCGTGCGATTTTGCTGGATTGATCGCGTTCGACTCATATGGCCGGAGGCGCGCATGATTCCTTTCTTCGTCCAGATCAAATGCAAGCTCGGCCAATCCTACGACGTGGCTAACAAGCTGGCCGATGCCGAGATCGCCTCCGAAATATACTCAACCGCGGGAGATTTCGACCTTTTGGTCAAGTTTTATGTCGACGACAAGATCGACATTGGTCATTTCGTCAACGAGAAGGTCCAGGTGATTCCTGGGATTCAGGATACGCGCACCATCATTACCTTCAAGGCGTTTTGATCATCTCGCAGAGGATCTCCGATGACCTGGCGAGCGAGGACAATGGCCAACGAGGATGCGAACTGTCACATCAGGTGCGTGGCGGCTTTTTGGCTGCTTCAGCCGGCGGTAATGATTTGACATAAGCCGCCATAGCGGCGCGATCTTCGGCCGAAAGCTCCGACGTGTTGCGCACCACCGCGCGCATCCTGCCGCCCACCGAATCCCCATTTGGCAGGTCGCCGCTCTCAAGAACTTGCGCAATGTCCTGCACGGAATAATCGCCTATTCCGGCTTGAGTGATGTTTGGGATCTGGCCATCGCTCCCCTCCGGATCGGGGCCACCCGCAAACCGCTCGTTGGCAATGATCGCGCCCAGGCGATTGCGCGGACTGTGGCACTCCGCGCAGTGCCCAGGGCCGTTCACAAGGTAAGCCCCGCGATTCCACTGCTGCGACTTGGCGGAATCGCCGACAAACCGATGGCCGTCGAGAAACAGAAGTTTCCACAGGCCCAGTCCCCGCCGCACGTTGAAGGGAAAGGGCAGATCATGGCCACGCGCCTTGCCCTTAACGGCAGGGAGCGTCTTGAGATATGAAAAAAGATCGCGCACGTCCGCCTCGGACATACGCTGATACGATGTGTAGGGAAACGACGGATAGTAGTGCTGTCCGGCAGGCGAGGTGCCCTTCCACATGGCGGTAATGAAATCTGCCTCACTCCATTTTCCGATGCCGTCTGCGGGATCGGATGAAATGTTAGGCGAATAGAAGGTGCCGAATGGAGATTTCAAAGCTACGCCGCCTGCCAGCCTTGTTCTGTTTTCCTGGTTCGGAGCATGGCAAGAGGCGCAGCCACCAGCGAGAAACATGGTTCGACCGTTATCCAGGTTTGCCGCATGTGGAGTAAGCGAGCTCGCAGCTACGGTCGATGGCGTTGTCACGATCCAGAGAGCCGCAGCCGTGCACAGGCCCAAGACCAGCGCAAAAATGAGGAATGCCGGAAGCAGTCTGCGCATCGTGCAGCTTATGTGGAAACCCGCTTAAATTGCAGTGACGACGGCAAGCGGCGCGCGGTCTGGCTGCAAGTCTCGCTTGGGAGTTGAGTTGATTGTCTGGATTGAATACTATCGCGGTGCCGGTTTCCGATATGGCTCGTGGCAGTCGCCGCATGTCTTCCCGATCAGCGGCACAATAACCTTGACCTCATCTACGGATTTAGCTTTGTCCCGATTATCGGCAACTACCTTGCCGAATGCCGCCATCTTCGCTTCAAAGTCGCTCTTGCTTTCCCAGATTTTCGGCAACGCCCGCGTGTCCTCACCGGGCTTTGGCGGCTCGGGGAAGAGGCCGGGCGCTTTCTGTGCGGTTTCGGCCCATTGCGCGAAGGCGGCATCTACCTTGGCCTGATCGTACGGCTCTTCGCCCTTTGCCATCTTGTTCACTGTTGCAATGTGTTGGCCATTGCCTTTCATCAGCGCCTTGCGCTGCGAGAGCGCGTCAGACTGAGCCATGACGGTTGTGATGCCGATTGCGACAGCCGCGACGGCAACCATGCTGCGAACCATTTGGTGCTCCTGGTGAGGGAAGATTGTGCGCCGGACGGCGCCTCATGCGGACATGGCGTAAACACCAGTCGCTATTCCAATATTCCGAGATCGGGTGTTTCCTATTTCACGATGCCGTGAACGCGCCCATCGAGTTGATGGCCATTTCAGGATCCGGCTCCGGCTTCCTCTACGGCACCTCGGTAACCCGGAGGCCTGACACGGTTCAACCGTCGGCTTGACCAGCGGGTGACCACGTAGAACACCGGCGTGAAGATCAATCCGAACAAAGTCACGCCAATCATCCCTGAGAACACCGCCGTTCCCAAGGTCTGTCTCAGCTCGGCCCCGGCGCCGACCGCCCAAACCAGGGGCGTGACGCCGAAGATAAAGGCCAGCGAGGTCATCAAGATGGGGCGCAGCCGCAGCCGTGCCGCCTCTACCGCGGCAGCAAGACGATCGCGCCCCCTGTCCTCCAGCTGTCGCGCAAACTCAACGATCAAAATTGCGTTCTTCGCAGCCAGACCAATGAGCACAACAAATCCAACCTGCGTAAGAATGTTGTTGTCCTGACCGCGCAGGACTACCCCAATGATGGATGCGACGAGGCACATCGGAACAATCAGGATGACGGCAAGCGGCAATGTGAGACTTTCGAACTGCGCTGCGAGCATAAGAAAGACGAACACAACGGCGAGGACAAACGCGAACAAGGCGGTATTGCCGGCACGCCGTTGCTGGAATGCAAGCGTGGTCCATTCATAGCTGAACCCATCCGGCAGGATCTCGCTTGCCAGCCTTTCCATGATCTCCATCGCCTCACTCTGCGAGTAGCCGGGGGCGGCTGCTCCGTCGAGCTCTGCCGCAGGATAGAGATTGTAACGCGGCACACGATAGGGTCCGGCTATGTCGCGCACTGTGGTGAAGGAGCCGAGCGGAACGGTGCTTCCGCTCGAATTGCGCACGCGAATGTTGAGAATGTCCTTCGGACCTAGCCGATAATTGCTGTCCGCCTGCGCAGTCACGCGAAAGGTGCGACCAAATAGATTGAAGTCGTTCACATAAAGGGAGCCTATGTAGATTTGCAATGCGGCGAAGACGTCGGGCGCAGCTATGCCAAGCATCTGCGCCTTGGTGCGATCTATGTCGAGGTACAGTTCGGGGGTGGCTGTCTCGTACAATGAGAAGACCTGCGTCAGCCCAGCCATCTGTCCAGCACGGCGCATCATGGTGCCTACTGCCGCCTGGAGAGCTTGCGGGCCTCGGCCGGCGCGATCCTCGACCATCATCCGAAATCCGCCGGCGTTACCGATCCCTTGCACTGGCGGTGGCGGAACGACAAAGATCAACGCCTCCTGAATGGTGGCGAAACGGCGATACAACTCGGCCAAAATGGCATTAGCGGATTCGCCCGGGTCCTTGGCGCGCTCGGAGAACGGCTTGAGCACCACGAAAAGCGCCCCTGAATTGGGAGCGTTCGTGAAAGTCGCCCCGGAGAATCCCACCACGTTGACGGCGCTTGCGACTCCCGGAACGGCGAGCGCGATCTCCACAGCACGGCGATTGACCGCGTCCGTGCGCGCAAGGGAAGCGCCGGGCGGAAGTTGGATGACGGCAATCAAATAGCCGCGGTTGACGGCGGGAATGAACCCTGTCGGCGTTTTTCGCAGCTCATTGAGGCCAAAAGCCAGGATTCCAGCATAGGCAACGAGCATGAGCACGGGGAAGCGGACCACGCGCCCGGCAAGCCATGCATAGCCCGCCGCGCTCCTCTCAAAACCGAAATTCAGACCCCGAAACAGCAAAAGAGCGGGACGCTGCCAAGCCACAGGCTGCTCCTGATGGTGCGGCCTTAGCAACAACGCGCAAAGCGCGGGCGACAGGGTCAGCGAGACCACCAGGGAGATGATCGTCGCCCCCGCGATGGTCAGAGCGAACTGGCGGTAGAACTGGCCGGAAATTCCGCTGATGAACCCGGAAGGGATAAACACGGCGCAAAGAACAAGCGCAATCGCCACCAGTGCCGCGCCCACTTCATCCATGCTCTTGATGGCGGCTTCGCGGGGTAAGAGCCCGGCAGCGATGTTTCGTTCCACATTCTCAACCACGACGATTGCATCGTCCACCACGATGCCGACCGCCAGCACCAACCCGAACAGCGTCAGATTGTTGAGTGTGAAGCCGAATATCGCCATAAAGAAAAAAGTGCCGATCAGCGAGATCGGGATGGCGACGAGAGGAATAATGGCGGCGCGCCATGTTTGGAGAAATAGAACAACGACAAGGACAACCAGGAGAATGGCTTCTCCGATGGCTTTTTCAACCTCCTCCACTGATTGGGCAATGAATTGGGTAGGATCGTAGATAATCGTGTGCTGCAAGCCGGGAGGGAAGCGCTTGGAGAGCTCCTCCACTGTGGACCGAATCGTCTGCGCCGTGGAGAGCGCATTCGAGCCGGGGCGCTGAAATACCGCCAGCGCCACAGCGGGCTCGACATTGAGATAGGAGTTAGACGAATAGTCGAGTGCGGCAAGCTCAATCTTGGCGACATCGCGCAACCGGACTACGGCCGACGGTGTCTGCTTTACGACTATGGAGCCGAACTCCTCAGGCTGCGCCAATCGTCCAAGCGTTTTCACCGCGATTTGAAAAGCGCCGGGATTCTCGATCGGCGGCTGATTGAGCACGCCCGAGGCAACCTGAATGTTCTGGCCCTGCATCGCGAGATTCACATCCGCGGCGGTAAGCCCCAGCGACTGCAAGCGATCCGGGTCAAGCCAGACGCGCATGGCGTAGTCGCGGCTACCGAACACGGTGATTGAGCCGACCCCATCGATACGGGTGAGCCTGTCCTTGATCTCCAACGTCGCGTAGTTCGAGATGAAGAGTGTGTCGCGCGATTTGTCGGGTGAATAGAGGTGGACGACCATCATAAGGTCGGGCGAGCTTTTGTTGACGGTGACGCCGACTTGACGAACATCCGCAGGAAGTCGCGGCTGGGCGATGGCGACCCAATTCTGCACCTGCACCTGCGCAATATCGAGATTGGTGCCGAGCTCGAAGCTCACTGCAATGGTAAAACGCCCGTCGGCAGACGAGTTGGACGAGATATAAAGCAGGTTCTCGACGCCATTAATTTGCTCCTCCATGGGCGCAACCACCGTCGCGGCGACGACATCGGCGCTCGCGCCTGGGTATTGACCCGTAACATTGATGATGGGCGGAGCAATCTCCGGATATTGCGCGACCGGCAGACGGGCGTAAGCCACAGCCCCCAGGATCACCATGATGATCGAAAGAACCGAGGCGAAGATCGGCCGGTCAATGAAGAAATGTGAGAGCCGCATGGGGTGACTTCCTGACGGGTCTCAATCCTTGCGAAGCGGGCTTGGGCTTGCCAAAACTTTCGCTCACTCGCTCTTAACGGCGGGTGCGCTTGCCTGCGGCGAACCCGCTTGCTCCTGCGGTATCACCTTGGCGCCCAAGCGGGCCTGGATCAGCCCATTGACAATGACCGTGTCCTCGGAAGAAAGACCGCTCTTGATCACTCGCAAGCCATCGACCAACTCTCCGATGGTCACATATCTCTGCACCACGATGTTTTCACCGCCAAGGATAAGCACGTATTTTTTCGACTGCTCCGTGCCAATGGCGACATCGGGCAGCAGCAATGCCTGATAGGCTGCTGAGCCCGGAACCTGCACACGCGCGAACATACCGGGAGTGAAAAGCCCATCGGTGTTGGAAAACTGAGCGCGGGCGCGGATTGTCCCAGTTGCACGGTCGATCACATTATCGACGAAATCCATCCGCCCGTGATGTGAAAAGTCGGGCTCGTCGATCAGCTTGGCTTTTACCCCTGCGTCGCCGCGGCCGGTGACATCCTTATGCCCACCCTTCGCGAGCCGCTCGTAGCGCAGGAGCGAAGCCTCATCGAATGTGAATTCTAACCGGATCGGATCGGTGGAGACGATGGTCGCCAGGAGAGTCGTGCCGCCGGTACCGCCGGTCACCAGATTGCCCGGTGTCACTCGACGATCGCCGATGCGTCCACTCACCGGAGCCCGCAGCTCGGTAAATTCGAGATCAAGGGATGCCTGACGAAGCATGGCCTCGTTCGCCGCGACGGCGGCTTGCGCATTACGAAACATCTGCGCGCGCTGCTGGAATACCTGCTCGCTGATGGTCCGCTCTCGCATCAACTGCTGGCCACGGGCAAGATCAGCTTCGGCAAAGGCGAGATTTGACCTTGCCGTTTCGAGATTAGCGCTGGCTTGCGCGGATGTATTCTGGAACGACCGCTTGTCGATGGTGAACAGAATGTCGCCTTGCTTGACGTACTGCCCATCCTGGAAATGCACCTTGTCAAGATAGCCCGAAACGCGTGCGCGGATCTCGACCGAATCGACGGCGACGAAGCGGCCGACATACTCATCCTGGTCGACAATGGTGCGCACGATCGGCTTCGCGACGGTGACCTTGGGCGGCTGCGGCGCAGGCTGGGGTTTCTGCGCCTCACCGCATCCCGCAAGAAAGATGGCCAAGCCCGCTGGGGCGAGAGCCGCGGCTCGGATGGGTGAAATCGAATTCAAGAAAAATGACATGAGCAGGACCAGAGTTTGGTAATCATGCGATCGTCAGCGTCGTGTGAGCCGAGGAAACCTCTATTCTTGAGTAGGGACCCGATAGCGTCGTTGCGCCGCCAACTCGCTGGCGGCGGGACGGCGCGAACAGCTTTATGCATGTCAACAACTACTCGCAACCTGAAAATGTGAGAATCATCCGCGCGGGACGGCACAGGTGTCAGCTCGCACAGCGACCGCGTAAAAGGCGGTGAGCGAAGCGCAGTTGCAGAGGCCGTGACATTTATGCTTGAAATTTGCGCATCCCTTCGCCAATAGGGGTGCGGCGATGAACGGCTTTTATTGGCGGTTTGTCGAAAACAAGCTCTGTGTACCGAATGATCGTGGCGAGCAGACGGCGTAGAATCGATAAGCTCGCGATTGTGGCGTTAAAGCTGGTCGTAACCGGCTTTTGCTTCTGGTATCTGTCCTGGCAAATCGACTTCCGCCAGGTTATTTCCTCCATTCCGCATCTGGAATTTCGCTGGGCCGCCTTCGCAACGGCGCTGGTGATGCTCCAGATTCCACTTGTCGCCACGCGTTGGCGTGAGATCTTGCATGTGCTCGGGGCCATTACTGAGCGAACCACGAACGCATCAATCGTTGCAATAACGGCTATCGGCATTTTCTTTGCGCAGGTGCTCCCGAGCGTGCTGGGAGAAGGCATTCGGGCTTGGCTCATCGTTCGCCTTGGTTGCGCTTGGCGAACCGCCGTCACCAGCGTTGTTATCGATCGCGCGATCGGCGCTGCGCTCCTCATCGCAGGTGGGTTCTTTATCCTTCTGCTGCCGTCCGGCCTAACCGCACTTGGCGAATATCGCGAAACGGTGCTGATAATCTACGGCGCTCTGTTGCTTCTCGGAGCTGGCGGGTTTCTCCTGCTGCCCCAGCTTATTCGCCTGCTTGGGCGAATGGCGTATTTGCGATGGATGGCCTTATTGGCGATAGACGCACGTCGGGTTGTTATTTCGCCCCGGGGGTTTGCTATTTTGAGCATCGCGTGCGTCATTCATGCACTCACCATCCTTATTGTTTGGTCGCTTGGACGAGCACAGGGATTAATCCTGCCGCCTTCAGATGCCGCAGTCCTGTTTGTGGTGGTGATCGGAGTGGCACTGGCGCCGATATCCATCAATGGGTGGGGGCTGCGTGAGCTGGCCGTCGTGGCTCTGCTCGGTCGTTACGGGGTCCCACCGGAGCAAGCCCTCGTTTTTTCGGTATGCTTCGGACTTGTGCTGGCGGCGGGATCGTTACCAGGAGCGGCAGCCTGGCTCTTGTATACGCTTGCGGCGCCGAAGCAGTCCGTCGAGTGCACGCGATGAATACAAACGTGCCCGCGGACATCAAACCGGCGGCGGCGTCTTATTCAATGAGGAATCCATGCAAGCCATACGAATGAATGTTGAAGGAACATTTTGAAATGGCGACGGGATCATCACCAAAGGTCGCTTTGATCTCCGGCGCCACCGGACAGGACGGCGCCTATCTCGCCGAGCTCCTGCTCGGCAAAGGTTATGTGGTTCACGGCATTAAGCGCCGGTCGTCGTCCTTCAACACCGAACGGATAGACCACCTCATTCACGACCCGCACGAGCAAGGCGTTGCATTTCATTTGCACTATGGCGATGTCACGGATGCAACCAATATCATCCGCATCGTTCAGGAGACGCAGCCTCACGAGATCTACAATCTCGCGGCGCAATCGCACGTTCAGGTCTCCTTCGAGACGCCGGAATATACGGCAAACGCCGATGCTCTTGGCACGTTGCGTCTGCTCGAGGCTATTCGCATATTGGGCCTGGAAAAAACGACGCGCTTCTATCAGGCATCCACATCCGAGCTCTTCGGCAAGGTTCAAGAGATCCCGCAGAAGGAAACAACCCCTTTCTACCCGCGCTCCCCATACGCGGCGGCGAAGCTCTATGCTCACTGGATCACCATCAACTATCGTGAGGCCTACGGCCTGCACGCATCGAGCGGAATACTGTTCAATCACGAAAGCCCGATTCGAGGCGAGACATTCGTCACCCGCAAGATCACGCGTGCGGTGGCATCGATCAAGCACGGCCTGCAGGAGAAGCTATTCCTCGGCAATCTGGATGCCTTGCGCGATTGGGGCCATGCCCGTGATTTTGTCGAGGGCATGTGGCTCATGCTGCAACAGGACGAGCCTGACGATTACGTGCTTGCAACCGGCGAAAGTCACTCCGTGCGTGAATTCGTGGAAAGGGCCTTTGCCCATATTGAGGTGACCATCGCATGGCAAGGCGCCGGCGCGGCAGAGAAGGGCCTTGATAAGTCAACAGGAAAAGTGCTTGTGGAAATCGATCCTCGCTATTTCCGTCCCACCGAGGTCGATCAGCTCCTGGGAGATGCGAGCAAAGCTCGCAGCAAGCTCCGCTGGCACCACAAGAACTCGCTTCGAAACGCTTGTTCGAGACATGGTGGAAGCCGACATCGCGGCGGTTCGCAGAGAGCAGGAACGCCGAAATCGCTACTCCTGATGGGCACGAAGCTCACATCGGGGGGCCAGTGTCCCGATTCCGAAGATCGCAAGCGCTTACGGCATTCTCTGATGCGAACTTCGAAGGGACACTGGCAACTTTATGGTTCTAGTGCGGTTTTGAATTTGAAGTTCCTACACGAGCTTGCGGCAACAAACGTTAGGAACTTCAAATTCACCGCACTAGCGCCTGCCGCCCATAAACGTCATCGAGGCGAACGATATCGTCCTCGCCGACATAGCTGCCGACTTGTACCTCAATCAGTTCCAGGGGAATCTTGCCTGGATTGGCGAGCCTATGAATGCTGCCAATCGGGATATACATCGACTCGTTCTCATGGACGGCGCTGACCATATCGTTGACGGTGACCTCCGCGGTTCCTTGCACCACGACCCAATGCTCCGACCTGTGATAATGCTTTTGCAGGGAAAGCGTGCTGCCCGGCTTAACGACGATACGCTTGACCCGATATCGCTTGGCGATGTCCACATCCTGATAATACCCCCAAGGCCGGTAGATGCGGCGGTGCTCGATCGCGGCGCGATGGTTCTGCGCCTTGAGCCGTTCGACAAGTCCCTTTACCTCCTCCGCTTTCGCCCGGGTGGTGACGAGCACCGCGTCTGCCGTCGCAACGACGATCGCGTCGTCGAGCCCCATCACGGTGGTGAGCATCGATTCCTCGGAACGCACAAGACTATTACGCGTATCCATCAAAACGACCGGGCCCTCGGTCGCATTCCCAGCGGCGTCGCGGTCGACGATGTCCAAAACCGTGCTCCAGCTGCCAATATCCGACCAGCCCAGATCAGCCGGCACCACAACGGCGCGCTTCGTGCGTTCCATGACCGCATAGTCAATTGATTTCTTGGGCGCACGAGCAAAGGGCTCGGCTGCCAGCCTCAAAAAGTCGAGATCGCGCGCCGAGCTCGCGACCGATGCCTTCGCGGCTTGCGCCATAAGCGGCTCGAAATGCTCGATTTCCTCCCACATCGTGCGAGCGTGAAAGAGGAAATTGCCGCTATTCCAGAAATAATGCTCGGAAACATATTTGGCAGCCGTCGGGGCATCCGGTTTCTCGACGAAGGCCTCCACTTCGCGCACGAACGCCCCGTTGAGCTGCTTTCCGGGACGGATATAACCGTAGTTGGTGGCTGCGTAGGTCGGATGAATGCCGAAGGTCACGATGCGGCCCTCCGCCGCGCTCAGCGCGGCGGAGCGACATGCTTCGCGAAACTCGTCGAGTTTGCTGATGACGTGATCTGCCGCGAGCACCAGCACGAGAGCATCGGCGCTGCGCTCGAGCGCAAGCGCAGCAGAGACCGCGACCGCGGGGCCGGAATCGCGACGCATCGGTTCCAGCACGATGTCCGCTACGATGCCGCAATCGCGTAGCTGCTCGGCGACGACGAAGCGAAACTCTGCATTCGTGATAACGAGAGGCCGATCAAACAATTCGGGGTCGCGAACACGCCCCATCACCTGCTGAAACGTTGAGGTCTGGCCGATGAGCGGCACGAACTGCTTCGGCATGCTCTCACGCGAAACCGGCCACAGCCTTGTTCCGGCTCCCCCACACATGATCACCGGAATGATTCTGGCCGGCATCAGTCCAAGCTCCTTCGAGAAGTCACCAGCAAAGTGCTTAAGCTTAGTCTATCCTGGGCGGGATTACCCCGAATTCGAGCATTTGCGATGAGAGCACAACTTATCCTGGACGGGCATTGTATCGCAAATGAGAGCTCAAAGTCATAGTCCGTCCAACAAATGCTCATACAGTTTGATCAGATCGCGACCAATGCGTTCGCTCGAAAACTCCCGCTCGACAATGCCGCGGCTCGCCTCACCGAAGCTACGCCGCATCTGCTCGTCTGATGCGAGTCGAGCGATAGCATGCGCCAGCGCCTCGACATCATTCACGGGCACCAACAGAGCATTGAGGTTTAAGCGCGCGATGTCGCGACACCCGGGCACATCCGTTGCAATGAGCGGTCGTCCGCAAGCCGCAGCCTCAAGCAAGCTCAGGGGTAAGCCCTCGCGGTGCGACGGCAAGACGGCGATATGTGCGCGAGCCCACAGCCCGGCGATGTCCTTCACAAAGCCTGGACAGGAGACATTGCGTTGGCGACTCCATGCCTGGATCTCGCGCTCGGGAATGGAGCCGCGATTTGCCGGGTCCGGAGCGCCTGCAATCATTAGCTCGATGTCGTGGCCGGCCTCGCATAAGCGCGTATGCGCCGCAACGAGCGTTCGTATTCCTTTGGCTTCCACCAGGCGGCCGACAAACGCGACCTTTACTGGGCCCGTCGGCTCCGGCAGCGGACGCAACATCTCGGTATCGACGCCTGACCCCGGTATGAGCGCGATCCGAGCCGGATCGATGCCGATGCCCTCAATGACGGCGAAGTCGTCGAGGTTCTGCACCAGCACCGCCGAGCGGGCGCGACCCAGAAGCGTGCACATTGCCGGCCGCAAAGCGGCGCGGGCCACGCGCATCGTTGGAGCGCTGCTGATGAACACTGTTCCAAGGCCCGTCATCGCGTTAAGGCAACGCAGCGGAAGACCTCGCGCCGCCAATGCTCCGACAATGGCAGCCGGCAAAGCCACATGATGAGCGAGATCGGGCTTGACCGTGCGATAGAGCGATCGAACCTCGCGCACCACACGGAACAGATGTCGAGGATGCAAGCTGCCCCGGCGCCACGAGATTGGATGCAATCGAAAGCCTTCCGCTTCGATCGCGGAGCGGTGGCGATCGACCCTGGTGGCCACGTGCACCTCAAATCCTGCCGCACGCGCCGCACGCGCCATGGGCAGGCGGTGGGACACGAAGTACCAGTCCTCGGTCACCAGATAGATGATGCGACGCCTCACCCCGGTGAGCCCGGGCAGATCTGACTGGAGGCTCGCTGCGTCTTGGCCGGTAACTCTCATCTTTTCAAAACAGCTATTGGCAGCCGCCCAATTATGCTGCACCTAGTGCGGTGGATTTGAAGTTCCTATCATTCTTGCGGCGAGCTCGTGTAGGAACTTCAAATCCTACACCCGCACTAGAGCCATAGAGTTGCTAAATTAGTGTCCCATCGATTCCGAAGTTCGCATCAGAGGAGGCCGCAAACGCTTGCGAACTTCGGAATCGGGACACTGGCACCATCAAACCGAGCGCAAACGGCAGCACAACGCCAACTGCTGCCTGAGCGAGCATGATCTTGCGCTCTCACTACGAGGAAATGTGGGGTGGGCCAATCCATTCTAGTCACCGGCGCTGCCGGCTTCATCGGGATGCATGTCGCTCACCGGCTGCTGGCGCAAGGCCATGATGTCCTCGGGATAGACAACCTCAACGCTTACTATGACCCGCGTCTGAAAACCGCCCGCATCTCTGAGCTCAAGAAATTTGCAAGCTTCCGCTTCGAGCAGACGGACGTGGCCGACCGCGAAGCGATGGCGGAGTTGTTCGCGGCGGAAGCCTTTCCGCACGTCGTTCACCTCGCGGCGCAGGCCGGCGTGCGGCACTCCCTCGCCGATCCTCATGCTTACGCTGCGGCCAATCTCATCGGCTTTCTCAACGTGCTGGAAGGTTGCCGCCATGCTCGTACCCGGCACCTCCTCTATGCCTCGTCATCGTCAGTTTACGGCGCCAATACGGCGATGCCGTTTCGTACGTCGGACAACGTCGATCATCCGCTCAACTTGTACGGCGCGACCAAGAAGGCGAACGAACTTATGGCTCACGCCTATGCCCACTTGTTCCAAGTACCTGCGACAGGCTTACGTTTTTTCACCGTATACGGACCATGGGGGCGCCCCGACATGGCGATGTGGTTGTTCCTCGACGCCATTCTGAACGGGCGACCGATCAAGCTGTTCAACGGCGGACGGATGCGGCGGGATTTCACCTTTATCGACGACGTGGCGGAGGCTACGGTCCGGTTGGTGACGCGCCCGCCTGCCCCAAGCCGTTCCTGGTCCGGCGATGCACCCGACCCCGCCACCAGCCAGGCGCCATGGAAAATCTATAATATTGGCAACAGCACGCCCGTGGAGATCACGCACGTCGTGCGTTTGATCGAGGAGGCCACAGGCAAGCGAGCCTCGCGAGAGCTCTTGCCTATGCAGCCGGGAGACGTTCCCGAAACCTATGCGGACATCGGCGATCTTGAGCGCGAGGTCGGCTTCCGGCCGCATACACCAATCGCCGAGGGAGTTGCCCGTTTCGTCGCTTGGTTCCGCGACTATGCCCGGCTTTAGCCGTTGTCAAAACGCCAGAGACGGCACGGCGTCCACACTGTAACCATCTGAATTAAAAGGTGTACCCGGGCACGGAATCGGAAGCATCGCCTCTCGCCCGCAAGCATGCTAGGGAGGGCAAGCGATTGAAAGAGCCGGCAGGGGGTCCTTTGTCCGTCGTGCAATCCGCCAAGGGCGGCTCGCAAGCCGCGTTGCTTGTCGGCGTGGTAGGTGTTGGCGTCATGGGCAGCAACCACGCCCGTGTCTTCGCCGATCTTCCCGCCGTGAACCTGATCGGCGTCGTGGACCCCGATGCCAAGCAGCGCGACATGGTGGCGCGCGCTACGGGATGCAGGGCCTTCGCTGACGTCGGCGCGCTCCTCGCGGAGGGCGTCGATGCCGTCAGCATTGCGGCCCCTACTCACCTCCATCAGGATCTCGCGCTTTCCTGCATCAAAGCTGGCGTGCATGTTCTGGTCGAAAAGCCGATCGCCCCGTCCGTGGCGGAGGGCCGCAAGATCATCACCGCTGCACGGCACGCAGGCGTTTCTCTCATGGTCGGCCACGTGGAGCGCTTCAATCCCACCGTGGAGGCAATCAAAGAGGCGATCCGGGCAGAAAACATACTGTCGATTGCCATCACCCGCGTGGGTCCGTTTCCGCCCCGCATGTCGAATGTAGGCGTGGTGATCGATCTGGCCGTGCACGACATCGATCTTATCCGCTGGTTCACCGAGTCCGAGATCGTCGAGGTCCAGCCACAGCTTTCGAGCGCACTGGCAGAGCGCGAAAACATCGCGCTTCTGCAGTTCCGTACTGCCTCCGGGGTGCTTGCTCATATCAACACCAATTGGCTTACCCCCTTCAAGGCACGCAACGTCACGATCGCGACGCGCAAAAAATACATCATGGGGGACCTGCTCACCCGCCAGGTGACCGAATGTTTCGGCTTCCAGCCGGACGGCAGCTATTCCATGCGACACCTGTCGGTGGGTCATGCCGAGCCGTTACGCGCGGAGCTGCAGGCCTTCGTTAACGCGATCCGCAGTGGAAAGGAACCCGCGGTCACTGGCGATGAGGGTGTAGCAAGCCTGGAAATAGCGATCCGCTGTCTCGAGAGCCGCGCGCTTCCGGGTGTCGCCCGCCATGAGGCAGTTGCTCGGCGGCTGATTGGCTGAGGCGATCGTCTCCAGCCGACCGGAGCGCGGTTTCCGCGTCTCGCCTGCGGGCACATAGGCAGACCGGATGATCGGACGCATGTTCACCGTCGGCGGCTTCACGCTGCTGTCAAGGCTCACCGGCTTCGCCCGCGACATCTTTCTCGCTGCCGTGCTGGGCGCCGGTCCGATTGCGGATGCCTTCTTTGTTGCGCTGAGACTGCCTAACCATTTCCGCGCCATCTTTGCCGAAGGCGCGTTTAATGCTGCCTTCGTGCCGGCTTACGCGCGCATTCGCGAGCAGAATGGCAGCGCTCGCGCAGGACTCTTCGGCGATCGCGTCGTCACTCTTCTGCTTGCCAGCCAGATCATTTTGCTTGCCGCGGCGCTGGCCTTCACGCCCGGACTGATTGAGTTGCTGGCGCCTGGCTTTACCGGCGATCCCGGCCGTTTCAAGCTCGCCGTCGACCTCACACGCATCACGTTTCCCTACCTGTTGCTCGTCTCGCTGGTGACGCTCTATGGCGGCATTCTCAACGCATTGTCGCATTTCGCAGCAGCGGCGGCGGCACCCGCGCTGCTGAATGTGACGATGATCGTCACTCTCGCTTTGGCGGTTTTCTTTCCTACTCCCGGCCACGCAGCGGCATGGGGCGTCCTGATTGCAGGTATCCTCGAACTGCTGCTTGTTGGCGGCGATGCGTTGCGGAACCACGTCCTGGCGACCTTCGCCTGGCCGCGATGGGACGACGATGTGCGAGCGTTCTTCAAGGCGCTGCTGCCGGCGACCGTCGGGTCAGCAGGCTTACAGATCGCACTATTCGCCGACACCATTATTGCAAGCTACCTGTCCGCCGGCGCGTTGTCGGCGCTCTATTACGCGGATCGGCTAAATCAACTGCCGATCGGAGTGATCGGCATTGCCGCCGGAACGGTGCTGTTACCGGAGATGGCGCGGCGCATCGCCGCCGGTGACGACGCAGGTGCGCGCCACGCCCAAGCACGGGCAATGGAGCTTACGCTGCTGCTGGCGGTCCCGTGCGTCGTGGCGTTCATGCTCATTCCCGAGCTTATAATGCGTGCCCTGTTCATGCGGGGAGCATTCACCGCCGGCGATGCAGCCGCGGCCGCGCAGACGCTGGCGGCCTATGTTGTCGGGCTCCTGCCGTTCGTGCTGATCCGAAGCGTGACGGCCACGTTTCTCGCCCGCGGAGATACGGCAACCCCCGTAAAAGCCGCGCTGTCAGCGGTCGCCGTGAACGTGGTGTTTAAGTTTTTGCTGATGCATCCACTTGCGCAAGTTGGTCTCGCGCTTGCCACATCCATAGGCGCCTGGCTCAACCTCGCGCTGGTTGGGTGGTTCGCTGTCCGCGCAGGCCATCTGGCCGTCGACTCGCGTTTGCGCAGCAGCACGACCCGTCTGGCCATCGCAGGTCTCGTGCTGGCCTTGGTGCTGTGGCTCGCCAAGAGCGGCCTGGAAAGCCTGTGGCCCGCCGGAACTCCACTGCGCGATGAGCGGACGCTTGCGGTTCTCGCGATTATTGGCGGGATCGCCTACGCGGGCGTCCTGACCATTCTGTTCGGCAAGCAATGGCTTGCCGCGCGCAGCCGCGCTGCGAAGGGCTGACAGCAGCTTCCAAGCTCTGCTACGGGCGGACTTCCGAGCATCAGTGCCCATCCGGCCTTGCCGGCGGAATGGTGATGGCAACGTAGCGCGCCGACCTGCCTTCCCGGCCGAAGTAACGCCGGTTGACCTTTATTTCGCTTCGTTTGCCTGGCGGACTCATTTCCGCTCGCGCCGTCGCCCCCGCAAGGCAGCTTGCAGCGTCAATCGGGCACAACAACACCGCCCCGTCCTTTTGAATAAGCGCTTCTTCCTCTGACGTTGCGGGCCGGTCGAGCACGTGCACCGACCTGGGGTGATCATGCAGATAAAAAGGAACGCCAAAGGAAAGGACATCTGTGCTGGCGAACACCTTCAGCGGTTGATGACTTGTCTCACGCCAAAGCCGCTCAATCGGGGGGGCAAGCAGCGAGGAATGCGCTTCTGCCGCTGACCCTGCGCGGTGGACGGCGAAGCCAATTGCCGGGGCAAGGACAATCATGATCAACGGGAACGCGACGGCGACTGCAAGCAGCACGGCAATATCGCGGTGCGAAATGCAAATAAGCGGCGATGACAGCAGCAGCACCGGCAGAAGCGTCCACGCCGACATCGACCATAGCGACGTCAACCGCACGCCGGCGAGCGGTGCAATCAGAGCAGGCAGCAGCAAGGTGGCCCAGAACACGGCGGCCGCAAGCCGACGCTCCGCCGACGCGGGCCAAGCCATGTCCGCCGTCATTTCGGTTGTCGGGCGCGCCAAAAAAAATACGATGAGAAGCGGAGCGCTCACATAAGCCACGCTTCCGAGCAGATACCCCAAGACGCTTGCAAAAGAGGAGGCGGAGCTCGCATCCCCGTGCACAAACACGGCATAAGAGAATGGCGCAAAATCATTGGCGATAAGCCAATACAGATGCGGCGCCATCGCCGCGCCGCCGACGAGCACGGTGATCCACGGCGCCGCCGAGCTGAAGTAAGCCGCACGGCGGGGATCGATCAGAGCCGAAAAGGCGAGCGCAAGCAGCAGCACCGCCGACCAGTATTTGCCGTACATTGCCGCCGCCGCACAAAGGCCAGCAAGCGCCGCCTCGAGCGATCGGCGTGTTTCGAAGGAGCGTAAGAAAAACAGGGTCGTGCCAGCCCACAGCGGCATCAGGATCGTGTTGGAGTTGAACTTCAGTGCATGGAAATTAAAGAACGGCACGAACGTCAGCAGGACCAGGGCCAGCACCCTCTTTTCGCCGGTCAGAAATCGGGCGTAGAGACGCCAGGCAATCCAAAGCGCGAGCCCGGCATTGGCCATTGCGAGCAGATAATAGGCCCAGTCGCTGGCCGGAAATACAGAAAACCAGAGCCGCACGATCAACATGGTCAGCGGCGGATGCTTGGGGTAGCCCAGGGCCAATTCTTGCGCCAGGCCAAACTGCTCGGACATGTCGGCGTGGATGTCCTGACTGCCTTTGGCGATTGCCCCGTAAATCGCCCAGAGCACACTGTAAACGAGGAGAGCAAGCCCGACATTGCGCTCGCAGCGCGCGGGATCGTTGAGCGCCGCGAGCAGCCGCTCACTCAATCTGGTCGCGGAATGGCCGCTGGCCGTCAGAGCGGACATTGAATCGACGTATTCAGCATTTCGGTATGCGATGGAGAGTGCGCTTCGCGCACACACAAGCGCGAGCACCGGTCCGCTTCAGAATGGCAACTGCGCCGCGGCAAAGGTGACCAGTAGCAAGCAGCAAGCTGCCTCGATTTCCCAAGATACGCCGGCCGGCCATGGTCTTCAGCAACCTGACATTTGTGTGCTTGTTCCTGCCGATCGTGCTCGCGGTGTATTTCATCGCACCCCAGAGCGCCAGGAATATGGTGCTCGTGGCGGCCAGCGTGGTGTTCTACATCTGGGGCGGGCGAATCGCTATCGTCCTCATCCTTGTCTCGGTCAGCGTAAATTTCGCGCTTGGGCAGGCGATCGCGACCGCTGAGACGACCCGGCGGCACCGCCTGATCAGCTGGTCAGTTGCCGGAAATCTGCTGGTCCTCATCATCTTCAAATACACCAATTTCATAATCGAGAACATCAACTGGGTCCTCGACACATCCTGGAACATGCGGCTTCCCAACCCCGAAATGCCGCTTCCACTTGGAATCTCCTTCTTTACGTTCCATATCATTTCCTACCTGGTCGACGTCTATCGCGGGACGGCTCAGGCGCAGCGTTCCCCCGCCGCCTTCACGCTTTACATCATCAACTTTCCGCAATTGATCGCCGGGCCGATCATCCGCTATCGGCCGATCGCGCCTCAGCTCGAAAACCGGACTGTTTCATTCGATGATCTCGACTATGGCGTTGCCCGCTTTGCAGCGGGGTTGGCGAAGAAGCTGCTCATTGCCAATCCCATCGGGGCGGTCGGCGATCATCTTTTCGCCGTCGCTCCGTCCGATCTGCCGGTCTGGGCAATGTGGCTGGCAGTGCTTTGTTTCAGCCTGCAGATCTACTTCGATTTCTCCGGCTATTCCGACATGGCTATCGGAATGGCGCGCATGTTCGGGTTCCGCTTTCCCGAGAACTTCAACTATCCTTACTGCGCCACCTCGATCAGAGACTTCTGGCGGCGCTGGCACATCACGCTCTCCGCCTGGTTTCGCGATTATGTGTACGTGCCGCTGGGCGGCAGTCGCGGAAGCACCTGGCAGACGACACGCAATCTCTGGATCGTGTTTCTGCTGTGCGGCGCCTGGCATGGCGCCAGCTGGACCTTTGTGGTCTGGGGGATGTGGCATGGGCTCTTCTTGTCGATTGAACGGCTGGGGCCGGTCGAGCGCACTCTGGCGAGGCTTCCGCGCGTCGCGCAAAACGCCTACGTGCTGCTGATCGTCATGGTGGGCTGGGTTTTCTTCCGCCTGCCGACCATCGATCTTGCTCTCGATGTGCTGGCGCGCATGTTCGGTATCCGGCCCGGAGCGCCGGCAATGCTGCCGGTCTCCTCGCACGTCGCCCTGCCGACCATGCTGCTGATCGTCCTGGCGGCTTTCTTCTCTTTCCCTGTTTGGCCGCGGGCGCGCGATCTTGCGCGCAAGATGATCGCGACGCCGGGGGAGCATGTGGTCTACGATATCACCCGCGCCGCCTTCATCGGGCTCATCACTGTGCTCTGCCTCGCCACCATGACCATAGATCAGAACAATCCCTTCATCTATTTCCGATTCTAGCGCCATGCAGCTGTCCTCATTCCGCTCGATCAGCAGCAAGCTCACCGTTGTCACCTATTTCGTCGTGGTGCTGCTCCCGGTGCTCCTGCTCGGCCATGACGGACCCTGGTTTGGTCCAGGCGATCTCTCCATTCGCGGGCGTGCGCCCTTCCCGGAAAGATTCAATCCGAGCGCCTACGCCGCGTTTGATCTTTGGTTCGCCGATCGTATCGGGATCCGTTACCCGCTGATCTATGCCGGCACGAACTTTCACATCGGCCTTCTGCATCGTCCCCTCGACCGCCACATCTTTTTTGGCCGCGACGGCTGGATGTACTGGACGGACGACCGCGATACCACGCCCGCGACAATGTCGGATTCCCGCGGCAAGCTTCGCTTCTCCGCGAACGAGGTAAGGCGGATCGACACGCAGCTCCGCGCGGCGCACGATCGCCTTGCCGGGTGCGGAATCCCAAGCGCTGTGTTCGTTGCTCCGAACAAGCAGAGCATCTACGGCGAGTTCCTCATCCCCATCGATTCGGCTGCACCGGTAACGCAATTCGACGCGCTGCTGAGCGAGCTGAGCGCCCCGGCGCGCAACATGATCGTGGATCCGCGTCCCCTCATGCGCGAAGCAAAGCGGGCGCACGCGCCGATACGCCTCTATAACAAGACAGAGACCCACTGGAATGCTCTTGGCGCCTTTTACGGATATCTGGCGCTGATCGAAAGAATTGCGCAGATGATCCCCATCGCGCACCGCGAGCGTGCTTCGATCGATCACTACCGCATTACAGCCGAACCGCATCCGGGCGGGGACATGGCGACACGCGTGTTGTTCTCGCCATGGCGATTTGCCGATGAGAATGTTCTGCTCGATCCGAAGCAACCGATTGCCGGCGAAGGCGAGATTCAAATCGACCGCGCTCATTTCGTCCAGCGCAATCCTGACGGCGTCGGACGAATTGTTCTGTTCAGCGATTCCTTTGCAATGCTGCTCGTGCCATTTCTGGCGCAGCATTTTGCCGAGATTCACCGCTATGTGGGCGAGGAGTTTAACGGCGCGGTGATCGCGCGGCATCGGCCGGATATTGCCGTTCTCGAAACGCTCGAAAGCTATGCGCCGAGATTGCTGCTGCCGCCCATAGCTCTCGATGCAGCGTGCAACAGCTGAACGAAGCTTGCGCACAGTCCGCGCGGAATTCAGCTAAAGTCGCCAGACCTCGACCTGCGCGGGCTTGACGGCCAGATCCAGCACCCCTTTGACATCCATCACCAGACCACGACCGTTCTTGAGCAGGCGGGTGATGAACGGCCAGCCCGCGTTTCGGTAGTGATCATGGGCAACGGCAAGCACGACGGCATCCGCGGGCGAACTGTCATTGCGCACGGTGATCCCGTATTCCCGCACGGCAGCTGCCGGATCCGCCAGTGGATCCTCGACTTGCACCGCCACGCCGAACGATTCGAGCTCTCGGATGATCTCGACCACCTGCGAATTGCGAATGTCAACAACATTTTCCTTGAAGGTCAGTCCAAGGACGGTGACCAATTCCGGACGCGATCCGGCCTTGAGGAGGCGGCGCAAGCATTCGCGCGCGACCCGTGCCCCCATGGAATCGTTGATGCGGCGGCCCGCCAGGATCACATCGGGATGGTAGCCGGCCTTTTGCGCGCGAAAGGTGAGGTAGTAAGGATCGACCCCGATGCAGTGTCCGCCGACGAGACCGGGAGTGAAATTCAGGAAGTTCCATTTGGTGGCTGCCGCGGCGAGGACGTCCTTCGTATCGATGTCAAGCTCATGGAGAATCGCCGAAAGCTCGTTCATGAACGCGATGTTGAGGTCGCGTTGCGAGTTTTCGATCACCTTGGCAGCCTCCGCCACCTTGATGGAGGGCGCCTTGTGCAAGCCGGCTGTTACCACCGAGCCGTACACCGCGGCGATGACATCGAGGGTGGGTCCATCCTGCCCGGCGACGACCTTCTTGATGTTTTCGAAACGGCGAGCCTTGTCGCCGGGGTTGATACGTTCAGGCGAATAGCCGACGGTGAAATCACGCCCGGCGACAAGCCCTGAGGCCTGCTCGAGCACCGGCACGCAATCCTCTTCTGTGGCTCCGGGATAAACGGTGGATTCGTAAACAACAATATCGCCTTGCTTGAGGCCTGCTCCAACCGTTTTGGACGCGAGCAGCAGGGCGGAAAGGTCGGGCCGCCGTGAGGCGTCGATCGGGGTGGGCACCGTCACGATGAAGAAATCCGCCGATGCGATCTCGCGCGGATCGGAAGTGAGACGCAGACCCCTGCCCAGCTCGCTGAGCTCGACTTCCCGCGTGCGGTCAAATCCCGACTGGAGCTCGCGGATGCGTGTCGGATCGATATCGAACCCGATCACCGGCGCGCCCCGCCGAGCGAAGGCGGCAGCGACCGGCAAACCGACATAGCCAAGGCCGATGACGGCGAGCTTCCGATCGTGCGGCACAACTTCTCCACGCTTTGCGAAACCCGGATATCGCTGACGCTCATCCGGGCTACACTGTCTCGCCCGAAGCCTGGTAGCCCGCATGAGCCAACGGGTCCGCGCAAAGCGCGGCCCGATGACAGGCTCCGCGACATGCGGGGCCATGCGGGCTTTGTCTTGCCCGAGGATGGGAGCAGCCGCAATGACTGGCCCGGAACCCGGAATGGTTAAGGGAATGGCCGCTCATGCCCAAGCATGATAGGTGCTGGCAAATGAATGAGCATGCCAGGGTCGCCTCCGCGACCATCCCCTTCATCGACTTGGCGTCACAAAGGGAGCGGTTGGGGAGCTCGATCGATAAGGCCATCGCCCGCGTTCTGGGACATTGTCAGTTCATTCTTGGCCCGGAGGTGTACGCGCTCGAAGCCGAGCTCGCGCAATTCTGTGGCGCCACTCACGCGGTGACTTGCGCCAGCGGCACCGACGCCCTGCTCATGGTGCTCATGGCCAGGGGGATCGGGCCGGGCGACGCCGTCATTTGTCCGACCTTCACCTTTGCGGCGACCGCCGAGGTGGTGGCTCTCCTCGGGGCTACCCCAATTTTCGCCGACGTCGATGAGACCAGCTTCAACCTCGATGCCGAGAGCGTGCGGGACGCCTGCGCGGTGGCAGGGCGTCTAGGTCTGCACCCGATGGCCGTAATTCCAGTCGATCTGTTTGGGCATCCTGCCGACCACGAAGCCATTGCGGCGGTCGCGCAAGCGCACAGCCTGTTCGTCCTTGACGATGCCGCGCAGGCTTTCGGCGCAACCTACCGCAACCGCCGCCTCGGCGCGGTGGCGCCGGCGACGGCCACGAGCTTCTTTCCGGCAAAACCGCTCGGCTGTTACGGCGACGGCGGCGCCATTTTCACCGACGACGACGATCTGGCGCAGGTGCTGCGCAGCCTCCGGGTCCACGGCGAAGGCCGCGACAAATATGACTGTGCCCGCATCGGTCTCAACGGCCGGCTCGATACAATCCAGGCGGCGGTGCTGATCGAGAAGCTGAAGCTGTTCCCTGACGAGATCGCGGCGCGCGAGCGGATTGCGAGGCGTTACTCAGCGGCGCTGGCGGACGTTGCAACGGTTCCGGCGGTCGCACGCGGCTGCGCCTCCATTTGGGCGCAATACACCATCCGGATCGAGCCCGGCCGCCGCGACGCCCTCGCCACTGCTCTCAAGAGCCAGGGCATCCCCACGGCGGTGTACTATCGCGTTCCCGTGCATCAGCAGGCGCCGTATCGGCACTTCCCCGTCGCCGGGGGCGGGGTACCGGTGAGCGAGCGCCTGGCGCAGGAGGTGATCAGCCTCCCCATGCACCCCTATCTGGAGGAATCCGTGCAGGACCGGATCGTTACCGCGGTTCGGGAGGTGGTAACTGGATAGGACTGCATTGAAAACGTTGGAGAATTTTCTTCAATTCCCCTTTTCTGCAACCAGAAATAGTATGAATACAATTTAAGTTATGTAAGTTGTAAATGCCACTACTAATATAGGATGCTGGTCCCAAGTTGCAAGGCACTAACTCATTGTGCGGCCGATACTTCGTTTTTCTTCACGGCGCTGACAGGGGGAGCTTTGAGAGCCACGATCGCACGGTAGGGGTCGGCAAGCCCGGCGCCGAACTGATCGTCGCGCCCCTTCGGGCCCAGATCCAACGCCGTTGCGGCAAGAAGCTTGCGCACCGCATCGGGTGCAATTTTGGGCTGGAGCGCCAGCAGAAGGGCTACCACGCCGCTCACGTGCGCGGCAGCCACCGAGGTTCCTGTGGACATCTGATAGCCGCCGCCGGGCGCCGGTCCCAGAATGTTCGACGCCCGGCGCGGCAACGGCGATATGGCGGCCCCGGTTGGCGACGGCCAGGAGGTGATCGTCCGCGTCGGTCGCCGTCACGGCAATGACGTTCGGATCGGCAGCTGGGTAAAGCGGCGGGGATTTCGGGCCGGCATTGCCGGCGGCAGCAACGAGAATAACGCCCCTCTGCCGCGCGGCTGCGAGAGCCCGCGCGATCTCCGGGTCGTTGGGTCCCGCGAAGCTCATATTGATGACCCGAGCGCCACGCGCGACGGCCCAATCGATGCCTGTGATGATTGTCGCTGTGGTTCCTTCGGTGGCCGAGAAGGCGCGAACCGCAAGAATGCGCGCCGCTGGGGCAACGCCCGTGAGCCGTGCATGCGCGACAATGGCGCCCGCCATGGCGGTGCCGTGACTGTTGCCGGATTGGCTGGAATTGACCGCATCGAAGCTTCCCGCGATCGTATTCGCGATCTCAGGGTGAGACGTGTCGATCCCGGAATTGACGATTGCGACCAATACTCCGTTGCCCGTCGAGGAGCGGTGGGCTTCAGTCAGCCGAAGCTTGGTCAGCACGTACTGCATGCCGTTGATCTCGACGGCCGCCTGCCCCCTGCCCTCCTGCAACGTGAAACGATAGTTCGGTTGGGCCGCGCCTACGCCCCTATCCGCCTCAATCGCGCGAATGACATCGGAAACGGAGCGCTGGTCAGCGATGCGCCAGCGATGGATAGTGGTGCCCGTGAGGCCAATGGCTTGCGAGTTCGAGCCGGGTCAATCGATGGCGACCGGCAAGCTCGTCAAGAGCTTGCCGCGAGAGATTGGACGGCAGGCGCAGCACGACCTCGCCGGCAACGAACCGGCGCTCGCCGAGCGGAGGAACGCCGCTGCGATTCAAAGCAACGTTTTGGTTTCCGGCAGCGTTGGCGCGCCGATTGACAAGGCTGTTGGTGATGCCGCCTGCGTTTGGAAGAGAACGCAGCGGGTTCGACTTGCGGCAGAGCAGGCAAAGCATTCGGAAGCGTGGCGCCGAAATCCATCGGGATTCGCAGGCCGAGATTGACGCTGTTGTCCGGGACGGAAGGAAGGGACGAGCCCGCGTCGGGTATGAGCCCCGCGCCGATGCCACCGACATTGGGCAAGCCGCCCCCAAGGCTGGGCAAACCGCCCGGAAGACCGCCGCCAAGGCGGGGAAGTTGCGCAAGGGCCTCGCTGGGGCTCATCGCCCAAAACGAGAGCACAACTATGGTGGCGAGGCTCAGGCGAGCAACAATCGACAACCCGATCGTGCGCGCGCCTGGCGCGCCCGAGCAATGCTGATGTCGCGAATGCATCGCGCGGCTCCCCCCATCGAGCCGAAGCTTTGGCTCCGGACCCGGTCGACGCTTGAAAATTCGCGCGGCAGCAGGCTTTTCAGGGGCGGACGGAAAGCTAAACACGTGTAGCAGCACGGAGTTTGTAGCCCGGATTGCGCCCGTTTGCGCGATCCGGGAACAGCCCCGGGTTTCGCTGGCCGCTCAACCCGGGCTACCAGAGCCGGGCGTGGTTGTCAGCGACTGGTAGAGCTCAGTGAAGCGCGCAACCGCGCGGTTCATGGAAAATTCTTCGACGATATGCGCGCGGGCGCGAGCACCCCGCTCGGTGCGGCTGGACACCGGTTCTTGCGCGAGCCTGCGAATGGCGCTGGCGAGAGCGCGAGAGTCGCGAACAGGCACCACGCAACCGCTGTCGCCGACGATGCTGCGCGCATCGCCAACCTCGGTTGCCACTGCCGGCAGGCCACAAGCCATGCCTTCGGCGAGAGCGTTCGAGAATCCCTCGCCGAAGGCGAAGCTCGACACGACGACATCCGCGGCTGCAAGCAATCGCTCAACATCGTTGCGGCGGCCCAGAGCGAAGACACTGGCCATGCGGCCAAGGCGCTCGGTGCCGGCGCCAATGAGCAAGGCTTTTACTTCGGGCAACTCCATCAGCGCCGCCTGCAGGTTTTCGTGATCCTTCATGGCATCTACCCGCGCAACGTGGGCAAGAACGAAATCAGCGTCGGCAATGCCGAGCTCGGCCCGGACCGCGGCGCGCGCCCCCGCGTCAGGCTTGAAGCGGCTGACATCGATGCCGTTGGCGATCATCTCCACCCGGCGCGGGCGGTAGCCGAGGCTCAAATGACATTTCAGACCCGCCGCTGAGTTGGCGGTAATCACGTCGGGCAAACGCGACAAGGCGCTGCAGGCGCGAACGACCAGACGCAGCCCGAAGCCATAGCGCTGCAGGTCCATGTTGGAGCACCGAATGCTCCAAACCAGACGGGTCGAGCGGCGCCGTCCGGACAGAGCAAGCGCGGTGAGCGCGGCAAGGTCGCCGTGGTACATCCAGCCCTGCACGATTTGTGGCCGGGCGTCGGCAATCAGCTTGACCAATCGGGCCAGACCCGAAGCGATGCCGGCGGCGCCGCCAAAATCGAGTTGGATGACGGTTATGCCGGCCGCACGCAGCCGCTCGACATGCGAATCTCCGGGAAGGAGACTGACAACGATGATCTCGTCGGCAACCGCCGGCGCGGCGGTCACGAGACGCATCAACATCGCTTCCGCACCGCCCCCGATGAAGAGATCGGAAGTGACGTAGATGATCTTGGCCGGCCTCACCCCCACCTCTCGTGCCAGGCTTGGAGCATCAACACGGTCCACAGCGGATATTGCCAATTGCGCGTGCCCTTGAGGTGCTCCTGCCAGGCCTGGCGGACCGGCGCGACGCGAACGAAACCACTGGAAGCCAGTCGTGTCGCTTCGAGCAGCGTTTCCGCCCAGTCCCGTAACGGGCCGCGCAACCACGCATCAATCGGCACCCCAAAGCCCATTTTCGGCCGATCGATCAAATGGCGCGGCACGTAGCGATCCAGCACGCGCCGCAGGAGCCATTTCCCCTGGTTTCCACGCAACTTGAAGTCCAGCGGCAACGTCCATGAATAGGCCACGACACGGTGATCGATGAGCGGCACCCGGCCCTCGAGCCCCACCGCCATTGTCGCCCGATCAACCTTGGTGAGAATATCGTCGGGCAGATAGCTCACCATATCGAGGAACTGCATGCGAGGAACGATCTGCGGGAAGTCCCGCGTGATGGTCGCGTCCCACAACGGCCCATGTGGTTCAACGCCGGCAGCGGCGATCTCGGTCGGCCGATCCCATTGGCTGACCAGCCGTCGATAGATCGCCTCTGGCTGCGCATCCTCGAGCAGGCCTGCGATCTTGTGCAGCTTGTCGCCTGGGAGCGGGGGAAGCCACCCCGGCGGCACGAAGCCGAGCAGACTATTCCAGCTGCTCGCGCTCAAGCTGCGCAGGCACGCAGCAGAGACGCTGCGGACGGGATGCGGCAGCAGCCGCATGACGCGCGCAATCCGCTTGGTCCAGAAATAGCGGTTATAGCCTGCAAAAACTTCATCCCCACCATCGCCGGACAACGCAACGGTCACATGCCTGCGCGTTAATTCAGAAACGAGATAGGTGGGAATCTGCGAGGCATCTGCGAACGGTTCATCGAACCATTCGGGCAGGTGCGGGATCACGTCGAGCGCATGGCGCGGCTCGACATAAAACTCGGTGTGATCGCTGCCGAGATGAGCGGCAACCCGCTTGGCGCTTTGTGCTTCGTCATACCCCCTCTCATGGAAACCGATCGAAAAGGTCTTCACCGGCCGCGTGCTCTGCGCCTGCATCAAGGCGACCACGGTCGAAGAATCGATGCCGCCGGAGAGAAACGCGCCGAGCGGCACATCGGCAATCATTCGCAGCTTCACGGCGTCGCGCAGGAGCGCATCGAGGCGCTCGGTCGCTTCGTTTGCATCCGGCGCGGGATCGTTTCGCCTCTGCCCGGCAACGGCGATGCCGCGCATGTCCCAAAAGCATGTGGGCGCCGGCGCAGCGTCTCGGCGCAACGTGAGTAAATGCCCCGGCGCAAGCTTTTGCGCCTCGCGATAAATGGTGCGCGGTTGCGCGATGTAGGCATGACGCAGATAGCCGACGACCGCATCTTCATCGATGGTCGGCTTCCAGGCCGGGAACGCGCGAAAGGCCTTGAGCTGCGAAGCAAACAGCACGCGCTCTGGCGTGGCAGAATAGTACAGCGGCTTGATGCCGAGGCGATCGCGCGCAAGCGTCAGGGTCCGCCTCCCGCGGTCCCATAGTGCGAAGGCGAACATGCCGATTGCGCGCTCAATCGCACTTGCAACCCCCCACACGGCGCACGCTTCCAGCAACACCTCGGTATCGGAATCGCCGCGCATGTGACGGCCGGCTGTCGCGAGCTCCCGGCGGATATCGCGATAATTGTACATCTCGCCATTGAAGGTGATCACGTAGCGCCGGTCGGCGGAATGCATGGGCTGCGCGCCACTGGGGGTGAGGTCGATGATCGCGAGCCGGCGCTGACCAAGCGCAACTCCGCCCTCGGCATCGACCCAGACGTCACCGGCATCGGGGCCGCGATGGCGCAGCGTCTCCGTCATGGAGGCGCAGACCGACCTCAGAGTGTCCGCTGGCATCGCCGCCCGCCAATCTACTACCCCCGCTATGCCGCACATCTTGGTTTGGCGTTCCTGTCCTCAGGCTGCACGTTGTATATGGTCGCCCTGTTGGCCTCCACGTGCCCGAAATATTGCTTCATGGCGGAACTGCACAGAGATGGTTGGTGAGCTTGCGCGACTGCAGGTTTTGGCTCCAGCCGCGATGCTCGCCTGCTTGATCTGCTGGGGCCTGCTCCTGCTCTTGCGGCCTTGGCTTGCACGGCACGTTGCTGCGGTTCCAAACTCCCGTTCGTCGCATCACAATCCCACGCCGCAGGGCGGCGGGATTGCGGTGGCATTTGCGACACTTGCTGTCACCTGGACGGGCCTTGCCCTGACCATCACGTCGCCTGAGCAAAACGGTCAGTTGCTCGCTCTGACCGTGGCTGCCGGCTTGCTCGCGAGCATCGGCATGCTCGATGACGTCCGGCCATTGCCAGCACTGCCGCGGCTCCTCGTGCAAGTCGTGGCCGTCGGCATTGTGATCATGTCGTTGCCGCGGCAATTGCACGCTCTTCCATTTCTCCCGCAATGGATAGAACGCGTATTGCTTTTCATCGGGGTGGTTTGGTTCGTCAATCTCGTCAACTTCATGGATGGCATCGACTGGATGACCGTTGCCGAGGCGGTGCCGGTGACCGGAGCGATCATCGTGGTCGGCCTCGCCGGCGAGTACGAACCATTGCCCACCCTCGCTGCGGCGGCGCTGTTCGGGGCGATACTCGGATTTGCGCCCTTCAACAAGCCGGTGGCAAAGCTGTTCCTGGGCGATGCCGGCAGCCTTCCCATCGGCCTCATCCTGGCTTGGCTGCTCATCGCCCTCGCCGGCCAGGGGCATCTCGCAGCGGCTGTGCTGCTGCCGCTTTACTACCTTTCCGATGCGACCATCACCATGGCCCGGCGGATCGCCAATCGCGAGCGCGTCTGGGAGGCAAACCGTTGCCATTTCTATCAGCTCGCCACCAACCGGGGATTCTCGGTTCCCAATGTGATCGCTGTGGTGCTGGGGGCCAATACAGGGCTCGCCGGGCTCGCCCTCCTTACCGTGCTTATGCATCGTCCTCTGGTGAGCGCCGGCGCACTGATGGGCGGCGCTGCGATCGTGGGAGCGACCCTGTGGGCCTTCGCCCATGGGCCGGCGGAAGACGACCACTGCGTTCAAGCCGTGAACATGACGCTTGACGTTCACGACGTGAACGGTGTAGTCATGTTCAGAGCGTGAACGCAAGGTCCTGTGGGTTGTAGCCCGGATTGAGACCGTAGCGCAATCCGGGTACGGCCGCGAACCCGGATCGCTACGCACAATCGGGCGTATGGGGGGTAGCGGTGAATTCCGCAGAACCGCAGGGCGAAGAGGTCGGCAACCCGCCTATCGTGCTGGGGCTGCTCGAATCGATCGAGCGTGACGGCGAACGCTCGCAGCGGCGGATCGCCACCGAGCTTGGCGTCGCGCTCGGTCTGGTCAATGCCTACCTCAAGCGCTGCGTCAAGAAAGGGTTGATCAAGGTCCGCGAGGCGCCGGCCAAGCGTTACGCTTATTACCTGACCTCAACCGGCTTCGCCGAAAAATCGCGGCTCACCCTCCAGTATCTGTCCTACTCATTCACCTTTTTTCGCGAGGCAAGAGCGGAATGCGCCAAGGTGTGCCAGGCCGCGCGCACGCGCGATCTCACGCGCCTCGTGCTTGCCGGCAAATCCGACCTCGCGGAGATTACCGCCATCTGCGCTCTGGAAGCGGGTCTTCGGATCGTTGCCGTGGTGGACATGGAAGCAGCTGGCTCGACGTTTCTCGGGGTTCCAATCGTGGGCTCGTTCGACGATCTCGGAGCCGAGCTCGACGCAGTCGTCGTGACCGATCTGGCGAACATCGCGCAAATCTCTGAGTTGGCAATCGCGCGCTTCGGCATCGAGCGCGTGCTGATTCCGGATCTCGCAGGCATCCACCGGCGCGCCCGCAAGGGGACGCATGCGCATGACCATCAAGCAGGCGGTGTAATGGCAACGGTGTCAAACAATGCTCGATCGTCATCGTCCGCGAAAGCGGACGATCCAGTAAACCGCTGACGTATGAATGTAACTTCGACGATTGTGTTTACTGGATACCCGCTTTCGCGGGTATGACGAGGTCAGAGTTTGTTGCGGCCTAGAGCGTATGTGCCGGGTAAGTGCAATTCACCCGAATGGCGGTAGCGTGGCGAAACGACGTTGCCCTGAAACCAATCACATGATTACGCCCCCTCCTCTCCTGGGGAGGGGCGGGGGCGGGGGTGGGGCTCGAAGATGGCATGCTGTTGCTCCACCCCGCTCCCGGCCCTCCCCCAGGGGGGAGGGAGCAGCCGAGCGTGCCGCTCGCGCGGTCTCCTTCACCGCCGCCACCGCATTGCGGGACTGACGTGACGACGAGCAATCCTTCACTCGATGGCGCTTCGATACTGGTGACCGGCGGCACCGGCTCGTTCGGCCAGGCTTTCGTGCGCCGGCTGTTCGCCGAGCATCGGCCCGCCCGCGTCGTCGTCTATTCGCGCGACGAGCTCAAGCAGTACGAGATGGCGCAGCGCTTCACTCACGGTGAGCTGCGCTTCTTCATCGGCGACGTGCGCGACCTCTCCCGTCTCGAACGCGCTCTCAAGGGCATCGATATCGTGGTTCACGCGGCCGCCCTCAAGCAAGTGCCCGCCGCCGAATACAACCCCATTGAATGCATCAAGACCAACGTCATCGGGGCCGAGAACGTCATCAACGCCTGCCTGAACCAGGGCATCAAGAGAGTGGTTGCGCTCTCCACCGACAAGGCGGTGAGCCCGGTCAATCTTTACGGCGCCACCAAATTGTGCGCGGACAAGCTGTTCATCGCGGCCAACCACCTGGCTGGCAAGGGCGGCACGCGTTTCGCCGTGGTGCGCTACGGCAACGTCATCGGCTCGCGCGGCAGCGTCGTGCCGTTCTTCAAGGAATGCAGCAAGAGCGGCAAGTTGCCGATCACCGATCCGCGCATGACCCGCTTCTGGATCCGACTCGAGGATGGCGCGTCCTTCGTCCAGCGCGCGATTGGCATGATGCATGGCGGCGAAATCTTCATCCCGAAGGTCGCCTCGATGCGCATTACCGATCTCGCGACGGCGGTATGCCCAGTCTGCACGCAGGAGACCGTCGGCATTCGCCCGGGAGAGAAGCTGCATGAGCTGCTGATCACCCACGACGATGCGCGCCATACGCTCGAGTTCGACACCTTTTTCGTGATCCAGCCGGCGGTGCATCTGTGGAACTACGGCGAGCACCGCAGCTATGGCGGCGAGCAGGGCCGCCCTGTGCCGCCCGAATTCGAATATGCCAGCAACACCAACGACCGCTGGCTCGACCAGGCGCAGATCAGGGCCGTGATCGAGTAAATGCATGACGTCGCGGTTTCTTGGCTATGGTCGCCAGAGCATCGATCGGTCCGATATCGATGCCGTCACGGCGGTGCTGCAAAGCGAGTTTCTCACCCAGGGTCCGCTGGTCGAGAGGTTCGAGGCGGCGCTTGCCGAGCGGGTCGGCGCACGGCATGCGGTTGCGGTCAGCAGCGGCACCGCTGCCTTGCACATCGCCTGCCTCGCCGCCGGGATTGGACCCGGCGATCTCGGCCTCACCTCGGCGATCACCTTCGCCGCGTCAGCAAACTGCCTGATCTATGCGGGCGCCGACGCTGCATTCGTGGATATCGATGGCGCGACGCTTGGAATGTCGCCTGCGGCGCTGAGGGAGGCACTGGCGCGCACGCCAGGCGTGAAGGCGATCATCCCGGTCCATCTCGCGGGGCTTGCCCATGGTGCGGCCGAGATTCGCAAGCTTGCCGGTAATCGGATTGTTATCGAGGACGCAGCGCACTCTCTGGGCGGGCTATATCCCTCGGGAGAGCCCATTGGCAGTTGCGTCTATAGCGATCTCGCCATTCTTTCGTTTCACCCGGTGAAGCTGATCACCACCGGAGAGGGCGGCGCGGTGGTCACCAATGACGCCGCGCTGGCGAAGCGGCTGAAGCTCTTGCGCAGCCACGGCATCGAACGCGACCCCGCCTGCTTCGCCGGTGGCGACACGCACGAAGATGGCAGCGTCAAGCCGTGGCTCGGCGAGCAGCAGTTGCTCGGTTTCAACTATCGCATGACCGATATCCAGGCTGCGCTCGGGCTATCGCAGCTGGCGAAGCTCGATCGCTTTCTCGACCGCCGGCGCGTTATCGCCCGGCGTTACGATGCGGCTTTTCGCACCCTGCCCTGCATGCGCCTGCCGCAATCCTCTTCGGAGGAACGCGCCCGCTCGGGGCACCACCTCTACATCGCGCTGTTCGATTTTGCCGCGATGCGCACGACCCGCACCGCGTTCATGGCCAGGCTCGCCGACCGGGGTGTAGGAAGCCAGGTCCATTACATGCCCGTCTACCACCATCCCTATCATGCGCAACGCTGCAAGATCGACCGGGAGCAGTTTCCGCAAGCCGAGGGCTACTATCGCGGCTGCCTGTCGCTTCCCTTCCATCCGGGCCTGACCGACGAGGAGGTCGAGCGCGTCATCGCCGGGGTGGAAGAGTCGGTGACCAGCGCATGAACCTTTTGTCCCGCGTTGGGCTGGGCACGGTCCAGTTCGGTACCGACTATGGCATCTCGAACCGGGACGGACAGCCAGCCGAAGCCGAGGTTGCCGCCATTCTCGCGCGCGCGGTCGAGGCCGGGATCGGATATTTGGATACCGCAGCGAGCTATGGCGATGCGGAAGTCTTGATCGGTCGTCATCTGCCCCGAGGACATGGTCTGCGGATCATCACCAAGCTGCCGCCCATCGCTACGAGTACGATTGAGGCGGCCCATACGGGCGCCATGCTGGACGCCGCGGCCCAATCTCTCGATCGGCTTAGAGCTGCGCAGGTCTATGGGCTCCTCCTCCACAATGCGCGCGATCTGGAGAAGCCGGGGTGGCAGCATCTGATCGATGCGTTGCACGAGGTCCGCGCCCGCGGATGGGCGGCACGCATCGGCATCTCCGTCTATGATACCGGCGATCTCGCGTTGGTCGAGCAGCGCTTCACCCCCGACCTCGTGCAGTTGCCCTTCAATGCGCTTGATCATCGTCTCGCGGTCTCCGGGTGGCTCGATCGACTAAAAGCATCGAACATCGAGGTGCATGCGCGCTCCCTCTTCCTCCAGGGCCTGCTGTTGATGGAGCCGGCGGCGCTGCCTTCGTTCTTCGCGCCGATGCAGAGCGCGCTGACCAGCCTGCGCGCGCGCTGGGCCGCGGAGAAGCTCTCTCCCCTCGCCGGCTGCCTGCAATGCGCGTTGACCAATTCCGATATCGATGCTGCCATCATCGGCGTCAATCGCCTGCAGGAATTCGAGGAGATCGAAACAGCCCTCGGCGAGCTCGCCGGCGGCAGCGCGGCACAGCGCGCCGGTCGCGATCGATCCGATCTATCTCGATCCGCGCCAATGGCCGGTGAAGCCGCAATGAAGGGGCCCCTCGCTCTTTTTCGTTGCGATGCTTCTGCCGCTCGTCGGCGCGGGGCACGTGACGCGCTGCCTCGCGCTGGCCGAGGCCCTTATCGAGAGCGGATGGCGCGTCGCCTTCGCGGTCGGGCGCGATACGACTGCGATGATGCCGGCGATCGCTGCCGAAACGTTCGCCCTGATGGAGTTGCGTCACGAGGCGAAGGGCGAGCCCGCGGCGCTGCGCAGCCGCTTTCCCGATGGCGTCGATCTGCTCGTCGTCGACCACTACGAGCGCGATGTCGCTTTCGAGCGGGCATGCCGCGGCTGGGCGCGCCGCATCCTGGTGATGGACGATGGCACCGGCCGTCATCACGACTGCGATCTGCTTGTCGATTCCGCTGCAAGCAACCCCTCGCCTTATGCCGGGTGCGTGGCACCGCCGGCTCGATTGCTCCTCGGCCCGGCCTACGCCCTCATCCGGCGGAGCTTCGTGGAGCGACGGCCGATTGCCTTGCAGCGGCGCAACGCAGACCCGGTGAAAAACATCCTGGTCTCGTTCGGCGCCACCGATCCCCTCAACGCGGCGCCGGCTGCGCTCGCGGCGCTCGCATGCTTCGCCAACAATGTTGCAATCACGGTTGCGATGTCATCGCGCGCACAGCACATCGAGGCTGTCCGTGCACGTTTGCCATCGACCGCCCGGCTCGTGCTCGATGCAGACATGGCGGAACTGATGACCGAGGCCGATCTGGCCGTCGGGGCGGCTGGCGCCAGCGCGTTCGAGCGCGCGGTGCTGGGCCTGCCGTCCATCATGCTGATTTTGGCGGAGAACCAGCGCGGTGTCGCAAACATGCTGATTGAAGCCGGCGCCGCAGCGGAAGCTGGACCATTTGATGCTGGATTCTGTTCACGCGTTGCGCAGCTCGCGGGAACGCTGATCGAGACTTCCGCCGCTCGCCTTCAAATGGCTGAGGCTGCAAGCCAACTCGTGGACGGCCGCGGCCCTCAGCGCGTGCTGCTCGCGATCGCCGGAGGAACCCGGGCACGCGATGGTTCAACAGTGCGCCTGCGTCTTGCCGAACCGGACGACGAGAAGTGGCTGCTTGAGCTTCAGCGCGCGCCGGAGACGCGGCGCTATTTCAGGACTCCGTCTGTGCCCAGCGCTAATGATCACGCTTGCTGGATGCGCCGCACCATGACAGACCCCGGCGTCTTACTCTGCGTGATCGATGTCGATGGCGAAAATGCGGGCACGGTCCGGCTCGATCGTCGATTCGGAAATCATGCGGACCCGACATTTGAGGTGTCCATTGCCGTCTGCCCGACATTGTATGGACGGGGCATCGGATCGGCCGCCCTGGCCCTGGCGCGCCGTCTGCATCCCCTGGCCGTGCTCGATGCGGAGATCCTGGCAGAAAATATCGCGTCAAAAAGCTTGTTCACGCGCGCCGGATACAGCCAAGTCGACGCGACGCGTTATCGCCAGCAGCCGTCCTGAGTCTGGCCAAAGGATTGACAATGGGCTCTGTAATTTATAGCGGCGATCGAGCCGAGCGCGCAACATCCACCTCCTATCTTGAGAAGCGACTTGAGATCAACCGTGCGTATTCGGTCGCCAATTTTGATGACTGGCTGTTCGAGCGTCTCAAGGTCGTAGCTGGTGAAGACATTCTTGACGTCGGCTGCGGCAGCGGAGCGCAGACCCTGCTGTTTGCTAACTTCGTTGGCCGAAGCGGTAGCGTTTGCTCGCTCGATATTTCAAATGATTCGATTGACCTTCTTAAAAGCCGCATCCAACCTGGGCTACGCGTCGAGGCGATCGCCGCCGATATGGGCGACCTTGCGCAAGTAATTCAGTACTCATTCTCGGTGAAGCAGTATTCGCTCACGCACTCCAGTTACGCGCTGTATTACTCACCTAAGCGCTTGGAGGTGTTAGATGTCATGCGACAAGCGCTCAAGCCAGGCGGCCGTTGCGCAGTTTTTACACCCAACCGTCCACATGGGTTGGTGAAATTGGCGGGACGTTTCACGAATATTCCAGCTGCTGTTTACGAGTCGCTGCGCTTCGGACCAGACGTGCTGCACCCCTACTTTGAGAAACATTTCCGTCGCTTTGAAGTGCATCATTTCCACAATGTGCTGAGCGTTCCTTCCGTGGATTTGCTGATCGAGTTCTATCGGCAAACCACATACTACGACTCAGATGCAGAGACGAAAATTCGTGCTGTCGTGAGCGAAAAAATCCGTAGCGACGGTCGCATTGAAATCGAGAAAAACGGGTACCTTATTATCGGATATATTGATGCCTAACTCAATCTCGCGTGATCGGGTGCTTGCTGTGCTTGCACATCCCGATGATGAGGCTCTGGGCGCGGGAGGAACTTTGGCGCGGCACGCCGCGCGGGGAGACGAAGTGCATATCGTTTTCATCGCCGATGGTGTGGGAGCGCGCGGGGGTGATAACGCGGCAGCCGACAGACGCGAAGCCGCTGCACGCCGCGCTGCGACTATTCTCGGGGCGCATGAGCCACATTTTCTCGGCTATCCCGACAACCGAATCGACACCGTCGGCCTTCTCGACCTAGTCAAGGCCATCGAAGCAATCATCGTCGGTCTGAAACCGGACACCATCTACACCCATCATGGCGGCGACCTAAATATCGACCACATGCTCTGTCATCGCGCGGTCATGACTGCGTGCCGCCCACTACCAGGCTCGACAGTGCGTCGAATCTTTGCGATCGAGGTTGTATCGAGCACAGAATGGGCACCAGTATCCACCTCTGTGTTTGTCCCGAACCGCTTCGTCGATATCTCAGCGACGCGCCAAACGAAACAACGTGCGCTGGAAGCGTATGACGAGGAGATGCGTACGTTTCCGCATCCGCGCTCGTATGAAGCCGTGGACGCGCTGTCGCGCTGGCGCGGTGCATCTGTAGGACTGGAGTGGGCTGAAGCCTTCGCCGTGCTGCGCGAGATCGAAGTTTGAGTCAGCAAGAGGTACCGTGACGTCGCGGATCGCAATTGCAGGCCGGCGAATTGGCCCTGGACACCCTCCCTATCTCGTTGCTGAGCTTTCCGCAAATCACGGCAGCAAGCTCGAGCGCGCACTGTCGCTCATGGAAGCCGCCAAGATAGCTGGCGCGGACGCCGTGAAACTGCAAACCTATACGGCCGATACCATCACTATTGATCATGACGGACCGGACTTCCTCATCAGCGGCGGCTTGTGGAATGGTCGGCGCCTTTATGAACTCTATCAGGAAGCACACACGCCGTGGGACTGGCACGAAGCCCTTTTCGCCAAGGGACGCGAGCTTGGCATCGTTGTGTTCTCCACGCCCTTCGATCACACCGCGGTCGATCTGCTCGAAAGCTTGCAGGCGCCAGCCTATAAGGTCGCTTCGTTTGAGCTGATCGATCTGCCACTCATCCATCACATCGCTGCGACCGGCAAGCCGACGATCATATCGACCGGTATGGCGACGTCGGAGGAGATCGGGGAAGCCGTTGAGACGTTCTGGGCCGCGGGCGGACGCGAGCTGGTGCTTCTTCATTGCGTCAGCGGCTATCCGACGCCGACCGAGCAATCGAACTTGCGGGCGATTCCGCGGCTTGCAGCAGAATTCAGTTGTCCAGTCGGGCTTTCCGATCACACGCTGGGAGTCGAAGTGGCCATTGCTTCCGTGGCGCTTGGTGCTTGTCTTATCGAGAAGCATTTTACGCTTAGCCGCGCCGACGGCGGGCCGGACTCGGCGTTTTCGCTGGAACCCGAGGAGTTGAAGGCGCTCGTGCGCGGAGCCGGAACGGCGTTCGCGGCATTGGGGACCGGAACAGATGCGCGTGCCGACGTGGAAAGAGACAATATGAAATTCCGCCGCTCGCTCTATGTCGTTGCAGACATCGCCGCCGGCCAAACACTGACGGCCACGAACATCCGCAGCATCCGCCCGGGCTTCGGGCTGCCTCCGAAGCACCTTTCCGACGTAATCGGCAAGCGTGCGCGGCGCCCTCTGGCGCGCGGCACGGCGCTGTCCTGGGACGCGATTGAATAGCACGCCACGCATGAAAACCGTCGCCATCATTCAGGCGCGCATGGGGTCGAGCCGGCTTCCGGGCAAGATATTGATGAACCTTGCCGGCGAGCCCGCACTCGCCTGGACCACGCGTGCCGCTCAAACCGCGCTGGGTATCGATGAGGTCTGGATCGCGACCTCCGAGACGGCGCCCGATGATGCGGTAGCGCGCTGGGCCGATGAACATCAGGTACCAGTGCATCGGGGCTCGGAGCACGACGTGCTCGACCGCTATGCAGGCGCCGCCAGCGCAAGCGGGGCGGACATCGTCGTGCGCCTCACCGCAGACTGTCCATTCCTCGATCCGCAGGTTGTCGCACAAACCGTGCGCCTGCGGGCGATCACGGGTGCCGCCTACGCGTCGAATGTCGACCCGCCGACCTGGCCGGACGGCCTCGATTGCGAAGTCCTCACAGCTGAGGCCTTGCTCACCGCGGCTGCCGAGGCGACCCGCGCCAGCGACCGGGAGCACGTCACCCCGTTCGTTCGCAACAATCGCGCGCGTTTCCCAGCGGAGACTTTGATAGCGCCCTTGCCCGGGCTCGCCAGGGAGCGCTGGACGCTCGATACGCCGGCCGACCTTGAGTTTCTCTCCGCGGTGGCCGAACGGCTGCCGCGCGCTCGGCCGCCTTCGTATCTGGAAGTGCTGGCGGTGCTCGATTGCGAGCCCAAGTTGCGTGAGGTCCGTCGCGACATTTCACGCAACATTGGATTTAGCAAGAGCCTGCGCGGCGAGAAGGTCGAAACAAAGCGCAGCTACTCGCGGTCGCAGCAAGTACTCGAGCGCGCGGAGCAGATCATCCCCCTCGGCTCGCAGACCTTCTCGAAGAGCAAGATCCAGCTGCCGCAGGGCGCCTCGCCGCTGTTCGTCACGCACGGGGATGGCGGGCGCGTCTTCGACGTGGACGGCAACGAATACGTCGATCTCATCATGGCGTTGATGCCCAATGTGCTTGGGTACCGCGACCCGGACGTGGACCTCGCCATCCGCCGGCAGTTGACGCGCGGCATCAGCTTCAGCCTGCCGACCGAGCTCGAGACGCAACTGGCCGAGCGGCTGGTGAAGCACATCCCCTGCGCGGAGATGGTCCGCTTCGGCAAGAACGGGACGGATGCGACCTCGGCGGCCGTCCGACTCGCGCGGGCCGCAACCCGTCGCGATCGCGTGATGTTGTGCGGTTACCACGGCTGGCAGGACTGGTACATCGGCGCGACCTCCCGCAATCTCGGCGTTCCGGCCGACGTCTCCGCTCTTTCGCATCTTGTGCCGTATGGCGATCTCGCCGCGGTGGATACCCTGCTTGCAAAGCATCCCGGCGAGTTCGCCGCGCTCATCATCGAGCCCGCAGGATCGGTCGAGCCTCCCGCGGGGTATCTGCTGGGGCTCAAGGACCTCGTCCGCCGCCATGGAGCATTGCTGATCTTCGACGAGATCGTCACCGGTTTTCGCTGGTCGCTCGGCGGCGCCCAGGCCTATTACGGCGTCGCGCCCGACCTCGCCTGCTTCGGTAAAGCAATGGGCAACGGCATGCCGATTTCCGCCGTCGTAGGCCGAGCCGATATTATGCGGCTGATGCAGGATATTTTCTTCTCCGGCACCTTCGGCGGCGAAGCGCTGTCGCTCGCCGCCGCGATCGCGACAATCGACAAGATGGAACGCGAGGATGTCACCGGCCGGCTCTGGCAGTCCGGCGGCCAGCTGATGCGCGCCACACGCGAGAAGATCGCGGCTGCCGGGCTCGACGAGGTCGTGAAGCTGGCGGGAGCGCCCCCGTGGGCGATCCTGGCCTACCGCGATCACGCCAATGCCTCCAAGGAGGCCGTCAAGACGCTGTTCCTGCGGGAACTGATCGCGGCGGGCGTGCTGATCAACGCCAGCCACAATCTCTGCTTCGCGCACACGCCGGGCGACATCGCCCACGTCCTGGCCGCCTATGACCATGCGCTCTCGGTGCTGCGCGAGGCGCTTGACCGTGGCGACATCGACCGCCGTCTCGGCAACCAGGTGATCCGGCCGATTTTCACGGTGCGGGCGGCGTCGTAGGCGTGCAATGGACAATACGTAGAGCCCGAGAATTTTGATCGGTTCGAACGCACTGCGAACAGGTGAAGGTTGAGGTACAAGATCGCTTTACACGGGTTCGGCGCCGCGCCGCTCGTCTTCAAGCACCTGATTGAATGCGCCGCGAAGGACGGAGCGCCAATCGATTGGTGCATGATCCTGCCGACACCGGAACACCGCGCTCTGGTGCGCTCGGTTCTGCCAAGCAGCGATATTCTCGACGTATATAAAGCCCTCCCGCGAGCCCCGGTTGGCGGCGACCTTGGCCTGCTCGCCGATTACCCAGGCAGCTTCGCGGAGGATTTGGGTGCTGACAAGCGGCCTAGGGGAAACGGCCGCAAGCGGTTCGCGCGCGGGATCGATTATCATCTTCTCTATAAACGATTCCTGACCTCCCGCGGGGCGACACATTTCCTCGCCCCGCAGATCGAAGGCGCCGAGGGCAAGATCGCGGTGGCGACCGCGCGCCAGCTCGGACTTTCTGTTCTGATGCCGATTGATTGCCGCTCGCTTACGGGCACATATTTCGCCGTCGACTCTCACGCAGGTCTGCCGGCTCACGCAGCGCCGCGCAAAGACCTGCTTCCGAAATCGGCCGCCTTCATTCAAAGTTATCGGAGCTCAGCGACGCCGGCGCAATCGCCTCCGACCGATTTCGTGCCCATCGACGGCGATGATGAGCTCATTTACGATAAGCTTCCTTCTCTGCCTGCGCGGATCGCTGGATTGCTCCGCAAGGCGGCCGAGCGACCTGATCTGTTCGTACCCGATCAAATTCGGGCGTCAGTGCTGAACAATCTTCCCGCTATGAGGGATAGATGGTGGGGCCTGAGGACATCTCGTGCAGCCCGCGAGTTCGACATCGGCGACCTCGACGGCTCTGCCGAAACGATTTATCTTTTATGCGCTGCAAGTGACGCCGGAGGCCTCGATCAATACGCCGGCCCCGTACTATGTCGACCAGATGCGAGCAATCGACGCGCTCCGATTGGCCATGCCGCCGGATTGCGCCCTCGTCGTCAAGGAGCATCGCGCCGCAATAGGCTTCAGATCGTTCGAGTTTGTCCGCCGCCTGCGGAGACTGCCGGGGGTGCTCGTGGCGAAATACACGATCAACTCGCACGACCTCATTCGTCGCGCTTCGCTCACATGTGCAGTGACCGGGACGGCGGTGTTTGAAGCCTTCCTTCTCGGTCGCCCGGCCCTTGCCCTTGGTCCCGGTCTCAGCCATTGGGCGGTGAGGTGCAGCGGCACGAGCGGATCGCTTCGCGACGAGATCGCAGCGCGAATTGACATGCCGATACCCGATCAAACGGTTGCTGAGCGTGTGGCAACACTCCTGAGCGTCAGATACCCGTTCTTGTTCTTGTCGCCGTTCTATCAGGGAGAGCCGGTGCTACGGCGCGGCAACATGAGACGCATGTACGAGGCTCTGCTCGATCATTTGGCGCGACTGGAAGACGGCGCTTTGCGATCAGGTAGGCCGCGCGAACGGGCGTCATGATGGCCCCCATTCGCATGCAGGTCATGCTTAGGGCTTGACCAAAGACCAAGCAAATAACGTGAAGTGGCCGCATGCCGGCAATAAACAAATTAAACCGGCGGCTATTCAGTCTCGCTCCGGCACGTTGGGTCGGATCTTATATTTACAATTGGCAACGTCGGCGCCAACTGCGGACCCAATCGACGACCACCAAATTCTTTCGCAATTTGCAACAACTTGCAGCCCTCGAAGGACCACTCTCGGAATTAACAACGACTGGAAACTTGTCCATATTGGTAGCCGGCTGCAGTTACGGCTGTGAGGCATACACGCTGGGTGGCCTCTTGGCGTTGCGATTTCCTCGCTTGAACTGGCGGATCAATGCCGTCGATATCTCTTGTGAGGCGCTCGAGGTTGCTGGTGCTGCACGCTACACATCCGAATATGGCCTCGGTTCCGACGGCAGCGATTTAGCGCAACGAATTGAGGCCAGGTTACTCAACCGATCGGGCGATGCATGGACGATTGTGACGGACATTCGCGAGCGTGTCAGCTTTGCCTATGCCGATGTCTTGTCCCCACAGTTTCATCAATTCAAGAATTACGACCTCGTGCTCGGACAAAACTTCATGATTTACATGAATGAAGCATCGGCAGAAATCGCTCTTGCGTCTTTGGTGGCTGCGGCACGATCCGGTGGCGTTCTTTTTCTCGGCGGGATGGATCTCGAGACAAAGACAAGCTTGTTGACCGCGCACAAACTTGTTCCGCTTGACTGGAACATTATTAGAATTCACGAAGAAGACGATATGCGCCGCTCGGCATGGCCTTGGAACTATTGGTCATTGGAGCCGATCAGGTCTCATGACCGCAACTATCTGACGCGGTACAGCACAATATTCCTCAAACCCTGACTGTGTCTGTTTCGGACGCCACGCTTCGGCGCCTTCGGGCGGACGATGTTCGATGCCTTTGGGCAATTCGACCGTCTTGAGGCGGAAGCGAGAACGCCTGGAGAAGCTCGCGATCGAGAGCGACCTCACGATCGGAGTCATAAGGAAGGCGCCTCGACCTGCTTCTTTAATCCGGTGGGGGTGAACCGGACGCGCGTCATCTTTGCCAGGTCCAGCGCGGATTGCTGCGTAAACAGACGATCACCTTCTTTGATGTGAGGGATAAGATCACGATCATTTTCATCACGAGCATCTGACACCAGGAGGCAGTATTCCCCACCTAACGCAACTGTAAGCCATTTCCGGTTATTTCGGATGATCAATCCTTTCTGGAACGGATGGTGCCCGATTTCACCGACATGAAGTTGGCAATTCCGTAGCACGACAATGCTTTCCTTCCAAAACGTCCTGGCGCCCGGGTGAGGATCATCGAACGCCAAAATGAACTTCTCTATGTCCGACGCCGGCCAAGACCAATCAATCCAGCCGTGCGTAGGAGTGTGGATTTGCGGGTAATATGTGGAACTGAAATTCAACTGCGGTGTGCTTTCGAAATGACAGCGCTCCGTAAAGACCTTTTTTAGAAAACCGCATATAAGACCACTTAGCTCTTGCATGTAATATCTCTCATGCTCGGCCGGTGTCTGGATATGCCGAGGAACAATGTATTCTTCACTGAGCATGATAGGACCAGTATCTATTCCCTCATCAATTTGGTGCAAAACCAGGTTGCCGATCCGATCACCACGCATTATTCTCCAGGTGAATCCCCCGCCGCCTCGGTCGTTCGGCAGCCTCGTACCGTGCGCATTCAAGACCAATCCGCGGAATAATGCGTCACGGATTTCTCTGTTTATGATCCATCTGGCTCCAAACGATAAGGCGATTATTTCGCCTTCAATCAACATGCTGTTCAATTTGTCGGCGCATTCGGCTGACGATATTTGGTCCGTGACGATATCAGCTTGCATTTTTGGCGACCCTTCCCGCTGATCCGGCGATGTAATCACGATGCATCTCACCCCATTGGCCTCGCAGAGCGCTCTGAATACGGGGAAGGAGTCCGACGCTCCCAGAAGAATCAAATTCCTTACGGGTCCGATCGACACCATTGCGAGCTCCTATCGTGGTCGCGGTGCTTTTTAGCAGCGTGCCCATTGCTGATAGCCGAGCATAACTGAATACCAATGTAAGGGCATCATCGGCTTCCACGGGCTGGAGAAGATCAGACATCCTGAAAACGTCGCCACGGACGACTGACATGGTCTGTGCACATGATTCTGTTTGTCTGAGACGGGCGGGAGAAACCTATGCGCAGCTCGGAAGGGTTTCCTTACTTCGGCTTCCATGAGTCCGCAGGATCACCGACAGGTTCACTCACGAGAGGATTGAAGCCGTGGGCATGCTCCAACATCTGATCATCGAACCGATGCAGTATCGGCAGGCAGCGCTTGGATGGTCTCGTTTCTGGCAAATCTGCGATGAGCGCACGAACGGAGCATTCGACAACGGTTATCGGCGGCTTGCTCGAATCTGGCAGCCCCCCGTCACTTTGCCACAGACGGCTCTCATGACAGCCCAGGAGATCGCGGAGGTCGTGAAAACGCTGCGGCGGGACGGGTTTGCGGGGCTTCCATTGCGGCTGTCGCCGGATGACCTCGCAGACATCCGACGGTTCATGTTCTCGACCCCTGCCTATGGTCTCGATCCAGGCAGGGACATCTGCGTTCGCGAGGACAACATTCCATGCGACGAGGGGCGCTACACGTGGCGTACTGCCGATGTCATTGCTCTGCCTGTGGTCCAAAACCTGATCTTCACAGGACCCTATTGCGCAATCGCTCAGGCTTATCTCGGCTGCCGCCCGACCCTGGTCACGATCACCCTCTGGCTCAATCCACCGTTCCCTCCGCGCCAATACGGCGCCAACAATTATCATTACGACAACGCCGGACCGGGCTTTCTCAAGTTGTTCTTCCTGCTCACCGATATGGGCCCCGGCACGGGAGCGCATTACTTCATTAAGGGCTCGCACCATCCAAGAAAGCCGCCGCAAGTCGCCCGCTCGAGTTCTACAAGGATGCAGAGATCTTCGCTGTCTACGACAGGAGCCAGGAACTGGTGGTCGGCGGCGCGGCCGGTACGATCTTCGCCGAGGATACGAAGGGATTTCATCGCGGCAGTGACCTCACCGAACGCTATCGGGCACTCCTGCAGTTGGAGTTCTCCATTATTGACACGCCAACTCCGGAGGATCTTGACCGGCAGTATTCACCGAGTCCAATTGCCGGCCTCAACCAGGGCATGGCTGCGATCACGCGCAAGTTCTTCGTGCGGGGATCCTGAGCCGCGATCGGTGTGTCAGACTTGGTGACTGTAGTGACTGTAGCCCGGATTGAGCTCCGCGAAATCCGGGATCACCAGCGACGCTCGCCGAACCCGGATTTCGCTGCGCTCAATCCGGGCTACGAGTTGCTTTAGTCTCCGATGAAAGCGCTCATCTATCTCGAACGCGTTGTGCCACTCTTCGGAGTGCTCCTCGACCGCATCCGGTTTCCCGGCTTGTGGACGGGGCTGCGAGTCGATATCCAATCCCAGGGTCGGCTCACCTACGGGAAGGGCGTTCGGCTCGGCGAAGGCACACGTATCGATTTGCTGTCGGGAAGCGTGCTCCAGATCGGCGACGGTGTCATTGTCGGGCGGAACGCGTATTTCAGCGCTGGCCAGGACGGTCAACTCAGCATCGGCGCCGGAACGGCTGTCCAGGACATGTGCCGCTTCCTCGGCAATGTCGCCATCGGCAAGGGCTGCATTTTCGCCCCGAACGTGTTCATCTCGTCCGGGACTCACACCTTTGACGCGCTGCCCCATCTGCCTATCAAGGAACAGGAGCGCGTCGCGCCCGCCCGCAGCCGTCCGGTAAGACTTTTCGATGATTGCTGGCTCGGCATCAATGTCGCGGTGACGCCGGGGGTGACGATCGGACGTGGCTGCGTCATCGGTGCCAATTCTGTCGTCACGCAAGATTTGCCCCCCTACAGCGTCGCGGCCGGAAACCCGGCGCGAATAATTCGATCTCGTCTGGCATTCGCACCCAAACCGCGCATCGATGCTGCCTGTCCGGAAGATGCGCCCTATTTTTATCATGGGTTCAATCCGATGTGCGCGAACCATCGAACCGCGCATGTCGCCGGGCAGGAATTCATCCTGGCCTTGGCCCGCTCGAATGCACAGCGGATTCGCTTGAACCTTTCGGCCAACGGCGGAGAAATCCGGCATCATGATCTGCGCCTGCCCATGCCGCAGGGGCAGGCGCCCGAAACTCTCACATTCGAGCTCCGACCAGGTTCATGCGACTCACCATTCCTGACATTTCGCGTCGATGCTCCATGCCAGCTTCATTGGGCGGAAGTCAGTTGATGAGCGCCTCATCTCCAGATCGGACAACAGACGCTATATACCTCCCCCACTGGGGGAGGTCGGCGAGCAAAGCGAGCCGGGTGGGGGCCAAATGCAACCAATTGCGCCCTTCCGGGGATCCCCACCCGATCGCCGGTCGCTATGCTCCCGGCGATCGACCTCCCCCTTTCGGGAGGAGGTATTAACCGTCTGTGATTCCGAATTCCATGCGCGACAACTGGATTGCCGGCTGCTCGCAATTGTTGAAGAGCCGTTTTCTCGTCGTTGCCGCATCGGCAACAGGCGTATCCGTTGGCATTCAAATCCTGGCGTTCGTGCGCCAAGCCATGATCGCGGCCTTCTTCGGCATCGGCCGCGACCTCGAATTTTTTGTAATGACCTATGCCGTTGCGACCTATGTGGCGTTCACCTTCGGCGCCATCTTCGATTCGGTGGTGGTATCCCGCCTTGTAAGCGCGCGGGAGAAGGAGGGAATGGAGGCCGCCCGCGAGCTTGCGGCGGTGATCCTTCGTATCAGCCTCTGCATTGCAGCTGCCGCCAGCGTGCTGTTGCTTGTGCTGGTGCCATTGCTCGCACCGATCATCGCGACAGGATTTGGTCCGCAGGAATGGCCCGACCTTTCGCGCCTGGCGTGGTATTTCGTTCCCTGGATTTGCGCGTACCTGCCATATTACGCGGTTGCGGCCTGGCACAAGGCGCAATGGCAGTTCAGGCAGATGTTCTCCGCTGAGATTGCGGTTATCGTCACCTCCATTGCCGTGCTGACGATCTGGCATCGCGATATCCGCTCTCTCCCGCTCGCCTACGCCGCCGGCTATGCCGTTGGCCTGGTGCTGCTGCTGGTGGGATCGGGTCTTTTGCGCCGGAGGAGCCGAGGCCAGTCGCAGCCTCTGCGCGACGTGCTGCGCAATGTCGGCGAATTCTATCTTGCCAACCAGACCGGCAGCCTCGTCACCCTGGTCGACAGGCATGTCCAATCGTTCGTCCCCGCGGGCGGCGTGGCGGCGATCAACTATTCCTCGCAGTTGATCAACAATCTCTCAAGCCTGCTCATGCTGCGGGAAGCGTTCATCGTTCCGCTGGCGCAGCATGACAATCGCGCCGAGAAGCTCGAGCGCCTCATCAGCGGCCTCATGTTCGCAGCAGTGCCGCTCACCGGCCTTATAGTTTGCTTCGCTCCGGAAATCGTGAGCGTCCTGTTCCAGAGAGGACGCTTCGATGCCTCGGCAACGGCGCTCACCGCCGAGGCCCTGCGCATCAACGCCCTCGGCATGCTTGCGGTTCCTATACTCGCTCCGCTCGTCCGAATGCTTCAGATCATGGATCGCATCCACTACACGCATGTGATGTTCCTGGCGATGGCCGCGGCATCCGCCGTGTTCGGGTATCTGTTCGTGCTCATGCTGGACTTTGGCGTGCGCGGCATCGCGCTGATGCAGCTCGCCAGCAGCATCAGCGCATGCACCGTCACTGCCTGGGCGATCGCCCGCTGCGGGATCGCGTTGCGCTGGGGCAGGATATTCCGAAATCTCACCCTCGCCGCTGTCGCCGCGGGAGCAGCACTTTTCTTCGCAACGGCGGCTACCTGGTTTCTGCAAAGTGCTTGGGGCCGGCTCATGGCTGGCGGGTCGGTCTACGGAATAGTTGTTATCGGCATCTATTTCCTTGCACGATCGCACATGCATGGCATCGTCTTTGGCACACCCGTGACTGAGACCTCTGGGAGCGAGTAGGGGCGGGTTTCAAACCCGCCCCTACAGTCGTAGAATGCGCAAAGGTGCGCCATTCCGCACACTCACGCCTCAACGCAATCATTGTTGGCGCGCCGCGCGCACGCGGTGGAGCCCAGCGGCGCGCGTGGGCACGGCGCCGCTAAGGCGTCGTTGTTGAACTCCGACTGTGTACGGCGCCTTTGCCCACCCTACGATGATCCTTGTAGACGGGAATTAGCCCGCTACCTCGCCGATTGCCGCGCCAGCCGGCGTCCGAGCGCGATGCCTGGGCGCTCGATGACTCGATAAGAGAGCCAGGCCAAAGCGAGCGTCGCCATGGTCGCGGCCAAGATCGCCCAGGCCGTACTCGCGAGCGATCCATTGCCGCGCAGCGCCAATATGAGCGGAAAGCCGATTGCCACGTGATAGAGGTACCAGCTGTAGGATACCGCGCCGGCCAATCTGAGCGCCCGCAGATCGAATGCGGGGTCTTTGCGATTGACCGCCCAGCCCAGGAGCACAAAACCGAAAAGCGCCAGCACCATCATCCCGACTTTGTAGTAGCTGGCGAAGACCAGTGTCGCGAGGGTGACCATTCCGACGACAAGCGCGAGCTGCCGGTTGCTGATCGCAGCGCGGCGCCACAGTCCAAATTGCATGCCCGCGAAGCAAAAGCTGATGTAAGTCAAGAGATGGCTTGCCTGACCGTCGCGCCAGGCGAATATGAGAGCGTTCAGCGCCACAGCGGCAAACGGAGCAGCAAAGGTGAGCCGATCTCCGCATCGCTTCACAATGGGCGCAACGACATAGAACTTGACTTCGATCAGCAAGGTCCAGAACACACCGCTCATGAGCGCTACAGAAAAGACGTCGCCGAGAAACGTGGCGTTGATCACCACTTCGCGCAGCGTGTAGACGCGCTCGCGCGTGACAAAACCTTCAACCAGGAAAATAACCAGGAGCGCCGTCCAGTATGCCGGAACGATGCGGAAGACGCGGTGCAGCCCGTATCTGATGAGGTTGCTGTCGCGCGCGAGGTTTTGATCGATCAGGAACCCGCTGAGCATGAAGAAGAGAATCACTCCGCCCTGAGCGAAAGGACCCAGGATAAGCGCAGCCGCATCGGGCAGGAGATCGAGCGGCAGGTAGTGGCGCACAATCACAGCTGTAATCGCTATGCCGCGCAGGCTGTCGAGGGCGCCGATGCGGTGAGCATCTCCGCGGGCAGCGATGCCTGATGCGGGCGCAACGACGCGATCCGGCAACACAGATTGCGCCTCGATCTTCATCGGCCAAGGACTGCGCGCGCGATGGGGCGTATTGCCCGAATGCAACGGCCGATGACTGCAAAGCGCAGCGGGCTCGTGCGATGGAGCCAATGAATGAGCGTCGTATTGACTTTCGGGAGAGCCGTGGCTGCCGGCCGCGCAGCCAGGTAGATGCTTCCCGACTGCCGGCGACTGAGCACTGTCGCGAATGAGGCGAGCGCCAGCGCATACCGCATTGAGCCGGGCGTCGGATAAAAGGTGTGCGAATACGATGGCAGGCTGGGCTCGAGCGAGGACGTGAGATCGGTGAGGACGACGCAAAGAAGCCCGCCCGGCGCTAAATGGCTCCGCAGCTCGGCAAGAAATCGCATCGGATTGGTGATGAAATAGATCGCGTGGGCGATATGAATGAGGTCGTAGCGGCCGGTGATCTCGACTTTCTCGATCTGGCCGATGCGAGTGCGGATATCGAGCGCGCGGTGGAACGCAAGCATGGTCGGATCGGCATCGATGCCTTCCGCCTCCCAGCCGCGATCGACAAAATACCGCACGGTCTCGCCCAGTCCGCAGGCGATATCGAGGAACCGACCGCTCTTGACGCCAAGGAGCGGCGCGAAAGCCTGATAGGAACGCTGGGCGTGGGTCCTGGCGTCATCGCGGCGTCGCCGCCACAGGTCCGCGGCCCGCGTTGGATCGCTTGCGTCGACGACGCGCGCTGCTTCCCAGACGCGCTCCAGCACCCCCAGATCAGGCGCAGCAGTGGGATAACCGTTGCCGCACCGCCGGCACAATCGCCAGCCGTAGCGTGAGCCGTCGCCAGTCCCCGCGCGCCAGGCTTCGATTTTGGCGTCGGGGCGCCAGTGCATGGGCCAGCCGGCGGTTGCGCCGCAGATCGGACAGCAAACTGGATCGCGTTGCGGCATGATCTTCATTTCATGCAGCCGGCAAGTGCACGGAAATTTTCCCTCGCTTCGGCGATGCTGCGCTCGACAACGGCGGGATCGGGACGGCGGTCCAGGCTGGCTTCCACGGCATGCGCCAGCACGCTCCCATCGAATGCACCGGCATCGAGACAGGTCATCTCGAAGCGGCGACAGATCTCGGAGATTTTGTTGTCGTGCGCCACGCCGACAAACGGAATGCCCAACAATGCGGCGAGAACGAAGCCATGGAAACGCATGCCACACAGCATGTCGATGTCGCGATATGCGGTGAGAATTGCCTGCGGTAACGCTGTGAGTGTGCGCGTCTCCACCAATATATCGTGGCCGAGCCGCGCGGCAATTTGCTCGAACATGGCCGCATCGCCGGGAACGATCCCCGCCTTCTGAAAGATTAGAAAAATGACGCGATGTCCATGCAGATGCCATGCACGAACGGCCTCGCTGAACGCGACCACCGCTCGCTCCTCAGCGCCGCCTTGGAAAGCAGCGGGACAGACTGCGAGCGCGATCGTGCGCGGCAGCAGCCTCGGTGTACCTCCCCTTTCAGGGGAGGTCGACCGCCGGAGCGAAGCGACAGGCGGTCGGGTGGGGTTGCTTTGACGATCGAGATTGCTGCAACCGACCCCACCCGGCTCGCTTTGCTCGCCGACCTCCCCTTTCAGGGGAGGTATTATCCGAGCTTGCTGAGCGGACATCGACGCAAGCTCGGGCCAGGCGAACACCAAGTCTCCCGCCAATCCAGCGGCAGCGCCGACGCATTGCCGCAGCGCGGCTTCGTCGCGCACCAGGAAGAGCTCGGACATGCCGACGATGTGGCGCACGAGCCATCGTCCGCGCGCCGAGGTGAGCTCCGAAACCCCGACCCCGATCGCGGCAATGCGTACGCGCAAGAGGCGCGCCAGCTGGCAGATCAGCCATTGCACAAGCAGCGAACGGGAGCGGTTCTGCTCGTGGAACACGGTGCCGCCTGCAAATATGAGCCAGCTGCAGCGGCGCAGCAAAGGAACCAGTCGCGCGACGAAGCGCGCGAGCCGATACGGCTTGCGGTATCTCTGATCGGCCAATATGGCATCGATGCCGGTGAAAACAACGTCGGCGCCGAGACCCCTGAGCGGCGCAGTGTCGCCGCTGTCGCGGACCAGGAATTGCGCGCCAGGCGCAATGACACGCAGTTGCGTGACCGCTGCCGACAACAGCAGGTCATCGCCCAGATTGCCACAACCAAAATAGCCAGATAAAAAAATTCCGCCCTGCGCGCCCGATTTCATCTCCCGCAAACGCTCGTGTCTCCTTGCGCAGATCGCCGGACGGCGAGGCTAGACCGGTTTCCGATGACTTTGAACCAGCCTCCTGCCGTCATGCCCCGCGAATGCGGGGCATGTAGGTTGGGTCGAGCCCTTCCGCGAGACCCAACATTTTCCCGCCGGCTTTGTTGGGTCTCGTGAAGAACTCGACCCAACCTACTGGATCCCGCCCGCCTGAAGCGGGCGATGACATGGCAGAAAGCAAATTCACCGCACTGGGCTCGCCTTCCGGCCGTCAAACCGCATCCGTTAATGCGCACCCCAGACCCGGGGCGGACTGATAGCATCCCTGCGGCAGCGAAAGCCAGATGCACCTGCTCGTCGTACTTGGAACCCGGCCCGAAGCAATCAAGCTCGCCCCGGTCGTGCTCGCCGCGCGCGAACGGCCAGAAATTCATACCACCGTCTGCAACACCGGCCAGCACGCCGATATGTGCGCGGGCGTGCTCGATCTCTTCGGCATCTCGCCGGACGTCGATCTCGGCGTGATGATTCCCCGGCAAACGCTCACCGAGCTGACCGGCTCCGTTCTGCAACGCGCTTCGCGGGTGGCTGGAGCAGAAGCGTCCCGACTGGCTCATCGTCCAGGGCGACACGACGACCGCTTTTGCGGCAGCGCTCGCCGCGTTCTACCAGAAGATACCGGTCGCCCATGTGGAAGCGGGGCTGCGTACCGGCAACATCTACGCGCCCTGGCCGGAGGAAATGAACCGCAAGCTGATCACAGCGGTCGCCAGCCTGCATTTCGCGCCGGTCGCCTCGAATGCCGACAATCTGCGGCGCGAGGGGGTTGATGCCGGCCGCATCGTGGTGACAGGCAATACCGGAATCGACGCAATCAAGTGGCTCATTCGCCGTCTCGATGGAGACGCCGGCCTGCGCGGCCACGCGCAGACGATGATCGAGACAGCCGGCGCTCCGTGCCCGAACTCCGCGACACCTGGTCTCGTTCTCATCACGGCCCACCGGCGGGAGAGCTTCGGACCAGGTTTCGTTGCCATTTGCTCTGCCATCGCTGACGCTCGCCGGCCGGTTCCCCGAGCGCCAATTCGTCTATCCGGTTCATCCCAATCCGGAAGTGCGCGATACCGTGCATCGCGAGCTGGGGCAAAAGCAACTGCCCAATGTGCATTTGATCGAACCGCTGGACTATCTTCCGTTTGTGCTTCTTGATGTCGCGCGCGGAGCTGGTGCTTACCGATTCCGGCGGGATACAAGAGGAAGCGCCGAGCCTGGGTGCGCGCGTCGATTGTCATGCGACAGGTGACGGAGCGACCGGAAGGCATGGCCACCGGGCTGGTGCGACTTGGCCGGCACGGATCGCGATCGCATCGTTGCCGATGCGAACGATGCTTTGACCGGCCGCTGGCCTGCGGACCAGGGAAGGCGTGACGTGTACGGCGAGGGCCGCGCGGCAGAGCGCATTGTTGCCGCGCTGCTCGCACGGCACTCAGCGCCGGCTTAAGCGGCGATGGGTGAGCCCGCTGCACCGCTGACGGATGTGCGTGCGCATTTCTCGTTCGGCGAGAACTGGGCCTCCTACGCGCGTTTGATCGACGAAGCCGCGATCTCGGAAGCGATGCACGGATTAACCCGACTGCTCGGCGTGGAGGATCTTCGCGGACGCACGTTTCTCGACGTGGGCTGTGGATCGGGACTGCACGCTCTCGCAGCGCTACGGCTGGGCGCCGCACACGTCACCGCGCTCGACCTCGACCCTGTTTGCGTCGCGACCGCCCAAGCTGTTCTCGATCGTCTCGCCGCATCCCGCAATTGGATGGTGGAGCGCCGCAGCATCCTGGAAGCGACGCCCGGCAATCTCGGACTCTATGACATTGTGTACTCGTGGGGTGTCCTGCACCACACAGGCGACCTGCGCGAGGCGCTGTTGCGGACCGCGGCGCTGGTCAAAGTCGATGGGCTGCTTGCGGTTGCTCTCTATCGCCGGACTCCGTTCTGCCGGATTTGGCGAATGATCAAAAAGTGGTATTCGCGAGCAGGCCGTACAGCTCAGTCGATTGCGCGGGCTCTGTATGTCCACTTGTTTGGCTTGGCGCTGCTGGCGCGCGGACGGACGCTGAGAGCGCATATCGCAAATTACAGGTCGCATCGCGGCATGGACTTTCACCACGACGTGCACGATTGGTTGGGTGGATATCCCTACGAGTTGGTCGCATCGGACGAGCTGCTGGCATTGCTCGCGTCAAAAGGTTTCCGCCACGTGCACAGTTTCAGACGGCCAGCCGCGGCTCTCGGCGTCTTCGGTAGTCACTGTGATGAGTATCTGTTCACGCGATGCGTTCTCTGATGGGGACATGACTCGTTAGAGATGTGGCCCGTTAGAGATGCCCATGCGCGTGCTCGCCGTTTCATATGCCCTGCCACCTGCGCTCTACCCGCAGGCGATTCAGATTGGACGACTGCTTGCGCATTGCGACGGTGAAATTGGCGCGGTGTGCGCCCCCGCCAATGGCTCACGCACCCTCGACCACGATTTCGGTCTCGACCAGCGGCTTGCATTCCGGCTTGAGGTCGTTTTCCAGCCCGGGATCTCGAATATTGGCTTGCGTTTCGCCCGCCGGCTGGTGCCGCTATACGCGCGCGTTCCCGATGAATTCCGCGCCTGGGTTCCGCGCGCTGAGGCAGCAACGGTTGCCCGGCTTGCCCGGTCGGATTTCAAGCCCGATGTGCTGGCAACCTTCGGCGAGCCGATGTCAGACCACCTGCTGGGCCTGCGGCTTGCGGCGCGGCTCAAATTGCCCTGGCTCGCGCACTTCAGCGATCCCTGGGCCGACAGTGCCTTCCGGCGACATGACTGGCTCGCCAACATTGTCAACAGGCGGCTTGAAAAACAGGTCATCGCGCAGGCCGACCGTGTGGTCTTTGTCTCACAGGAGACGTTGGACCTCGTCATGGCGAAATACCCCGCCGCCTGGCGCGAAAAGGCGAGAGTTGTGCCCCACAGCTTTGATCCGGCGCTTTTTCCACCGCGAGCGCCTTGCGGGAAGACAATTGTCGTCCGTCACATCGGCAACTTCTACGGCCACCGCAGCCCGGTTCCGCTGTTCCGCGCGCTGAACCTGATCATCGGCAGCGCGCCGCAGGCGCTCGCGGATGTGCGCATTGAGCTGGTGGGGCACCTGTCGTGGCGGTTTCGCAAGCATCCCTCGTTGCGCGCATTGCCGGCCGACCTGGTGAAGCTTGTCGGCACTGTGCCCTACTCGGAGTCGCTTCGACTGATGTCCAGCTCAGACCTCCTGCTGACGATCGATGCACCCGATCGCCTCAGTGTTTTCCTGCCAAGCAAGCTCATCGAATATCTAGGCTCGGGAGCTCCTGTTTTCGGGATCGTCCCTCCGGGGACCTCGGCTGCCCTGCTCGCCCGTTGCGGGGCGCTTGCAGCTGACCCGCGAAACCCCGCCGACATAGCGAAACAATTAAAGGAGGCTCTGGAATTCGCCCGCAATAGACGCCGCTCCCACGCGGAAGCGCCATGGGGAAACTCGAACGTCACAAACGAGTTTCATATCGACCGTGTGGCAGCAACTTTTTCCGCTTTGCTCCAGGAGGTCACGTATTCGCCGGTCTAATCCCGCTGCGATCATTTACATCTGCCTCCACCTGGACCCACGATGCCCCTAAGCGCGCAACTCAGGTACAAGCCGCACGCGGACCAGTCCGCGTCGCACGATATCATAAAAGAAATCAGGCCTCTCCAGGATAGAGCCGGCGTACCATGCGGCAAGCTCAACGATTGTGAAGCTCAGAAGAACGATGGCCAAGGTGGCAAGGCTCCCCTGCGGCAGGACCGGCGTAATGGCCAAGATACCAATGATGATCGGCATATGAAGAACATAGAGTGTATAGGAGAAGCCGGCGAGCGAGTGGCACCTGGTCAGCACGGCTGATCCAGTCTCTCCCAATTTTCTGATCCAGGAAGAAACAAATACGGCAAAGATGATTTGGTAGAGCATTGCTGGAATTGTATCGGCAGCCTCAATTGCGAGCGAATTCCCAGTCGCGAGAGGAAGAATCATACCAACGACAAAAAGTATCGCCGATCCGGCAAAGCTGAACGGTTCCATGACCCGCAAGACACCCAGCGATGCCAACGCGCCGAAACCAAACCAGCAGAACGCGGCGAGCCCAAATGAGAGGAAAAAGGGCGCGCTGACAGCCAGCAGCAACGCAAAAGTTGCTGAGAAAATCGAGTGAAGTCGAGAAGACCCACTGAGCACGGCGTACGCTAAGAACCCCGTAATAACATAAGCGATAACTTCAAGGCGTAATGACCACAAGGGACCATCAATCCTGGTGATCACATCGGAGCCGAGGTTGAGAAATGTGAAGGCCCGCGTCAGTTCGCCAACCACGGATGAGAAGGACATGGTTCCGGAGGGTCCGGTTACTGCAAAAACCGCCCAGGCCACTGCGATCGCAAGGATATAGGGGGGGTATATTCGAGCAATGCGGCGCATCCCAAACCGCAGCAAGCTGAACCCACCTCGGCTGCGCGCGTGCCTAACGGACGAGGTGATGACGAAGCCGCTCAGGCAGAAGAAGACGATGACTGCTGCGCGGGCCGGCCATCCGAAAATCTTGACGGCCGCCAACGTGGCGATCAAGTGTCCGATGAATACGACCTGGGCGCTGAGCCCGCGCAATCCATCTAAAGCACTCGAGTGCACGATTCGACTCACGCCGCTTCCCCGCGAAAGTCCGGCACCGCGTCGCGCAGCACGGCGAAGATCACCGAACGGTCCTCGCGGCCCAAACCCTGCTCCAGCGCCGCGAGCCAGCCACGCATCGCCTCGAGCGACGGACTGACCGGCTTGGCGGCGACGATGCCTTCGATGCCGATCGGGGCGGTGGGCTCCTCGCGAGCGAACAGAATCTCGTGCAGTCGTTCGCCTGGTCTGACTCCGGTATACGTGATGTCGATGTCGCGGCCGGGCTCAAGGCCCGAGAGCCGGATCATTCGCTCGGCGAGATCCACGATCCGCACCGGCCGTCCCATGTTGAGGACGTAGACCGCTACCCCGGAATGCTCGGGCGCGAGCGCGTGGCTTGCGGCCGTGACCACCAGGTCGCACGCCTCGCGGATGGTCATGAAATAGCGCACCATGTCGGGGTGCGTGACCGTGAGCGGCCCGCCAGCTTCGATCTGCGCCTTGAACTTGGGAACCACCGAGCCGTTGGAGGCCAGCACATTGCCGAAACGCACCGCGATCAAACGCAGCGCCTGCGCGGCGCCTCTGCGTGCAAGGTCGCTGTCGAGCGCCTGACAATACATTTCCGCAAAGCGCTTCGAGGCGCCCAACACCGACACCGGCTCAATGGCCTTGTCGGTCGAGATCATGACCATTGCCGTGGCGCCAGCCGCAACAGCGGCATCGGCGACGTTGACCGAGCCGAAAACATTCGTTTTCACGCCCTCTCCCCAATCCGTCTCCAGGAGCGGCACATGCTTGAGGGCCGCGGCGTGAAAAACCAGATCGGGATGAAAATCCCGCAGCAGGCGGAAAATGCGGGCGCGATCGCGCACGTCAGCGAGCCGGCCTTCGATTTGGGCCGCCGATTGCTTGGTGGCGAGCGTCTCCAGGGCGGCGTGCAGCGCCGGCTCGGAATTCTCGATCAGCAGCACGCGCGCCGCGCCAAAGGTGAGCACGCGATCGCAAATCTCCGCTCCAATCGAGCCGCCACCCCCGGTCACGATCACCGATTTTCCTCTGACGAAGGCGTCGAGACGACGATAGTCGATCTTCACGCCAGGGCGAAGCAGCAAGTCCTCGACATTCACCGGCGCAAGGCGCAGCGCCTCGCCGCCGTCCTCAAGCGATGGCAATCGGCTGGTGGCGAGCCCAAGCCGTCGCGCCCGCATCAGAATGGTTTCCGGCCGGGCATCCGGGGCCAGCGCGCTCGGCGTGAACACAAGCCGCATCACCCTGGTGCCGGAATTCCTTAAATCGTTGATCACCGCTTCCAGGTCATCAGGTTCGCCGAGCACCGAGATGCCGCGGATCGATTGGCCGCGGTCAGCCAAGGACGGCGACAGGATGCCGACGGGGCGGGTTTTTTTCACGGCTCCGCTCTCGATGGCGCGCACGAGCACTTCGGCATCGACAGCGGGGCCAACCACCAACGTCGGGGTCCAGTCGCTCTCCCTCGCGTGCATGCGCGTCCGGGTGTAACGGAAGTAGCGATAGGCGATGCGCGGGCCCGTGAGAAAGGCGATTTGCAGCATCCAGTAAAGGACGAGCGTTATCTTGCCGAAGAAGAACGTCCCGTAGATGTTCGGCGCGACCAGCACGTAATCGAGCGCCAAAAGGGTTGCCGTCAACACCGTGGCGGCGCGCACGATATTCAGCAAATCCGGCAGCGACGTGAAACGCCACTTTGCCTTGTACAGCCCGGAGAAAACGTACACCATCGCGGCGAAGAGCAGGAACGGCGGAATCAGTATTTGCAGCAGCCGCCAGTGCGCGACGACGCCGGCTTCCTCGAAGCGAATGAAAAAGCTTGCAACCACCGCCAGCGCCGTGACCAGAAGGTCGTGGGCCAGGATAAGCCACATCCGTGGCGTGAACTTTGAAAGCCGGATCATCCTTGGGATCAATTCAGAACGAGCCACCCGAGTTAAGCTGGCATTGCGCTACGATAGCGGATTGGGAAGACCGCGAGCCATGTCTGGAAATCTTGTCATTTCGCTCGATTTCGAGCTGTTGTGGGGAATGCGCGATGTTGCCACGCGCGCCTCCTATGGGGCAAACGTGCTGGGCGCACGCAAGGCAATCCCCGCCATGCTGGAGCTCTTTCATCGGCGCTCGATCCGGGCGACATGGGCGATCGTGGGTTTCCTGTTGTGCGAATCCAAGGATGAGCTTCTGGCAAGCATGCCGGCAATACAGCCGACCTATTCCAATCCCGCATTATCAACATATAGCTATCTCGATGAGGTCGGAGCGGACGAGCGCACCGACCCATATAATTTCGGCGCCAGTCTTGCCCGACTGATCGCGGCATGTCCGGGACAGGAGATCGGCACGCACACTTTCTCCCATTACTATTGCCTGGAGAGCGGCCAAACGCTCGACCAATTCAAGGCCGATCTCAAATGTGCGATCCACCAGCTCGGGAAATGGGGCGTTGCCTGCCGGTCGATCGTGTTTCCCCGCAACCAGTATGCAGAGCCTTATCTTCTCGCCTGTCGCGACGCCGGGATCACCCATTTCCGCGGCAAGGAGCGAATTTTCCTGTTCGGTCCCAAGGCACGCGAGACGGCGCGCGAGACGAAGCTCCTGCGCCTCTGCCGTCTGGCGGACGCTTATATCAATCTTTCCGGCGCGAATACTCCCCCGCCTGTGCAGGCATCCGGCCCATTGGTGAATGTCCCCTCCAGCCGGTTCCTGCGGCCTTATCATCCTCGTCTTGCGGCACTGGACGGCCTGCGCATGCGGCGGATCACACGCGCAATGCGGAGGGCGGCCGAGACTGGCGGCACCTTTCACCTGTGGTGGCATCCGCATAACTTCGGGCTGGACCTTGACGCCAACATGGCCTTTCTCACGCGGATCATCGATTGCTATGAACGGCTGGCGGACGAGCTGGGCATGCAGAGCAAAGCAATGTCGGAGCTTTGATCGTGAATAGAAGCTCGCACGCGGATTGGACCCGCCGAAGGGCCGTCGAAATCCACGACGAAACCGCCGCGACATTTTCCGCCGAATATGCCGGCGAGAGCATATTCGACTCTCCCTTTCGCTACGGCCGGCATCTCGTCGATCGCGCATGGGAGGGTTGCGTCTCGCGGCTGCCTGCACGCGCCAATTGCCTGGACGTCGGATGTGGCGTGGGCGCGCACATGGCCCGCCTGATCGCGCGCGGTTTTGCGGTGCAAGGGATCGAGCCGAGCGCCGAGATGCGCGCCCTGGCGGTCATGAAGGCGCCAAGGGATCTCGTGTCCGACGGTTCGGTGCTACAACTGCCGCAACCTGATGCTTCGCTGGATTTTGTCTATGCAATCGAGGTTTTCCGATATTTGGATCGCCGCGATAATGCTCTTGGCCACAAGGAAATAGCCAGGGCGCTAAGGCGTGGCGGCATCTATTTCGGCACTTATGTGAACAGCTGGGCGCTTGACGGCTTTCATCAGCTTTCTCTGCTGCGCAAGCTTGCTGCGCGGACCACCGGAACGCCGTTGCGCTATCACGTCGAGTTCGAGACGCCATCGTCCATTTCCGCGAAATTGCGAGAAGCGGGTTTCTCCGAAGTCAACGTGCATGGCGCCATGTGGGCGCCGCTGCGGATTTTGCACAAATTCTCACAACCCCTCGCCACCGCGGTGTCGAGCCGCACCATGCCGCATGAAGAATGGCTATCCGACAGCCGTCTCATGCGCCCGTTTGCCGCCCACCTGATCGCGATCGGTCGCCGGTAGAGTGCGTTTCGGACGTTTCGCCGAAGTCAGAAATGTAGCCCGGATTAGCGTAGCGATATCCGGGTTCTGCCCCCGTAAAGAACCCCGCATGTCGCTGACGCTCATGCGGGCTACAAACTCAACTGAGGGTTTTCCGGTGCAGCACGCTGCCGCCGAGGACGCCCACACCCACGACATAAAGCCAACCTTGAGAAAAATCGAACAGGTGCGAGTTGAACAGGCACGCGACGATATTCTGCACCACAACGACGAGGCCGAACCAGGCGAGCAGCGAAAGGTCGCGAAACAGCGCGAGATGCGCAACCCACATCGCGAGAAGAAGGATGGCGCCGAGAAGGCCGAGATCGATCGCGACCACAAGAATCTGGTTGTGAGGGTTGGTGGTGATGGTCATCGGGTTCGTCTCGGCCGTAGCAGCGCGCCGGAACAGCTCCGGAATGGAGCCGGTTCCGTGGCCGAGCGCCGGCGCTTGCGAAATGAAGGCAAGCGACGTTCGCCAGTATCCGAGCCGCAATCCCACCGTCGTGCTGGTGTCGCTCGGATCGTGCAATTGGGCGCCTGCGATTGCGGGCGCCACCCTTTCGCGCAGATAGGGGGATGACATCCATGCTCCAAATGCGAGCGCGGCCGCGATCGCAACGGCGCCAAGCGCGCCGATCCAGCCAAACTTTCGCAAGGCAAAGACCACGACAAGCACCGCCATCGCCACCAGCGTGGTGCGCGCCGTCTGCACGTAGAGAAGATTGCCGATAAATCCAGCAGCGAGAACGACAAGCCCGAGCGCAAGTCGCACCCGGCTGCGCCACACCTCGACTGCCTGCCCGATGAGACCGAATGCACAGATGGCAAACAGCTCGCTTTGCAGGATGTAGTCCTTGACCGGCACGCCCACATCCAACTTGCCGCGCCAGGTAAGGCCTGGGATCAGAGCCAGCCCCCACGAGAGCACGAGCAGTGCGACGCAGGAGACGAGAAGCCCGAGCAAGACAAAATCCGCGCGCCCCGTCCGGCGGAACCGCGCCAGCAGCAAAGGGATGACCAGGAGCTTGTGAAAGCCGCTGAGGCCGCCGATGCGATCGCTCCAGCTCACGCCCGCCCAAAGCATCCCGATTGCGCCCAGCACCCACAACGCCACGGGCAGACCGCCCGCGGGCGACATCATCTCTCGCCTGACCTGCTCGAAATCGAGCAGCGGGATGAGGGTGATCAGCCATAATCCAAGCAGGATGCCGGTCGCTGACGTTGACCAGGGCAAAGAGACCGCGACTGCCGCCGCGAGTCCATCCGAAAGCCGCTCCCAACGGTCGAGAGCGGCCCAGGAGCGCAGGCGCATGCGCAGAGAGCCAAGGTCAGGCTTGGGCGCAGCGTATGTTTCCATTTCGGTTATGTTTTCCACGAAACCACGCAGCCCAAAAGTCGATCATGCCCTGGCAGAGGTCGCTGATTTTTTGCCGTGTTCTCTGATATACGTCCTGATTGCGGCTTCGTCTCGTCGGACGGCCCCTTGAAATTCCTCCAACGCAGAAGCGCTTTCGCGGGAAAGGCAAGCAGGTTGTGCGTCTCTTTGTGCTCACCCTCACCATCAGCCTGGGTGGCTGTGCCGCGGGTCACATTGTTGACAGCTTGCCTGATGCTCCCCGGCCAGAGGACCTTTCCGAGCCGAACTATCGGCAGATTGTCGCGGACAATATCGGAAGTCTTTTTGCAAATCCGGCAGAGCTAGGGGTGCTTGCAATTTCCGGGGTGCGGACGGTCAACCATCTTCGGGGAAATGCCTGGCTCACGTGTCTTAGAATACATGCTGACAGTGCGCCACAGGAATACGCCGTTTTCATTATGGGCGATAAAATCATCGACTCCCGCACTGGCGTCGTAATGGACCATTGCAAGCAGCAGACTTACGAGAGCTTCGACGTTTCCAGCTTCGTCCAACGCAAGAAAGCCGGCCGCTGATCGTGTGACATCGCGCGGTTTGGCGCTCCAGGCCTGGACAAGGCATCGTCAACTGCGGCCAGGACCTGGCCGACCGACAACTCGTCGAGACACCGGCTATAGCTCGCCAAGTGGCCTTCGCAGCCGAGCTTCTCGCAGGGGAGACACGGGAGCGGATTCTGCACCACCCAAACGTTGCCGCGACGTTGAATGGTGCCGGCATGATCCCAGGGCGGATCGAGACCGCCGACCGGCCAGGGCCCGATCAGGCGCGGGCTGGTCGGGCCATAGAGCGCGATCGTGGGGCAGCCAGCTGCCGCAGCCAAATGCGTCGTGGATGTATCCGGCCCGACATAGACGGCAGCTCCCTTGAGCAATGCGCAAAGCTCCGCCCAAGAGAGGCGAGCTCTGGTGACGGGCACCCCGTGCGCAGCCCACACCTTGTCGGCCCACACCTGGTCGGCCCAGACCTGGTCGAGATAGGCGCGCTCGGCCGGGTCCGGTCCCTCGGTCGCGATAATCGCGAGCCCGCGCTCGACCAGGCCTTGGGCCAACTCGCGCCATGCCTTATCGGTCCATCGCTTGTACTGATAGAAGGGATTGGCATGCAGCACAGCGTAGGGTGCCTTCGCCGAACAGGCTGGGGTGGCACGATCGTCTGGACATACGATCTCGCCAGTGCAGTCAAGGCCAAGCGCCTCGGCAAGCCTCTTTAATTGCGTGACCCGATGCGTATCCGGCTCCGGCACGATTGCAACGTGATGAGCAAAGCGCTTCCAGCCGGCGCCCCTCGTTCCTGCTGCCGGCACCAGCCCTACCCGGCGCCGTCCGGCGATGAGGCTGAAGAATGTCGGCCGATCCCCGGGCTGCGTGCACACCACGAGGTCATAGCGGCGAAACAGGTTGCGCACCAAGGCGAGCGTCTCACCCATGGACGGACGCTCGGTCATGGTATGCACTTTGTCTATGTCGGGATTGCCATGCAGGATGGCATCGCTGCCGCGAAATACGAGGATATCCACTCGCGCATCATGAAAGCCCCGCCGAATGCTGCGGATAAGGGGCGTCGTGAGCAACACGTCGCCGAGCCGGCGGAGCGTGATGATCAGGATGCGCGGCCGGGCCGGAAGTTCAAGGCTCGTCATCGCAGCTTTTCCCTGACGCGGCATTCTAAGCTAGAAACATCCATGTCGATATAGCGCCTTTCAAGGCCGGATTTGCGCACGCCAGTTGATTGCATCACGGTCAAAATCTGCCAGCAACGACAACCCCTGTCGTGCGCGCGTTTGTTTGCTGTTCAGAACCGCCGCAAGCAACGCATCATTGGCCGGCAGCTCCGTCCGGTCCGCCGCCGGATGCCAGAGATGAACGACGGCCGTTGCAAAGCGGCCATCCTTGCGACGCACCCCCGAATTGATGAGCCGAATCAATAAATCCGAATCTTCTCGCCCCCAGCCGCTGTAACTCGCATCAAAACCATCGACCTTGTCCAGATCTGACCTCCAAATCGCGAGGTTGCAGGAGCGTGCTCCGCGCCAGTGCCTTGGCGTCAGCTTGCGCAATGGCCCGAGGGGAAGCTTGAGCGTCGCGGCCACGCGATTGACGCCGCCGCTCAGGCGCTGTCGGAACCATTCCCCTGCCGCCCAAGTCTGCGGCTGCAAGCCGACGCGCAGGACGGCATCCGTGGTTGCCGGCGAGAGCAGCACGCGATTGCCGGTGACGAACCATCCGCGCTGCGCCAGCTTGCGATGGGTCGCGATGAACTCGGATCGCACAATGCAGTCGCCGTCGAGAAATATGCAGTATTCGCCCCGGCTGACGAGAATGGCGCGGTTGCGCATCTCAGCGGCACGGAACCCATGGTGCGGCTGCCAGACGTGATGCAGCGCGACGCCCAGTCTGGATCGCCAATGCTCCACTACCGCACCTGTCGCGGGGCTCGATCCATCATCCGCGATCACCACTTCGAATGCGCGGTCGGTCTGGCACGCCAAAGCTGCGAGAACCGCCTGCAATGCATCAGGGCGGTTATAAGTGGTCACGATGAGCGAGATGAGATCGGCCAATTCGTACAGCTCCCACGACGCTTGCGATCGCCGCACGACTTGCCGGATATCGCCAAGCCGTCATGGTCGTGCGCCGCGATGTTTCCCGTGCTCTCCATGCCGGGTCGCGGGTGTGATAGCGTGCGCTGCGATCAGGCTCAATGACGAGAACAGATGCAAAATATATCGGCCTATATCCTTGCCTATAACGAGGCTGAAAAAATTGCCGATGCGGTCGCGAGCGTGCTGTGGGCGGACGAGATCGTGGTCGTAGATTCCGGAAGCAGCGATAGCACGGTCGAGATCGCGGAAGGTTTGGGAGCGCGCGTCGTGCAGATTCCTTTCCGCGGCTTCGGCGATCTCCGCAATCAGGCGGTGGCGGAGTGCCGTCATGAGTGGGTTTTCAGCCTGGATGCGGACGAGCGCTGCACGCCGGAAGTGCGCGACGAAATTTATGATGTCCTTTCGTCCAAACCGGCGTACGACGCTTATCTCGTCCCCCGTCGCAATTACATGATGGGACGCTGGATTCGAGGATCCGGCTGGTATCCCAATTATCGCCAACCGCAGCTCTTCCGCAAAGGAGCGCTGCGCTATCGCGACGATCCGGTGCACGAGGGCTACGACCTCTCGCCAGGATCCCGGTTGGGGGAGCTGCGCGCCGCCATCTGGCAGTTTCCTTTTCGCAATCTGGAGGAAGTCATCAAGAAGATGAATCGCTACTCCTCGCTTGGCGCCCGAAAGCTCGCAGGCAAGCAGGTCAGCATGGGAGCAGCGCTCGCGCATGCGATGTGGTCATTCATCAAGCATTACGCTTTCAAGCGGGGCTATCGCGACGGTTGGGCGGGTTTCGTCATTGCGCTCGGCAATTTCGAGGGCACTTTCTATCGCTACGCCAAACGTTACGAGGAAGCTCAGAGCTGGTTTCCGCCGCCGGGCGAGCCGTTACGGAGGCCAAGCACCGTGGGGCCTTCTCCCCCCTCATCCTGAGGAGCGAAGCGCAGCGAGCGTCGCGAAGGATGGGGGCGGTCGCGTGCTTCGAGACGCGCACACCGCAAGTCGGGTTTATCCGACTTGCGCACTAAAGGTGCCGATCTCGGCTAAACCCGAGATCGGTGCGCTCCTCAGAGCATGAGGCCGGGGAGTTATCACGGTCCGCAGGATCACGACTGTTCGCGACGGTCGCGGAGCCAGTCCTTGAACGGCTGGCGCGCCCGGCGCGAGGCGTTGCGCGCAATACGGAAAGGCAGAGCCAGATAATACTTGCGAACTATCTCCCAATGCTCGCGCAAGTCAACGGTAACCGGCGCGCCTCGCGGAACGTACCAGCCGTTGTTCTCACAACGCCGGACGAGACGATATCCGCAACTTTTCAGGAACCTGTGCTTTCTGAGATTGCCGACGTGATCCTCGATGAGGATCAGATGCGGCCGCCAGCGCGCAATGTCGAACCCGCTGAGCACTTCAAGCTCATGACCCTCGACATCGATGGAAAGAAGCTCGAATGGCGCCGGCGTGCCGGCTTCGGCCAGAATATCATCGAGCGCCCGCACGGGAACCTCGATCACCTGCTCGGGTTTTGCGCCCGGGGCCATGCGGTGACGATCGAGGGCTGAGAGCGCGCCAGCGACATGCAGGCGCATGCGCCTTCCCGCATTCTGATGTGACGAGCAGGCGACCGCAAAAACCGCGGCCCGGCGGACACGTGACAGCTCGGCGGCCAAATCAGGTTGCGGCTCGATCAGCACGCCCATCCAACCCAGCTGCTCGAGATGCCAGGTCTGGGATTCCTGCCGCGGCCGATTGGCTCCGACCTCGACGAAGAACCCCAAACGCTTATTGCCGAAGAACTTGCGCACCAGCACCTGCTCGCTCTCCTTCGGCAGGCGACTGTGCACGCGCTGCTCCATACCCTGGCGCCAGTCTTCAGCCGGACCTCAGGGCGCGTGACTTGTGCACGATCCTGCTGGTGCTGAACCCGGGCACGGGATCGATCAGGAGCACTTCGCCCCCATCCCGTTCCACCAGCTCGTGCCCGACGACCTCCTCTCGCCGGTAATCTCCGCCTTTCACCAGGAGCTTGGGACGCACGCGGCGGATCAGATCGGTCGGAGTGTCCTGTTCAAAGATGACGACGAGATCCACCGCCTCGATCGCCGCGAGCACCCCCGCGCGCGCATGCACGTCTTGCACCGGCCGGCTCTCGCCTTTCAAGCGCCGCACCGATGCATCGCTGTTGAGACCAACAACGAGACGGTCGCAAGCCGCATGCGCTTCGGACAAAAGCTTGATGTGTCCAGGATGCAGGATGTCGAAGCAGCCGTTGGTGAAGCCGATGCGAGCTCCCTGGCGGCGCCACTCGCCGACGCGCTCATCGAGAATGGACCAGTCAAAGATGATCTTCTCCTCCGCCGCGAGCATTGCATGTGGGAGAAGGCGCCCGCGCAGCTCGGACAGCGACACTGTCGCGGTTCCGCGCTTGCCCACCACTACGGCAGCGGCCGCGTTGGCGGCTCGCATCGCCGACTCGAAGTCAACCCGCGCTGCCAGCATCACCGCGAGCACCGCGACAACGGTATCGCCCGCTCCGGATACATCGCGCACCTTGACCGGATATGCGGCCACGTGAACCGGCGCACCGTCGCTCGCAACGAGCGTCATCCCCGCTTCGCTGCGTGTGACCAGAACCGCAGCGCTGCCGACAATGCGATTGACCTCGAGGGCAGCCGCAGCGATGTCAGCGTCGCTCGTGAGCACCGACCGCGTCGTCCGCCCGAGCTCCTGCCAATTTGGTGTAATCAGCGTGGCTCCCCTGTAAATCGAGAAATCCTTTTCCTTGGGGTCCACGACGATGGGCTTACTCAGATCGCGCGCCGCCTCGATAATGGCGCGAATGATCTTCGGCGTCAGCATACCCTTGGCATAGTCGGAGAGAACCACGCTTGCCGCCCGCGGAATCGCTGCGAGAGCCGCGTCGAGCACTTGTCTCTGCGTGCCCTCGTCAACGTGTCGGGCAAGCTCCCAATCGGCACGCAGCAAATGCGTCGAATGGTGCTCGGACACGAAGCGAACCTTGCGCGTGGTTGGCCGGTCCGGTTCAATCGACCAGATGCGGCTCTATCCTGCGTTCGTCCCGGAACATGCTCGCAAGGTCGCGGCCAGCATCATCGGTACCGATCACGCCTACAAAGATGCAACGAGCGCCAAGACCGGCAACGTTGCGAGCGACATTGCCGGCGCCTCCGATCACCAGCTCGCTTCTCGTTACCGCCAGGACCGGGGTCGGCGCCTCAGGCGAGATGCGGGCGACGTCGCCATAGACGAACTCGTCGAGCATCAGGTCCCCGATGCAAAGCACCGTTTGATCCGGGGCGAGCTTCAGACCTTCTTCGAAATCGAACATCAAATGCCGATAGCTGTGCGCAAAGAGCTACGCTGCGATGGCGCGTACGTTCGCGCGGATATTGCTTGGAGTGATGCTGCCGAATATCAGAGTGGTGACGCCGGGAGTGCCGATGATAAAGCGAATGTGCTCCGCGGCCTCTGTTGACGTGCCGACGTGGCCCGACCGCAGGCCTTTCTTAACGAGAACCGCCTTCCCCTTGGCACGCGCATGCTCGATCACGGGGCGTTCGGTGGTATAATTCTTATTGTAGCTGATCATCACGCAATCGGAAAGGTCTGCTGCCAGCTTGCCGCCATCTACTGTGTGGGTGGAAACGCCAATGCTGCGAATTTTTCCCTGATCTCGCAAAGCCGCCAATGTTTCAAGCGCCGCAGTATTCTGCATGACGTTCAAGTCATCCATGCTGCTGTGCACGAGGACGCAATCGAGGAAATCCGTCTTGAGCCGCTTGAGGCTGCGCTCAACGCTCATGCGGGTATGTTGTGCCGTGAAGATATACTCGGACCTGCCGCTGTGGAACTCCTCGCCTGTCTTGGTAACCAGAAAGAATTTGGCGCGCCGCCCACGCATCAGGCTTCCAAGCCGTTCCTCGGAGCTGCCGTACGCGGGAGCGGTATCCAGCAGGTTGATCCCACACTCGAGCGCGAGCTCGAGCAAAAGCTCAATCTCGGCGTCAGTGGGCAGGGCAAAGCCATCGCCGGCGGGGTATTTGACCTTTTCATTGCGGCCGAACTTAACGGTACCCAGCCCAAGCGGGCTGACCTGCCTCCATGGCAATGGCAAGTCGCCCGGGGCAGACTTTTGCGGAACGCACAGATCGTCCGTCATGGAGCTCCTATCGGGGCGGCGAGCGTTACCCCATCTTTTGCCACGCGGCGCCTTCCCAGGGGTAGCATCCGATTTCAGCCGGCGGCAGCGGCGGCGGCGGCGATTTCGCCTCAGGATCAATGCCGTCGAGCCGTTCCATGACGAGGTCCGACAGGGCCGGGGCGAAGGTAAGCTTGGTCGGCCAGGCCAGCAGGACACGTCCGCACTCGTGGACGAAGGGGCCCGCCGGAAGCCCACCCTTGGCATCGAGCGGCTCGGCCCTGTCGCCGTACCAGGTTGCCCATTCCTTGTCGCTCCAGTCCAGGTTCGGAAAAATCTGTTCGAGCTCCTTGCGGGCAAACTGCAGCGCATCCGCAGCATCCATTTCGGCTCCCGCCTCGGCAACCCCGCCGCCGAGATACCAAACGTATTCGTCTCGTCCGATGCAATGGCTTGTCACACTGATGCGGGGCCGTCCATGATCACCGATCCCATGTGCAAACAAGGCGTAAGGCAAGCGCCTGATCATGATCTGGCGCAATGGCCGACGCTGCGTCAGACGGCGTTCGACCTTGAGCATGTCGAGCGCGAATTCATTGCCCGCGCCTGCGGCGAAGACGACTTGGCGCGCGCGCAGCGGCTGCCCGGATACGACAACCTCGGCTTCGCGGGTGATGCTGGTGAGCTCGCCCTTGAGAACGCGACCTTCGAGATTTTTCGCCAGTGCTTGGACCATCGAACGGACATCGATAATCTTTTCCGGCAGCGAGTATATCGGCCCTCTGAGCTTGTTGCGTGCGCGGAGGACGTCGGGAAATTCTGCTTGCTTTAGCTTCCTGGCGTCGGCGTTCACCAGGGTCGCGGCGGCCAGCACTGCCGCCGCCGAGACAAGAGAGCCCGCGGGCCAGATCACCTGCGTGCCGCTTAGGAATTCAACGGAAGTAAGGTCAACTTCTCCGCGTCCGTCGAACGCCGCCTGCCAACGCCCCGGCATCTTTGCCGCTGCCGCTGCCTGTGGCGTCAGCGTCCCCCGCAGCACATACTTTTGCCCACCATGGATGATGCCTTGGGAAGCAAGCGTCTGACCTGCGCCGAGCTTATCCTTTTCGATAACAACGACATTGTAGCCCGCGCGCCGAGCCCTGTCGCCAATCCATAGACCGGCAATACCGCCACCAAACACGATGATGTCATACTCTTCATTCATGCGGAGGAAGCAATCCTCTCAGCGGCAGGCCGGACCTGTGAACGACCTTTTGCCCATTGGGAGCAACTCGTGCAAACTCCGCCCGAAGCACACCGTTGCGTGTTCCGCCGGTTTCGGGAAGCGGTGCAGTTCAGGCGACGGGTGCGCGCTACCTGAGAACCACTGCGCAAACTTGGGTGAATCCTGCGTTACAGGTTTATGAACGATCCGATCCTTATCGTGCCCTATATGTGGATCGGCGACTTCGTTCGCTGCCACACGGTCGTCAAGCTCTTGAAGAGCCGCAATCCGGCGATACCGATCGACGTCCTGACCACCCGAATGGCCGCCCCAATCCTGGATTACATGCCCGGTGTCCGGAAAGGTATCGCTGTCGATCTACCACGCAGGCGTCTGGCGTTGAGGGATCATCTTGCCCTCGCGGAGAGGCTGAGGACGGAAGGCTATGGCCAAGCACTGGTGATGCCGCGCACGTGGAAGTCAGCATTGGCACCTTGCCTTGCTGGCATTCCCATCCGTACCGGTTTTCTTGGTGAAGCTCGCTTTGGCCTGATCAACGACCTGCGCCTGGGCGAGCGTCGGCTGCCGCGCATGGTCGACCGTTGCGCAGCGCTCGCGCTGGCCAAGCACGAGCGCATCCCCAGCACCTGGCCGGCTCCGGAACTGAGGGTGCTTGCGGCCGAAATCTCCGCCTGGCGCAAGCAGCTCGGGCTAACCGATATGTCTCGTCCAGTCGTTGCCGTTGCCCCTGGCGCAGTCGGGCCATCCAAGCGATGGCCAACTCAACATTTTGCAGCTGTGGCGGAAAACCTTGCCAATGAGGGACATAGTGTATGGATAGTGGGCGGACCGCAGGAAAAAGAGATTGCGGGCGAGATCATGGGCACCACGCCAAATATTCACGACCTCACCGGACCCCATCTGCGGAATGCGATCTTGGCCTTGGCAGCTGCACAAGCTGCAGTCTCGAATGATTCTGGACTTTTGCATGTCGCGGCGGCTGTGGGCACGCCGAGCATTGGAATATTCGGGCCGACGAGCCCATGGCATTGGGCCCCCCTCAACCCGATTTCCGCAGTGATCGAGCCGCCAGTCGAGCTTGCCTGCCGGCCATGCCATAAACCGGTGTGCCGCCTGGGCCATCACCGGTGCATGCGGGAAATTGCCCCTGCGCAGGTCATGGTTGCCATCCGTCGCGCAATTGGCGCCGCCGCGCGCCAGCGAAGTTGAGGTGCAGACGAGTTGAAACCTCGTGCTCACATGACCCGATCGACCGCGCTCACCACCTCGGCGACGGTTGGCATTGTGGCGCTGCCGCCCACGATCGCGATCGGCCCTCGCCCTACGGGACCGGTGCGGCCAGGGTCGCTTGCCACGAAAATGCCGATCAGCGGCACACCCAGCGCTGCGGCCAGATGCAGAAGGCCGGTATCCACACCGATCACGAACGACGCCCCCGCGATCAGCGGCGCGACCATATCCAGCGGCTGACGCTTGGGCACAACCGCGCCTGCCGCAGCGGCAGCGATTCGCTCCCCGCGAAAGCGTTCGGCCTCCGTACCCCAGGGCAACACCAAGGAGACGTTGCGCCCTTGCAAGGCGTGGGCAAGCGCGATCCACGATGCTTCGGGCCATTCCTTATGAGACCTTGCAGTTGCATGCAGAAAAACCGCGTACTTGCCAGGCCGGCTTGCAAGGGTCTCTCGCGGGAGTTCGAATTCCGCAGCGCCTTCCGGCGCATATCCCAGCGCAAGTCCGGTCAGGGTCCGATTGCGCGCAACGGCATGCAGGCTTGAATCGACGCGATGCCGCACGTCATACAGCGGCGAGGCTGCCGGTTCGCGGATACTGCGTGCGTCATAGCCGTGGCGGCGCCCGCGCGCGATTCGGGCAATGAGCGCGGATTTCAACAGCAGCCCCTGGCTGTCGATGATGTGCTCGAACTCGTGCTTGCGCAGTTGGCGGACGAACCTTGCGACTTCGCCCCAAGTCGCCGGCGAGAGCGGAGCCTTGCGCCAGCGTCGCGTGGCAACGGCGATCACCTCGTTTACTGCCGGGTGAAGGCGGACAAGCGGCGCAAAGGCCTCCTCCACAATCCAGTGGAAATGCGCGTTCGGATGCCAGCGCCTTGCGTCCATCACCGCCGGCATCTGATGGATCACATCACCGAGCGAGGACGTCTTTATGAACAGGATGTCCGACATGCTTTGCAGGCATCGACCGCGATGTCGAATGCGAAGCCGGCAAGCGTTAGCTGCGGCGTTTCAGAAGCCATCGTTTCACAACGGCAGATTGTCGTGCTTACGCGCTGGCATGTTCGACACGCTTCGCCCGAAGCATGGCGAGAGCGCGAGCAATGCGCGGGCGGGTTGCATGCGGCATGATCACATCATCGATATAGCCCCTTTCGGCTGCAACGAAAGGTGAAAGAAACCGATCCTCGTATTCCTTCGTCCTCGCAGCAATCTTGTCATTATCACCGATATCGGCGCGGAAGATGATCTCCACGGCGCCTTTGGCGCCCATCACCGCGATTTGCGCAGTCGGCCACGCGTAGTTCAAATCGCCCCCGATATGCTTCGATGCCATGACGTCGTAGGCTCCGCCAAATGCCTTGCGCGTGATCACTGTTACCAGTGGCACGGTGCATTGGCTGTAAGCGAACAGCAGCTTGGCGCCATGCTTGATCAAAGCCCCGTACTCTTGATTGGTTCCGGGGAGGAAACCGGGCACATCGACAAACGTCACGATCGGAATGCCAAACGAATTGCAGAAGCGCACGAACCGCGCCCCCTTCCGCGAGGCGTCAATGTCGAGCACCCCTGCCAGAACCATCGGCTGGTTTGCAACGAAGCCGACTGTGCGCCCAGCGATACGCCCGAAGCCGATAACGATGTTTTTCGCAAACGACTCCTGAAGCTCGAAGAAATCGCCTTCATCCACCACTTTGCCGATCAGTTCCTTGATGTCGTACGGCTTGTTCGGATTGCTCGGCACCAGCGTGTCGAGCGATTTCTCGGCGCGTTCCAAGTCGTCACGGCATGGCCATTCCGGCACATCGGCCGCGTTATTGGCCGGCAGATAATCGAGCAGCCTGCGCATCTGCAATAGGCATTCGAGGTCGTTATCGTACGAGCCGTCGGCAATCCCGGATTTGACAGTGTGCACCGACGCCCCACCGAGCTCTTCGGCGGTCACCAGCTCATTTGTGACGGTTTTGACCACGTCGGGACCCGTCACAAACATGTAGCTGGTGTCGCGCACCATGAAAATGAAATCGGTCATGGCGGGTGAATACACATCCCCCCCGGCGCATGGACCCATGATGACCGAGATTTGAGGAATGACGCCGGAGGCGAGGACGTTGCGTTTGAAAACCTCGCCATAGCCGCCAAGTGCGGAAACCCCCTCCTGGATACGGGCACCACCGGCGTCAAAAAGACCGATGATTGGGGCGCGCGCTCGCATGGCCATATCCTGGATCTTGATGATTTTTTGCGCGTGGGCTTCAGAAAGAGATCCGCCGAATACGGTGAAATCCTTTGCGAACGCAAAAATGGTGCGTCCGTTCACGGTGCCCCAGCCGGTGACCACGCCGTCGCCGGGGATTCTGCTCTTTTCCATTCCAAACTCGGCTGAGCGGTGCTCGACAAACATGTCGAGCTCCTCAAACGAGCCTTTATCTGTCAGGAGCTCAAGGCGCTCGCGCGCGGTAAGTTTTCCGCGGTTGTGCTGCGCGTCAATGCGTGTCTCGCCGCCACCTGCCCGGGCCCGATGGCGACGCTCTTCCAGCTTTTCAAGGATTTCTTTCATGGCTTGCCCCCTTGGCTGCGACAAAATCCATAGCACGCATGGGCATTTGAGGGTAAGATTCGCTCTCTTTTCCTCCGCGTCGGGTATTTGAGGGGAACAAAGTATGAAGGCGTTCCGCTACCGTGCTGCCGGAACTGTTCTGATCATCATCGCAGCCGTTGCTCCAGCAACCGCGCAATTTGCTCCCGGCTCAGACGACCAGCAGGACCAGGCAACCACGCCAGCAGGTAAGAAATCGGCTGCTTCAGCGGGTCCAAACATCAATGGGAGCTGGACCGGGACGCTCAACCAGGTGGGGGCTGAAGCGCCCTATAAGTTCGAGCTCGTGATCAATGCCAAAGGAGCAACGACGAGATATCCGGACCTCGACTGCACCGGCAAGCTTACGCGCGTCGGTTCTTCGAAATCGTATGCATTTTTCGTCGAAGCGATCACCAAAGGCCAAGCCGACAAGGGCGGCCGGTGTCCGGACGGCACCATCACCCTCGCTCGACAGGGCAACGATCTCACGCTGGGGTGGTTCGGAAGCGCGAATGGCAATACCATTGTGGCCTATGGGATGCTGAAGAAGAAGTAAGCGGCGTCACGGCTTTAATCCTGACTGTCTGGTCTTTGGGCAGGCAACGCGAGCGCCCGCAGCACTTTGGCCGCCGCTCGCATTTCCGCAAAGCGGTGGGCGCGGCGTTCAAGCGCCAGCTCGTCACGACCCCACAATTCCATATTCCAATCCTCGTCCACATGCGCGGCCGACCATGCTTGCTCGACGGATAGCTCGCCGGAGGCAAACGCAAGTGCGATGAGGGCCGATCCTGTCAACGTGGTCATTGCGTGCACGGCGCCGAGTTGCCATGGCTCGGACGGAATGGCAGCCGCGGCGGCGTGGAGCGATTGCGGCGATTGGGCGAAGTGCATCATACGGCGCGTCGGCTGAAAATGCGCTCCTAACGCGGCATGCGCCCAAGCGAGCACGGGGTCCCATGCTGCTGCTTGCCGGTTGACCAAAGCTTGCGGCGCTTCGGCGCGATAGAACAAGAGGTCGGAGGCAAGATATTTTTCCACCTCCTCCGCCACGGCCGTCTGCGAATGTGTCACACCATCGATAATGGTGTTGGCCAATCGGTTCAGCGGCATCTTCGCAGGATCGATCACTTCGTGCTGCGCATCCCACTCGGCGGCGAGTGCCTCGGCCAACGCACGCCGAGGCGCTGTGAGCATTCCTCGCGCGGGTGTCTTCACCGGGTGCCCGTCTACCAAGATATCCCATGCCCCGTTGCTTTCCTCTGCGGAGCACTGCTCATACACGCGGCGACGCAATTGCGGGCGCGCGCTGCGCCGCGCCGCCGCCGTTGCATCGAGTGGCGGACTGGTGAAAGTCCCTTCCAGCAGATCGCGCATGCACTCAACATGGCTCGCGTTCGACGCGCTTGCAATCTTCCCCGCTACGGTGCCTCGCGTTCCTTGTCGCGACGTCGTGTTGACGTGTGAAGCCGCCAAAATTCGGCCGCACTGAGGGGTGCAGTACGAGACCCACACCACAGGCAGAAGCCGATCGAGGCTTTTTCGTTAGCCTCCGTATTGGTCCGTCATCATCAAAATTCTTGCGATGCAGCATGGGGCGATCTACTGAAAAACTCCAGCATATTCAGTAGCTTATCGATAACAGCAGGGGCGGCGACAAGGTGTTGGCGGGAGTTCAAGCATTGTCGGGTAGGCTCCGCACGATTTGTTGAACTCGAACAGCTAAAACACTGTTATGACCCATGTATCGATGGAATTTCCGTGATGGCTCCCCTAGTATCCGCGTGGGATTCGGACGCGGCTTTGCAAGCCGAAGCGACGGAGACATTGGCCGACGCGGGCTCGCGCAGGGTGACCTCATCAGGGGCGCGAGTGGCGTGCGTGCAGAGGTATAGATGAAACCTACGGACATTTCGGCACCGGACTACTTTCACAAGGTCGTAGATTGCCAATGGGCCTGTCCGGCTCACACGCCAGTTCCGGAATACATTCGCCTGATCGCTGCTGGCCGCTACAGCGACGCCTACATGATCAATTGGAAATCCAATGTTTTTCCCGGAATCCTGGGCCGCACCTGCGATCGACCCTGCGAGCCAGCGTGCCGACGGGTGCGCGTGGAGAAGGAGCCGGTCGCCATCTGTCGGCTCAAGCGCGTCGCTGCGGATTTCAAGGAGGACATCCGCAATCGTCTGCCCCCGCCGGCTGCGGTCAAGAATGGTAAGCGCATCGCGCTCATCGGCGCCGGTCCTGCGTCCCTGACAGTCGCGCGCAACCTGGCGCCGCTCGGGTATCACTGCATTGTATTCGATCAGGATCCCAAAGCGGGCGGCATGATCCGCACGCAGATCCCGAGATTCCGTCTACCGGAATCCATTATCGACGAGGAATGCGATTACATCCTCCATCTCGGAATTGAGTTTCGCGGAGGAACGCGGGTCGACAGCCTCAAATCGCTGCTTGGAGAGAATTGGGATGCGATATTTGTGGGCTCCGGCGCGCCGCGTGGTCGCGACCTGGATATTCCCGGGCGCAAGGAAGCGGCGGCGAATATCCACATTGGCATCGATTGGCTCTCTTCCGTCTCCTTTGGGCACATCGGCAGCATCGGAAAGCGAGTGATTGTGCTCGGCGGAGGCAATACCGCCATGGACTGCTGCCGGTCGTCACGCCGCCTCGGCGGCCAAGATGTGAAAGTGGTGGTGCGCTCCGGCTTCGAAGAGATGAAAGCGTCTCCTTGGGAAAAGGAGGATGCCATGCACGAGGACATCCCGATCCTGAATTTCCTCGTTCCTAAGGAGTTCACGCATGAGAACGGCCGACTGACTGGAGTTGTTTTCGAAAAGGTCAAGGCCGAGCATGATGCGAATGGCCGGCGCAATCTCGTTCCCACCGGCGAGCGTGATCAGCATCTCCTCTGCGACGATGTACTCGTTGCAGTGGGCCAGGAGAATGCCTTTCCCTGGATCGAGCGCGATATCGGCATCGAGTTCGACAAGTGGGGCATGCCGAAGGTCAATGCCAAGACCATGGCTTCGACCCACCCTAAGGTGTTTTTCGGTGGCGATGCCGCCCTTGGCCCGAAGAACATCATTTGGGCGGTTGCCCATGGCCATGACGCCGCACTCTCGATCCACAAATTGTGCCATGACGAGGACATCAACGACCGCCCGTTACCCATGGTGGAGATCGTCAGCCAGAAGATGGGTATCCATGAATGGAGCTATGACAACGATATTGCGCCCGATCGACGCTACCGCGTGCCGCTGCGAGACAAGGTGATTGCTTTGCGCGACATCAAGGCCGAGGTGGAGCTCGGCTACGATCTGGAGCTTGCACTGAAGGAAGCGCATCGGTGTCTCAACTGCGATGTGCAGACCGTATTCACCTCCTCGCTATGCATCGAATGCGACGCGTGCGTCGATATCTGCCCAATGGACTGCATCACCTTCACACAGAACGCCGAAGAGCCCGATCTGCGAACGCGGCTTAAGGCACCGGCCATGAACGCGACCCAGGATCTCTACATCGCCAATGGCCTCAAGACCGGGCGCATCATGGTCAAGGACGAGGATGTTTGCCTGCACTGCGGCCTCTGTGCCGAGCGCTGCCCAACCGGCGCCTGGGACATGAAAAAATATCTCATCGACATCACTCACGCGGATGACTTATGCCGAGTACCAGCCCGATCAGCAGCGTAAACGATTTCGTCGTCCGGTTTGCGAACGTTAACGGCTCCGGATCGGCAAGCGCGAACGAGTTGTTTGCCCGAGCGGTGCTGCGCATGGGCATCCCGGTCGCGCCCCGCAATATCTTCCCTTCGAACATCCAGGGGCTGCCGACTTGGTACGAAGTCCGCGTCTCGCAAGCCGGGCATCTCGGCGCCCGTGGCGGCACGGATTTGCTGGTGGCTATGAACCCGCAGACCTGGGACAGGGACGTCGCTCTCATCGAGCCAGGCGGGTACTTGTTCTATGATTGCACCAAGCCGATGCCGAGATCGAGGTTCCGCGACGACATCACCGTCATCGGCGTGCCGCTGACTGCTATTTGCAATCGCGAATACACCGATCCGCGCCAACGCCAACTCTTCAAGAACATCATCTATATCGGCGCGTTGTCCGCCCTGCTGGACATGGACGTCAAAGTCATCGAGCACCTCATTGGCGAGCAATTCAAGTCGAAGGAAAAGCTGATCGGGGCGAACATGCATGCGCTGCATCTCGGCCGTGACTGGGCGCTGATGAATCTGGCCTGCCCGACCGGGCTGCGCTTGCGTCGCGCTAATGCGGTCGGCGACCGGATTTTCATTGAAGGAAACTCAGCGGCGGCTTTGGGTGCAGTCTATGGCGGCGCCACCGTCTGCGCCTGGTATCCGATCACGCCGTCCTCATCCCTTGCCGATGCGTTCACCAAGCATTGTCGTGGTCTGCGGGTCGATCCTGTAACCAAGCAAAGCAAAGTGGCGATTGTGCAAGCCGAGGATGAGCTCGCCTCGATCGGCATGGTGATTGGCGCAGCCTGGAACGGCGGCCGCGCCTTCACCGCGACTTCCGGCCCTGGCATTTCGCTGATGCAGGAATTCCTGGGGTTGGCCTATTTCGCAGAAATTCCAGCGGTGGTGTTCGACGTGCAGCGCGCGGGCCCTTCGACAGGCATGCCCACGCGCACGCAGCAATGCGATCTGATCTCATGCGCCTATGCCTCACACGGCGATACCAAGCACGTGCTGCTGTTCCCGGAGGATCCGGCAGAGGCATTCGACTTTGCGGCGGATGCATTCGACCTCGCCGACCGATTGCAAACCCCGGTCTTCGTCATGCTGGATCTCGATATCGGAATGAATCATCGCCTTTGCCGTCCGCTGACCTGGGACGACAACCGCAAATACGACCGCGGCAAGGTGATCACGCAAGCAGAGCTTGAGGCGGGAAAGGATTTTGGCCGCTATCTCGACGTCGACGGCGATGGCATTCCGTATCGCACGTATCCCGGAACTCACCCGAGCAAGGGTTCATTCTTCACCCGCGGAACATCTCGTGATCGCTACGCGCGCTACACGGAGGAAGGCGCCGCCTACGCGGACAATATGCAGCGGCTCATTCGCAAGTTCGAGACCGCAAAGAATCTTGTCCCCCGGCCGCTGCAGGCCGACGCCGCCAAGCCCAGCAAATACGGCGTGATCTATTACGGCTCGACCGCCCCCGCGATGAACGAGGCGATCCAGTTCATTGAGGCGCGCGGACTGTCACTCGATCGGCTGCGTGTCCGCGCCTTTCCATTCCATTCGAGCGTGACAAGCTTCATCGGCGAGCATGACTTTGTTTTTGTCGTAGAGCAGAACCGTGATGCGCAGCTGCGATCCCTGATTGTCAATGAATGCGGCATCGACCCCATCCGGCTCGTGCCCATTCTGCACTACGACGGCACCCCGATCACCGCGCGCTTCATAGCGCGCGCCATCGCCGAGCACATCGATGCCCTCAAGGTGACCCCGCTGCGCAAGGTGGTTTCATGACCTACATCGCCAAGCCGAAATTTCACCATCCGTCGCTGCCGAAGAATGCGCTCGGATACACCCATCGTGACTACGAAGGCTCGGTATCCACGCTTTGCGCGGGGTGCGGACACGATTCCATCTCAGGCGCGATTATCGAGGCCTGCTTCGAGCTTAACATCGAGCCGCATCGGGTCGCCAAGCTCTCCGGCATTGGTTGCTCGTCCAAGACCCCGACCTACTTTCTGGGCAACTCGCACGGCTTCAACTCCGTGCATGGGCGCATGCCGTCGGTCCTCACCGGAGCAAATCTTGCCAATCGCGAGCTCATCTATCTTGGTGTGTCGGGCGACGGCGATTCGGCATCCATCGGCCTGGGACAATTCGCTCATGCGCTGCGGCGCGGGGTGAACATGATCTATATCGTCGAGAACAACGGCGTCTACGGCCTCACCAAGGGCCAGTTCTCGGCCACAGCCGATCGCGGCTCGAAGTCCAAGCGCGGCCTGACCAATACCGACAATGCCATCGATCTCGCCGCCATGGCATTGCAGCTCGGCGCCACGTTCGTTGCCCGATCGTTTTCGGGCGACAAGGCGCAGTTGGTGCCGCTGATCAAGGCGGCAATTCAGCATGAGGGTGCCGCCTTCCTTGACGTGATCTCGCCGTGCGTCGCATTCAATAACCACGAAGGATCGACCAAGAGCTTCGACTATGTGCGCGAGCATAATGAAGCGGTGAACCGGCTCGATTTCATGACCGGGCGTGCGCCGATCGCGGTGAGTTACGAGCCCGGCTCGGTCGAGGTGGTCGAGCAGCACGACGGCTCGAAGCTCGTCCTCAAGAAGACTGCGGCCGACTATGACCCGCACGACCGCGTTGCCGCGATGAACTTCCTGGCACAGCATGCGGTCATTGGGCAGGTCGTCACCGGTCTTCTCTATGTCGATCCAGAATCAGAGGATTTGCACCGGCATTTCAACACCGTGGACGCTCCCCTCAACTCATTGTCGGAAAAGGAGCTGTGCCCGGGATCGGCGGCGCTGGAAAAAATCAACGCCAGCCTGCGGTGAGGGCGGCGGCAGAGCTACCTTCTCGCGCCCTCGCCAACCACCACGAACGGCGCCCAGTAGGCTGGATAGGCATTGCGCGGGTCGGAGGTGTCGGAGAGATACGCGAGCATGGCGCGGCGCAATGCCTCGGCGCGGCCGAGCGTGGGATCGGACCTCATGATGTCGAATGTCGAGGTCGTAAGGCGCATCGCCGCATTGCTCTCGACTGCCCAATGTGAGACGAGCAGCGCGCGAGCGCCGGCATAAAAGAAGGCGCGAGCCAAGCCGGACAACGCTTCCGCGCCGGGCTTGTCGCCGGCAATGGTGTTGCAGGCGGAAAGCACCACCCAGTCGGCATTGAGCTTGAGCTGCGCCACCTCGCTTGCGGTAAGAAGACCATCATCGGTGTCGCTTGACTGCTTCGGGAGCGTCAGTGCGAGCGAGGGCTCCGCCAATCCCTTGATCTCACCGGCAACCAGCCCATGCGTGGCGAAATAGACGACGCGGTAATCAGACAGCGGCGCGCGTTTGACCGTGCTCTCGCTCGCATCCTGTCGCAAATGGATGCTGCTCTGCGGCGCGCGGAGGTTCTGCGCCACCGCGCGCAGCTCGGCAGCCGTCTCCGGCAGGCGCGGAAGCGCTTGGCTGAGCATACTGCGGTCGATGTCTACTCCCTTGAAGAACTCGGTATACGACCTAGTCGCGACCGAGGTTCGTTCCTGGCTCGCCTGCTTGCTTTCCTCCTCGGCGTTGAAAATCGGATCGCCGAAGCCGATCAGCGGTTGCTTCGCCTCGTCCTTGCGTGCAAACACGCGCAGCGCTTTGAGGCTTGCGACTGACGGCAGCACGCCTATGGCGTGGCGCTTGAGTAGCCATTGAGCATTGCGATAGGCCGCTAGATCACCCGGAGCCGCTGGTGCCGGCTTCTCCGTCACAAGAAGATGAAACGGCAGCGCCGTCAACGCGCCGGACGGCACGACGATGAGATGGCGCTTGTCCTTGATCAGCGGCTCGACGGGGCCGATGAGCGTATCGTAAAGCTCGTGCGCTAGGCCGAGATCAAATAGCTCCTTCTCACGCCCGTTGGCGCATTCTGCGCGCGCGAGCCCACGACCTTGTGTTGCTGCGTCGGCGCATTCCTTTGCAAGGACGCGGCCGCATTCAATCCGCGATAAGCCGCGCTTTTCCGCTTCAGCTTGCGTGCATTCCGGGCGTTCCAATCCGTGGTGCAACGCATCGACATCGAGGCCGCCGCGGAACGCGGCGACCTTTTGCGCCAGCGCTTTGCTGTCAAGCGGAATTGCTTTCCAGTCGAGCCCCTCGCGCGTCAGCGCAAAGACGTAAAGCTCCCAATGCCGGTCCCCCGCAAGCCAGAAGACCAGGGCCTCGTCCTTACTGAGAAGCCCCTGCGCTTCCTCGGGTCTGAGCGGAGTTGGGCTCGCGAGGGCGGCGTAGTCCGGATACTCCTTTTCGAGCCTCGCTCCAATGGCAGGGAGCTTCTGCTCGATGTCGCTGAGCTGTTGGCGCAAACCAGCAATCGCGGCGCTGTCCTGCTGCGCCTCTGGCCGGGAAACCGCCGCGACCATCGCCGCCTCGCGGCTAGCCCTGAGCGCTAAGAGGTCCTGGCGTTCACGCACAAGCGCAGCGAGCGCATCGGCGCCAGACGCAAAGCGCAAGCCCATTTGCTGCACGGCTGCGGCGGCAGATGAATGATTCGCCCATTGCGCCATCTCGAAGGCTTCCCGCGCGGCCGCCGGCAGAGTTTGAACCATCCCCTTCTGAACGGCAGCGTCGAGATACGCGAGATGATGAAGGAAGTACTCCGCGCGCTCCTCAAGGAGACCCTTGTTGTCGAGCCTGTCCTGGATGCCGAGGCTTTCGACGGACGCATGGCGGGTCACTGCTGTAGTCGCCTTACGCGCGTAGGCAAGCGAATTTTCGATGTTGCCGGCGTTGGCAGACATCAGCGCGAGGTTGTGGAGTGTGTGGGCAATTTCGGGGTGGTTTTTGCCGTGAACCCGCTCATATATGGCCAAGGCGCGCAGGTAGAACGCCTCGGCCTCCGCGTACCTGCCTTGAAATGCGTACATGACCGCGAGGCTATGCAGGCTATGGGCTGTGTCTCTGTGATTCGGCCCCAGCGAGTGCTCGCGGATGACCAGCGCGCGCTGGTGAAGCTCTTCGGCTTCCGCGTACTTTTCCAGGTGTCTATACAGAACGGCCAAGCCCGTTAAGGCATCGGCGACGGCCGGGTGATTGGGACCGACCGTTTGCTCCGCAATTGCCAGCGCCTGCCGATAAATTTCCTCCGCTTCCGCATACTTGCCTTGGTCTGTAAGATTGCTTGCCAGAGCCACGAGGGCATCACCCACATCCGGATGGTTCCGGCCGAGCGCTTGCTCCTTGATTGCCACCACCCGCCGATAGATTTGCTCCGCCTCGGCATGTTTGTCCTGCTTCTTGTCCAAGCTGGCCAGGCCCCAAAGATCGTTAGCAACGTTTGGTCTGTGTGCCTGCTGATGAATAGCCAACGCGCGCCGGTAGAGCCGATCCGCCTCGGCATATTTTCCGTTCCTCTCCTGCGCCACGGCCAGATTGTAGAGCGCGTCCGCCACGTCCGGATGGTCTGCGCCGAGCGCTTTTTCCGTAATCGCCAGCGCGCGTTTGTGGAGGCCCTCGGCTTCGGCGTACTTGCCTTGGTATCCGTACAAGCTGGCGAGGGTGTTGAGGCCATTAGCCAGATCGGGGTGGTCGGCACCAAGCGCTTTCTCCCAGATCGCCAGTGCACGTGTTTCGGCCCGCTCGGCATCGGCGTACCTGGCCTGGTGGGCATAGACGACGGCCAGGCTGTTGAGGCCACCGGCCACATCTGGATGGTTTGCGCCGAGCGCCTTTTCCCTGATCGCCAACGCGCGTTTGTGGAGGTCCTCGGCGTCGGCGTACTTGCCCTGCTTGGCGTATGCGTTGGCCAGGCCGATGAGGGAGCTGGCCACTTCCGGGTGGTCTGCGCCGAGCGCCCTCGCCTCGATCGTCACCGCGCGCTTGTAGAGGTCCTCGGCGTCGGCGTACTTGCCTTCGTCCTTGTACTCGCCGGCCAGATTGGCGAGAGTTTGAGCCACAGCGGGGTGGTCTTTGCCAAACGCCTTCTCGCGGATCGCCAGCGCGCGCTTGTAGAGGTCCTCGGCATCGGCGTACTTGCCCTTTCGCCTAAAAACATTGGCCAGGTTGTTGAGGGTTGAGGCTACATCGGGGTGGTCTTTGCCGAGCGCCTTCTCGCGGATCGCCAGCGCGCGTTTGTAGAGGCCCTCGGCGTCGGCGTACTTGCCTTCGTCCTTGTACACGCCGGCCAGGCTGCTGAGGGATGTGGCCACCTCGGGGTGGTCTTTGCCGAGCGTCTTCTCGAGGATCGACAGCGCGCGCTCGTAGAGTCCCTCGGCGTCGGCGTATTTACCTTGCTCTTTGTACACGACGCCCAGGTTGTGAAGGGTGTGAGCCACATCGCGGTGGTCTTTGCCGAGCGCCTTCTCGCGGATCGCCAGCGCGCGTTTGTAAAGGCCCTCCGCGTCGGCATACTTGCCTTGCTCGTCATACAAGGCGGCCAGGTTGTTGATGGTGCTTGCCACGGTGGGCGGGCTGGCCCCGCGCGTCTTCTCATAGATTGCCAGCGCGCGCTTGAAGAGGTCCTCAGCGTCGGCGTACTTGCCTTGCTCGTTGTACACCATGGCCAGATTGTTGAGCGCGGCGCCGTAATTGGCATGGTTTACGCCAAAACGCGCCTTTGCCATGGCCTCAACCTTCTGCGCTTCCACGAGCGCAGCGGAATAATTGCCCGTGGCATAAAGTTCATTGAACCGCCTGAGGGTCGCGCCGAGGTCCCCTTGCTGCGCGGCAGCCGGCGTCATGGCGATCAACGCGACCAAGGTCGCGCCCAACAGGGCAGAGAGGCAACGTAATATCAAATCGCAAGTAGCGGTTAGGGTAACGCGCTTTTCAAGCTCCCGTAGCGAAAGCATCCTCGCGTTACAGCCCAGCGGAATTGATCGCATGAACACTGCTAGCGCCATGAATTCACCCCCGGCGATTGGGTAAATCTTGTGGGAAATGCTTCTTTTTCCGCTCTCCTTCTCCCTGGAACGCGGATCACCCCCCGAGAGCGCTAGAGAGAGACAGGTCCGGGCGATGTGATGGCCATCACAAAATGTCGCTTTTCCACCGGCGAGGGCGAACGACAATCCGTAGCGGTCATGGAGCAACAGCAATGCCCTGTTCGCCTTAGCGGCTTGGTGGTACTCCCGCTGACTTCGCGACAATCCGCTGCTCGCGGGCACGCTTGAACGGAGCTAGGCGCTCCCGCAAGGCTTCGACAAGTGCGATTTTTTTACCAAAAGAGAGGCGCGAAAGCTGGCGTCTTCCCTCGCTCTTGCGCGCGAGGATATCGGAAATATCCGGATAGATCCTTTCCGTCATGGTTCTGGTAGTACATCATGAAGTCGGCAAACCGCAAGTTGACGCAGATTCACAACGCTCGCACCCTCGACGACCCGGCAACCGGCTGGAGCGCCTGTCGGGAGATCGAAAAGGACAACACAGCATACGAATCAATGACCAATGGCGAATCTGCTTTCGCTGGCGCGACGGCGATGTCCATGACGTCGAGATCGTTTGACTACCATTGAGGAGAATTGAACGATGGCCGATTTTCCTCCAGCCCATCCCGGCGAAGTCTTGCGCGAGGACTTTTTGAAACCGCTTCATCTCTCCCAATATGCGGTCGCCAAGGCGATCGGCGTCCCGCAGATTCGCATCAGCGAGATCGTCAACTGCAAGCGCGCGATAACGCCCGACACTGCGCTCAGGCTCGCCCGGTATTTCGGGACGAGTGCCGAATTCTGGATGGGCATGCAGGCGACTTATGACCTGGAAATGGCGCGCGATCATATCGGCGCCAAGATCAAGGCGCGGGTTCATCCGAGAGCAGCCTGACTTCGTAGACGGGGGTCCTGCGGATGCTCACGGGCTTGCGGACGCCTTAATCACAGGTTCACCGACGGGAAGCTCATGGGCACTTTGAACTCCGGGGTTATTCAACCTTGAGGCCGGCGGCGCGGATGACCTTTGCCCATTTCTCGGTATAGTCGGCAATGAACTTGCCGAATTGAGCGGGCGAGCTTGGAAACGTCTCAGCACCCAGATCGGCAAACCGAGACTTGAGCTGGGTATCGGCGAGCCCCGCATTGATTTCGCTGTTGAGCCTTTGGACGATTTCTGCCGGCGTGTTCCTCGGCGCGCCAATCCCCTGCCAACCGATGCCTTCATAGCCGGGCACAAACTCACCTATGGGCGGCAGATCGGGCAATAGCTGCGTCCGCCTTGCGCTGGTGACCGCCAATGCGCGCACTTTGCCGGCCTTGATTTGCTCGATCCAAGTAACAACCGAGCCGAACATGATCTGAACCTGTCCACCGAGGAGCTCCGGGACTGCGGGACCATCGCCACGATAATGCACCGTGACCATGTCGACCCCCGTCATCACCTTGAAAAGCTCGCCGTAAAGGTGCGGCGAGCTTCCCGGACCTGCTGACCCCATGTTGATCTTGCCGGGATTAGCCTTGGCGTAGGCAATGAACTCGGGAACTGTTTTCGCCGGAACCAAAGGATTGACTATCATGACATTGTACGTTTGCACGGTGCTCGCGACTGATGCGATGTCTCGGATGAAATTGAAATTCAAATTCTGATAGATCGTCGCGTTCCACGCGTTCGACGTAGAAGCTTCAAGGAGCGTGTAGCCATCTGCGTTCGCCCGCACGACCATTTCGGTGGCGATATTGCTGCCGGCGCCGGGGCGATCTTCGACAACGAATTGCTGCCCCAATCGCTGCGAGAGCCATTGTCCGGTGAGCCGTGCGACGATGTCGTTTACGCCGCCGGCGGCATAGCCTACGAGCAGACGCACAGGGCGTGAGGGATAGGTCTCCGCGGTCGCAACACCGGGAAGCGCCGGGAGCGCGGTGGCGCTCGCTGCCAATTGCAGAAAGTCTCGACGGCTGGGAAGTGGCATGGATGTCTCCGGCGTCGTCACGCTATGCGCACGCAGCACGTTAGATGGTAAGAGCTGGGTCTCGCAATAGCCCGCGAAGACGGGCGTAAACGCCATGATGTTGCCCGACCCAACCTGCAATTGGGATATCGATTGATCCGGAGCTTTGCCGCAAATGCCTCGCCTCGTCATTACCAACGTCGACTATCTCGTCACGGTTGATCCGAGCCGCCGCATCATCCGGGACGGCGCGCTCATCATCCAGGATGGTCGCATCGCCGCCGTCGGCAAGAGCAGTGAATGTCCCTTCAATCCCGGCGACGATTTGATCGACGGCGGCGGCAAGCTCGCACTGCCCGGCATCTTTGATACCCATGTTCACAATTCTCAACAGCTCGGGCGCAGCTGTGGCGATGAGGCCTATTCGGGGCCGGAGCGGCTGTTCCGCCGGCTTTGGCCGGTCGAGGCGCATATGGATAAAGGAGACGCGCTTTGCGCGGCACGGCTCGCCCAGGTCGAGATGATACGTGCCGGAACGACCTGCTTTGCCGATCCTGGCAGCTACTTTGGCGCCGAGACCGCACAGGCCGTCAAAGAAAGCGGCATGCGCGGGATGATTGCTCGCACGGTGTTTGACATCGGTCAAACGCCGATGGGCAATCTTCCGAAGAGCTTCTTCGAGCCGACCGACGAGGCGCTCGTTCGCGCCGACGAACTAGTCGCCGAGTACGAGGGCGCACTGGACGGCCGCCTGAAGGCGTGGTTCTCGATTCGCGTACCAGTCGCATGTTCGGACGACCTGCTGCACCGCATGGGTAAGCTCGCCGATAAGCGCGGTGTCGGCATCATCGGTCACGCCTGTGAAAATCGCGACGAAACCGTCGCCTCACATTTGAAATACGGCATGGGCGATATCGCTCGGCTCGAAAAATTGGGGCTGCTCGGGCCTAACATGCTGCTCCTTCATATGGGCTGGGTGGATGCAAAAGAACTACACATGTTGCAGAAGCGGGACGTGAAGATTTCTCTCGCGCCGAGCGCGTCCATGCATCAGGCCATGGGCAACATTAGCCATGGCAAGGCACCGGAGATGCTGGAGCTCGGTCTTTCCCTGTCGCTGGGATCGGACTCGGCCATGTCGAGCAACTACCTGGATGCGATCCGGCAAGCCTTTCTCATCGTCGGTGGACTGCATGAAGCGCGTCTCGATCCCAAGGTGATCCGCCCTGAGACCGCCGTCGAGATGCTGACAATCAACGGCGCCCGCTGCATGCAGTGGGACAAGGACCTCGGTTCCCTGGAAATCGGCAAAAAGGCCGATGTCACCCTGCTCGACATCATGCGACCGGAGTGGCAACCGGTTCACAATCCGATTGCAAACCTTGTCTATTGCGCCCACGGCGGCTGTGCCGACACCGTCATCGTCGACGGCAAGATTCTCATGCGCGGCGGCAAGGTGCTCACGCTCAACGAACATGATCTGTACGGCGAAGCGCAGGACCGGGCGACGTCGCTGATCCGGCGCACGGGTCTCGAGCAAGCCGTGGCCTCGATATGGCCGATACAGTAGCGTCAGCGCCGCGCAATATCCCGGGAGAAGAGCTATGATTCCTTCCCTTCATTCCCTGCTGGCCGCCATTGTGGGTACTGGACTGCTCCTCGCATCTGAACCGGTGCGCGCGCAGCTATCCGAAAGCCCAATAACGCCCGGTTTCTGGTCTTGGCCGCGCGAAAGAACGACGAGTCCAGAGGCCATTGTTGCCGCCTGTCGCGACCACTTTGCGGTCCAATTCCCAAACGGCCGTTATTTCGGTGTAAGAATGCGCACGCTCGACAAAGCACTTATCCCGCCGCAGATCGACGAAGTGGGCCACTGCCAGTTTGACCGTGACATGCAGATGGAGCGTTGCGACATGACGATCAACAATTCGGATGGGAGCGTCTCGGTCGGGGTGATGGAGGCCGGCTTTTCTTTCGACGCCGAGCGAACAATGAAGATGACCGTCGCCCCAAAGATAGTGGACGGGGTCGCATCCAATGCCAAGCCATTCGATGTCTTCCCAGTGCGTTGTCCTGATGATGCCGTATGGAATGCGTTGAAAGGCGTGACTCCGGCCAAGTAAGCACCGCAACGGCGCGTAGCAGGTACGCTTGAGGTATTCCTTCTGGAATTGACTAATCGGGCGCCTCGACAATGGGATCATAGCGGCCGGCATCCAAGCCCGAGCAGAATTCCATGACTGCGCCATGTGCGGCGGCAGCGGCGCGGTGATGTCGATCGTCCCGCCGCGAGGATGCGGCACCACGATACGGCGCGCCAGAAGCTGGAGCCGATTTTGCAATCCGCCGGGCAGTTCCCAGTTCTCTTTCGCGAAGTATTTCGGGTCGCCCACGATCGGATGCCCGATATGGGCCATGTGCGCGCGCAATTGATGGGTGCGGCCGGTGACTGGCTTGAGCGAGACCCAGGCGAGCTGTCGGGCCGCGGTGTCGACGACGGCGTAATACGTCACAGCGTGGCTTGCGCCTTCCTCGCCGTGGCGCGCAATTCGCATGATCGAATCGTCCTCGCGCTCCTCCTTCGCGAGAAAGGTGGAGATGCGGCCCTGCCGCGGCTTGGGGACACCCGCGACCAGCGCCCAATAGACCTTCTTCGCGGAGCGCGAGCGGAACGACTTGGCGAGCGCCGAGGCTGCAAAACGTGTCTTGGCGACCAGCAGGCATCCGGCTGTGTCCTTGTCCAGTCGATGCACCAGGCGGGGCCGCTGGCCTTTTGCATCACGCAGCACTTCCAGCATGCCGTCGAGATGGCGCGTCGTGCCCGATCCGCCCTGCACCGCCAAACCCATGGGCTTGTTCAGCGCCAACACGTCGGCATCCTCGTGCAGCGTGATGGAGGCAAGAAACTCGCGCGTCTTCGCGTCGGTGCCGGAACCGGCGGTCGCCGGCTTTACTTGTTCGAGCCGCAATGGCGGAACGCGTACGGCCTGGCCGAGCTCGAGCCGCTGCTTCGGCTGCGCGCGCCTGCCGTTCACCCGCAACTCGCCTTTTCTGATGATCCGCTGGATGTGGGAGAATGAGAGCCCGGGAAAGCGCGCTTCGAGAAAACGGTCGACGCGCATCCCGGTCTCGTCGGCGCTGACCATGAGCTTCTGCACGCCGGACGCCTCCACCGGCGCCCGCGCCGGCCGCTGGCCTGCTCGCTGCTGCAAATCCGCCGCCACCTTAGCGCCAGGCGCCTTCACCGACCGCTGCGCTCCGTGCGCAGCTTGGCCCAATACGCCAGCCGCTTCGCAATCTCTCGCTCGAAGCCGCGCTCGGGCGGATCATAGAATTTCTGCCGGCCGAGCTGCTCCGGAAAATAATCCTGACCGGAAAAAGCATCGCGCGCATCGTGATCGTAATCATAATTTTCGCCGTAGCCTTCGGCGCGCATGAGCTTTGTCGGGGCATTGAGAATGTGCTTTGGCGGCGGCAGCGAGCCCGCCTCCTTTGCCTTGCGCATGGCGGCGCCATAGGCCTTGTACGCAGCATTGGATTTCGGGGCGGTGGCGACGTAAATCACCGCCTGGGCGATTGCCAATTCACCCTCGGGTGAACCCAGGAAATCGTAGGCGTCCTTGGCTGCGTTGCAGATCACCAGTGCATTCGGATCGGCGAGGCCGACGTCCTCAACCGCCATACGCACGACGCGCCGGGCGATGTAGAGCGGATCTTCGCCAGCATCGAGCATGCGGCAAAGATAGTACAGCGCCGCATCCGGGTCGGAGCCGCGCACCGATTTATGCAGGGCGCTGATCAGGTTGTAGTGGCCATCCTGCTTCTTGTCGTAGATCGGAGCACGACGCTGCACCACGTCCTGGAGCTTCGCCGCATCGAAGGTCTCCCCGGCGCGCGCCGCGCGCCAAACCTCCTCGGCCAGCGTCAGGGCCGCGCGCCCATCGCCGTCCGCCATGCGGACGAGCGACTGGCGCGCCTCCGCGTTAAGCGGCAATTGCCGCCCTTCGATCAATTCGGCGCGGCTTAGCAATCTTTCCAGCGCCGATGCGTCCAGCGGCCTGAACACCAGGACCCGCGCGCGGGAAAGGAGCGGCGCGATCAGCTCGAAGGAAGGATTCTCGGTTGTGGCCCCGATAAGGACGATCGTGCCGTCCTCCATGACGGGGAGAAAGGAATCCTGCTGCGCGCGATTGAACCGGTGAATCTCGTCAACGAACAGAAGCGTCCCCTGCCCGTTTTCACGACGCTGCCGCGCCGCATCAAACACTTTCTTGAGATCGGCAACGCCGGAGAAAATGGCTGAGATCTGCTCGAAATGCAGGTCGGTCGCCTGGGCGAGGAGACGAGCCGCGGTTGTTTTGCCGGTGCCCGGTGGGCCCCAGAAAATCAGAGAACCAAGCGAACGCGTATCCAGCAGTCGCGTGAGAGCGCCGTCCTGCCCGAGCAGGTGGTCTTGCCCGACCACCTCCGAGAGATTGCCAGGCCGCAGCTTGTCGGCGAGCGGGCGCGGGGCATCGCGCTCGAGACCTGCCGCCTTGAACAGACTGGGCCCCCCGCGCTGCGCGCGAGCTGTCACCCCCGCAGCTCCACCGACATCTGCTGTCCGCCGCGGATAATTGTGATGCGCCAGAGACGACTGCCTTGCCCGCTGATGCGCTCAAGGTCACGCGTCTTCGCGATCTTAGCGTTGTTGACCGAGAGCACGAGATCGCCACGCTGAAATCCGAGGCTCTGCGCCGGCGAGCCGTTCGCGACATCAACGATCACCACGCCTTGCGCGCCGGGATCGAGCCGGAGGTCGTCCGCGAGCGCCGGAGAGAGATTAGCAATCTTGGCGCCCTGAAATGGGGAGGCGGAGGCGATGACCATCTCCTCATGCGGAGTATCGGGCGCAGCTTCGAGCGCAACGTTGAGGGCCACCTCCTTGCCTGCGCGCATCACTGCGAGCCGGGCAGTGCCGCCGATCGGCTTGGTGGCGAACCGGTAGTCGAATGCGTTAGGATCGTCGATCACCTGTCCGTCAATGCTGACGATGAGATCGCTTGTCTTGAGACCAGCCCTCCCGGCCGGGCTGGATGGACTGACGCTCGCAACCAACGCGCCGGCCGGACGCTTGAGACCGAGACCGTCGGCGATCTCAGGAGTGACCGCCTGCAGTCGCGCGCCGAGCCATGGCCGCTTGACGATCGAGCCGCCACTCCTCGCCGAGGTGACAACGACCCGCACCATGTTCGCCGGAATGGCGAAGCCGATGCCTTGCGAGCCGCCGGACCGCGAGAAAATCGCCGTATTGATCCCGACGAGCCGACCGCTCAAATCGACAAGGGCGCCACCGGAATTGCCGGGATTGATCGCGGCGTCGGTCTGGATGAAGAACTGATAATCGGTGATGCCGACCTGGGTGCGCGCCACCGCCGACACGATGCCATGGGTCACCGTTTGTCCAACCGCAAACGGGTTGCCGATTGCGAGCACGACATCGCCGACTTGCAAAGCGTCGGAATCGGCGAATTCCAGGGCAGGAAAGCTTTCGTTATGCGACTTGATGCGAAGGACAGCGAGATCCGAGCGCGAATCCTTGAGCACTATCTCCGCCTCGAACTCCCTCTTGTCCGACAGCGAGACCTTGACCTGATCGGCGCCTTCGATGACGTGATTGTTCGTCACCACCAGCCCAGCCGCGTCGATCAGGACGCCGGAGCCAAGTGAGCTCTGCACCCGTTCACCTGAACCGCCGGGCACTCCGAAGAAACGCCGGAAAATAGGGTCATCGAAAAGAGGATTGCGCAGCGTCACCATCTTGGCGGCGTAGACGTTCACCACCGCGGGCGCGACGCGCTGCACCACGGGCGCATAGGACAGCCTCACCTCATTTGGCGAAGATGGTACCCGGCGTTCCTGACCGGAAGCATTAAGTGGGATTACCGTAAGAGCAATAAAAACGACAGCGGCGAGCGAAAGCGGCTGAGCCATGGCGAATCCGGGATTTGAAGCCGCCGGAATATAGGCCCGGCAACTTAGCATTAGAAGGGCAGCCACCGGCGCAGCGGGTTCGGTAGCCCGGATGCGCGACCAGCGCGTTTCGCGAAGCCTGTCATCGGGCCGCGCTTCGCGCAGCCATTGGCTCAATCAAGACTACGAAAAGGCCGGTTTTGGGGAGAGCGGCGAGGCGCTTATGCCGCTGCGGTCGCTTGCGCCGCCTCGCCCGCCTTGGGCGCCGTCGGCCCGGAATCGACGCCCTTCGCATTGACGTCGCGATCGACGAATTCAATCACGGCAACAGGAGCACAATCGCCGTAACGAAAGCCGGCCTTGAGAACACGGGTATAGCCGCCCTTGCGTTCCTTGTAGCGGGGGCCGAGCACATCGAACAGCTTCTTCACCATGGGCACATCGCGGATCTGGGCAATTGCCTGCCGGCGCGCGTGCAGATCTCCACGCTTCCCAAGCGTGACAAGCCTTTCGACAATGGGACGAAGGTCCTTCGCCTTCGGCAAAGTGGTCACGATCTGCTCGTGCTTGATCAGCGCGGCGGCCATGTTCGCAAACATCGCGCGGCGGTGCTCAGATTTGCGATTGAGCTTGCGATGGGCGTGACCGTGGCGCATTTGCGCGTCTCCTTCGGAGACAGGGATCAGGTATCAGGTATCAGGTCGTCCTGATCCCTGATCCCTGATGACTGATTCCTGCTTAGTAGTGATCCTCGAAACGCTTGGCGAGCTCGTCGATATTGTCGGGCGGCCAGCCTGGCACTTCCATGCCAAGATGAAGGCCCATTTGAGCAAGCACTTCCTTGATCTCGTTAAGCGATTTTCGTCCAAAATTTGGGGTGCGCAGCATCTCGGCCTCGCTCTTTTGCACGAGATCGCCGATATAAACGATATTGTCGTTCTTGAGACAGTTGGCTGAGCGCACCGACAATTCGAGCTCGTCCACTTTCTTGAGGAATGCTGGATTGAAGGCGAGATCGGGGATGGCCTCGGCCACCACCTCCTTTCGCGGCTCCTCGAAGTTGACAAATACATTAAGCTGATCCTGTAGGATGCGCGCGGCATAGGCCACGGCGTCCTCAGGGCTCAGAGCGCCATTGGTCTCGATGTGCATGGTCAGCTTGTCATAGTCGAGGATCTGACCCTCTCGGGTATTCTCCACGCGATATGAAACCTTGCGCACCGGCGAATAGAGGCTGTCGATGGGAATAAGGCCGATGGGTGCATCTTCCGGCCGGTTACGCTCGGTTGGCACATAACCTTTACCGGTGTTGACCGTGAACTCCATGCGAATCTCGGCGCCTTCGTCCAACGTGCATAGCACCAAATCCGGGTTCAGGATTACGATATCGCCGACAGTCTGGATGTCGCCGGCTGTGACGGAGCCGGGGCCCTGCTTCTTGACCACCATGCGTTTGGGCCCATCGCCCTGCATCTTGATCGCGATGTCCTTGATGTTGAGGACCATGTCAGTCACGTCCTCGCGAACGCCTGGAATCGACGAGAACTCATGCAACACGCCGTCAATGTGAACCGATTGCACCGCGGCACCTTGCAGCGACGACAATAAAATGCGTCGCAGCGCATTTCCCAGCGTGACGCCAAACCCCCTTTCCAGCGGCTCGGCAATGACGGTCGCTTCTTTTTTTGAGTTGGTGCCCGCGCTCACCTGTAGCTTGTTCGGTCGGATCAGTTCCTGCCAGTTCTTCTGAATGGTCACATTGGCACCCATCGCATTGCGCGGCGCGGCGGCGGCCCGCACACCCCACTCCGCCCCGTGGGAATTTCTGGCGGCGACGGACTCCTCTGAAGCCCGCCGGATAAGGATATCGTCTGTCATACTCGGCGCCTCTTGCGTGGACGGCAGCCGTTATGGGGAATTGGCGTGACGTCGCGGATGGACGTTATAGTGAACCCGGCCGACTGGAGCGACCGCAGCGCCGATTCACGCCCGGACCCCGGACCTGCGACCTCCACTTCGAGAGTTCGCATGCCGTGCTCCTGGGCCTTCTTGGCGGCGTCCTCGGCCGCGACCTGCGCTGCATAGGGCGTCGATTTTCTCGATCCCTTGAAGCCCATGGTCCCGGCAGACGACCAGGCGATAGTGTTTCCTTGTGCGTCAGTAATGGTGATCATCGTGTTGTTGAAGGTCGCGTTCACATGCGCGACTCCGGAAGCGATATTCTTGCGTTCGCGTCGGCGGACGCGGCCGGGTTCTTTCCCCATTCTCAATCCTCTAAAGGCGCGGCTTTGCGGCCGCCGCGTTACCGCTGAACTTACTGTAATGGGCGAAGCTTGCGCCGGCTCCAGCGCGGCTTTCGTCTTTTCCGACCCGTCTACTTCTTCTTGCCCGCAATCGGCTTGGCCGGACCCTTGCGCGTGCGGGCATTGGTATGAGTGCGCTGCCCGCGAACAGGCAAGCCGCGCCGATGTCGCAACCCACGGTAGCAACCAAGGTCCATTAAACGCTTGATATTCATGGCGACATCGCGCCGCAGGTCGCCCTCCACCATATAGTCCCGATCGATCACCTCGCGAATGTGAAGAACCTCCTGATCGGTCAGTTGAGATACCCGACGCTCATTAGGAATATTGACCTTTCCCATGATTTCACTGGCCTTTTTCGGCCCGATCCCATGGATGTACTGCAGTGCAATGACGACGCGCTTGTTGGTCGGGATATTTACGCCGGCGATGCGGGCCACGGCTCTCTACTCCCTTGCCGGCTCATTTAATGTAGCCGGTGGCAAATTCCATGATCAGGCAACGCAAGCGATAACACGACACCCTCCCCGGTTCGCTGAGGCGCGGTATCGGTCAAGACTCGATCTGGATGCAGGTTATTAGGGGATTCAACCTCGTTTCGTCAACCTCTGCTGGCGATTGCTTTTTTGCGGAGAAGGCCCGCCTTGACCCAAACGGGCGGCCGTCGGAGGAAGCGCCTTTTTGCCTTTACTTTGACGACCTTACGGGCGGATTCGGTGAAACAGAAGACTTGGCCGGCGGCGTCCTGGGGGCGCGCTTACCGGCGCTCCGCGGCCCGGCATTCGCCGCGGCGTTGACAGACCTTTCCGCACGGGCTTGCTCCAGCGCATCCTTGATAGCGCCAGTGACCTGAGCCACAGGCGCCATCCCGTCAACCTGCCGCAGCAAGCTTTCAAGCTCATAGTAGGCGATCAGTGGCGCGGTCTGCTCACGATATGCAACGAGTTGCCGCCGCAGAACATCGGGATCATCATCGGGTCGCAATGGCTCGCCGCGTGCCTTGGTCTCGGCGATCCGCTTGCCGATTCGATCGAGCAGGATTTGTTCGTCAACGCTCAACTCGATAACCGCGTCGAGCTTCAACCCTTTTTCCTTGAGCATGCGGTCCAGCGCACGCGCCTGCGGCACCGTCCGCGGAAAGCCATCGAGAATGAAGCCGTTGCGTGCGTCCGCCTCATCGATACGGGCGGAAACGAGGGCCACGACAACATCATCGGGCACAAGCTCGCCGCGGGCCATGAGGTCGCGCGTCCGCACCCCGACTGGAGTGCCCGCCTTGACCGCCGCCCGCAGCATGTCGCCCGTTGACAGCTGCACCAACCCGTACTTGGCGACGAGATGCTGAGCCTGCGTACCTTTGCCGGCGCCGGGAGGGCCAAGCAATATCAATCTCATCTCCGCCGCCCCCGCAGCTTGGACCTTTTGATCAAACCCTCGTATTGATGCGCAAGTAAGTAGCCTTGGATCTGCGCCACCGTATCCATTGTGACGCTCACGACGATGAGCAGCGAGGTGCCACCGAAATAAAACGGCACTGACGCGTAGGAAATCAAAATCTCCGGCAGGATGCAGACCACCGCCAGGTAAGCGGCGCCGATCACGGTGATGCGCGAGAGCACGTAATCGATGTATTCCGCCGTGCGTTCACCCGGGCGGATGCCAGGAATAAATCCGCCATGCTTCTTCAGGTTATCGGCAGTCTCTGTCGGATTGAACACGATTGCGGTATAGAAAAAGGCGAAGAAGATAATGAGAACGACGTAGAGGATGAGAAAAAGAGGACGTCCATGGCCAAGTTGCGTCGTAATGGCAACGAACCATTCAGGCCCCTGCCCCGCGTTGAAGTTTGCAACGGTCGTCGGCAGCAACAGCAACGAAGAGGCAAAGATCGGCGGGATCACGCCGGACGTATTGAGCTTGAGAGGAAGATGCGAGGACTGCCCCTCGAACATGCGATTGCCGACCTGCCGCTTGGGATATTGAATCAGCAGCCGGCGCTGCGCGCGCTCCATGAAGACGATGAAGGCGATCACCGCTACCGCCATGACCAGGATCACCAGGATGAGGCCCGTTGACAGCGCGCCTTGCCGGCCCAGTTCCAGCGTTCCGGCGATAGCGGAAGGTAATTCGGCCACGATGCCCGAAAGTATGATGAGCGAGATGCCGTTGCCGATCCCTCGCGAGGTGATCTGCTCGCCAAGCCACATCAAAAACATGGTGCCGCCGGTCAGCGTCACCGCGGTGGCGATGCGGAAGAACCAGCCGGGATCACTCACGACATTGCCGGCGCCTTCGAGGCCGACGGCAATACCGTACGACTGAAACGCGGCCAGCAGCACCGTGAGGTAGCGCGTATATTGATTTATGACCTTGCGGCCCTGCTCTCCCTCCTTCTTGAGCTGCTCGAGGGTGGGAGACACCGTCGTCATCAGCTGGATGATGATGGAGGCGGAGATGTACGGCATGATGTTCAACGCGAAGATCGCCATCCGGTGGATGCCGCCGCCGGAGAACATGTTGAACATGCCCAGGATGCCGCCCGCCTGCGACCGGAAAATCTGATCCCACGCAGAGGGATCAATGCCGGGCAGCGGGATGTAGGTGCCGAACCGGTATACCAGGAGCGCACCCAGGGTGAACCAGATGCGCTTCTTGAGCTCCTCGGCCTTGGCGAGCGCCGAGAAATTTAGATTGGCGGCAAGTTGCTCTGCTGCTGATACCATGAAGGAAGCTCCGGTTGCGGCGCCCGGAATGATATAGCTATCCAGCGGCCTGTTCACTCGTCTGCGGCTTCGGCGCCAGAAGAATGACGGAGCCGCCTGCCTGCTGCACCGCCGCGACCGCCGATTTCGAGGCTCCCCACACCGAGAATGCGACCTTGCTCGTAATCTTGCCGGAACCGAGCAGGCGAACGCCGTCTTTCGGCCGCCTCAGCACACCAGCCTTCACCAAAGCCTCAACATCCACCGTAGTCGCGATATCGAGCTTTCCGGCCGCAATTGCCGCCTGGATCTTATCGAGATTCACCTCATTGAGCTTGCGGGCGAACGCCGTGTTCTTGAAGCCGCGCTTCGGCAGCCGCCGATGCAGGGGCATCTGGCCGCCCTCAAAGCCCTTGATGCGCACGCCCGACCTGGCGGTCTGGCCCTTGCCGCCGCGGCCGCCGGTCTTGCCCATACCGGAGCCGATTCCTCGCCCCATGCGCATGCGCTTCTTGCGCGCTCCATCGCGGTCAGCCAGTTGGTGAAGCTTCATCGTGCGTACTCGCTCTGCTCGTTGCTGTCCGTCTTGGCAGGTCCACGCCCCGGTTGCACCCCGTCCAAATGCTACTTCGCCTCTACGATTCGAATGAGGTGCTTGACCTTGGACAGCATGCCGCGGATTTCCGGCGTGTCGGGCACTTCCGTAACCCGCCTTATGCGGTTGAGGCCGAGCCCGATGAGGGTCTCTCGCTGAGAGTGATGCCGCCGGATCGGGCTCCCAGTTTGCTCGATCTTTATGAGTTTATCCGTCTTGCGCATGATCGGCCACCTGTTCGCTCTCTCCCGGCTCACGCCGCCGCGCCTGCAAAGTTGAGACTTTAATGTTGCGCCGTGAAGCAACCGAGCGGGGCGAGTCCTGGCGCTTGAGCGCGTCGAAGGTCGCCCTCACCATGTTATACGGATTGGAGGAGCCAAGGGATTTCGCGACGACATCCTGCATCCCGAGCGTCTCGAAGACCGCGCGCATTGGGCCGCCGGCAATGATCCCGGTGCCCGGAGGGGCGGCTCGCAGGAATACACGGCCGGCACCGTGACGACCGGCGACGTCATGGTGCAGCGTCCGGCCTTCGCGCAGTGGGACGCGGATGAGACCACGCTTTGCAGCGTCGGTCGCCTTGCGTATCGCTTCTGGAACTTCCCGGGCCTTGCCGTGGCCAAACCCGACCCGGCCCTTCTCGTCCCCGACGACGACAAGTGCGGCAAAACCAAAGCGGCGCCCTCCCTTCACCACCTTGGCCACGCGATTTATATGGACCAGCTTGTCGGTGAATTCGCTGTCGCGCTCTTCCCGATCCCGGCGTTCGCGCGGTTCACGTGCCATATTGTTCTTCCTTCATTGGAGGACAGAAAACAGAGGACAGACGACGGAAAGATTGCCAAGGTTGTTCAACCACATCTTCTATGCTCAATCCGTCTCTGCCGTCTGTCGTCCGTCGTCAGAAACTCAGGCCACTCTCGCGGGCGGCATCGGCCAGTGCTTTTACGCGACCATGATAAAGGTAGCCGCCGCGATCGAAGACCACCTGGGTAATGCCTTTCGATGCGGCACGCTGCGCAACCAGCTTTCCGACCGCCTTGGCCGCCTCCACATTCGCGCCGGTCTTGAGTGCCGAGCGCATGTCTTTTTCAAGGGACGATGCACATGCAACTGTCTCGCCCTTGGAGTCATCGATGATCTGCGCGTAAATGTGCTTCGACGAGCGGAATACCGACAGGCGGGCGCGCTGACCAGCGGCACGGCGCACATTGCGCCGCACCTTCGCCGTCCGTCGCTCTGTGCGATCAGCGACTGTGGCCATGGCATGTTCCTCGCTATTTCTTCTCTACTTCTTCTTGCCTTCCTTGCGGAAGATGTATTCGCCGGCGTATTTGACGCCCTTGCCTTTGTACGGCTCGGGCTTGCGGAAGGAGCGGATGACGGCGGCCACATGGCCAACCTTCTGACCGTCGATACCGCTCACCACGACTTCCGTCGGTCTTGGCGTGGCTATCGTGATACCCTCCGGGATGGAATAGCTGATATCGTGGCTGTATCCGAGTTGGAGCTGCAGGTTTTTCCCCTGCACCGCGGCACGATATCCTACGCCAGTGATCTCCAATCGCCGCTCGAAGCCCTTGGTGACGCCGGTCATCACGTTCGCGAGCAGCGCGCGGTAGGTTCCCCACATTGCACGGGCGCGCTTCGTATCGGTGCGCGGGTCGACCCTGATTTCATTGCCCTCGACCTTTGCAGCCACATCCCCATGCAGCGCAACATCAAGCATGCCTTTCGGCCCTTTCACCTTGACGATCTGACCGTTCACGCTCGCGGTGACGCCGGAGGGGATTGCAACAGGCTTTTTTCCGACACGTGACATGATTTGGTTCCGTTCAGAAAACAGTGCAGAGAATTTCTCCGCCAACGTTCTTGTCGCGGGCGTCATGGTCCGCCATCACCCCTTTCGGAGTCGAAAGGATCGCAACACCCAGTCCGTTATTGACGCGCGGCAAGGCCCTCACAGACGCATAAACCCGCCGGCCTGGCTTCGACACGCGCGAGATTCTCGCGAATCACCGGTTCGCCATCGAAATATTTCAGCTCGATCTCGAGTTCCTTGCGGCCGTTTGAATGCTCCACCGATGCATAGCCGCGGATGAACCCTTCCGTCTTGAGCACATCGAGCACGCTCAGCCGCAGCCGCGACGCAGGCGTGGAGACCTTGGGCTTATTGCGCATTTGCGCGTTGTGAATGCGCGCGATCATGTCACCGAGCGGATCATTCATCGCCATTTGCTCGATCCTCCCTACCAGCTCGACTTGACGAGACCAGGGATCAATCCTTTAGAGCCAAGCTCCCGCAACGCGATCCGCGACAGCTTGTGCTTGCGATAGTAGCCGCGCGGCCGGCCTGACATTTCGCATCGATTACGGACACGGGTCTCCGACGAATTGCGCGGCAGCTCCGCGAGCTTGAGCGTCGCTGCGAAGCGTTCTTCCATCGGCTTGCTCTTGTCGCGCGCGATTGCTCGCAGCCGAGAGCGCCGGCCGGAATATCTCTTGCTCAGCCGTCGCCGCCTGTTGTTCTTCTCGATTGAGCTCTTCTTCGCCATCAATATCTCCTGGCCTTCCGCGCTTGCGGATGCCCTTACTGCCGGAACGGGAAGTTGAACGCCGTCAACAGCGCGCGCGCTTCATTGTCCGATTTGGCGCTGGTGCATACGGTGATGTCCATTCCCCAAATATCGGCTGCCTTATCGTAGTCGATCTCGGGGAAGATGATGTGTTCCTTGATGCCGAGGGTATAGTTTCCTCCGCCGTCGAAACTCTTAGGTGACAGACCACGGAAGTCACGCACGCGCGGCAGCGCGATATTGACCAGCCGGTCCATGAACTCGTACATGCGAGTCTTGCGCAGCGTCACCTTGCAGCCGATGGCCTGGCCGTCACGCACCTTGAAGGTCGCAATCGACTTCCTCGCCTTGGTGATCACCGCCCTTTGGCCGGCGATCAGTCCAAGATCATTAGCGGCCGCTTCCACCTTCTTGCGATCACTGACGCCCTCTCCGATGCCCATATTGACGACAATCTTCTCGATCACCGGCACTTCAAGCCGGCTTTTGTATCCGAACTGCTCGGAGAGTTTCTGGCGAATGACTTCGTCGAAATAGACCCGCAAACGCGGCGTGACACGCTCTTGCGATGGTGGCGGCGGGGCGCCCTGCTCTGCGCGCTCGTCCGGCGCCCGCTCAGCCTTGCCGGACTTTTGCGCCTTTGCCGCCGCTTGCGTCTTCTCGCTCTTTGGTGGCCGCGCGACCTTGTCCGGTTTCTCTGGTTTTCCCGGCTTGCCGGCTTTCTCGGATTTCGGCTTGCTCTTCTTGTCGGCGTCAGCCATCGATCTCAACTCCCGAGCGCTTGGCAAATCGCACCTTGCGCCGCTGCTCACCGTCGCCAACGAACTTGAATCCCACCCGCGTCGGCTTGCCGTCTTTGGGATCGGCGAGGGCGAGATTGGACAGGTGCACCGCCGCCTCTTTCGAGATTCGTCCGCCCTCCTGCTGCGGTGTCTGCTTCTGGTGGCGCTTGACCATGTTGACGCCGCGCACGACGGCACGGTCATGCGCCACGCGAACCTCGATCACTTCGCCGGTGCGGCCCTTGTCGCGTCCGGCCATCACGATCACCTTGTCGCCCTTGCGGATCTTTGCCGCCATCACAGCACCTCCGGCGCCAGCGAAATGATCTTCATATGGTTTTTCGCACGCAGCTCACGCGGGACGGGTCCGAATATGCGCGTGCCGACCGGCTCCATCTGCGGATTGATGAGAACCGCCGCGTTGCGGTCGAACCGGATGATGGAACCATCAGGGCGCTTGATATCCTTTGAGATGCGCACCACCACCGCCTTCATGACCTCGCCCTTTTTCACCCGTCCGCGGGGAATGGCTTCCTTCACCGAGACGACGATCACATCACCGATAGTGGCGTATTTGCGCTTCGATCCGCCCAGCACCTTGATGCACATGACACGGCGCGCGCCGGAATTGTCCGCGACATCGAGATTGGTCTGCATCTGAATCATGACGCTATCCTCACCGCTTCGCTCTCGCGTCGCGCTCACATGGCCTTCTTCTTCTCACCCTGGACCACTTCCCAGCGTTTAAGCTTGGAGATCGGACGGCGCTCCTCGATCCAGACCATGTCTCCGACGTGGTGCGCGTTGCCCGCATCGTGGGCATAGTATTTTTTGGTGCGCCGCACCGTCTTCTTCATGACCGGATGGGTGAACCGGCGCTCCACGCGCACCACCACGGTCTTATCCTGCTTGTCGCTGACGACGACGCCTTGCAGCGTGCGCTTCGGCATTTCTCAACTACTCCGGCTTGGCTTTGCGGTCGCGCGCCCCGGCTCTCCAGCGCGCTTTTGGGCGGCAATCGTCTTGCTGCGGGCGATATCGCGGCGAACCTGCCGCACGCGCGCGGTGTTCTCCAGCTGGCCGGTGGCGCGCTGAAAGCGCAGATTGAACCGCTCTTTCTTGAGCTTGAGCACCTCATCGTCGAGCTGATCGACGGTCATGGAGCGGAGATCACCAGGTTTCATTGTCGACTCCCAGCTACTCCGCGATGCGTTCGATAAAGCGCGTCTTGATCGGCAGCTTGGCCGCTGCAAGACTGAGAGCCTCGCGCGCAAGCGCCTCGGTCACCCCGTCGATCTCAAACAGAACGCGGCCCGGCTTGACACGAGCGACCCAGAATTCCGGCGCGCCCTTGCCGGAGCCCATGCGCACTTCGAGCGGTTTTTTCGATACCGGGACATCCGGATAAATGCGGATCCAGACGCGTCCTGCCCGCTTCATATGACGTGTAAGAGCGCGGCGTGCCGCCTCGATCTGGCGGGCGGTCACGCGCTCCGGTTCAAGCGCCTTTAGTCCGAACTGCCCAAACGCAAGCGCGACGCCCGAGGTCGCAATTCCCTTGATGCGGCCTTTGTGCGCCTTGCGAAATTTGGTACGCATCGGTTGCAGCATGGCGTGTTGCCTTCTTAGCCTTTGACGAGAGCCATCACGCGGCGTCGCGGCGCGGCCGACCCGCCTCGCCTTCGGCGAGTTTCTTGTCCTGCGCCATCGGGTCGTGCTCCATGATCTCGCCCTTGAAGATCCAAACCTTCACGCCGCAGGTGCCGTAGGTCGTGAACGCCGTCGCAACTCCGTAATCCACGTCGGCACGCAACGTATGCAGCGGTACGCGCCCTTCGCGATACCATTCCATTCGCGCAATCTCGGCACCGCCGAGACGGCCGGAGCAATTGATGCGAATCCCCCCCGCACCAAGCCGCATCGCCGATTGCACCGCCCGCTTCATGGCGCGGCGAAACGCCACCCGCCGCTCCAACTGCTGCGCGATGGATTCGGCAACCAGCTGCGCATCGAGCTCTGGCTTGCGTATCTCCACGATATTGATCACCACGTCCGATTTTGTCAGGTTAGCGACCTTCCGGCGCAGCTTCTCGATGTCGGCTCCTTTTTTTCCGATGACGACGCCTGGTCGAGCCGACTGAACCGTGACGCGGCACTTTTTGTGCGGCCGCTCGATGACGATCTTGGAAACCGCGGCCTGCTTGAGGTCCTTCATCAGCTCCTTGCGGATTTTCATGTCCTCGTGCAGCAACTGCCCGTATTCGTTCTTGCCGGAGTACCAGCGCGAATCCCAGGTGCGGTTGATGCCGAGCCGCAAGCCGACCGGATTGACCTTTTGACCCATCTCTACTCCTCGCGCGCCGCTCTCACGACGCTGCTGCTTGGCCTTCGCGCACCACGATAGTCAGGTTCGCGAAGGGCTTTAAAATCTTTCCCATGCGGCCACGACCGCGCGGATGGAAACGTTTCATCACGAGCGCCTTTCCGACGTGAGCCTGCGCGACGACGAGCTCATCGACATCGAGATCGTGATTGTTCTCGGCATTGGCGATCGCCAATTCCAGGCATTTGCGAACATCGCGCGCCATGCGCTTGCGCGAAAATTCCAGATCGGCGAGCGCCGCTGCGACCTTCTTGCCGCGAATGAGTTGCGCCAGCAGATTGAGCTTTTGCGGGCTTCCGCGCAGCATGCGAGCAACTGCCTTCGCCTCGTTGTCAGCAAGGACACGTTCGCGCGCCGTCTTGCCCATCTTCCGGTCTCCTTACGTGGCACTGCCGCCGGCAGCGGCGCCCGAAGGTGCGGGCGGCGCGACAGGGCCGGCGGTTCGCTTCGCTTTGCGATCAGAGGAATGGCCGTAGAATACGCGTGTCGGCGCGAATTCCCCAAACTTGTGACCTACCATCTCTTCAGTGACGAGCACGGGAATGTGCTTCTGGCCGTTGTACACACCGAACGTCAGGCCCACGAATTGCGGCAGTATGGTCGAGCGCCGGCTCCAGATGCGGATCATTTCGTGACGCCCCGAGGCACGGGATGCTTCCGCCTTCTTGAGCAGATATCCATCCACGAAAGGACCCTTCCAAATCGAACGTGTCATGCTGTCCGCCTCGATTATTTCTTCTTCCGCACGTGGCGGCTCGCGATGATGAACTTGGTGGTGGATTTGTTTTTACGAGTTCTTCTTTCCCTTCGTCGGGAATCCCCAGGGTGTGACCGGATGCCGGCCACCCGAGGTGCGCCCCTCCCCCCCGCCATGGGGATGGTCAATGGGATTCATCGAGACGCCGCGATTGTGCGGCATGCGTCCCATCCAGCGCTTGCGACCGGCTTTGCCAATCGAGATGTTCATGTTGTCAGGGTTGGAGACGGCGCCGATGCTGGCCATGCAACGTCCATGCACCAGCCGCTGCTCGGCGGAATTAAGACGCAGAATCACATACTCGCCGTCGCGACCGACGATTTGGGCATAAGTCCCCGCCGAGCGCGCAACCTGGCCGCCCTTGCCGATCTTCATCTCGATGTTGTGCACAATGGTGCCAATGGGGATGTTGCCCGCCGGCATGGCGTTTCCGGGCTTCACATCGACGTGCTCACCCGAGACCACGGTGTCCCCCGGCGCCAGCCGTTGCGGCGCCAGGATGTAAGCAAGCTCGCCATCCTCGTACTTGATCAGCGCAATGAAGCTGGTGCGATTGGGATCATATTCGATGCGCTCGACTTTCGCGGGCACATCGAATTTGCGCCGCCTGAAATCGATCTTGCGGTAGGTCTTCTTGTGGCCGCCGCCGCGAAAGCGCACGGTGATGCGACCGTTGTTGTTTCGGCCGCCGCTCGAGCTCTTGCCCTCGGTGAGCGCCTTCACCGGCGCTCCGCGATAAAGCCCGGAACGATCGACCAGGACGAGCTGACGCTGGCTCGGCGTGACTGGGTTGTAGGATTTGAGTGCCATTGCGCCGCTTCCTTACAGGCCCGTGGTCACATCGATCCGGTGACCCTCCTCCAGAGTCACGACGGCGCGTTTGACCTCCGACTGCTCTCCAACGGTGCCCTTGAATGCCTTGACCTTGCCTTTGCGCAAGTTGGTGTTTACGGCCTTCACCTTCACGTCGAAAAGCTTCTCCACCGCTTCCTTGATCTGCGGCTTGGTCGCGTGCCTTGCGACTTTGAACATCACCTGATTGTGCTCCGAGGCGATCGTCGCCTTTTCGGTGATCACGGGCGACAGGATGATGTCGTAATGGCGCGGATCAGTCGTGCTCATGACAGCCGTGCCTCCAGCGCTTCCAGCGCTGTCCTGGTCAACACCAGCACGCGGCGCCGCAAAATGTCGTAGACGTTGATACCGTGCACCGGCAGCACGTCGATGTTCCTGACGTTGCGCGCAGCAAGCGCGAAGCTCCCGTCGAGCTCTGCGCCATCGATGATCAGCGCATTGGTGAGCCCGAGCTTCGTCAGGTTTGCCCGCAGAGCTTTCGTCTTTGTGTCTTTCGCGCTGACCTTCTCCAACAGAATGATTTCGCCGTCGCGCGCCTTCGCCGACAAGGCGTGCTTGAGGGCGAGGAGACGCACCTTCTTTGGAAGGCCAATCGCATGGCTGCGCGGTGTCGGACCAAACGAACGGCCGCCGCCACGGAAAAGATTGACCTTTGCCGGACCGTGCCGCGCCGAGCCCGTCCCCTTCTGCCTGTACATCTTCTTGCCGGTGCGATTAATTTCGGCTCGGTTCTTGACGTCGTGGGTCCCGCTCTGGCGCTTGGCAAGCTGCCAGCGTACGCAGCGGTGCAGGATGTCGGCGCGCGGCTCCAGGCCGAATATCGCATCCGGCAGATCGACGGTGCCAGCCTCCTCACCATCAAGGGTCAGGATCTTGAGCTCCATGTCAGGCGCCCTCCTGTGCAGTTGGGGTGACGCCTTCAGGCTGGCCAGTCGTCGCAGCGGAGACTTCGGGCAGGCGGAACTTGCCGGGCTTTGGAGCTCCGTCCGGCAACTTCTTCTTCACGGCATCCCGCAAAGTGATCCAACCGCCTTTGTTGCCGGGCACCGCCCCTTCGACCAGGATCAGCCCACGCTCAACATCGGTCTGCACCACTTTCAGATTGAGCGTGGTCACGCGCTCGACCCCCAGATGACCCGCCATCTTCTTGTTCTTAAAGGTTTTGCCTGGGTCCTGACGACCGCCAGTCGATCCGTGCGAACGGTGCGAGATGGAGACGCCATGGGAGGCGCGCAAACCGGCAAAGTTCCAGCGTTTCATCGGACCTGCAAAGCCCTTGCCGATGGAAGTTCCGGTCACATCGACGAATTGTCCGACCAGAAAATGATCCGCGGTGATCTCGGCTCCGACCGGGATGAGGTCGCCCTCTGCAACGCGAAATTCAGCCACCTTCCACTTGGGCTCGACCTTCGCCACGGCGAAATGACCGCGCTGAGCCTTGTTCAACCGATTGGGCTTGCGCGCGCCGGAGCCAAGCTGGAGCGCAACATAGCCGTTCTTGTCCTTGCTGCGGTGGGCGATCACCTGACAATTGGCAAGACGCAGCACCGTCACCGGGACGTGCTCGCCAGCGTCCGTAAACACACGGGTCATCCCGACTTTCTGTGCAATCACTCCGGAACGCATGCTCGTGATCCTGCAATGCTGCTCTTAACTAACGCCCCTCGCTCAGAGCTTGATCTCGACGTCGACCCCGGCGGCCAAGTCAAGCTTCATCAGCGCGTCCACGGTTTGTGGAGTGGGATCGACGATATCGAGCAGTCGCTTGTGAGTGCGCATCTCAAACTGCTCCCGGCTCTTCTTGTCGATATGCGGCGAACGATTCACCGTGAATTTCTCGATCCTCGTCGGCAGTGGTATCGGCCCGCGTACCTGCGCACCCGTGCGCTTGGCAGTCGCTACGATCTCGCGCGTCGACGAATTGAGAATACGATGATCGAACGCCTTGAGCCGAATACGGATGTTTTGACCGTTCATGCTGCATCAGACAACGGACGACAGACGACAGAGAACGGATCGGTCCGCTCCCTGAGCTTTCTATCTGCGTGTCATCTGTCCTCCATCCTGTGTCTGTCTTCTTCGTCCATCACTCCGTGATGGACACCACGACGCCTGCGCCTACCGTCTTGCCGCCCTCGCGGATGGCGAAGCGCTGCTTCTCCTCCATGGCAATTGGCGTAATGAGCTCCACATCCATGGTCGCGTTGTCGCCCGGCATGATCATCTCCGTGCCTGCCGGGAGCGTGCATTGTCCGGTCACGTCGGTGGTGCGGAAGTAGAACTGCGGACGATAATTGTTGAAGAAGGGCGTGTGCCGGCCACCCTCTTCCTTGGTCAGGATGTAGGCCTCGGCCTTGAACTTCTTGTGCGGCTTCACCGAGCCTGGCTTGCATAGCACCTGCCCGCGCTCGACGGCGTCCTTGTCGATGCCGCGCAACAGGCAGCCGACATTGTCGCCCGCCACGCCCTCATCGAGAAGCTTGCGGAACATCTCCACTCCAGTGACGACCGACTTCTGAGTATCGCGAAGGCCAACGATCTCCACTTCCTCGCCGACCTTGATCTTGCCGCGCTCGATGCGGCCGGTGACCACCGTTCCGCGGCCGGAGATCGAGAACACGTCTTCGATCGGCATCAGGAAAGGTTGGTCAATCGGACGCTCCGGCAGCGGCACGAAGGTGTCCAGCGCCTCGTAGAGCTTGAGGATTGCCTCATCGGCCATTTCGCCCTTCTCGCCGTTGAGCGCCTTGATCGCCGCACCACGAATGACGGGAGCCTTGTCCCCCGGAAACTGGTATTTGGTCAGCAGCTCGCGGACTTCGAGCTCGACGAGGTCGAGCAGCTCCGGATCGTCCACCACGTCCACCTTGTTGAGAAAGACGACGATGTAGGGAACGCCGACCTGACGCGCGAGCAGGATGTGCTCGCGAGTCTGCGGCATCGGCCCGTCCGCGGCCGACACGACCAGAATGGCGCCATCCATCTGCGCCGCGCCGGTGATCATGTTCTTCACGTAATCGGCGTGACCCGGGCAATCGACATGCGCGTAGTGCCGCTTCGCGGTCGAGTACTCGACGTGGCTGGTGGCAATGGTCAAAATCTTGCTCGGGTCGCGGCGCCCCTGGCTTTCCGACGCCTTTGCAACCTGGTCATAGGAGACGAAGTTCGGCGTCCAACCTTTGTCAGCCGACACCTTCGTCATCGCGGCGGTGAGAGTTGTCTTGCCGTGGTCCACGTGACCAATAGTCCCGACGTTGCAATGCGGTTTAGTACGCTCGAATTTCTGCTTGGCCATTGGACTCTCCGTTTCGGTCCTCTCTTCAACGCTACCTGTTGTGTCAGGCGAACTTTGCCTGGATCTCGGCGGCCACCGCCGAGGGTACCTGCTCGTAATGGTCGAATTGCATGGTGAACGTGGCGCGACCCTGCGACATGGACCGCAGATTGCTGACGTAGCCGAACATGTTGGCCAGCGGCACCATGGCATTCACCACATTGGCATTGCCGCGCATGTCCTGGCCGTGGATCTGGCCGCGACGCGAATTAAGGTCGCCGATCACCGAGCCGGTATATTCCTCAGGCGTGACCACCTCGACCTTCATGATCGGCTCGAGCAGCACTGGGGAACCCTTCTGCAGCGCTTCCCGCAGCGCCGCCCGTGCGCAGATTTCGAACGCAAGCGCGGAGGAATCGACGTCGTGGTAGGCACCGTCGATAAGGGTCACCTTGAGATCGACCACCGGAAATCCGGCCAGCACGCCGGATCCCAGCACGGATTCGAGGCCCTTCTCGACGCCAGGGATATATTCCTTGGGGACTGTTCCGCCGACGATGTCGTTTTCGAATTCAAAGCCACTCGCAGGCGGCAGCAGCGGCTCGGCTACGATTTTCACCCGCGCGAACTGGCCGGAGCCCCCTGTCTGCTTCTTGTGGGTATGATCGACCGTCACTGCCCTGGAGAGCTTCTCGCGATACGCGACCTGCGGCGCGCCGATATTCGCCTCAACTTTGTAGGTACGCTTCAAGATATCGACCTTGATGTCGAGATGAAGCTCGCCCATTCCCTTGAGAATGGTCTGCCCGGACTCCTGATCTGTCGTCACGCGAAACGAGGGATCCTCCGCCACCAGCTTGGCGAGAGCCACCCCCAGTTTTTCCTGGTCGGCTTTGGATTTCGGCTCGATCGCGATCTCAATCACCGGCTCCGGGAATTCCATCTTCTCCAGGATCACCTGCTTCTGCGCATCGCATAGCGTGTCGCCGGTGCGAACATCCTTGAGGCCTGCGAGCGCGACGATATCGCCGGCATAGGCTTCCTTGATGTCCTCGCGATTATTTGCATGCATCAGCAGCATGCGGCCGATCCGCTCGCGACGTTCCTTGGTCGAATTGACTACGCCCGTGCCGCTTTCCAGCCGGCCCGAATAGATCCGGCAAAAGGTGATGGTTCCGACGAACGGGTCATCCATGATCTTGAAAGCCAGCATCGCCAGCGGCTCGCTGTCGGATGCCTTGCGCACGACCTCGTTGCCCTTGCTGTCAATCCCCTTTATCGGCGGCACGTCCAGTGGTGAAGGCAGGTAGTCAACCACCGCATCGAGGAGTGGCTGAACGCCTTTGTTCTTGAAAGCCGACCCGGCAAGAACGGGGAAGAACGCGGCGGTCTGCACCGCTTTGCGGATCAGGCGCTTGAGCGTTACCTCATCCGGCTCCTTGCCTTCCAGGTAGGCGGTCATGGCCTCGTCATCGAGCTCGACCGCCGCCTCGATCATCTTCTCGCGATATTCCTTGGCCTGATCGAGCATATCAGCCGGAATGTCGACGTCGTGATAGTTGGCGCCAAGCGATTCGTCGTCCCAGACCACGCCCTTCATACGCACGAGATCGACGATACCCTTGAATTGCTGCTCAGCGCCGATCGGCAGCTGGATGGCGATCGGCTTGGCACCGAGGCGTTCGACAATATCCTTCAGGCACTGAAAGAAGTCCGCGCCGATCTTGTCCATCTTGTTGCAGAAGACGATGCGCGGCACCCTGTATTTATCGCCTTGCCGCCAAACCGTCTCGGTCTGCGGCTCGACCCCCTGATTGCTGTCGAGCACGCAGACCGCGCCATCGAGCACGCGCAGGCTCCGCTCAACCTCGATGGTGAAGTCGACATGCCCGGGCGTATCGATGATGTTGAGCCGCTTCTTGTTCCAGATAGCCGTCGTAGCCGCGGAGGTGATGGTGATGCCGCGCTCCTGCTCCTGCTCCATGAAGTCCATGGTGGCGGCGCCGTCATGCACCTCGCCGATTTTGTGGCTCTTACCGGTGTAATAGAGGATACGCTCGGTCGTCGTCGTCTTTCCGGCATCGATGTGGGCCATGATGCCGAAGTTGCGATAGTCCTCGATGGGATGAGTGCGGGGCATGCGAGTCTCTGTCCGGTGTCCTCGCCGTGTTCACCAGCGATAGTGCGAAAATGCCCGGTTGGCCTCGGCCATCCGGTGAGTGTCCTCGCGCTTCTTGACGGCGTTCCCCCGGCTGTTTGAGGCATCGAGCAACTCCGCCGAAAGCCGCTCGGTCATCGTTTTCTCGTTGCGCTCGCGCGCCGCCGAGATGATCCAGCGAATGCCGAGCGCTTGGCGCCGTGTCGTGCGTACCTCAACCGGTACCTGGTAGGTGGCGCCGCCGACGCGACGCGAGCGCACCTCGATAGAGGGCATGACATTGTCAAGCGCCTGCTCGAAAACCGAAATTGGATTCTGCTTGGTCTTCCCCTCAATGATTTCGAGCGCACCATAGACGATGCCTTCCGCCACCGACTTCTTGCCGGCGCGCATGATCGAGTTCATGAATTTCGAGACCACCAGGTTTCCAAATTTCGGATCCGGGTTGATCTCTCGTTTATCGGCACTGTGACGGCGCGACATCGGATGGTCCTGTGGTCGGTCTCTTGTTCGTCAGGGCTCTGGTCTTGGCTCGATAGGCTTGAGCTTGGGTCTTGGCTTGGGCTTGGGCTTGGGCTTGGGCTTGGGCTTGGGCTTGGGCTTGGGCTTGGGCTTGGGCTTGGGCTTGGGTCTCGGGTTCCCCGGGTCTCGCTCCGCTCGCCCGGGGATCTACGCAAAACGACCCAATCACACTTGGGTCGTTTTCACTTGGGTCGTTTTGCTCCGTATTTGGAACGCCTTTGTTTTCGATTCTTCACCCCTTGCGTGTCGAGGACGCCGCGCAGGATGTGGTAGCGCACGCCGGGCAAATCTTTTACTCGGCCGCCACGGATCAGAACCACCGAGTGCTCTTGCAGGTTGTGGCCTTCGCCAGGAATGTAGCCGATGACCTCAAATCCGTTCGTCAACCGAACCTTCGCCACCTTGCGCAGCGCGGAGTTCGGCTTCTTTGGCGTCGTCGTGTAGACCCGGGTGCATACGCCGCGCTTTTGCGGGCATTGCTGGAGCGCCGGGACCTTTTTCTTCGCATGCTGCGTCACGCGCGGATTGCGGATCAACTGGTTGATGGTCGGCATAGTCTCGCCAGTCCTTCTCGTCTCTTTCCCTTGCCTCTGCCGGGAAGCAGGCAGGCTAGATCGTCGCAACGCGCAAGTCGGAAGAGCGCCTTCCGCTCGGACGCGGCGCTCGCCCGTTCACAGAGGACCACTCCGCGCACGCGCGAAGCGGTCATGCCGTTGTCATCTGACGTTGGCGTCAGTTGCAGCGTTTGAGCTTCAATCTCGAGGCTGGTAAGGCCCGCCAGCCGCCGAAGGAGACACTTAGAAATCTCAATGGCTTAGTGCTGGGGCATGCCGTTCCGAGCAAGCGAAGCTCACCGCCTGCCGAAAGTGCGGCGTATGTATCGGCGGGATGGGGCGAAGTCAAGGCGCAAACGCCCGCAAAATCGAGGCTTTCGGCGCCCCCCGACACTCGGCGCGCCCTGGCCTGAATGGTGACGAATGTCCGCCGCGAAACAATCGTACGCTGGTCAGGCGGCCTGTTTCGAAAGCCGGGCAACTTCGCGCTGCACCAGCCCGGAATAAACTCCTTTTCGGCGCACCAGCACTTGCGGAGAGCCCTCCTCGCAGACTTGACCGGCGTGCAGCACGACGATCCGATCGAAGCTCCGCAAGCTCGAAAGCCGGTGCGCGATGGCAATGACGGTCCGGCTCCCCATCAAGCGGTCCAATGCCTGCCGAACCGCCTCCTCTGCTTCGCCATCCAGGGCGGATGTGGCCTCATCGAGCAGGAGAATGGGCGCGTTCTTGAGAAAAGCCCTGGCGATCCCCAACCGTTGACGCTGTCCTAGCGACAGCTTCATGCCTCGATCACCCACAATTGTAGCAAGTCCCTCCGGAAGATTTTCGATGAAATCACAATTCGCCGCGGCCATGGCCGCAAGCACTTCATCGTCCGATGCCGCCGGCCGGCCGTACCGGATGTTCTCCATGATGGAGCGGTGAAACAGCGAAATATCCTGCGGGACCACTGCTATCGCCGTTCGCAGACTTTCCTGCTTGACCTGGGAAATTGCTTGTCCGCCGATGAGTATCCGGCCCCCCTGCACGTCATAAAATCGCTGCAGGAGCGCAAACATTGTCGATTTTCCGCAGCCGGACGGTCCAACTAGTCCGACCCGCTGCGCAGGGTCTATGCGCAGACTGAAATCCGTGAAAACCTTGCGGCCATCAGGGTAGGTAAAGCAAACCTTCTCGAACACGACACTAGCGGCCGGTCGCTCCAGCGAGCCCGCCTGTGGATGATCGCGCAACCGATGGGGCACCAGAAGCGTCGCGAGTGCTTCCGAGAGTCGAGCGATGTGCTGGGTAACGTCGACAAGCGCGACCGCCAAATCCCGCGTCGCATGTAAAATGGAAAGTGCCAGGGTGCAGATCAGCACCACATCGCCAGCCGTCGCAACGCCACTCTCCCAAAGCAGGATTGCCCAGGCCAGCAGCGCGATGGTCAACAACACGGTCACGGAGGCGTGCGAGAGTTTGAGCTTTTCCAGATAGATCAGGCTGCGGCGGCGCGCCACCATTTCCCGGTCGATGGTGGCGTCGAAACGCCGGTGCTCGCGGCCTACCCCGCAAAAAGCGCAGACCAATGGCATGTTGCCGATGACGTCGACCATTTCCCCGTCAACCGCGGCAGCCCGGTCAGCAAATTCATGGTGCAGCGGCTTCCCCGCAGCGGCAAGGCGGAACATCATGAACACCAAAGCCGCGGCCAATCCACTGAGCACACCCGCCATGGTGATGCTCACCGACGCCAGAAAGGCAATCGCCACGAAGGTTGCCATGCATGGGGGCATGACATTCCAGACGAACATGTTCTCCAGCGTGTAGACTGCATTCGATGTCGCCGTGATTCGGCTGGTCAAAGTTCCGGGTAATCGGTCGGCAAAGTAGCTAGGCGCGTGTCCGGTGAGATGGCGGAATAAATCGCGGCGCAGATCGCCTGTCACCCCGACGAAAGCGGAGTTCGCAATCCAGCTGGCAAGTCGCCAGAGGAGATTATCGGCGGCAATCAGGGTTGCCAGCAGAGTAAATCCCCACCAGGCGCCGCTGGGATCGAGACCGCCGCTCAAGGTATCCACCAGAACCTTGATCCCGTATTGCGCACCCACGGAGCAAGTTACCGCGGCAATCACTGCAGCAAAAATCGTCGCATGCGCTATCGGGCGCGCCAGGACGTACTTGGCGACGAATGCCAGGGAAGAACTGGCGTAGCCGGATGGGTCTTGCATAGGGCCTGAAGACTCCCCGTTGGTGGCGCGCATGCCGCAGCCGATCCAACGCAGGAGCCAAGCCCAGGTTTCAATGGAACTGCTCAAATCTGGTTTTCGCTGGCGCGAGGACCAGGGGACCCCGGCAAACGGCCCCAAATCCTCGCATTTACAAGACAATGGGCGTCAGGGTGCTTCCGGCCGAGTTTCCGGCAGCAGCGCCCAAACCAGGGTCAAACCGATAGCGGCGACGCACGCGAGACTACAAAACGTAGCGGAGCTGCCAAATCGATCAATGGCATAGCCAGCCAGGGTGGTGCTCAGCGCCGCGCCGATGCCAACGGCACTGCCAACAATGCCAAGCGCGAGGTTGAACCGGCCTGTGCCCCGCGTGAGATCAGCCACCACGAGGGGGAGTGCCACGCCGAGAACGGCGGCCGAGATTCCATCCAGCGCCTGCACAGCCACAATAAGGTACGGGTCGTCAACGAATGCAAAGAAAATGCCGCGGCTCGCGAGAAGCTCCAAAGCAGACCAACAACAGCGGCTTGCGCCCCCACGAGTCCGCCCGCCGCCCGATTGCCGGGGCGCATCCAGCAACAATGAGCTGCGGCAGCACAATGCACGCTGCGATCAGGCTCGAAGCCCAAGCGCTGGAACGCATGGTCAAGATGCCGCCCATGAGAGGGAGCATGGCCGAATTGGCAAGCTGAAATATGAGGATGCAGAGAGCGAAAATGAGCAGGCGGCGGTTGCCAAGGGCGGCGACCAGGCTCGTATTCGTGCTTGCGACTTCGGCCTTGGGCGGCTCGGCGGCATTCGCACGAATGCGGGTAAGCGCCAGCACCGCAGGTGCCGCAAGCGCGGCGGTGAGAAAGAATACTGCCTGGCTTGAGGCAAGGTATCCGCACAGCCCCATGGCAGCGGCAGCAATGCCGTTGCCGAGGGAGGCGAACCTGGCATTGCGCCCCAGACGCGCACCGAGAGCGGCGTGGCCAACAAGGGCCAAGCTCATCGCCGCGACCACCGGCCCCAGCATGGTGCTCGCTGCCGCGTGCAACACGCGCGACGCCATGACCACTGGAAACATCGGGCAGATCGCCAGAGCAAGCGCGCTTATGCAGATGGCCGCCACCGCCAGGCCGCCAGCGAGCCGCGCCGAGCGCATGGCGTCGACCAGAGCGCCGGCTGGCATCTGACCAGCCAAAGCAACCAGTCCACCTGCCGTGAGAACGAGACCGATATCGAACTGTGGCCATTGATGCGCCGTTAGATAGATCGCAACGAAGGGGCCAAACCCGGTCTGAATGTCCGCGAGAAAGAATGTGAACCAGTCGAGGCCACGCTGGCTCGCCTGCGACATCGTAGATGGCGCCGACGGTGCAACGGTACCTTCGTTGCGACAGCCGAGCCGGCTGCCCGTCTCCAATACCAGCGTAGACAATGCGATTTCTCCGGCTGTGCCGGGGAATCACGACGACGGTTTTGGCCGAAGCCCCCGCAGCGCCGTCCCCTCGGAACTTTTCTGTGCCTGAATCCGGTTTCCGTGCTTGCAAACCGAGGGGGCACTCAAAACGCCTAAACGCGGCGAATTTGAGATTCAGAACGAGCGTACCTCACATTGGGTTTGGAACTTTTTAGGACGCCGTCGAACCTCTTCGCGGCACGCTTCATGCCGCAAGGCGCGCGCGGTCGTGCGGGACGCTGTAGTCGACCGGAGTTCCCCTCGGTATGATCCCCGTCGGATTGACGCGCTTGATCGACCAGTAATTGATGACGTAGTAGCGCGCCTTAACGGTTGGTGCGATCCCGGGCACCTGGTACAATTCCCGCATATAGTTCGAGAGGTTCGGATAGTCGGCTATGCGCTGCCGATTGCATTTGAACACGGAGAAATACGCCACATCGAAACGCACGAGCGTCGGAAAAAGCCGCCAGTCGGCTTCCGTCAGTTGCCTTCCGACGAGATAGCGCTGCCGCCCCAGACGAGCCTCAATCTCGTCCAGTGCCTGGAACAGCGCATCGTAAGCAGCGTCATAGGCCTCCTGGGAGCGTGCGAAACCACAGCGATAGACGCCATTGTTCACGTTTGAGTAGATGAGCTCATTGATGCGATCGATCTCTGAGCGCAGGGCCGGCGGGTAGAAATCGAGATCATTGCCGATCCCCTTGAATTCGCTGTTGAGCATGCGAATGATCTCTGAAGATTCGTTGTTGACGACGCGCTTTGTTCTTCTTGTCCCAAAGCGCCGGCACCGTCACTTTTCCGGTATAGCGTGGGTCGGACGCCGTGTAGGCCTGATGCAGGTAGCGAAACTCGTTGACGAGGTCGGGAATGCAATCGGGGAAGCTTGGATTTGCTTCGAATGTCCAGCCTTGCTCTCGGAGGCCGGGGACCGAATAGGCAACCGAGATGGCGCGGTCGAGCCCTTTCAACATATGCATGATCAGCGTGCGATGCGCCCATGGGCACCCATGCGCGACATAAAGATGATACCGTCCGGCCTCCGCCGGAAAGCCGGAAGAGCCATCGGCCGTGATGCGGTCGCGAAAGCGGCTGTCCGTACGGCGGAATTCACCGGCACTGCCGACATCTTGCGGCATCTCCTCATCACGCCATTCGCCGTTGACCAGAACGCCCATAACGGTACCTGCGATAAATGCCCGCCCGCATGAAATGCTCGGGCGCGCGCGCCACAACATCTTGCATGGCCGCCTGGAAAGTCAATCAAGTAGAGAGACGCCCGAGAGAGCCCGAAGACACGCCTCAACGCCGTTGCTCGCGCAAGGCGTGAAGCGCTACTTGCGATCGAGGATTGCCGCGATCGCCTTCACTTGGTTGCGCGCATAGATGGGCAACCCGGCGCTGATCGAATTTCCGGTATTGAACGAGCTCTTGCCTGAGAGCACCTGCGCCGGCACCAGATTGCGCAGCACAGGCACTTTGCTGAATTCCTTCTTCTTCAAAAAAATGCTCGTCTCGACTGCGAGCGCCATGAAGACTGTAACAACAGTCTGGTTGGCGTCGGTCGGATGCTGCTGGAAAACGGCGAGCAGCTTCCCGAATTGCATCACCTGGTTGACATAGAAGATATTCTGCTCGAGTGCCCCGATCGATGGCGTATCGAGCCCGGTCAGCTTGGTAAGGCCAAGCTCCGCCACCTCGGCCGGCGGTCGAAGGGTGAGCTCGCTCTCGAATTCCAGATAGTCGGCAATCTTTTTCGGGTTGTCGCGCAGCTTATTGGCGATCTGGATTCCGAGCGGCAACTTGCCTTCGAAACGGTAGCGGGAGCGAACGCAGATGGTAACCGGCCTCGCCTCGCACCAACGCCGGAGCGGATGTTGATTGTGCGCCGCGCGAGGATCCTTGGGCGAGACCGCCTCAGCGGACGTGATCAACTGATGCTTGATGGCGGGGTCCGTGCTCTCGATGAATGGCAACGAAACGAAGCTTGCGAGATCAAGCGAACCTGGCGCACGCGCCAGCGCAAATCGCGCCTCGCCCACATACATGTGCAGCTTCTCTTTGACGCGCTTGCGCACGCCATCGACCATCGTCTCGACGCTGGGCTCCACATAGCTCGGAAATGGCGTGAGGAATTGCTTCTCGATGGGGCGCGCTTGAGCCCAATCCTCAAAGCGGATGAGTCCGGCATCAGGGTCTATGAGCTCATCGTTCGGACGATCGATGAACGCGATCTCCTTCGGCTTGAGCTTGTCCACGGCAAGGCCCGCGGGTGAGGTGACCTCTTCGAGGCGGAGCTCCGAGGGGCGTGTTTGCGCACCGGCTCCGGCCGTCCATCCCGCCACCAAGACAAGCAGGCCGGCAGCAGACATCAAGTTGCGCATCGCCGGCGTTTTCAATTGTACCGCCAGCGATTGCCCCACCAGAAGAAGGGGGATGGTTGTTGATATTGGCGCGGGGCAGCCTGAACGCGCGGATCGCGTTGCTGGTAGACGGGCGCCTGCGGGCGCGCCGCCTCGCGCGGCACATAACGTCCGTAGTTGTCGTAATAATACCCGTTCCCTTGGCGAGGCTCGTAGTAGCCGGAGCCAAAAGGATTGGGATTAATGCCGAAGAAGCCGCCAAAGCCACCATTGTCGCGCGGTATATAGGCCTGCTCGCGCGAGACGAGTTGATACTGAGTATCGATGACCTGGCCGCTGCGATCGACGCGGAAGCACTCCGTGATCGGCCGCACGACGCGCACTTGTCCTTGCATTTGACCTTGCATTTCGCCGGAATCGATGTCGATGGACTTGCAGGCGAGCTGACGCTTGGCCTCGGGCGAAGGTGGAGCGAGCGCCGTCTTTGGCGCGACATGCGCCCACGTTGCCTGAATCACCGGCTCGAAAATAGGCACCGCAACGTGACCGCCAGTCGCCCCGCCGCCGAGCGTGCGGCGCTTGCCATCGGAATTGTCATAGCCGAGCCAGACCGCCACCGTCACATCATTGGTAAAGCCGACGAACCAGGCGTCGTTCTCGTTGTCGGAAGTGCCGGTCTTGCCTGCGACGTAGGGCGCGAGATGGGCGATGGAACGCGCCGTGCCCCGCGCCAGAACTCCCTGCATCATGGTCTTGAGCTGATAGAATGCCGCGCGGTCGACAGAACCAATCATCGCGGATGATTTCGGATCGTGGCGATATACGATCAGTCCGTTACGCTCAATGGAATCGATGAGATAAGGTTCCGGCCGCGAGCCCTCATTCGCAATGGCGGCGTAGAATGCCGCAAGATCGACCGGTCGTACCGGCTGCGCGCCGAGCACGAAGGGGTAGTAGCGCACGCATTCGTGATAAATCTGCGCCTCCATGGCGAGTCGGCAGAGCCGATCAAGGCTTGCCTCCGGACTTTCCTCTATGCCTCCGGTCAACAGATGCACTGTCGCCAGATTGCGTGAATTTTCCAGCGCGCGGCGCATGGTGAGAATACCGCCGCCGCCGCCATCATAATTCTTTGGCGTCCAATAGTCCTGATCGCGCACGCGGCCGGTGCCGATGGGGGGAAGCGTGATCGGGTCGTCGGCAATCAGCGTGTTGGGCTGCAGGCCCTTGCCCAACGCCGCAAGATAGCTCAGCGGCTTGATGGCGGAGCCTGGCTGGCGCACAGATCGCGTCGTGCGATTGAGCTGGCTCAGCGGGTACGAGAAGCCGCCGGCCATGGCAAGGACGCGCCCGCTCTTGTTCTCCAGGACGACCACAGCCCCCTGCACGGTCGGGCGCACGCGGAGCTCGGCGCGGGCGCCGTTCTTGCCCTTGCTGCCCTCCTTGCTGCCCTCCTTGCTGCCCTCCTTGCTGCCCTCCTTGCTGCCCTCCTTGCCGCTTTCGGTGACGCGCACCAGGATGGCGTCATAAAGAGCAAGCTTGCGCTGCGCCGCCGCATTGTCGATCGAGAGCGGCAGGATGCGGCCATCCGCGAGCCCCACCTTCCAGCTCTCGCCTTTCTTGCCGGACGGCTTCTCCACCAACACCGCCGATGTCCAGTGCACGTCGTAGAGCGGCAGCCGCGCAGTCGCCAGCGCCGGCTGCCACGCCGGTCGCTTGTCGCCAGGCTTGCGCTCCGCTTCGATCTTCTTCACCGCCTTGGCGAGGCTCGCCTCGGGGCCGCGGAATTGCACGCGCCCGGCGCTGCGCTCATAGCGCCACAGCCCCTCCTGCAACGTCTCCTCCACCGCCCGCTGCAGGGGCAGGTTGATGGTCGAGCGCACCGTGTAGGAATTCGCGGTGATGGCATCGATGCCGGCCACCGCTCTTGCCTCGCGCGCCACCTGGTCAACGAAATGGAAGCCGATGTCGCGCCGCGGCCGCTCATAGGCCACCATGGTCGGCAGCGACGGCAATCCCCGGCCCGGCGCCTCGGCGGCGGTGATCACCCCGTCCTCGGCGAGCCGGCTGAGCACATAGGCGAGCCGCTCCTGCGCCCGGCCGGGATGGCGGTCGGGAGAAAAGTAGTTCGGGCCCTTGGTCAGTCCGGCAAGCATCGCCCCCTGCTCCAGGGTGAGCTCCTTGGCCCCCTTGCCGAAATAGCTGCGCGCCGCAAGCTCGATGCCCCACGAGCCGCGCCCGAGATAGACCGAGTTGAGATAGAGGCTCGAGAATCTCCGCCTTGCTCAGGGTGCGCTCCACCCGCGATGCCACCACCATCTCGCGGATCTTGCGCTCATAGGTGAGGTCTTCTCCCACCAGCAGGTTCTTCACGATCTGCTGGGTAATGGTCGAGCCGCCCTGCGGGCGGCCGGAATGCGCAAGGTTGCCGATGAAGGCGCGGATGAGCCCGCGCTCGTCGATGCCCTTGTGCTCGAAGAAGCGCTTGTCCTCCGCCGCCACGAACGCCTTCTGCACGTGCGCCGGAATGTCGCTCAGCACCACCCAGACGCGGCGCTGGTTCTCCTCGAATACCTCCGCGAAGCGCTCGCCCTTGCGGTCGAGCACCACGCTGGCGCCAGGCAGCTTCATGCCCTTGAGCTTGTTGTGATCGGGAAGGTCGGTGAGCGCCTTGTTGTAGAAATCGATCACGTCGCCGAGATCGACCGCCGGGGTCTCAACCTTCTCGTTCTTGCAGAACTGCCGATAGGCGGTCGCCAGATCGGCAAAATTGATGCCGCGAAAGGCCTTGTTCTCGCCAGTGATCGCCTGCGGGTCTTCCATGGCGGTCGCGATCAGCTCATCGAGATTGATGTCCTCGATGTCGAAGGCCTTGCGCATATGCGTGCAGCCCGCGCGCAACAGCTGCGCCACGCTCGCCACATCGGTGGTACGGTCGAACCGGGTCGCAACGTTCTCCGGCGCCGTCGTCACCTGGCTGAGCGCAAGCGCGGTGGCGAAAATCTTGACGAGGAGCGTTTCCATTGGTCCTGGTGCAAATCCGCTTGAAAGGCGAGACCAGCCCCTCGTTCAAATCAGCCGTACAAAATGGCTTTTTGCAGAGCCGAATTCGTATCGGATTAAGTATAACCGCAACCGCGCCGCAGAGTGCGGCACTTTGGCAACGCTTGCCATAAATCGCATGGAGACCACAGGAGCGGCATTCTCTTGCAACTGCGTTAATATTCTTCCGCGGCCCTGAACCGCAGATGAACCGCACCGACATCTCACCCGTCGTGAAAATATTGGGCCCGCGGTATTCGAATCATGTAGGGGCGGGTTTGAAACCCGCCCCTACGCATCCGAGCGATGTCCCTACTCCGTGGAAGGCAGCTGCGCCGGCTCTACTCCGCCGCCGGCAGCTGAGCAGGCTCCGCCGCCGCCGCTTCGGCTGCGGCAGCCTTGGCCGCGGCTTCCCGTTCGCGCTCATCGAGGATGAGCGCATCGCGTTTACCTGCGACTTCGCGGAGCGTGTTCATCATGGCGCCCGTGCCGGCCGGGATCAGCCTGCCGACGATGACGTTCTCCTTGAGACCTTCGAGTGTGTCGATCTTGCCGTTGACGGCGGCTTCAGTGAGCACGCGCGTGGTCTCCTGGAAAGACGCCGCCGAGATGAATGAGCGGGTCTGCAGCGACGCTTTCGTGATGCCGAGCAGCACGGGATGGCCGCTCGCTTCTTTCTTGCCCTCATCCTTAGCCCTTGCATTGACCTCATCGAGCTCGATCTTGTCGATCTGCTCCCCCTGGATCAGGTCGGTTTCGCCGATGTCGTCGATCTCGACCTTTTGCAGCATCTGGCGCACGATCACCTCGATGTGCTTGTCATTGATCGCGACACCTTGGAGCCGGTAGACATCCTGGATCTCGTTGACGAGATACGCGGCAAGCTCTTCGACGCCCTTGATCGCCAGGATATCATGCGGCGCCGGATTGCCCTCAACGATAGCGTCGCCCTTCTCGATGACGTCGCCGTCCTGCAGGTGGATATGCTTGCCCTTGGGAACGAGATACTCCCTTGGCTCCTCATCCTTGTCGTTGGGCTCGATAACGATGCGCCGCTTGTTCTTGTAGTCGCGGCCAAACCGGATCGTGCCCGCCGTCTCGGCAATGACCGCGGCTTCCTTCGGACGGCGCGCTTCGAACAGCTCCGCGACGCGCGGCAGGCCACCGGTGATGTCGCGGGTTTTCGCACTTTCTGTCGGAATGCGCGCGATCACATCGCCCGCCTTCACATGCCCGCCCGGGTCAACCGAGATGATGGCGTCAACCGCCAGCTGGTAGCGCGCCTCGCCGCCCCGCGCGAGCTTCATGAGCTTGCCGCTCTTGTCCTTGATGACGATCGCCGGCCGTAAATCGACGCCGCGGTGAGTGCGCCAGTCGATGACGACGCGCTTTGCGATGCCGGTCAACTCGTCGAGAGCCTCCGACATCGATTGTCCCTCGACCAGATCTTCAAAGCCGATGGAGCCTTCCACCTCTGTAAGGATCGGTCGCGTGTACGGATCCCACTCGGCAATGCGTTGGCCGCGTTTGATAGTATCGCCCTCATCGACCAGGAGCCTTGCGCCGTATTGGATTCGGTGTACGGCTCGTTCAGTGCCATCCGGATCGACCACGGCAACGATCATGTTGCGCACCATGGTGACGGTCTGGCCGTCGGAGTTCCTGACGATGTTCTTGTTCTTGATCTTGATCTTGCCGTCGAAGTTCGAACTCGACGAACGACTGCTCTGAAATCTGGGCAGCGCCACCGATGTGGAACGTGCGCATTGTCAGCTGGGTGCCAGGTTCGCCGATCGACTGCGCGGCAATGACGCCGACCGCCTCCCCCATGTTGACCGGCGTGCCGCGGGCGAGATCGCGCCCGTAGCACATGCCGCAGACGCCAGCGGTCGTCTCGCAGGTGAGCACCGAGCGGATGCGCAATTCCTGCACGCCCGCGGTCATGATCGCCTCGACCTGCGGCTCTTGCAGCAGCGTGCCGGCCTTCACGACGACCCGATGCGAGGAAGGATCGCGCACATCCTCCGCCGTCGTTCGTCCAAGAATGCGGCTCGCCAGCGAGGCCACCACGGTCCCCGCATCGATGATCGCCCGCACCTTGATGCCCGACGAGGTGCCGCAGTCCTCGCTGGTGATGATGCAGTCCTGGGCGACGTCGACCAGACGCCGTGTGAGATAACCGGAATTCGCGGTCTTGAGCGCGGTATCGGCAAGTCCCTTGCGCGCGCCGTGCGTCGAATTGAAGTATTCGAGCACGGAGAGGCCTTCCTTGAAGTTGCTGATGATCGGGGTCTCGATGATCTCGCCTGAAGGCTTGGCCATGAGGCCGCGCATCCCGGCGAGCTGGCGCATTTGCGCCGGCGAGCCGCGTGCGCCGGAATGCGCCATCATGTAGATCGAGTTGACCTCCGCCGAACGGCCGCGCTCGACGCGCTCGACGGACGATATTTGACGCATCATCTCGTCGGCGATCTGATCGGTCGCTTTCGACCAGGCATCGACTACCTTGTTGTACTTCTCGCCTTGGGTGATCAGGCCGTCGTTGTACTGCTGCTCGAACTCCTTGGCGTCGGCGCGGGTCTTGTCGATGATCTTCCACTTCGTGCTCGGCACCACCATGTCGTCCTTGCCAAACGAAATGCCGGCCTTGAAGGCGTGATGGAACCCCAGCGCCATGATCCGATCGCAAAAAATGACCGTCTCCTTCTGCCCGCAGTGGCGATAGACCTGATCGATCATGCTCGAGATTTCGCGCTTGGTCATAAGCTTGTTGACGACGTCGAAGGAAATCTTCGAGCTCCGTGGAAGCACATTGCCAAGCATCACGCGGCCCGGCGTGGTGTCGAACCATTTGCGCACCGGATTGCCTTTTTCATCGACGCCTACCCAGCGATACTTGATCAGGGTGTGCAGATCGATGACTTTGCCGTGCAACGCATGCTCGATCTCGGCCATATCGCCGAAGACCTTGGGCTGCTTTTGCTTCTCACCCCCTTCGCGCATGATGGAGAGGTAGTAGAGGCCGAGCACGATATCCTGCGACGGAACGATGATGGGCGAGCCGTTCGCGGGATGCAGGATATTGTTCGTCGACATCATCAGCACGCGCGCCTCGAGCTGCGCCTCGAGCGACAGCGGTACGTGCACGGCCATCTGATCGCCGTCGAAATCGGCATTGAACGCCGCGCAGACGAGCGGATGCAGCTGGATGGCCTTGCCTTCGATGAGCACCGGCTCGAATGCCTGGATGCCCAACCGATGCAGCGTCGGCGCGCGGTTGAGCAGGACGGGATGCTCGCGAATGACCTCGTCGAGGATGTCCCAGACCTCCGGCTTCTCCTTCTCCACCAGCTTCTTCGCCTGCTTGACCGTGGTCGACAGACCCTTGGCGTCAAGCCGCGAATAGATGAAGGGCTTGAACAATTCGAGCGCCATCTTCTTCGGCAGGCCGCACTGATGCAGCTTGAGCTCCGGACCCACAACAATCACCGAGCGGCCGGAATAGTCGACCCGTTTGCCAAGGAGATTCTGCCGGAAACGGCCCTGCTTGCCCTTGAGCATGTCGGCGAGCGATTTCAGCGGCCGTTTGTTGGCGCCGGTGATGACGCGCCCGCGACGACCATTATCGAACAGGGCGTCGACCGCTTCCTGCAGCATGCGCTTTTCGTTGCGGATGATGATGTCGGGCGCGCGCAGCTCGATCAGCCGCTTGAGGCGATTGTTGCGGTTGATCACGCGGCGATAAAGATCATTGAGGTCGGACGTGGCGAAACGACCGCCGTCCAGCGGCACGAGCGGTCGCAGATCCGGCGGAATCACCGGCACCTGGGTGAGGATCATCCATTCCGGCTTGTTGCCGGATTGCTGGAACGCCTCGACGATCTTCAGTCGCTTGGCGACCTTCTTCTTCTTCGCGTCGGAATCTGAGCCGGCGATTTCCGCCCGCAGATCGGCCTGCATCTTGTCGAGATCGAGCACCTTGAGCATCTCGCGGATCGCCTCCGCGCCGATGCCGGCGGTGAAGCTGTCGGCACCGAACTCGTCCTGCGCCTTGAGGTACTCGTCTTCACTTAGCAGCTGGCGATCTTCGAGCGGGGTCAGGCCCGGCTCCAGCACGACATAGCTTTCGAAATACAGAATCCGCTCGAGCGACTTGAGAGTCATGTCGAGCAAGAGCCCGATGCGCGACGGCAGCGACTTGAGGAACCAGATATGGGCGACAGGGGCGGCAAGCTCGATGTGCCCCATGCGCTCGCGCCGCACCCGCGAAAGCGTGACCTCGACCGAGCACTTCTCGCAGATAATGCCCTTGTACTTCATGCGCTTGTACTTGCCGCACAAGCACTCGTAGTCCTTGATCGGGCCAAAGATGCGCGCGCAGAACAGCCCGTCGCGTTCCGGCTTGAAGGTGCGATAGTTGATGGTCTCCGGCTTCTTGATCTCGCCGTAGGACCAGGAAAGAATCTTCTCGGGGCTCGCGATTGAGATCCGGATCTGGTCGAAGACCTGAGCCGGCACCTGCGGGCTGAAAAGATTCATCAGTTCTTGATTCATGGTGTTCTCCAATTTCTCACCGTCATGCACCGCGTATGCGGGGCATCCAGTAATCACCGCGGCTCTGCGGGTTTACTGGATCGCCTTCGCGGGCGATGACGATTACGAAGTTACTCCGCTGCCTCGGCGGTTTCTCCGCCGCCTTGCCGCTGCTGCTTCGAGTTGTGCAGGTCGACATTGAGGCTTAGCGAACGCATCTCCTTGACCAACACGTTGAACGATTCGGGAATGCCGGCCTCGAAAGTATCGTCGCCGCGCACGATCGCCTCGTACACCTTGGTGCGGCCGGCAACGTCGTCCGATTTCACGGTCAGCATTTCCTGAAGCGTGTAGGCGGCGCCGTAGGCTTCCAGCGCCCACACCTCCATTTCGCCGAAGCGTTGGCCGCCGAACTGCGCCTTGCCGCCCAGCGGCTGCTGCGTCACCAGACTGTACGGCCCGATCGAGCGGGCGTGGATCTTGTCGTCGACCAGGTGATGCAGCTTGAGCATGTAGATGTAGCCCACCGTCACCTTGCGATCGAAAGACTCGCCGGTGCGGCCATCGTACAGTGTCACCTGCCCGGAATGATCGAGGCCGGCGAGGTCGAGCATGCTCTCGATGTCGGCTTCCTTGGCTCCGTCGAATACCGGAGTCGCAATCGGCACGCCATGGCGCAGATTGTTTCCGAGCTCGATGAGATCCTTTTCGCCGAGCGACTTGATGGTGTCGTCATCGCCGTAGATCTTCTTGAGCATCTCCTTCAGCGGCTTGGAGTCGTGCTTGGCATTGTATGCATCGACCGCCTGGCCGATCCTGATGCCGAGACCGGCGCAGGCCCAGCCGAGATGGGTTTCGAGAATCTGGCCGACATTCATTCGGCTCGGCACCCCCAGCGGATTGAGCACGATATCGACCTGAGTGCCGTCCTCAAGGAAGGGCATGTCCTCGACCGGCACGATCTTTGACACCACTCCTTTGTTCCCGTGACGGCCTGCCATCTTGTCGCCGGGCTGAATCTTGCGCTTCACCGCAACAAAGACTTTGACCATCTTCATGACGCCGGGCGGAAGCTCATCGCCGCGCTGGAGCTTCTCGACCTTGTCAAGGAAGCGCTGCTCGAGGCCTTTTTTTGATTCGTCATACTGCTTGCGGATCGCCTCGATCTCGGCCATCAGCTTGTCGTTAGGAGAAGCGAACTGCCACCATTGCGAGCGCGGATATTCCTCCAGGACCGCTCGCGTGATCTTCGCATCCTTCTTAAATCCCTTGGGACCCGCCACGCCCTGGCGGCCTTCCAGCATCTCTGCCAGCCGGCCATAGACGTTGCGGTCGAGGATCGCCTGCTCGTCGTCGCGGTCCTTGGCGAGCCGCTCGATCTCCTCGCGCTCGATCGCGAGCGCGCGCTCGTCCTTCTCGACGCCGTGGCGATTGAAGACGCGAACCTCGACCACAGTGCCCTGCACCCCCGGTGGCACGCGCAACGAGGTATCGCGCACGTCGGAGGCCTTCTCGCCGAAGATGGCGCGCAGGAGCTTTTCCTCCGGCGTCATCGGGCTTTCGCCCTTGGGGGTTATTTTCCCGCACAGAATGTCGCCGGCGCGGACCTCGGCGCCGATATATACGATCCCCGCCTCGTCAAGATTTCTTGAGCGCCTCCTCTGAAACATTGGGGATGTCGCGGGTGATTTCCTCAGGGCCAAGCTTGGTATCGCGCGCCATTACTTCGAACTCCTCGATATGGATCGAGGAGAACACGTCGTCCTTGACGATGCGCTCCGACAGCAGGATCGAGTCTTCAAAGTTGTAGCCATTCCAGGGCATGAAGGCGACGAGCACATTGCGGCCCAGTGCCAGCTCCCCGAGCTCAGTCGAGGGGCCATCGGCAATGATGTCGCCCTTCTTCACCTGATCTCCAACCTGCACGAGCGGGCGCTGGTTGATGCAGGTGTTCTGGTTCGAGCGTTGAAACTTCATGAGCCGATAGATGTTGACCCCGGGCTTAGTGGGGTCGGATTCCTCCGTGGCGCGCACCACGATGCGCGTCGCATCGACCTGGTCAACAACGCCGGTCCGGCGCGCTGCGATCGACGCGCCGGAATCGCGCGCCACCACGCCTTCCATTCCCGTTCCGACGAACGGCGCTTCGGCACGAACGAGAGGGACCGCCTGGCGCTGCATGTTGGAGCCCATCAGCGCCCGGTTAGCGTCGTCATTCTCCAGGAAGGGAATGAGCGCCGCCGCCACCGAGACGAGCTGCTTCGGTGATACGTCCATGAAGTCCACCTTGCCCGCGGGGACAAGCTGAACGTCGCCGGCATGGCGGCACACGATCATGTCCTCCGTGAAACGGCCGCGACCGTCGATCGGCGCATTCGCCTGCGCAACGGTGTAGCGCGCCTCTTCCATGGCGGAGAGATACTGCACATCCTCGGTCACGCGACCGTCCTTGACCTTGCGATAGGGCGTCTCGACGAAGCCGTATTTGTTGACCCGAGCGTAGGTCGCGAGCGAGTTGATGAGGCCGATGTTCGGACCCTCGGGCGTCTCGATGGGGCAGATGCGCCCATAATGGGTCGGGTGCACGTCGCGCACCTCGAAGCCGGCACGCTCGCGCGTGAGGCCGCCCGGTCCTAGCGCCGAGAGCCGGCGCTTGTGCGTTATCTCGGACAGCGGGTTGGTCTGATCCATGAACTGCGACAGCTGCGAAGAGCCGAAGAACTCGCGCACGGCCGCTGCCGCCGGTTTGGCGTTGATCAGATCCTGCGGCATCACCGTGTCGATATCGACCGAGGACATACGCTCCTTGATGGCGCGCTCCATGCGCAAAAGGCCGATGCGGTACTGGTTCTCCATCAGTTCGCCGACCGAGCGCACACGGCGATTGCCGAGATGATCGATGTCGTCGATTTCCCCCTTGCCGTCGCGCAGATCGAGCAGGGTACGGATGACGGAGATGATGTCTTCCTTCCGCAGCACCCGCATGGTGTCCGGCGCGTCAAGATCAAGGCGCATGTTCATCTTCACGCGTCCCACCGCTGAGAGATCGTAGCGCTCGGAATCGAAGAACAGCGACTGAAACATGTTCTGCGCGGTGTCGACCGTCGGCGGCTCGCCCGGTCGCATCACCCGGTAGATGTCGAACAGCGCGTCTTCGCGGGTGATGTTCTTGTCAACGGCAAGCGTGTTGCGGATGTAAGCGCCGACGTTGACATGGTCGATGTCAAGCACCGGCAGTTCCTTGTAGCCGGCCTCGTTGAGGACCTTGAGGTTCTTTTCGGTGATTTCCTCGCCGGCCTCGGCGTGGATCTCCCCGGTCTTGGCGTTAACCAGATCCTCGCCGACGTAGCGGCCGATCAGCTCCTGATCGGTCATGCGCAGCGCGCGCAAGCCCTTCTCGGCGAGCTGACGCGCCTGGCGTACAGTAAGCTTCTTGCCCGCCTCAAGCACCACTTTGCCGGAATCGGCATCGACCAGATCGTTGATCGCCTTGTAGCCGCGAAAGCGGTTGGCGTCGAACGGCACGCGCCAGCCATCCTTCTGCCGCTTGTAGTGCACCTTCCGGTAGAAGGTATTGAGAACCTCCTCGGCATCCAACCCGAGCGCATAAAGAAGCGATGTCACCGGAATCTTCCGGCGCCGATCGATACGCGCGTAGACGATATCCTTGGCGTCGAACTCGATGTCGAGCCATGAGCCCCGGTACGGGATGATGCGCGCGGCAAAGAGAAGCTTGCCTGAGGAATGGGTCTTGCCCTTGTCGTGGTCAAAGAACACGCCGGGCGACCGGTGCATCTGCGACACGATCACCCGTTCGGTGCCATTGACGACGAAGGTGCCGTTATTCGTCATGAGCGGAATGTCGCCCATGTAGACGTCCTGCTCCTTGATATCCTTGACGGACTTCGCCCCGGTCTCCTCGTCGACATCGAACACGATGAGGCGCAAAGTCACCTTCAACGGCGCGGCGTAGGTCATTCCGCGCTGTCGGCATTCGTCAACGTCATATTTGGGCGCCTCGAATTCGTACTTGACGAACTCGAGCATGGAGGTGTTGGAGAAATCGGAGATCGGGAACACCGACTTGAACACGGCTTGGAGCCCTTCGTCGGGCCGGCCGCCTACCGGTTCCTTGACCAGCAGGAACTGGTCATAAGACGCCTTCTGAACCTCGATGAGGTTCGGCATCTCCGTGACTTCCTGAATTTTGCCGAAAAATTTGCGAACGCGCTTGCGACCTGTGAATGTCTGCGCCATGCCTTCTCTCGCTTTGTCGGACCGCCGGGCCGGGACGACTCTCCGGAAGGCCGCACTCCATCGCGACCATCAGGACAGGCGTCGGAGCCCGCATTGTTCTTTGGTTCGGCTTTGCCGCTCGAACCGCCCGCCTCTCTGCCGCTGTAAGCCGCAGATATGGGGGATCGCAGGGGGACTAAACCCCGAAATCACCCTTTTGTGTTCTTGTCACACGGAACTTGCGCCGCTCTCGTGGCTGGAGTGACGCTGCGAAAAATCCCAAGATCTCCAAGATTTCCAAGATTCGCCAAGATTCTCCAAATCCCGAAGAATCCCCGGTATGTAAGCTCGCCTGAGATTCCGCGGATATCAGATTCGGACTTACTTTCAGCTCAACCTTCTACTTCAGCTCAACCTTCGCGCCGGCCTTTTCGAGCTGGGCCTTGACCTTCTCGGCTTCGTCCTTGGTCACCCCCTCCTTGACGGCCTTGGGTGCAGCTTCGACCAACTCCTTGGCCTCCTTCAGGCCCAGGCCTGTCAGCGCGCGGACCTCCTTGATCACTTCGATCTTTTTCTCGCCATGCGAGGTGAGGACGACCGTGAACTCGGTTTTCTCCTCAACGGGTGCGGCCGCTGCGCCGCCGGGGGCGGCCGCGACGGCCACAGCTGCCGCGGCTGAGACGCCCCATTTCTCTTCCAACAATTTAGCGAGGTCGGCGGCCTCCATTACGGTCAGTTTCGAGAGATCGTCAACGAGCTTCTGCAGGTCAGCCATTGGCGCACCTTCGTAGGTTCATAGGTTTGGGGATGGTCGAGTTTTTGATCATGCCTCGGCTTTGTTTGCATAGGCTTGCATCACGCGCGCCACCTTGGCGGCAGGAGCATTGATCACCTGGGCAACTCTGGTTGCAGGCGCCTGCACAAGGCCGATGATCTTGGCACGCAACTCATCAAGCGATGGCAGCGCGGCAAGCGCCTTGACGCCATTGGCGTCGAGGGCCGTCTTGCCCATCGCCCCGCCAAGAATCACGAATTTTTCGTGCCCCTTGGCAAAGTCGGCCGCGACCTTTGGCGCCGCGATGGGGTCGCTGGAATACGCGATCAGCGTTGGCCCTTTGAGCAAGGGAGCAATGGCGGCCGCGTCGGTGCCGTCCAGCGCGAGCCTGGCAAGGCGGTTCTTCGCCACCTTCACGGCGGCGCCGGCCTGCTTCATGTGCTTGCGCAGGCTCTGCATCTGCGCGACGTTGAGACCGGAATAATGCGCGACCACGACCACAGTGGTCTCGCGGAACGTCCCGTTAAGCGTCGCTACCAGCGCCTTCTTGGCGGCTCGATCCACTGCGAACTCTTTCAGCTTGAAACATTCCACTTGGCGCCCGGCGATTGCCGTTCCGGGATCGCCGGTTGCGATCTATCGTCTTTCAGGCCTTGCGAGCACGACGCGAACGACGCCCTTCTTTTTCCTGCCGGCCCGACGCGGGTGCAAACCACAGAGGGTATCGAGGCTCGACCGATCGCAACGCCAAGCCGAAGGCATTTGGCCTAATCGGTCATCCCCGTCTGGGAAGGTTGCTTTAGGCCACACGGCTCCTGCAGTCTCGGACAGGCTCGACTTCGGGAAATCACCAGAAGCCGTTGACGCCCCAGGAAGAATGTCTGTCCCCCTCACTTACCTTCAGAGCAACCCCGTAGGATGTTCCAAAGGCCAAGAGAGCCCGAACTCACCGTCTTTCCATGAAGCGCACGAAAGCGCGCCGATGCACCAGGCCGGCACGCCCACTGGCCTATGTAACCGCTAACTCGGGTTTTGCCAAGGGGAGTCTCGCAATAAACGGCGATTTTGCCCTGCCGCAAGGGTGCGCTCGCGCACGTCCTTACTAAAGTCTCCGAGCTCCCTTTTGCTGGTCCAACTTTGGTCACCGAAAATGGCTATTGGAGCGAGATCCAAATCTGGGGGCTCCGCTATGCGTCAGTTGCTTTACGCCATCATTACCGCCTCAGTTGCCTGTGTCTGCTTCCCGATCCTGACGCCGGCACAGGAAGCAATCACCCAAATCAAGCTTACGGAGAAGCACGTCGAGGGCTTCATCGCTGCGCAAAAAGACATGTCGGCCGTCGTCGAAAAGATGCAGGCGGCGGCTACTGCGGACAAACCGGGTCCCCGATACCAATCAGATTCTTGAGAACGTCACCAAGAAGCACGGGTTTAAGAACTATGCGGAATACGAGGCTGTCGCCGCCAACATTTCCATGGTCATGGCGGCAATCGATCCGCAGACCAAAACGTTCACGGATCCTCAGACGGCCATAAAGAACGAAATGGATGAGGTTGCCGCTGACAAGACAATTGCGGACAATGAAAAGAAGCAATTGCTCGACGAGCTCAAGGAAGCGCTCAAAGCAGCCCAACCCATCACGTTTCCAACGAATGTCGATCTCGTCAAAAAATACTACGACAAGATCGACGCCGCGCTGGGGTAATCAGAGCAACGATGATGGCTCGACTTTGACCCCCGGTCCCATGCTCGAGGAGATGGCGACGCGATTCACGAACGTGCCCTTCGCACCGGTGGGCTTCGCCTTTTGAACCGCGTCGGCAAAAGCCTTGATATTCGCCACCAACTTGTCGGCCGGAAATGATGCCTTTCCGACCCCCGCCTGGACGATCCCGGCCTTCTCCACCCGAAACTCAACCGATCCACCTTTCGCTCCCTTGACAGCGCCCGTCACATCCATGGTGACAGTGCCGACCTTGGGATTGGGCATCATGCCGCGCGGGCCGAGCACCTTGCCGAGGCGGCCCACCAGCGGCATCAGATCGGGCGTGGCAATGCAGCGATCAAAATTGATTTCGCCGGCCTGCACCTTCTCCACTAGATCCTCGGCGCCAACGACGTCGGCACCCGCGGCCTTCGCTTCATCCGCCCTGGCGCCGCGGGCGAATACCGCCACCCGCACGGTGCGGCCGGAGCCGTTCGGCAGATTGACCACGCCGCGAACCATCTGATCGGCATGGCGGGGATCGACCCCGAGATTCATGGCGACCTCGATCGTCTCGTCGAACTTGGCCTTCGCCCTTTCCTTCACCATCTTCACCGCTTCTTCGAGCGTATAAAGCTTGCTGCGGTCCACACCCTCGCGCAGCGTAGTCAAGCGTTTTCCGAGTTTGCTCATGATCCCTACTCCCGCACCTCGATGCCCATGGAGCGGGCGGAGCCTTCCACCATGCGCATGGCCGCATCGATGCTGTCGCAGTTCAAGTCCTTCATCTTTTTCTCGGCAATTTCCTTCACCTGCGCCTTGGTCACCGCGCCGGCCTTCTCACGCCCCGGTGTCTTCGATCCGCTTTCGAGCTTGGCCGCCTTTTTTATGAAATAGGACACCGGAGGCGTTCGCATCTCAAACGTGAAGGAACGGTCCTGATAGACCGTGATCACCACCGGGATAGGCGATCCCTTCTCCAAATTCTGAGTCTGCGCGTTGAACTGCTTGCAGAACTCCATGATGGCCAGGCCGCGCTGACCAAGCGCCGGCCCGATCGGCGGCGAGGGGTTGGCGGAACCTGCCGGCACCTGCAGCTTGATATATCCGGTTATTTTTTTGGCCATCTGACCTCTGTCTACAGCTTCTCTACCTGTCCCATTTCAAGCTCGACCCTTGTGGGTCAACCGAAAATCGATACCGCGACTTTGAGGCGGGACCGGCCGTCATCCACTTCCTCCACGACCCCATTAAAGGAGGCGAATGGGCCTTCTGACACGCGCACTTGCTCACCGACTTCAAATGACACCGAAGGCTTTGGCCGCTCGATCCCCTCCTGCACCTGGTGGAGGATGCGCTGCGCCTCTGCTTCTGAGATCGGCTTGGGCTTGTTGTCCGCCCCGAGAAAGCCGGTCACCTTCGGGGTATTCTTGATGAGGTGGTAGGCTTCATCGGTCAGGTCCATCTTGACCAGCACGTAGCCGGGAAAGAACTTGCGCTCGGCATCGATCTTCTGGCCGCGGCGCACCTCCACCACCTTTTCAGTAGGCACCATGACTTCATCAAACAGGTGATCGAGATGGCGCTGTTTCGCCTGCTCGCGGATGGAATCAGCCACCTTGCGTTCAAAGTTCGAGTAGGCCTGCACGATGTACCAGTGCTTGTCCGCCATTGCTGCAGGCTCCCTCACCCGCCGATACCCAGCACGTAGGTCACCACAACTCGCATGATTTGATCGGCCACAAGAAAAAAGACCGAGGCGACGGCAACCATCACGAACACCATGGCCGTAGTGACAACCGTCTCACGCCGGGTGGGCCAAGTGACCTTCTGGGCCTCGGCACGCACCTCCTGCATGAACTTGAACGGACTGATCTTCGCCATAGCTTGCTCGCCGCTGTATTCTACGCGCGGCTTGATTGATGGAAGTCGTTGCGCCTTTTTATAGTCGTCCGCGTGAACGTCAGGGACATGCGGGTGAGCAGAACCTGGATATCGCTTCGCTCATCCGTACTATGGGCTACGCTTGGCAGGAGTGGAGGGACTCGAACCCCCAACCCCCGGTTTTGGAGACCGGTGCTCTAGCCATTGAGCTACACTCCTCCGGAAATGCTTGCGGCGGCCCCAAGGTCCGCCGCCTGTCGTAAATGCCCTACGGGGGAGCCTTTTGCAAGCCCCGCAGACGGCAACCCAGACCAATTATCAGGCCTCACAAGAAAAAATCACCCTGCTCCGCGCGCAACGTATACCCGGAAGTCGAATCGATCGTTATGTGTTGCGAGATTTCAAAGTTTCCTCAGTTGCTGACGCGTTGGCGCTCGGAGACTGACGAGACACGACAGCGAATACGACTCCAACAAGGCGCCTGGCCATGATTGTCGGCGGCATCCTGATCGCCATCGCGGTTCTTTTCGCCGCATATCTCGCCGCGACGTGGGCGCCGGAGCGCAGCCTGGATGAGCTGCGGAGCCGCTGGGCCCCCTCCCCGTCCATCTTCCTTGACGTGGCGGGAATGCAGGTGCACGTGCGCGACGAGGGTCCGCGCGAGGATGAATGCCCGCTCCTGCTCATCCATGGCACTTCGTCATCGCTGCACACCTGGGACGGCTGGGTGCAGGCGCTCAAGAGCAAGCGGCGCGTCATCCGGTTTGATCTGCCCGGCTTCGGCCTGACAGGACCGACGCCCGATGGAACCTACACCATCGACAGAGACATCTCCGTTGCCATCGCCATTCTCGACCGCCTCAACATCAGGCGCTGCGTCGCGGGCGGGAACTCGCTGGGCGGCACGATTGCCTGGCGTACCGCGCTGACGCACCCGTCCCGGATCCAGAAGCTCATTCTTGTCGATTCGGGAGGCTATTCCACACCCGCCATTTCGGTTCCGATCGCTTTTCGGTTGGCTGATCTTCAGACAAGGATCGATTGGCTGGTCAAGAACACGCTTCCTCGCCCCATCATCACACAGACATTGCGCAGTGTCTTCGCCGATCCCAGCAGAGTGACACCGGAAATGGTGGAGCGCTCCTATGAGCTGTCGCTACGCGAAGGCAATCGGATCGCGCTTTTCGAGCGGTACCGGCAGCGGCAGCCGTTCGGCGCTCTCGAGCACCGTATCCCGGAGCTCAAGCTGCCCACTCTCATCCTCTGGGGCGCGCACGATCGTCTCACTCCGCCCGAGGCCGCGCGACGTTTTCATGCCGATATCGTGGGAAGCAAACTGGTGATCTTCGACGATCTCGGGCATGTTCCCCAGGAGGAGGATCCCGCCCGCACAGTGCTGCCGGTGAAGGAATTTCTCGGCATTGCGTGATTTCGCAGCTCACTCCTCGGATCGCCGCTTCGATCATCGGGGATTGTCGCCTGGATCCGAAAACAGCTTGGCATATCGAGCGGCGTCTGCCTTCACAAGCGGATCAAATCTTTCCGAGGCACTGAACACAACCTCGACGCCCTGTTGAGACAGGCGCGAATTAATTTCGGGCATTTCAAGGATCCGCTTTGTGTCTTGGCCGATCCTGTCGATGACCAATTGAGGCGTATTCACAGGCGCGAACAAACCGAACCATGCATTGTATGTGAATTCCGTGAATCCAGCCTCCTGGATTGTCGGAACATCCGGCAATGCTGGAATGCGGCTGCGGCTCACGACTGTGATAGGGCGCAGCTTTCCGGTGCGAATGAGCTCAAGTGCAATGGTGACCGGCGCGAAGGTCATCTCGGTGTCGCCTCGCACAATGCTGGTGAGGCTTTCAGCGCCGCGGTACGGCACATGCCGGACGTCAATGTTTGCGGCACGCCTGAAAACTTCGCCCGCGAGATGACTCGTGCTGCCGAGACCCGCGGACGCGAAATTGAGCGCTCCGGGTCTCGCCCTTGCAAGAGCAACGACGTCATTGAGCGTCGTCACCGGCAGGGTGAGCGGCACGACCAGCACCAGTGGGATCACGGCAATCTGGGCGACACCGACGAGATCGGAAACCGGATCAAACGACAGACCCTTGTTGAGGGTTGCGACCGCGGCATGCCCATTCGCTGTCAGCATCAGGGTGTGGCCATCGGCTGCGGCTTTCGCGACGCTGGAGATGCCGGCAATGCCAGGACGATTCTCCACGATCACACTTTGACTCCACGCCGGCGCAAGCCTGTCCGCAAGTGCGCGCGCCAAAATGTCAGCAGTGCTTCCGGCCGTGACTGGAACCACGATCCGGACGGCCTGATTGGGATAGGTTGGGGAAAGGACGTTCGAGCCGGTTTGGGCGGCTGCACCGGAAGCTGCGGCGACAGCGGCGAGAAACGCCAGCCAAATCTTCGCAGAGCACTTCACTGGTGATAGCCAAATTCCTGGAGGGCTTCTATCTCACGCCGGCAGGGCAATCTCGCACGCGAGTCCTTCCGCGCGCCAGTCGAAGCGCATTTCGCCCTTCAATTGGTCTCGAATCATGCCATCGATCGCGCGCGTGCCGAAGCCTCGACGCGTGGGTGGCTTGACTGGCGGGCCGCCCAACTCGGTCCAGCGCAGGACAAGTCGTCCATCTGCCGAACGCGACCACTCGACTTCGAACCTTGCCTTGGTATGCTGACAAAGCCCCGTACTTGGCCGCGTTGGTCGCTAGCTCGTGCAGGGTCACCGCGACTGCCTGAGCCGCGTTCGGCTCCAGCAAAACCTTTGGACCGTCAATCTGCACGCGCGCTTCTCCGCCTTGCGAATAGGCAGCAAGCTCCTCTTTGGCCAGACTGTGAATCTCGGCGCCCGTCCAGCGCGATTCCACGAACAGCCTGTGGACGTTCGCGAGCGCCTGGATGCGTCCCTCAATGGCATGCTTGAGACCGTCGGGCGTGTCGGACTGCGTGAGATGCACCGCCGCCTGCACGGTCGCCAATACGTTCTTGGCCCGGTGCTCGGCTTCGCGAGCGAGAATAGCGATTTGCTCCGCGCTCCGCTTGCGCTCGGTGATGTCCACCAACATGTTGACCGCACCCACCACATTTCCCGACGCGTTGTGCAGCGGCGTGGGAAACGGCAGGAACGGAACGCGGGTGCCATCTGGCCGCTCGGCGATTGCTTCGACCCCTCTGATTGGCCGGTTTTCCTTGATGGCCACTGCCATCGGACATTCATCATGAGGCAAAGGCGAACCGTCTGGCCGAAGCAATCGCCACGAGCCGCACCACTGTGCATCATTCAACTTCGGACGATACCCCCAAAACTCGGCAGCGGCGTCATTGTAGTAAGTGAGGCGCCCGGCCGCGTCGGTCGTGTACACCGCCTCGGGCAGTGCGCTTAGTATGGCGAGGGATTGCTTGCGCTCAGTAATGTCGCGGGCGATTTTTGACGCACCGATGATTTTGCCTTGCGCATTCCCGATCGGGGAAACGGTCAGGGAAATGTCAATCAAACTGCCATTCTTGCGCTTGCGAACGGTTTCATAATGTTCGACGCGCTGACCGCATCGGATGCGCTCAATTATCGCATCTTCCTCATGATGGCGCTCCGCCGGAATCAGAATCGTGATTGAGTTGCCGATAACCTCTTCGGCCACATAGCCAAAGATTCGCTCTGCGCCCTTATTCCATGTGGTGATTGTGCCGTTGAGGTCCTTACTGATGATGGCATCATCAGAGGATTCGACGATGGCGGCAATTCGCTGCGATGCGTTCATGGATAGCAATGTTTGGTAAGCCGCAGCCGTGAAAGCGCTCAGGCTGGTCATCACACGCAGGTCTTCCGCCTCGAACCGGCAATTCTCATTGTGCGCGATTACCCAGATTGTGCCGACGGCTTTCCCGTTGATGTAGAAGGGCATCAACAAAGCCTCGTCAATAGCTGGCGTTATCGGAGCCAGGTAGCTGAAATCGCGTTCGGGGCGCGAAAACAGCAGCGCGGCGTTGCGGTCCAAGACGGTACCGCACGGTCCATAGTCCCGCGGTGTGCCGCCCCCTACGTGACACGCCCACTGCCCTGCGACCGCGGGCCAATAGAAACTCTTTCGGTCTTTCTCCAGCAGGCTGATTCCGGCCGAATGCGCGCGGCACAGGTCCAAGGCCGTCTCCGCAAGCTTTTGCAAAATACCATCGGGCGAAGTCGCCATCTCTTGCGCCAAAGCGATGAGGGCTTGGCTCTCCGCTGCGTGGTCGGGAGGACGCGACGGTCGTCCACTCAACTCAGCAGTGGAGACCACGGAGCGTAAGTCAGGTGTATCGAGCGTTCGGCCTGGAGCCGCGTTGCGTTGCTCCGCCGGTTGATTGGCCTGCTCGGGCTGCACCTGAGACATGACGCTCGCGACCCATGGGCGATCCTAGCCCATGTGTCGCATGATACACCTCCGACCTTTCGCGGGCCAACCCCTTTTATCCATGCGCGAATCCGTCCTGGCCCGCTGGCCCTGACGCTCCAAGATTCGAGATCTCAAACTTATCCGCGTTGACCAGCGCATCGTGTTCGCAAACTAAAGCGTATGAGGAACTGACTGCGCAGTCGTGTAGTGGAGCGGGTGAAGGGAATCGAACCCTCGTCATCAGCTTGGAAGGCTGTTGCTCTACCATTGAGCTACACCCGCAACGCATCAGGGGACAGTTATCAGTAGTCATTAATCAGAAGAAGTCAGCGCGTCACCTGATGCCTGATTACTGACAACTGATTCCTGGTGGTGGGGGAGGTAGGACTCGAACCTACGAAGGCGTAGCCAGCGGATTTACAGTCCGCCCCCTTTGCCGCTCGGGACACTCCCCCGCCGCGGGCGCTAATTAAACGCTCTCAAGACGTTAAGCAATGGCTTGTGGCGCATCCGGTGCGCTGCAATCTTAAGTGAGCTCACCGATGGAAACGTTGCGACATGACCGTAAACGCACCCCCGCGGCCCTATTCGGGAACCCTGGATGTGGACGAGTTCATGGCGTTCATTGAGATGCGGCCAAAAGAGGAGCGGTGGCACCTGATCAAGGGCATCGCCGTGATGATGGCTCCGCCGAGTTTAGCGCACCAGCGCATTGCAATGAATCTATTTGAGCTTCTTCGAGCCGCGAGCATTCCTGGTGGACGTTCAGGCGAAGAACCGCAATTGGGAGCCGCTGATCCTCAGACAGCGCGACGATCCGGTCGATATGCCCGAGTTTGGCCTGCGCTGCTCTGTTGGGGATCTCTACCGCGGAACGCCGCTCGATCCGCAAAGCCGGGCGGATGAGCGGCAAACGTAACCCGCGGTCTGAGGGCTACGGCGGCGCGCATTCGCGGCCAGGAAATCCGCCGCGCTCAGCCGAGGGGATCGTCATTCTCTATGGCTGGCACAGCGTGCGCGCCGCGTTGGAAAACCCTTCGCGACGCGTCCGCCGGCTGCTTGCCACCGAGAATGCCGTGCGGCGGCTCGAAGCGGAGGGCGTGGCGTTAGGCTTGGCGCCAGAGCTGGTTCGTCCGGATGTGATTGCACGCCGCCTTTCGCCTGACGCTGTTCACAACGGACTGCTGTGCGAAGCCGACCCCCTCCCCTCCCTCGATCTCAACGACATCGAGCCCTGCGGGATCGTGCTGGTGCTGGATCAGATCACGGACCCGCACAATGTCGGCGCCATTCTGCGTACCGCGGCAGGTTTCGCCGTGGCCGCTGTGGTCACGACCGCCCGCCACAGCCCGGAGGCGACCGGCGCGCTCGCAAAAGCGGCGTCCGGCGCGCTTGAATACGTGCCTGTTGCAACGGTGCAAAATCTCGCGGGTGGGCTCAGGCAGTTGCGGGAGCGCGGGTATCTGCTGGTCGGCCTCGACAGCAGTGGCGACAGTGAGCTCGCGGACACGTTATTGCGTTCGCCGCTCGCGCTTGTGCTCGGCGCGGAAGGCAAGGGGCTGCGGCAATTGACGCGCGCCACCTGCGATCACGTCGCCCGTCTTGATCTTCCCGGTCGCATCAAAAGCTTGAATGTGTCGAACGCAGCCGCGCTGGCCCTGTATATCGCCACCAAGCGACTTACCCAAGCATAGCGGTGGCCAGAGCAGTCTGCGGCGCGGAAGAGCTTAGCGCCAGCGGTGACCATGCACCCGGCGGTGGTAGAACCCGCGAGGCAGGTGACCGGCGCCGCCGCGGGAGGCATATCGTAGCCCATACGGGTACGGCTCTGCGTAGGGATAGCCAATGTAGGGACTATAATAGCCGCGGGGATAGCCGCCGGGCCCAAAGGCCCCGTAGGGATACCCACTATAAATAAACCCGACATAGGGGTAGCAGCAGGGCGCCGACCCTCCCGCTTGCCGCAAATAGTGCCCCGGGCCCGAGAATGTCGGACCCTGATTGACGAGATAGCTCTCCACTAAAGGCCCACACGGCTCGACAACAGCAACCGCCGGCCCGCAGCCGCAACCCGGTGAAAATCCCCCACACGGATCGGCGGATGCGTGGGCCGTCATCGCCAATGACAGCGCCGCGGCAACCGCCCAAGCCATTACTAATCTGAGCATCTTTTCCCCCTGCAATCGGCGTCGACAGATTCGCCCATGGGCGCCTCAGGCCCAGGCGCCCCAGGTGCAAGCGATCCAAGTCAGAGCCTGGCCAGCGTGCTCAGCTTCCGCAAAAGGCGTTCGTCGCTCGTTTATGCCGGGGCGAAATCAGCCGCTAAGCTTAATTTCTGATTACTGTTCGCTCCCGCGTGCCCGAAGTGGTCTCTCGCCTTAGACTTTAGTTTTACGACGAGTGGCGCAGAGACACTGGTTAGCCGGGTGAATAGCATTGCCGAAGGCCACTTCTGGCCCATGCCGGCCGGAACGCCCGCCCAAGTAATCAGCAATCAGCAATCGAGAGAAACGCCCATGGCCACGCTGACCCATACCTCGACGCGAGGAACCGGCATGACGAGCGAGGAGAAGTTCGTCATCTTCGCCTCCTCGCTAGGCACCGTGTTCGAATGGTACGACTTCTATCTTTACGCGACCCTCGCACCCTTCTTTGCCGCCCTCTTCTTCCCACCAGGAAACGATACCGCCGCCTTGCTGTCGGCGTTCGCGACCTATGCGGCGGGATTCCTGGTGCGGCCGTTCGGCGCGCTCATCTTCGGCCGCATCGGCGACCTGGTCGGCCGCAAATACACCTTCCTGGTCACCATCGTGGTGATGGGCGCTTCCACGTTCCTCGTCGGTCTGCTGCCGACCTTCTCACAAATCGGCTGGCTCGCGCCTATTCTCCTGGTGACGCTGCGGCTCTGTCAGGGTCTCGCGCTCGGCGGCGAATACGGCGGTGCCGCGACCTACGTGGCCGAGCATTCGCGTCCTGAGGAGCGCGGATATACCACGAGCTTCATCCAGACCACGGCGACCCTCGGCTTCTTCCTGGCGCTGCTGGTGATCGGCATTTGCCGTATCTACATGGACGCTAAGGTGTTCTCCGATTGGGGTTGGCGCATTCCGTTCCTGGTCTCGCTGATCCTGCTGGTGTTCTCCGTCTATATCCGGCTCAAGCTCAACGAGACACCGATCTTCCAGAAAATGAAGGAGGAGGGTAAAGGCTCGAAAGCGCCGCTGACCGAAAGCTTCTTGCGCTATCCCAACAACAAATACGTGCTGCTGGCGCTGCTCGGCGCGACCGCCGGCCAGGGCGTGGTCTGGTACACGGGGCAGTTCTATGCGCTGTTCTTCCTGCTGCTCATCCTGAAGCTGGACTTCATCTCGGCCTACATCCTGATCGCGATCTCGCTGGTGATCGGCACGCCGTTCTTCATCGTGTTCGGCTGGCTGTCGGACCGGATCGGACGGCTCAAGATCATCCTTGCCGGCTGCGCGATCGCGGCGGTCACTTATTTCCCGCTGTTCGGCTTGCTGACGCACTACATCAATCCGGACCTCGAAAAGTTCCAGCAGACGCATCAGCTGACGGTGACAGTGGATCCCGCCACCTGTCAGCTCAACGCGCCGTGGAATACTCCGACGCCGTGCGACGCCGCGCGCGACATCCTGACCAAGGCCGGCCTGAATTTCACCACGACGAATGGCGCGCCCGGGTCCCTGCCCACGCTGACGATCCAGGCCCCGACGGCCACGAAAACGATCGACAGCACAAGCGCTCCAAACTGGGCAACCGCCAATAGCCCGAAGTGGCTGGCGGCACTCGGCGCGGAGGGTTATCCGGCGAAGCCCGATCTCAACAAAGTGAACTGGGTGATGGCCGAGCTCATCCTGGTCATCATGGTGATCTACGTGACCATGGTGTACGGGCCCATCGCGGCGTTCCTGGTCGAGATGTTCCCGACCAAGATCCGCTATACCTCAATGTCGCTGCCCTACCACATCGGCAACGGCTGGTTTGGCGGCATGCTGCCGTTGTTGGCCACGGCCATCGTCGCTGCCAGCGGCAACATCTATGCCGGCCTGTGGTATCCGATCGTCGTCGCGGTAATGACGCTCATCGTTGGCGTGTTCTTCCTGCGCGATACCAGAGGCGTTGACATAACGACCAGTTCCGGCGTCGCCATCCAGAAGGCCACCTGACTTCGAGCAAGGCCGGCCGGCAATTCGCCGGCCGGATCTCAGCCGCTCCGCTGCGCGCCAAAGCGTCAGAATCCGAAGCCCCGGCCAACTGTTACGCTGCCGGGGCTTCTTCATGCCGCGTATCGCAGGGGGGCTGGGAGGGACGCGACACTGGTTTTGTATGTAGGCGCGTCGTGATGCGAAACAACCCCATCACGATGGGTGCGAGGTCATCCCGGGGCGAGGGCACTCACACCCCCGGTATATGGTTTCCGGGTTCGCGGCTTCGCCCCGTCCCGGAATGACCAGGTCCAGTTCCGTGGAACCGCAAAGAAAAAACCCCGCCGAAGCGGGGCTTAAAGTGGGGACGACGAGCCCAGAGGGTCCTGTGGAGCCCGTCCATGGATGCCTAACGCGGACGCCGGCAAGCGGTTCCGCCACATCCAATAAAAAAGCTCAGTGCCGGAAATTCGCTGGTCGTATCCGCAGCTCGCCCCCGGAGCGAATAGTCATGATCGCTGATTTCGGGACCCCCGGATGCGGCAACAAGCCCGGGCGGTTCGCCAGCGTTATTTCCTTGGCGCAATCGGACGCGTTTGCCTGTTGGCCGAGGCGTCCCGATCCCAGGTCATCTCGGAAACGCCCCGCTCCCGGAGTTTGTACTTTTGCACCTTGCCACTCTCGGTGCTCGGTAGTTCCTTCATGAACTCAAGATAGCGCGGGACGGCAAAATACGGCAGCCGAGGTTCGCAAAATCGAACCAGCTCCGCTTCTGTGATCTGCTGGCCGGGATGCAGTACCACGGCCGCCATGACCTCATCCTCCGCAAGCGCCGAGCGAACGGGGAATGCCGCTGCATTCGCCACGGCCGGGTGGCTGAGCAGCACCTGTTCGACCTCGAAGGAAGAAATATTCTCGCCGCGCCTGCGAATGGCGTCCTTGAGGCGATCGACAAATCGAAAGTAGCCGTCGGATTGGCGGACCACCCTGTCGCCGGTGTGAAACCACCGGTCGCGCCACGCCTCGGCAGTCTTTTCAGGCGCGCCAAAATAGCCGTTCGCGAACGCCAGCGGATCGTCCGCCCGCACCACGAGCTCGCCGGGCGTGTCATCCGCAACGTCGCCGCCATGCTCATCGACGACGCGTGCCTGGAAACCGTCAAAGACCGGCCCCATCAATCCGGGCTTCTGACGGTCGATCGTCGTACCCAGCACAACATTGGTTTCCGTCGATCCCCACCCGTCAAGCAAACGGATCCCTGTCCGTCGCGTGAATTCCTCATGGAACCGCGCCGGGACGCCCGGCGCAAGCGCAACCGTTGCGAAATGCGCGCGCTCGTCCGGCGAAGCCGGGCGTGAGAGGAGGATGGGCACCATGGCGCCCAGCAGATAGGTGACTGTCGCATGATGGCGCGCCAGCGAAGTGAAGAACGCGGACGCGGAGAAGCGCCTCTCGTAGCAGACACATGATCCGGTCAACAGCGCCTGAAAGAACGTGTTGAGTGCGTTGGTGTGAAACAACGGCAAGCTTGTGCAAAGAACATCGTCGGCGCGCACATCCAGTAGCGCCGCGGTGTTGACCCCCCACCAGAAGTACTGAGCGTGCGGACAGCAGACGCCCTTCGACGGTCCGGTCGTGCCCGACGTATAAAGGATCATCGCCAGACCGCCGGGCGCAACCTGCGCCCTTGCGATGCCTTCGCCCCCTTCCGGCCGCGGTTTGGCGACGATGTCGCCGAGGCGAACCTCCATCATCGGGCCGACTACCCAGACCATCTCGACCGCGAGGGCGCGCGGGTCGAGATAACCGAGGTTCTCGGCATACGCCGCCTCCATCACGAGAAGGCGCGCACCGGAGTTCGCCAAAATGTGCTGCAGTTGCGGTCCGCGCGAAGCGACGTTGATCGGCACTGCTACGGCGCCGAGCCAGGCACAACCGAGGAGCGTTTCAAGGAGCTCGATGCGGTTCGAGCAAATGATGGCAACGCGATCGCCCGCCTGGATACCGGCCGAGCGCAATGTGGCGGCAAACCGCGCGGCCTCCTCGCGTGCCTGCGCATAGCTCCAGGTCGTATCGCCGGCGATGACGAGACGCCTTTGCCCGAACCGTTCGGCTTGACGGCTGAGCATTGCCGGCACGGTGCGATCGGCCGGAGCCAATGACTGTAGCAGTTCGGCGCGCAGTGCTGTTGCGCCACTCATGCGGCAAGATTCATGATGCGCGAGCCAAATTGCACGACGTCATGGCGATCCGTCCACCTTGCCGCCGAGATAGCTTGCGACGAGGCGCGGGTCGTGCATCAGGCTCGTCGCCGGACCGCTGTGGACAATTGAACCTGTTTCGAGAACGTAACCGTAGTCGGCGGTCTCTAGCGCTGCACGCGCATTCTGCTCCACCAGCAGAATGGAGACCCCAAGCTCGCGCAAGCTCATGATGATGCGGAAGATCTCGCGCACGATCAGCGGCGCAAGGCCGAGGCTCGGTTCATCAAGGAGAAGCAGTCTGGGGTTGGCCATCAGGGCGCGGCCAAGCGCGAGCATCTGAGCCTCCCCGCCTGACAAGGTGCAGGCCAGCTGGCTACGCCGTTCGGAGAGACGCGGGAAGCGCGCGTAGACCTGCTGCAGGTCCCGTTCCACCGCAGCGCGATCCTGCCAGCGGGTATAAGCCCCAAGGACAAGATTGTCCGCCACCGTCATCTCCGTGAAGAGCTCGCGCCGCTCCGGCATCAGGCAGATTCCGCGCCGCACCCTTTCTTCCGTCGTGAGACCGCGAAGATCTTTTCCCTCGTAGCAGCTCTCGCCTGCTGCCGGCAAAAGACCCATGATCGCGGACAGCAACGTTGTCTTTCCGGCGCCGTTCGGGCCGATCACAGTGACGATTTGACCCGCCTCAACCGCCAGCGACACGCCGCAGACGGCTTCGACTTTGCCGTAGCTGACATGCAGGTTGCCGACCGACAGCAGCGCCGTCATGCGACGCCGCCGAGGTAAGCCTCTTGCACGCGCGGGTCGGCGCGAATTTCGGCCGGAAGACCCTCTGCGAGCTTCGATCCGAAGTGCATGACCACAAGGCGGTCGACCAAATTCATGACGAATTCCATGTCATGCTCGACCAGAACAAGCGTCATGCCGTCTTGGCGTAAGCTCCGCAGCAGATTGGACAGGCTCTGTTTCTCCAACCGCCGCAGGCCGGCCGCGGGTTCGTCCAGAACGACCAACACCGGGTCAGCGGCGAGCGCCCGCGCGACCTCCAGGAAGCGTTGTTGACCCAGCGGCAGATTGCCGGCCAGACTGGCCGGGTTGTCACCCAGCCCAACGCGCTTCAATTGTTGCAAAGCCTCGAAGCGCGCGGAGTTTTCCTCGGCGCGGTCGAGCAGCGTCGCGCCTGCGAGAAATCCCGAATGTGTGCGCGAATATGTTCCGAGCAGGACATTGTCGAGGAGCGTCATGCTCGGCCGCAGTTTCACATGCTGGAAAGTGCGTGCCATGCCCTGGGCGGCGATGCGCCGAGGCGCCAGATTCGTGACGTCATCCTTCAGGAACCGGATACGCCCGGCGTTCGGCTTGGCGACGCCGGTGATCAGGTTGAGCAGCGTGGTCTTGCCGGCTCCGTTCGGGCCGATCAGGCCGAGAACTTCGCCCATCCTTACTTCGAAGCTCACATCGTTCACGGCCGCCAGCGCGCCGAATTTCTTGGTCGCGCGTTCGATGGTCAGCACAGGCCCGGCGGAGAAGGTGGCGCGCGTTCGGCGGGCAAGCGGTTGCGCTTGTTTCGGCAGCCTAAACGCCGGCTGCGGCAGATAGCGGTAAATAGCGGGAACGATACCCGCACGCGCTTTCTGCAGCAGGACGACGAAAAGAATGCCGAACACGACGATCTCGAGCTGTGCGCTGTGGCGCGTAAAGAAGGGAAGCACGTCCTGGAGGACGTTCTTCAGCAGCGTGATGACTGCGGCGCCGACCGCCGCGCCGGCGATGTGGCCGGCGCCACCGACCAGCGCCATGAGCAGGAGCTCGATGCCCGGACGCAGATCGAACGGCGTCGGGTTCACAAAACGTTGCATATGCGCGTAGAGCCAGCCCGACAGGCCCGCCAGCAATCCGGCGACAACGAAAGTGGCAAGCCGGATACGAAAGAAATCGATGGCGAAGCTTTCCACCATGGCGATGCCGCCGCGCAGGCTGCGAATCGCCCTGCCCTGACGCGAGTTGAGCAGATTTCGGATCAGGAGCATCACCGAGCCCAGCAGTCCCCAGATGAAGTAATACATGGCGACGTTGCCGCCGAGAGAGATCGGGCCAATGGTGATTGCGGGAATTCCGGAAAGCCCGCTGTAGCGGCCCAGGACGTCGATGTTTCCGAACACGAAATAGATCGCAATGCCCCAGGCGATTGTGCTCAACGGCAGGAAATGACCGCCAAGCCGAAGCGTCGCGGCGCCAAGCGCGCTGGCTACGAGCCCGGTGAGAAGAAGCGCGAGCAGGAGGCCGATCCAGGGCGACCCCCCGTGCACCGCCGTGTACCACGCAGTGGCATAGGCACCGATGCCGACGAACGCCGCCTGGCCGAATGAGGTGAGCCCGCCCACGCCGGTGAGAAGAACGAGGCCGAGCACGGCAAAGGAAGAGATGCCAATATAGTTCATCAACGTAATGCTGAAGCTTCCGAATAGCGCGGGCGCGATCGCGAGGAACGCGACCGCGAGACCCGCCAGCATGGGGGAGCTAAAGCGCATTACGCGCCTCTCTCGCGCTCTTCCTCCTCGATCTCTTCCTCGATTCCAGCCCGCGACGTGAAGGATTGCCAGATCAGGATCGGAATGAGGGCGCCGAACACTAAGACTTCCTTGAGCGCGCTGTTCCAAAAAGCCGCGTAACTCTCGAAAACGCCGACGAAGAGCGCGCCGGCCGCGGCCGCCGGATAGCTGACCAGGCCCCCAATGATTGCGCCGACGAAAGCTTTGAGGCCGATCAGAAAGCCGGAATCGTAATAGAGCGTCGTCACCGGTCCGATCAGAATGCCGGAAACGCCCGCAAGGAGCGATGCCAGAAGGAAAGCAATTGCGCCCGTCGTGGACGGAAATATCCCGACCAGCCTCGCGCCGAGGCGATTGACCGCGGTCGCGCGCAGCGCCTTGCCGATGAGCGTGCGCTTGAAAATCAGAAAGAGGAGAAGACTGAAAATGGCGGAGCTGGCGACAATCAGGAGGCTCTGACCCGAGACGGTGACGGGCCCGAGCTCGAAAGACGCGCGAGTCATCGGCTCAGTGCGGAAGCCCTCTGGTCCAAAGTACAACAAGGCGAGACCGGACAAGGCAAAGTGCACCGCCACCGCGACCATGAGCAGGATAAGGACGGATGCGTCAGCGAGAGGCCGAAAGGCGATACGATAGAGGAGCGGCGAGATAGGAAGAACAATCACCAGCGTCAACGCGGTTCCCAGCCACATTGGAAGCTCGCGTCCAGCGAGCATCCAGACCAGGGCTGCCGGTAGAGCGGGCAGAAGCGCGTACAGAAAGAGTGCGTTGGGCACGCGGCGCATTTGGCCGCGACGTATCAGGCTGAAAGTCTCCATCCCGCTCGCCAGCGCGGCAAGCGTCAATACCAGCCAAATGGTTCCGGGCAATTGCCGCAATTGCAGCGCTGCAAGGGTCAGCGCTGAATAGCCAATCACGTCCCCGAACGGCACAAAGATGACGCGCGTCACCAGGAAAATTAGAACAATGCCCAGCGCAACGAGCACATAGATGGCGCCGGTGGAAATCCCATCCTGAATCAGGAGGAGCGCGATCTCCGGCGTCATGCGGTCAGACGATGGGAAGCGGCTCGCCAGCGCAACCCGTAGCCCGCATGAGCGTTGGCGAAATGCGGGGGCACGGCCGCCAAGCCCCGGATTTCGCTATGCTCATCCGGGCTACAGGGCACCGCTCGTTTCCGTTACGGAAGGAGCACCCATTTTCCATCTTTCAGCTGAACGAGCACGCGCGCCCGCTCGTCGACGCCAAAGAATTCACCGGGTTTGAAATTGTACACGGCGTGAGTGCCGACAACGTCTTTGGTCTCCAACATCGCGTCGCGGAAGGCTTCCTTGAATTGCGGCGTGCCTGGCTGCGCCTTCGCCAGAGCGCGCTTCGCAGCATCAAGAAAGACAAGCCAACCATCGAAGGCGTAAGCCGAAAAGGCATCGTTTGTGGGCGCGTTGTTCGCGGTTTGATAAATCTGACGGTAGGCCAGCGACACCTTCTTGGTCGGATTGCTGTCCGGCAGCTGTTCCGCAACAACCACCGGACCAGTCGGAGCGATCACACCCTCGACGGCGCGGCCCCCGACCCGCACGAAATCCGGATTGATCAAGGCATGCGAGCCATAAAGGCCGCCTTTGAAGCCGCGTTCTGCCAGGGCAAGGTATGGCAGAGCGCCAGGTGTGCCCGATCCGCCGGTGATGACCGCGTCGGGACGCGCCGCGATGATCTTAAGCGTTTGGGCGGTCACGGACGTATCGGCGCGCGCGTATCGCTCGTTGGTGACAACCTCGATTCCCGTCCCTGGGACGTTCTTCATGACGGCGTCGTAGACGAGATCGCCCCACGAGTCGCTAAAGCCGATATAAGCAGCCTTTTTGACGCCATCTTTTTTCATGCGTTCGACAACCGCGGCGACCATGAGGGGCGGCGGTTGCGGAATTGAGATAAGCCATTGCCCGTTCGGACTCGGCGGCTGGCTCGATGGCGTCAGCGAAATCATGGGCGTCCTGGTCTCAGTGGCGACCACCACCATGGCGATCGTGCCGGGAACACCGGACGTGCCGATGAGCACGTCGACCTTCTCCTCCTCCACAAGCTTGCGGGCATCGCGGGTTGCCGCCGAAGGGTCGGAGGCATCGTCCAACCGTATCAGCTTGACTTTACTGTCGCCGACTTTGTCGGCATGCGCATAACCGGCAAGAATCCCTTTCTCATAAGGAATTCCGATCGAAGCGCCGGGCCCGCTCAGCGAGGTCACGAAGCCGACCGTGATATCGGCCCCCGCGCTCGCACCCATTGTCGCCAACAAGGCCGTGACCGTAACGGCGAGACGCGACACCATCATCACTCCCCACTGTTAAGGCGGACGGGTTTTAAACCCGCCGTGCAATCGCACCCTGGACGTTCATCTTCTTTGCTTTAACTTTAAGGGTTCTGACTGGGCTGGCAAGCGCGTTCGGTCATGGGAGCGCCATGGCTGCGACTGAGCGCCTCGCATTCGGCGCCCGCCCCGGCAAGGAGCCAAATGTGCGCATCTGGTACCAGAGCTATGTCGATTACGAGAATGGCAAGACCTATTGGGATCGCCTGCGCAAGCACATCGAGCAGATTGTCGATCCCGGCACGACAGTTGACATAAAGGGCATCACGCCGCACGATTCCTATGCGCACGCCTTGGTCGAGATGCGATGCGCGCGCGAGGTTATCTGTAACGCCGTGCGCGCGGAGCAACAAGGTTACGATGCGTTTGTGATCGGACATTTTCAGGATGCGGGCCTTTATGAGGCTCGCTCGGCCGTGAGCATTCCCGTGGTCGCGTTGGGCGAAGCATCGATGCTTTACAGCTGTCAACTCGGGCAGCGCATTGGCATCGTCACGATCAACACGCGCTACATTCCCTGGTTTCATCATCAGATCACGAAATACGGCCTGGAACGCCGGGTGACAGGGGTGCATGCGATGCAGTTCGAGCCGGGACAAATCCTTAAGGCATATGACTCGAAAAAACTGGCGGAAGATGTCGCACACTTGTTTGCCGAACAGGCAACGCCGCTCGTTGCCTCCGGAGTGGACGTGCTGATCCCGGGGGGAGGAATTCCAATGCTGTTATTTTCGGCCATCCACAATCATGTCGTCGAAGGCGCCCCGGTCATCAACGGCATTCCGATCGTCCTGAAAATGGCGGAGATGGCGGTGAAATTGCGGAAGCTTGCGGGTGTCGGCGTGAGCCGCGTCTCGGACTACATCCAACCGCCAAAGGAAGTCCTGGAGGAGTTCATCAGTCATCCGAGGGGATTGTGAGGAGATGGCCGTCATTCTTGCGCCGAATCATTTGGACATGCTCAAAGCTCCACTGACCTCTCCCCAGCCGAATTCGGATATATCCGACTTCGGCCAACTCATAGTGCCGATCTCGGGTGAACCCGAGTTCGGCGGCGAGAGGTCGGAATGGATGCGCCTTACGCATTCATTCCTGGTGCGGGGGTCACAACCAGCTTTGTGGGCCGAGTCCCCCTCACCCGGATCGCGCAGCGCGATCCGACCTCTCCCCTGCGGGGCCCAGACTTCACTTCATCGCGCCACATGACGTCCGGCGCGATCCGCAAATCGTATGAGGGTGTTGTTGCCTGCGCGCCAGTCACCGTTGCGTATCGGCGATATTCGACCAACAGCGCCCAATGGTGGCTCGGACGCGCCCTGCATGCGCTCACGGTGAATTCTGGACTGCGCGCGAAAGATTTGGACGGCTTCACCGTGTCGAGCTTCACCGTCAGCCCGGATACCGCAGTCGGGCTTACGCAGCACTTTGGGCTGTCACCGCGCTGGCTTGACCACATTCCGCTTGGTGGCGCGAGCGGCATTGTAGCGTTGCGGCGCGCAGCGCGCGCGGTGCAGACAGGCGACGCGGACATGGTCGCTTGCGTTGCCGGCGACACCAATCACGTCGATTCGTTTCGCAAGACCCTGTCGAGCTTTTCCCGGTTCGCGCAGGACGCCGTGTACCCATACGGGTCCGGCGGACCCAATGCGTCCTTTGCGCTTATCACCAAGAATTATATGAACACCTACGGCGCCATACGAGAAGATTTTGCCAAGCTCTGCATTGCGCAACGCGAGAATGCGCTCACGGTACCGCACGCTATGATGAAAAAGAAGCTCACCATGGAAGAATACATGTCGGCGCGGCCGATTGCCGATCCGATTCATCTGTTCGATTGTGTGATGCCCTGCGCGGGGGCAGAGGCGCTGCTCGTGTGCCGTGAAGACAGTGCCAAATCCCTAAACCTGCCGTTCGTTCGCGTTCTTTCCACCATCGAGCGGCACAACGCGTTTGCGAGCGACGTGATGCAGGTGCGCGGTGGCTGGGCGCTCGACGCCGGCGAGCTGTGGTCCATGGCCGGCGTTGCACCGGTGGGCGTGGATTTCGTGCAGACGTATGATGACTATCCCGTCATCTCGCTGATGCAGCTTGAAGATCTCGGCTTCTGCAACAAGGGCGAAGGCCCTGCATTCGTGCGCGCACATACCTTCACGAACGCTGGCAGCTTCCCGCACAACACGTCCGGCGGCCAGCTCTCCGTGGGTCAGGCCGGCGCCGCCGGCGGGTTTCTTGGGCTGGTCGAGGCGGTGCGTCAGCTCACAGACCAGCCACTCGGCTCGCAGGTGGCCAATGCGAAGACATGCGTGGTTTCCGGCTTTGGTATGATCAACTACGACCGCGGCCTCTCGTCCGCCGCCGCCATCCTTGCGAGAGCCTGATTTGGTGACCGAGCCGCTCAATCGCCCACAACGGAAGAATCCGCTCAAGCGGACCCGGCTGCCGCTCGCCCCACAGGGGGCGCGCAGCCGCACCGCCCACGGGCTCACCGCGGCGGCGGCGGAGGGACGCTTCTCGCTGCAGGTATGCCTTGACTGCGGCACGGTCATCTACCCGCCGCGCGATGCTTGCCCATCGTGCTTTTCGGCGCGCCTCCCCTTCCGCGACGTCGATCCCGGCGGCACGCTGGTCGCCGAGACGACGGTGCAGACGTTGACCGACCCGTATTTTCGCGAGCGCACGCCGTGGCGAGTCGGCACGGTCAAGCTTGATGCAGGGCCTGCGGTGGTGGCGCATCTTCATGAAGATGCGGTGGAGGGCGGCCGGGTGCGGCTTGTGCTCAAGCTCGACCGAAGCGGCTCGGCTGTTGCGGTGGCGCTGCCAGAAAAGGATACGCCTGACATGGCCGATGACCCGCATTGGCGCGAGATGACATGCGATCCAAAATTTCGCCGCGTGTTGATCACGGATGGGCGCACGCCAGTCGGCCAGGCCATGGCGCGGGCCTTTTCGGCAGCCGGTGCGTCCATCGTGTTCGTTGGTCTGGCCGACACCTGGAAACCGTTCTCCGGACTGGACAGCCTGCGCGAGATTTCATGCGTCGAGATTGTGCCGTTCGACGTAACCGACACGGAGTCCGTGACCGAGCAGGCCGAGCAGAATGGTGGGCGCATCGACATTATCGTGAACACCGCGGAGCACGTTCGCTCCGGTGGCATCGTCGACCGCCATGGCCTGACCGTCGCGCGCGAGCAGATGGACATCCGTTATCTCGGGCTCCTGCGCCTGGCGCAGGCGTTCGGTCCGATGCTCCGCTTTCGCGGGGCAGACGGCGTGAATTCGGCGGCGGCCTTCGTCAACCTTCTTTCCGTGCATGCCCTCATGAACTGGCCGGCCTACGGCAGCTATTCCGCAACCGAGGCGGCATGCCTCTCGGCAGCACATTGCATGCGTGCAGAGTTGCGCCCGAGCGGTGTCAAGGTGTTGAACGTGTTCTTCGGTCCGCTTGAGACCGAGTGGTTCCAGACAGTGCCCCCGCCGAAGGTGGCGCCGGCAGCTCTGGCGAAAGCCGTCGTGCGAGCGCTCCAGCAGGGTCTTGAAGACGTGTTTGTAGGAGACGTTGCCGAGGAGATTCGCCAGCGGCTCGCTGTCAACCCAAAGGCGCTCGAACGTGAGATGGCGAACTGAGATGATGCCAGCGCCGGTCGATCTTCTGGCTTTTGCGCGCGCCGTCGCGAATCGCGATATTCGCGTGATCGACCTCACGCAAACTTTATCGCAGGAATTCCCAACCATTGTGCTACCGCCGGAGCTCGGGCAGTGCGCACCGTTCCGCATGGAAGAAGTATCGCGCTACGATGCGCGCGGACCGGCGTGGTACTGGAACAACATCAGTCTTGGCGAGCATACCGGCACGCATTTCGACGCGCCGATCCACTGGATCTCAGGCAAGGATTTGCCCAATAATGCGGTCGATACCATCGACGTGGCCAAGTTCATCGCGCCGGCTTGCGTCATCGACTGCTCGAGGGAGTCCGCTGCCAATCCGGATTTTGCACTGAGTATTTCATTCGTTGAACAGTGGGAGGGACAGCACGGCAGGATTGAGCCGGGAAGTTGGGTGTTGCTGCGCACGGACTGGTCCAAGCGCACATATCCTGACTATGCCGGACTGCGCGAGGACGGGGCGCATACGCCGGGGCCAGAGCCGGCTGTGGTCAAATGGTTTGTGCAGGAGCGCGACGTGCACGGTTTCGGTACCGAGACGATCGGCACGGATTTTGGCCAAGGACAGCATTTCAATCCGCCCTATCCCGCGCACTTCTACATGCACGGGAAGGGGCGCTTTGGCCTCCAATGCCTCACCAATCTCGATCTGTTGCCGGCGAAAGGCGCGGTGATCATCGCGGCGCCGCTCAAGATCAAGCAGGGGTCGGGCAGTCCCTTGCGCGTCCTCGCTCTGGTCGCCGGCGAATAGCGCCATGCACGATCTTGAATTCGAGCACCTTCACGTCAACGCGGAGGATGCCGCCGTCAACGAGGTCGCCTGGGCGGCGGATAATGTCGAGCTCACTACGGTCGGAATCGATATCGGCTCCTCGACCTCCCACCTGATGTTCGCACGCGTGCACCTCCAGCGCCTCTCGGCCGCGCTGTCGAGCCGCTTTGTGGCGGTCGATCGCAGGATCCTCTGGCAGTCGCCCATCCTGCTGACGCCCTACCGCGGCGACTACACCATCGATGTCGACGAGCTCGCAGGATTTATCGGCGGCTGTTACGCTTATGCCGGTATCCGGCGCGAAACGGTGGACAGCGGCGCCGTCATACTCACCGGCGAGGCGCTCAAGCGGCGCAACGCCCGTGCCATCGCCGACCTGTTTTCGGAAGAGGCCGGAAAATTCGTCTGCGCCTCCGCCGGCCACCACATGGAATGCCAGATGGCAGCGCATGGCTCGGGCGCGATCGCGCTCTCGCGCGGCCACAACGCGGTGCTGCTGAACGTCGACATTGGCGGCGGCACGACCAAGTTCGCGCTGATCGAGAAAGGTTGCATTCTCGCGACCTGCGCCATTGCGACCGGCGGGCGACTGATAGTCGAGGACGCCAAGGATGGCCTCGTCCGGATCGAGGGTCCGGCCCATGAGATTGCGGGTGAGCTCGGCATCGCTCTGCGTCTGGGCCAGCCAATATCGACGGAGGACCGCAAGCGCATCGCGTCGCGCATGGCCCGCCTGATCATGGGACTGATCGACCTGCGCCAACCAGGCGAGCTCGCGCGGCGGCTTCTGGTCACTGAGCCTTGGCCGGCAGAGCTCGCCAACAAGGGCGTAGACGGGATCACATTCTCTGGCGGAGTGGCGGAATATCTCTACAAGCGCGAGACACGCCGCTTCGGCGATCTCGGCGCCGATCTGGCGGAGGAACTGCGCCACGCGCTCGCGCATCGGCGCGATCTGCCGCCGGCATGGGATCCCGGACAAGGCATTCGCGCCACCGTGATCGGCGCGGCGCAGTTTTCGGTGCAGATCAGCGGTAACACCATCCTCATCGCGGATGCGAGTAAGCTGCCGCTCCAGAATCTGCCCGTCGTGGCCTGCAGTTTCCCATTCAATGCGGAGATCACGGCAGAGAGGGTTGCAAAGGAGGTGCGTGCCGCGCTTGCGCGGGCAGATTTCGCGGAAGGGGAAAGCCCGGTCGCGTTGTCCTTTGCCTGGCGGGGCGACCCTTCCCATGCGCGTCTGCATGCGGTTGCAGCCGGCATATGCGCGGCCCTCCCCCGCACGCTGCAAGAAGCGTGGCCATTGGTGCTTCTCATCGACGGCGACGTCGGCAAGAGTCTTGGTCGCATAGTCCTGCACGAGGTTGCTCGACACGCCGACGTGATCGCCATCGACGGCGTGGCGCTGAAAGAATTCGATTATGTGGACATTGGCAGCGTCATCGAGCTCACCAACGTGGTGCCGATCATCATCAAGTCGCTGCTGTTCAAGTAGCGGCTGACGGCTTGGCAGACGCGACTCCAGGCGTCGTTCAGCCCATCCCCGGCACCATTCGGATGAGGAATTGCATGACCTGCCCGCCAACGTCGAGCAGATCATCCCATATCGTATTGGGGATCCAGGTGGTCCTGGGAATCACGTTGTCGGCGAGCAGTGTGTTCAACCACCCTGGCGAATGGCAGAGCGTGTCGGCAGACGCTAGCGCGCCGGCTGCAACGATTGCGGCGGCCGCACAAATCAGGCTCAAGCTCGCGATTTTCGCCACTTGGCGAAGGCCCCTTCCGCTCAGAGAATCGTATCGCGTTTTGTGCAGCTGGATTGTGGCGCAAAGGCGTGGACATTTTGCGGCAGACTGACCTTGCACGCGCGTCGGCCACGTCGCTCACTGCAGCCGGATATTGGCAGCCTTGGCAAGCGTCACCGCCAGTCCTGCTTCCTTCGCAATACGAGCATCGAAATCTTCCGGGCTCATGATCATGGGCTCGACGCCGAGCTTGCTCAGCTTCTCCTTCACAGGTGGGCTCTCAATCGCCCTTACTATTTCTGCGTGCATCTTTGCCACGATGTCATGCGGAGTTTGCTTTGGAACCAGCGCTCCGACCCAGAAATCGAAATCCGAATTCGGGAACCCGGCCTCGAGCGTGGTCGGCACGTCCGGTAACGCCGCGGCCCGTCTGGAGCTGCTGACGGCAAGAGCCAGCAGCTTGCCGTCGGCGATGAAAGGCATCGCCGCGGGAAGCGGACAGAAATAGAAATCGACTCTGCCCGCGAGAACTTCCGTCAGCGCCTCGGGCGCGCCCTTGAAAGGGACGAGTTGCCCTTCGAAGCCGGCGGCTAACCGGAAGCGCTCAGCCGTGAGATGCGGCGGCGTACCGATCCCCGCGGCTGCATAATTGATCGTTCCCGGCCGTTCCTTGGCGGCGGACACGAGTTTCTGCACAGTCTTGACGCTTTTCTCCGGCGAGATGACCAACACGAGCGGTACGTTCCCGAGTGGCGTGATGCCGGAAAAATCGCGCACCGGATCGTAGGGAACATTGGACTGGATCGCGGGCACCGTCACCAGGCCATTCGAGTGGACCAGAATGGTGTGCCCATCGGGCTCAGCCTTGGCGACCGCACTGGTTCCCACCGTGGTGCCACCTCCCAGCCGGTTATCGACGACAATGGTATGGCCTACCTGAGCGGAAACGGTCTCGAAGACCGTTCGAGGGACCAGATCAGTCGCACTCCCCGCCGCGTAGGGAACGATGACCCGGATGGTTTTTGTCGGCCATTGCGTTGCGGAAGCGGGCGTTCTCCCGAACATTGCCGAAATGCTCGCTCCCGACGCAACACTCAAAAATGAAAGACCGGCTCCTTTTAGGAGATTGCGGCGATGCATGCACCCTGCTCCTCAGCTCCCTGACGGCGGGCCAGTGCAAAGATTTACACTGCGACCGCGCGATCCTTTAATGATAAACGTGCGGCCGCGAGAATAGCAGGAGCGGCGAAGCTTAAATCCGCGGCAGGGGAAATTTTCAACATGATGCGACGGCGCGAGTTTCTTATGGCCACCGCCGCGGCCGGTGCGCTTTCGGCCTCGGCCTGGAACGCCAAGGCAGATTCCGGAAGCTGGAATACGGGCTCTGTCGCGCACCTCCTGCCCACGGTGAACAGCGACCGCATCCTGCTCAAGGCATCCCTGCAAGAGCCGCTGAAAGAAGCGCCCGTTCTACACGTCGATAATCGACCCTTTGCGGGTGAACAAACAGATTCGCAGGGATTTTTCTGGCAGTTCGACGCCGCAGGACTCGAACCCGCGCGCGACTATGTCCTCGGTCTCACTGACGCGCGTGAACACCCATTATGCGATCAATGGCCGCTCGCAACCTTCCCGGCCAGCGATGACCGACCCAAGCAGCTGCGATTACTGATCTTTACCTGCGCTGGCGGTCATGATGGCCTCGGCAAGCACCTGTCCGTCACAACCCGCCTGCGTTTGTTGAAGCGCGGCCTTTCTTTCCAGCCGCACGCCGTCATAGCCAACGGAGATCACGTCTATTGGGATTTGCGCACACGCCGCTCCAGTCAGCTCGGCGCTTCTGCCGAAGCCGCCGTGATCGCGGGCCGCTTCGACCGAACCGCGCCAATCCTGGGCAGCCCGAACGAGGCGGTGCTTAGGAAAGCCGTGGGTCCGCAGATCGTGCCGCTTTATGGCACGCTCTGCCGCTCTACCCCGGTTTTCTTTATGCAAGACGATCACGACTATTTCGAGAATGACGAGGCAGACGATCGCTTCATCAGTTTTCCGCCGGACTATTTCATGATGGCGGCGGCGCGAGCGTCACAGCACCTCTACTATCCGGAATTTCTGCCCGATCCCATGCGTCCATTCGGTTTGCCTTCGGCCTCGGCCGCAGACCGCGCTCCGCGCGTGTCCGAGAGCTACGGCACGTTGCGCTATGGCCGCCTTGCCGAGTTGCTGATGTACGATTGCCGGCGTTACCTGACGATGCACGGACCAAGCGCTGTGGTCGTTCCCTTGGAAGTAGAAGCCTGGCTCAAGGATCGCATGGCCAAGCCCGATACGGCGCATGTGATCAACATTCCATCCAGTCCACCGGGCTGGAGCGCAGGCAAATGGGGCGAATGGTACGCCGACATGGAGGTGGACGGACGTCTCGGCACCAGCACGCCAAAACCTTATTGGCAGGCCGGCTGGCGCGCCCAGCATGACAGACTGCTGGCGGCTTCCTCGGAGATGCGTGGGCGCATTCCGCTGTTTATTTCCGGCGACCTGCACGCCATTGGCGAGACCCGCATTTCAGCTACCAACCGCATCGATCTCACGCGCAACCCCGTGATCTCCGTTCTGTCTGGCCCGCTGGGAACCGCGGGCTACGGCTGGCCGTCGTTCTTCCGCGGCACCCGCGGCATGACGCCTGGCGGGCTGGCTGTAGACGAGGTCTTGCCGACAATCGAGGAGAACGGATTCCTGATCGCGGATCTTACACCGGACGATATCACCTTGCGGTTCTTCAAGTGGCGCTACGACCCAGCAGAGACTATCGACGCCTTGCAACCGTTTCGGACGACGCAGCTCAGGCGCAGCTGAGGGACGAGTCAGAGGAAATCATAATGACTGGAAAAAGAGTGCCGCTCCCGCGGCTGCCGGTTCTTTCGGAAGAGGCGCTCACGCCGGAGCAGCGGCAACTGCTCGAGTTCGATCCGTTCAGGACCGCGCGGCGCAAGCACCGGCATTCGTGGACCTTTCGCGATGTTTCTCCATGCGCCGGCTTTTGGCGAGCTGGCGCAGCGGCTGGGAGGTCATTGTCGCTATAAGACCGCGGTGCCGCCGCGCCTATCGGAATTCGCCATTCTGGTGACTGCCAGACTTTGGCGGACGCAATACGAATGGTTCGCCCATGTGCCGCAGGCAGAGCGGGCCGGCGTCGCCAAAGACACCATCCGCGATCTGCATCGTGGACGCGTGCCAAAATCAGCGCCCAAGGATGAGCGCGCCATCTACGATTTCGTCCAGGAGCTCTACAAGACGAGACGCGTGAGCGACAAGAATTTCAAGCGCGTCCGTTTGCTCCTCGGCGATGCCGGAATGGTGGAATTCGTGGGGATACTCGGTTATTACGTGCTGATCTCAATGGTCCTTAACGTTTTTCGCATGTCGCCGCCGGAGGGCGAGCCGCTGCCCTTTGCGGAGAGCAGATGAGAGCCAGTTAAGGCGAACCTTGTGCACTACTGTAGCGGGCCGTCGAATCAGGAATCGGCGCGTTGGCATCGCCATGCTCATCGATGCCTTTTGCACTGGCGGCCGATCCGGGTTGCGCCCGCCGGCGTAGCAATGCGAGAAAATGTCCCGCTGGCATTGCCGGCCCGATCAGCACGCCTTGCCCCAAATCGCAGCCCATCACCATCAGGGCTTGCATGTCGGCGGCCGTTTTGATGCCCTGCGCAACCGCGGCGCTTCCGAAACGGTGGGCGAGATCGATCGCGGTCTGGCAGATGGCGGCATTCGTGGCGTCTGTCGCACAGTTCTTGACGAAGCTTTCGTCCAGCTTGATCTCGGTGAACGGCAATCCGCGCAGCGTTGAGAATGAGGAATAACCCGCCCCGAAATCGTCGATGGCGATGTCGACTCCACTCGTTCTGAGCTGGCCAGCGATTTCTTGCGCGAACCGCATGTCGCGCACGATCTGATCTTCGGTGACCTCCACTATGATGCCTGGCCAGCGCTCCGACCTGGGCCCGTGCTTATCGACGATCGCGGGGATCGGAACCGCGAGGAGCACACTGACCGGAAGCTTGATGGCAAGCTGCAGATTGAACCCTTCCCGGTCCAGAATTTTCCAACTGGTCAGCGCGCCGATGAGCACGTGCTCGGCGAGACGTCGGACGCTGTCCTCGCCCACGCCAGGCAGGAAGCTGCCCGGCGGCAATACGCCGAAGCGGGGATGGCGAAGCCGCGCAAGCGCCTGCGCCCCAGCGAGGCATTTGCGCTGGAGATCGATCTTCGGCTGGTACCACATTTCGAACCAGCCATGGCGCAGCGCCTCATCGATCTCGATCCGCGGTCGGGGGCGTGCGCTCATTGTGTTGAGACGCGGCTGCCCCTCCTCCCGGCTGAGCCGTTCGATCGGTTCGGTCTCCGCCCGAGATCCGAGATTCTGCGGCGTCATCAGCAACCCTTGGATACACAAAGGCGTGTTTGTAGACGCGCTCGCTTAACCGTTCGTGTTGATCTACTGACTGGGCGGCAAGCCGCTATTTCACCCGGCACGAAATTCGCATGGCCGGAGACCCAAGCCCAACCTTGAGCCGCGTCTTTGCTGTGTTACTGTCGGTGATCTATCCAAAAAAGTGAGGGGTCAGCATGAAATCGTTCGCCGCACTCGCGTTTATCGGCGCGACCGCCGGGGGAGCCCTGGTCGCAAGCGCACTTACCGGGCTGGCGCAGCCCTCCGCGGCGCCGGCAAGCCCGCCCGCCGAAGCAGTCCCAGCGATTGGGCCGGCCGACCCCGGTCTTCGCCTGGTCACGCTGCCGAACGGGAAACGGCTGTATCTCCTGCCCGCAACTCTCGAGACCACCCAATGGGGATGGTTCGACAATGCTCAGCCGCCGGTGCTGCGCATCAGCTCCGGCGATACGGTCGCGCTCGAGACCATGATGCACAGCCACAACCAGATCGTTCCGGGCACCACCATCGAGCAGATCAAGAAATTGCGCACCGATTACCCGGGGCGTGGTCCCCACACGCTCACCGGCCCCATTTATGTCGAAGGCGCGCAACCCGGCGACGTGCTCAAGGTGACCATCAACAAGATCGTGCCGCGCGCCTATGCGACCAATTTCAACGTGCCCGGCATGTTTGCCGAGTTTCCCAAGGAGTACCCGGACGGCCAAGTGAAATATCTTTACCTTGACTGGGACAAGAAGGTCACCGAGTTCCTGCCCGGCGTGCAGATTCCGTTGCGGCCATTTCCCGGCACCATCGGGGTCGCGCGCAAGGAGCCCGGCCGCTACAGCAGCGTGCCGCCCGGGGAATATGCCGGCAACATGGACATTCGCGACTTGACCGAGGGTGCCATCCTCTATGTGCCGGTGCACGTGCCCGGCGCGCTGCTATGGTCGGGCGATTCGCACGCCGGTCAAGGCAATGGCGAGGTCAATCTCACCGCCATCGAGACTGCCTATAAGGAGCTGAACATCACGCGTCGACGTGATCAAAGGCAAGCCGCTCGATTTTCCGCGCATCGAAACGAAAACCTCCTGGATCGCCATGGGATTCGACCAGGACCTCAACAAAGCGTGGGATCAGGCCAAGGCGCAGAACGTCAAGCTGCTCTCGGAGCTTCGCCAGGTCTCCGCGGAGCAGGCGGCAACGCTCATGCCCACAGTTTCGGACTGTCGCGTGTCGCAGGTGGTCAACATCAAGAAAGGCATTCACTGCCTTACACCTAAAACCGCTGGAGGACGCGAGGACATGGAGCGTCCGACCAAGGAAACCTCAAAGTATTTTGTCTCCCACGCAAAGGACCCGGATCTCAACAAGGCCATGGATACGGCATCCATGGGGATGATCAAGTGGCTGGAAAATGCGAAGAAGATCGCGCGGCTTGATGCCTACGGGCTGGCCAGCATCGCCATGGACTGCCGCGTCGGCGCGATTTCAGACACCGAGAAAAACGTTCATTGCGTGTTGCCGAAGAGCATCTTTGTTGGTGCAAGGCAGTAGCTTGAAGCAGTCATGGCTGGGCAGGGGCGACGCGCGCGCCGTCCCAACAAGGAGTTGCAAGAAAATGTGGATGGCCGCAGCGATCATCGCCGCGGCCAGCTTCACCGAAACGACTGCGAGCGCCCAGTCGCCGCGCATCGTTGCAACGACCAGCGATCTTGCGAGTCTCGCACAAGCGGTCGCAGGGGATCAGGCGCAGGTTGACGTCATGATTCCGCCGGGAGGCGATCCGGAAGCGTTCGAGCCGCGTCCCTCCGACTTGGCGAAGCTCAAGGGCGCCTCCATCCTTGTTCGCGTCGGGCTCGGATATGATCACTGGCTCGACAAGCTCCTGGTGCTGCACGCGGATGCAAGCATCAATCGGCGTGGGATTGGCTATGTCGATGCCTCCGTCGGCATTCCGCTTCTGGAAGTCAAGGGCCGCAGCCTCGATCCCACGGGCGCGGATGGCCACGCGCATGGTCTTGCCAACCCGCACTACTGGCTCGATCCGGCCAATGCCGAGGTGATAACTGGCGCAATTGCGGAGGCCGTCGCGCGGATTGCACCACAGAGCGCGGCGGCAGTCGCTGCCCGCCGCACCGAGTTCCTGACTCGGCTCACCACCAAGCTCAGCGGCTGGGAGGATTTGCTCCGTTCACAACGCGGCGCCAAGCTCATCGCCTATCACAACACGTGGCCCTACTTCGCACGCCGCTTTCGGCTCGATATTGTCAACGTGATCGAAAGCAAGGAAGGCGTAGCTCCAAGCCCCTCCCGTTTGGCGCAGCTTGCATCCATCATCCGCGAGCAGAAAGTGCGCGCCATCTTGCACGAGGCGTTTGCGCCCGCTGACGCATCGCAGCTGCTTGCCCGGCGAACCGGCGCGGTGGTGCTCAAGCTTGCGCCATCGGTGGGCAGCGTGCCGGAGGCGCCCGACTATATGTCTCTCATCGAGCATGATGTCGCCGCCTTGGTGAAGGCTTTGGCGGCGGCGTCCAACTGAGCAGCTGCCGTGCTGGAAGATGTCCTCGCCTTTGCGGCGCTGCCACTCGCAGCAGCGGTGGTCTTTACCGGAATTCACACCTGGTTCGGGCTTCAGGTCTTGCGCCGCAACGTTGTGTTTGCCGATCTCGCCCTCGCGCAGGTTTCGGCACTGGGGGCAACCGTCGCCGTGGTGGCAGGACATACCGTCTCGAGCCCGGCCGGTTATGCCTACACGCTGTTATTTGCGGCAGCCGGAGCCCTTTTGCTGACGGCGAGCCGCGCGCTTACGCGCACCGTTCGCCAGGAGGCCTTTATCGGCGTGCTCTACGTGGTCGCGACCGCGGCAACGGTTCTCGTCGTCGACCGCTCCCCGCAGGGAGCCGAGCACGTGAAAAAGATGCTGGTCGGGAGCATCCTCTCCGTAAGCTCGGACGAGCTGGTCAAATTCACGGTGCTTTACCTGGCCGTTGGCGCGTTTCATTGGCTCATTCGCCGGCCGCTATTGGCGACGGCGCATGAGAACCAAGACGGTGAAAAACCGGTACTATGGGATCTCATCTTTTATCTCTCGTTCGGGCTTGTCGTAACGTCCTCAGTGAGCATCGCCGGCGTATTGCTGGTGTTCTGTTTCCTCATCGTCCCGGCGCTCGTCGGTTCGCTGTTCTCCGCCTACATCGGAACAGGGCTTATGATAGGTTGGGCGGCCGGTACACTTGCCAGCGCGCTCGGCATTTTCGGCTCGTTCCTGCTCGACGCGCCGACCGGCGCGGTCACAGTTCTTGCCTTTGCCGTTGTGCTCGTCGCCGCGGGCGGCATTCGTGCATTTTTCCTGGCTCCGCTGCCGCAGCGGATGCGCAATCGAAGCCTTGGATTGCGTACTGGCGCGCTCCTCCTGTGTGCGGCATGCGCCGCTTCGGGGTTTTGGGTCATGATCGCTCCAGGTGGCGATCATCCCCTGTTGGCAGTCGTTGAGATGACGACCGGCGTTCGTCCGGAGCAGTTTTTGGCCGAGAGGGAGCGCGCGGATTTCATCGAAGCGTCCGCAATCGAGCACCGTCATAAGGCCGAGGTCGATCGATTGAACCAGCTGGAGCGGCGGTCGCGCTGGCAAGGCGACGAACTCTCCGCCGACGAGGTGCGGCGCATCGCTTCGGTTCAGCAGACTCTCACGGAAATGGGTCGAGGCGAGCGCTTTGTGATGGATTATTTGCGGACGCGGGCACGCGGCCGCGAAAGATGGTACATCGGGATACCGCTGGCGGGCCTCGGCTCTCTTGGCCTTGCGGCGCTCGCGTTCCTGCCGCGCCGGCGAGATGAAAGAGGTCACGCCCGGCACCTTTAGAGCCTCTGCACGTCGGCCTGCCATGCGCAACCTGCATGTTGAGGCCGAGTTTTGCTGCCGTTCAGCGGGTTTCTCTTGAAAACCTGCCGCATGAGCGCAATAGAAAGAAACCGTTCGCAACGCCGGAACGATTCCCAGTGCCAGCCAACCGTTCCAGCGGAACCGAGGACGAGCATCAAGTCCTCCCGTTCCGACCGCGAAATCGCCCCGGCAAATCAGGCGATGGGTGGCGCGGTTCCTTGAGTGCCGGGCATTCCCCGGCTCCCCCAGTAGCCGGCCTTGAAAAATACGAGCGCAATGACGGTGATGATAATTATCGCCACCGCATGCTGGTCAACTTTGCCGCGTTGCTCGTCACCATCCTGCTGTCGGTCACGGGCATATGGCTGGCAATGCAGATCGCTGATCTTCGAAAGAACCAGGACTGCGTTTTGTCCGGCCGGCGCAACTGCATGCCGATTGAGGTCAGGGTCCCGCAACGCTGAGAGCCAATGGTCCGTCAGTCTCGATATCGAGAGTGACCTGGCAAAGCCCGGAAAAGCCGAGGGCATTCGCCGCGGCAGGAGTAAGATCAATAATCCGCCCACGCGTGAATGGGCCGCGGTCATTGACGATCACTATCACCGATCGGCTGTTCTTCTTGTTCGTCACCCTTACTCTGGTGCCGAACGGGAGCTTGCGATGCGCCGCGGTAAGAGCTTGCGGATTGAGTCTCTGTCCGCTCGCAGTTCCACTGCCGCTTGCCGGGGAATAGACCGCGGCGATTCCCTTCTCCGGCTGCGCGTCAACGGTTTGAGCGGCGAGAAACTGGGCCAGCACAAACGTGCCAACCAGAAGAGATAGAGCTCTCACTTCACGTGCTCATCGGGTGCGCGGAGGATAGAGGGCAGCAACGCTGTCCTTCTGGCGGCCGGGTTCCCGCCGATAACGCGCCGTAAATGTTACGGTTCCGAGGTTCACCGCGACCATCCCCACGCACCCCTAGGCCTGGGGTTGTCATTCCGGCCACAGAACTGACGCCGGACCGCTGATTGCGGCGCGGCCAACTTAACGTATGATGACGGAATACAAAGAGAACCAGCCATGATGACGGACAGTGCCATCTGTGAAGCCGCAACCAAGAGGCCAGGCGACAGTCTGTGCCGCGCGACGATGCTGCGCGTGGTCGTTCTAATCATGTCCGCTGCGGCCGCGCTTGCGCTCGGCATTGCGTCGGGCAATGCCCAGAGCACTCGCGACCTGATGGAAGGGCGTGGCCGGGGAGTCAGCTTTCCCGTCTCGTGCGGCCAGGAAATTCAGCCGCGCTTCGATGCAGCGCTCGCAGCCCTGCATTCGTTCTGGTACGGGCAGGCATTGAAGGAATTCACGGCAATCGCCGCGCTCAAGCCGGATTGCGCCATGGCGCATTGGGGTATCGCCATGAGCGTCTGGAACCAGATATGGGCGCCGCCGCGTCCAGACAATCTCAAGACCGGCCGCGACGCGGTCATGCGGGCTCTGGCTGTCGGCGAGAAGACGCAGCGCGAACGCGATTACGTCGATGCGCTCGCCGCCTTCTATTCCGATTATGACAAGCTCGACCATCGCACGCGCGCCAACGCCTACATGGTCAAGATGGAGCAGGTCGCACAACGGTACCCGGACGACCGCGAAGCTCGAATCTTCTACGCGTTATCGCTGCTCGCCACCGCCGACGGACTCGACAAGACATACAGGAATCAGCTCAAGGCCGGCGACATCCTGGAACGGGAATTCCGGGAAAACCCGGAGCATCCAGGGCCCGCGCATTACATTATTCACGCTTATGACTACCCGGCCCTGGTTGATCGCGCGCTCGCCGCGGCGCAGAAATATGCGGTGTGCGTGACCGTGGTGCCGCATGCGATTCATATGCCTTCGCATACATACGTTCTGCTCGGCCGCTGGCAAGATACGATCAAAGCAAATGACGCGGCCGAAGTGGCCGAAGCGGATCGCGGCACACCGGAGGATCGCATCCACGCGCTGGATTATCTTGTCTACGCCCACCTCCAGTTGGCGCAGGACGACAAGGCCAAGGAAGCTCTCGATATCGCGCTCAAGACGGAGAGCGACCTCGTCGCGCGCAAGCACGATTCCGGGCTGCGCGCTCGGCCTTTTGGCGTGGCAGCCATGGACGCGCGCTGGGCTTTGGAGCGTCTCGACTGGGCAGCGGCGGCGAGCTTGACGCCTCGACCTGGCCGCTATCCCTACGCCGAGGCGGTGCCGCATTTCGCCCGCGCCGTGGGCCTCGCGCGCAGCGGCCATCCTGAGCAGGCAAGCAGCGACATCGAGCAGCTCGCAGCTTTGCAAAAAACGCTTGCCGACGCGAAGAACTTGTACTGGGCGCGACAGGTTGCCATTGAGCTGAGCATGGCGAAAGCCTGGGTCGAGCGGGGCCTTGGTCGCGATGCGCAGGCGCTGGCGCTTATGCAGGAAGCAGCCACGGCGGAGGAGACCTCGGAGACTCACGACACGCTAAGTCCCGGCCCGATCGGGATGACTGCCCATGAGGCGCTCGGCTTGCTGCTGTTGGAGCTCGGGCGTCCGGGCGAGGCCCTGCCGGCATTTGAGGCGTCGCTGCGAACCGCAAAAAATCGCCTGCGCAGCTATGCGGGAGCGGGGCGGGCGGCTGCGGCGGCCGGAGATGAAAGCGCGGCCCGCGCCTACTACACGAAGCTGATTGAGCTCACGGTCGGCGCAACGGCGGCGCGGCCCGAGGTGGGGGAAGCCAGGACCTATCTGCAAAAGGCAAACAAATAGAACAAGCCGGGCAAGCCGAGGGGAGTCTGTCGTCACGATTTGGTTGATCTTCGACCGCCATTGCGCGGTTATGCTTCGGAGCTAAGGTGAGAAAACCAATGAACCGGCGCGACTTCATCATTCTGGCCGGCGGCACAACCACCTGGCCGCTCGCGATCTGCGCGCAGGAGAATGAGAAGATCCACAAGATCGGGGTGCTTTGGCGCGCGGGCAATGCCGAGCAGGAGGGGACAAGCTTCAAGTCGTTGGTAAAGGGCTTCAGCGAGCTCGGTTACGCAGAGGGTCGTAACCCTTCCCTGGAACATCGATTTCCCAACGAGACGGCCGAGCAATTCAAGAGCATGGCGGCCGAGCTCGCTGCCTCGAGCCCTGGCGTCTTGATCGGTGTGGGCAGCCATGCCGCCGCCGCTCTAAAGATCGCAACCAGTACAACGCCCATCGTTTTCACGCTCGTTGCCGATCCAGTTGGAAGCAAATTGGTGGAGAGCCTCCAGCAACCCGGCGGGAATACAACCGGACTTGTCAATTTCGGAGCTGGAGCATTCCGCAATCATCTGCAGATACTCAAGGACATGGTGCCCGGGCTCGTGCGCGTCGCCTTGCTGGTCAATCCGAACGACCAGAGCTCCCGTCCATACGCGGATGCGTTGCGGTCCGCCGCGGCGGAGCTCGGCTTAACCGGTCAGAGCTTTGAATGGCGCACGACCAACGATCTCGGCCCGGCATTTGATGAAATGAAGAGAGCGGGAGTTCAGGTGTTCACCACCAATCCCGACGGCCTGGCCTTCACCCATCGAGCGCTCATCGCGCAAATAGCGGCTGCACGTAGCCTGCCCTTGTCCGTGTGGTCGCGGGAGGCCATGAAAGGGGGCGCGATCATGGCTTATGCCGTCGACCAGGGCGCAATCTGCGAGCGCACCGCGGCCGTCGCGGACAAAATCCTCAAAGGCGCCAAAGCCGGCGAGCTTCCGGTCGAGCAGCCAATCAAGTTTGAGCTTGTCGTCAGCCTGAAGGCGGCGAAGGCGTTCGGGCTCGATGTCCCCGCCCAGGTTCGCCAGCTCGCGAATGCCGTGGTGGCCGATTAGCGCAGCTTCGAACCGCCGCAGCCTCGGCGTCAACTTCAGCCGGTGTCTCCCCGCACGCCCACTTACGAAGGACCTCGCCGCGGCGGCGTGCGCACGGTGCCCGCGTGCGGCGACCGAAGGCCGGTGATGCGCGTTGTGCTATTGTGGCTCCAACCTGTCAAACGCGAGCCGCGTGGCAGCGAAGGCGTGGTATGGCCCGCGCCTTCGCCCCGCAGCGCACAGATAGACATTGGATAGCGTTGATGAAGTTTCCGCAACTGCCTCCCCTCGATTTGACGACCATAGTCGTCCTAAGCTTTGCCTTCCTGGGGGCCATATTCTACGTCGCCTCAATTTCGATGAAGACTGTGATCCCATTGCGGATCGCGGGCATTGCAAGCGCCGTCTTTTTCCTGATTTACGGCATTCTCGCCTATTCCATCACGACGATCTTCCTGTATGTCATTCTGGTGCCACTGAATGTGCTCCGTCTCTATCAGATGCTGGAGCTCGTCAAGAAGGTCCGCGTTGCCGCTCGCAGTGACTTGTCGATGGATTGGCTCGAGCCGTTCATGACCAAGCGCAGGTGCCGAAAAGGAGACCTGCTTTTCCGCAAGAACGATCTTGCGAACGAAATGTTTCTCGTCGTCAAGGGCACATACCGCGTCTGCGAGTTGAACAAGCTGATCAATCCCGGCGAAATCTTCGGCGAGTTGGGACTTCTGACGTCCGAGCAGCGCAGAACGCAATCTATAGAATGCATCGAAAGCGGACACGTGCTCGCGATTGCTTACGACAAAGTCCGCGAGCTTTACTTTGAAAACCCGGAATTCGGATTTTACTTTCTTCGACTCACGAGCGAGAGGCTCTTGCATCAAGTGGCTCTACTGGAAGGACTGTTGGCGGCCGAACGCGAAAAGCACCGACAGCCATGAGCCGCCCTCTCCAGACCGTTGCGTTAGTCGGCAGAATTGGCGGAGCTAAGCGTGCGGTGAATGTCGTTTACTCCCTCACGAGGTGGAGACGAATATGATCGGAAGACTCTCGGGTTGCTGCCGCCCGTGCCGTCGCGGCAGTGGTCGCACTGCTCGCGGCCATGTGGCCCGGTTCGCCGGCGCGGGCGCAGACTGTTGACGACCTTTATGCCGCGGCCAAGCGCGAGAAGAGCCTCGTCCTCCTCGCCGCCGGCCCGGCAGCCGAATATGAGAGTGCCGCCCGTGCTTTCGAGCAGATATTTCCCGGCATCACCGTTTCGCTCGTCAGCGGTTTCAGCAAGGTGCTCAGTGCCAGGATCGAGGAGCAGGTACGAGCACGACAGGTTGAAACTGATGTCGCTATTCTCCAGACCATTCAGGATTTGATCAGGTGGGACGCCGGCGGACTGCTGCTGCGATTCAAACCCGAAGCCTTCGACAAGATCGACGCGAAAGCCAAGGACAGCGCTGGCGCCTGGATCGCGGTGAACAGGAGCCCGATTTTCTACGGTGTCAACAGTGAATATGTTGCGCACAATGAAATACCAAAATTGGCCATCGACTTTCTCCGGCAGCGTTTTAAGGGCCGCTTGATCACCGCCTATCCGTCTGACAATGACGCGACTCTGTTCGCCTTCGCCACCATCGTTCAGAAATATGGTTGGGGATACATGGCGCAATACATGCATCAGCAGCCAAGATTCGTTCAGGGCCATCTTGGGGTTGCCCGCAGCATTAGCTCCGGTGAAAGCTACGCGAGCTTCGACACCACCGTGAAGAGCGCGCTTGCAGTCCAACGCGGCGGCGGGAAAATCGAATTGGCAGGACCAACAGACGACTACCTGCCGGTTTTCTTCGCCGCGGAGGCAATTTTCAAGGACGCGCCGCATCCGCACGGGGCGAAACTCTTCGTGACCTGGCTTCTGTCGAAGGAATGGCAGAGCCGCGCCGGCGTTTATTCATCCCGCAGCGATGTGCCTGCGCCGTCGGGATTGCCGCCGCTTTCGAGTTATCGGCTCGAGGACCGTTACGTGGATTTTCTGAGCAATGAAACCAACCTCGCTGATCTGCGCCGCCGTTTCGAGGGCTATACCGGACCCGTCACGAATACAGGTGGCGTGAAGTAGTGCGGACTTCCCGAAACAGGGGCTCTCGACCACGTCGGCTTCATCGTGCGCCCCTTTTGCGGCGACTGATAGAGATATCGCCGCTCGGAAACGTGCCTGTCGGGTGCATTCGATCAGGAATTTTTAGACATAAGGATAATGTCTACAGGGCTGACAGCTGGAAGTCTGGTCCCAATGCCCGCATTTCCCGCAAATTCGAAAGTTCCTGCGCAGCCGGTTGCCATTGAACTTATTGCTTGTCTTCGGTATAAAATCGACGACCGTCTGACCTTTACAGGGAAACGGGGGCGCTCCCTGGGTGTCTTGCCCGCAATCGCCGCCATGTCAGTTCCGGTGTAAAATCGCATGACTGATCAGGGATACACAACCACTTCGGCCTTCGAACCGGTAGCCCAGTCGTCAACATTCGACGCGGTTGCCACTATCATTTCCGAGACTTGCGACATTCCACGCGACACAATCAAGCCGGAAAGCCACGTCATCAACGACCTCGGCATCGATAGTCTTGACTTTCTGGACATTGCATTCGCGATCGACAAGGCATTCGGGGTCAAAATGCCCCTGGAGCAATGGACACAAGAGGTCAACGAAGGCAAGGCGACGACCGAGCAGTATTTTCAATTGAACAATCTTTGCGCTCGCATCGACGATCTGGTAGCGGCCAAGAGCGGCTGACGCGCTCGGATGCGGATCGAATATTTTCAGCTGATCGATCGTATCATCGAGCTCAACGTTGCCGATCGGATAATCCGCACTGAGGCGCTTGTACCTACGGCCTCCACGATCTTCGAAGGACATTTTCCCGGCCATCCGTTGATGCCGGGCGTTCTGCTCATTGAAGCGATGGCGCAGACGTCGGGATGGCTGCTTATTGGCGTGACGAAGTTTACCCGGATGCCATTCTTCGCATCCGTGAAGGAAGCGAAGCTGCGAACCTTCGTCACCCCAGGTCAACAACTCTCGCTTTCGGCCCACCTTCTGCACGAAGGATCAGGGTTCGGCGTGACCAAGGCAGACATCCGCTGTAACGGCAAGCCTGTGTGCAATGCCGAGCTCACGTTCCGGCTGGTGGAATTCCCGAACGCCGAGTTTCGCGCCAGCATGGAGAAGATGGCCACGATTTTCCAGTTTCCGACCGCGGTGCTTGCCGATGGGTGACCCCTCGCGTGAGGTCTGGATCACCGGCATCGGCATCGCATCTTGCCTGGGTGAAGGGCGCGAGGCGCATTGGGAAGCACTTTCCAATTCAGGGGTGAAGGTCGATTCCAAGAGCTTCGCGCCCTATCTTGTGCATGGCTTGGCGCCGCTCGATTTTGACCGACAGATCCCGAAGAAGAGTGACCAAAGGCAAATGGAGGCGTGGCAGAGGATCGGCACCTATGCCGCCGGTCTTGCCCTCGACGACGCGGGTCTCAAAGGCAACGCCGATTTGCTTGCACGCGCGGATATGATCGTTGCCGCTGGAGGCGGCGAACGCGACATTGCAGTCGACGGCACTGTCCTGAGCAAAAAGGCAAAGTCGCCCAATCCGGACGCTTTTCTCAATGAAAGGCTGATGAGCGACCTGCGGCCGACGCTGTTTCTGGCGCAACTTTCCAATCTGCTTGCGGGCAATATCTCCATCGTGCACGGTGTGGTCGGCTCCTCACGCACATTCATGGGCGAGGAAACAGCCGGCGTCGATGCTGTTCGCATCGCCTCGGCACGGATTCAGGCCGGTCAAAGCGACGTCGCGCTGGTAGGCGGCTCCCACAATGGCGAGCGCAAGGATTTGTTGCTGCTCTATGATGCCGGCGGCTACCTCATGCGCGCCCCGTTCAAACCGGTTTGGGAGCGCATCAATACCCCCGGAATGGTTCTCGGCTCGACCGGCGCATTTCTCGTTCTGGAAGCTTCCGCGCATGCCCGGGCGCGCGGGGCAAAACCCCTGGGCCGGCTGATTGCAGTCGTTTCCGATTGCTCGCGGCGTTCCGCAGCGTCAGTGACCCATGCGCTTTCGCAGATGTGGCAAAAGCTCGCACCGCAACGCAAGGGGCGTCTGGCACTCATCTCAGGAGCTACGGGAGCCGATCCGGCCACCAAGGAGGAGCGCGCCTGGCTCGAAGACTCTCTCCGACTTGCCTGTGCGCGCAACCGGCAGCAAACTGGGGCACGGATTGGAGCCGCAATTCGCCATGAACATTGCGCTTGCCACGTTGGCGCTGGGTCGCGGGAAGTTGTTCCCGCCATTTGATTCTTCCGGCGTTGAGCAGCACTATGACGATGCGCTGGATCAAGTGGCCGTCACCTCCGTCGGCCACTGGCGCGGCGAGGGAATGGCCCTGATCGAAGCTGTGAAGTGATGGAGGAATAAATGGGAGCCGCGCCGGGCAAGAACGGGCGTCCGACGGTCGTGGTGACCGGCATGGGCGTAATCACTTCGCTGGGAGCCGGCAAAGAGGAGAACTGGGCAAAGCTGATCGAAGGCAGCTCCGGCATTCACCGCATCACGCGGTTTTCGAACGAGGGCCTCAAGACGACTATCGCCGGCACTGTCGACTTCATTCCGGTGGAACCGTTCTGCTCGAGCGAGCTTGGCGAACGCATGGCGGCACTTGCGGCAGAGGAGGCTATCTCCGAGGCGGGCATTGGAGCGAAGGGCGATTTCCCAGGTCCTCTGTTTCTGGCCGTGGCGCCGGTTGAAATCGAGTGGCTGCATCGGGACACCTTCGCCGCGGCATCCGGCGCCAACGACTCGATTGGCTACGATGATCTCTTGCGCGCGAGCGCGTCGGGACGTTTCCACGCCATCCATGAACGGTGCCAGTTCGCCTCGGTAGCCGACCATCTTGCGGACCGGTTCGGAACAAAAGGCTCGCCGATCTCAGTTTCAACCGCGTGCGCATCCGGGGCGAGCGCCATCCAGCTCGGCGTCGAAGCTGTCCGCCGGGGCGAAGCCGAAGCGGCGCTATGCATCGGCACCGATGGTTCGGTCAATCCGGAATGCCTGATCCGATTTTCGCTGCTGTCCGCACTGTCCACTTCCAATGATCCGCCGCAAGCGGCGGCGAAGCCGTTCGCGAAGGATCGCGACGGTTTCGTGATGGCCGAGGGCGCCGCAGCCATCGTTATCGAGAACTACGATTCCGCCAAGGCCCGCGGCGCCAGGATCCTCGGCGTGCTGGCGGGCTGCGGCGAAATGGCGGACTCGTTTCACCGCACGCGGTCGAGCCCCCACGGGAAGGCTATCATTGGCTGCATCCGCAATGCCATCGCAGATGCCGGCCTCACGCCGGAGGACATCGACTACATCAATCCGCACGGCACCGGCACGCCTGAGAACGACAAGATGGAATGTCTCGGCATCACGACCGTGTTCGGCGAGCGCGCCAAGACAATCCCCGTCTCCTCCAACAAGTCGATGGTCGGACATACGCTCTCGGCGGCGGGCGCCGTTGAGACTGTGTTTTCATTGTTGACCTTGCAGCGCCAGCGCATACCACCGACGATCAATTACAAGGTCCCCGATCCTGCGATTCCGCTTGACGTCGTACCGAACGTGGCGCGTGACGCATCCGTATCACACGCGCTGTCCAACTCGTTCGGTTTTGGCGGTCAGAACGTTTCGCTGGTGATTAGCCGGGAGCCCGGCTGACCGATGCGCGCACTTACACTTGTTGCAGACCGCAAGTTGGAGCTTATTGACGTCCCGGCGCCGCCGCCGCCCGGGCCTGACGAAGTGCAGGTCAGGGTGAAGGCGGTCGGCCTTAATCATCTTGATCTTTGGGGCTACAGGGGCATGGCTTTCGCCAAGCGCAAGATGCCCGTCGTCGTCGGGGTAGAGGCGTCGGGCGAGGTCGCCGCGGTAGGCAGCGGCGCCTCCGGGTTCAAGCCGGGCGACCCCGTCGTGATGTACGGCGCCATCACCTGCGGCACCTGCAAGGCCTGCAGGCAAGGTCGCGACAATCTCTGCGAGAACGTCGCCGGCATCATGGGGTTTCATATCGACGGATTCGCGCGTGACCTCCTGAACATCCCGGCGCGCCTCGTCATCGAGGTCCCGCGCGGAGTTTCCTTGCGCGACGCCGCCTGCGCTCCGATTGCGTTTTCCACCGTGCAGCACATGCTGTTTGACAACGCCAAGCTGGAGCCCGGCGAGACCGTCCTCGTCCACGCCGGCGGCTCCGGCATCGGCACCGCCGCCATAGCCATGGCGAAAGCGATCGGCTGCACGGTCATCACAACGGTCGGCGACGATGCCAAGGCGGAAAAGGCGAGAGCGCTCGGCGCCGATCACGTTATCAATTATCAGACCGAGCGTTTCGAGGGCGTCGCGCGCAAGCTCACCGCCAAGAAAGGCGTCAACGTCGTGTTCGAGCACGTTGGCGCACAAACGTTCAACGGCTCGCTGCTCTGTCTCAAGCGCGGCGGTCGGCTGGTCACCTGCGGCTCGACATCCGGGCCTTCCATCACATTCAATTTGATGCAGCTCTTTCAGCAGCAATACCGCATCATCGGCTCCTTCGGCGCCGCCATGCGCAACATCCGCGAGAGCCTCGCCAAAATGGCGGACGGGCTTTTGCCGGTGATCGATACCGAGGTTCCCCTCGCCGAGTTCGAGCGCGGGCTGGCGCGGCTGGAAACACGGCAGGTGTTCGGAAAGGTCGTCGTCACGTTCTGACGGCGACGCGAGCGCGAGCATTATGTCTTTACGCGGCCGCCGCGTCGGGCGGCAGCTCAAAGCCGGGGCAGACGCCGTGCTCGGCGGCCTCGCCGTCGGCATGCTCCGCACGCTGCGCGCCACCGATCGCCGGCGCATGGCGGATTTCGCCGGCGGCTTCATGCGCACGCTCGGCCCGCGATTGAAAGAGCATCGGATCGGCCGCGCCAACCTCGCAAGCGCCTTTCCGGATAAACCAGCAGACGAGATCGAAGAAATACTGCGTGGCGCTTGGGACAATCTCGGGCGCGTTGCAGCGGAATTCGCTCATATCGATCGCCTGCAAATCTTTGAGCCGCCGAAGCAAGCCGACGGCGACATCGTCTATAGCCCGGAGACCGACGAAGGGTTCCAGCGCCTGCGCCGCGATGGCAAGCCTGCCTTGATCTTCGCGGCACATCTCGGCAACTGGGAGTTGCCGGCGCTGATAGCCACAAAGTTCGAGCTCGACACCACGGTGCTCTATCGCCGGCCGAACATCAGCGCTGCGAGCGATGCCATTATCCAAATACGCAAAGGCAGCATGGGACAGCTCGTGCCGACGGGTCTCGACGCGCCATTCAAGCTCATGCGCATTCTCGAAGGCGGCGGACACGTAGCCATGCTTGTCGACCAACATTATGTGAACGGAGTCGATGTCTCATTCTTTGGCCGGCCCTGCAAGGCCAACCCGTTCATCGCCCGCTTGGCGCGCCATATCGAGTGTCCGATACACGGTACGCGCGTGGTACGCCTGCCCGGCGGACATCGTTTTCGCGTCGAGCTCTCCACCGCCATCGAACCGCGCCGGGCCGCCGATGGCAGAATCGATGTGCAAGGGACCATGCAGGCGATCACATCAGTGGTGGAAGGCTGGGTGCGAGAGCATCCCGATCAGTGGCTTTGGGTCCACCGGCGCTGGCGCTGAGCGCAGGTTCACTTCGCCGACTGCGTCATTTCCTTTGCCACCTTCTCGGCGATCGGCCGCCAAGTTTGCTGCTGATCCTCGACGAAAGTCCTGACTTCGGCAGCGACATAGGGTGCACATACGCGCCAAGCGTGGCGAGCTTGTTCTTGACTTCCGGTTCGGCAAGCACCTTCGCCAGGTCGGCGCTCGCCTTATTGACGATCGCCGTTGGCGTGCCGACAGGCGCGAGCAGCACGTTCCAGCCCCCCGCAATGAAGCCCGGCAGCGTTTCCGCGACGGTGGCGAGGTCCTTGAACTCACGAAGCCGTTCATAGGATGTCACCGCGATGCCTTTGATGCTGCCTCCCTGGAGGCCGCCGGCCAGACCCGAATAGGCTTCGATCACGATGGCTATCCTGCCTGTCGTGACATCGGCCATCGCCGCGCTTGGCCCGCCGGCATAGGGAATCATCTGCAACTCTATGCCGGCGCGGCTTTGCAGCAACTCCATCGTCAGATGCGTAATGCGCCCGCGTCCGGTGGTCGCGTAGGATAACGCTCCCGGCCGTTTCTTCGCCGCTGCGATCAGCTCGGGCAGCGATTCGATGCCGAGTTGTGGCGCGACTGCAATGAACATCGGTTGCTGCGCAATGAATCCGATCGGGATAAAATCACGTGGCAGCTCGACCGGGAGATTGGGCGCCACGCCCGGCGCCCCTTTCAACGCCGTGAGCACTGAGGCATTGCCGACATAGAAGGTGCTGCCGTCTGCCTGAGCCTGCGAGGCGACACGGGCCGCGAGCGAGCCGCCGGCGCCCGGATGGTTCAGTGTCACAACCTGCTGTCCCCAGAATTGGCTGAGACGTTCGCTGACCACCCGGTTGATCACGTCAGTGGCGCTTCCCGGCGCCGAATCGACGATCAATTTTACCGGCTTGTCGGGATAGTCCGACTGCGACAGGGCCGGAGCGCAAATCGCGAGCGTCGCCGCCGCCAGGAGAAGGCGTTTCCAGATCCAAAGGCAATTCATCAATCGCTCAGTCTTCGGATCGTGAGCTTCAATGCAGAATGTTCAGTTTCCCTCCCCCATCGCCCCACCCCACTGGTAGGCATTATACCGGGGATTGCCTACAAACGTCTTGGCTTGGTCCCAGTTATCTCCCCCGTTGGCATAAGGCCGAGCATAGCGAGGATTCCGATCCGGACGTGAGACATAGTAGCATCTACGGCCATACGACCCTTGTCGGCATATGTAAGCCACTTTTTGTGCGGCGTTTGCTTGGTGAATAGCAGTGTTGAGACCCGAATGCCCTGCCACGGGCATGGCTTGCGTGCCTGATGAAGCGAAGAGCATCGCGCCTACCAGCATGTTGGCTGCAGTTACTGCGCAGAACACTATGGCTGATTTTCGCATCGTATTTTCCTATCTGATCGTGATGAGCACCACGGACATGACAACAATAGTAGCAAACACTGGTTGACCTGGGCCAAGAATTTTTTTGAAAGGGGTACGTCTCGCACGGGGAGCGGTTCAGATGCGAGGACGGTCCTATTTGGAGCTACATCGCATCTAAGAGGTGGCCCCGCAGGCGTACTGCAACTGCGACAGCGAGCCGGGCTTGCAGCGCCGCGGCCGAACGCGCTTCGCATGCGCCGTTGGTTACTGCCTACCTGGGCGTCAAATTTCTCTCGAACACAGCCAGCATTGGCCCAAGCGGTACGATGTTACTATGGCGATTTAGCAACGGCGCGTACAGGCTCGGGGCGCTGCCGCCGTCAAGAAACAGGGCATTGGGGCAATTCAGGCCATCACGGAGCAAGCGTGCAAAGGCGTCAAACGACACCTCTCCCTGAGAGATGGCAAACATGACTTTGCCATCCCCGCGCACGCCCACACCATTACGCGCTTTGAGCGACGTGCTGTGTTGGTCGAAGCGAGGATGCAAGCGCCCGTTTATCACCAGCATCGGCCCGGATTGGGTCGCCAGATCGGTTTGCGGTCGCTGCTTGAGAAATGCCCGCGTCTCCGCGACGGCCGCCCTATCGACCGATATGTAGAAGACGCCGTTCGGCTTCATGTGAAAATTGCCATAGCCGGACCTGGTGTTTACATGCACGAGCTCCCGCCCCTGTTCCACATAGAGCCCCACAGGCTTGAGGGCCGGATCGAACATGCCGGCGTTGGTGGCGAATAACAGGCTGCCCGCCTCGCCTTCCGGAGCTCGCGGCAGGGCGGAGAGATACGCATAGGGGGTTCCGTCCGACCGCTTCCAATAGAGCCTGACGATGTGCTTACGCAGGTCGACCTCGCAAATGGTGTACGCATTACGCTCATACTCCATTGAGCGGCACGGTTGGGTATCGGCCAGAGCGCTGTCGTTGTGGGCGGCAAAGTTTGTTGCCGCCGCCAGGAGGAAAGCAATAGCCCTCGCTTTGAGCATTCCGCACTCTCAGCGTATCGAGGAGTATGCCGCTCGCTCCGGTTTCAATTCAACGACAACCGCTTAGCGTCGGGTTTTGATCCGTATCCACAAGCAATTCATCAATCTCTCGGTCTTCGGATCGTGAGCGTCGAGGAGGTAGAGACGGCTCATCATCGCCTCGTCCGGATAGATCGTCCTGTCCTCGAGGATAGCCCTGTTGAGGAATTTCTGACTGGCGAGGTTGCCGTTGGCATAGGAGACGTAATTCGAGTTGGTTGCTGCCACCTCGGGCTTCTGCAGATAATTGATGAAGGCATTGGCCTCGGCCACATTTCTTGCGTCGCGAGGAATGGCCAGATTGTCGAACCAAAGTTGCGCCCCTTCGCGGGGAATGACGTAAGTGATGTCCACTCCGTTTCGCGCCTCAACCGCACGCTTTTGCGCTTGCTTGACGTCGCCGGAAAAGCCCACTGCGAGGCAAATCTCGCCGGAAGCCAGCGCATTGACGTACTCCGACGAATGAAACTTACGCACGAACGGCCTGATGCGCGACACAACCTCGGCGCTCTTCTGCAAATCAGCTTCGTTCGTTGCATTCGGATCGAGCCCGAGATAGTGCAGCGCTGCCGGAAGGATATCGTCGGATGAATCAAGCAGGTAGACGCCGCAATCCTTGAGCTTGGCGAGGTTCTCGGGCTTGAGCACCATGCCCCAACTGTCGATTGCGACGCCTGCGCCGAGGGCATTGCGCGCCTTCACGGAGTTGAAACCGATTCCCGTCGTGCCCCACATGTAATTCACTGCGTAGCGGTTGCCGGGGTCGTACCTTTCCAACCGCGCAGCGATGGCCGACCACATGTTCGCAAGGTTCGGCAGCTTCTCCTTGTCCAATGGCTGAAAGACGCCCGCCTTGATCTGCCGCGCAAGATAGTAGCCCGTGGGAACAACGACGTCGTATCCCGAGTTGCCAGCCAGGAGCTTCGTTTCCAGCGTATCGTTGGAGTCGAAGGTGTCGTAACGGACCTTGATTCCCGTTTCCTTGGTGAAATCCTCGATGACGCTCGGAGCGATATAGTCGGACCAGTTATATATGTTCACGATGCGGGTGGTGGCCGCTTGCGTTGCATCCGGCGCCCATAGGGGCGCCATCAGCATTGCGTACGCAGCAACAACCGTCAGCACCAATCGGCGCAGGAAGAAGCACTTTCGGCGCATCACCATGGCCCGCTGGGCAACTCAAGGCTCCGTCGGCAGCCCGAGCGCCTTCCATGCTTTCATGCCGCCGGCGAGATGCGCGTCGTAGGGGAAGCCGGCGGCCTGCGCAATCATCGAGGCTTTCGTCGAGCGGCCGCCCGATCGACAGGCAAAAACCACCTGGCGCCCTTGCGGATCAGGAATGGCGGTCGGCTCGAACTGGGACATGGGGAGATAAACGGCCTCGGGATAGCGCTCGACCTCCGTCTCGTTGGGTTCTCGGACATCGACCAGCATGATCCTGCCGTCCGCGATGCCGCGTGCGACCGCCTCCGGCTCCAGGTCGTGCACATGTTGCTTGGCGGGCTGCTCTGACATTCCTGCTGCTCCGTGACTGGTTGGCTTTTCGCGTCCATCGACTCTCAACGGAACCAATTGCGCGTCGGAGATCAGGAATCAAGAGCCGCGCGGTTCGAATCGGCGCCGAGATGCGGGGATTCAGATCGTTACCTGCGTGCCCACTTCGACCACCCGTCCGGTCGGGATTTGGAAATAGTCGGTGGCGTCGTTTGCGAAACGCGCCAGCATGATGAACAAGCGGTCCTGCCAGCGCGGCATGCCTGAACGCGCGGCTGGCTTGAGCGCACGGCGAGAGAGAAAGAAGGACGTTGAACATGATGTCGAAGGTCCAGCCGAGCTTGCGGGCGATTGCCAGGGCGCGGGGCACGTTCGGTGTCTCCATAAATCCAAACCGCAGCACAACGCGCGTGAATGTCTGGCCAATGCCTTCGATGCTTACACGATTCGAGCTTCTCGACGCGCGGCGCGGGTTCCGACCCAATGGTGAGGATTACATTGTGCTCATGCAGAACCTTGTAGTGCTTGAGGCTGTGCATCAGAGCGGTAGGCGCGCAATCCGGTGTGCTGGTGAGGAAGACCGCGGTGCCCGGCACGCGCAGCGGCGGTTTCTTTTCGAGCATCCGCACAAGATCGCGCAGCGGAATCTCCTGTCGCCGGGTTTTCTCGAGCAATAAGCGGCTGCCGCGCCGCCATGTATACATGATGGTCATCACCAGCCCGCCAAAGGCGAGCGGCACCCAACCTCCTTCGATGACCTTGAGGAGATTGGCGCCAAGGAAAGTGACGTCGATGAGCAGAAAAGGCAGCATCAGCGCGGCGGTGCCGATGAGTGGCCAGCTCCATACTTTCCATATCACAATGAAGGCCATGATCCCGGTGATCACCATGGTCCCCGTCACAGCGATGCCGTAGGCGGAAGCCAGCGCGCTCGAGGAGCGAAAGAGAGCGACGAGCAGAAGAACGCCGACGAGCAGAAACGAATTCACACGCGGCATGTAGATTTGCCCGTAATGCGCTTCCGACGTGTGGCGGATCTCCAGCCGCGGCAACAGGCCGAGTTGGATAGCCTGTCGCGTGAGCGAGTAGGCTCCGGTAATCACTGCCTGGCTCGCGATAACGGTTGCCGCTGTGGCCAGCACGACCATCGGCAGGAGCATCCATTGCGGATAAAGCAGAAAGAACGGATTCTCCAAAGTCTTCGGATTGCTCAACACCAGCGCTCCCTGCCCCAGATAGTTGAGAGCAAGTGCTGGAAGCACCAGACCAACCCAAGCGGTTTGGATCGGCTTACGCCCGAAATGACCGAGGTCGGCGTAGAGAGCTTCCGCGCCGGTCACAGCAAGAAAAACCGCACCTAGCGCGACGAGCCCGATCATGCCGTGCCCTGCGAGGAAGCGCACACCATGGACGGGATTCAAAGCGAGCAGGACCTCGGGATCATGGATCACGGCCACACCCCCCGGAACCGCGATGGATATGAACCAGAGCGCGGTAATGGGTCCAAAAAAAGCAGCCACTTTGGCAGTGCCGGTCGACTGCACGGCAAACAGTGCCACCAGAATGACGATCGTGATCGGCACGACATAAGTTTCGAAAGCGGGCGTCACCACCTTGAGCCCTTCAACGGCGGAGAGGACCGAGAGGGCGGGCGTGATCATTGCGTCGCCATAAAATAGCGCCGCGCTGACGATACCGCAGAGGACCATCACCCCCGCCCGCTTGCCAAGCGCTCCCTGCGCCAGCGCCATCAACGCGAGCGTACCGCCCTCCCCTCGGTTGTCCGCGCGCAACAGGATGAGCACGTATTTAAGCGTGACGACGATGAACAGCGCCCACAGAATCAGCGAGAGAACTCCGAGGACAGTTTCACGCACCAAAGTCCCATCGGGTCCGGCAGCGGCGCTCACCGCTTCGCGCAGCGCATAGAGGGGGCTGGTCCCGATGTCGCCGTAGACGACCCCGACGCTTCCCAATGTCAGCGCCCAGAAGCTGCTGGCACGCGCGCCTTTGGTCGCAATCGCGCGGTCAGAAGCGGCAGCCGCGGTTGACATGTGGGGGTTGTCCTTTCAAACGCCCGACCAAAACGGGAGCGTGTCCCTAAACGGTGACCTGGGTGCCGACTTCCACCACACGACCCGTCGGAATATGGAAAAAATCCGTGGCATCGCTTGCCGACTTCGCCAATCCGATAAACAGACGATCCTGCCACCGCGGCATGCCGGAGTGAGCAGCGGGCTTGAGCGAGCGGCGAGACAAAAAGAAGGACGTCGACATGATATCGAACTGCCAACCATGCTTGCGGGCAATCGCCAGCGCCTTAGGCACGTTCGGCGTTTCCATGTAGCCGAACTTGAGGGATACCACGCTGAACCGCGGCGAGAGCGCCGTTATCTTCACGCGCGCGCCGTCGGAAACGCGCGGCGTGTCCGTGGTGACGATAGTCAGAATCACATTCTTCTCATGCAAGACCTTGTTGTGCTTCAGGTTGTGCAGGAGCGAGGTAGGAGCGAAATCGGGCTGACTGGTGAGGAACACCGCCGTGCCGGGAACGATGTGCGGTGGTTTTCTCTCGATACTCTTCAGCAGGCTGCTGAGCGGCACTTCGGTGCGACGCGTTTTCATCGCAAGAATATTGGTGCCGCGTCGCCATGTCAGGATCAGCAGAACCATCGACGAACCGAATAGCAGCGGCGCCCAGGCGCCTTCGAAGATTTTCAGCAGATTGGCGGCGAAGAAAGTGAGTATCCACCAGGATCAAGGGCGCGAGCAGCAGCACGACATGCCACAGCTGCCAACGCCAGAGCTGCCAGATAACGATAAACGCGAGCAGGCCATCGACGACCATGGTGGTGGTGACTGCAATTCCATAAGCGGAAGCAAGAGCGCTTGAGCTACGGAACATCGCAACCAGCAACAAAACCCCAACCAGCAGCGCGGCCGTCACCCGGGGAATATAGATTTGTCCCGCATGCGAGGCGGAGGTGTGCAACGTCGCCAATCGCGGCAGCAGGCCGAGGTGAATAGCCTGATGCACCAGCGAGTAGGCGCCCGTGATCACCGCCTGACTTGCGATCACCGTCGCCGCGGTGGCCAGGGCGACCATTGGAAGGACAAGGGTTTCTGGAACCAATCGGTAGAACGGATTTGCCAGCGCTGCTGGTTCCGCGAGCACCTTGGCGCCTTGTCCGAAATAGTTAAGCAGCAGCGCCGGCAGCACCAACGCAAACCAGGCGGTCTGTATTGGTTTGCGCCCGAAATGGCCAAGATCGGCATAAAGCGCCTCTCCGCCGGTGACCACGAGGAAAACGGCTCCCAACGTTACCAAGCCTACGGAGGCATGATCGTAGAGGAAGCTGATCGCATAGTACGGGTTGATCGCGGCAAGAACACCGGGGTCGTCATGAATGTGAAGCAATCCGGAGAGTGCGATGGTGCCGAACCACACCACCATCACCGGAGCGAACAGCCTCGCTACCCGCGCCGTTCCCCGGCTCTGAGCCGCGAACAGCCCGATCAGAATTCCGATCGTGACCGGCACGACGTAGTGATCGAATGAGGGCGTTACGAGCCTGAGACCTTCCACGGCGGACAAAACCGATATTGCAGGAGTGATCACCGAGTCTCCCAAGAACATGGAAGCGCCCACGACCCCCAAGATGAACACCAGAGCCGTGCGGCGACCAAAACCACGAGCAGCGAGAGCGGTCAGTGAGAGCGTTCCGCCCTCCCCGTTATTATCCGCGCGCAGAAGCAGCAAAACATACTTGACCGCAACGACCACAATGAGAGCCCACACAATGAGGGAGAGCACGCCGAGCACGATGCTGCGCGACAACGTGCCGGCGCCGACCGCCGCCGCCACGGCTTCGCGGAATGCGTAAAGAGGGCTGGTGCCGATATCTCCATAGACCACCCCTATGCTGCCGAAGGTGAGCGACCAAAAGCTCGAGCTGGTTTGGGAGGTGTCGCCGTGGGCCGGATTGAGCGCGGTGGGCGCGGCCTTCTCGTTCGCTGCAATAGCCATTTCGGAAGAGCCAAGCCTCGACAACGGCAAAAGGCGCCCGCCTTATATCATGCCCCTCGTCTGGCAACATGCCTCGTGAGCACGAGTTCCTTGCCAGAGCGCATGCCTGGCCGGAGGTGTCTGGCTACGAGGACCCGTTCTGGCTGTCACCTTTGCGGGAGGGAGCGACCTGGGCTATTTCAAGTACCCAAGAGGCCCTTGTTGTGCCCGAGCCTCGATTCCGAGCTCAGGGAGGAAAATCATGCGCCAGATCGGCCACTTCATTGGCGGCAAGACCGTCCCCGGAAAGTCCGGCCGCAGCGGTAACGTGTTCAATCCAAATACCGGCGAGGTGCAAGCGAACGTCGCGTTCGCGAGCAAGTCGGAGGTGGGCGATGCTATTGCCAACGCGCAGGCGGCTCAACCGGCGTGGGCGGCAACCAACCCGCAGCGTCGCGCCCGCGTTCTCTTCAAGTTCCTCCAGCTGGCGCAGAAGGAGTTCAACAATCTTGCCGAGCTTCTCTCCTCCGAGCACGGCAAGACCATTGCCGATTCCAAGGGCGATATCCAACGCGGGCTCGAAGTGGTGGAGTTCGCCTGCGGAATTCCGCATTTGTTGAAAGGCGAATTCAGCGACAGCGCCGGTCCCGGCATCGATCTGTTTTCCCTGCGCCAACCGCTCGGGGTGGTGGCCGGCATCACGCCGTTTAATTTTCCTGCCATGATCCCAATGTGGAAATTCGCGCCCGCACTCGCCTGCGGCAATGCCTTTATCCTGAAGCCGTCCGAGCGCGATCCCTCGGTGCCGCTGCGCCTGGCAGAGCTGCTGATCGAAGCTGGCCTTCCAGCGGGTGTGCTGAACGTTATCAACGGCGACAAGGAAGCGGTGGACGCGCTGCTGACCGATCCGCGCATCATGGCCATCGGCTTTGTCGGCTCGTCCGCAATAGCGGAGTACATCTACACGACCGGATGCGCGCATGGAAAGCGCGTGCAATGTTTCGGTGGGGCGAAGAACCACATGGTGGTCATGCCGGATGCGGACATGGACCAGGCGGTGGATGCGCTCATCGGCGCCGGCTATGGCTCCGCCGGCGAGCGCTGCATGGCGGTTTCAGTCGCGGTGCCGGTCGGCAGGAAGACGGCCGACATGCTGGTCGAGAAACTCATCCCGCGCGTCGAGAGCCTGAAGGTCGGCCCCTCGAGCGATACGCAGGCAGACTACGGCCCGATGGTGACGAAGGCGCACCTCGAAAAGGTCAAGAGCTATGTCGATCTCGGCATCAAGGAAGGCGCCAAGCTCAAGGTTGATGGCCGGAACTTCAAGCTTCAGGGCTACGAGAATGGCTTTTTCATGGGAGGCTGCCTCTTCGATGAGGTCCGCCCCGACATGCGTATCTACAAGGAGGAAATTTTCGGTCCCGTGCTCACTGTGGTGCGCGCCAAGGACTATGACGAGGCATTGCGACTGCCGTCCGAGCATGAGTACGGCAACGGCGTGGCCATCTTCACCCGCGACGGCGACACTGCGCGCGACTTCACCGCACGGGTGAATGTGGGCATGGTGGGGGTCAACTTCGCCATTCCCGTTCCGTTGGCCTACCACACGTTCGGCGGCTGGAAGCGATCAGGATTCGGCGACTTGAACCAGCACGGACCCGACGCGGTCCGCTTTTACACGAAAACGAAAACCGTGACCTCGCGCTGGCCTTCCGGCACCAAGGAAGGCGCGGACTTCATCATTCCCACAATGAAGTAGGGCATCAACCGATGCAAATGCGATTGCCCGCGGCATCCGTGCCGCCGGGCCGCCCGCATTGGCAGCGTGGCTGCCGGCCAACGCTTGAAACGGTGATGCTGGTAATGCGGTTTTTCTTGACATCCACGTTGCAGAGAACGGCCAGATAACCTCCGTCGCCCTCCGTCTGCAATTTGCTCATCCCCACTTTCTGGCGCAAGAGCGCGTTGCCGTTCCTCATGGGCGCGAGCCTGACGGAATTGAGATACAGCGGAAAAAACGCTGATAAGGCTGGCGCCGATTTGATCTCGACATAACCGGCGCCGTTGTCAAAACTGCAGGATGAGAGCCCAAGCACGATGGACGCGCCCAACCACAGGGCGGCGAGCAACCGCACGCCTAGGCTCCGGGCGGCCTGATGGCACCGAGAAGCTTTTTCAGTTTTTCCGATGCATCGCGAATGCCATCGGTGAGGGTGTGAATGACTTCGAGCGCGCGCTGGTGCTCGCGGATTTGCATAAGCTCATCGATGAAGTCTTCGTTCGTTTGCAGCTTGCGCAAAAGCTCCGCGAACTCCTTGCGCGCGCCTTCCAACTCCTTTATCGCGCCCTCGGTTGCGCTGCGCAGCTCGCGCCACCTCTCGATCAGGAACTGCTTGTCCTCCGCCTTGTAACGTGTCTCCTGCTCGAGCGACTTAAGCTTCTCTTCGGCGCGGGTGAGAGCCTTTATGCCAAGGCTCCACACAGCGCCATTGTCAGCGACAGCGCCGAGCAGCTTGCTGACATTCTCGCGCAAATCTTCTATCTCCTTGCGCGCTCCCTCGGCGGTGCTCAAACGGTCAATGCTCTGCGCACTCTCATCGAATTTCTTGCTGAGATCGGCGAAGGTTCCCTTTAGCTCGCCCAGCTGCCGGGAGAATTCATCATCGGCGGTGCGCGCTTCCGGCGCCGTGCTCGCCGGCTGCGCAAGCACCTCGGCCGGGATGGCTGCTCCCATGAGCAACAGCAACGCGACCCAGATCGCGGCACAAGATCGCGAGAGTGATGCTCTCATCACGGCACAAGCTCCGGCCTAATTGGTTCACTGGCTTTCATTTTTTGGTTAAACTGGTGTCCGAAATGTGGCAACGCGGTGGATGCCACCAAGCACGTCGTCACATTGGGACTCGCCTCTTCTCCCTCCGCAGTGGAAGACCATGACAGAGTATCGCCTGTATTGCTTCGCCCAGTCCGGCAACGCCTATCGCGCTGCCTTGATGCTCAATCTCATCGGGGCGGACTGGGAACCGATCTGCGTCGATTTCTTCGACAAGGGCGAGCAACGCACCGCGGAATATCGCACGACCGTCAACGAAATGGGGGAGGTGCCGGTGCTGGTGCATGGGGCAGCAAAGCTCAGCCAGTCCGGCGTGATCCTCACCTATCTTGCCGACCTGACGGGTAAATTTCGCCCGGTGAGCGACAGCGAGCGCCTGGAGGCGCTGCGCTGGATATTGTTCGACAATCAGAAGCTGAACGGTTTCTTGGGCCCCTATCGTTTTCTCCGCAACTTTGCTCGGCCGCCCGGCGACCCGGCAGTGCTCGCTTTCCTTAAAGGCCGGCTCGACAACAATATCGCCATTCTGGACAAGAGACTCTCTGCCAAGCCATTCGTTGTGGGGGAACGTCCCACCATCGCCGACCTTTCACTCGTGGCCTACCTCTACTATCCAGCGGATGAATTCGGGTTCGATATCACGGCAAGTCACAAAAACATCGCGGCATGGCTCGAACGGATCAAGGCGCTGCCGGGCTGGAAGCACCCCTATGACCTCATGCCCGGACATCCGTTGCCCAGCCGGTAAAGCTGCAAGGCGGGTGCTCAGCGGCCGGATCAGTTCAGACGCGCCGGGCGGCTCGGGTCGTCGCGAGTATCTGGGTAGCTCGGTGATAACGAGGGGGATTCGCTTTTTGGCGCAGCATGCATACCCGTGCCGGAAGAAAGCTCCAGCGCTTCGGCGGCATCTTTGCGCTCGTACTGGCGATAGGCGATCCAACCCAGCGGAAGGCTCCCGAGATAGAGCACACTGCCGGTTGTGAGCACTTCCCAGGGATACGCAACCAGCAGCGCAAAGAAGAGCACGACAGATACGCATACCGGTAACACCATCTCCGGTGCTATCCGTTTGCCGACGCGCTTGCCTGAGAACACCGGCAGCCGTGACACCATCAGGAAAGCGATGGCGAGGGTGTAAACCATGGTCACCGGCGCAACAAAGGAGAACCGCGGCATACCCAGGAAAAACATGTAGATCGGGAGCAGCACGGTGATCGCGCCCGCCGGCGCCGGAATGCCAACGAAGAAATTTGCCGCCCACGCTGGCTTGTCAGGCTCGTCGACCATGACATTGAAGCGCGCGAGTTGCAGCCCGGTGCAGATCGCAAATACCATGCCGGCTATCCAACCCGCCGACTTGAGCTCGTGCAGGCTCCAGAAATAGACAATGAGCGCCGGCGCCACTCCGAAATTGACGAAGTCCGCCAGGCTGTCGAGCTCGGCGCCAAAGCGCGAGGTGCCCTTGAGCAGCCGAGCAATGCGGCCGTCGATGCCATCGAGCAGGGCGGCGAAGACGATCGCCGCGACCGCCCATTCCAGCTTATCCTCGACCGCCAGGCGAATCGCGGTCAGACCGGCGCACAGCGCAAGCAACGTGATCAGGTTTGGCAACAGCGTGCGGACCGGGATGAGCTTGAAGCGGCGACGCTTGACCGCGGGGTGATCCGGCTCAAAAGGCGAAAACGACATGCCCGCAATATAGCGTCCCGTGACCTGCCCCGCCATCGCCCGCAATCAGATCAGGGTGGGCGACGCGTCTTGAAGAATGAGAAAAGCCCAAGCGTGGCGGCCGACCTCATCCTTCGAGACAGGGCGCACCTGCGTGCGCCCTTCCTCAGGATGAGGCGGAACAAACGTCACCCTCGCCCTGAGGAGCGCCGAAGGCGCGTTTCGAAGGGTGAGGATCCCAAAATGAGCAGCATCGGCCACCCCTACCCGATCCGGAAGGTGCGTTGCGGATCGCCGCCTCGCATATCAGCGAGGATGGTTTCGCCGGCGATTGCCGTCTGACCTTCGGCAACCAGCGCGCGCACGCCTTCGGGCAGATAGACATCGACGCGCGAGCCAAACCGGATCATCCCGATGCGCTCGCCGGCCCCCAGGGTTGCGCCCGGGCGAACGAAGCAGACGATCCGCCGGGCGATGAGCCCGGCGATCTGCACCACTCCGATGCGGCCATGGCGGGTCGCGATGACGAAGGAATTGCGCTCATTGCTCTCGCTCGCCTTGTCGAGATCCGCGCTGACGAAAGCACCGGGCTCGTAAATGATGCGCTCGATCTTGCCGCTCACGGGACTGCGATTGACGTGGCAGTCGAACACGCTCATGAAAATCGAGACCCGCGGCAGCGGCCGCTCTCCTAATTCAAGCTCCTTTGGCGGGGCGGCATTGGCGACACGGCTCACACGGCCGTCGGCGGGAGCGACAATGATGCCATCCCGGATCGGCGTAACCCGTTCCGGGTCACGGAAGAAGTAGCCGCACCAGAGAGTCGCCATGGCGGCGAGCCAGCCGAGCGGCGACCACAGCCAGAATAGAACAAGACTGGCGACGCCGAGCCCGGCGATGAAAGGCATCCCCTCGGGACGCACCGGAGCGAGTTGCGAGCGAATGGACGCGAGGACGGACATATCACTCCGCCGCGTCGGCCCGCTCAATGGGAGCGTCTTTGGTAATCTCGATGTCGTCGACCGTCATCTCAATGTCGTCCACGGCAGGCGGATCGCGGTTTGGCGCGACGACGCGATCGTCGATCAATGCAAGCTTCTCGCGAGCTGCTTCGGCCTCGCGTTGCCGGTTCCACAGGCTAGCATAGAGCCCCCCCAGCGCCAGCAGGCGTTGATGCGAGCCACGCTCGACGATCATCCCTTGATCGAGCACGATGATCTCGTCGGCGCCGATGATGGTCGAGAGCCGGTGCGCGATGACAAGGGTGGTGCGGTTGCGTGAGACCCGATCGAGCGCATTCTGGATCTCTTTCTCCGTGTGGCTGTCAAGTGCCGAAGTCGCTTCGTCGAGCAGAAGGATCGGCGGGGCTTTGAGGATCGTGCGTGCGATCGCGACTCGCTGCTTCTCGCCACCCGAAAGCTTGAGGCCGCGCTCGCCGACTTCCGTCTCGTAGCCCTTTGGCGACATGCGAATGAAATCATCGATCTGTGCCAGACGCGCCGCCTGCTCGACCTCCGCGTCGCTCGCATCCCAGCGGCCGTAGCGGATATTGTAGCGAATCGTATCGTTGAAAAGCACCGTATCCTGCGGAACCATCCCAATCGCCGCGCGCAGGGATTGCTGCGTCACAGAGCGGATATCCTGGCCGTCGATGGATATCCGGCCAGCGGTCACCTCGTAGAATCGAAACAGCAGGCGCGAAATGGTCGATTTGCCGGCGCCGGAAGGTCCCACCACGGCTACCGTGCGGCCCGCGGGCACCTCGAAAGTCAACCCTTTGAGGATCTGCCGGTCATTCTCATAGGCGAAACAGACATTCTCGAAACGGATCGCGCCACGCTTGATCTCCAGCGGCTTTGCGCCAGGCGCATCCTTGATCTCGGGATCGCGGGAGAGGATCGCAAACATGTTCTCGATGTCGATCACTGCCTGCTTGATCTCGCGATAGACCATCCCCATGAAATTGAGCGGTTGATAGAACTGGATCATCATGGTGTTGATCAAGACAAGGTCGCCGATGGTGTTGGTGCCCTGTCGAATGCCCAAGGCACACATCACCATCACAGCGGCGAGACCCAGCGTGAAGATGGTCGCCTGACCCGCATTGAGCACAGCGAGCGAAACATAGGCTTTGACGCTCGCTTCCTCATAGCGGGCCATGGATCGATCGTAGCGCCGCGCCTCCCGCTCCTCGGCGCCGAAATATTTCACGGTCTCATAATTGAGCAACGAGTTCGATCGCCTTCACGTTGGCGTCAGTGTCGCTGTCGTTCATCCGGCGGCGAATGCCGATGCGCCATTCCGTGGCGACGAACGTGAACACCACGTAGCAGGTCACCGTGGCCAAGATGACTCCGACGTAGCGCCAGTCGAATTGGTAGAGCAGCACGCACGTCACCAGCACCAGCTCGATGATGGTCGGGACGAGCTGCATGATCACCATGCGCACGATGATCTCGATGGCATTACGTCCGCGCTCCAGCACGCGGGTCAGCCCCCCGGTCTTGCGCTCCAGGTGAAACCGGAGCGAAAGCTGGTGCATGTGCTCGAAGGACCGGTAGGCAAGGCGGCGCACCGCATGCATGGCGACCTTGGCGAAGATGCCGTCGCGCCACTGCGTCAACAGCGCCATCAGGACGCGCATGCCGCCATAGGCGAGCATCATGAATATTGGCGCTGCGAACACCCAGGCGAGCCACGAGGACGGGGCCACCGGCGCGGTCCCCTCGCCGGTGAGAGCGTCGGTCGCCCACTTGAAGGTGAAGGGCACCGCGATGGTCGCCAGCTTGGCAAACAGAAGAAGCAGCATCGAAAGGGCAACGCGAAGCTTCAGATCGCCCCGGTCGGATGCCCAGATGTACGGCCACAGGCCGCGCATGATCGTGAGCAGCGAGCTCCCTTCGCCGGACACCTCGCGCTTGAATGCGGCAGTAAACCGCGGATGGGCATCGGTCATTGCGTGGGACCCGCAGTGACGGGCCGCGGCAGCAGACCGTCGAACGTCACTCTCGTCTCGAATGTCCTCCATATAGAGACTTTTCACACCGGTGGCACCCCGATCGGGTGCTACTTCCATGCTGGATGCCGCAGTCGTCTTGACGGCTCGCCGCGGCAAGGCCACATGTCACCGCCATGAGCGGTATTACGTCCGTATGCGTCTATTGCGCTGCTGGCCCCGGCAAGGTTCCGGCCTTTGTCGATGCGGCGAGAAGATTTGGCCAGATTTTGGCCGAGAATGGCATACGCCTTGTCTATGGCGGAGGGTCAGTCGGGCTTATGGGCGCCCTCGCCGAATCGTCCCTCGATCATGGCGGGGCTGTCACCGGGGTCATCCCCGATTTTCTGGTGGATCGGGAGCATATGCTGCTGCGCGTGCAGGAGCGCATCATCACGCGCGACATGCATGAGCGCAAGCGCGTGATGTTCGAGCGCGCGGATGCCTTCGTGGCTCTACCCGGCGGCATCGGCACGCTGGAGGAACTGGTCGAACAGCTCACCTGGGCGCAACTCGGCCGGCACAGGAAACCGATCCTCATTCTCAACATGCTGAGCTTTTGGGATCCTCTTTGCGCTTTGTTAGATCAAATGCGACGACTCGAGTTCATACGTGCGGGCCTTTCCGTCAATTTGCTGATCGCCGAGAGCGTCGAGCAAGTCTTGCCGAAATTGCTTGCAGCAGCACGCGCGGTAAGCGAAGTCGAGAAGGAAATGACGCCGATCGCCGCCGAGCGCATGTGAGAGCGGTTGGTTCAACACGAAGGCGCATATGTGATGCAGGAGCGGGTTTCAAAGCCACCCCTGCACGGCAACATGTCTCTGGCCACGCCGTGATCCCGGTTTGCGCCGGCAATTACACAGCTGGCGCGCCTCCATTCGGTACCGGATTGATCACTTCGCCCTTCGCCTTGGGAGGACGCGCAGCCGCCGCGGCGACGGCGGGTGGACGCTGTGCCGCCATGCCGACGGCGGGGGGACGCTGTGCCGCGGCGCCGACGGCCTTCTTTTCCCGCAAGGATGATGAGTCGACCTTCTGATTCGGTGGAGGTGAATTATTGGCCTGCTTTAACGAAACAGCGCCAAACGCTCGCACGAGGACCTGCTGCCGGTCGTCGAACCACTCACACGTAACCGCTGGACCGGCGTTTATCGACACGGTCATCAGCGGTCCACCCGATTTGAGTTGAACGACATCGCCGGGTTTGAAATCTGCCATGTGTCGCCTCCTGAGTGTGGCCTCCTGATTCGCAGGCGCCATAGTAGCTGGTTGCCCTCGCAATCAACCAGCGCGAACAGCTATCCATCCTGCAACGTTCAGTCGCGCTCAACCTTGCGGCTTGAGAAACGTCACTGCTTCCATGCGGTTGCCGTCCGGATCGCGGATGAAGGCGGCATAATAGCCTGCGCTGTATTGCGGTCTGAGCCCCGGTGCGCCATCGGATTCGCCGCCCGCCGCGAGCGCTGCGGCGTGAAATGCATCAACGGCCTGCGCTGTCGCCGCGCGCACCGCCACGTGCGAGCCGCTGTCGCGAGTGAGCGCTCGCTGACCAGCGCGCAGATTGATCCAGAAATCCGGATAAGCCTTCCCGAAGCCGATGCTGTGCGGACCGGCCCGCAGCTTCGTGTACCCTATGGGCTCCAGCACTGCCTCATAGAACTGTGTGGCTTGCTCCAGATCCCGCACACAAATGGAGACGTGATCGATCACTCGAGACACCCCTCGATCGTCATCGCCGGACTTGATCCGGCCATCCGTCTTCTTCGCAACCATTCTCACAGAAAGGATGGATTGCCGGGTCAAGCCCGGAAACGACGGAGACTGAGACTGCGCAGTGCGGCATCTGTTACGCCTGGGCGCCGACCCTGACTAGCTTGTACACGATTGAATCCATCAGAGCCTGAAAGGACGCATCGATGATGTTTGGTGAAACTCCCACGGTGGTCCAGCGCTCGCCCGTCTCATCCGTGCTTTCGATGAGAACCCGGGTCACCGCTTCGGTGCCGCTGTTGAGGATGCGCACGCGGTAATCGACGAGCTCGAGCCCGTCGATGTGTCCCTGGTACTTGCCAAGATCCTTGCGCAGCGCGAGGTCGAGCGCATTGACCGGCCCATTGCCTTCAGCGGCGGAAATCAGGGGCTCGCCGTCGACAGTCACCTTTACAACGGCCAGCGATACCGTGACGCGCTGCCCGATTGCATTTTGCCGCTGCTCGACATTCACGTCGAACTTCTCCACCGTGAAGAAGTTCGGCACCCTTTCCAGCATGCGCCGCGCAAGAAGCTCGAACGAGGCATCCGCGGCCTCATAGGCATAGCCCATGGCTTCGCGGCGCTTGACCTCCTCGATAAGTCGCGTCACCCGTGCATCCTCTTTGTCTGCTGCGATGCCGATGCGATCGAGCTCCGCAAGCACGTTTGATCTTCCGCCCTGATCGGAGACCAGCAACCTTCGCCGGTTGCCGACCGTTTCCGGCGGCACGTGCTCGTAGGTGGCAGGCTCCTTCAAGATCGCGGACGCATGAATGCCGGCCTTGGTAGCGAACGCGCTTTGCCCCACATACGGCGCATGGCGATTGGGAGCGCGGTTGAGCATCTCGTCAAGGGCATGCGAAACATGGGCCAAGGTCTTCAGCTGCGCATCGGACACAGCGATCTCGAATCGGTCGGCAAACTCGGGTTTCAGCTTCAATGTCGGAATGATGGAAACGAGATTGGCGTTGCCGCACCGCTCGCCCAATCCGTTGAGTGTCCCTTGAATCTGCCGTGCCCCCGCCCGCACGGCCGCCAACGAATTGGCCACGGCCTGCTCGGTATCGTTATGAGCATGGATGCCAACATGGTCTCCGGGTATGACCTTGACCACTTCGCCCACGATTCTCTCGATGTCATGGGGTAGAGCGCCGCCGTTGGTGTCGCAGAGAACGATCCAACGCGCTCCTTCCTCGTAGGCGGTCTTGGCGCAGGCGAGGGCGAATCGCGGATTGGCCTTGTGGCCGTCGAAAAAATGCTCGCAGTCGAGCAGCACCTCGCGACCCCTGCCGACGGCGGCGCGTACGCTATCGCGGATCGAGGCCAGATTCTCCTCCACAGTGGTCTCAAGAGCGACGTGCACGTGATAATCCCATGACTTTGCAACAAAGCAGATCGCATTGGCCTTGGCCTCGAGTAGCGCGGCAAGGCCGGGATCGTTCGAGGTGGAGCGGCCGGGCCGCCGCGTCATCCCAAATGCGGTGAAGATTGTTGTGAGCGAACGCTGGTGCGCAAAGAGCTCCGTATCGATCGGATTTGCGCCGGGATAGCCGCCCTCGACGTAGTCGATGCCAAGCTCGTCCAGCATTTTTGCGATGGCGAGCTTGTCGTTGAGCGTGAAATCCACGCCGTTGGTCTGCGCGCCGTCACGCAGCGTCGTATCGAAGAGATACAGCCGTTCGCGGCCCATCACGAGCTCACACGAACTGAAACGCGACGTAGAGAGCTGCCGCCACCGCCACCGCGATCACGGCATATTTGAGCGTAACATAATACAGCCAGTGTCGAGGAAAGGGTGTATCTGGCTTTTCGATCATCCAGCTTTCCTTTTCAGCTTCCAGCTTGTGCCGCCGTCTTTATGGTCTTCGATCTCCACGCCCATATTGGTGAGCTCAAGACGGATGGCATCCGCCTGTTTGAAGTCCCTTGTCTTTCGCGCGTGCGCCCGCGCATCGATCAGCTCGCTTATCTTCAACTCATTGGCCGCCATTCGTAGAGGATGATGTCTCTGATATTCTTTCTCCGTTTGTTCAAGGATGCCCAGCACGGCGCCCGAGGCCTTGAGTCTCTGCTTGAGCTCGCTGCTGCGCGACTCGGAGCCGGCCGATCGCAGCTCCCCGGCCAGAGCATGCAGCCGGGTCAGCACGTTCGGAGTGTTCAGATCGTCGCAAAGCGCCTCCAAGAAGGCTTCATCCGGCTTGGCATCGGGCGAGATCGTTGAATCTCCCACAGCGTGGTACCACTCGTTCAAGGTCTTTTCACTCTCCTCCAGCCCCTTTGCCGTCCAATCGATGGGTTGTCGATAGTGGGTTCGTAACATGTTGAGGCGCAGCACCTCGCCTGGCCAGTCGGCGAGGAGCTCCCTGATGGTGAAGAAATTACCGAGGCTCTTTGACATCTTCTCGCCTTCGACCTGAAGAAAGCCGTTGTGCACCCAGTAATTCGCCATCACCGGCGTATGGAAGGCACAGCGCGTTTGGGCGATCTCGTTCTCATGGTGGGGAAAGATGAGATCGAGGCCGCCGCCGTGGATGTCGAAGGTCTCGCCCAGGTGCTTCCAGCTCATGGCCGAGCACTCGAGATGCCAGCCAGGGCGTCCCGGAGTGGCAATGCCTGACGGCGATGGCCAGGCCGGCTCTCCCGGCTGGGATGGTTTCCACAAGACGAAATCCATGGCGTCGCGCTTGTAAGGCGCGACCTCAACCCGCGCGCCGGCAATCATCTCATCGAGCGAGCGTTTTGACAGGCGGCCATAGTCGGGCATGGCCGCGACGCGAAACAGCGCATGATCTTGCGCCACATAGGCATGATCCGAAGCGACGAGGCGTTCAACGATTGCCTTCATCTCCTCGATGTGCTCAGTCGCACGCGGCTCGATGGTGGGACGCAGGCAGACCAGTGCATCCACGTCGTCATGGAATTGGCGCTCGGTTTTCTCGGTGACCGCCCGAATAGCCTCGTTGAGCGGACGATCAGGATATTCCTCAGCGGCGCGCGCATTGATCTTGTCGTCGACGTCCGTGATGTTACGGACGTACACCACGTGATCGGCGCCGTAGAGGTGACGCAGCAGCCGAAAAAGGAGGTCGAAGACGATGACCGGCCGCGCATTGCCGATATGGGCAAAATCATAGACGGTCGGACCGCACACATACATCCGCACCCGCGAAGGATCGAGCGGCTCGAAGCGACGCTTTTGCCGAGCAAGCGTGTCGTGAAGTTTCAGTTCCATGGCCATTGCTCCATCGCCCCGGGGTCCATCGCCTGAGACTCCATCGCCCGACCTGAGACCGGCGGGATGCTCCTGTCCGGCCCAGCGCCACTAGTGCGGTGGATTTGAAGTTCCTATCATTTGTTGCCGCAAGCGTGTAGGAACTTCAAATCCAAAACCGCACTAGCAGCATAGACTTGCCAGTGTCCCTTTGATTCCGAAGTTCGCATCTGAGGGGGGGCCGCAAGCACTTGCGAGCTTCGGAATCGGTACACTGGTGTTTTGCCACAGGCCCTGGCGCTCAGAAAGGAGAACGGTGTGTCTTTCTTGCTCTAGGCAAGAGCGTTCGCATCCCGCTAACACGGCATTGGTCATGGGGTTAGTCATTGGGGGCTGCGTGGGCGCTTGGTTAAGCGCGCCTTAAGCTTTGCCCGCGCATTCTCTGCATTGGACTATGACTGTCGCCAAGGGGGATGGACAATGCGGACCGTTTTCGGTGCGCTGTGCTTCGCGGCTGCGGTTTTCAGCACCGCCGCACAAGCCGAAAAGCGCACCTTCATCATCGCGAACAACTCCGACGGCTATGGTGTTGACCGTTGCCTCGCGAGCGGCGCCAGCTGCGGAATTCCGCTTGCCACCGCCTACTGCCAGTCGCGGGACTACGTCAGGGCCGCATCATTCCGCAAGGTGGATCGCGACGAGATCACGGGCGCCGTTCCGGTGACAAACGGCACCTCGGCCCGCGACGAGTTCGTCGCCATCGAGTGCCTTCGCTGATCTGTCTGTAGTGGCCGGGCGAACAGAGCGAGACCCGGGACCCTGAGCAAAGGCGCAAGCTGAACGCTCCGTGCGAGCCGAGATTTCGTTGCACGGCTCCTGATCTTCCGTCAATCTCCGCGCCGCTGACGCTTGACAGGCGGCCCTTTCATTGCGGACTCGGACGATGATCAAATCCGGCTCAAACAACGAGGTTGTGGCCCTCGATGCCCCGGCACCCGGGCAAGGACCGCCGTTGAAGCTCGAATATTTCTTGCCGCACCGGCTCAACGTCCTGTCCAGCCTTATCTCACAGGCGCTCACCGGGGTCTATGCCCGCTATAACATCGGCATTCCGGAGTGGAGGGTGCTCGTCACGCTTGGCGAGAATGGGGTGATGAGCGGCAAGGCCATAGGTGCGCAAACCCATATGCATAAAACGAAGGTCTCGCGCGCGGTGGCGCAACTCGAGCAACGCAGGTTCGTTGCGCGGCATGCGAACCAGGCTGATTTGCGCAAATCTCTGCTCGCGCTCACGCCGGCGGGCCGCTCCGTTTACGAGGAGCTTGCCCCCAGCGCGCTGGCTTTCGTGGACCGATTGTTTGAGGCGGTCTCCCCCGCTGACCGCCCCGCCTTCAACCGCGCCATGGCGCAGCTGACCAAACGCTCCGCGGAGCTCATTGCCCGAAACGAGCGCAACACGAACTGAAAACCGCACCGGACTGTTGGCAAAGAGGTTGCTCATGACCCTTTACACATATTTCCGATCGTCCGCCGCTTACCGGGTCCGCATCGCGCTCAATCTCAAAGGTCTGCTGGCCGAGATGATCCCCATTCATCTGCAGAAGGAAGGCGGACTGAACAAAAAACCGCAATTTCGCGCCATCAACCCACAGATGCGGGTACCGGCGCTGCGGCTCGATTGCGGCGAGGTGCTCATTCAGTCGCTCGCGATAATCGAATACCTCGATGAGGTTCATCCGCACCCGGCGCTGTTGCCCGGCGATCCGGTGGAACACGCGAAGGTGCGCGCCGTAGCGCAGGTCATTGCCTGTGATATCCATCCTCTCAACAATGTCGGCCCGCTGCGCTACCTCAAGAACCAGCTCGGCCAGCCACAGGACCGCATCGACGCCTGGTATCACCACTGGATTCTTGAAGGCTTCGAGACGGTCGAGACGCTGATCGGGAAAGGTCCTTATGCTTTCGGAAGGGAGGTCACTCTCGCCGACGTCTGCCTGGTGCCGCAGGTCTACAATGCGCGCCGTCTCAGGGTCGCGCTCGATCAATTCCCCAAGATTGTTGCCGTCGATGCCGCGTGCCGGGAGATTGCGGCGTTTGCGCAAGCTCGGCCCGAGAACCAGCCGGACGCGGAGTGATGGCGGATCGTCGCCCGAATCGAGCTCGCGCCCGCTCCTGAATGGCGATTGCAGGCCGAGGCGTGGCCGTCCGGCCAATATTTCGGGTTGTCCTTTGGATGACCGGGGCGCTGCTTGCTTTTTCCGCCATGGCCGTTTCGATCCGGGCGCTTGCGGCAAGCTTGAGCGTGATGGAGATTCTCGCGCTGCGCGCCGCGCTCGGGCTCACCGCGATGGCCCTGCTGGCGGGCATAAATCCCCTGCTCCGGGCAGCTATCAACCTGCGCCACTTCGGGCTGCACCTGATTCGCAATACGGTGCATTTGGGAGCGACGTATCTGTGGACGCTGAGCCTGCTCATTCTGCCGTTGGCCACGGTGTTTGCGCTCGAATTCACCACCCCTGCATGGACCCTGCTGTTGGCGCTGCCGGTTCTGGGCGAGCGCATGACCGTAAGCCGGGTTGGCGCCGTCGTGCTCGGGCTCGTCGGCGTGCTGGTGATTCTGCGTCCAGGCGTGGAGACGTTTCGCCCCGCCTCGGTTCTGGTGCTCGGCGCGGCGATTGGCATTGCAATCACGTTGATCGCCACGAAGAAGCTCACCCGAACCGACAGCTCCTTCGCGATCATCTTCTGGATGAATCTCATCCAGGCGCCGCTTGCCTTCGCCGCCTCGCAGCCGCTGTTTGTGACAAAGCTCAGCACCTGGCAGATGCCGGCCGTCGCAGGAATCGGATGCGCCGGGCTGATTTCGCACTACTGTTTGGCGAACGCCTTCCGTGCCGGCGATGCGACGGTGGTTGTGCCGCTCGACTTCATGCGTATCCCCCTGATCGCAGTGATCGGGTGGTGGCTTTACGGCGAGAGGCTCGATCCGTTTGTTTTCGCGGGCGCAGGTCTGATCATTGCGGGGGTGCTCTGGAACCTGCGGGCTGAGGCGAGGACACGGCGGGTGGTGCCTGCTCGTCCGGAGGAGGAGTAGCGCCGGAGTGCTTTGGTGCTGCCCCATCTTTGCCCTCACCCTTGTTTTCACACACTTTCTTGGGTTCGTTTTGCCAAATCGGGCCATGCCTATGGGAGCCTGGCGGGTTCTTTCTGCCAACTCCTGCTGCGCCGGCCGCAGCGCGTCGAACCACTGGATGGCGGCTTTGCGACGCGACAACGCGCGACGCTCGCAGCGATCCAGCGCGCGCGCCCTGACAACTCTTGCGGCCGTATTGTTCATGCTTCGTTCTACACCAGATTCCCTCACGCCCGCAAGCAATATTTCCGCTGAATTCCAGCCTCAGGCTTTCCTGTCTACCGGCGATTCTATCTACCCGTGGACCCATTCACCGCTTCATACTTTGGTCACCATCGCGGCGCTTGCTTAAGGCCGTCGGATCGGGCTTATCTCATGAATCGGATGGTCGTCGCGAAGGCTGTGCGCGCGGGCTGGCTCGCCTTGGCTTTCTCTGCGCTGTGCACGCCCACCGCGCTCGCACAATTCGGCTATCCCCCCTCGCCGCCTGCCGCCAGCTCGCCTGGGCAAGGCTCCGCGCCGGTGCGCAATCCCGTTTGCCTCCGCCTGGAAGGGCAACTCGCGACGATCGACCGGGGCGCAACGGATCCGGCCAAAACCGAGCAAATCCGGCGTAACGACGACGCCGCGGCAAAGCAGCAGGCCGAGCTCGATCGGCTGGCACAGCAATCGCAGCGTTTGGGGTGCCAAGGCGCCGGCTTTTTCGCCCTGTTCAGTGGACAATCGCCGCAATGCGGTCCTCTCAACAATCAGATCCAGCAGGTCCGCTCCAACCTCAACTACTACCAGACCGACAGCCAACGATTGCAAGGCAACAGCGGCGAGCGTGAGGGAGAACGGCGCGGCGTTCTCGCGGCGCTCGGCCAAAACGACTGCGGTCCGCAATACCGTCAGTACGCCAATGCCGGCCCCGGTGGATTTTTTGAGAACCTGTTCGGGGGTAATTTTGTGCCGGCGCCCTCGGCAGGAATGCCGCTCGCCGGCACGTACCGCACGCTCTGTGTGCGCACCTGCGATGGCTATTATTTCCCGATTTCCTATTCGACCATCCCTGGCAAGTTTGCCGAGGATGAAGCGCTCTGCCGGCGCATGTGCCCGGCGGCCGAAGTCAACCTCTTCAGCCACCGCAATCCCGGCGAGGATGTCAATCGCGCAGTCTCATTGAGCGGCAAGCCCTATGCGGAGCTTCCCACTGCATTCAGCTATCGCAAGCAGCTCAATCCGGCCTGCAGCTGCCGGGCGCCCGGTCAGTCATGGGCCGACGCGCTCAGGCAGGGCGATGACCAGAGCATCGAGCGCGGCGATATCGTCGTCACCGAGGAACGCGCGAAGCAGCTGTCGCAGCCTCGCCTTGATGCTCAGGGCAAGCCGCTTCCGCTCGACGCCAATCCCCCACGCCAGCCAGCGCCACGGACCAGGAATTCAGGCGTCAACAGCGCGCCCATTCCCGCGGCGAGCGCCGCGCCCGCCGCGGCGGCGCCCGCGGAGGAAAAGGTCGAGGAAGACCTGAGCAAGCGCAAGGTGCGCGCGGTCGGCCCGGCCTTCTACCCCGCGCGGTGAATAAACCGGCACGGGGCCCGAACTACGCGCTCAGCGTCAAAGAGTAGCGCGGGTCGGCGGCGAGGCACTCCGCCTCGGGAAGACCCAGCTCCTTGCGCACGATGTTGGTGCCGAGGACCATGGCGACCATCTTATACGCGGCGTGCCGGCGACCCATGCCTTCGCGGCCCATGCCGCAATCCGATGAGATGATCAGCCGCTCCGGCGGGATGTGCTTGAGCGCCTCGCGGATGAGGCCTGCAATCTGGTCCGGCCGCTCGACCTGCAAGGTGTGGTGATCGATCACGCCGATCACCACTTTCTTGTCCGTGATCGCTTCGCCAATTGCCTTGAGATCTCCGGGGCCGGAGGAGCAGGTTTCGAACGTGAGCGCATCAGCGTCAACCTGATTGAGAGCAGCCAGCGTCGGCTGGTAGCTCTGCACCTCGCGGAATATGCGCTGCTGCGACGGGTTGCCCCAGCAGGTGTGGCACCAGACCTCGGTCTTCGCCCGCAATCCCTTCACCGTGTTGTTGAATATCTTCACGAGATCATTCGCATCAAGCTTGCCGAACGCCTTGCCGCGCGCTGGCACCATATGGATCTGTGGCTCCTCCATCTGGATCACCGGGCAACCCGCGTCGGCGAGGTCGTTGAGCTCTGCGTTGAGCGCCTCGCTCAGTGCCCAAGTGCGTTCGACCGGGTCCTTGTAATACTCGTCCTCCACCGACGCTGCGAGCAACTCCGGCAGGATGGTGCCGAACTTGACCGGACGCCTGGTCATGCGCTGCGCCGCCTTCCACATCGCCGCATATTGCAAGCGGCCGCGCCCTACCGGTCCAACGATCTTCGGAAAGACGCGCGCCTCCAGGAAATCGTGGAGGATATGTCCGCGCGGATAGGCGACAGCGCCGATCTTGTAGGCGGTCGGCTGCGGCAGCGCGGCAAAGCCGTCCATATGGGTGAGCGGATAGCTTTGCCAGCTCATGCCGGCGACCTGCTCGTCGTAATGCGCGTCGCCGTCCGTGCAAATATCGAGACCAGCTATTTCCTGCGCGCGCAGAAAACAGGAGACCGCGTCTTCATATTGCTCGCGGAAACGCGAGTTGAGCATGGCTTCGAGAAAGCTCTGCGAGCCCAGAGCAGCGCAGAACCAGGAGGGACGCGGCAGCGAGCCGATGATGGAGGTCGGCAGCGTGACCCCAGCTGATGCTTTATGCATTCGTCCTCACTTTCCGGCCGAGCCGGAGATTGTAGAGCATGTCTTAATTCCTTGGAATCGCGCGTGGGGCGCGCCCCGTTGAACCAATTTACCAGGGAGCCCGACTAACTAATGGTGAAATGCCGCTAGTGTCCCGATTCCGAAGTTCGCCAGAGCTTGCGGCATACTCCGATGCGAACTTCGGAATCAAAGGGACACTGGCAACTCTATGGCTCAAGTGCGGTTTTGAATTTGAAGTTCCTACACGAGCTTGCGGCAACAAATGATAGGAACTTCAAATTCACCGCACTGCGCGCGAAACGGGGCTCGACAATGGACGGAGCGCCAGTCCTGCCAAGACGAAATCCAAGACACAATTCAAGGCGCACTGCGTGGGTCGCGGGCGTAGCGGCCGTGATCACCGGCTTCATGGCAGCATTCCCAGAAGCCGCGCAATCGCAGGTTCCCACCATCAATATCCAGGAAACCTGTCAGGCAGCCGCTGGCGTGATGATCAATCTCTCTATCGGCGGCGGGACCGCCGTGAACGACGTGCAAATCTGCCTGGATTCCGAAAACAAGGCGCGCGAGCAGTTGGTCAAGGACTGGTTGACGTTTGCTTCTTCCGACCGTGAGGGCTGTATTCAGACCAATGTCTATTTGCCGAGCTATATCGAATGGGTCACCTGCTTCGAAATGAACAAGGTTGTGCGAGAAGCAAGACAACAGGGGCGGGCAGTGAGTAGTCTTACCAACGCGGACGGTTCAGTGACGCTGCCGCCGGTAAGTAAGTTGGGGATCAACATGCGAGGATACCGCGGTTACAGATACTGAAGCATCGCAGATCATCCCATCATGGCAGATCGCGCACGTGCCCTCGCCTTTCTCCGCAGGGAGTGGCCATACCTTCTGGTGCTCATCCTCGCCGTCTTCGGTGTGGCGTACACGAGTTTTTCCAGAGCACCCTTGACGACTTACTGGATTTTCCTGGCGCCTTGCATCGGGCTCATCTGCGTCATCACGCGATGGACTAAGGCCGAAACCCGAGAGCAACGCGTGCGTCTCATCTGGACGCAGGCGCTGCACTGGAGCGCGGTGCTGGTGGCAATGCGCCTCATTTTCGTGGCGGATGTCAGGGGCATGATGAACGCCGATGCCAGCGCGCTTGCCGCATTGACCATACTTGCGCTGGGGACGTTTACCGCCGGCGTTCACATCGCCGCATGGCGGATCTGCCTCGTCGGCATCGTGCTGGCGGTTGGGGTGCCCGCCATCGCCTGGCTCGAGCAATCGGCCCTGCTTCTCCTGTTGGTTGCCCTCGTGGTTGTGGCAATCGTTGCTCCGTTTTTTTGGCATGACAAACAGGCCCGCGAGCCTGAAGCTCTGCCATCCGGATAATGCTCTAGAGATCGAATGCGTCGCTCTTGCCAGCTGCCGCCGGCATGAGCGAGCGGTCCGGCTGCGGCAGCGGCGCGCCCGTATCGCGGAAGCGATTAACGATGGGATAGCGCCGGTCACGACCGAAGTTTCGCAGGGTCACCTTGACGCCCGGCGCGGCCTGGCGGCGTTTGTATTCGGCGAGATTGAGCATGCGCTCGACTCTGATCACTGTCGCGAGATCAAAGCCGTCCTCGACGATCTTGGCGATCGGATCCTCGCGTTCCACCAGCCGTTCGAGGATGCCGTCAAGCACGTCGTAAGGCGGCAGCGTATCCTGGTCGGTCTGGTTCTCACGCAGCTCAGCCGTCGGCGCGCGCACGATGATGTTGATGGGCACCACCTCGCCGCCCGGGCCGAGCGCATCATTCGGCTTCCATTCATTGCGCAGTCCCGCCAGGCGATAGACCTCGGTCTTGTAGAGATCCTTGATCGGATTGAAACCGCCATTCATGTCGCCGTAGAGGGTGGCATAGCCGACCGACATCTCTGACTTGTTGCCGGTGGTCACCACCATCAGTCCGAATTTGTTGGAAATCGCCATCAGGATGGTGCCCCGCGCGCGCGCCTGCAAATTTTCTTCCGTCACATCGCGCGGCCGTCCCGCGAAAACCGGCGCCAACACGCGTTCCAGCCCAAGCACCGCGTCTTCAATCGGAAGCACGTCATAGGCCACGCCAAGCGCTTTGGCCGCCGCAGCCGCGTCCTGGAGCGATTGCTGCGATGTATAGCGAAAAGGCAGCATCACGCAGCGCACGCGCTCGGCGCCCAGCGCATCCACCGCCAGCGCCGCCACCAACGCGGAATCGATACCGCCCGAAAGCCCGAGGACGACGCCCTTGAATCTGTTCTTGTTCACATAATCCCGCAATCCCAGCATGCAGGCGCAATAGTCTGCCTTGTCGCCTTCATCGACCGCCTCGATTGGACCGTCGATGCAGCGCCAAACACTCCCGGTGCGTCGCCAGCACAGCGTCTTGACCATTTCACGGAACGCCGGCAGCTGGAAAGCGAGGGAGCGGTCGGCATGCAGACCGAAAGACGCGCCATCGAATACAAGCTCGTCCTGACCGCCGAGTTGATTAACGTAAATGATGGGCAAGTCGCTCTCGGTGACGCGCGCGACGGCGATATTGAGTCGCACCTCGTCCTTGTCGCGCCAGTATGGAGAGCCGTTGGGAACGATCAGCAGCTCTGCCCCTGTCTCCGCGAGGCACTCCACCACTTCGGCACCCCAGATATCCTCGCAGATTGGGATGCCGAGGCGAATTCCACGGAAATTGATCGGCCCCGGCATGGGACCTGGAGCAAAGACGCGTTTTTCATCGAAGACGCCATAGTTCGGCAGATCGACCTTGAACCGCAGCGCGGTTATGCGCCCGTCTGCAAGCAGACAGTAGGCGTTATGGAGCCTGTCCTCCTCGACCCACGGCGTGCCGATCAACAGCGCCGGTCCGCCGTCGCCGGTTTCACGGGCAAGCTGCTCCACTTTCGCGCGGCAGGCGGCTTGCAGCGCTGGTTTGAGCACCAGGTCTTCCGGCGGATATCCGGACAGGAACAATTCGGGCAGCGCCACGAGGTCGGCTCCGTCGCGGGCAGCCTCGGCGCGGGCACCGCGGACCTTGTCGGCGTTGCCGTCGATATCGCCCAGCGTCGGATTGAGCTGCGCAATCGCGATCGCCAAACGGTCGGCAGGGCGGGGGCTCATAGCCAGGGAACAGTTACGTAGGTTGGGTCGAGTTCTTCACGAGACCCAACAATTGGGGAAATGAGGCACCATGTTGGGTCTCGCAAGCTCGACCCAACCTACACCGGCCATAGCCGTTCCGCGAGCGCGAGCAGCCAAGCCAGAACAGCCATCACCAGGCTCAATCCGACCGCCGCCGAGCCCATGTCCTTGACGCGGCGAATCTCGCCATCGCTTTTCCGCGATACGCGATCGGCGAGCTTTTCGAGCGCCGTATTCAAGAGCTCGACCACGAGCACGACCAGCACCACGCTGATAAGGACGAACCGTTTCCACGCGTGCTCCGTGATCAAAAAGGCGAAGGGCACGGCCATGATGAGCACTGCCAGCTCCTGACGAAATGCCGGCTCGTTGCGGGCGACGTCGCACAGGCCGTGCCAGGAATTGATGGTGGCGCGAAGCAATCGATCCATGCGTATGCAAGCTTATTCGGCAGCATGGGTCGTCGAGTGCTTCAGTGGCACCAAAGCCACCATATGATCCCTCAGGTCCGATGCCGCCTCGGGATCGTTCCTCAAGACGGAAAGTGCACGCGGGTGAGGAAGAGCACGACCCTCTTTCGCCTCGGCTTGCGCATAGAGCGCTAACGCCTCCTCTGCGTTCCGCAAGGCCTCGTCCACATCCTCCCCAGCCGAGAAACAGCCGGGAAGATCGGGAAACCATACTCCGATGGCGTTCTCAGGCCCGGCATCCTCAACTATGGCGATGTAATGCAGCATCCGCACTTGCTCTCAATCAAGCTTCCATCCGGCTTGCTTGTAAATATTACGGATGAGCCCTCGCCCCAAGTCTTTCTTCGGATGGGGCAACACGACCGTCCGCGGCCGTGTGGATGCTTGAATACGTGGTGCGAACCGGATACGCGGTCGAGAATCCAGCCATCATGTTCAAGGCGGCGTTTGATCTCGCGGCTGTTCGTAAGCATGAGGCGCTTTTTTTAATGCACCTCGATAACCGGATACGGTCCGAATTTCAGGCTCATCTGCACGAACATGCCGAAATTGTCGATCTTCCAGTTAACGGCCTGCGGGACGGCAGGGATGCCGACCACATGGTTCTCGAAATGGGTGAAGCCGCGGGTTTGCATGTGCCAGTAGCGCCCGCCGACGCCGAGGCTCAGCGCCGGCGTCACCCGATATGAGACGAACCCTTCGAGCTGATAGCCCCATCCCTTGCCATCCTCGGGGATAGGGCTGGTGAAACCGCCGACGAAATCGCCGATGCGCAGCCAATGCGCATCTGAACCATAAAGCCACACCGAGGGCAGCCAAGCCGCCTCGCCGCTGAATCGGAAGCGACCGATCTCGAACGCGCCGTCCAACCCCAAACGCATGGAGTACCAGTTGTTATCCTGGGTAATCGCCTTGACCTGATTGGGAATGGGGACCGGACCGCAGATATAAGGATTGAATGCCACCTGGGTGCAGCCATAGGCGCTCACGGTTTCATTCATGTAATGAAGGCCAGCAAAAAACCCGACGCGGAAGTCCGGTCCGAATACCGCGTTGAAGCCGACATCCACATCGGCATAGATGGGCGAGCCGTTCTCCTGCACGCTGAACGTTGCCGAATACGGCACCACGACCGGAGGAAAATCCTCATCCTTGAGGTTTCCTCCGCGCAGCGTTCCGCCGCCAACATAACCCTTGATGAACCAGCGCCGATTGAGATCGAAGCGGGTATAGGCTTCGGCAGCATAGATTGAAAGGTTGGCATAGGTGAGCCGCGACACCAGCATCGATCCGGTATTGTCATAGAGATTCTTTGCAGTCTTAGAGCTGCCGTACCAGAAGCGAAGGCCGAAATCGCCGGTGTAGGTCGCCGGCGGCGCGTCGAACGGCTGGTACGCCCAGTCGCCTGCATGCGCTGGTGCGGCGCTCAGCAGACCTGCTGAAAGCGCTGCGCCCAATCGCATGCAGACGACCAAGAGCGAGGTTGTGATTTTTGTTCTTCGCACCTGACGCCCCCCGTCCGAGGGACAGTCTTACGCCGAAGATTTTCGCAATCCTTACAGTTTGAAGCTTTGGATTAGGCGATGATTGCTATTGTTAATGGGCAAATACATTCTACTGTTAACGCGCCAATAAAGTCGCAATGCGTTTACCTTCACGTCACCCTCACAGGCGTAACACCCGCTCTGCGTTGCGATGCGCGACCTTTTCCATGTCGTGCGGCGCCAGCGGTTGGCGCTTGAGAAACTCGACTGCCGCTATGTTCGATTTATACGGCCAGTCCACCGAGAACAAGACATTGTCGATACCCAGCGCCATCACCGTGCAGAAGAACGCAGGCGTGGAAAAATTGCCGCTGCAGGTGACAACCAGATTTTCCGTCAGATATTCCGCCGGTGCTTTCTTCAGCCCGCGACGTGCCGCTGCGAACCTGGTCTGGTCATTGATGCGGTGGAGCATGAACGGCAGGCCCTCCCCCAGGTGACCCAGGATGAATTTCAGATCGGGAAAGGCATCGAGCACGCCGGCAAAGACCAGCCGAAGAAAGTGCGCACCGGTTTCGATGCCGAAGCCCCAGGCGGCAAGCGCCAGTTCCTCGTAACCGTCGAAATAGGCTTGCATCACAGCCGGCTGCGGCCGGCTCGGATGCAGATAGATCGGCACTCCGAGAGCCTGCGCACACTCGAAGATGCCCCAGAATTTCTTCTCATCCAGGAAGCTGCCGCGCGTGGCGCCATTGATCATCGCACCCTTCAAGCCGAGCGCGGTGACGGCGCGTTCGAGCTCCTTCGCCGCGGCGGCCGGGTCCGCCGTGGGCAGCGCGGCCAGGCCGGCGAAACGGCGGGGATGGGCTTTTACCGCCTCAAACAGAAGGTCATTGACCTCTCGCGCCACGGAAACAGCCGCGGCCGCGTCGAGCGCCTGACAGCCGGGCTGATTGTGCGAGAGCACCTGCACGCCAATGCCGGCCGCGTCCATTGCGGCAATCCGCGACGCGCCAAGATCAAGCAGCTCGGCGACGACGTCGAAACCGAGCAGCTTTTCGCGATCGTTGCCCCGATGCGCGCCAGGGGGCAGGCTGCCCTCTTCTCTCGGCAGAATGAAGTGCTCCTCAAGCGCAATTATTTTCATGTCCGACTCTCTTGCTCAAATCTTGGCGCGCATCGGGGCCTATATCCGTTCTTCGGACGCGCTCGCTTCCGCGCGTAACCTCAACATGACGAGGCCCGCACCGTCCCTTATGCTGCGGAGCATCGCACCGGTGCGATGCGTTCGAGAGCGTCGCCGGCCGCGCTAACCCGACCTACTTTCACGGAATTTGCAGCTCCGTGCGCGGCGGCAGAAAGTCGGAGCTGTAGACCAAGGCCGCGTTGAGGTCCGGAAGATTGAACGTCTCCGCCACCATGTCGATGGTGTGTTTCATCCGATCAGGCTCGACGGCGCTAACGCCCTCCTGCCGCACGTGATCCGTCAGGATTGCATTCTTGATCACGAGATCGAGTCGTCCTCGTTCGACTTTCTCGTCGATCAAAGGCTCGCGTTTTTTGATTGCCGCAATCGCGATGTCGGGATCAGCAATGGCGGTCCTGAGCGCTTCGGCAATCCCCTGAAGGATTTTTCTGACAACCTCCGGATTCTTCGCTGCGAATTCCGGCGTGGTCAGGATGCAGTGGCCGTAAAGCCGCACGCCATGGTCCCAAAAGCGCATGATATTGATGTCATGCTCCGAGATGCCCAGGCGTTCGAGCCCGGCAAGATCAGTGATCAGCGCGGTGGTGGCGTCGGTCTGCCCCTGGACGAGCAATGTTTCGCGCAGTTGCGGCGTGACATCGATCCAGCTCACTGACGACGGATCGAGACCGTTAGCGCGCGCGAACAACGGAAACATCACGCGGCTCGATGCACCTGTGGGAGAGGCGACGCGTTTGCCCGCAAGGTCCGCGGGCTTGGTGATGCTCGACTTCCTCAACGACAGGATCACCATTGGCGCCACGTCGTAGACCTGAAAGACGCTGATGACCTTGGCGCGGGATTGCCTGCCGTTGAACTGGATGAGCGCGCCGATATCGGCAAAGGCCATGTCATAGGCGCCGCTTGCGACCTTGGTGATGGCATCCGCCGAGCCATAACCACGGTCAACCTGCACATTGACCCCTGCGCGCGCGAAGTAACCGCCCTCCGCTGCCAGGATGAAAGGCGATTGCTGCCCCTGGATAGCGAAATCGAGCGTGAGCTTCACGCTCGGAGCTTGCGCGGTCGCAGGTGCAAAACCGGCCTGAAGCAAAAGTGCCGCAGCAGCCGCTGCGCTTAAGCGGATCATGTGATTCTCCGTATGTGCAACCGATGCCGGTGCGCCGTGATCCCTGATAGCGTTCTACCGTTGGGCGAGATCGCGCACCACGTCGAGAGCAAGCCCGCGCTCATCGCGATTTCCCGAAATCTCGATGATGGGCTCGTCCAGACCGATCGCCAGATACTGCTCAAGTCGCACGCGGCATTGCGCCGGCGTGCCGGCAACGGCAAACACGTTCGCAGCCTCCGGCGGCAGAAGGCGCACCGCGGCATCGAAATCATGGCGCGCGTGACACGACATGATGGCGTCATGATCGATGTCGAGCTGCGACGATGTGATGTTCTCGCGGTGTCCGCGGCTGCGGAACAGGAACGCAAGCTTGCGCAGCATTGCCGCCCTCGCCGCCTCGCCGTCTTGCGAGACGTTGAAGTTGATGAAAGAACATTTGCGCAATGTTGCGGCATCGCGCGCTTTTGCCGCAACACCGGCTTGAGCGTGGTCAAGGCAGCGCCGCGTCGCGACCAGCGTGAGGCCGGCGGAAAGGAGCACACCGTCCGCGATCATGCCGGCGAGCTCGAGCATTTTAGGACCGGTCGAGGCGATATAGATCGGAAACTGCCGGCCTTTGTCGAATACCATCTTCGCACCGGCCAGCTTGTGCAACTGCCCGTTGCAGGTGACAGGGTCCCCTCGCCATAGCGCGCGCAGGGCTTCAACATATTCCCTCATGATCCTGACCGGCTTTGCTGGTGTCACGCCGGACTCGCCAAGGTTAAGAATATTGCCGACGGACACCGTCAGGATCACGCGCCCTGGAGCGACCTCGCCCAACGTCGAGATCGCCATGGCGACGGGGAGCGGCGGCCAGAGATAAGGGCTTATCGCCGTCGGCACGAGCGTGGCGCGCCGCGTCACGCTTGCGGCGGATGTCGCCCACACGAACGCGTCACGGTAGCCCATGTGCTGGGCGAACCAGAGGCTCGAGGCCCCGGCAAGCTCCGCTTCCCGGCAGACCTCGAGCATCTCCGCGGTAGAGGAAAATCCGTCGAAGAATACGCCGACCGGCATTACGCAAACTCGCGCAGCACTTCGAGTGCGAGAAGGCAATCGTCGGCGCTGCCGAGGAGGTTGAGAACAGGTTCGTTCATTCCGGCATCGATGAAATCGCGCAGTCGCCGGCTGCAATGCTGCGGCGTTCCGGCGATTGCGAAGGCTTCCACCGCATCATCGGGAACAAGCGCAGTCGCCGCGGCGATGTCGCGACGTGCAATGGCGGCGATCACGGCCTCCTGATCGACGGGAATTGCCGAGGCCTTGATGTGCGCGGCGAGAAACTTGTTGCGCATGACAAAGGCGAGCGGCTGGCGGACCGCCTCGATCGCCACCTTGGCGCTGCGTGAGGCGCCGCAAAACACGTAACCGGCGCGGCGGAAACTGCCGACATCGCGCCCCTCCCTTTTTGCGCCCTCGGTAGTGGTCGCGAGAGATTGGCGGACGGCATCCGCCGACAGTCCCGCGGAGAGGACGACGCCATCGCCGATGCGGCCGGCTAGTCGCAGCATATCCGGGCCAATGGCAGCGATATAGATGGGAATTGGCGCGCTCGGTTTGAACGCCATGCGCGCGCCGGCAAGGCTTACGAATTCGCCGCTTAAGTGCACAGCCTCACCGCTCCACAGCTGACGCAGGGCCTGCGTGAACTCGCGTACGGCACGCACTGGTTTGGCGACGGCGCGGCCGGACTCCGCAAGGAACAAAGGATTGCCGGTGCCGACGGCAATGGCGGCACATCCCGGCGCCAATTCATCGAGGGTCGCCATGGCCATCGCAGTCGGCATGGGATGCCACAGATAGGGGCTTACCGCCGTGGGGACGAGCATGGCGCCGGGCGCCTTGACCGCAAATGCCATGCAGGTTGCGATCGCCTCCCGGTAACCGAGATGCTCAGCCATCCAAAGGCTGCGCGCTCCCGCGGCAACGGCGTGCTGTGCGAGCGCGATCGCCTGGCCGGTCGGGATGAAGCCGTCAAAGCTCACGCCGATACGAACGGGCATTGAATTAGACGCCATCATCGTCAAGCATGGTCCGCAAAGCTTGCTTGTCAACGGGAGCGCTCCGCGCGTGCAACCCGGACGGAAGCCCTCATTGTGGTTTACTTTGCTTGAGAGGAGAGCTCAATGCAGCAGCGACTTGCGCTATCCTGCGTTATTGCAATCGCCCTGACCTCAAGCGTCGGACTTGCGCAAGTCGCCGAACGGCGTCAAGACGCTCAAGCCTTCCGGCGCGATCAAGGCAGAGGGGACCTGGAGTCTCGGCGCGCGCGCCGGCGATCTCGTCTTTGTCGCCGGAATGCAGGGCATCGATCCGGCGACAAACAAGCTGGTGGAGGATGCACAGGGCCGAATTCGGCAGGCATTCCTCAACATCAGATTGATTGCCCAGTCGGAGGGGGCGAGCCTGAAGGATTGCGTGCGGCTCACCGTGTACGTCGGCGATCTGCACCGTTTTGCGCCGATGGTGGACAAGGCGCAAGCAGAGCTCTGGGGCGGGCCGCCATATCCACCACGTACCATGATCGAGGTCCAGCGGCTGTTCGACGATGATATCGTCGAGATCGACAGCGTCTTCTACGCGCCGATGAAAAAGCAGTAGCATCCGCATTGAGAGAAAGATGCAGACGAAGGTCACCATTCCGGCACTGTCGCGGATGAAACGCGAGGGAGAAAAGAGCGTCGGGGTCGTTGCCTGGGACTGTCAGATGGCGCGGATCGCGGATCGTGCCGGGGTCGATCTTGTTTCCGTGGGCGAACTTGGTGGGCGTCAATCTTTGGGGCCATTGCAATCCGCTTGAAGTGACGATGGATGAGATGCTCGTGGTTTGCAAAGCCGTGCGGCGGGGCGTCACGCGCGCGCTCGTGAGCTGCGATTTTCCGTTTGGTCCCTTGCAGGAGGGCACGGAAAGCGCCGTGCGCGCCGGGATCCGGCTGGTCAAGGAAGGCGGCGCCGACATGGTGAAACTCGACGGGGCGGCGGCTTTTCCCGACGCCGTGCGCGCGCTTGCGCGCGCCGGCATTCCGGTGTTTGCACAGTTCGGGCTCACACCGCAGACCGCGTTGCGCTACGGCGTTCCCTACAGCGCCCAGGCATCGCCGGGGGCGCAGGCGACGGCCGAGATGACCGCGAAGCTCGTGGAGGAGGCAAAGCTCCTGGAAGCCACGGGCGCCGCGCTCATCGATTTCACCAATTCCGGACCGGTCGCCGGAAGCGCGGTGGTTAAGGCGGTTTCCATTCCGGTGCTGGGAGGTTTCGGCGGCGGTCCCTGGCTCGACGGACGCATGCGCATGGCGCACGCCGCCATCGGCTACGCCGAGAGATGGATCGATGCCAAATCCGAAACCTACGCCAATGTTGCGCGCATCAGCCTCGATGCGCTCACCGCTCTGATCGCCGACGTGCGCGCCGGCCGTCAGATCAAGGGTTGATGGAGCGTGAATTTGTAGGTTGGGTCGAGTTCTTCGCGAGACCCAACAACTTGGGCCGCCCGGGCATCATGTTGGGCTCGTCAAACTCGACCCAACCTACTTATCCCCCAATATGCCCGATAACCAGCGTGATGTTGGATCATCAACCACGCCCCAACTATTCGTGCTGCTGTCCCTGCCCATTCGGGCAGCTCCGGCAGTGCATCTGATCCCCGAGAGGGGCTCGTAGACCCCGCGTTCCACCCAAGCCAAGAAACTCTCAGTGCGGCCACTCGCCAGCCGCCGCAGCAAGGCCGGTGATGCACCGGATTAATGTGAATGTAATCGAGATGTTTGGCAAAATCGGCCTCGTCGCGGATTGCATGTTCCCAGAACCGCCGCTGCCAGATGCCCTGCTGATTCTTCAAACGGCGACTTTCGTTTCGATAAGGAGCTCCATGTGTCTTAATATAGGCTCGGGTAAACCCTTCTTTGATCAGACGCCATCGCGTTGAGAAATTGGTGTCGCCTTCAGGTAAGGTCCAGAGCGCATGCAGATGGTCGGGAAGAACTACATAAGCATCAACTTCAAAAGGATGGCGACAGCGGGGTCTTTCAACGGAGTTATGAAAAGGGCAACCGTCGGCCCGTCGTGAAATAATGGCCGCCGCTGTTCAGTGACCAGCGTGAAGAAAAACGTGCCCCCGCTCACGTCTGCACGCCTATAACGCATGGAGCGCCCCCGAATGTTGGGTCTCGCGAAGGGCTCTACCCAACCTACACCGTCGCTTGCCCACCTCGTGTTGGGTCTCTCGAAGGGCTCGACCCAACCTACAAGTGATCGCGCCGTCGCCAAATCAAATTTGATGCGCCGATTGCCGCAACCCCCCTGCATCCATCAGCTCGCGGGTGCCGGGAGCAAACAATTCGTCCGCCGTTACCAGCTTGCTGATGATGCCCTGCGTGAACGCATGTGAGATGAGTTCATCGAGCACGCGCCGGTTCGGCGCGATGCCGTAGGGGAGCGGATCGCCGGTGATCTCCATCACGCGGCGGTGCACCTCGTTGACTGCGGTCGGATTTTCGATCTTGCCGCCTTTGAGGCGCTCGGCATAGCGGCGCTTTGCATCGGCAAAGGCCCCAACACGTCCGCGGCAAGCGCTCGAGATCCCCGTCCCCGATCCCCGCCAGGTGCTGCTGTCCGCCTTCCTGCGCGACCCCGGAGGGTCTCCGCTCCGCACCCCCAGCGGGAAGATCGAGATCTTCTCGGCGGCCATCGACGGCTTCGGCTATCCCGACTGCCCCGGGCACCCAGTCTGGCTCGAGCCGGCCGAGTGGCTCGGCGGCCACCCCAGTCGCTATCCCCTCCAGCTGGTGGCCAACCAGCCCCGCCGCCGGCTCCACAGCCAGCTCGACGTCGGCGCCTACAGCCAGGAAGGCAAGATCCGCGGCCGCGAGCCGGCCGCGATGCACCCCGCCGACGCGGCCGCGCGCGGCATCACCGACCGCTCGTGCGTCCGCATCTTCAACGACCGCGGCAGCTGCCTGGCCGGGATCACGCTCACCGAAGACGTCCGGCCCGGCGTCGTGCAGCTGTCCACCGGCGCCTGGTATGACCCCGACCCCGGCGACCCGTCCTTCTGCCGCCACGGAAACCCGAACGTGCTCACCGCCGACAGGCCCAGCTCCGCGCTTTCCCAGGGCACCACCGGCCAGCTCGCCATGGTCGAGATCGAACCCTACGCGGCCACGCCGCCCGAGGTCTCGGTCCACGGCCCGCCGGCCTACGCCTCGGCCTCGGGGATCGGCGGGCCGACGACGCGGAGTCCGTAGCGGGGGGCGAGTTCGAGCCAGCGCGCGACGTCCGCACCCGACACGCCCGCATCGGGCAGGCGTCGTTCGGCGGCCGGGACCCCGACCTCGTCGTAGATGTCGAGCAGCCCGCCGGGCAGGGTCAGGGCCAGGAACCGGACGGGGACGGTGCCGGTGGTGCGGAACGCGTGCGGCACCTCCCGCGGCAGGTAGATGAAGTCGCCGGCGGTCATCCGGATCAGCTGCTCGCCGGCGCGGTACGTCATCGCGCCTTCGAGCAGGAACCAGGCCTCCGCCTCCCGGGTGTGCACGTGCAGCGGACTGGCCTGGCCCGGTGGCTGGGTGACCACCGAGGCGCCCAGTAGGCCGGCTGTCTCCTCGGCCCCGACCAGGCGTTCGAACAGCATTCCCATGGCCCAGGTGGCCGGGCCGTGCCGGCCGCGCGGCTGACTACCACGTCAGTGGCGGATTCGGACGTGCTGGTGGACAGATTCATCATGACAGCTCCAGAAAATTGAACCGATAACACTTCGGATGAATCTAGAGTGATGCGAACCATGTGTCTTGTCAAGTCGGCGCCGGCTATTTGACAGTCCGGCGACATCCGTCCTACGGTGTCATTATTCATCCGGAAAAGCTTCGGATGAAATTTAGGGAGGATCAGATGTCTACCACCAGCCAGACTCGCTCGACCGCGTACGCGGTGATGCAGCGGATCTTCGACGAGGGCTTCGCCACCGGCGACGGCTCCGTCGCCGATGAGCTCTGCTCGCCCAGCTTCGTGGACCACCAGTTCGGCACGGCCGGGCGCGGCGCGGACGCGATCGCCCACGTCAAGGACGCCATGCGGGACGTGCACGGGGCCTTCCCGGACATTAAGTTCACGATCGAGGACGCCGTGGAGTCCGGGGACACGATCTGGGTTCGGGTGCGGGGCCAGGGGACCGCGACCGGCCCGTACTTCGGGCCGCCCAGCGGCCGGCCCGTGGACTTCACCGTGATCGACGTGTGCCGGGTCGTGGACGGCCGCATCGTCGAGCACTGGGGAGTGCCGGACCGCTTCGCGGTGCTCGCCCAGACCGGGGTGCTCGACCGGGTGGCGGCCTGACTGGCGTGACCGGGCCGCCTGCCGGATGGCCGGCGGGTCCTGGTTGGCCCGGTGCGCCCTAGCGACCACAATGGTCCGTGGGGACTTCGGATCAACCGGTGGACGATGAACGAGTGGAGGATGGGCGAGTTATGGCTGCGGACGACGCGCGGCAGCGCAAGCCCTACCACTCGCCCCGCCGGGCCGAGCAGGCCATCGCCACCAGGCGGGCGGTGCTGGACGCCGCCCGCGAACTGTTCATCGAACACGGGTATGCGGTCACGACGGTCGCAGACATCGCCCGCCGCGCCCGGGTCGCCGTCGACACGGTTTACGCGGCTGTCGGCCGCAAACCCGCCCTGCTGCGCGAAGTCCTGGAGACCGCGATCTCCGGAAGCGATCAGGCCGTGCCCGCCGAGCAGCGCGACTACGTGGCGCGTGTCCGGGCCGCGAAGGGCGCCCGGGAGAAGATCGAGGCGTACGTCGCGGCCCTGGTCGACATCCAGCCCCGCCTCGCCCCGGTCTACCTGGCCCTGCGCGACGCCGCCGCCACCGACCCCGACTCCGCCGCGACGTGGCGCGAGATCAGCGAGCGACGTGCCCGCAACATGCGCGCATTCGCCGCCGACCTCCGCGCCACCGGCGAGCTGCGCACGGACGTCTCCGACGACGACATCGCGGACATCGTTTGGAGCATGAACGGCCCCGAGTACTGGACCCTGCTCGTCACCGACCGCGGCTGGTCACCCGAACAATTCGGCCACCACCTCACCGACGCCTGGCAACGGCTGTTCCTCGCCCGCGCGCCCGAAGCCGCCAGTGACGAAAGGCCCGCTGTCAGTCGCGCCTAATGGCCGGCGGAGACGAGGGTGGTTACGAGTCGCTCGATGTCGTCTTCGTGGTTGTAGAAGTGGACCGCAAGCCGCAGGTTGCCATCCCGCACCGAGCAGATGACTCCCTGCTCGGACAGTGCGCTGAGAAGCCGCGACGCCTCGGTGTCGCCGAGCGGGACGCTGACGATCGTGCTCTGGTTCCGCTCGGGCAGGTCAACCGGGTCCCATCCGATGCCGGTGAGCGCGGCCCGGAGTTTGACGGTGAGCTCGTGGTTGCGGGCGTAGATGGCGCCGGGCCCGAAGTCGTCGAAGACGGCCAGGGCAGCCTGGTTGCCGATCGCGGCGAGCCAGCTGATGGAACTGTCGAAGCGCGACGCCGTGGCCGACAGGTTCATCGCGGGGCCGAAGAAGCTGTCGAACGGGACGCTGCCCGCCCGCCAGCCCGCGCTGACCGGCGTGAACCTGGCCTGCGCGGCGGGCGACAGGTAGCAGTAGCCCATGCCCCGGCCCGCGTTGAGCAGGAACTTGTGATCCGGCGCCACCAGCACGTCGACGTGCCGCAGGTCACCGGCCACCGGGACCGCCCCGACCAGCTGCGAGCCGTCGACGAACACGATCGCCCCGGCCGCGCGGGCCAGGCCGCTGATCGCGGCGATGTCGGACCGGTGGCCGGTCGCTGACTGCACGCCGCTGAAGGCGACCAGCCGGGTGCCGCCGTCGACATGCCGGGCGATGTCATCCGGCTCGAGCCCGCCATTGCGGAAGGGGACCTGGCGGACGTCGTATCCCTTGCTCGGCCAGCTGACGCCAGGGGAAGTGGTTCGAGCTGTACTCCCGCTGCCCGATCACGATGCTCTCGCCGCGGGCCGGGCCGAACTGGGCGGCCACCAGCCCGGCCGCCGACGATACCGACGGGATCAGCGCGATGTCGGCCGCGTCGGCGCCGATCAGCCTGGCCACCGCCGATCGTGCCTCGCCGGCGGCTTGCTCCCCCCGGCTATAGTCCAGGCCGGCGGCGGCCCACTCATCGATGAACTCGTGGTAGGTGCCGGCGAGCCGCTGGCTGGCCAGGCCGACCGCAGCGGTGTTGAAGTACGCCCGGCCTGCGGTCGCCGGGAACAGGCGGCGGGCATCACAGATGTCCGCGACCAGCGCCGCCGGTACCGGGTCAGTCACGACCTCAACCTACCGTTGCAGGGATCCTGCGTGCCCGACCACCTGACCAGTCCCGAGGAACTCGGCGAGGATGGGGTTGACCTGGTCGGCAGCCAGCAGGGGGGCGCCGTGGCCCAGGCCGGGCAGCTCGGTGTACTGGCAACCAGGGATGCGTTCGGCCGCTTCGCGCACGGCCCGCGGCGGGAACCAGCAGTCGTGCTCGAACGCCATGGCCAGGCACGGAGACTCTATGCGGCTGAGCCGGTCCAGCAGGCTGCTGGCTTCCAGCCAGGCGAGGTCGGCCTGGTACTGGCCGAGCCGTCCGGGATTGGTCCACGGTGCGCCTGCCTCGATCAGGCTGATGGTGATCTTGACCGCGTTGTCGTCGTCCTGGAGCTGGGTCATGGGATGCAGCGACAGCAGCAGGTCGGCCACGTCGAAGCTGGGCGGGGGCGGGTCGAGGGCGCGGGCGAGGTCGACGGCGGCGCGGGCGCGTGCCACCGCGTACGCCGGCGCTGGCGCCGGCCAGGAGCACAAGCCGCCGGACCAGGTTGGCGCGGGTCACGGCGAGTTCCTGGGCGATGTAGCCGCCGAGCGAGTAGCCGATGATGTCGCAGCGCCCGAGGCCGAGGTATTCGATCAGGGCCGCGGTATCGGCGGCCATGTCGGCGACCCGATAGGGCGCGGGCGGCGCCTCGGAACGCCCGCGGCCTCTGTTGTCGAAGGTGATGACGGTGTGCCCGGCTGCGGTCAGGTCGGCCACCTGGGCGAACCACAGGTCGGCAGGCTGGCCGGTGCCGCAGATGAGCAGGACCGCAGGGCCGTCGCCGGCCGTTGAGTAGTCGATGGTGATTCCGTTGACGGTTGCGTTTGGCATGCAGACAGCATCCGGCGGCGCGGCGGGAAGAACATCGCCCGGATGGGGGGCTACATCCCGGATTGGCTGGAGACAGCAGCGCATGACTCCAGGCCAGGCACGCGTCCAGCGAGTCATGGCGCCCGGAGCCCGAGGCCCTGGCCGGCCAGCCTGAAGCCCTCAGCCTTTCCGCGAGTTCGGCTAGCGAGGCGACCCGCAGGCGGCCGGCGACCAATCCGAGCACCAGCGGAAGCCCGCCCGCCTGACGGCAGATGCTGCCCGCCAGCGCCAGCTCGACGGGGCCGCCCTGCAGCGCCACCCCCGCCATGGCCGCCCGGGCGAAAAACAGCGTCACGGCCTCCGTCACCACCGGACGGTCGGCCTCGCCAGGAACCGCCATAGGCTGCACCCGCCACACGCTCTCGGGCTCGATGTCAAGCGGGATGCGGCTCGTTACCAGAACTCGGAGATCGGCGGCCCGCCCGGCCAGGTGATCGCACGCACGACGGGCCGATTCCAACACGTGCTCGCAGTTGTCGAGCACCAGCAACGACCGGCCGCCCGACATCGCCTCGGCGACAGCGTCAAGCCCGGCCGTCGCGGCGGCTCCCCTGATCCCCACGCCCTCAACCAGGGCGGCAACCACCTGCTCGTCGGTGCGGCACGGAACCAGGTCGATATAGCACGCCATCACGGCCCGGCCGGCCGATGCCTCGATCCACGCCGCCTCAACGGCCAGAGCGGTCTTCCCGACCCCCCCGACGCCGGTTAGCGTCACCACCGTATGGCGTCTGAGCCTGGCGGCGATCTCCCCTAGCTCGGCAGTTCTCCCCACAAAGGAAGATCGCCTCGGCGGCAGCCGCACCGCCGGGTACCGGCCGGCACCACCCCGGCCGGCCAACTCGCCGGAAACCTCCCCCACCAGCCAAACCCTACCGCTCTACCTGGGGACACCCAAGGTCGCGGAAACTGCACCCGCCGACGCCCGCCGGAATGGCCGGTCTGCTATTTCATGGCGTCCAGGAGTTCCCGGCAGGCATGCTCGCAGCGCCGGCAGGCCTCGGCGCAGACCCGGCAGTGCTCGTGCATCCGGGCGTGCCGCTCGCATTCATCGCCGCAGCTCTTGCAGATGGCCACGCAGGCATCCAGCAGCGGCCGGGTGACGTCGGCGTCGTAGTCCGTCAGGCGGCTGATGACCGCTGCGGTGGCGGCGCAGATATCGGCGCAGTCCAGGCACAGCCGGATGCACGTGACCATCTCGGTCACGTTCTGCTCACCCAGGTCGGCGGCGTTGTCGGCGTTGCAGGCCTGGACGCAGTCGCTGAGCGCGTCGATGGCCGCGGCCAGCAGGTCGGCGTCGACGTTGAACGTGCGGGAGTAGGTGTCCAGCATCTGCCGGGCGTAGCTCATGGTTTTCCTCCTCTAAAAGGCGATGCGGCACCATCGCCTAGGTGCCGGTGCTCCGTGCGGTCGGGACATGCGCCTGGTCCTACATGGCCGGCATGGCGGCGGCGTGCAGGCCAGGAAGCAGCCACGGGAACCAGATGGCCAGCACCCCCGTCGCCACCAGGAGCACGCCGATGGCCTGGCCGAACCGCTTTCCGTGGCGCCAGAGCTTCTCAGCGAAGATGACCGACCGCCAGCGCCGCCATGACCGCCACGTTCATCACCCCGACCGCGACCAGCACGATCATCAGGCCCCAGCAGCACCCGGCGCACGTCGCTCCGTGATGCAAGCCGACGCGGACGTCGCGGCTGCGGCCCTTGAAACCGAGGTAGTACATCAGTGCGCCGATCGGCGAGCGGCAACGGCGCAGGCACCAGTCCTTCCAGGGGGTGAGCTGGTAGACGCCCGCGGCGGTGAAGATCGCCACCCCCAGCCACTTCGCCGCCGTCGGGGACGCCGTGAGCAGCCGCCCGGCTCCGGCGAGGGCCGCGAAGGCGACGGTCCCGGCCACAGCCCAGACCAGCAGGTAACCGGCCAGGAACGCGCTCATCCGCAGGAGGCGGCCGGGCCCGGCCGAGGCGCCGGTGATCAGACGGGTCCACAGCACCGCGACCGGAGCCACCGATGGCAGCATCATCGCGGCCATCATCACCACCCACAGCCCGAGGAAGGGCAGCAGCGCCAGGCCCATGGTCCCGGGCCCGTTGCCCATGCTCCGGGCCAGCATGATGGTGACCGACCACGCCACGGCCGCCAGCGCGGCGACCGCGATCCACGGCACAGCCAGCTGGCGCGGCGGCAGCGCCTGGACCGGCCGCATGACCGAAGCCGGACCGGCACGGTCAGCCATCGCGCTGCCCCGGTCAGCCTTCGTAGCGGAAATCGGTGACGAAGCTGTTGGTGCCCGAGAAATCGGCGCTCCAGTGACCGTGGTAGCTCACGTCTTTCGCCCTGGCCTGCCGGACCGGCTGGGTGACCGCGCCGAACGGCGCGTTGGTGATCACCGCGGGCCCCTCGCCGTCCATCCCCACCAGCTGATCGCTGCTCATCGACAGAGCCCCGGCGACCTCGGCGTGCAGCGAGCCATCCGACTTCTCGAACGTGATCGCCGCCGGCTGCACCCCGGCGACCTCGCCGATCAGCGGGCCCAATCCGGCGAGGTAGCCGCCAGCACCACCAGAAAAAACCGCGCCCAGGGCTTCGGACTGCTCCGCGGAGGCACGATCATCCAGATACAGCGCCACCCTCCAGCCGCCATCGGTCATCCGCTTCGGCGAGCGCACCGCCATCACAGCGTTCAGACCCGACAGGTCCACACCGTCCTTGCTGCCCCGGGTGACATGCCACGCCAGCAGCACGTCGCAATTGTCATTGGTGGCGGCCCCCAGCCACACGCAGTTGCAACTGACATCGCAGTTGCACACCTCGAAATAGTCCCCCTCAACAGAAAAGCTCATCTCACCCTCCCTCTCGGCAGCCACCGTCCGCCGGGCAGACGGCCACACTCCTGCCTTAGCACCGCCACCACTGACACGCAAGCCCCGCCCGCGAAAAGACGTACTTGACCAGGCAGGGATCGGCCGGGTCCGTGCCCTCAGGCTGAGTCAGGCCGTGCGACGGCGCCTCGGTCTACTGGCCCGAGTCCGCTGCGGCGATGAGTTCCAGGATGCGAGCCGGGGGCAGGTGCTGCTCGTAGATCCGCACGCCGAAGGGTGAGAGTGCGTCCTCGATGGCGTTCACCAGCGTGGGCGGTGCGACGATCATGCCGCCTTCGCCCACGCCGCGGAAGTTGACGTCGGCGTCGAGCGGCACGGTCTCGAGGTGCTCGATCTCGATGCGGGGAACGTCACAGGCGGTCGGCATCAGGTAGTCCATGAACGTGGCGGACTGGAAGCTGCCGTCCTCGGCGTACGCCGATCGTTCGAGCAGCACGGCGCCGATGCCCTGCGCGATGCCGCCTCGGATCTGGCCCTCGACGACCGCGGGATTGATAAGTGCGCCGCAGTCTTCAACGGCGACATACCGCTCCACCTTCACGATGCCCGTCTCGGCATCGACGTCCACGATCGCGCAGTGAGTGCCGCCGGACCAGCCGCCTTCGCCGCCGTCGAACGTGGCCTCGACCTCGAGCCTGGCGTCCACGTCGGCACCGAACTGGCCTGATGCCGCGCGCCGCGCGACGTCGCTGACGGCGATCGCGCTGGCCGGGTCGCCGCGCACCCAGACGTTGCCGTCGGTGATCAGCAGGTCCTGCGCGCTGGCCTCCATGAGATGCGCCGCGAAGTCGAGCACCTTGGCCTTGAGCTGCCGGGCGCCATGCAGCGTCACGCCTCCGGTCATGGTGGCTGACCGGCTGCCGCCGGTCAGCCCGAACGGGACGACGTCGCTGTCGCCGACTACCACGCGGACCTGCTCGAACGGCACGCCGAACTCGTCGGCGGCGATCTGGGCCAGGGTCGTCTGGTGGCTCTGGCCGTGCGGCATCTGCCCGGTGAACAGCGACGACGATGCCGTCTTCGGTCAGCCGCAGGCGCATGGACTCCATGCCCATGGGGCCGCTAGGCCCCTCCGGTGCGCGCGGGCCCGGAGCGGCCTCGATGAACGTGGCCACGCCGATGCCGAGGTAGCGGCCCTGCGCCCGGGCCGCGCCTGGCGGCGCCGGAACGCGGGAAGGTCCACCAGCTCGGCGACCCGCTCCAGTGACTCCTGCGACGTGACGCCTACCAGCGGCCGCCCGGTGATCATCACGGCCGGCGGATCGGTGCGCGGGGCGACGTTACGCAGCCGGATCTCGACCGGATCGAGGCCGAGATCCTTCGCGATCAGGTTCAGGACGCGTTCCCGCACGAACGTCTCGGATGCCCACGGCCCGCGATAGGCGACGTACGGCGCCTTGTTCGTGATCGCCCCGGTCGACTCGAAACCCATGGCCGCGAGCTTGTACGGACCGGGCAGCATCGCCTCCATGATGTCCGGGACCATCGCGCCCATACCCGGGTAGGAGCCGGTGTCGACGACCATCTTCACGTCCAGCCCCAGCAAGTCGCCGTCGTTGCTGACCGCGGCCCGGACGTCGAAGCTCTCCTCACGCGCCTGCCCGGACACGGTGAGGTTTTCGCCACGGTCCTCGACCCACTTGACCGGCCGGCCGATGGCCCGCGACGCGGCCGCGACCGCGAGCTCTTCCCGCGATGCGCCGATCTTGAGGCCGAACGAGCCGCCGATATCGCCGGCCAGCACCCGCACCTTGTCCTGCTCCAGGCCAAGCCGCATGGCGACGGCGATCTTGGTGACGTGAACGCTCTGCGTGGCCGCGTGCATCGTCATGACACCGGGGTCGGCGTCGTAACTCGCGACGCAGCCGCGTCCCTCCATGGGTACGTTCTGGTGCCGGTGCACGTCGATGTGGAAGTCGATGACGCGGTCCGCGTCAGCGAAGGTCGCGGAGACGTCGCCGAACTCGTGGCGCGAGTGCGTGCGCGCGATGTTGTCACCCAGGTTGGCGAACACCGGCGGGCTGCCCGGGTCGAGCGCGAAGGCGGCGTCCATGACCGGAGGCAGGTCGTCGTAGTCGACCTCCACCAGCTCGCAGCCGTCCTCGGCGAGGTAACGGCTCTCGGCGACGACGACCGCCACGGGATCGCCGACCAGGCGCACCGTATCGGTCGCCAGCAGGGTGAACTCCGGGGTGGGCCCGGCCCAGCCCATGAGAGCCATCAGCGCGTCCGGCCCCGGGACCGTCATCGCTTCCAGCTCCGCTCCGGTGAGCACCGCGACCACGCCGGGCAGGGCCAGCGCCGCCGAGGCATCGACCGACAGCACGCGAGCGTGCGCCATCGGCGAGCGCACGAACGCGGCGTGCAGCATCCCGGGCAGCTTGATGTCGTCGACGTACCGGCCCGCGCCGATCAGGATGCGCGGGTCCTCCGAACGCTTGATGCTGGCGCCGGTGTAGCGCTCCGCCGCGATGGCTGTCATGGCC